>CALRQL020000009.1:0-122158 GCA_943370295.1 Agrobacterium sp. 719_389 | reverse complement strand
CCCCCCCCACTACTGTAATTTTAACAGCATAGGATTTTAATCCTATGCTTTAATTAATTATATTTACAGTAAGGAATATTGTATTGTATGATAGAAGCGGAAGAGAATAATAAGTACGAAGAAAAAGTAAAGCAACTAAGTGATACTGTTAAACGATTAGAAGATGAACTCGAAACGCAAAGAAGCGAATATAGTGAACGACAAATAAGTAGCCTTCGACGGGCAATACAACTGTTATTATATCACTTACGGAAACGTAAACATAGAAAAAGGAGACAAAATAGGGGTTATATACCTGTTCGATGGTTTCAAAAAGTCAATCTTTTTGAAAAGATATCTAGCATATTAACCATTATTTTTGGTGGAATAACAATTTGGTTACTATTCAATCAAAATGACTTAATTTCTAATCAAAACAAACGCATTGACCAACAAACCTATTTGGTAGAAGCTCAGAGACGTAGTTCTCTCGTATTTTTAATGGGTAATATTTTTGATGAGGTAAATAACGAATTACGGGAAGACTATGGCAAAGACAGTATACGCAATTTATCACCTCAATTAATCGGACGAATAATAGCGTTGAGCCATAGTTTGAGACCATATAGATTTTTAGTTGGGAATGAATTAACAGATAAAGAATACAGTCCAGAACGGGGACAACTTTTGCTTGCGTTGCTAAGTAGTAGTATTGCTATAGAAACTTTAGATTTAATTTATAAAAAAGCAAACTTTTCAGATACATACTTGGATGGTGTAAACTTAGATTATGCGCATCTAAATTTAGTAAAGCTGAAAGGGGCTTTTTTGTGTAATTCTGAATTGAAATATGCAAAACTTAATGGTGCAGATTTGCGGGATGCTAATTTGTACGAAGTTAATTTTTATGGGTCGGAACTCAAATATGCAAAGTTATACAAAGCTAATATGATAAGGTCGGAACTGGATAGTGTGGATTTTCGCCATGCCAATTTTAGTAATGTAAATATTGATAGTGCTACAATAACATTAAGGACAAGATTAGATTCAGCTATTATCTCAAAATTCACTACAAGAGGTAATGCAAAGAGATGGAACGACTACAAAAGAGTATTCTACGAAATGAATAGTTATTTTCAAGACAGTACGTTTCTTTTAATTCCCGTAATTGAATAAGGTATTCATATTTGAAAATATTATTCAGTTAGTTCTAACAATAAGTTTCCAATCCTAATTTCCAGAGAGCTGCAATTTTCCAAATCTACACATCTCCACATTTGCACATTGAAACCTATCTTTGCGCAAAGATGAAAATTTCGTACAACTGGTTAAAAAACCTGATAGATATAGAGCTATCGCCCGAAGAACTGGGTGTATTGCTTACCAATTGCGGATTAGAAGTAGAAGGAATTGAGGCTGTGAGCAGTATACAAGGTGGCTTGCAGGGCTTGGTGATAGGCGAGGTGAAGGAGCGTTGGCAGCATCCCAATGCCGACCGTTTAAGCGTTACCAAAGTAGATGTGGGCGGGCCTGAGTTGCTGCAAATAGTTTGCGGTGCCCCCAACGTGGCAGCCGGACAAAAAGTGCTGGTAGCAACCGTTGGCGCAACGCTTTACCCTACAGGCGGCGAACCTTTTAAAATCAGCAAATCAAAAATACGCGGCGAAGTTTCGGAAGGCATGATATGCGCCGAAGACGAAGTAGGTTTGGGAACAAGCCACGACGGTATTATGGTGCTGGATGCCGCAGCCGTAGTAGGCTCGCAAGGGGCGGATTATTTTAAAGTGGAAAACGATTTTACGATAGAAATTGGCCTTACCGCCAACCGTGGTGATGCAGCTTCGCATTTGGGCGTAGCCCGTGATGTAGCCGCACTTACGGGTAAAAAAGTAAACGTAAAGTATGCTCCATTACCCGCACAACAAGGCCGCAGTTTTGTTGAGGTGGTGATAGAAGATACCGAAGGCTGCCCCCGATACAGCGGTATCAGCATTAGCGGGGTAGAGGTGAAACCCAGTCCCGCGTGGTTGCAAAACCGCTTAAAAGCTATTGGCTTAAGCCCCATTAACAACATTGTAGATGTCACCAACTTTGTGCTGCACGAGTTGGGTCAACCCATACACGCCTTTGATGCCGATAAAATCACAGGCAACAAAATTGTAGTGAAAAAGGCCGCGCAAGGCCAAAAATTCACCACCTTGGATAAAACCGAGCGTACCCTTACCGGTAATGAGTTGTTGATTTGCAACGCTGCCGAACCGATGGCCATTGCGGGGGTATTTGGCGGTTTACACAGCGGTGTAAGTGCTGAAACCAAAAACCTGTTTATTGAAAGTGCTTACTTCGACCCCGGCACCATTCGTAAATCGGCAAAAGGGCAGGGACTAAATACCGATGCCTCGTTCCGTTACGAGCGCGGCACCGACCCTGAAATAACCGTTAATGCCATCAACAGGGTGGTAGAATTGATTTTGGCAACGGCAGGCGGTACCGTTAGCAGCCCCGTGGTGGATGTGTATGCCCGCAAAATCAATCCTTCAAAAATTACCCTGCGTTATAAAAAGCTAAACGAAGTATTGGGTCAAACTGCCTCTGTGGATGAAGTGAAAGCCATCATCACTGGGTTGGATATTACCGTTGAAGGCGAAGACGAAAACGGTTTGCAATTAAGCGTGCCTGCTTACCGTCCCGATGTAACCCGCGAGATTGACGTGATAGAAGAGTTTATCCGTATTTACGGACTGAACAGGATAGAGATACCTTCGTCAGTAAAACTGTCTTACAATACCTCAACAGGCATTAACAAAGAGAAACTGTACAACCGCGCTGCCGATATGTTGGCGGCTAATGGCTACTACGAGTTAGTAACTAACTCGCTTACCAAAGTATCGTATTATACCGAAGAAGAGTTGCAGCAGGCCGTGCGTATGCTCAACCCGTTGAGTGCTGATTTGGAGGTGATGCGCCTTAATACCCTGTATTCAGGATTAGAGGCAGTAGCCTATAACCGTAACCGTAAGGCTAATAACCTTAAGTTTTTTGAGTTGAGCAAAACCTACCACAAGGTAGATGGTAAATACGAAGAAAAATGGTGGTTAAGTCTTTGGTTATGTGGCGATGAGCAAAACGAAAGCTGGAAATATCCCACCCGCACAAGCGACTTTTATACCCTTAAGCAAACTTGCGATAATTTGTTTACTGCAATGGGTGTAGAAGTACCTTTTACTGAACGTAACATTATCGGCAGCCCTGCTGAAATTGATGGAAATAAGCTGGTAAACTATGGCCCCGTATCACCCAAAATAACCAAAAGTTTTGACATACAGGGCACGGTATTTTATGCGGTGATTGATTGGGAACGCTTGTTGCAAAAAGCCACTGCACAAAAATTCACCCTGAAAGAAATTTCAAAATTTCCGGAGGTACGTCGGGATTTATCGTTGGTGATAGATAAAAAAATTACCTTTGAGCAACTGCACACCATTGCCCGTCAAGCAGAGCGCAAACTGCTGCGCGCTATTGATGTGTTTGATGTGTATGAAGGGGATAAGATTGAGGCCGGGAAGAAGGCGTATGCGTTGAGTTTTATTTTGCAAGACGAAACAAAAACCCTTACCGATGCTGAGATTGAAAAGATTATGAACCGTTTGATGCAAGGGTTTGAAAAAGAAGTAGGGGCGGTAATTAGGAAATAGTTATTAGTTTAAGGTTTTCAGTTACGACTTTAAACCTGTAAATTAGAAACGTAATTGTAGAACTTAAAACTCAAAACCAAATACTTAAAACGCACAACGGGCATGGACGCATTGGCAAAACAATTACTGGAAATAAAAGCGAAAGTTGAAAAACTGGCCGCTGCCAATGATGCTTTGCGCAATGAAAACATCCGTTTGGTAAATGAGAATAAACGGCTGACAGAAACGCTGGATATTCAAAAAAACACCATTAAGGATTTAGAAGAGTATAATAAAATCATTAAAATTGCAGGAGGTTTACACCTCTCTAAAACTGATGTAAGGGAAGTGAAGTTGAAAATAAATGATTACATTAGAGAGATAGACCGTTGTATTGCAAGATTAAGTGAATAAAGAAAGATAAGCAGTGGAAGAGATTTCGATAAAAGTGAATATTTGCGACAGGTTTTACCCGTTGCGTATACATGCGGGTTTTGAGGAAAGCGTAAGAGCTGCCGCAAAACTGGCCAATGACAAAGCAAAAAACTATACCGAAAACTACTCGGTAAAGGATAAACAGGATGCCCTTGCAATGGCATCGCTTGATTTGGCAACCGATTTGATATCTTCCTCAAAGCAAACTTCAGGTACTACCGCCGAAGTAGATGTGCTGTTGAAGGATATAAACCGCCTTTTAGACAGTAAGCTTGCATAACAACCCTTTCTTATTCAGCTAACCTTGCTTAAAAATAATTAAGCCAAAGAAAACGTATGGACAGTATTATCCTAGTAATATCCATTTTAGGCTCGCTTGCCATAGGCGCGGGTGCAACATGGGTACTCATCAGCAAGAAAAACAAAAGCACTGCTGCTGCTATTATTGATGAGGCAAAACAAAAAGCAGAGATTTTTAAGAAAGACAAGCAATTAGAGGCCAAAGAACATTTTATGCGCCTGAAAGAGGAGCATGAAAAAGAAGTGAATTCTCGCAACAATAACCTTCAGCAAGCTGAAAACAGGATTAAGCAAAAAGAGCAAAGCCTGAATCAGAAAATGGAGAACATGAACAAAAGGGAAAAAGAGGTAGAAACCATTAAGGAGAGCCTTACTAACCAGCTTGAGCTTGTTGCCAAAAAGAAAGAAGAGTTAGACAAATTTCACCAAGCACAAGTAAAACAATTGGAGAAATTGGCAGGCTTATCGGCCGAAGAAGCCAAAGCCCAGTTGGTTGAAAACCTGAAAGCCGAAGCGCAAAGCGAGGCATCTGCATTTGTGAAAGACATTGTTGACGAAGCTAAACTAACTGCTACTAAAGAAGCCCGTCGTATGGTAATACAAACCATACAACGTACTGCCGCTGAACAAGCGATAGAAAACTCGGTATCGGTGTTTAACATCGAAAGCGACGAAGTAAAAGGCCGTATTATCGGTCGTGAAGGTCGTAACATCCGCGCCCTTGAAGCCGCTACCGGTATTGAGATTATAGTGGACGATACCCCCGAAGCGATTATCCTTTCAGGTTTCGACCCTATCCGCCGTGAGATTGCCCGCCTTTCATTACACAGGCTGGTAACCGATGGTCGTATCCACCCTGCCCGTATTGAGGAAGTGGTGGCTAAAACCAAAAAACAATTAGAAGAAGAGGTTATTGAAATAGGCGAACGTACTTGTATCGATTTAGGTATACATGGCCTTCACCCTGAATTGGTGCGTATGGTAGGTAGGATGCGTTACCGCTCGTCATACGGTCAAAACCTGTTGCAGCACAGCCGAGAGGTAGCCAATCTTTGTGCTACAATGGCCGCTGAACTTGGTTTGAACGTGAAGCTTGCTAAACGTGCCGGATTGCTGCACGATATTGGTAAAGTGCCCGATGACGATGCTGAAACTCCACACGCATTGTTGGGTATGAAATTGGCCGAGAAGTACAAAGAACACCCCGAAGTAGTGAACGCCATTGGTGCCCACCACGACGAGATTGAAATGACTTCGATGCTTTCGCCAATCGTTCAGGCGTGTGATGCTATCTCAGGTTCACGTCCCGGTGCCCGCCGCGAAGATGTTGAAAACTACATGAAACGTTTGAAAGACTTGGAAAGCCTTGCACTTTCTTATGACGGTGTAGAAAAAGCATTTGCGATACAAGCTGGTCGCGAGTTGCGTGTAATGGTAGAAAGCGAGCGCGTGAGCGATGAAAAAGCAGAAATGCTTTCGTTTGATATCAGCCAACGTATTATGAAAGAAATGATTTACCCCGGCCAGATTAAAGTAACGGTTATCCGTGAACGCCGCGCGGTGAATTTTGCTAAATAACGCTCTAATCTAAGTAATAGACATCTATAGGCTGCCTGTGTATAAAACACTGGCAGCTTTTTTGTTTTTGTAGTAATACCTTTGAAAAAATGAAAAATTTCAAAATAGCTGCCGCAGTTGTTGCCACACTTATTTTTGGAAGTGTATCTGCCCAAACCGCTGATTATTACACAACGGCTATGCCCGGTGCCAGAGGAAGTAATTACTTGTTTTATAAGCCCGACAGTACTTTTGCCGATATTATTAAGTTTGACGATGGCATTGCTAAAAGCGAATTGAAACCAATAATTGAAAATTACGGTGAGCGCGCTGTATTATTTTCTACTGATAGTTTCAGTATAGAAATGGATAGGACTACTGCCATTTATTTCAAAGCTAAAAACGGCAAACGCGAAATATTTTTAACAAAATATGCCAACGAAATGCCTTGTTGGGAAAAAGGAGCCGTACTATACGCAAAGCCTGAGGGAAAGAATACTGTAACGGTTTATTTGGCTAATATGAAGGGAACTGAAATTATTAAAAACGGTGAAAAAGTAACCTGTGGAACTCCCTTGCTACAAACCAATGTCGAAGAAAACTATGCCAACGCTACGGGCACGCGTGCCAAAACCGATTTGCAAAAAGCTGCAAGCGGTGTAAGTGTTGTGCAAGAGAATAAAGTGTTGATAATAAAGGTTTCACGCGATGCGTTAAAACAGTTTACATCGCTTAATTTTAAACTTTATAATAGTGCTAAGAAAGAGGTAAAAGACTTTTTAAATATTAAGGCTACTGAAAGTATTTTATACATAAATGATTTGCCAAAGGGCAAGTACAAGTATATAGTTGAAGTGTACGACGGAACATTGGTTACCGAAGGAACTATTACCATCTCTAAAAAATAATACCGCCTTGCATGGTTTTTTAAACCATATTAAAAAATTGATTTTACTGGCTGTGTGCCTGCTGCAAGTTTTTGTGGCAAATGCACAGCAAACCATCTCTTTTGATATAACCACTGCCAGCGATAACAAACGAATATTCTTGTTTAATACCCTGTTGCCGGGTGATAGCGTGGTGTTTAAAAACAAACAAGGCAAAAAACTACCTGCTGAAAGTGTAATCCCGTCAGAGTTTAGCCATTTGCTTGCTCCTGAGATTATTTTGTTTGAATCTGACGGGAGTATGCTGTTTATAGACAGCGGGGGCAGTTTTTTTATCAGGGATGCAGAAAATATTGATGCAAAGCCCATCTCGTTAAAAATCAATCTTGATACGTTGAAACTGGGCAAGAAAAACCTTGTTATAGAGTGCAGCAGCCGCGACCTTGAAAACCTTGAAATATTTGTTGTTCCGTTTGAAAAGTATGCGGTTTCAAACACGGTACCGCAAGTAACCACAAAACTCTCGTTTAGGCTTGAGGATATTATTTACGGTGCAAAAGGAGTAACGCCGCCTCGTTTGCTGGATTTATGGAAGGAGCAAATAACCTTTGACCCTGCCGACCGTAAAGTGATGTATGATTATAAGTTGATTTTGCCCAAAGACATGGTGAAACGCGGAAAGGTAACGCTGATGATTTACGACCTTTCTTACCAAGTGGTAGCAATCTACCCCGATTTGGCCAAACCTGTAAATGTTATCAAACGGGATAATATTATGAGTGCTACGTATGTGTACAAGATATTTATGAACGGGAAAGAAGAGGTGAAAAAGGGATTGATACATTACTTGTCTCCTGAAGATGAGCAAAAGAAGCTGGAGGAGCAAAAAAAGCAAGAGGAAGAAGAACAGCAACAGCAAGACCCCGCTCAGGAAGACCCGTTTAAACAACCTGAATAATCAGAGTTGTTTTTTGTGCATGGTATAGTGCAAGGTCATAAATGTGAGGCCGTAGAACTTAAACGTATGGGTGGCCTTTAGAGTATTGCCTTCATCCACAAACACATCCAATGTTTCGTGCATGGCCTTCACATATTTTACCCAATAATCTCCCTTGCCGTTTTCAAGTAAAAAGTAAAAACCCGTTTCTCCGTCTCTTTTTCCTTTTGAGGTAAGTCGCAGGCTACCGTTTTCAAGCACTTGTATGTTTAAGATTATAGTGGCATTGCCATTAGGCAGTGGGAATACAATTTTGAGGCAGGTGCGGTTTTCAGCAGGCACAAACGTATATCCGTAAATTCCTGAAAATACAACCGTACCTTTTTTCTTTTGAGTGCGGTACCAAATGGTGTATTTAGCCCTCTTTTGGTCATCAGAGAACAGCTTTATCAAATTGCTTTCAAGCCCCTGCGCGGTATCTTCGGCAGTAAGAGGCAAGTTTAACTGTTGCAGCCTGCGGCTGAAAATAAATGCCAGCAACCAACCGAAAGGGTAGAATATCCCTTTCCACGTTGATTTCACCTCAAAACCGTAATTATATGTGTGGGTATAAAAGTCGATGATGGTGGGATGCAGGCGTTTTTCATCGGCAGCAGGTAGTTGCCACTCGTTTATTTCATCAATCAGCCCGAAATCGGGTTGGTTTTTTTCAAGGCGCAAGTTTTCAGTCTTGCACAGCCTGAAAATGTACTCGTCTTTTATCTCGCGGGTGTTCCCCGAAGGTCCTGTTAACCAGCTTTCTTTTTCAGGGTAAAAACGGCGGCCTGTGGTTTTTACCCATGCCTGCGTAATCCAGTCTTGCAAATAACCCCGTTTTCTGCCCAGCCACATTGTTATCCCTCTATTGCCTTCCTCACGCTGCCTTTCTCAAGCAATAGTGCCTTAGCGGCCTCGTAATTAAGTCCGGTGCTTTCCATTATCATTCGGCTGCCCCGCTCAATCAATTTCTGATTGCTAAGTTGCATATCCACCATGCGGTTGCCCTTTACCCGCCCCATGCGTATCATCGTGGCGGTACTAATCATATTCAGCACCAGCTTTTGTGCCGTTCCTGCTTTCATACGGGTGCTTCCTGTTACAAACTCAGGGCCTGTGTCCACCTCAACGGCAAATTTGGCAAGTTTACCCAACGGGCTATTGGGGTTGCAGCTAATCCCGCCCGTGGTGATGCCGTTCGCATTGCATTTCTCTATTGCACCCAACACATAGGGGGTTGTACCGCTGGCTGTAATGCCAATTACCACATCACTTTTATTTATCGTGTATGCCTCAAGGTCTTTCCAGCCTTGCTCGCGGTCATCTTCTGCAAATTCAACGGCCTTGCGTATGGCTCCGTCGCCGCCTGCAATAATGCCTACCACCAAACCATGCTCCACACCAAAAGTTGGGGGGCACTCGCTGGCATCAACAATACCCAAACGACCGCTGGTTCCGGCACCCATATAAAACAATCTGCCGCCTAATTGCATGTTGGCCACAATTTCTTCCACCAAAGCTTCAATTTGGGGCAGTACCTTTTCAATGGCAAGGGGTACGCTCTTGTCCTCGCTGTTAATGCCTTGCAGCAGTTCAGCTGTGGTCATTGTATCAAGGCTACTGTAATGCGAAGGTTTTTCAGTATTTCTCAGTTCCATTTTACAAAAGCAAAGATGGTGTTTTTTAAGGAACGATATTTGCGCCACTTTCGCCGTTTTTATAGCACGTTGATATAAACTAAAATGTAGTTTTGACGTTTAGGTGAATTAATACAGGTACTGAAGTGGAAGAACGAAAAATAAATAAATGGCAGCCCCTTATTTATGCGGGGTTATTGGCTGCGGGCGTTGCCGGTGGTTTTATGTTGCAAGGAAATAAAGGAGGCTTTGCGCTTACCGGCAATAGTAAAATCGACCATGTGATGTCCTTGATAAACAAAGAGTATGTAGATACCGTGGACGATGAACGCTTGGCTGAGGTAGCTATTGAGCAAATGCTGCACGACCTCGACCCGCACTCAAATTACATACCCGCTGCCGAGTTGACAGCCGTCAACGAGCAGTTGCAAGGTAATTTTGAGGGGATAGGAGTGGAGTTTAATTTGCTGAACGATACCATTTTTATTGCTACGGTATTACCCGAAGGGCCATCGGAAAAGGCAGGAATTATGCCCGGTGACCGAATTATAAAGGTGAATGGCGAAACGGTGGCAGGGGTGAACATCAGCAACAGTGATGTTATCAAGAAACTAAAAGGAACTAAGGGTACAAAGGTGGAAGTGGAGTTGAAGCGTACGGGGATGAAAGGACTGCTTAAATACACTATTGTGCGTGACCGCATACCCTTGAAGAGCGTTGATATTGCCTACATGATAAACCCTACAACAGGGTATTTGAAGGTAAACAGCTTTGCTAAAGATACCTACGACGAATTGAAAGCGGGGCTTGATAAACTGAAAAAGGAAGGGATGGAAAGCCTTGTGTTGGATTTGAGGGGAAACCCCGGTGGTTATCTTCATGCTGCTACGATGATAACATCAGAGTTTTTGGGCGAAGGTAAACTGATGGTGTACACCGAAGGGCGTAATCAAAAGAAAAAGGAATATGTAACCGACCGCGCCGGAGAATTTACCGAAGGCAAACTGGTGATTTTAGTGGACGAAGGTTCTGCCTCAGCAAGCGAGATTGTATCAGGTGCTATACAGGATTGGGACAGAGGAATTATTGTTGGTCGCCGTTCGTATGGCAAAGGTTTGGTGCAAGAATCGTTTAACCTTAGCGACGGTTCGGCAGTGAGGCTTACCATTGCAAGGTATTATACCCCAACAGGCCGAAGCATTCAGAAACCCTACGACGAAGGCTACGATACATACGAGGCTGAAGTAGGCGAACGCTTGAAAGGCGGCGAGCTTGACCATCCCGATAGTGTGAAGAAAAACGAGAAGATGGTATTTAAAACTCCAGCCGGACGTAAAGTATATGGTGGCGGAGGAATATACCCCGATGTATTTGTGCCCGTGGACAGTGCCATCCACACAGAACTAATGACCCACATATACCGCAACGGACTTGCCACACGCTTGGCCTATCAATATGCTGATAATAACCGCGATATATTGAAAAAGACGTATAAAGATGCCCAAGACTTTGGTAAACGCTTTGATTTTAGCAGCCAATTAGAAGGCAAACTTCGCCAGATGCTTGCCGATGCTCACATTACATACAGTGCCGCTGAGTTTGAAGCTTCGCGGAAGTTGATAGCTAATCAGGTAAAAGCGTTGATAGCAAGACAGGTATATGGCAAAGAGGCATATTACCAAGTGCTAAACCAAGGCGATACGGTTTTTAACACTGCTTTAAAAGCACTGGCTGAATACGATGCGGTGCTGAAAGGAACGGCCAAGACAGTAATGAACAAAAAGTAAATTTACCCTTACAGGTGAAAATATTAAGCCCAAGTACTAAATGTATTTGGGCTTTTTTATTGGGTTATTTGACAAGTAATGAATCAGGAGCAGCGCCGGCTTTCTTCTTGTAATATTCTAACACAGAGTCGGCCTTTTCTTTATCACTTTTTACGATGGTTTCGGCTTTTTGCTGTTCAGGGGTTTTAGTTTCTGCTTCGGGTTTTGATTTACAGGCAACCACTGATAAAGTAATAATGGCAATATATACAGCGAGTATTTTTTTCATACTGCAATTTAAGTCAATCTTTTTCTATTGTAAAAAGGTATAGTTAAGGGCAAAAAAAAAGAGTGCCTCGGCACTCTTTAATTTCGTTGTCTAATCTGTAACGCTAATTACTTAACTTCTGGAGCAGCAGCGTTTGAATCACCTTTGTTGGTGTCAGCAGCTTGTGCAGCAGCAGCAGCTTCTTCAGCAGCTTTAACTGAATCAGCTATCTTTTGTAGTGAATCAGCAGCGCGTTTTGAGTCAGCAGCATGATCAACAGTTGTGTTGTTTTTGCAAGCTACGAATGACATTACAGATACGATGGTTAACAGAGCAAATACTTTTTTCATTTTTTTGTGATACTTTTAAAATTCCGTGCAAAGGTAGCCAAAGAAACAAATTATGCAAGAATACCCTTATTTTTTTCTAAAAAATATTCTCAAAGGCGCTCCGCTAAAGTCAAAATTTTCACGGAGTTTGTTCTCTAAGAAGCGTTTGTAGGGGTCTTTAAAATATTGGGGCAAATTGCAAAAAAATGCAAAACTGGGCACCTTGGTACGTAATTGGGTGATATATTTAATTTTGATGTATTTTCCTTTATATGCCGGAGGGGGAGTTGCCAATATTATCGGCAGCATTACTTCGTTCAATTGGTGGGTGTTAATCTTTTTTGATAGATTGTGATAAACAGCCCCGATGGTTTCCATTGCCTTGTATATCCTCTGTTTTTCAAGAGCAGATACAAACAACACGGGGTAATCCGTAAAAGGAGCGGTTTTCCTTTTGATGGTTTCCTCGTAAGTTTTAGCGCTGTTGGTGTCCTTCTCCATCAAATCCCACTTATTCACCAATACCACAATTCCTTTTCCGTTTTTCTCAGCTTGGTGAAACAAGTTCAAGTCTTGGCTCTCAATACCTTGTGTGGCATCAATCAGTAGTACGCACACGTCGCACTCTTCAATCGCCTTTATCGCGCGGATTACTGAGTAAAACTCAATGTCTTCAGTTACTTTTCCTTTTTTGCGAATACCTGCCGTATCAATCAGTAAGTATTCGTGACCATAGGCTTTGTAATGGGTGTGTATGGTATCGCGGGTGGTACCGGCAATAGGTGTAACAATGTTACGGTCTTCACCTAACAATGCATTTACCAGCGACGACTTTCCAACGTTGGGTTTACCCACAATTGCCACCTTTGGAACATCGGTAAGTGTTTCTTCGGCAGCTGTTGGTGGTAATGCTCTTAAGCGTTCCACCACTTCATCCAGCAACTCTCCGGTGCCAGCACCCGAAATAGAGCATAAGGGGTACACCTCGCCCAAACCAAACGAGTAAAATTCGGCAGTGTCAACTATACGTTCGTTGTTATCAACTTTGTTGGCAACTACCAACGCAGGTTTTTTTGATTTACGCAGCAAACCCGCAAAATCACTGTCAAGGTCAGTAATACCGGTAGTTACATCTACCATAAACAACATTACATCCGCCTCTTCAATAGCAATTTTCACTTGGTCGCGTATCGCCGATTCAAACACATCATCACTATGCGGAACATATCCGCCGGTATCAATCACCGTAAATTCATATCCAATCCATTCGGCTTTACCGTAGTGGCGGTCACGGGTCACCCCGCTCATATCGTCCACTATTGCCTTGCGTTCTCCAACCAATCGGTTAAACAAAGTTGATTTTCCTACGTTTGGCCTGCCTACTATGGCTACAATTCGTCCCATTATAAAATTATTAAGCCCGCAAAGGTACGCTTTTTTGGCACAACAGGGTGGCTTAAATTGCTGTGGCTATTTCAAATGCATAAAATCGGGGTGTGATTTTTGATGGGTCTGCACTAAGTATATCGTCTAAAAGACTTAATTTTGGGGAGTATGCCTGCGTTTTTACAAGTTATTATTGGAGGTGCACTGGGTGCAGTATCTCGTTATGGGTTAGGACAATTGTTCCCTGTCCACGGCGGTATGTCGTTCCCTTGGCCTACATTTTTTGTAAATCTTGCGGGTTGTTTACTAATTGGTTTAGCAATGGGTAGTGCTTCTGCCAATGCAGTAATACGTCAATACTGGCCGTTACTTGTGATAGGTTTTTTAGGCGGGTTCACAACGTTTTCAAGCTTCGGGCTTGATACTATCCAGTTATTTCAAAATAAGCAATGGGGGCTAACCGTTTATTACATATTAGGAACAAATATTGCGGGTTTACTTTTGGTGTACGTGGGGTATCAATTAACACAATTATGAAACACATTTTAGCGGCAGTTATATTTTTTGTTACGGTTTTAACAGCACAAGCCACGCACATTTTGGTGCCGATGGATAATACCCAGAAAGACCATTTAAAGGCATACGGTATTTGCTATTGGGTGCTTACGTTTGATATTGAGGCCGACTGGCTGCTTAATTACCGCGATGGTAGTTTTGTGTTTCCGTACCAAGAGAAATTTGAAAAAGAATGCCGTGTGCGCGGGGTAACTTATGAGATTATCACCGATGCCAAGTACAATGGAATACTGGCCGAAATTGCCAACCCCGAAGCTAATATGGAGGCGGAGAAACTGCTTAAATCTCCAAAAATTGCGGTGTACTCGCCTAAAAGCAAGCAACCCTGGGACGATGCGGTAACAATGGTTTTAACGTATGCCGAGATTCCTTATGATATAATATTTGACGATGAAGTGTTGGAGGGCAAGCTGCCCACTTACGATTGGCTACACTTGCACCACGAGGATTTTACAGGGCAGTATGGTAAGTTTTACAGCAGTTTCCGTTATGCACCTTGGTATTTAGAGCAAGTGAAAGAGGCAGAGGCAATGGCTGCCAAACACGGCTATGCCAGCGTGAGCCAACTGAAGTTGGCCGTTGCCAAAAAAATAAGGGATTTTACATTTGGCGGTGGCTTTTTGTTTGCCATGTGCAGTGCTACTGATACGTACGATATAGCCTTGGCTGCCGATGGGGTTGATATATGTGAAAGTATGTTTGACGGCGACCCCGCCGACCGGAATGCAAACCAAAAGTTGAATTATGATAACTGCTTTGCTTTCACGGATTTTAAATTGGAAATGAACCCATACGTGTATGAGTTTTCTAACATTGATGTAAACCCACAGCAACGAGGCGTTACCGAAGAAGAAGATTTGTTTTTACTGTTTGAGTTTTCGGCCAAAACCGATTTAGTACCTACCATGTTGTGCCAAAACCATACTAAAATTATTGATGCGTTTATGGGGCAAACTACCGCCTACAACAAACGTTACATAAAAAGCAATGTAGTGATTATGGGCGAAAATAAGGGGTTAAATGAGGCCCGTTATATACACGGTACGGCAGGTAATGGTACTTGGACATTTTACGGTGGCCACGACCCTGAGGATTATCAGCATATTGTGGGTGAACCACCCACAGATTTGGCTTTGCACCCCAACTCACCCGGTTTTAGGTTGATATTGAACAATGTCTTATTCCCCTCAGCCAAAAAGAAAAAACAAAAAACCTGATGCTTGTCTCACGTGATAAATAGTATCGCGAACACAAATTCACAGTATTTGCCTAATTGCAATAGCCATTCATCTTCATTTTTATTTATTTTGCGCAGTAATACAAACTACTATGGGTAGAGCATTTGAATTTCGCAAAGGAAGAAAGATGAAACGCTGGGACCAGATGTCGAAAGCGTTCACAAAATACGGTAAAGAGATATCAATGGCGGTGAAAGCCGGCGGGCCCGACCCGACACTGAATGCACGCCTGCGTGTGGTGATACAAAACGCTAAGGGCGTGAATATGCCCAAAGACCGTATAGAATCAGCTATTAAACGTGCCAGCGACAAGAGTGAAAAGGATTTTGAAGAGATTGTATACGAAGGTTACGGCCCAAAGGGTGTAGGCATTGTGATAGAAGCCGCCACCGATAACCCTAACCGTACGGTAGCAAACATCCGTTCATACTTTAGCAGGGGTGGGGGTGAATTGGGTAAAACAGGTTCACTGGAGTTTATGTTTGAGCGTTTGGGTTTATTTACCGTAGCTGCAGAAGGGTTGGATACCGATGAACTTGAATTGGATTTGATTGATTTTGGTTTGCAGGATATTGAAAAAGACGAAGCCGAGATTATCATCACCACTTCGTTTGCTGATTTTGGTAAAATGCAAAAGGCGTTAGAAGAGCGCAACATAAATATTATTAACGCTGAGTTGCAACGCATACCTACATCGTATGCGGATGTAACCGCCGAAGATCGCGCAGCTATTGAGAAGATGTTGGAAAAGATTGAAGAAGACGAGGATATACAAAACGTGTTTCATAACATGAAACCCGAAGAAGAATAGTTTCTATTTTAATCGTATAAAGTAAAACGGTCGGTTGGTGTATACCAACCGACCGTTTTGTTTACTATCCGACAAGAGGCGTTTATTTTTTGGCCTTAATTGTACAGCCTATAGCTTTTGTGGTTTCAGGGTTTGGAGTTTTGCCTGCAATTAATGCATCAACTGCTCCTTCAACGTATTTGGTTTTTACGGCTGACTCATCTTCGTGGTTGTCATCAATAGCACCAATGTATTTCACTACGCTGCTTGCCCCGTTTTTTTGCAATATGAATACGTGTGGGGTACGTGTTGCCCCGAATATTGGGTATATCTTCTGTCCTTCGTCAAACAAATAGGGGAACGTAAACCCTTTTTCTTTAGCACGTTCCTGCATTTTTTCATAGCTGTCTTCAGCATTTACGGCAGGGTCGTTAGGGTTAATAGCAATTACAGGATAACCCAGTGATTTATATTTTTTATCAAGAGCTACCAAACGGTCTTCGTAAGCTTTAGCGTACGGGCAGTGGTTGCACGTAAACACTACGATAAATCCTTTGGCATCTTTAAAATCAGCCAATGAAACCATTTTACCGTCGATGTTTTTTAACGAAAAATCAGCAACCGTATCGCCAATGGCATATCCCTTTGTTGCGTTTGTTTTGTAAGTAAAGGCTATTGTCATTGCTGCTACTGCAAACAACGCTATGGCCGATAGGATAACTTTTTTCATATCTGTTTGTGTTTAGTATATCAGGGGTTAAAAATAAGTCTCAACAGTTTTGTGCAGCTCTTGCTTGGTAAATTCCTTCTCGTAGAAGCCACTTTTGTCCTTATTAAAAATTAGGGTAGCCGGTATAGAGCCGCTCCATTCTGCGCTCACTTTTTCAATCCATCGGTTAGCATCCGGTTCGTATAGTAAGGCTACAGGACTGGTTATTTTGTGCTTTTGCAGGTAAGGCAGCAAAACATTCTTGTAGTTCTTTTTAAAGTCAAGGCTTATTAAAATCACCTTTAGCTTTTTGTTGGGATATTTGGCTTTTAGGGCTTCAAAATGGGGGAGTTCTCTGATACAGGGGCCGCACCACGTGGCCCAAAAGTTTATTACATACGTGGTGTCGTTTTTTTGTTGCATCAGTTGTTCCACATATTCAAACCCAACAATGGGTACAGTGGTACTGTCGTGCAATTGTGCTTTGGCAGCAAAGGCAGCCAGCCACAATAAAAGTGTGTATGCAGTTTTTTTAATCATCCTGTAAAAGAAACAATACTCTTCCGGAAGCAATTTGCCTGCCAAAAGAGTATTGCCTGAATGTATTTGTGTATTACTCGAATCTTTTGAATGAGAATGTTCGGGTAAGGTTAAAGCCAAAAGCAATTCCCTTGCCTTGCGGTGCCGCAAAATCATTCACTGTTTCGCTGATATACCCGCCATCATACATAGCACGGGCATTGGTAAACTGCAATTGGAAAACGTGGCCGCCTGTTTCAATGTCAAACCCAACGGCAAATGTATTGCGTATGGTTTGGTCTCCTATTTTGGGAATATTTTGTCCTGGCATGAAACCAAAGTATTCAAGGTTTAATGATACACGACGGGTCAATTTTAATCGGCTGCCAACTCCCATGCTAAAGAAGGTATTTTGTTCGTCAATTGTTCGTACGAGGTTTTTATGAATTACCGTAGGGCTTAGCTGTACAGAAAAACTGCTTGAAAACTTGCGGGCAATCAGCAATTGGTGCATATAGGCCATGCGTGAGGTGAAATAGTTTTTACGATCGGGGTTGGTAAATTTTTCACTCCTAACTGCAACATCCGAAACCCAAACAATAGTAACAGGAAAGTTTTTAGCCCCCGATTGTTGACGGAACAGTTTGGCTTTCACAAAACCATCGTACGTTTTGCCATAGGTGCTACGGCCGTAACCAATGGTTACAAAATCAGTAGGCAGCGTGTATTCAAGCCCCATACGCATAGTAGCTCTATCCATACCAAACATATCATAAAAACCGTTTTCGATGGTTCCAAAACGGTGGGCAAGCATATATAATAATTCACCTTTGGCAGGCGCTTCTACCGATTGCCCGTTGATTACACGCACCCCTTTGAATGTTGCAAAGGCATAATCAGGTTCTTTCTCTGCGTTAGAGTCTAAGGCATCCAACTCATCCAGCAAACCACCACCGGGTTGCGCAACAACCGGAAGTATGAATGCAAACGATACTAATAGTAACAGTATATTTTTTTTCATAATAGGTTAGTTATTTGGATAGCCGCCTTTTATCCAAGCTTCAATTTTTAGCAAATCGCAGGCATCAAGTTTGGTGGCACTGCCTTTGGGCATTGGTGAGCGTCCGTTGCGGTGGTTGATGGCATCTAAAAAGCGTACGGTGTTTCCGGCATCAAAATAGGTTTTTATACCTCCGTGGGTATCAAAAATGCCGATAGCCTGTCCGGATGCCCCTAAATGGCAACCTGAAACAGCACAACGCTGGTTAAGAATTTTTGAGACCGTACCGCTGTATGTTACAGCAGTGGTGTCGCAATTGCCTGCTTGCGGGTATAGTTCTTCCTCGTTATCGTAATAGCAAGATTGAAGGCTAAGGAATGCTACCATTCCCAGCATTAGTAGTTTATTCATGGTTAGTTTGTTTTATAGAGAAAAAGGGGCTGTAAAGCCCCTTTTTTATATCCTTATTTTTTCTCGGTCATCTCAACGTTCACACGTATTTCAATCTCGTCAGCAATCTTTCCTACCTTATCGTTTTTAATGTTGTAGTCTTTCAACGCTACTTTAAAAGTACACTTGGTAGTTACTTTGTTGTTAGTAGCATCTACAATCACTTCGCCGGGCATTGATACATCTTTGGTAACACCGTGCATAGTAAGTTTACCTTTAACAGTTACTTTATAAGTGCCTGATTTAGTAAAATCTACTTTTTTCAAATCTTCAATCGCACCGTCAAATGAAGCCTCCGCATATTTGTCAGACTCCATGTAGTTCTCGTTAAAGTGCTCTTGCATCAATGCTTTTTCAAATTCAAAGCCTTTGATGGGTACTTTGTAGGCCAATTTACCATCGGCAGTGTTAATCAAAGCAGTAACCTGATGGTTGTTGGCAGTAATGTCTTCTAAGCTGGCATCAGAAAAGAAAGAGATATTGCCCGTGCGGGTAAAATACTTTTTTTGACCGAATGCAAAGGTTGTCATCAACACCAATGCAGCTACGAATGCTAATTTTCTCATAGTACTATAGATTTAATTTTTAGTTTCATTGTTGGTATATACAAACAAATTATCGTGCCAAAGTTTAACTGTTAGTTGTTTTGGGCACCGGCTTGTATCCATTTGCGTACAATTGTTATTTCGCAATCGCTCATTTTAGGGGCATCTTGGGGCATGGGCTTATAGCTGGGGCTGTGGCTAATAGTTCCTAACAATTTTCCGTTATCGGCTTGTGTTTTCACTTCAGTATAGTTGGTAAGTGATATTCCCGCAGAGGGGAATGCACCACTATGGCATCCTTTACACTTACTGTCTAACAGCGGCAACACATTGGCTGCAAACTTAAAGTTAGTAGTATCGCAGGCACTTTTGCATTTATTGTTTTTTGCCCCTTGTTGTATCCACTTGGTAAGTTTGTTTATTTGTTCTTGTGTTAGCGGTGTGCGTGGGGGAGGAGGCATTTTTTTGTTAGGGTCGGTTTCAGTAATCACATCCATTAAATCACTGCCGTTCACATCGCCCGGTTTCACACTTCCGCTACTGATAAGGCTTGAGTGCGATGCAACGTTAATACCCTCTGTTTGAGTAATAGCATCGTGGCAACCCGCCATGCCACAGTTTGAAGTTAAAATGGGTAGTATATCGTTTTCAAAATACACACTATCGGGGTTGCAATTTCCGCTCCCGCTGCCCGGGTTATTGGGGGTTCCTGTGTTTGTGGTTGGTAAAACTTCGGGTTGATGTTGGCAACTGTAAGCCAATGTCAATAGTGCAGATAATACGATAATAGTTTTCTTCATTTTTCGAAATAAGCCTGTTTAATTATTAAGTGCCCCTGCCTGTATCCATTGGCGAATGATACTTATTTGGCAATCGGGCAACTTAGAGCCTTGCGGCATTTGTTTGTATCCGGGTGTGTGGGTAATAGTGCCCAGCAAGTTGCCGTTGTCAGCATTTGTTTTGGCATCGGCATAGCCTTCCAATCTTAAATTTCCTGAAGGGAATGTACCACTGTGGCAGCTTTTGCACGAGGCATCTAAAATAGGCCACACATTAGCAGCAAATTTAAATTCTGTGGTATCGCAGCCTATGCATTTATTATTTCTTGCGCCTTGTCGTATCCAAGTTTCAATTTTTGATACAGCATCAGCCGATAGTTTAGTACGTGGAGGCGGGGGCATAACTTTATCGCTATTGCTTTCAGTTATTACCTCAATTATTTTACTTTTATCAGGTCTGCGCGGCACAACTAATCCGCTGTTTAAAACATCTGTGTAATCGGCCACACTAATATCTTCTTCCCTTGATCCTGAACCGTGGCAGCCTGCCATACCGCAATTAGAGGTGAGAATGGGCATAATATCGTTTTCGAAATACACCGTATCAGCATCGCAATTGCTGCTTGAATACGTTGATTGTTTGATAAACTCAGTGTAATCGGGTTTGTGTGTGCAGCTGTTTATTGCTGCAAGCCCCAGTACTATTATTGCCAATGCCCCTATCCTCATGTTGTAATATTGTTATTTGGGCTTAGTTTTCAGCTTTGGTAAATGAACTTTTTTTCAAGCGCACCAAGCCGGGAAGGTCAAAGTCAGTATCGGGTTTTTCGGCACTGATAAATAGGCCTTTTAATACTACTTTTTGGGGTGAGGCAAGTTGCTTTGTCTGCACATTATATTCTGGGTGTACTTCACAAAACACTTCGTACTTGTCTCCGGATTTAAACACTACCGAGCTGATTGAGTCATTAGGCTCTATCCTTGCTACTTCACCGCTAATCTCAAGCACTTTATCGTTGTATTTTGCAATAGCGCTGTCGTGATTGGTTTCAAATTCTTGTACAAGTTGGGCTACAGTTAATGTGTAGTCGGCCTTCGATTCAAGAATGTTCTTCTTGGGTTTATTGTAAATAAAAAACCAAACATAAGCGGCAGACAATACAGCCAAAATAAGACCAATTAAAAGTACAGTTTTTAGTTTCATAGGTAGGTTGTAATTAGTGTTTAAACCTTAATTGCGTAGCGCAAAAATAATTAAAAAATGGAGCGTGTTGCATGACAAATGTCAGATTTGCAGTGCATCAGCCCTTTTTTAATCTTCTTAAATAAGGCTTGGTTAGTAATCTTTACAGCCAAGACTTGCGTTTTGCTGTAATTGTTGTTTCAACACTAAAGGATTTACGTAGAAAGTGCGTCATCAGTTTTTCATGCGTGCCTTTTTTTGTAAAAAGATGAAAACAGGGTATGACAAACTTCCAAGCAACAATGCCATTACTATGGCCAAAATAAGTCCGCCGCTAAGGTATTGCAATAGGTTATTTTGCAGTAACGACCACGAAAAACTTTGTCCGGCATCAATTTGGGCAGGATGCTCCATAAATATCCCTCCGATTTTGAAACTCAGGTACATGATTACCGGCACTAACGGGTAGGGGGTGATTATGTTTATGAGTACAATCACCAATACCTTATTTAGCCTAAGGGCAAAGGCCACTAAAATGCCTAAGATGGTTTGCAAACCGTACAACGGAACAAAAGCTAAAAAGGTGGCAATGGCAACACTAAACGCCCGTGTTTTGGGAGATTCGTTGGGGTTGATTAAAGACCGACGGGTAAGCCTCCACAATGCTTTGCGGGTTACTTTTCTACGCTTTTTTTTAAGTGTTCTCACTATTGCCGATAACAAATGTAGTTTAATAGTATTAACTGAGTACTATCACATTCATGCATTATTTGCTCTGTCAACAGTTTGCATTTATGCCTTTTGCACCCGACAATTTTCGTTAATTTCGCAGGCTTAAAACAGCGACTGAACAGCATGGCTTTAGACCAAGAGTTTGATGATGAACCTATAAAGGAAATGAGTTTTTTTGAACATGTTGACGAACTGAGAAAGTACATTATCAGAGCGTTGGCGGGTGTGGTGCTGTTTTCTATTTTCGGGTTGGCGTTTCCTCATATTTTGTTCGACGAAATAATTTTCGGGCCTACTCATCTTGATTTTTGGACCTACCGCAAGATGTGCGAACTGTCGTACCTTGTAAACAATGATGATACTTTGTGTCTTAAGGCCATAGAGTATGCCATTTTCAGTCCGTCTATCACATCACAGTTTACCCAATATTTCATGGTATCAATCATTGCAGGGGTGGTGATGGCCTTTCCTTGGATTTTGTACCAGTTATGGCTGTTTATTAAGCCAGCCCTTAGTGATAAAGAGATAAAGTATGCCAAACAAATGGTGGGTTATGGCAGCTTTTTGTTCTTTTTAGGTATTTCGTTCGGGTATTTTATCCTTACGCCAATATCGCTCAACTTTTTAGGCAATTTCAAACTGATGGATAATATCCAAAACCAATTTACGGTTGATTCTTACATCAGTTTTGTAACTATGCTAACCCTTGCCACAGGGATAATATTTGAGTTACCTATTATTATTTACTTCTTATCTAAAATAGGATTGGTAACTGCGGCATACCTGCGCAAATACCGCCGCTATGCAATACTTATTGTGGTGATTGTAGCCGCAGTGCTAACCCCGCCCGATGTAACCAGCCAAGTATTGATGAGCATACCGCTGGTTATACTTTACGAAATTGGGATAATGATTGCTGCACGAGTTGAAAAACGCAAAGCAGCTGAAACAACCGCTGAAATAACAAAACGATAATTATAGAACTACCATGAAAATAGCAATGGCAGGCGACCACGCCGGATATGAATTAAAAGCCTTATTGAGAACCCGTTTGGAAGCAGCAGGGCACGAGGTGCATGACTTTGGTCCTTTTGGCCCTGAGTCGGTGGATTATCCTGATTTTGTGCATCCATTGGCAAAATCAGTAGTGGCAAAAGAAGCCGAGCTGGGCATATTGATTTGCGGCAGCGGTAACGGTGTTTGTATGACTGCTAACAAATACGCAGATATACGTGCAGCGCTGTGCTGGGAACCTGAATTAGGCGCCCTTGCCCGCCAGCATAACAATGCCAATGTATTGTGCATACCCGCACGTTTTGTAAGTGTTGAGAAAGCATTTGCCATTGCAGATAGTTTCCTTTCGGCACTGTTTGAAGGCGGTCGTCACCAAAATAGGGTAGATAAAATAGCCATTAAGTAATCTCTAATTTCTAATTATGGCAATTAAAAAGGTAGCGGTAATAGGCGCAGGCACTATGGGTGCCGGTATAGCACAAGTATGCGCACAAAGCGGGTACGACACTGTTTTGTATGATATAAATACAGACATGGTGGCTAAAGCTGAAAAGGGGATTGTTAAAAACCTTGACGGTGCCATTGAGCGTGGAAAGCTGACAACTGCTGAGAAAGACGCTACCCTTGCGAGGATGCTTTTTACAGGCGACTTTGAAGCTTTAAAGGCTGACTTGGTAATTGAAGCCATTGTGGAGCGCTTAGACGTGAAGGTGGGATTGTTTGAAAAACTTGCCGCCCAAAATCCCGCTGAAACTATTTTGGCTACCAATACATCTACCATTCCCATTACTCAAATAGCTGCTAAAATTGCTAATCCTGAAAGGGTAGTGGGCATTCACTTTTTTAATCCGGCCCACATAATGAAACTGGTGGAGGTAATTGCAGGTGCGCAAACCTCTGATGAAGTGGCCGAGCAATCAAAAGCATTTGTGTTGAGTGTGGGTAAAACCCCTATTATGGCAAAAGATGCACCGGGCTTTATTGTAAACCGTGTTGCGCGCCATTTTTATGTAGAAGGCTTGAAAGTAGCCGAAGAAAACGTGGCACCGCTTGAAACTATTGATGCGTTGTGTGAAGCCAGTGGTTTTAAAATGGGCCCTTTCCGTTTGATGGATTTAATAGGAGTGGACACCAACTTCTCGGTTACTTCGTCGATGTACCAATTATTCCATTACGATCCGAAATTCCGTCCCAGCCGCATACAGCAACAAAAGGTGGATGCCGGTCACCACGGGCGTAAAACCGGCAAAGGGTTTTATAGCTATTAATCTTTTCGATTTTATGTTACTGTATTTATCATTATAACAACTAAATACTAAATTTGTTGAATAATTTTTTTAGCTACAGTTTCTTTAAAACAAGCAGTTGCAGCTTAAAAATGGGTTGCTTCTACAATTAATTATAACTTTATCTCAATTATACCCTATACGTATGAAAAAATTTTTTACCTTTTTTATCTTACTGGTTGTTTGTGGGTTTGCAGTTGCAAAACCCATTGACGAAGCCACCGCCAAACAGGTGGGGCAAAATTTTTTAGCCACCCGTACTACTACTGCTGCTTTTAAAACCGGACTACAGCTTGAGTTGGCTGTTGCCGAAAAATCTAAAGCCTACAACGCTCAATCTTCTTCGGCACCTATAGCCTATTACTATATTTTTAATGTGGCAAATGGCGACGGTTTTGTTATCGTTTCAGCCGATGATAAAGCTATTCCTGTTCTTGGTTATTCAGATGCTGCTGATTTTAACCCTACCAATATTGCGCCACAAACAGCTAAATGGTTAGAAGGCTACAAAGCCGAAATCCGGTCTATAATTCAGAGCAATGCCACCCAATCGGCTGAAGTTGCTACACAATGGCAAGAACTGATACAAGGCAAGCCGTTGGATAATACTATTGATGCCAGTGTTTCGCCTTTGGTGCAAACTAAATGGGATCAAAGCCCTTACTACAACGCCCTGTGCCCTTATGATGCAGGTGCCGCCCAACGTACTGTTTCAGGTTGTGTGGCAACAGCAATGGCACAGGTAATGAAGTTTTGGAATTACCCAACTACCGGAACAGGCAACCACTCATACAACCACAGTTCATACGGTACATTGTCAGCTAATTTTGGAGCTACTACCTATAACTGGGGTAGCATGCCCAATACGGTTAGTTCGTCAAACTCGGCAGTGGCAACTCTTATGTACCATTGCGGTGTAAGCGTGGATATGAACTACGACGTTGCTGCCAATGGCGGTAGCGGTGCATACGTTATTTCATCTCAAAGTCCGGTTACCAACTGTGCCGAGTATGCTTTTGAAACCTATTTTGGGTACAAGACCAGCTTGCAAGGAGTAGAACGCGTTAATTATAGCCAAACCCAATGGATGAATTTGATAAAAGGCGAGTTGAACGCAGGTCGTCCTGTGTTGTACGCAGGTTTTGGAAGTGGTGGCGGACACGCTTTTGTGTGCGACGGTTACGACAATAACGACTTTTTACACTTTAACTGGGGATGGAGCGGAGCTTACGACGGTTATTTCTCAGTAAACGGACTTAACCCCGGCGGCGTTGGAACAGGTGGCGGTACAGGCGGATTTAACAGCGGTCACCAAGCTATCATAGGTATCGAACCTCCAAGCAGTGCCCCCGTTACCCTTGATTTGCGCTTATATAGCGATATTACTGTTAACCCCGACCCGATTCAATACGGACAGAGTTTTACGGTTACTGTTGATGTAGCTAATTATGGTTCTACGTCAGCGCAAAACTTTAGCGGTGATTATACTGTGGCGGTATTTAATGCCAACAATGAGTACGTTGCTACCGTTGAAACAATGACAGGTATGTCTTTGGATTTTAACAAGCACTATACCAATCCGCTTGTATTCTCTACCAGCAGTATATCGGCTCTTACCCCCGGTGAATATAAAATTGGGGTGTATTATAAAACAAGCAGCGCAACGCAGTGGACAGCTTTTGCAAACGGGAATTACCAAAACTTTATTACCGTTAATGTGCAGGGTAATAATACCAACGCATTGAAACTGTATGCGCCTATTACAACTACCCCAACAGTAATTGTGCGTAACCAAACTTTTACTGTTGAATTTGACATCGCCAATTTTAGTACCTCAACATTTACAGGCGATGTATCGGTTGATATTCACAAGTCAGACGGTACTTGGATTCGTGAACTATCTATTAAAAACGGGTTAAGTCTGCCATCAAACTCACACTTTACCAATGGGTTAATTTATACCATTACAGGCGGTATTGCCGATTCGGCAGGGACTTACCAATTATTTATATGGGACAAACCTAATAATGGCAGTTGGGAGTTTTTGGGCAACGGTGCTTATGCAAACCCGATTACCATACAAGTTGTTGAGCCGGGTCTTAACCCTGATGCTTACGAGGTGAACAATACCGTAGGCCAAGCCTATAACCTGCCTGTTACTTTTTCAAATAACACATCAAACATTACTACAGTAGGGTCAAATTGCCACAAAGGCAACGATTATGATTATTACAAAGTGGTACTGCCTGCAGGGTATAACTATACGATATCAGCGCGTTTGCACGATTCATACAATAGCGGTAACGGAAACACCTACACCTTTGATGGTCTGTTGTCGTACTCAACTGATGGCAATACATGGTCGGATGCCTATGATGCAGTATTACCCGGCAGCATCGCAGTAAACGGCGGCGGTACTTTGTACTTCTTTGTATCTCCTTATTTCACAGGCGAAACAGGTACTTATTTGTTTGAAACAACTATTACCCGTAGCAAACAGCTTAGCCCTGCTAAAGAAATCACAGGGTTTTCTGTAACAGGTATTGTAGGTAATGCAGTAATTAACAGTACCAACGCAACCGTTGATGTAGTAGTTACTTCACAAACTGATATTGCCACATTAACCCCTGTAATTACTGTATCTAACTTGGCAAGCATTAACCCTCCGTCTGGGGCAGTGCGCAACTTCACAAACCCTGTTGTTTATACAGTTACAGCTGAAGACCTTAGCACCAAACAATGGACAGTAAAAGTTACCAAGCAATCAAACGTAGGTGTTGAAAACCCTGCATTGGCAAACAGTATCAGCGTGTATCCTAACCCTGCTGTAAACGTATTGCATATTGATGCTAACCAGTTTACAGGAGTTGTAACTACTATTACGCTAACTACTTTGCAAGGACAGGTAATACAAACTGAAGCCATATCAAGTAAGGTGAGTGATGTGTCGTTAAACGGTTTGCAAAGTGGTATATATTTGGTGCAAATACATACCAACGAGGGGGTGATAACCAAAAAGATTACTAAGCAATAATGATAAAGCAACTGGGCATATTAACAATAGCATTTACGGCTTGTATGGGCAAAAGCAATATTGCATTTACTCCTGATTTTGAAACAGCTGCCCCTCCGGCGTTGGTGTACAAAACAAAAGCCGATTATGCCAATCGTGTGCCTGTGTTGTTATCCGAAGATAAAACTGAAATTATAGCCTATCCCCATCCTGCAGACCTTAGGGTGGGGGAGGCTTTTTTAATACCTACAGTCCTTAACGAAGGGTATCTGTTGGATAATAAAGGGATTGGAGCCAATGTTGCTTTTTTGAGTTATACCTACGAAGAGTACAGCAAACTGCCCGAAGTTCCTTCGTTAAAGGAGCTTTATGATAAAATATTGGATAAAGACCCGCTTACCGAGTTGTGCAACTGCGGCAGCAAAAAAGCACTGACAGAGCCCGAAGCTCAATTGAATACCATTATTAAAAAGGGTACGCTACGTACAGTTTGTAAGGTGGTGAAATAAGTGGTTGAGGTAACAAACGTTACCCTCACACATTCTACTATCAAATCTTATATTTGCAGGCCAATAGAATTTACTATGTCAGAATTAGTTATCATACGCCACGGCCAATCGCAGTGGAACCTCGAAAACCGTTTTACAGGGTGGGTAGATGTTGAACTTACTCCTAAGGGACAAGAAGAAGCCCGCAATGCAGGTGAAATGCTGAAAGGCCACAAATTTGATGAGGCTTATACATCAGGTTTGAAACGTGCCCAAAACACCTTGGCTACCATTTTAGAAGTAACCGGACAAACCGATATACCCGTTACCAAACACGAAGCGTTGAACGAGCGTATGTATGGTGATTTGCAAGGACTTGATAAAGCCGAAACCGCAAAAAAATACGGGGATGAGCAGGTACACATTTGGAGGCGTAGTTTTGATATTGCCCCTCCCAACGGTGAAAGTTTGAAGGATACCGCAGAGCGCGTATTGCCTTACTACCAAGCAACCATTGAGCCTTTATTGAAACAAGGTAAAAACATTATCATATCAGCGCACGGAAATAGCTTGCGTGCTTTGATTATGTACCTTGAAAACCTTACTCCTGAGCAAATTTTGCAAAAAGAGTTGGGCACTGCCCGCCCCATTATTTACCAGTTAGACGATAACGCCAAAGTAGTTCAGGCACAAGCCATGTAATTGCTGTTATAAAAACTAAAATCCCCTGTTACACGCTGTAGCAGGGGATTTTTTTATTGTAATACATCGTGTTATACGGTTCTAACAGTATTATGGGATTAAGTCTTTTTCTTTTAAAAGTTTTAGAATGTGTTTTGCCTCAGGTTCGCTAATGCCTAATCCAAAATCTATTGATTCCATGCCATAATCAAAAACAATAGTTCCCCGTTCTTTGGCATTAGCTAATCTTCCCCGCTCCCCAAAAGAGAAAGTAATATTAATATTGTTACTATTAATATTATCAGGCATTACCCTAAATTTTTTTGCCTCAGAGATAGCATACGATTTGGTTCCGCCAAAGATGTTGCCTATCTTTTTTATTGTTAGCACATCGTTTTCAATAGTTATTACTTCTTTACCTATCAGATTCCAAGATAAAGCGGATGCACCTATAATAAGGGCAATGAACCAAATGCATAACCATATTAATACAAAGCCAGATTCACTAGCCTCGTTATTTAAAACTGAACCACCAGCAAAAAACCAAAATGATAGCCAAACTATAAAAAAAAGCGTCTTAAAAAAATTACTTTTTGCGGGAATGGTGATAGCAACACCACTCATAGTCTCTTCAATTACTATCCTGCTTTTGTAAGGTTTTTCAATATTCATCTTACAGGGCTTTGTAATATTCTGTTTTTAATAGCGGGCAAATTTTATAGCGTTCGTCGCGGGTGTCTTCATACAATGCATTCAGCAATTCGTACACGTCTTTAGTGCCTACTAATCCTGCCCATTCAAAAGGCCCGTAAGGGTAGTTGGTGCCTAATTTCATACCCGTATCAATATCCGCTTTGCCGGCAGTACCTTCCTGCACGGTGTAGTAAGCCTCGTTAATAATCATAAAAATAATGCGGGGGGTTACCATTCCCACTCGGTCGTCTACCCAAGTGCATTGCCAGCCCAGTTGGGCAGCAAGTTCTTCAAGCACAGGTTTTTGGTCTGCATTGTAGCAGGTAGCCTCCAGCAGTGCACGGTTAATAAAGGTGGGCAACGCATTAAACCCAAAAATGGG
The DNA here is from genome assembly GCA_943370295.1 of Agrobacterium sp. 719_389. Classification (GTDB taxonomy): domain Bacteria; phylum Bacteroidota; class Bacteroidia; order UBA8524; family UBA8524; genus SB11. The sequence continues at coordinate 92,889 of CALRQL020000009.1, read as the reverse complement.
TGTGGTACACGTTTGTCCTGCCAGTTGGCGGGCAAGTTGGGTTTTGGCCGCACTTACCAAAACGGGGAATTCAAGGTGTAAGTAGTGGTGCAGGTGTTCGGGGGTATCGTCAAACCCTGCATCAATAAAAGCAGTTAAGCCCAAATTGGGCAATTGCCATAAATCGGTATCTTTGATTTCAACCAACGTTGCCGCCGATGAAATTTTCAGTTTTAACTCGTCTATCCTATTTTGCGGTCCTGTTACACCTATTTTCATGTACTAATAATTCAAACGGACACAAAACTAATACCCACACGATGGAAAAGAAAATAATAATTACCCCCGATGCACCTCAACCCATTGGCCCTTATAACCAGGCTGTTTTGGTAAACAATACCCTGTATTGCAGCGGCCAGATTGCCATTGATGTTACCACAGGCGATATGGAGCAAGACAGTATTGAGACCGAAACCCACCAAGTAATGAAAAACGTAGGGGCTGTGCTAAAGGCTGCCGGAATGGATTATAGCAACATTGTTAAAACCAGCATATTTATTACCGATATGGGGCAGTTTGCCCGTATAAACCAAGTATATGCTACCTATTTTGAGAAAGATTTTCCTGCACGCGAAACCGTACAAGTGAGCCGCCTGCCCAAAGATGCCAACGTTGAAATAAGCGTGGTAGCGGTGAAGTAAGATATAGTCGAATTGTTACAGAGGTTTACTTTTGATAAAACAGTCTGTTTATTATTTATTTTGCCACAAAGGTACTAAGGCGCAAAGTGCTGTTAATAGGGGCTTCGCTCCTTATCGCCTTCGTGGCATCCAAACAGTTTAAATGCTGTTCAAATTTTGTAATCATGTCCGATACCCTAAGCAGCAAAGTCCTTTCATTTTATCGGCAACTTCGTCCCACTGATTTGCCCGAAGGGATAGAAGTAATGCTGCCTTTTACGGATGCAGAGACGTGGCGGGTTACTGAGGCTTTCTACACTAAATACTACAACGATAACCTTACCCGCGTGTTTATTTTGGGTATCAATCCGGGTAGGTTTGGGGGCGGGGTTACTGGCATTCCCTTTACCGACCCCATCCGTTTAGAAACCGATTGTGGCATTCTCAACAGTTTTACCAAAAAACAAGAAATAAGCAGCGTGTTTGTGTATGAGATGATACAAGCATTTGGCGGGACAGAAGCTTTTTACAGCAAGTTTTATATCAACTCGTTGTACCCGATGGCTCTTACTTTTAAGGGTAAAAATATTAATTACTACGATACCCCTGCGTTGTTGGCCGCAACCCGCCAACCCATCATCGAAAATGTACAAACACAAATAGGGTTTGGCCTACGCACCGATATAGCCATTTGCTGGGGCGAAGGCAAAAACCACAACTATTTGCAGAAACTGAATGCTGAGTTTGGCTTTTTCAAAGAAGTGATACCCTTGCCGCACCCGCGTTTTATTGTGCAATACAAACGCAAACAAATGAGTGAATATATAGAGCGGTATTTGGAGCTGTTTAATAAGATATAGTATTATTGAATTTATGGATTACAAAAACCTAAGCAAAACCGTATCGATGGCGTTGCGCCATAGTCCTGAGAAACTGGGATTAACCCTTTCTGCTGAAGGTTGGGTAACGGTTGATGAATTAATTGCCGGATTAGGGCGGTTGGATGAAAAGTGGGACAAAGTTACCCCGCAAGATTTAGAACAAATGGATGCTCAATCGGGTAAGCAACGGTTTGAGATTCCCGACGGACGCATAAGAGCCTTGTACGGCCACTCTACCCAAGATACCCAAATAACTTACGAGCCGGTTCAACCGCCTGCATTGTTGTATCACGGTACTTCTCCTGAGGTGGCGCAACTGATATTGCAAGAGGGCATAAAGCCAATGTCTCGCCAATACGTTCACCTTTCAGATACCGTGCAGCTTGCCAAAATTGTCGGTTCGCGCAAGCACAAAGCCCCTGTGGTCTTACAGTTGGATGCAGCCACTGCCTCCGCCGATGGTATCAAGTTTTATCACGGAAACGATAATACATGGCTGGCTGATGCTATCCCAGCAAAGTATATCCGTGTAAACGATTAGTAAACCGTTACCAAGCATCGGTAATGCTTGCTGATACACTTTTCGGGTGTTCATCCCGCGGATTGCTGAAATGCTCCCTAAACTCCACCCTTTCGCCCGAAGGGACATTCACATTCACCGTTATTCGCTGTGTACTGGTGGTATTGTCCTGAAACGTTATTTTAATTGTCAGTTCAGCCGACGATACATCCGCAGTTCCTTTGTTTACAATGCTCCCGTACACCACGGGCACTCCCCAAATGGTGCAATACCAATTATAATCAAGGTCTAAACTGTTCATTTTATCATAATCAGGCAGGCAGGATTGCATCAATAGCAGGGTTCCCGTTAAAAAAGCAGCAAGTTGTTTCATAGTACATACTTCAACGCGAGAACGCACAACGATATTTTTAGGCTTCGACAGTAATAGGTAGTTAAACAAAAAATGTAAATTCTATTTTATATAGTTAGGATAACTAACTATATTTGTGTCGTACATCAAATACAGAATATGCAAAACAACAACATTCACGGCTACACCTATGGTATGGTGCCCGATTCACCCGTTGACTTACACGACTTAGAGCTATTGAAAAAGACAGTTTTGTTTACCGATGAGGACGTTGTCCAACTAAAGAAAGCAGGAGAGATACTGCAAGACCAAACCGATGCAATTTTGGATGTTTGGTACGGATTTGTAGGCGCTAACCCGCATTTACTGGCTTACTTTTCACAGAGCGGTAACCCCGATGGCGATTATTTGGCAAAAGTGCGTACCCGTTTCGGTAAATGGATTGACGATGTGTGCAATCGTCCTTACGACCAACAATGGCTTAATTATCAGCACGAAATTGCATTGCGCCATCACAGTTCAAAGAAAAACAAAACAGATGGGGCAAGTGCTGCACCAATCATCCATTTCAGGTACATGGTAGCCTTTATTTTCCCCATTTCGGTTACCATCCGTCCGTTTTTAGCTGCAAAGGGGCACAGCGAGGCTGAGGTTCAACAAATGGCTGCGGCATGGTTTAAGGCAATTACTCTCACGGTGATTTTGTGGTGCTATCCTTACGTTAGGGACGGTGAGTTTTAATTTTTTTGTGCCTAAATGTTAGGATTGCTAACTTTGTGTGCGGGGATAATACCCCGCACTTTTTGTATGGAACCTTCAATATTTAATCCCAGCGAGCCTCATAAATCAGTTGAAAGCAAAATTGCGGTTTCGTTGGAGCGTGTTGCTGAGGCCATCAGGGTATTGCTTTGGAATGAAGCAAAGGGACACGGATTAACACCGATACAAATGCAGTTGCTTATTTTTTTGGCTTTCCACCCTGAAAAACAACGAAAGGTGAGTTATTTGGCGCAAGAATTTAATCTTACCAAAGCCACTATCAGCGATGCAGTTAAAATATTGCTTCAAAAGGGCTTGGTTATGAAGGCCGATGATTTATCCGACTCACGCAGTTACTCACTATACCTTACACCAAAAGGGGAGGAATTGGCGCGCACTACCTCGCATTTTGCCGACAGCTTGCAAGCACCTTTAGAGAAATTAACTGTTAAGCAAAAAGAAGCTTTTTACGAGGCCCTACTTACGTTAATCCATACGTTAACAAAAAGTGGCATTATCACACACCAGCGAATGTGTTATACCTGCAGGTTTTACACCAAAAGTAAGGATGGTGCGTATTGCAATCTTTTGCAAAAGCCCATGCCCGTGGAGGCTTTGCGGGTAGATTGTCCCGAGCATGAACTTATAGCAAGATAAATTTTTGCAACATTATTGCATTTAAGGTATTTTTGCCGTCTTATAGTTCAGATTGGCAACAACAAAAAATATTCTGGCTTTTCTTTTTGCCCTAATCGGCTGGGCTGCAACGGCTCAAACGTATTCAGTAAATGGTAAAGTTGTAGATGAAACAGGGGCTCCTGCTTTCGGTGTTTCGGTATATCTGCACGAAACCTTGCAAGGGGTAAGTACTGATACCAACGGAAACTTCGCTATAAAAAATGTAAAACGCGGACGCTACCATTTGCACGTGCGCTTAGTGGGCTACAAAACCATTGAAGAGGATATTGAGGTAGGAGACAGCCTTTTGCCGTCTTATCGTTTTCAATTAGTGCCCAGCAGTTTAGAGGTGAACGAGGTGGTAGTGGAGAGCAATGCTCTTAAACTCTCAAAAAAGGAAAGTAGCGTTGATTTGATTACGGTTGATGAAGGCTACCTGCAAAAAAACATGGGCACAACGCTGATGAACTCGTTAGATAATTTGCCGGGTATCAATAGTATAAACATGGGAGTAGGGGTGGCAAAACCTGTAATCAGAGGGATGGCTTTTAACCGCGTGGCTGTGGCCGATAACGGAGTGAAGCAAGAAGGCCAGCAATGGGGTGCCGACCACGGTTTGGAGATAGACCAGTTTAGTATCGACCAAATTGAGATTTTAAAAGGGCCCGCCTCATTAATTTATGGTTCGGATGCCATCGGCGGTGTGATTCATTTAAAACATCCGGTTAGTCCGCTGGAAGGAAAACATAGCGCAGGACTTCTTACCAACTACAAAAGTGTTAACCAAACCTACGGAATATCAGGGTATGCGCAAGGAAACCACAAAGGGTTGGTATATAGAGCAAGGGTGACGGCGTTGGATTACGGAGATTACAAAGTACCTGCGGATAGCTTTATCTATAACCGTTACCGTTTGCCCATTTATAACAATACTTTAAAAAACACGGCAGGCACCGAGCGACACGTCGCCATGATGTTGGGTATCAATCGTAATTGGGGGTATAGCCACCTCACGGTGAGCAACTATCACCAGCAAATTGGGGTGTTTAGCGGTGCATTGGGTATTCCCCGATCGTATCAGCTAACCTCGGATGGTAACAGCCGTAATATTGCGTTGCCCAATCAGCAAATCAATCATTTTAAGGTAATTTCAAATAGTAATATCCGCTTAGGTCGTTCGTGGCTTGAAGCAGACTTGGGCTACCAATACAACCAACGCGATGAAAACTCTAATCCGCACAATCACGGTGTAGGGCCTGCGGTGAAGGGGAGTCTTGCCCATAGGTTGAAATTACAAACTTATACCGCCAACCTTCGTTACCATGCAACTACCTTAAAAAGGTTTGACGGTGTGTACGGTATTAACACCAGTTACCAGCAAAACCGTTTTGAGGGGTATGAATTTCTGTTACCCAATTTTACTAACTTTAGCATTGGCGGTTTTGCTATTGAAAAGTGGCGGGTGAATAAAGCGTTGGTACTTAATGGTGGATTGAGGTTTGATTATGGTCGCGTGGATATTGAGCGTCATTTGCAGCCCGTTTGGCAAAACGCCGATACCATTATCGGTTATGCACAGCGTACTCCAAACGTGAGCCGGAACTTTTACAGTTGGAGCGGAAGTGTAGGTGCTGCGTACAACCCAAATAAACATTGGAGTTTTAAATTCAATTTTGGTAAATCGTTCCGGATGCCTACTCCGCAGGAGTTGAGCGTGAATGGGGTGCACCATGGAAGTTTCCGTCATGAAATGGGGGACTCAAGCCTAATGCCCGAAGCCGGCTACCAAACTGATTTGGGGATTTCTGTTGAGAAGGAAAAGTTCTTAATTAGTGTTACACCGTTTTTTAACTATTTCAGCAATTACATTTACTTACGACCGACGGCTCAGTTTTCGACATTACCGGAAGGTGGGCAAGTGTATCGTTTCACTCAAACCGAGGCGATTTACACCGGAGGTGAGGTAACGGTGGAGTTTCATCCCGTTAAAACTCTGCATCTTTCTGTAACTGCCGACATGGTATATACTTATAATATAAAAGAAGAATTGCCACTGCCCTTTACCCCGCCACCGTCAATTAAACCTGAAATTGAATGGGAGTTTGACAACGTATTAAAGCGTTTTGAAAATGTGTTTGTCCGTGTGGGCTATAATTACACTTTTGCCCAAAACCGCACCGATAGGAATGAGTTGAATACGCCTTCTTATAGCTTGGTAAATATGGGGGCGGGTTTTGATGTAGTGTATAAAAAGAAAAAACGGCTAAGCGTGTCAGCATTGGTGCAAAATCTTGGTGATGCACGATACCTTAACCACCTGAGCCGCTGGCGATACCTTAATTTACCCGAACCGGGCCGTAACTTTGTTATTACCGTTACCGTGCCCGTTTTGAGTAAGTAATGGATTAAAACTCTTCTTCTATCATTTCCTTGTTGAGTGCTGCCCCTGCAAAGTTTCCGCTTGCAACGGCAGCAGCCACCGCTCTTAGCGGGCTGGTACAATCACCGGCAGCGTATATCCCTTTTACTGTGGTTTTCTGCATAAAATCAACTTTAATATGTCCTATTTCAGTAAGTTCACACCCCAGTTGCTCAGGCAGGGTACAATGTTGTTTCATTGCAGGGCGTGCATAGATTGCCTTGATAGGTTGTGAACTCCCATCTGCAAACTGCACTTGAGTTGCCTTCCCATTCTCGTGCTTAATTTCTGCAATTTCTTTTGTTACTAACCCAATCCCCTTTGCATTCACCTTAGCGGTGTGTTCGGCTTTTAGTGTTGAGGGGCCATTGGTAAATACCGTTAATTTGTCTGTCCAATTGCTGATTAGCTTTGCAAACTCATAAGCCATATCTCCGTTGGCAAGTATTGCGGTTTCAAGTCCTTTTACTTCATAACCGTGACAATACGGGCAATGTAGCACAGATATTCCCCAACATTCTGCAAAGCCTTTAATAGCAGGCATTTCATCGAGCATTCCTGTTGCAAATACTAGTTTTTTTGCTATTACTGTTTCAGTGTTATCGATAGTAACTACAAAGCCTCCCGAATCAAGTTGTGTGGCATTGGTCGCCAATCCTTTTTTTAGTTTAACGGTTGAATAGGCAAGTACTTGTTCCAAGGCCAGATTTGCGATTTCAGCAGGTGTATCCCCGTCGTGGGTAATGAAGTTGTGAGAATGCGGGGTTTGGCGGTTGCATGGGTTACCGCTGTCTATTATTAAAACACTTTGCAGCGAACGGCCAAGTGCCATTGCCGCTGATAGTCCGGCATAGCTGCCTCCTATAATAATTACATCGTAAGTTGGGTGAGGGTTCATGTGAATTGGGTACTTTGTTTGGTTGAATAGTTTTGTGCTGATGAAACTGCCCGCTAACAGCCATAATGCGCGTTTGAAGAAGGAGCGGCGTGAGCTTGCAAACAGTTTCATAATGCAAAAATAGTCCTTAAATGCAACATTGTTGCATTTAAAGACTATTTTTTACAAAGTACTAAAGTTAAGGCTACTTCTTAATGCCCATCTTCTTTGCCATTGCATCGGGGATAGCGTTTTTATGAACCAAGATGTTGGTGGTTTTATACAACACATATTGTTGTGAGGCATACAAAAATCCGCCACAATCATTGGTTTTAGTACCCCAAGAGTTTTTTACCTTATAATACACGTTACCGTTTTGGTCTTTCAAAATACCCGTAAGGTGCATCCCGTGGTCGTCTTCGGTTTCGTAGTTATCAAAAGCAACACGGCGCAGACTGTCAGTAATGGTAAGCTGTGCAACAGGCTCGGTAAATGCCTTTTCCATTTCTCCGGCCGGCTTCTGCGCCCATTCAGCATCGGCAGGAACAACGGCAATACCGTTTTTCCAGCTAAACCCTTTTTCGCTCACATCAGCAGCCCAAGCAACACCGTATCCGTTGGTAAGTGCGTTGTCCAACACTTGTTTCATGTCTTCCACAGGTATGTTGTGAAAATTGCCCCACATCCAGTTATCGGGAACTTCAAGAGCAAATTGGCTATAAAAAGGGTGGTGGTTGAACGAAGTAATCGCCACGTAATCATCCATGTTTATACCCAATGATTCAGCAAATGTTTTCGGGGTGTATTTTTTGCCGTTGTAAGTAAACTCAGTTGGCTCTGCTCCAAAGTAAGCATCCAAAGCACCGTTAATGGCTTCTTGCCATACATTGCTGGGCTTTTTGTTGTTTTTCGCTTGTATTACTACATCGGCCATTGCTTTCATCATTGCATCCAATTCACCGTGTACAGGAATAGAATCGCCGGTGGCAACCGCACTTTTGTCGGCACTCAGGGGCACAATACCGTAGTTTTTCCAAACATACACTGCATCATGAAATGCACCTCCAGGGCCAAGGTTGATAGAACCGTGCATACGAACATACTTGGCAACCTTATCGGCATAGGCTTTGCGAGCAACGTACATCGGCGCCAGTTTAACGGCACCTTTACCCATACGCATTAATTCGCTTTCAAAAAATGATAGCGAAGAGTAGCTCCAGCAAGTGCTTGAGCGGTTTTGGTTGCCAACCCACGTGGCTTCAATATCTTTTATTACAGTAAACTTATAGTTACTGCCTTCTTTATTTGTAACCGTTTGCGCTGAAGCAAACACTGCTATAGAAAGCATTAATGATGCGAATACAGATTTTTTCATGTCCGAAATTTATGCGGGCATAAAGTTAAATCCAAAAGAATGCTGAAAAGTTTGAATACGGTCGAGGGAAAAAATTATCGACAGAATTAGCGGTTTACCAGCAAACGGGTTTGATAATAGGCTGTTCCGTTGCTTACAGAAATGTTGTAAATGCCTTGGGGGAGTTCAGTAACGTTGATGGGGTGATTGCTTTGTGCAATGGTTTGTTGTGCCACCAAAACGCCTGAAATATTGAATACAGAAACCTGAAGCGGATCACCATTTTGAGACAATGATTCGAAAGGTAAAGTAATTGATGTGTTTGCGGGGTTGGGGTACACTGTAAAATCACCTGTAGGGCTTACTACAGAAACCGAGGTTAAATCGCCCGTATAGTTTATGCTTTTGTCAACATTAATCCTGCCTGCACCCAAACGTCCCTCAAAATTGGGGTTTTGCGCAGAAATATTGTCACAAGTTTCCTTCAGTATGCGTTCAATATGGGGTTTCCAGTCAGGGTTTTGAGAAAGTAATAAACCTATTAAGCTTGAAACAATCGGAGCAGCCATAGAGGTGCCCGTCATATTATCGTATGCGTAATCACTATTTGCTACAGTGCTGTAAATGTTGTGGCCGGGAGCCATCACATCAACATAACTGCCAAAACTTGATGTTCTGTATTTTTTATCATTTTGGTCGGTAGCACCTACTGCAATCACTCCTTCAAGCGCCGCAGGATAAAAATCATCCACTGCGTAATTGGGGTTGTCTGTACCGTAGTTTCCGGCAGCCGCCACAACAATAATGTTGTTTTTGCGTGCTTCATTAATGGCTTTGGCCAACTCTTCACTCCATACGTTGGTACCCCATGAGCAATTTATAATGTCAACTCCTTTTGCAATGGCGTAGTAAATGCCCTCTATGTAGTGAGTAAGATTAAAATAATTTTTTACTGCATCAGCGTCTTTTACTGCTTTGATGCAAAGGATACGATTGTTGATACCAAGTGAAGTAATACCAATATTATTATCGGCTGCTCCCAAGATTCCGGCAATGTGGGTGCCGTGGTTACCGAATGATTTGGGCAGCCTGTCACCTTCGGGTCCTGAAGGGCGCATGGTGGGCATAGGGTTATTATCGTTGTCGGCAACATCCCAGCCATAAACATCATCAATATAGCCGTTGTTATCATCGTCTTTTCCTGTTGAAGCAACTGCATTAAAACGCTTGTCTTCGTCAGAAAGCATTATTTTAGCCCAAAGGTCTTCGTGGGTAAATCTTACCCCATCATCGATAACTGCAATATCAATTTCGAAGCCCGTACGTTGAAAACCCGTCCAAGACATTTTTATAGTCTTAAAATACCACTGCTTGCTCTCGTCGTAATCGGCAGGTACGTATTGCTGGTAAGCAATTGGAATACGTTCAGCATGCTCTACTTCATCGTGAGAATTGAGCGCTTTAATCAGCCCCTCAATATCCGAACCTTCTTTTAGTGTTACACGGTATAATTCTTTGGTGCTTTCAATGGAGGTAGGGAAGGGGTTAATCATTTGCGTACCCCCATAAGATTTTATTAATTCCCAAACCGATTTACCTGTGTTGGGATGATTAGGATTGGGGATGTATTGGGTAGCATCGTGCACAACACCCTTTGCCAAACGAACAAATAATTCATTTTTCACGTAGTCTGCCTGCTGCGTTCCTTGCGCACTTACCCCATTGTAAAGGGCAATAAACAGTGTGAAGACGGTGAGTATTTTTTTCATTCGTTTTTACAAGACGATATATCAAAGTTAAACATTGGTTGGCGAATAAAAAAATTTATTCATCGAATTTTTTAGCGGGGTTTCAAAAAGAAAAAATCCCCGCAAACATCTCTGCTGCGGGGATTTACACCTAACCAATGAAAAAAATATTTGTTCGAAATTTATTTTAAAAACTGAAAGCCAACTCCACGTTACCTCCAATTGACCAAGGGCGAACATCTACATGGGTTTCTTTTGTGGCGGCTGATGTAATAGCCCTGCGGTAGTTAAACCCTGCCAAAGCACGCCAGTTTTTACCGATATTATAGTGCAAATCTGCATTACCCGATACCATTACATAGTTTTGGAAGTAGTTTGTGTTTGAACTGCTTGATGGAATAAAGGCATTGCCAAAAATGGGTTCGTATAAGTAATAATTGTAGTTATTGAGTATGTTGTAAGCTGCACCGGCTGATATGTTGAAGCCCCAGTGTTTGTTTACATCCTGCATGAAACCTACTTCAAGCGGAATTTGTATGTAATTGTAGCTGTTTTGATGCGCAGTTGTTGTGCCTACGGCAACGCTGTCAATTTTATCTCCGTATATAGGATCGTTTTGGCCACCTTGCTGGTTCTTGCGACGGTGTATATCGTATTTTACCACTTCGGTAGCCGTATAAATATTTATCCCTGATTTTATGAATACATTTTTGGTAGCCATGTAACCCATTTGTATACCGTATGTAGTGGCAATACCACTATGCTCATATTTGTTGCGGTCAGCGGCAGAGGCCCATCCGAATGTGGGTTTTATATCGGTTACAGTGCGGTTGTTTTGTGCATAGCCATATACAGCACCAATAAACCATTTGTTATATTTTGCTTTGGTATCTTTATCGGTGGTGTTGTCTTTACCCTTTTCTTCAAGTTTCTCCTCTGTTTCTGTAGCAGGGGTAGTTGGTTCTTCAATTGTGCTGTTATTGTCATCAACTATTGGTGCTTGAGTATTTTCAGGAGCTACAGGTTCTTGTTGGGTTTCAACAGGTGCGGCCTCAACAGTGGTGGGACGGTCTTCAGTTGTGGCAGGTACAACGGCAGGGGAATTTTCTGCTGCGGGTGTTGTATTGCGGGGAGTTGAGTTTCCGTTATTCCTACCATTGTTTCTTCCGTTGCCGGTTCCGTTCGATGTAGTTGCATCGGAAGTAACAGGTGCAGGTGTTGCAACATCCGTTGTTGCAGGCGCAGCGGTTTCTTGGGGCACTTGTGTATTTCCTGCTTCGCTTTGGGCAGGTGTGTTAACTACCGCGGGTTGTTGTGCCATTTGTGGTTGGCTGTTATCATTTACCAAGGTAAATGTAACAATGCCACTGGCCAGCACTACTACCGCCACCGACGAGAACCACCATAGGAAACGCTTTTTGCGTTGTGTTTCCTTTTGGTCCATTTCGTGGTGAATACGATCCCAAAGGCTATCCGATAGTTCCGGTTCGAAGTTATCAATCCGCTGGCGCAGCTTGTTTCTCAAACCTTCCCCTTCGCTGTATTCATTTAAATTAACAATTTTCATCGTTGTGTGTGTTTATGGTCGCTAAATCAGTGCCTTAAACTATATTATGTTTTAAAAAAAAATTTCGTTCGCTGTTTTTCAACATCGTTTGCAGCAAGGTGCGTGCCCTTGCGTACTGTGATTTTGAAGTACCTACTGATATGCCCAATTGCTCTGCTATTTCTGCATGGCTAAAGCCTTCAATTGCAAATAGGGTAAATACCATTCTTCCGCCTTCAGGCAACCTTTGTATGGCACCCACAATATCTTCGGTAGCAAATTTGTCAATATCAAGGGTCGATACTTTGTGTTCGGCCTCATCAACATCCACTTCTATGTATTTAATCCGCTTCATTTTGCGGTAGTAATCGGTGGCTGTGTTTACAATTATGCGGCGTATCCATCCTTCAAAGCTGCCCACAGGTTTATAGTTTTTAAGGTTCTCAAAAATCTTTATAAACCCTTCCTGCAATATGTTCTCAGCCTCATACCTGTCTCTTGCATAACACAAACACACCGATAGCATTTTGCGTGCATACCTGTCGTACAAATGTTTTTGGTACAACCTGTCGTTATTCACGCATCCTTTTATCAGTTCGGTTTCGCTTATCATAGCTAAGGGCAGTGTGTTTAATGTATCAAACGCCATTTTGCAAAGGCGGGTTGTAATTGGTAATAAAAAATTTAAAGATAAGTGCTTGAACTATCTTTAGCGTAATACAGTCAATGATTTACAAAAGAAATAAATTACTTGCAACATTGTTGCGTTTTGGTATATTTGCAACATTGTTTCATAAATAGAAAATCATGAAAAGAATAACACTACTTGTTTTAGCCGCAGGGCTGGTTTTTCTGAACGCTTGTAATAAAGGTGATGATGAAGAGAAGGACACGACAAAACCTGTAATAACTTTATCTACGCCTAAAAGCGGTGACGAATTTGTTTCGGGTGGAAAAATTAATATATCGGCTACTTTTTCAGATAATAAGGAACTGAGCCAATATAAGATTGAGATACACGATGATTTTGACGGGCATACGCACCTTAAAACAGGGTCGCCGGCTTTTGCCTATTCAAAAATTGTAGGAATTTCAGGTACCAGCAATACATTAAACTTGGCAATTGATATACCCCAAGATGTAGCGGCAGGTGCCTACCACTTGATAATAAATGCGCTTGACAAGGCCGGTAACGAGGCTGAGTTTGCCGAGGCCGACATCACTATTAAAAGCTCATTGGATTCTATAGCACCTACGTTGACAGTTGCATCAACTCCAAGTCCGTCGGGGGGCGAGATACATCTGCACGGAAACAGCAAAAATATTACGTTGGTATGCACCGCCGGCGATAATGAATCTTTAAAAAGTTATGAGGTTAAGTTGATTAACAAAACCACTAAGGTAAATTACGTAGATAAGGATGGAAGTATAAGCGGAACGACAGCAAACATTAATGAAACGGTTACGTTTGACGATGCTTGGCCTGATGGGGATTACTTGCTGGTAGTGGAAGTTTATGACTTAAAAAATAACCGCACCGAGGTGGAGTTTGATGTGATGCGAATGAAATAAGGTTGAGGTTTATACTTTGTAGAGCTGTTCCAAATTGGGGCAGCTTTTTTTGTTTACGCCGAGGCGCACTGGGCGCAAACCCCCGTTACCACCAAATCGGCTGTTTTAACGGAGTAGCCTGCCGGAACTTCAAATTTTGGCACGGTGTAATGGTCTAAACACTCAATTTTTTGGCAATTAGTGCATTTAAAATGGATGTGCTCGTCGTGGTGGGCGTGAACATCACAGTTATCGCACAATGCGTATTGGGTGGCACCGCTGTCGTCGGGTATTTTGTGCAAAATACCGCTCTCAAGAAACGAGTGCAGCGTGCGGTAAATAGTTACCCTGTCAAACTCTTTACCCAAATTCGCCTCAAGGTCGGTTTGGGTAAGGGCGCGTTGGCGCTCCATAAACTGCCCCAACACACGGGTACGTGTATCTGTAATACGTAATTTATGATTACGCAGTGTATCTGTTACTTTTTCTTCTTTGGTAGGCATCACTTTGTACAAAAGTATAGCTTAGATTAAAACATATACAAAATAAATCGAGCACATTAAACATTCTCACCAAATTTTAGCAATTTTGTCTTTACTTGTCAAGTAAGGCTTATGGCTGAAATACAGAAAAAAAATAAGATACTTATTTATAATTTTTTAAAAGCACAAAAAAATGCTTTTGGAAAGTCTGATGAGGGAATCGCTAGCATCGATTTCCTAGAAAGTATTTGGGATTTGAGACAAATGCCATCCTCGGACATCCGCTTCAACAATGCTCATGATGACATTGTTCAGCATATTATTCGGAACAATGATTGGGATATAGACTATTTATTTTTAAACATTCTTAACTTGCTTGAAGAAAATGAAAAATTCCTACATTTTATAGAAACAGTTGTTCATCCTGAAAATCAAACTAATGAGAGTGACACCCAAAACATTGTTTTAACAATTAATGACATCCTCAAAGAAAATAATTTAAAGCTTGTTGTAACTGATTATTTTGAAAATGGACTCCCGATTTATTCGTTTGTGGAAAGAAGTAAGGTGGAAACCTTACCACTTAATATAAAATTAAATGATATACCCTTTTTTGTTGAAAAGAACCCGCTAGGATATTCGAACAATAAATCATCCCACAAGGAACCTCAAACAACACCCTCATTTATACTAGTCTTCAACAATGCCTGGAACGATTATGGAAACATGACTGAATTCACACTCTATTATTACCCTATGCACAACACCTATTCTAAAATAGGGGATGTTAAAATTATGTGCAATGAATATATAAACACAAGTGACATAATATATAATTCATTCACTGATTTAGAGGATAATTACTGTTCTATTGGCCAAAAAGAATCTTATTATACTAACTTAAAAAATGAATTTCCAACAACTTTTGAAAGTATATTATTTGCCCTAAAAGATGCTGCACTATTCCCCGAAATTCAGGAAAGGTTTGAGAAAAAACAACTTTTCAGAACCTCATTAATTAGGTACGATAATGTAGAAAGATTGATGAGAGAAATAAAATATAAGCTATACGAAATAGGGCTAACACACTTATATAAATTCAACTATGAATTTAAACCCAAGTTCTCAGAGAACTCTATTGACATAAATTTTGAATTTGACAACAATGATGAACTCCCTAACCGTGTATATGCAATCATAGGAAAGAATGGAACTGGGAAAACACAACTTATAACTTCATTACCGTTGAATATTGCTGACAAAATAGATACTGTATTCTCTCCTCACATCCCATTGTTTAGTAAAGTTATTGCTGTTTCATATAGTGTTTTCGATAATTTTACAATTCCTAAAAAAACCGCAGCGTTTAATTATGTGTATTGCGGCCTAAAGAATGATACTGGTGACCAATATACAGACAAGGGGCTGACCTTACGATTCCATAATACATGGAAAAAAATCAAAGAGATCGAACGAACAAATAAATGGAGAAAAATATTATTAAATTTTATTGACGAAGATATTATTGATGAATTTATTGTACTCTCAGAATCGTCTTCTTCAAGACATAATATGTATGAAGTAAGTATAGAAGGATATAACAAAATAAAAACAATATTAAGTTCAGGACAAAATATACTTTTATATATTATTTCTGAAATAGTTGCAAATATTAGGCTTGACTCATTACTACTTTATGACGAACCCGAAACTCATCTGCATCCTAATGCTATAAGCCAATTAATGAATACGATATATGAACTTGTAAATGAATTTGAATCTTACTGCATAATCACAACACACTCCCCATTAATAATTCGAGAAGTACTATCAAAAAATGTATTTATAATTGAAAGAGAAGAAAATACACCTTCAATAAGAAGGATTTCTATCGAGTCATTTGGTGAAAATCTAACCACATTGACGGATGAAGTTTTTGGAAACAAGAATATCCAAAAGCAATACAAAAAGATCTTACAAGAACTAGTAGACCAAGGGAAGTCATTTGAGGATATTTTAACATTATTGGAGTTTGACAATATTCCACTAAGCCTTAATGCTAGATTGTACATAAAAAGTCAAATTGCAAAAAGACATGAAGAATCTTAAGCCTTATTCAGAGAGTGCTTTTTTATTCTACGAGCAAGTAGTTAAAAGTAAAAATGTTACAAAGGAAGATCCAAATTATAAGACTAGGTTAGAGAGTATCGTTGACATAATCAAAAAGTCATTTGAAGACTATGATGATAACTTTTTAAAAAATTCTTTGGAAGCATTGGTAAGCTTGAGTCACAGCGAAAGCCAAAAAGTCGATTTGCTTAAGTTGTATTCATTTAAAGGGAAAGTGTTTCAAAGCTTGAAACAAGCTGTAACAACGACTGAGTCAAAAAGGATCATTAATACTTGTCAAAACTGCACAATTAATTCAATCGATTCATTTGATCATTATTTGCCAAAGAGCGAGTTTGCAGAGTTTGTTGTTAATCCAAAAAATCTTATTCCAAGCTGTTCATACTGCAATAAAAAGAAGAGTAGCAATTGGAGAATGCATGACTTGAGGTTGTTTATAAACTTCTATCTTGACCCCTTACCTGATTTACAATATTTGTTTGTTGATGTTGTCTTCTCTGATGGTATCATTACAACAAATTTTTATCTCGACAATCCAAATAATATCGAAAACAATTTATATCAGTTAATTAGTAAACATTATTCACAACTTGAACTTTGCAAACTTTTTTCAGAAAACAACGATTCAGTAATTACCCCCTTAATAAATGATGTTAAGCAGTACGCCTCAAAACTATCACGGGAAGAACTGAAAGAAGGTATCATTGGTAAAGCAAATCAAAATAGAAAGGCATTCGGACATAATTATTGGAAATCTATACTTGAGATCGAATTAGCTAATAAGGATGATTTTTTTGAGTATGCTATAAAAAGCACCATTTAAGACTCAAAGTGAATTATTGTTAAAACCTTCTCTCTATCACCTATTTTTGCACCCCATTGTTTTAGTGAAATATGATTAGCATTAACGATATTAAAACCCCTACCGGAAACACACTTACCTGCAAAGGCTGGGTGCAGGAAGCTGCCTTGCGTATGTTGATGAACAACCTTGACAGCGATGTGGCTGAACGTCCCGAAGACTTGATTGTATACGGAGGATTGGGTAAGGCTGCCCGTAACTGGGAAAGCCTTGATTTGATAGTGAAGGCGTTGAAAGACCTGAACGAAGACGAAACCCTGCTGATACAAAGCGGTAAACCTGTTGGAATATTGCCTACCCATAAAGACGCTCCCCGTGTACTGATTTCAAACAGTATGTTAGTGCCCAAATGGGCTACTTGGGAGCATTTTAGGGAGTTGGATGCTAAAGGATTGATTATGTACGGCCAAATGACGGCCGGTAGCTGGATATACATCGGCTCGCAAGGAATTGTGCAGGGAACGTATGAAACTTTTGCCGAGCTTGCACGCCAACATTATGGCGGTACTTTAAAAGGAACGATTAATGTTACAGCCGGACTTGGTGGTATGGGTGGCGCACAGCCGCTTGCCATTACTATGAACGAAGGTGTTTGTTTAGCTGCTGAGGTAGAAGAATGGCGTATTCGCAAACGTTTGCAAACTCGTTATTTGGATGTAATGAGTCGTAACATTGACGAGGGCATTGATATGGCTCTTCGCGCTAAAGAAGAAGGTAAAGCCGTATCTATTGGTGTGGTTGCCAATGCAGTAAACTTGTTGCAACGTATGCTTGAAAGGGGTGTAATTCCTGAAAGCCTTACCGACCAAACCAGTGCCCACGACCCATTGATTGGATATTATCCGCACTCACTTGATGTGGAGGCGGCTGACCGTTTGCGTCGAGAAGACCCTGATAAATACATTAAACTAAGTTACGAGAGCATGGCTCGCCACGTGGAGCTGATGCTGGAGTTTCAGAAAAAAGGCAGCGTAACATTTGATTACGGTAACAACTTACGTGCTCGTGCTCTTGAACAAGGGGTGAAAAACGCGTTTGATTTCCCCGGTTTTGTGCCTGCGTTTATCCGTCCTCAGTTTTGTGAGGGCAGGGGGCCGTTCCGTTGGGCAGCCTTGTCGGGAGACCCTAACGATATTTATGTAACCGATAAAGTAATTCTTGAGCTATTCCCCGAAAACGAAGGCTTGCACCGTTGGATAAAAATGGCGCAGGAAAAAATTGAGTTTCAGGGATTGCCTGCCCGCATTTGCTGGTTGGGTCAAGGCGAACGTGAAAAAGCAGGTATTGCTTTTAATAACTTGGTGAAAGAAGGAAAGGTAAAAGCCCCGATTGTAATTGGTCGCGACCATTTAGATACAGGCTCGGTGGCATCGCCTAACCGCGAAACCGAAGCCATGATGGACGGTAGCGATGCGATTGCCGATTGGCCGATACTTAACTCGTTAATTAACACCGCAGGCGGGGCCAGTTGGGTGAGCATTCACCACGGCGGCGGTGTGGGTATGGGCTATTCTATCCATGCAGGGATGGTGATTGTGGCCGATGGTACTGAAGATGCTGAACGCCGTTTGCACCGCGTGTTGCACAACGACCCTGCTATGGGTGTTATCCGTCACGCAGATGCCGGCTATGATATAGCTAAAGACACTGCCCGCAAACACCGTTTGGATATTAAAGAGCGGTTGCAAGGCCAAACCTCACAAATGGGTCAGTAATTTAAAAACTCATTATACTAAAAACCCATTTAGGTAAACACTACCTGAGTGGGTTTGTTTTTTGCTGCAAACACCAAATGGATATTAAGCGTATAGGTTTCACAATACCACTTTAGATATTGCCACAAAGGCACTAAGGAGCGATAATTTGCGTCTTAGTGCCTTTGCAGCAACAAATTTTATAAGAAATACTGGTGTTAGTTGGCTAACGCTTGTTGCGTTTTTGCATATCCGCCATTACTTTTTTATAACGCCGCCAGCTAAGTTCAAGGTCGTAAACAGGTTTTGCTATCAAATTGGCATTCCTAAAATTAGCCTCGGCATCAGCTTTCAATCGGTAATATTCAGTTTTAAACTCATCTCGGGTTAGTTCCTGCTTCTTTACCCGTTCTTCAAGGCGGGCATATTGCTCGCGGTGCAATTTCAACATCGATGAATAACTAAAAAACAAATCAATATAGTTTTGGTACACCACCTTAAACCCGTTAAACTCTACCTGCATTTTTTGGGCAATATCAAAGGCTGTGTCTTGCAGGCTCACGTACCATGTATTCACAGTAGCTACACGCAGTTGCAATTCCTTTTCATCCACGTTCAATGCCAATGCGGTGGCCGTTAATATTTCATTCAAGCTATCCAGCCTTACTTTTTCACGATCGTAATCTGTAATCGTTTCCTTGCATCCGGTACCTATCTGCACAAAAAATAACAGTACAACCCCTATAATGGCTGTTTGGTAAAATTTAATCTTCACAAGCAGTAATAATTTATACTTTTGTCACTCATTAGTTGGCTACCCCGTTGCAACCACCCGGCACCAAAGTTCAGCATTTAAAAAAAATTATCTACTACAAAGATATTCTTATTCTAGCGCTCACCAGCGTTGGCGGTCCCGGTTCGCACATCGCATTTTTTATCAAACGGCTGGTAGAGGATAAACAGTACATCAATCAAAAAGAGTTTTTAGAGATTTATTCGTTTTGCCAAATACTACCCGGCCCTACGTCAACCCAAACTATTACGGCCATTGGTTACCGCTTGGGAGGTCCGTTGCGGGCGTTTATTACGTTGTTGATATGGGTATTGCCTGCGGCTATCTTAATGACTTTGCTTTCGGTGTTTTATGTGCAGTATAAAAACGCACAAATGCCCCGCGATTTTCTAAAATACCTACAGCCTATGGCGGTGGGTTTTATAGTAGTTGCAGCCATTAAAATTTTCAATCTTATCAAAGGTAAACGCCTAAATATATACCTGTATTTCGGGGCGGCTGTATTGGCTTCGGCGCAGTTATTGGGGCCTTATGCGTTCCCGCTTATCATTGTTTTGGGTGGGGTGATAGCTTCGCGTTACAACAAACAGCCTGAGAAATACGTTAAACCCAAAATAAAAATCCGTTGGCGAAACCTCACCTACTTTTTAGCAGTCTTTATAGTGGCTGTTGTAGCTGGTGCTGTTGTAAAATTTACTGATGGGTACGATGAAGCCAAGCCGATTTTGATTTTTGAAAACAGCTATCGTTTTGGTAGTTTGGTATTTGGTGGCGGAAATGTACTGATACCGATGATGTATGAACAATTTGTGGTGTTCAAGCATTATTTAACTGCGGATGAGTTTATAACCGGTGTGGGGTTTGTGCAGGCATTGCCCGGTCCGGTGTTTAGTCTTTCGGCGTATACGGGCGGGATGATTTTGAAAGATTGGGGCGTGCAATGGCAATTGCTTGGGGGGTTAATAGGCACTGTGGCTATATTTTTACCCGGTGCGCTGTTTATCATGTTTTTGTACCCTATTTGGAATAAGGTTAAAAAGCACCCGTTGGTTACAAAAGCTTTTGAGGGGATTTCGGCAGCATCGGCTGGACTGATTTTGGCGGCAGCCTATTTACTTTTTAAGGATATGCCGTATCAAGATTGGCATCACTTGGCGGTAATGGCAGCTACGGTATCATTATTGCTGTTTACAAAGGTGCCTTCACCCTTGGTGGTGGTCGGTACTTTGGTGCTGGGTTTTGTATTTTAAAACGTTGGTTAAAGTGTTAACTTTGTTGTATAACTATAATGCGTAATATCCTACTAAAAAGCTTATTTTTTGTGATAATAGCGATGGCTTCTTTGTCATACGTTAAAGCACAAAAAGACAATGCCGATGACTCATTGGTGCAATTTTCAGGCTTAGTAATGAGTTCTGATAGTTTAATGGCGTTAAGTGATGTAAACATACGCATCAAGGGTAATTTTTACGGTACTATCAGCAACTCATTAGGTATATTTACGTTGGTGGCTAAAAAAAGCGATACAGTAATGTTTACCAGTATTGGCTACAAACCAAAGCAATACATTGTACCTGCCAACCTTAGCAGCCGACGCTATACGATGGTGATTACCCTTGCCTCTGATACGTTTGTGGTAGATACAGTGTTTATCAAGCCATTTATCAGCAATGCTTTATTACCTCATTACTTTGCAACGGTAGATATACCCGAAGATGAAATGGAGGTATTAGCAAGACGCAACTTGGAGGCCGAGTTTTTAAAACAACAAGCCATGAGTATGGCTGCTGACGCTGCTGAAAATCAAGATTTTACCATACGTCAAGAGGCAGCAAAATATTACTATCAAGGACAGGCTCCGCCTATAAATATTCTTAATCCGTTTGCGTGGGCACAATTTATAAAGGCGTGGAAAAACGGTGATTTTAAGAAGAAAAAGAAGTAGTTGCAACGCATGTGGTGGAAGGTTTTTACCTCTGTTGCAATTCTGTTGTTGAACATTGCAATTTGCATTAGATTTTACGGGGAGTTAATTAATTATAGACGCAGTAACATAATAGTTTTTGTTTTAGGCTTACTTGTTTTGTTATTTGCAGTTATCAGCGGCGGAGAAAGTAAGCCATTCATTGAGGGTGCTTTTGATTTGGTGGTACAATCGCTGTTTATCATACTCATTTATATTTTTCCAAAGTATAGCATCTTATCAAAAAGGTCGTTCTATAACAATAGAAGAAATAAGGAATTACTCAGTAAGTATCCAATGATGGAATGGATTATCAACCTGCAAAATAATTTTTTAGAATGGTGCACAAAGTTATGGTTGACCAGACTTCATTTTGTTTTGGTTATAAAAATTACTCATGATCAATTGAAACTTGTTTGGGGTGAGGAAAGCCTACTTTTTTGATGCAGCAATTTTCTTCAAATAAGCCCAGCTCACCTTTGTTGGTTTTAGCGCGAACAATAATCCCCAATACGTAACTTTGCCGCAATGGATATAAAACCTTGGTTGCAGGCTTTCAGGCTGCGTACCCTTCCGCTGGCAATCGGAGCTATTACAATGGGGGCATTTGCTGCAAACGTTGCAGGAGTGTTTCGTGCCGATGTTTACGCCTTGTGCCTTTTAACCGCCATATTGTTGCAAATACTCTCTAACCTTGCCAACGATTACGGCGATTTTAAAAAAGGAACCGACAACGATAAGCGGGTAGGACCAAAACGTGCTTTACAATCGGGTATTATCAGTGAAAAGGCCATGCTTAATGCGGTTGTTCTGTTTTCAGTGGCTTGTCTTGTTAGCGGGCTGTTACTGCTGTGGGTTAGTTTCGGTACATTTGGTAATTGGCAAACCTGGGCCATGTTTGGAGTAGGATTGGCCGCCATTGCCGCTGCCATTAAATATACCGTTGGAAAAAGTGCATACGGCTATAGCGGTTTAGGCGATGTGTTTGTATTTGTGTTTTTTGGTTTGGTATCGGTTGGGGGTACCTATTTTTTAATGGCAAAAACCGTTGGTACACAGTTATTGCTTCCCGCTACCTGTTTCGGGTGTTTAGCCGTTGGGGTTTTAAATATTAACAACCTGCGTGATATAACCAATGATAAGGCCAGCAACAAAATTACCCTTGCCGTGCGATTGGGCAGGGTGCGCACCCAATACTACCATTTGTTGCTGCTGTTAGTTTCTATTAATGCCATGTTTGCGTTTTTCCGTCATAACGAGTCGGTAGTGATGTATGTAGCTAACCTGGTGTTGTTTATTCCCATTATTTTAAGTGGTTTCAGGGTGATGAAAAACAAACCCGGTGAAGAACCGTTGTTGAACAAAGAACTAAAAGCACTTTCATTAGGCTCGGCGTTATTGGCTGTGGGGCTGTTTACCGCCAGTTTTTTTATTTAACAAGATGAGATTAAACGCTACCGTTACCAAACATACGTTACAGTTTAAAACCCCTGCAAGAACTTCGCGAAACACGTTGCAGGATAAAAATTTATGGTTAATTCATCTTTCATATTTAGGGGCAATAGCTAAAGGGGTAGGAGAGTGTAGCCCGTTAAAAGGGTTGAGTGTGGACGACGTGGAAGGGTTTGAAACTAAGTTACACGAGGTAGCAGAGTTAATAAACGAAGGCCAACATCCGTTTGACTTGGGGCTTGAGCAATGGCCAAGCATCCGTTTCGGGATTGAAACAGCCATGCTTGACTTGAAACACGGCGGCGTACGAAAGATTTTTGATACTCCTTTTTTCACTTCCCAACAAAAAATACCCATTAACGGGCTGGTATGGATGGCCGACCGACAAGATATGTTGCGGCAGGCTGAGGAGAAGATAGCCGCAGGTTTTGGCTGTGTAAAGTTTAAAGTTGGAGCTATTGATTTTGACGAAGAATGCCGTATGCTTGAAGACCTGCGACGAAAGTACAGTGCGTTTAAAGTAGAAATACGGTTGGATGCCAACGGAGCATTTGACCCCGATACGGCTCTTGAACAGTTAAAAGAGTTAAGCCGTTTCGAAATCCACTCAATTGAACAGCCTATCAAAACCAAGTTATGGGATGCTATGGCGGCTTTGTGCGCCCAAAGTAAAATATCCATTGCTTTGGATGAAGAGTTGATAGGTATTTCGGCAGCTAATGATGGGCTAAGTCTCTTAAAACATATCAAACCTCAATACATTATCTTGAAACCGGGACTCTTGGGCGGTTTTGATTATAGTAAATTGTGGATTGAGCTGGCTGAGAAAAATGGCATTGACTGGTGGGTAACATCGGCTTTAGAAAGCAATGTAGGGTTAAATGCTATAACGCAATTTACATCTCAATACCCTGTGAAAATGCCACAGGGATTGGGAACGGGCAGTTTGTATATAAATAACTTTGATAGCCCGCTAACGGTAGATGCGGGATATATCAATTATAACCCGGCAAAAAACTGGACAACAATTTAATTTTTGTTAGATTTGACACTGATTAAAATATGAGTACAAATTTTATAGCACGATTAAATAAGTGCGAGGCGGCTTTTCATTTATTAGTGTTACTTTCATTAGCTGATGGGGCATCAGCGCCAAAGGAGAAAAAAATTATCCTCGATTTTTTAGAAAAGAATTTTGATGATGGTTTGGATTTGATAAAAGAGCAGGCTTTTTTAACAGCATTGCCCGCTACTGAACATCTCAGCCATTTTGAGGAAGTAATTAATCGTTTTTATACCATCAGCAGCAAGGATGAACGCAATAAAATTATTGAGTTTGCAATGAAAGTGGTAATGGCTGATAAAAAAATGACAGCCGATGAAAACTTATTGATTGATAAATTATTTACTGCCTGGGATTTAAACAGGTGGTCGTAACCTGCCCCTTGGCGAAGTATCTATAGCTTACAACGTAACGGCGTTGTATAATTTTACAGTTTTAATTGCTGTAAATGCCTATCTTAGTGTTTAATTTGGGCTTAAGTAACTCTTTTTAAACCTTACCGATGAAAAAACTTTTTACTACACTTTTTATTATCGCAGTTGCATGTTTTTCTGCCATGGCACAGGATACAGCCAAACACATTTCGCAAGACAATGCCGAGAAGTGGATGGCCGGTAAATGGGTAGTAGAGGATAAGAACTTGCTGCCTGTGGTAGAAACCGATATGCTTGAGTTTATGCGCGATACCTTGGTTTTTGGTAGTGATAAGTCGTTTAAAAATTCGTTAGCCCCAAATCAGTCAAAGGTTGTATGGGAGGTAAACGCGGCAGAGATGCTGTTGGTAATATTAAATGTGCAAGAGTTAGACGGGGTGGAATATCAATTAGCTTCGATTACTGAAAAACGTTTAGCTGTTGTAGTCCCCAATCGTCAGAAAACCGATTACATCGAATTGGTGTATAAGAAAATTACCCCTGTAAATTAATTATTACGCTCGTCTTTCAACGGTGCACCAATCGTTTTAGGTTTATCACCTTCTTTATTGGCAGGCGGGGTCTGTTTGTTGTTAGCAGGCGGAGTAGTTTGTTTCTTTTTATCTTCTTCTTTTTTCAGTTTCTCTATCTTCTTTAATGAATCTGTAGCGGCCTTAGCTGAATCGCGGTAGCGTTTCACAGAATCTTTAAGGTATTGAATAGAGTCTTCCCTGAATTTTTTAAGCTTAGCCAGTTTAGCACTTTCAAGTTCTTGTCCGCTTTCCCACAAATACACCAAAAACTTTTTCGAGTCAGCTTCGTAACTGTTTACCATGCCTGCTGAAGCTACTTGGGTTATATCGGGCGACATTGCAACAGTACTTACCGAGGTTACCCCCGCAAGGTATATGCGAATCAGTTTACCTGTTTCAACATCCCAAAGTCTTACGCTACCATCTGTGGAACCGGTAACCGCATATTTAGAGTCTAACGAAAACGCCACAGTGGTTACTTTCCAGTTGTGGCCTTCCAGTTTGCGGATGGCTTTTCCTGTTAGTACGTCCCAAATGATGGCGGTTTTATCCGATGAACCTGAAAGAAGGTATTTATTGTTAAGCGCATAAGATAACGAGTTTACCTCGTCAGTATGGCCGTTATAGGTAGTTTTAACTTCTCCTTTAAAATCAAGCTTTACAATTTCCGGAGTTTGTGTGGCAACAAAAACATCAGTACCCGTTATGTTTAATGCAATGGCATGTACGGGTTTATCAAACTTTTTAAGATTTTTTGATTCTCCTTTTTTCTTCAAATCCCATAGCTTAACTACACCATCGGCTGAACCAGAATAGGCAAAGCGTACTTTGGGGTCTAAAACAACGGTGTTTATAATGTTTTGGTGACCATAAAGATTGTATTTAAGTCCCCAAGCTGAATCCCAAATTTTAACTGAGTTATCGCGTGAACCGCTGATAATGTATTTACTGTCGCGGCTGTATGCAAGGCAGCTTACTGATGCGTCGTGAGCACGAAAGTTCTTAACTTCAGCTCCTGTTTTTGCGTCCCAGATACGGATAGTGCGATCCCAACCCCCTGAAGCAATAAGTTTACCGTCGGGAGAGTATGTAATTACTTCAATATCTTCTACATGGCCTTTAAGTGTCATCGAAGGGCGAGACAGAGTATCTTGTGCTGCCAGCAGTAATGAAGTACAAGAAAGAACGAGTAAGCAGATAATCCGTATATTTTGCGTCATAAAAACCAACGTTTTTTAAAATATTATGCAAGTTAAGCAATTTGCGTAACTACGCTAATAAATAGCCGCAAGGTTTAAAAAAATGAACATTAACTGATAATTTATCTTTTTTAAAATCAATATAATGCCATTTTAGAGAGTATTTGGGTAATATTCTGTCACCCTTTTACTATCCCTTGTATCGCAGCCATTTCCAAAGTTCTTTGTAGGTAGGTTTTTTACCATACATAAGTATGCCTGTGCGATAAATACGACCGGCAAACCATGTAGAACCTATGAAACCACCTATTAGCAACAGCATAGATAATGCCAAATCCCACTCATGGCCCTCAATAAAGGGTAATCGGGCCATCATGGTAACAGGGGAGGTTAAAGGGATGATGGACAGCCACCATGCGAGCGTGCTGTGAGGGTCGTTGGTGATGCTGGATACCGAAACGATGAATGAAAACACAATAGGAATAGTAATGGGGAACATAAACTGCTGTGTATCAGTTTCGTTATCAACTGCAGAACCTACTGCGGCAAACAACGAGCTGTACATCAGATATCCAAATATGAAGTAGAATAAGAAAATCAAAAGGTATTTAATAATTAGCGCGGTTGATATGCCACTGCCCACCATCATTTCGGCCATTTGTTCGGCCATTTCTACTTTATCAGGTTGCATGGCACCGGGCATGGTTTGCATTTGTTGGCTGGCGTCAGCCGCTCCTGAAACGCCAAAAATAAGAGATATCACAAATATTAGTCCCGTTCCTAATATGGCCCACATGATAAATTGTGTTAGCCCTACCATGGCAATTCCTAATATTTTACCCATCATTAACTGAAAGGGGCGCACGGTAGATATTACCACCTCAACAATACGGTTGGTTTTTTCTTCCATCACACCGCGCATTACCTGCACTCCGTATATGAACACGAACATGTACATTAGAAAGGTGAGGGCGAACCCTATGCCTGTGAGTATTGCTGTTTCAGATTTTTTTGTTTCTCCGCCTGAGTTCACCAATACGTTCAAGTCAATATCTACATCAAGACTATCAATCTTCTCAGTGCTAAGCCCTGCATTTTGCATTCGCTTGCTTTTCAGTTCATTCTCGATGCTGCTACTAATGGATTGCTGGGTACTTAAACTGCTTTGTTCGCGAGTGAACAACTGCACTCCCACAGGCCTCTCAAGTGTAAACGAGGGCGGGAAATATAAAATACCGTAAAACGAAGTAGAGTCAAGGTTTTTGCGAGCGTCTTCAATCTTATCGTCGGTGTAGCCAAACAGCACTTGTTTGTTATTTTTAAGTTGGTTTTTTACCAGCCCGCTTTCATCAATTACCTGGATAAAGTGCTCTTTATCTTTTTTTGCTTCGTTTACCATTACCCAAATAATAGCACCATAAAAAAGGGCTATCAGTAATGGGCCAAGAAGGGTCATTATGATAAACGATTTCTTTTTTACCCTGCTCAGGTACTCTCGCTGGGTTACAAGCCATATCTGTTTCATGCTGTTTCGGGTATTTCGTTTTTACTAACCAATGAAATAAAAATATCGTTAATAGAGGGTAGCAACTCACTGAACGAGTGTACCGAAGTAACGGGCAGCAATTGTTGCAAAAGGCGGTTAGGACTGCTATCACCCTCTACACTAAAGATGGTTTTTTGCCTACCGTCAGGCTGGGTTTCATAGCTTGTTACCGTATAGCCCGCAATTGTATTCGGGTCAAATGCATCGGTAATGGTTTCAAACAAGTTTTTCTTGTACTGTTGTTTGATTTCCTGTAGCCTGCCGTCTAATACTTTTTGCGAATTGTTTATCAACGCTATGTTATCGCACATCTGCTCCACCGATTCCATGCGGTGAGTGGATAGGATGATGGTTGCACCTTTTGAACGTAGTTCGATAATTTCTTTACGAACTAACTCAGCATTTACAGGGTCAAAACCTGTAAATGGTTCATCCAGTATTATCAGTTTAGGGTTGTGTAATATGGTGATAATGAACTGTACCTTTTGCTGCATTCCTTTTGAAAGGTCTTCAACTTTTTTGGTGCGCCATGAGTTGATGTCGAACTTATCAAACCAGTAATCAATGGCTTGTTTGGCTTCGGTACGGCTCAGCCCCTTTAGTCGGGCAAAATACATGGCCTGCTCTTGTATTGCCATTTTTTTATAAAGCCCTCGTTCTTCGGGTAAGTAGCCTATTGTGCCAATGTGAGCGGGTCCCAAAGGCTCACCGTTAACATATACACGTCCTGAGTCGGCACCGGTTATTCCTGTGATAATACGTATCAGTGATGTTTTACCCGCTCCGTTAGGCCCAAGTAAACCAAAAATACTGCCGGTGGGCACCTCAAAACTTACTCCGTTCAGAGCCAGTTTTTCGGCGTATTGTTTCACTACATTTTCAATTTTAAGCATGGTAAAAAATGTATTTGGGCAAAAGTATATACGCAAGTAATAGCAGCGCTTTGGTTTTCGACCAACCGCATGCTTTAGAAGATTACCGCGAAATAAGAGTGTTGGGGTAACTTTTACCCCCAATTGCTATTGCTTTTATCCAGCAAGTAGGTATATATTTCTTCTTGAGAGCGGATAACCGGTAATGAGAATGTGCGGAAACTATTGTCGCTTTCGCCGTCAATTATCCGGGCTTTAACATTATCGCGCCACTGTATCTCTAAAATATCTTTTATTGATTTTAATATTTCAGCATCAAAAATAGGGAAGGCCACCTCAATTCGTTTCTCAAGGTTGCGCCCCATCCAGTCGGCAGAGGCAAGGTAGCATTTTTCAGCACCATCGTTACAAAATATATAGCAGCGGGTATGCTCTAAAAATTTATCTACTATGCTTATGATTTCAATGTTTTCGCTCAGTTTGGGTATGCCCGGTTTCAAACAGCAAATACTGCGGATAATCATGCGGATTTTAACCCCCGCTTTTGAGGCAGCATACAGCTTGTTTATTACGTCTTCATCCACCAAGCTGTTCATTTTTGCAAGTATCCACGCTTCCTTTCCTTTTTTGGCGTTACGTATTTCGTTATCAATCAACTGCAAAAACTCGTTCTTCATGTAAAAAGGAGCTACCAGCAGGTGCTTAAACGTGTAACTAATGCGTGGGAAATTATTAATGAAACTGAATAGTTTTATTGCCTCAGAGGTAAGACGCTTATCAGCGGTTAGCAAGCCCATATCGCAATACAAGCGCGCGGTTACACCGTTATAATTACCGGTTGAAAAATGAGCGTAATGCACTGTACGTCCGTTCTCTTTGCGATAGATAACGCACACTTTGCCGTGTATTTTGTGGCTGGGTTTGCCAAATACCACTTTCGCACCTTCTTCTTGCAGTCTTTGCGTCCAATACAGGTTTGATTCTTCGTCAAAACGGGCTTGCAATTCAATCACGGCCGTAACATCTTTACCGTTTTTAACGGCATTAATCAACGCATTGGCAATGTTTGAGTTACGGGCTACACGGTACAAGGTGATTTTAATGGCCTGCACACCGGGGTCGATTGCCGCTTCGCGCAACATTCTTATCAAGTAATCAAAAGAATGATAAGGATGGTGCAGCATTATATCCCCTTCTTTCACAGCGTCGAAAATCATTTTTGATTTTTCGATGCGCGGTATGGGTATCGGCTGTAGGGTAGGATACTTATACTTTTCAAGTCCCGTTGTAGGGAAATTTCCAAAATCTTTAAAATTGTGGTAACGGCCACCGGGGATTAGACCGTGAGAGGGTAAGCGCAGTTTATTGATAATAAATTGCAGCATGTCTTCGGGTATTTCTCGGTCAAAAATAAACCTTACGGGTGCGCCCCTTTGACGTTGTTTAAGGCTTTTGGTAATTTTTTCAATCAACGGCTCGGCAATTACTGAGTCGGCATCAATATCCAACTCAGCATCGCGGGTTAGTTTTACCGTATAAGCCTCAAACGTGTCGTAATCAAAACTCGAGAATATTTCATCCAATGAGTTGCGTATTACATCATCCAGCAGAATTATGTACGTGTTTTCATCGGTTTTTTGCAATACATAAAAACGCCCCACAATTTCGCTGGGCACTTCTATTATAGCATATTTCTGGCGCATGCCTCCATCTTTGCGGCTCATTTTTACCGCCAGATAAATAGATTTATCCCTTAAAAAGGGAAAATCGCGCAAATGGTCTAATATTATCGGGAAAAGACTGGGTAATACCTGTGTTTTAAAGTAGGCTCTTAGCTCATCGCGTTGGCGGTGGTTTAGCTGTGTTTCATCCAGTATAAATACCTTTTGCTTAAGCAGCTCTTCTTTAATGTGGTCAAACGTACTGTTAAATATATCTTGCTGCTCTAAAACAGTTTGCTGTATAGTATTAAGCAGGTCTTGACTTTCAGTCATTCCCTTAAGTTTATTGCGGCGTTGGTATTCAATCAGCCTTCGTAAGCTGGCCACACGCACCCTAAAAAACTCATCTAAATTGGATGAAAATATGGATAAAAATTTCAGCTTTTCAAGTAACGGTACATTAGGGTCAACAGCCTCTTGCAGCACCCGCTCATTAAATGTTAGCCAGCTCAGTTCACGGTTTTTTATCGTTTCAACAGGTTTCGCTGTTTCTTTTACTCTTTTTATCAGTGTTTTTATAACCTTCTTTTTCGCCGTCATAGCTCCTATCCTGAATACTTTCCTAAATTATGAACTCTACTTTTTTACCGATAAATAAATATATACAGGGAAATGGTCGCTGTATCCGCCCAAGTATTTTTTTCCGCCAAACGTGCGCATGGGCGAACCAAGGTATTTAGGTTCGGTTTGTTTCATCCACTCTTCTGCAAAAATGGCGGCACTTTCTTTTACGTATTGCAAGCCGTTATTGCCTATGTATAAATCTCCGTTAACTATAATTTGGTCAAGCATATTCCACTCTTCGCGGTATTTGTATGAGCCAAGCCCTTTGTTTTTTAATGGAAACATTAGGTTGAGCATGGGTTTGGGTTTCTCTTTCACTCCAGGGTCACTCGCACCAATCACCTTGCTTATACTACTATCGGCTGGCTCATCATTAAAATCGCCCATCACAACAATATTTGTGTTTTTATCTGCGGCCTGTATAGAGTCGATAGCATGGCGCACTACTTGGGCGGCCGCCACGCGCTTATATTCTGATTGTTCGCGTCCCTCTGACCGTGACGGAAAATGGCAAACTAAAAACGTAATAAGTTTTTCTTCCAATTCAGTATCTACCAGCAATATATCGCGGGTAACGGGTACACTGTCGGGCAAGTCAACACGCAGGGCGGTGAAGCTAATCCAAGGCAACACGTCTTCCTTGTATATCAATGCAACATCAATACCCCTTGCATCGCGCATTTCCTGCATTACAAGGCCATAGTGCATTTTTTTAAGGACAGGTGTATTTATCAAATCCTTCAAAACCCTGCTGTTTTCTACCTCACACAAACCCAACACATCAGGACCTTTGCCGTTGTTCATTGTACTAATAACTTTTGCAAGGTTATTTAGTTTGTTTTGGTAGCGTTCTGTGTTCCAGCCGTTTTCACCGGCAGGGGTAAACTCTTCGTCTTTAGTGGTTTTATCATCCAATGTATCAAACAAATTTTCAACATTGTAAAACGCAACCATATAGTTGCCATCAGCATTTTGGCCCGTTGCTGTAATACCAGTTAAAACAAAAAGTATCGTGGCGAATAGCGGATAAAACTTCATAAAAATTATTGGCGTTTAACGTTCTGCAAAACGCGAAAATACAAGCCCTGCACTTATGGTGTATATTAAATTTTAAAACACAAAAAACACGGGCAGGTTATGCGGGCTTTTAGTACCTTTGCAAACTTTTAATTTATGACCTTAATAAAATCTATTTCAGGAATAAGGGGGACGATAGGAGGCAAAGCAGGCGATGGCTTAACTCCGGGTGATGTTGTGAAGTTTACTGCTGCGTATGCAACTTGGCTAAAAACAAAAACCGATAACAGGAAGGTTGTAATTGGTCGTGATGCGCGTATATCAGGCGAGATGGTGAACCACCTTGTGGTGGGAACCTTGCTTGGGTTGGGTTTTGAT
The DNA here is from genome assembly GCA_943370295.1 of Agrobacterium sp. 719_389. Lineage (GTDB taxonomy): Bacteria > Bacteroidota > Bacteroidia > UBA8524 > UBA8524 > SB11. Next base: position 60,863 of record CALRQL020000009.1, on the reverse strand, counting down.
GTTTTGGATTTGGGATTAAGCACTACACCTACAGTTGAGATTGCTGTACCCGATGAAAATGCTGCCGGTGGTATTATACTTACTGCCAGCCACAACCCTAAGCAGTGGAACGCATTGAAATTGCTGAATGAGAAGGGTGAATTTATATCTGCCGAAGATGGTGCCGAATTACTGGCCATTGCCGAAGAAGCAGCTATTGAATACGCTACTGTTGACGATATAGGCTCATATAGTAAAGACGATTCGTACATTGATAAGCATATAGAAAAAATACTTGCCCTGCCGCTTGTAGATGTAAAAGCCATTAAAGCTAAAAACTTTAAAATAGTGGTGGATGCTGTAAACAGCACAGGCGGTATTGCTGTGCCTAAATTGCTGCACGCTTTGGGTGTGAAGGAGGTGATAGAGATATTCTGTACTCCTGACGGTAAGTTCCCCCACAATCCAGAGCCTTTGCCCGAGCATTTGAGCGCTATTTGCGGTGAGGTGAAGTTTCATAAAGCTGACTTGGGTATTGTTGTTGACCCTGATGTTGACCGTCTTGCATTGGTAAGCGAAGACGGCAGCACCTTTGGTGAAGAATATACGTTGGTAGCCGTGGCGGATTACGTACTTAAAAACGTAAAAGGCAACACGGTATCTAACCTGTCATCATCGCGTGCATTGCGGGATGTGACCGAGAAGCACGGCGGTAAATACTTTGCAAGTGCTGTAGGTGAGGTGAACGTGGTGAAGATAATGAAGGAAGAAAACGCTGTAATTGGAGGTGAGGGTAACGGAGGTATTATATATCCTGAATTGCATTACGGCCGTGATGCGTTGGTGGGTATAGCTCTATTCCTCTCGCACCTTGCCAAGTTTGATAAAATGGCTTCGATACTACGCAATACCTATCCTGATTATCACATCTCTAAAAATAAAATCCAGTTGACGGATGATATTGATTTGGATGCAGTGATGAAAAAGGTGCGCGAGAAATACAAAGCACAACCTGTAAACTTGATTGACGGGTTGAAAATTGAATTTGATAACGAGTGGGTTCACCTTCGCAAATCAAATACAGAGCCCATCATTCGTATATATTCTGAAAGCCAAAGCGAAAATACTGCAAACGCACTGGCACAGAAGATTATGAACGATATTAAAGAGATTTTGAAGGCATAATAATTTCAAACTCATAAGTAACAGATACTATAAAATAATAGATAACTGAACGATGGCATTACAATGCGGTATAGTTGGGCTACCCAACGTAGGTAAATCAACCCTTTTTAATTGCTTGAGCAATGCAAAGGCGCAGGCAGCAAACTTTCCTTTTTGTACTATTGAGCCTAACGTGGGTGTGATTACAGTACCCGATGAGAGGCTTAATGAACTTGCAAAGTTGGTAAACCCGCAGCGCATTGTTCCTACAACGGTAGAGATTGTTGACATTGCCGGCCTTGTAAAAGGTGCCAGCAAAGGTGAAGGATTGGGAAACCAGTTTTTGGGTAACATTCGTACTACCGATGCTATAATACACGTAGTACGCTGCTTTGATGATGACAACGTGATACACGTTGACGGCAGTGTTGACCCCGTGCGTGATAAAGAAATTATTGACACTGAGCTGCAACTAAAAGACCTTGATACTGTTGACAAACGATTGGCAAAAGTGGCTAAACAAGCCAAAACAGGCGGCGACCCGTTGGCGAAGAAAGAAGCAGATTTGTTGGAGCGTATCAAAGAGGTGTTGGAACAAGGAAAATCAGCAAGGGTGGTTGAGCCACAAAACGAAGACGAGAAACGTTTGTTAAAAGAGTTTCAACTACTAACCAGCAAACCGATATTGTATGTGTGCAATGTGGATGAAGGCAGTGTAGTAAACGGAAACCATCATACTGAACGCTTTAAAGCATCGGTAGCTGAAGAAAGAGCTGAGGTTTTGATTATCAGTGCTGCTATAGAGGCTGATATTGCCCAGCTTGAAAGCTTTGAAGACCGTATGGCGTTTTTGAACGATTTAGGCTTGCAAGAATCAGGTGTGGCTAAGTTGATTAAAGCCGCCTATCGCTTGTTGGATTTGATTACCTACTTTACTGCCGGTGTGCAAGAAGTGCGTGCTTGGACAATTACCGAGCACACCAAAGCACCCCAAGCAGCGGCCGTGATACATACCGATTTTGAAAAAGGGTTTATCCGTGCGGAGGTAATACATTACCAAGATTACATTACATTGGGCAGTGAAGCTGCGTGCCGCGATGCCGGTAAACTAAACGTTGAGGGAAAAGAATATGTAGTGCAAGACGGGGACGTGATGCACTTTAGGTTTAACGTGTAAACGTTAACCAATAGCTTATAAAAGAAAAGGACGGCCATTGGCCGTCCTTTTGTATTTTCTGTGTGCAGTAAAGTATTATTCAAAAAATGTTACCCTGCCGTCTTCAATATCATGCAGGCCGCCTATAATTTTTATTTTCCCCTCTTTTTCCATGCCTGCAAGTATTGGGCTTTCTTTACGTATGCGTTCAATGGTGTGGAGTACATTTAATTCGGTTACGTTGGTCACAAACTCTTTGTTGCTGCCGGTGCGGTTTTCAGTGCTTTTAGTTTCCATTGCAATAGCGGGTTGCACCTTTTTTAGCAAGGTGGTAAGGTTGCCCATTTCAACGTGATTACAAGCGCCAATAATAGCCCCACATTTAGAGTGCCCCAATACAACTATCAATTTTGAGCCGGCTACATTGGTAGCAAATTCCATGCTTCCCAAAATATCATCGTTCAAAATGTTTCCCGCAATCCTGATGCTGAATACATCTCCTAAGCCTTGGTCAAATATCAGTTCCACCGACGTGCGAGAGTCGATGCAGCTTAATATTGTAGCAAAAGGGTACTGCCCGTCAGAAGTTTCGTTTACTTGTTGAAGCAGGTTACGGTTGGCTTTTAAGTTTTTTACAAACCTGTCGTTACCTTCCTTCAAAAACTCAATCGCCATATCGGGTGTAAGTTTTGCTTGGGTTTCTTTAGAGTGGGTTCTCATTCTTTGTGGGTTGTTAAGCGATTTTTTATTGCGGAAACCTATTCACAATTGGCCGCAAATAGGTTTTAGGCTTCAGCATTGTGTGGTGCAAATAATAAAAGAAATACTATACAAGCCAATAGTATTACTATTATTGTGGGTTGTTTTGATGATGCAGCGCGCTATTAAAACATCAGTATTGATGTATTAGATGTATTAAAGGTATTGGGAGCAACTAAGCAGCGCTAAATAAAACAAGGCTTTTATTGTATGGATTGTGTAAACCTTTTTGCATCCACCTCTGCATCCAACTGTCCGTTTTCGAAAAGGTAATCAGCAAATTGATTGGCAAAGAATGGAGCCAACATTACCCCGCGTGAACCTAACCCGTTAAAAACTCCAATTTGCGGGTATTGATTGTGCAAACCCACCACCGGACGACGACCCACCACCGCAGGTCTAACGGCGGCTTTGTGTTCAATAATGGTGTAAGGTACATTTATCAGTTCGTTTAACTTTTCAATTAGTTCAGCCTTCGCAGACTCAGTGATTGTATTTTCTAAATCGCCCCAACGATAGGTAGAGCCTACTTTGTATAAATTGTTTCCAAGCGGTACAATAAACACCCCCTTGTTCACTATGGCTTCGTTTTCGGGGAGTTGTGCTTCAATCACAAATACTTCGCCCTTGGCCGGTGAGAAAGGTATATGACTCCACCAAGGATTAAAACGCGCATACAGTCCCTCGCAAAAAATAATCTTACCGGCACTGTTACCCTTGTATTCAACACTATCGGCCTTCAATTCTAATGCGTTGTAGTCAAAGGTTTCGGGCAAGTAACCGCCTAAACCTTCAAAATACTGTGCTGAAGTAGCTAAGTAATTGGTTACGTTTACGTTGCCGCAATCAAGTATCGGAGCTGAACCGTGTGGAGCATTGTATGCCTTCATGTCTAAGCCGGCATATATTTCCGGGTTAAGAAACTCTTGCACATCCGGATTGTTCAGTTTGCCGCGCCAGTGGTTCACGTCTCCCTCGTTTGAAAATATCTTATAATATGGTCGTGGGTGGTAAAAACTCACTCCCAAGCGTTGCTCAATAACGGGATAGAAAGTTTTGTTAAACGCCAGCAGGGTAGGAGCTATATAGCTTTGGGTATATTTCTTAAACACCACAGGGTTCCAAACCCCTGCGGCAACTTTTGACGAAGTGATTTCTCGGGGTTCATCAATCACCAGTACGGTTTTGCCCCGTTGCAAAAAAATATGGGCAAGGGTGGTACCAGCCAACCCTTGCCCAACAATTATAAAATCGAAATTTTTTATCAAGAGAAGCTAAGTGTGGGAGCCGCTGATAAGTCAAGCGAAAAAGGTTTGTTTTCAGTTTTGGTTTCAGCCTCTTCTGTTGTGTCCTCTTCCTCTTCTTCAAGCTCGGTTTTATCCAACATATCTAATTTCATGGGCTCAGGCTCAGGTTGCTTGGCTACGGGTGCCGGTGCAGCCGGGGCGCTACGTTTAGCTGCTTTCGCTTGGTTTTGTAGTTGGTCGGTTACACCCACTATTTCCAGTTTGGCTTCACGGGCAAAAATACCAAAGCCTATCGCTTTCTTAATCTCAGTAATTTGCAAGGTTACTTCAAACTCTTCAACGGTAAAAGGCTTATCCTTCACACTAAACTCAATTTTATTATCTAAGCAATAATCAAATATGGTTTGAATGTTTTTACGCTTAATCAATACAACGGGCAATTCGTGGTTCATGTGTTTACTATAATTAAAGGGAAACAAAAATAACCCCCTTGCCCCTAAATTGGGTGGTGCAAAGTGAGCACTTTTTCACAAGATAATAACAGGGCTATGGATAAGTTTTTTTAGCTGACCTATATCATTTTTTGGTTGTGAACCGTTGGCGAAATTTGGTTAAAATTTTAAACCGATGGAAACCATAAACATATCAGCCGACTATCCCACTTTGTTTATTAATCACCAAAATTTGCAAAGCCAAAAAGCCGAGGCGTATGTGAAAACAAAATATCATTTTGTGAACGTGGTGGATGTGATACTGCATAAGGTAACCCCTTTGCAATGGATTGAGATTTCACAAAAATGTAATGTTGCTTTGGGCGATTTGTTTGATAGGGCTAACGCGGTTTATCAGGAAAAGGTGCATCACACTTCTAATTTTGATGAGTATGATTTGGCGAGGCTGCTGGCAGAAAATCCTGCAATGGTGCGTACCCCTTTTGTAGTAAAGGGAAATGAACTGAAGTTTTACGAAAGCGCTACCGATTTATAAAATAGTTAGCTCAAAGGTGTTTTAAATGCAGGCAGGGTGATGATAAAATCTGTACCCTTGCCTTTTTTGCTTTTTACGCTGATGGATCCGTTGTTTTTCTCTACAAAGTCTTTGCATATTACCAGTCCTAATCCTGTGCCGGTTTCACCATCAGTGCCCATTACTGATTTGTTTTTACCCGCCTCAAAAATCGAGGGTAGTTTTTCAGGATCAATACCTAAACCACTATCACTTACCCATACACTCACTGTATTGTTTTCAGCGTTTCTGCTCCCCCCCACAATAATTTTACCACCTACCAGTGTAAACTTCAGTGCGTTTGAAATAAGGTTTCTTATAACGGTGCTAATCATGGTAGCATCTGCATCAGCAAGCAATCCTCCGGGCACTTGGTTCAGCACGTTAATATCTTTGGCCTTTGCTTTCAGATGATACAATTGAATGTTTGATTCGGTAATAGCATGTAAATCTATCTGGTCTTTAATAAATGCGGTATCACCATATTGAGCTTTAGCCCACAATAGTAAATTATCAAGCAGGTTAAAAGATTGTTTTGAAGCATCTTTGAGCATTGCTATGGTTTCATCGTTTCTTAAACTCTGCTCTTCACCCATCATTTCGGCAAGTTGGCTCACATTGGCAAGCGGACCTCGCAAATCGTGGGCTATCACGCTAAAAATCTTGTCTTTGGTTTTATTCATTTCCTCCAGCTGCCCCTTTTGCAACTCAAGTACCTTGCGTTGTTCGTCAATTTCTTTAGTGCGTTCTTCCACTCTTAAACTAAGTAAGGCATTTTGTTGTGTTGCCAGTTCACGGTTCTCGCGCATACTGTCATAACTTTGTTTTAGTGCCTTTTCTTTCTCAGTTCTCAAAATGTTTATCCTGTCGGCCAATGCTAGTGATAGCAATACCATATCAATTGCAGAACCTATTTGCCATGCATGTGATAAATAATACGTGTAGGGCAATACACCTACCCGTTGCAAAACGGTGATAATGCCACCAAGAAGGAAAAATGTCCAGGCTAATAAGAAGAAACGTGCTGATTTGAATCCGCTGCGGTAAGAAATAAATCCTGCCGCCAACATGGTGCAACTTCCGGTAAAAATAAGCACTTGAATAAAGTAGTTGGCGGTAATATGGAAACCCAGCCAATCAAGCGGAAATACCAATAAGTTGATACCGATTAATATTTTTAGCACTTTGTCAACTTTGGGCAGTCGGGTTTCTAATTGCAAAAAAAACATTGCAAACAGCGCTGAAAATACGCCCAAAGCAAAAAACGAGGGCTCATACATGTTAATCCACGGGGCGTGCGGCCATAAAAATAAAAATGTATAACCACCCATGTGCAGGGTAATGATGGCTGTTGCTATGATGTGGAGAATGTAATACAGGTACACCCTGTCTCGCAATGAAAACCAAAGGAAGAAGGTATATAATACAATTAGGATTGCAAAGCCAATGTAAGTGCCTTGTATCAAGTTTTCGGTTAACCGGTCGGCGTGCAGCGTGTTGTATGATTTAAGCGTTATGGGTAATACAATGCTGTAAGTTCCCTTTACTCTTAAATAGTAATCTAATGACCCTTTTATCAGTTTAAACTTTGGTAAATTTCCCTCTAGGTCTCTGTTGCTGATGTCGCTTAATGAACCGGCTTGCTTTTTGGCTACCAACTTTCCATCGTTGTTAAAAACATACAACTCAATAGTATCCATCATGGTGTAGCCCAATTGAAGGAATACAGGGTCATCGGTGCTTACAAATATTTTGGCCTTTAGCCATATTGCCGATTTGGTTCCTGAAAATGTAGGTACTTCCCGTAAATTCCGCTTAAACAATAAAGGAGTAGCCGCTACATGTTCAATAGGCATATTGCCCGAAACGTCTTCGAACAATTGCATACGCTGGCCAAGCAATTTCCCTTCAGTGTTATCATCAAAAACAACTACTGATTGTGCATGCACAGCCGGGCTTGCAAACCAAAATAAAAGAAGTGTGTATAAAACCCTTACCGACAAGGTGTAAACATATCTGAAACACAAAAATATAATTTTTGAAGGGCACTACACACTAAATATATGCTATTGGTAATGGGGAATTATTTTTGAGGTTGAGTTTGTGCTATAAATGGTTTTGTGCATTATATTCCAATTTTATGATGAAAAGTATTGTTTCAGCCGTAATAGGGTTTTTGGTTTGTGCGGGGGTGTATGCTCAGGATTTTTCATTGCAAATGCTGCATTCGTCTATTCCCACAAACTTGCGTGGGTTATGCCCCGTGGATGATAGTGTGGTGTGGGTGTGCGGAAGCAATGGACACGTAGGTAAAAGTACCAACGGTGGCGCATCGTGGAAATGGATGCGGCCCGACGGATTACCGAAAGCTGATTTTAGAGATGTAGAAGCTTTTGATGAAGACAGAGCTGTGATAATGGCAGCCGGATTTCCCGCGGTGATTTTGTACACCAATAACGGAGGCGAAAGCTGGACGCAGGTTTTTAGAAGTAACGATAGTGCGGTGTTTTTAGATGCAATGGATTTTTGGAATGAAGACGAGGGGGTGTGTATTGGCGATTGGATTGACGGAAAACCTTATACCTTATATACCAACAACGGAGGCAAAACATGGCAATTGATGGGGGATACTAAGTTGAAACCTTTGACAGAGAAAACAGCAAGCTTTGCGGCCAGCGGAACTTGTGTACGTGCATATGAAGTTGGTAAAAATAAAGGGTTTATACAGGCTATATCTTCGGGTACAAAGCACGGTTTATTGATAGCTGATTTTGATAGTAAAAGCAAGCTGTTTGAATACGAGTTTAAAGTAATTCCTTACGAAGCATCAACTCCCTCTCAGGGGATTTTTTCACTGTGTATAAACCCAGATACAACCATTTGGGTTGCAGGTGGCGACTATGCACAGCCAACGCTGGGTTATTTTGCTGTGGTGAAAGAAAATGAAACTTTTTTGATGCCCGAAAGTAATGTATCAGGGTACCGCAGTTGTATTGAGGCTTTTACTTATAACAACACCCCCATGGTGATTGCTTGCGGCAGTAACGGGGCTGATATTACTACGCTTAAACAAATAACATGGAAAACTATTAGCCAAGTTCCGTTGAACACGGCGATAAAAACAAAAAAAAGTAACTCTGTTTTTTTAACAGGTCAGCAGGGTACTATTTACAAGTTGGTGGCTAAATAAGAAGGGCTACTTAACCCTTATGGCAATAAACTTAAGATAGTTTTCAATTACCTTCAAATCGGCAGGTGCCCAATCCAGTGTGTGCAACTCTTCGGGGGCAAGCCATGCAAAATCGTGATGTTCAACCAGTGTAAACTCGCCGCCTGTCATCTCACACACAAAAGGTATTAATCTGATAATCCGTTCGGGGTAGGGTTGGTCGCAAGGTTCAAGTTCGTCGTAAATGGCAATACTAATGTTTAGTTCCTCTTCAATTTCTCGTATCAGGCAATCGTGGTAACTTTCGCCCGGTTCTACTTTTCCGCCCGGAAACTCCCATTTGTAGGTTAGCGACATGTGCGCACCGCGTTGAACGGCAAGCACTTTGCCTTCGTGTTCAATTATTGCGCAAGTAACATCTACTACTACCATAAAACCGGCGCAATGATAGTATTTTAATTGATAAGCAGGCACACCCAAAGGTCTATTGTTTGTAATTATTCTGCATAACGTTGTTTTACAGAATAATAGTTTGAGTATAAGTTACCTGTAAAGTAATGTGTTGATGGATGTGTTCTGCAAATCATAGGACTTTTTTTGGGAGTAAAAACGCTCGACTATATTTTATACTTATCCATGTTTTTTATGAAAATGTCGTAATACGCCAAGCGACTTTGCAGCAAGCGGTTTACCTCGGTCATATCCTTAAACAACGAATTAAATAACTCCTTTGCAGGTATGGTAATGGTTTCGTCATCTCCGGGCTTGTTGCCGTATGCCGGCTCGGGTTCGTGTACCATTGCCGTTCCCCAATCATTTGCAGCAAATGCGGTAGGCTCTTTAAACATGTTCCCCTCACCATAGTGCCACCAATTGCGGTCTATTTCAGGAAATGCAGTGGGCACCATTGTTATCAGGTCACCTGTCATTTGGGTTTTGTTTTCGATGTAGTTCCTTAGCGAACGGTCGGTAACGCAATTGTCAAGTCGCTCAAGCAAGTCTTTATAGCCCAGTCCCAATACCTGTTTTATAATGCCTAAGCGTGTTCCGTATGTATTCATAAATCAAATGTTGAAATTTTTTACCGAAAAATTTTTAAAATCAGAAAATAAATTCCATTTTTGAAAAACCCTTCATGCAAATATATACCTATCGGGGCAAACATGAAAAGAGGGAAAACACCCTGTTGATTGAAGTGAACTAAAAATAACATCAGCCAAAAGGGAAAAGAAAAGAATAATAATACTATTGACTATGGAATTGCAGTACTTTAAAAAGACTGAAACAACGGCCAGCAACGATGAAATAATAACCTACTATGTTACAGGTGGCAAGCAAAGTACGGTATTGATGATGAACCGTGATGAGCCGGTACGCTATATTATTTCGTACCTGCCGGGTACAATTGATGTGACTGATGAAATGAGAAGAATAAGCCAAAGCGAGTTTTTAGCAGCTGCTACCCGCAGCAATAATGCGGTATGCTGGTATGTGGATGGCGTGAACGGCATAAACGGAAAATAGAAATTTAAAAAACTCCATTTACCAAGTGATAGTTTAATAGTATATATAAAAGATGCATTTGGTTTGATAATTACGAAGGGCGCACAACCCTTAACCCCGCAGCCTGAAGGGATTTTGGCTGCGGGGATTTTTATTATATGGGTTAAGATGATGCGTTTGTTTTGGGTGAAGCAGTGTATTATTTAGCTTCAAAATTAAACTCAGTGCGAAGCTGGGCACGGGTTTTTGTTACCACATTTACGTCCATTTTAATATCAGTAAGTGGTCGGTCTGCGGTACTTCTTGGTTGTGCTACAATAGCTGTAGCGGCAGTCATGCCTGATAAAATTTTTCCGAAAACGGTATAATCACCATTTAAGTTAGAAGTTCCACTGGGGTTAACCACAATATAAAACTGTGAACCGCTTGATTCACGTTGTGGGTTTACGTTGTTGGGTAAGCGTGCTGCACCTACAGCACCGTAAGTATGTTTTAGCGCAGTGGTAATTTCGGCAGGTATAGTGTAGCCGGGACCGCCATTACCATCATTGGTTGGGTCGCTGTCTTTACTGTTGGGGTCGCCGCCTTGTATTACAAAGTTGGGTACAATGCGGTGAAATGTGATGCTGTCAAAAAATCCTGTATCAGCAAGTTTTAAGAAATTGGCTTTATGCAATGGAGTTTCGTTATACAACCACATGTACATAGTGCCGTATGCGGTTTTAATTTCTATTATCTTCTCTGTAGTATCGTTGTTGGTTGGGTTAGGAGTAGGGTTTGTGTTTTTATCGTCCTCCTTACAACTGTTATAAAACAAGGCTGAGATTGCCAGTAAGCCTAAGAGTATTGGTTTTTTCATAGGGTAAATATAGCATTTTGGCAGGTTTACTCAAGGGGTAGCTATTTGTTTTAGTAATAGTTGAGTTTTGATAACAGAAAATGAAAACAGGTAGAAATAAAAAACCCTTCAGAACTTCTGAAGGGTTTACTTTCCTTTTTTTTGTGATCCCGCTGGGACTCGAACCCAGGACCTATACATTAAAAGTGTACCGCTCTACCAGCTGAGCTACGGAATCATATCCGTTTTTCTTAAAAGGACTGCAAAGATAGGTTTTTGATGTTAGAATGCAACTTATTGTGTGAAAAAAATTCTTATTTCCTCAAAATCAAAACATTATTCTGTAGGTGTAATGTACTTTAGTTCGTGTTGCCCCCAAACTATGGAGCATACTATGCATTTTTGGGTTGAAATCACCAATCCATGCCATCTCAACATTAGTTACCTCGGGGTGGTTTTGTATTGCATCGTAAAACTTCATAATCATACCCGTATCTAATCCTAAATTGTGGTACTTGGGTATAATACCGTAGGCAATACCCCTTACACGGTTTATCTTTTGCGTTTTTAGGTAGTACATAAACTTTAGCTTGGCCCAAAGATTAAACTTACCATTAAGGTGTTTAAAAATCTGGTTCACATCAATCAGGTTTACATAAAATGCGGCAGGCTCTCCATCGGCGTAAGCAAACCAAATAATATCTTCAACCACAATGGGCATAAACTCCTCAATCAATTGGCGGGTACGCTCAAGCGTAAGCGGGGTAAACCCATCGTGGTGCTGCCATGCAAGGTTGTATATGTGCATAAAATCGGCAGCAAAACGCTCTTTTTCTTTTTTCTTAAAATGCTCAAAAGTGTACTTAGGGTTACCAAGAATACGGCTTCCCAATTTGTTAAAACGCTCAAAATTAAAGGCCCCGCGCTCAAGGTCGCTGGTGCTTTGTTCAATAATTTTTTTAAAGCCGTAGTTTTCAAACAGTGCTTGGTAGTAATGCGGGTTGTAATTTTCCTGATAGCTGGGGTTTTTAAATCCTTCAACCATCAAGCCCCAAAACTTATCACGTTCTCCAAAGTTAATCGGGCCATCCATTCCCTCAACACCCTCTTGTTGCAGCCATTTTTTGCAAGCATCAAAAAGTGCCTGTGCGGCGTGCACATCATAAATGCACTCAAAAAATCCCATTCCGCCTATTCGTTTGCCATCGGTAAGCGAGTTTCTTGTGTAAAAGGCAGCTACACGGCCAATAAGTTGCCCGTTATTATTTTCTAATACCCATCGGCGGGCATCACCATCGGCAAAATAAGCATTTACTTTGGGGTCAAAAACCCTCTCAATATCAACGTCTAACGGGCATATCCAATTAGGGTCGTTTTTGTAGGGCACCTTGCCCGCCTCAATAAACATCCGCTCGGTAAACTTGTTGTCAACTACAGTCAGCTTCATCTTTTTTTGCTTGTTTCTCTATATTTATCCTATAAAACAAGATATTTGCAAAGGTCAACTAAATTCAATACACATGCTGCAAATTGGTGATAAAATGCCCGACTTTAATCTATTGGGTGTTTGGGGCAAAATGAGAAACAATTACGAGTATGCCGATAAATATGCATTGGCAATTATTTTTACTTGTAATAGCAACAAGTACTCACAGGCATACAGCGAGCGTTTGATTAAGCTGTTTGACCAATACGAGGAAGATAACTTTGCTATTATTGGTATTAACAGCAACGATGATAGCCAATCGCCCGAAGACACCATGGAAATGATGATTAAGGCGGCCTATCACTACAAATTGCACGAGCGTAATTTTTTATATGTAAAAGATGACACGCAAGAGGTAGCCAAAACCTTCGGAGCCAGTTACAACCCTGAAGTATTTCTATTCAACTCTAAACGCGAACTAGTGTATAAGGGGGCTATTGATGATGCTTGGGAAAACGAAACCGTAGTAACACAAGCATATCTTGAAGATGCTGTTGAGTATTGCCTTGACGGTATTGATGTTGATTTTCCTGAAGTGCCCGTTACATTTGGCGAGCCCATTATTTGGAAGCCCGGCAACGAGCCTGAATATGCAAAAATGAAATCTTAACTTGCTGTTGGCCTTTGGTAATTAGTGTTAAGCTAAAGGCCAAAGGCAAATAGCTAATAACAACTCAACTGAACTCCAACGGTTTTACAAACAAAGTAGTAATTATCACCGGTGCTTCGTCGGGTATTGGTGCTGCTTGTGCGCTTGAGTTTGATGCTCAGGGGGCGAAAGTAGTGCTGGCTGCACGCAATGCCGATAAATTACAAGAAGTAGCAAGCCGACTAAAAAACCAATATCTGGTTGTACAAGCCGATGTTTCGGTTGAGGCCGATTGCAAACGGTTGATAGATGAAACGGTGGCCGCTTTTGGTAAGGTGGATGTATTGATAAACAACGCGGGTATAACCATGCGCGCTTTGTTTAACGATGCTGATTTGGATGTAATACGCCGCCTGATGGACATTAATTTTTGGGGAACGGTGTATTGTACAAAATTTGCCCTACCACAGTTACTTAAAACCAAAGGCAGTGTAATTGGAGTATCATCAATAGCAGGGTTTAAGGGATTACCCGGACGTACGGGATATTCAGCCTCAAAATTTGCCATGCAGGGCTTTTTAGAGTCGCTGCGGATAGAAAACCACAAAACCGGCTTGCACGTGCTGATAGCCTGCCCGGGTTACACGGCCAGCAACATACGCAATGTGGGTTTGAATAAAGATGGCAAAGCGCAAGGCGAAAGCCCCTTTGACGAAAGCAAGCTAATGAGTGCCGAAGAGGTAGCCGCGCACATTGCCCTTGCCACCCGAAAGCGCAAAAAGTATCTCGTACTTACACCATTGGGTAAACTTACCGTTTGGCTCAACCGCTTTTTTCCGTCGTACATAGATGGAATGGTCTATAACAGTGTGGCAAAGGAGAAAGACTCGCCGTTTAAGTAGTTTCAACCATTTTAAAAATTCAACGATTCAACTTTTATTCTTCAAGACTGACCTTCGTCGATAATATCTTTTTATAAAGAACTGATTGGTTTACATTTGGTTACACTATTAATCTATCTATCATGAAAAAAACTATCTTATTCTTTGTAATCCTATTAGGATTTATTTCCGCCAGCACAACTGTTAGTGCCCAATGTGCAAATGCCAGAGTGCATAACCTCACCGGATTCGATATGTACGTCACTATCTACGACCAGTGTTCTGGTAGTACAGGTGCGGTGTTGGTTCCCAGTGGCCAAACGGTTGTTATCCCTATGCCAAGTGCCACCTGTGCAATGCTATCAGGAAACATCTATTATCCTACGGTGCCTTTTCCAGGCAATCCTTGCACAGGCAATCACCCGATATGTCCGCCCTCAAGCAGCCCCTGTACCATTTGCAGTGGCTTTAGTCCTAAAACAGTAACAACTACTGTAACACCCCTTCTTCCTTCGGGGTGCGAATATGATATTGATATAAGGTAAATCTTTAATCAATTAAATACTGTAAAAAGGGGTAATGACTATTGTCATTACCCCTTTTTGTAATTATAAAGATTAAAAAAATTCCCATCGTCCCGCCTTGGTCAATATCTTTGCAGCAGCCATGAGTATTGAGCACGTATTACAGCAAAACATTTCAAAAGCCATTGAAGCCCTTTACGGCGCAGCCGTTGAAGTGGCAAGTATAAAGTTGGAAACCACCAACGCCGATTTTGAGGGCGATTACACCTTTGTGGTGTTTCCTTACTTGCGCACCAGTAAAAAGAACCCCGAGCAAACCGCCACCGATATTGGTGGTTTTTTGAAGGAAAACTGTGCTGAAGTGGGTGACTTTAACGTAGTAAAAGGCTTTTTGAACCTTGTAATCAGTCAAAGCTACTGGTTAAACACATTTTACAGTACGGTTGTCCCCAATGCTGATTTTGGCCGCACCACTGCGGGCAAAGGTCATAAGGTGATGGTTGAGTATTCATCACCCAATACCAACAAACCCCTGCATTTGGGACACATACGCAATAACCTGTTGGGTTACAGCGTGAGCCAGATATTAGAGTTTAATGGCTACGAGGTGGTGAAAGCCAACCTGATAAACGACCGCGGCATACACATTTGTAAAAGTATGCTGGCCTGGCAAAAATTTGGCAACGGCGAAACCCCGCAAAGCAGCGGCCTGAAAGGCGACCATTTGGTGGGCAAGTATTATGTAGAGTTTGATAAGCATTACAAGGCTGAAATAAACGAATTAATAGCTTCGGGCAAGAAAGAGGAAGATGCAGAAAAAGCCGCTCCGTTGATTTTAGAAGCCCAAGAGATGCTACGTAAGTGGGAGGCAGGGGATGAGGAGGTGATGAACCTTTGGAAAACCATGAACGGTTGGGTGTATGAAGGGTTTGATGCCACCTACAAACGATTGGGCGTTAGCTTTGATAAGTTTTACTACGAAAGCCAAACCTATTTGCTGGGTAAAGAAATAGTGCAGGAAGGTTTGGATAAAGGCGTGTTTTACCGTCAAGAAGATAGCAGTGTGTGGATTGACCTTACTGCTGAGAACTTAGACAAAAAACTACTGTTGCGCAGGGATGGTACTTCGGTGTATATGACGCAGGATTTGGGTACCGCCGATAAAAAGTACGAAGAATACGGCTGCGATAAGTCAGTATATGTGGTGGGTAATGAGCAGGATTACCACTTTAAGGTGTTGTTCTCTATCCTTAAAAAGATGGGTAAAAGCTATGCCGACGGCTTGTTTCATTTGAGTTACGGGATGGTGGATTTGCCCAGCGGTAAAATGAAATCGCGCGAGGGTACGGTAGTAGATGCTGACGATTTGATGGACGAAATGCACAGCACTGCACGTGAGCTTACGATGGAGTTGGGCAAGATAGAAGGCTTTAATGCAGAGGAACAAACCGAGTTGTTTGAAACCTTGGGATTAGGAGCACTGAAATACTTCTTATTGCGTGTTGACCCTGTGAAACGCTTACTCTTCGACCCTAAAGAAAGTATTGATTTTGCAGGAAATACAGGGCCTTTTATACAATACACCCATGCCCGTATTTGCTCGTTGTTGAAGAATATCGAGGAGAGCGGATTCAAAACGGGTACTGATATGCCTGCTACTATATTGCCCCACGAGCGGGATATGATTGTATGGTTGGCGCAATTCCCCAAAGCGGTGGAAGATGCAGGTCGCGATTATAACCCAGCCCTAATTGCTTCCTATACCTACGAGTTGGCAAAATTGTATAACCGCTTCTACCACGATTCGCCCGTGAACAAAGAACCTGATGCAGTGCTTAAGTCGTTCCGTGTGTTGCTTACCCAAGCCACCGGCCGTGTGTTAAAACAGGGCTTGCGCTTGCTGGGTATCAAAGCCCCCGAAAGGATGTAGGCAGCGTATAGTTGCTGCTACCGCGTTACTGTTTCTGTGTTATTTTCGTTTGGCTTCTTTGTAAATCGCTACCTTTATAGGGTATTAATTTAATCGTTATGCCAACTACTCAACATGGCACCTGTGTTGTTTGCAAAAAACAATACCCTGTATCACAGTTACACCCTTATTTTTTAGTCAGAAATAACTTAACAAACCTTATCTGTGCTGATTTTCCCAGCTTTGGTCAGGGTGATTTTATTTGTGCGGATGACTTAAACGCCTACCGTTCTAAATACATTGCCCAATTGTTGAAGGGCGAGGGGGAATCATTAAACCAGTTTGAAGAGGAGATACTGGACAATCTTAAAAAGGAAGAGTTGTATGTGCAGAAGCTATACGATGAGTACGACCGACAACTAACCTATTGGGATAAACTAGCCGATAGAATTGCCAGCTTTGGCGGTAGTTGGAAGTTTATCAGCATTTTTGGCGGCTTTATATTGCTGTGGATAGCTATTAATATTTTTTTGCTCACGCAAGATGCCTTCGATCCTTATCCGTTTATATTGTTAAACCTTATTTTGTCTTGTTTGGCAGCCATACAAGCTCCGGTGATAATGATGAGCCAAAACCGTATGGAGGAGCGCGACCGTATGCGTGCCGAAAACGATTTTAAAATAAACATGAAGGCCGAGATTGAGATAAAGATATTGCACGAAAAGATGGACCACTTGATTACAAATCAATGGCAAAAGCTGTTGGAGATACAGCAAATACAAATTGAGTTGATGGAAGAAATGCGTAAAAAGCAGAAATGAAAAAGAAACTGGTAGTGCTTACCGGCGCGGGTATGAGTGCCGAAAGCGGAATAAAAACATTTAGAGACAGCGACGGTTTGTGGGAGAACCACGATGTGATGGAGGTTGCCAGTATTGACGGTTGGCACAAGAACCCCCAGTTGGTGATGGAGTTTTATAACCAACGCCGCAAACAGTTGTTTGAGGTAGCACCCAATGCAGGGCATATAGGGCTTGCTGAACTAGAGCAGGATTTTGATGTACACATTATCACCCAAAACGTAGATGACTTGCACGAACGTGCAGGCTCAACCAATATTATCCATTTGCACGGTGAATTAAAGAAAGTGCGCAGCATTATGGACGAGGAGTTGGTGTATACCCTTGACGGTTGGGAGTTAAAAATGGGCGATACTGCCGAGGACGGTGCGCAACTTCGTCCGCACATTGTGTGGTTTGGCGAAGAAGTGCCTATGATGGAGAATGCGGCAGTGATAACCTATGGCGCCGATATATTGGTGGTAATCGGTACATCGTTGCAGGTGTATCCTGCGGCAGGGCTGCTGCACTATGCCCCGGCTCATATTCCTAAATTTTTGATTGACCCTAAAGCAGTACCTGTGAGCGGGGTTAAAAACCTAACCGTATTAAACAAAACAGCCACCGAAGGGGTGGCTGAATTGAAAATATTGTTGGCTAAGTTATAAATTATTGCTTAAACGGGTCAGCAAATTTTGGGTCTTTCACCATACTCTCGTCTGACATCGCTTTCAAGAAAGCAATCAAGTCTTTTTTGTCTGTTTCAGTAAGTTCCAAGGTAGGCATACCGTGTTTGTTGCGCACTATTTGACCGCCGTTGTTGTTACCCCAGCCTCCAAATGATTTTACTTCGCTTAATTGGTGCGAAACATTGGGGTGGTTTACCACTTCAGAGTTGTAGTGTTCAACTACTTCTTCAAGCGTAGCAAAACGTCCGTCGTGCATATAGGGTGCAGTAAAAGCAAGGTTGCGAAGTTGTGGAGCCTTAAAGAAACCTTCGTCTTGGGGCGAATTGGTAATACCCTTACGACCTTCGTCTTTATACTTGCTTTCAAGTCCTATGTTAAATACCTCAGGCATGTATGAAAACGTATTGTTAGCATCTTTGTGGCACTCTTGGCAGTGCAGCTTAGTAAAGTACAAAGTACTGCCGCGTTGTTGTTCGGCATTTAAGGTGTGTGTGCCTCTCATTGCCTTATCATAGGGCGAGTTATTGGCACGTATTGATAGCAGGAAGCTTGCCAATGCCTCGCTTATTTTATCAACCGTAATCTTTTTATTGCCAAAAGCTTTCTTAAACAAATCGGGGTAATAAGGTATTTCAGCCAGTTTGTTTTCCAATACCTTGATGTCCTCTAAACCCATTTCTTCGCGGTGTTTAATAGGCATCAATACCATATCAGAAAGGTTGTTGGCACGTGCATCCCAAAATAAATTGGCACCGGTAGTAAGGTTAAAAATAGGAGGAGTGTTGCGGCTGCCCATTTCTCCAATAAATCCTTCGCTAAAGCGTTTATCGTCAGCAAAGGCATTTTCTTGTTTATGACAGCTACCGCATGATACCGCATTGTTAAATGATAAGTGTTTATCATAAAACAGCACCCTGCCTAATGTGGCTTTATCATCAGAAATTTGAACCCCGAAAAAGTTACCACCCAAATTACTTGTGTAATCAAATGGTGTGGCGGGCAAATCCGGTTTTTCGTAAGGCAATTCCGTGCGTTGAGTGTCGCGTTTGCAGGCTGCCACCAAAAGGACCACCGATGCAGCCAGCGCAGATAATTTTACGGTTACGTTTTTCATAATTTGGTTTTCAATATCGAATATACAAACAAACCTTCACTTACCCCCAATCAATATTTAAAAGGGTCGGAATATTTTATGTCTTTAACCATTGAATAGTCAGACATTGCTTTTAAAAATGCTACTAACTGCTTTTTTTCGGTTTCAGTTAATTCAAGTGTAGGCATGCCAAACTTATTTCGTACCACTTGTCCGCTGTTGTTATTGCCCCAGCCATGCCCCGTAACTACTTTTAACTGTTGCGAAAGATTGGGGTGGTTTACCACACCTGAGTTGTAGTGCTCTACTACCTCTTCAAGGGTTGCAAAACGACCGTCGTGCATATATGGAGCCGTAAAAGCAAGATTGCGCAGTTGCGGTGCTTTAAAAAAGCCCTCATGCTGGGTTCTGTTGGTAATGCCCATTACGCCAACATCTTTGTATTCATAATCCAGCCCTATATTAAATGAGCTGGGTTGGTAGTATACTCCTATGTTAGCATCTCTATGACATTGCTGGCAGTGCAGTCTTTTAAAATACAAATCCATGCCCACTTCTTCTTCGTTATTTAACTCAGTTTTGTTGCCTGCGTTGTATTTATCATACGGAGATTTAGTGGCTCTTATTGAAAGCAAAAACTGTGATAAGGCTTCACTTATTTTATCAACTGTAATTTTTTCGCTACCAAAGGCTTGTTTAAACAAATCAGCGTAGTAGGGTATTTCTGCAAGTTTACTCTCCAGCACTTTAATATCCTCAAGCCCCATTTCTTCGCGATGTTTAACAGGCATCAAAACCATTTCTCTAAGGTTTGATGAACGGGTGTCCCAAAATAAGCTCCCTGTTGGGCTAAGGTTAAATATTGCAGGTGTATTACGGGTTCCAACTTCGCCAATAAAACCTTCGCTAAAGCGTTTATCATCGGCAAAGGCATTTTCTTGTTTGTGGCAGCTGCCACATGATACCGCATTATTAAACGATAGGTGTTTATCATAAAATAATACCCTGCCCAGTGTGGCTTTTTCATTGCTTATGGGAGAACCTAAAGAAAACGGCAGTTCTCCGGCATAATTAAAAGGAGTAGCAGGTAAATCCGGCTTCGTGTAGGGCAGTTCTGTGCGCTGTGTATCGCGTTTGCAGGCTGCTACAAGCAATACTACCGATACAACAAACGATAATGGAGCTGTTAGTTTTTTCATAGTTTTAGTTTTGTTAAACCCTTAATTACTTATTCGTTTATCAATAATTAAATGGGTCAGAATATTTTGAGTCGTTAAGCAGCTTATCATCTTTCAGCGATTTCAAAAAGGCTACAAGGTCGGCTTTATCCTGCGGAGTTAGCTCAAGAGTGGGAATCCCAAACTCGTTAAGTTTTGGTGTTGAAGTGTTATTATTACCCCAACCTCCTCCATTTGGCTTTACAACTCTAAGCTGTGACGACAAATTAGGATGGTTAACAACTCCTGAGTTATAATGCTCAACTACTTCTTCAAGAGTAGCAAAACGTCCATCGTGCATATAAGGGGCTGTTACCGCTAAGTTTCGTAAAGGAGGTGCTTTAAAAAAGCCTTCCATGTTACTTGAATTTGTAACACTACCAACGCCCTTGTCTGTATAGTTTTTTTCAAGGCCTATATTAAATGAACTGCTGTTATAGTACGGAGCCGTAGCAGCACCATGGCAGGATTGGCAATGCAATGTATTAAAAACATCAAAGCCATGCCTTTGTTGAGCATTTAAAGCATCAACACCGATTTTTTCGAACAAAGTATTCTCAGAGCGGATGGATAAGATAAACTGTGCCAGTGCTTTGCTCATGCCTTCTTTTGTAACTTTTGGGCTACCAAAGGCTTTTGTAAACAACTCTGCATAGTATGGCACTTTATTAAGTTTTGCCTCAAGAATTTCAATCTTTTCCATACCCATTTCTACGTTATGGCGCACGGGCATTAGCACCATTTCATGCAAGTCGGTAGCTCGGCTATCCCAAAAAAAGTTTCCGATAGCCCCTAGGTTAAATATCGGTGGGGCATTTCGGGTGCCAAGTCCGGCAGCAAACCCAACGCTAAAACGGTTAGGGTCGGCAAAGGCGTTTTCTTGTTTATGGCAGCTGCCGCATGATACGGCATTGTTTACCGACATGAACTTCTCATAAAACAATACCCTTCCCAGTGCAGCTACGTCGTTATTAATCGTTATTCTATTTCCTTGTCTGTCAAAGAAAAATACATGAGTAGTGCCTGATTCATAATCAAAGGCCGATTGTGCAAGTAAGGGGGCTTTAAAGTTCTCTTCGGTTTTGGGAGCTTCGCGTTTGCAGGCAACGGCCAATAGCAAAGCCGATGCAAATAATGAAGCCCATTTGATAGTGTTAGTTTTCATATCTTTATTATAAAGTATATAGTTGTGGGAAATGAAAATGCGACGTTGTTTCTTGCGCTAAAATCACTGGTAGTTAACGAGGGGTACCTACTATCTTCCACTGTCATTTTATCCTCATTGTAAAAGTAAAGCAATGCTCCTTCAGCGCTTATGCTAAGTCTACGTGTCATAATAAATTCAATCCCAAGTACCGGGCCTGCCCCCAATGCAAGGTTTTTTGTGGTAATAGTAGATACTTGGTTTGTGGGTGATGGTACCACTGTAGTTTTTGAAACTGATTTTTCGTATTCCCAGCGTATATCGCAACCGGCATAGCCTATCCAACGTTTAGCCAGGGTAAACTGCTTTTCGTAACCAATGCGCAAGTAATAGTTAATCAAGCTTGAGTCGGGTACGTTTAATATTGTGGTTGACGATTGTTTTTGCGAAAGTATCCTCAATCCCAATCCGGCACGCAATGCAGTATTACCACCCATCGTGTATTTATAGGTTATCAGATAAGGGTTATCTGCTACAGTAGTAATGGTATTGAACGATAGAAATTCTTTCACAAAAGCGGTTGAGTTAATTCCTAGTTGATGTTTTAATAGTTGTTTAGCGGTATCCTGCGCTGTAACACTTGCAATTGTTGCAAAAAGTAGCAGTGCAGTAATACATACTTTTAATTGCAGCATTGCAAGTATAAAATTACGCGATTTTTTATGTAAGTCAATGTTTTTCAATGCAGTTTGTCGAAAATATTATACTAAATGTTAATAATAAAAAATATAGAGGTGGGTACCGTAATAGACATCCTAGAGGATGCACTATAGTCGTTGCGCTCAAACCCTATAAATTGTGTGTTTATTTCGCGTCTGCGGGTTTCACTATAAGTTGCATACGCAGTAGTTTCTGCATTTAATCTGATGCGCTTACTTATTTTAAACTCAACACCTAAAATGGGGCCGCCACCGGCAGAAAAGCCTTCATTACTTGAAATAACCTCTTCTATCTTTTGTGGGAAGCCTCCTCCAATTGCGTTGGTAGTAAAGCGAAATTTAGAGTATGAGTAAACCGCATCAACGCCATAGTATAACAGCCAACGTTTATCAAGTCCCTTTTGCCATTCGTATCCCAAGCGGGTGTCAATAAGCAAGCTTGAGTTAGAGCTTGCCCCAAAAATGGTGTTTGAATTGTTTTTTGTGCTTGCATTACTGCCACCTACACCAATACGCCAGCCTTGGTTGCTTTCGATGTATTTATAGGTTACCAAAAAAGGGCTGCTTCCGGCTATAGTGTTGTTAAACGATAAAAACTGTTTTATAAAAAGTGTTGCATTTACTCCTATTTGGTGTTCAGGTTTTAGTTCGTCATCTGTTTGGGCAAATGCAGCTTGAGAAAGAAGTAAAAATGAAATAACGATTAGTTTGAGTTTCATATAGCAATTAACATTTGTGGGTTTTGTAGTTGTATTAGCTTTTAATCAGTGGGTTGCAATGGCAATTTATTCAAATATATGATTACAACCACCACTAAAACGCTGCATGGGTATGATGAGGTATTACGTTCGTCGAAAAGTGAAGAGTTATCGTTGAAACATTTAACGTTTGGTTGTGTTAAAAAGACCAATGCAAGGTTAAGGGTTTGTATTTTAGGTGGGAAGTGATTTTTTGTGTACGTAGCACACAAAAAAAGCATTTAATTTCTTGTAACTAACAACTGTTAGGTTATATTTGCGTAATAATTACATAAATAAAAGTGTGATATGAATTCAATAAATATTTTAAAAGAGTTGCATGCAGCAAATCATTGGGCTAACCAAACCTTGCTTGAGCTGATACCTGAAGATTTATTTGCTGCTGAAGCAAAAGGAAGCTATAACAGCATAAAGGCATTATACACACACATTTGGGATGCGCAAACGGTATGGTACAACCGCCTAACCGGTAATGCAAGTGCGGCTATGCCCTCAAAAAATTTTGAAGGTGATTATAACGCTTTGCGCAAAGCGATTTTGGTAAGTAGTGAAAATTATGTGAGGCTGCTGGCTGAAAAAACAGATAGTTATTTAACAGAAATGTTGCACTACACAAACTTGCAAGGTAAAACGTTTGAACAGCCTATTTATCAGATTTTGTTGCAGATAACACACCATAGCAGCTACCACAGGGGTCAAGTGGTTGATAAGCTGCGGGCGTTGGGTTTTGAGGGTAAAATACCGCAAACGGATGTGATTGCCTGGTACAGGCTGAATAGTTGATTTTGAAAGGGTTATTTTTTTGGTGCATGAACCATTAGGTATTTTGGTGGTTTGGTATATATTTACAAACCAATTACCAACAAAGCTGATGAAGTTTATTGCTACTGTAATAACCCTTTTTTTTATATCTGTATCGCTAAAAGCCCAAACATTTATAAAGGGTAAAGTGAAAGATGCCGAAACCAACGAAGATTTAGTG
Source organism: Agrobacterium sp. 719_389 (assembly GCA_943370295.1). Taxonomy (GTDB): domain Bacteria; phylum Bacteroidota; class Bacteroidia; order UBA8524; family UBA8524; genus SB11. The sequence goes on along the minus strand of CALRQL020000009.1, from coordinate 37,213 downwards.
GGGGCATCGGTAGTGCTGAAAGTAGCAAAAACAGGAGTTGTTACCGATTTGGACGGTAACTTTACGTTGGAAGTGAAGCAACCCTTGCCCGTAGTGGTGGTGGTGAGTTTTATGGGGTATTTATCGCAAGAAATTGAGGTTAAAAATACGAAGGCATTGACGGTGAGGCTGGAGCCACTGGTGCAAACGGTGGGCGAGGTAGAAGTAACCGACATACGTATCACTGAAAAGCAAAAGCAAGCCCCGCTTACGGTTGAAACATTAGACCAATTATCGATTAAAGAAACACCTGCTGCCAATTTTTACGAAGGGCTTTCGCATTTAAAAGGGGTTGATTTAACCTCAGCCAGTATTGGCTTCAAAATCATAAATACACGAGGGTTCAACAGCACTTCGCCTGTACGTTCGCTGCAATTGATAGACGGCAGTGATAACCAAGCTCCCGGACTTAATTTTTCATTGGGTAATTTTTTGGGAGCCAGCGAACTTGATATACAAAAGGTAGATTTGATTGTAGGTGCCAGTGGTGCATATTATGGTCCCAATGCATTTAACGGGGTGATAAACATGACCACCAAAAGCCCTTTCCAGCATCAGGGGTTGATAGCGCAAGTGAAGGTGGGTGAACGCAGCCTGCACGAAACCGCTGTGCGTTTTGCGCAAGTATTTAAAAACAAAAAGGGCGAAGAGAAATTTGCCTATAAGTTTAACTTTTTCTACATGGGTGCCCGTGATTGGGAAGCCGAAAATTATGAGGCAACCCCACAATCCCGTTCAAAAACCGGTAATCCCGGAGGTTGGGATGCTGTTAATATTTACGGTGATGAATCGAGTGGCACAGGTCAAGTATCGTCGCCCGGTTTGGGAACGTATCACCGCACAGGGTACAAAGAAACCGATTTGGTAGACTACAACACCAAAAACGCTAAGCTAGGGGTTGCCGCTCACTATAAACTTAAAAAAGACATAGAGGCTATTTATACGTTTAACTTTGGTACAGGAACAACTGTTTATCAAGGCGATAATAGGTTTAGTTTGCGTGATATTTTGTTTTTTCAGAACAAAGTAGAGATACGCAAAGAGAATAAGTTTTTCTTTAGGGTTTACGCCACCCATGAAAATGCCGGTAATTCTTACGATGCCTTCCGCACGGCACTTATCATGCAAAACAACTCAAAAGAAGATGCTAAGTGGGGAATTGATTATGCCAACTATTGGAACCAAAATATTGATAAACGGGTAAGGGCATTGCCCGGTTTTCCACCTTTCCAATCAGGCGATACAACGTTGCAGCAGCGTAGGCAGGATTTTGTGCAAAACAACTACCGCGATTCGTTTGTGAAATGGCACAACGAAACCAGTGATTTTGCCGATTCTAAAAATTTTTTCAATACTCCCCGCTACGAGCCCGGTACACCTCAGTACGACTCAGCTTTGCGCGCTACCATCAGTCGTAAAATTACCGAAGGTGGCTCGTTATTTTTTGATAAGTCTGCACTTTACCACGCACAAGGTGAGTATAAGTTTACCCCAAAGTTTGCAGAGATTACTGTTGGGGGCAGTGCACGATTGTACCGTCCGTATTCTGAGGGGACTATCTTTTCGGATACAAACGGCAGGCGCATCAGTAATTTTGAATACGGTATTTATGCAGGGGGAGAGAAGAAGCTGGCAAAAGAAAAGCTGAAAGTGAATGCAACTGTTAGGGTTGATAAAAACCAAAATTTTAGACTGTTGGTGTCGCCCGCAGTATCTTTTGTTTATACCGAAAAGGAACATGTTTTCCGTGTTTCATTTGCCTCTGCTATCCGTAACCCCACGCTTACCGATCAGTATTTCTTTTTAAATGTTGGCCGTGCAACATTGGTAGGCAACCTTGAAGGGTATAAAAATTTGGTTACTACTGATTCTTACATTACCTACCTTAATAGTTTAAACCGTAATAACCTGCAATATTTTGATGTGGACCCTGTGAAACCTGAGCGCGTGAAAACAGCGGAAGTAGGTTATCGTACCACTATCAACAAAAATATTTTTATAGATGCGAGTTATTATTACAGCATTTACAACGACTTTTTGGGGTATAAAATAGGGGTTGACCTTGAGATAGATACCAACACAAATTTTCCTACCCGTACCGATGTGTACCGCGTAACCACCAACTCTAAAGATGCGGTAACCACTACCGGTTTCTCAGCAGGTATTAATTATTACTATAAAAACTACCTGAATTTTGTAGGCAATTACAGTTGGAATATTCTTGACCGTCGTGGCAGTACCGACCCTATTATCCCGGCATTTAACACTCCTGCCCATAAGTTTAATGTGGGTATAAACGGGCGCGAGATAAGCAGCAAGATTGGCAACTTGCGCATACGTAACTGGGGCTACGGGATTAACTACCGTTGGGTGCAAGGCTTTAGGTTTGAAGGCTCGCCGCAGTTTACAGGTGATGTGCCTACGTATGACATGGTAGATGTGCAAGCTAACTATGTGGTATCAAGAATCTATACCACCTTTAAGTTGGGAGCAAACAACGTGCTTAATAACAAAGTGATACAAGTATATGGCGGCCCTAAAATTGGTAGGCTGATATACTTTAGTGCCACTGTTGATTTACCACATTGGAAGTAACCTTTTGGCAGACTTACGTTGAAAATTAAGGAACGGTGAATGTGATTTTCAATTAGTAAATGGCAAATTGCTTTTGGATCATTGTCCCAAACTGTCCCACTAAAATTGAATCGATAAAACCATGCGACCTTCTTTGTTTTAGCGCGTTTGGTAAAACTGTCCCGCTGTCCCGCATGTCCCACCAAAAATATCAATACCTTTGCAGTGGCAGAAAGGTTCATCGCCTCGAGTAATCGGGGAGGAAAGTCCGGGCAACACAGGGTACCATGCTTGCTAACGGCAAGGTGCGGTAACGTACAGACAGTGCCACAGAAAATAACCACCTCGCCCCGACGTGTCGGGATGGGGAAAGGGTGAAAACGCAGGGTAAGAGCCTACGAGCCCCGTGGCGACACTGGGGCGGGGTAAACCTCATGGGTTGTAAGACCAAATAAACCCCGGCATCCTGATGTATCAGGACAAAGCGCGGCCCGCGCCATAACTTGCCGCAAGGCGGGTTGTCGGGAAGGGTAGGTTGCACGAGCAGGTCGGCAACGGCTTGCCTAGATAAATGATGAGCAGTCCCGAAATATCGGGATGAACAAAACCCGGCTTACTCTTCTGCCATTTTTTTACTATCGATGTTTTAGAAACTCCCGTCTAAACTACTCGTTATCCACATTTGGTAATTGTGTATTGACTTTTTCAAAATTTTACCCAAAGTTTGATACCTTTGTTTAATAAATTATACACTTAGGCAGTTTAATATGGCAAACATCCTGATTATAGACGACGAGAAGAGCATACGGAATACCCTTAAAGAAATTCTTGAGTATGAAGGGTATAAAGTTGATGAAGCCGCCGACGGACAGGCAGGGCTTGAAAAATTAGAGAATCAGGATTTTGACGTGGTGCTGTGTGATATAAAAATGCCCAAAATGGACGGTATGGAAGTTTTGAGCAAAGCAGCAGAACTTGCCCCCGATGTTCCTTTTATAATGATAAGCGGCCACGGCACTATTGAAACTGCTGTAGAAGCCACAAAAAAAGGGGCGTATGATTTTTTACAAAAACCACCCGATTTGAACCGTTTGTTAATTACCATCCGCAACGCGGCTGATAAGAACAAATTGGTGGTTGAAACCAAAATACTAAAACGCAGGGTAACCAAAACCCGCGAGATAATAGGCGAATCACCAGCCATTAAATCAATTCTTGAAACAATAGAAAAAGTAGCTCCTACCGAAGCCCGTGTACTGATTACCGGCGAAAACGGAACGGGTAAAGAATTGGTGGCTCGTTGGATACACGAAAAAAGTAACCGTGCCGGTGCTCCATTGGTAGAGGTGAACTGTGCGGCCATCCCTTCAGAGTTGATAGAAAGCGAATTATTCGGGCACGAAAAAGGCTCGTTTACATCGGCTGTAAAGCAACGCATCGGTAAGTTTGAACAAGCCAACGGCGGTACATTGTTTTTGGATGAAATAGGCGATATGAGTCTATCAGCCCAGGCAAAAGTATTGCGTGCATTGCAAGAAGGTAAGATAGCCCGTGTAGGCGGTGATAAAGAAATTGATGTGAACGTGCGCGTAATTGCGGCAACCAACAAGGATTTACTAAAGGAAATTGACTTGGGTAATTTCCGTTTGGATTTGTATCACCGTTTAAGCGTAATATTAATACATGTACCCACGCTAAATGAGCGTTTGGACGATATCCCGTTGATTGCCGAGAAGTTTTTGAAAGAAATTTGCGAAGACAGCGGTTTATCACGCAAAACGTTTACCCCACAAGGTCTTGAAGCTTTGAAGGCAATTGAGTGGACAGGAAACATCCGCGAATTGCGTAACGTGGTAGAGCGTTTGGTAATTTTGAGCGATACAAAAATTACCGACCAAGATGTAATTAATTATGCCAACCCGGGTAGGGCCGGCAGCGGCAAATCGATGTATGAGAAGTTCGACCGTTTTCAGGATTTTAAAGATTATGCAGAGAAGTGCTTTATCGAAGAAAAACTGAAAAAGAACAACTGGAACATTGCCAAAACCGCCAGCGAAATAGATATTCAACGCAGCCACTTATATAATAAAATTGAGAAGTTTGGCTTGAAGCGTGAAGGAATGGAATAATCAGGAGTACAGTTTTTAGTTTTCAGTTACGAGTTGGTTTAGCCAACTGCTAAAGGCTAATATCCAACAGCAAATAATGATAGGGACGGATATAGATAAAGCGGCAGAATATTTAAAAAACGGTGAGTTGGTGGCAATACCCACCGAAACAGTGTATGGCCTTGCTGCCAATGCGTTTGATACACACGCTGTAACCAAGATATTTAAAGCAAAAAACCGCCCTTTTTTCGATCCCCTGATTGTTCATACCCATAGCATTGATACTGTTCACCAATGGGTTGAAAATATCCCTCCACAGGCGGTAGAACTAGCTAATATTTTTTGGCCCGGCCCGCTAACACTGGTATTACGCAAAAAAGACATCGTGCCTGATTTGGTTACCGCCGGTAACCCCACAGTAGCAGTCCGTGTGCCCAATCATCCTCTCACATTGCAATTATTATCACAATTAGATTTTCCGTTGGCTGCACCTAGTGCCAACCCGTTTGGGTATGTTAGCCCTACTACGGCTCAACATGTAAACGACCAATTGGGCGATAAAATACCTTATATTTTAGAAGGCGGTCCCAGTAAGGTAGGAATAGAATCTACCATTATTTCATTTGCAGGTCCCGTACCTGAAATATTACGATTAGGCGGAACATCTATCGAAAAAATAAAACAGGTAATTGGCGATATGGAGGTGAATATTAACCAACATTCAAACCCACAAGCACCCGGCCAAACCGATAGCCATTACGCCCCACACGCGCGTTTTATTTTGGGTAGGGTAGAAGATGCTAACGTACCTGTGGATAATTTAGTATATACCGGAGCAATTACTTTTTCGCGTCATATTCAGCTACTTGCGAAAGAAAATCAAATATGTTTATCGGAAAATGAAGATTTAGACGAGGCTGCGAGCAACATTTTTGCTGCTATGCGGCTCTTGGATAAAAAAGGCATGAAAGTAATTTATGCAGAGTTGTTGCCCGATACAGGCTTAGGACGTGCAATAAATGACCGACTACGCAGGGCAGCTCACATAAAATAATAACTTTTGGCATACTTTTTTCGGTAGGGGGGATAACTCGGTTATTTGTTTTTAGAAAAAATATTTTAATATTGTAGCATTGAATGAATAGAATTTTACTTACAATACTTTCTGTTTTTATATTTGGTACAGCGGCGATAGCCGGTAATGCAACAGCAGGCCCCGGTGACAGAAACCCTGTAATCAAATCATATCCTAATCCTGTAACAGTTGAGCTTACGGTTGAAATTCAATTAGTAGCTAATAATTTTACAAAAGCAGAAGTTAAAATCGTTAACCTTCTTGGTCAAGACATTGTTCCTTCGGTAAAAGCCGATTTAGAGGGTCTTAATAATACATTTAAAGTAGATGTGCGCGAAGTTCCCGCAGGTATCTATTTTATGGAGGTAACTACCACCGCAACCGACGGTTCTACCTACACTCACACTAAAAAAATCACTAAACACTAATTTCTTATTCCTTTTTACAGCTCAATAGGATGAACTTACGTCCTTAAAAGCTATTTTTGCACCTTCATGGAGCATATTCGCAATTTTTGTATCATCGCACACATCGACCACGGCAAAAGCACATTAGCCGATAGGTTGCTTGAATATACACAAACCGTTAGCAGCCGCCAAATGCAGGCACAAGTGCTTGACGATATGGATTTGGAGCGCGAGCGCGGTATAACCATTAAAAGTCACGCCATACAAATGGATTACCAATTGGATGGCAAGAAATATACCCTCAACCTTATTGATACTCCCGGACACGTCGACTTTTCGTATGAAGTTTCGCGTTCGATTGCGGCTTGCGAAGGCGCGTTGCTGATTGTGGATGCTTCTCAAGGGATACAGGCACAAACAATTTCAAACCTTTACTTGGCACTTGACCAAGGGCTTGAGATTATCCCCATCCTTAATAAAATGGACTTGCCCGGTGCAATGCCCGAGGAAGTTACCGACCAAATTGTTGATCTTATCGGCTGCAAGCCCGAAGATATTATCCCCGCCAGCGGTAAAACCGGTATGGGGGTAATGGATATTTTACGCGCTATTGTTGAGCGTGTGCCCGCCCCCAAAGGAACTGCCGATGCACCGTTAAAAGCGCTTGTTTTTGATTCGGTGTTCAACTCTTTCAGGGGAATTATCGGTTATTTTAAAGTAGTTGACGGTGAAATGCGCAAGGGTAGCCGAGTAAAGTTTATGGCGACCGGAAAAGAATATTTTGCGGAAGAAATAGGCGTGTTGCGTTTGGATAAAGAACCCCGTGATGTTATTAAAACGGGGGATGTGGGGTACATTATTTCAGGTATTAAAGAAGCCCGCGAGGTAAAAGTGGGTGATACGATTACCCTATCAGAAAGACCTTGCGAAGAAGCAATTAAAGGGTTTGAAGATGTGAAGCCGATGGTATTTGCAGGGATTTACCCCGTAGATACCGACGATTTTGAAGAGCTGCGCGAAAGCATGTATAAGTTGCAGCTAAACGATGCTTCATTAGTTTTTGAACCTGAATCATCAGCAGCGTTGGGTTTTGGTTTCCGTTGCGGTTTCTTAGGAATGCTGCACATGGAGATTATACAAGAACGTTTGGAGCGTGAGTTTAACATGACGGTTATTACTACCGTTCCCAACGTGTCATACCACGCATACACCACCAAAGAAGAAATGGTGATTGTGAACAATCCCAGCGATTTGCCCGACCCTTCTAAAATTGATAAGGTTGAAGAACCTTACGTACATATACAAATTATTACCAGCAGCGATTTTGTGGGAGCCATCATGTCGCTGTGCCTAACCCGCAGGGGATTGCTTAAAAATCAGATTTATCTTACTACAACCCGCGTTGAATTGAACTTTGAAATTCCGTTGGCAGAGGTAGTATTTGATTTTTATGATAAGCTGAAAACCATTTCGAAAGGCTACGCCTCATTAGATTATCACCCGGTGGGCTACAAAGAGTCTAATTTGGTGAAATTGGATATTTTCTTGAACAAAGAGCCGGTGGATGCGCTTTCGGCGATTATTCACCGCGACCGTGCTTACGATTGGGGCAAGAAAATTTGCGAGAAACTGAAAGAGCTTATCCCGAAACAACAGTTTGAAATTGCGATACAAGCAGGTGTAGGGCAAAAAATCATCGCCCGTGAAACCATATCGGCCTTGCGTAAAGACGTGACTGCCAAGTGTTATGGTGGTGATATAAGCCGTAAACGTAAACTGCTTGAAAAACAGAAAAAAGGTAAAAAACGTATGCGCCAAGTAGGTACGGTTGAAGTACCCCAAGAGGCGTTTATGGCCGTATTGAAGATTGATTAATTTTGTCTTTTGATTTAATATTCTTACATTGTTAATTGAAATCTGTCAAAAAGATTAACAAAACGTTTTGAATGGATAATAGAGAATACCCTCCATTATTTGATGAGGGGTTTAAAGAAATTGGTTTATGGGAGTTAGATAAATATTTCTTGGACTCTTTCAATGAAAAGGAACACCGAAAGCTGCTGATCGATAAGTTGCAGAAGTATTTAGATGAGTTTAAAAAAATTGGTATTGATGCTGAATTATGGATAGATGGTTCTTTTGCAACAAGAAAACCAGAGCCAGAGGATGTTGATATTGTTTTTTTATTTGATAGAGGAGATATTGAACAACTTCAAGGGATTAAACAAAAAATTTTTGAACACTTGCTTCAGGATCGTAGGCAAATCAAAGCGAGATATTCATGTGATGTGTATTATTTTGATAAAAACGATGATTTAGATATATCTAAATGGATAGAAACTTTTGGATATGATAAAAGTCAAACAAATACCAAAGGAATTTTTAAAGTAATACTAAAATCAGATGTATAGTATTGCTAAAATAGAAAAATTAATAAAGTTGTCAGAAGACACACTTGCAAAATATGAGCAAGAGTTAAGAGAAAATCCTAACAGTTTATTCTGTAAGGGAATGGTTAAAAACACAAAAGAAAATTTAGAAGAACTTCGTGGAAATTTATTCTTTGAAAAAAATATTAGGGAGAAAGAAGTAATCGACTTAAGACTTAAAGGCAAGATTGCAAAGGCTGGAAGACTTCCATTGGATGTTTTGGGTGAGTTTGCTAAGAGTTTAGCTGAAGTGCTTTCGGAGATTGGTCGGAAAAATCAATTTGGCGATAAATACAGAAATACAGATAATAAAATTGTAAAAAGGACGATTGACCTGAATTTTGAAAAATTAGTTCCAGGTTCTACTCATATTATAGTTACTGGCAATACAAATCCTGATTTGTTTGGTAATAGTATTCTTGAAAACGCTTTAAATAATACATTCGAATTACTAAATGCTGAAGAACAAGCCAACTTACTTGATGTTTCTTCTAAGATTGGAAGTGCGGGAATTAAAAAAGTTAATCAATTTTTAAAACTGTCTATTGACAATGAGTTGGAGTTTGATTTGAATTGGCAAGCACCGAATATGGAGCGTCATAGTTGGCAAGGTAATAAAGATAAATTACTACTAATTTCAAATTCGATTTCAACGATACGCGACATGGCTCCCACTGAGGTCACAATTGAAGGAAAGATAATTACACTCAGTTTAAAAGGAATTATTGAAGTTCAAGATGAGGAAAAAAGAATGTACAAGATACACTATCCATTGGGGCAACTTGAAAAGATTAGGCAATATCAAATAGGAGATAATTGTTCTCTCAACTGTATTCAGAAATCTCACGTGAATTCAATCACCCGCGAAGAGAAAATTACATATGAGTTTAAAGAAATAAATGAATTAAAGAATAAATAAAAAAGGGGCACAAAGCCCCTTTTTTATTACGGTCATCCTAGTAAATAATGAGTTTATTTAACCACAAGGTTAAGGGTTTGAGTACCCTCAATGGTTTTAACAGTTACACTGTAAATACCTTGTGCCATGTTGGTTTTTGATATTTCAATGGGCAGTTGGTTAATGCCTTTGCTCACATTGAATTTGCCTGTAAAATGTTGTTTACCCAGCATATCATAAACGGTTACCTCAGCTTCGCCGCTTACTTCGGTTGATATGCTAAGTGTTACATCTTTAGCAGTACTGTTGGCTGGGTTAGGAATTAGCACTGCGGTTTGTTCAAAACCTTGTTTGCCGCCTTCTTGGTCACCCTTATTAGGATTAGCAACTTTATTATTGTTTCCTGCGCCGATAATGGGTGCAAAACACAATGTCAAATCTTGCACGGGTAGTTCAAGAGTAGTTAAATTACCCATTACAAAATTATTAACCGAGATAAAGGGACCGTGTGGCATGGTTGGGTTGGCAGGCAATTGAAATGGATTGCTGAAAAACTCATTACATCCGGAAACACCATTGTAGTAAGCTTTTATTAAATACATATCGGGCAAGTTACCAACTACCGGAGGACCACCCCATGTACCAAAAATGCTTAAACCGGCCGGGGCGGGCATCGGCGGAGGGGCACAAGGAGGTCCTATATTTAATATTTCAATAGAACGTCCCATATCATTGCCGGGGCTGCCGTACAAAAACTCACCACCGGCAACACCGTTACCAAATTGGTCAAACTTCACTACCATCACGTCATAAGCTCCCATAGGGCCATTATCAGTGTGTCCTACTGCGTAGTATTCATACTGGCAGGCAGTATTTAAACGTTCAACCACCTCATAGCACTCGTTAAATGAACCCGGGGCAAGGCTAAAATCAAAGCTGTTTACATACATGGTTGCCACCACAGGGTCCATGCGTAAAATGTAAAAGTCCATACTACCGTTTACCATAGTACCGCCACCTAAGATGAAGCCCGGAGGAAAGGGGCCGCCTATCGCTGCATTAATGCTGCTAAAGTGGTCGTGTGTATTGGGCGTACCGCTTAAAATTACAGGATGAGGGGCCGGTAAACCTGTGCCCGCATCGATGTGTAAAATAAGACCGTCGTCTTGCCAAATACCACTCCAGGCTGAGTTCACCATACCCGCAACAGCAATACTGGGAGGGCCAAATGGAGAGGCGGGATTTTCAGCCACATCTTTACCCCAAGCATTTCCGTTTGCAGGGGGAAGAATATTGTATATGTGCGACCATACCAAGCCTCCGCCCACTTCGTTTATGCGCATTGCAAACACACTAAATAGGCCGGTGTTATCAACCACTGTTCCTGTAACAAATACATCACCAAAACCTGAAATAACTGAACGTTCTACACCACCCACTTCAATTACGGTGTACATAGTTGTTACGGCAGGGGGGTAATCATAAACGGCTACAGTATTACCAAATGCATCTAATTGTATATAAAACACACCTGTTAAATTTGGAATACAGGGGTCGTAATACATCCCTATGATACCAAAGCCGCCACCTGTGGCAAGCTCAAATACTTGAGGGTCGCGGGCGTGTAAGGGGTTACCGTTACTATTAATAAGCATTAAATCTTTTTCAAAAAACGGAGCACCGGGTATGTTTCCGGCCATATCTGTATAGGCTACAGGGATGGTTGATAAGCCTTGGCATGTTTTAGCAAACGATGCCATAAAATGGCCGGCCGGCTGAATGTTGATATTTACGCCCGACGTAAGGTTGTCAACATCTTGTGTGCCGTAGATGTGCTGAAAATACTGGGCTTTTACTGCAACAGTTAGCAGCAGTAATGCAAGCAGGTAAATTGTTTTTTTCATGATAGCTTTAAATTGGTTTGATTGATAGAATAGTATTGTTTTTTGGAGACCGTTTTCCTTTTTTAATGATGGTAGTTGTGCATACAAATTGCATGTAATGTATTCATAGGCAGTGTTTTTGTAATGATAGATTATACAAAGTTTAGACTATTTTTTTTGAAAATGCAATAAATAATCTCAGAATAAAACAAAAATCCCCGTTGACACCGTCAACGGGGATGGAAAAACAAATAACGGTACAAATACCGGTTATCAGGTTTATTGTTTTGCCTCTATCATCAGTTTTTGCTTAAATGCAGAATTATCCCCATGGATTATTTCAATAAAATAAACACCTTCGGGTAAGTCAGGCAATCTTAGCTGCATTTTCTTATGAGCGTTACCGCTATACAGTTTTGCCACCTCTTGCCCAAGCATATTATGCAATCGTACATCAATGTAGGTGCCGCTGGGTATTTCCCTGTCAAGCTCCAATACCACAGCATGGGTAGCTGGGTTGGGGTACACCCTTGTACCCTCAAACATATTGCCCGATTGGTTGGGGTTGGCCTGGCTGTAAGATGGATTAGCCATTATATCGTGACATGTAGGAGGGTTGACAATAGTAAATGGAGTTTCAAGGTTTATTGTGGTTGCAGCAATCATCTGGATATCAGATGGTGAAGGTGAAACCGGTGCCGTGTTGGTAATAGGTACATGAATAAACGTGGTAGTACATGTGAACTCACCACACTGCACTCCTAAACCAGCACTTGGAGTTAGTACTTTCATGTTCAATTGTCCGTTCATAAACTTAGGGGCGCTGATAGCATAGAAGTTTTTACCTAAGTCGGCAAATTTTGGGGGGTAATCAATCAACGATTGCGGGCCTCCCAAATCATGGTATGAATTAAGAGAAGGTACAGCTCCGGTTCCGGTACTTGTCATGTAGATTTTGCTGGTACCTGTTGTTGGTGGGTTTGAGCTAAGGTCAACCATTACCATGTTCACTTGTATGTTGTTAGGTGCAGGTGTGTGTGGCAAAGGTATACAAGCTGAGTATTGACCTTGGATTAAAGTACCCACGGTAATGTTATTGCCTCCGGTTACAATGGCTTGTGATGCCCAATGTTCCATGTTGTTCCAATACAGCGAACGGCTTCCTATTGGGTTAAAATTATCATCAACAGGTTGTATCCACCATAATTTAAACTCTCTGGGTATCATTTGGTGCCATGTTGGCATGGAGGCAGGATTTAAATCAACCTTAGCAGAGTTACCCAAAATGTAGTTTCCGTTATCTACCTGTATCAAATCAACCCCATAATCAGATGGGCCATCAGAGTTATCAGAGCTGTTGTTTTCAATAAAGCTGTTATCAGCAAGCACAGCACCTGTGTACGGGTCAACAACAAGGTTCATAGCTGCACTTCTGGGAGGAGGTATTATCGATGCACCGGCGGCTATAGGAGCAATACCGTTGGTGCTGCCTGTAATCCATAGATTGTTACTGCTTTTTACAACAGCCATGCGAGTAGCCATGTCATAATCATAGCCAAGGGGTGAACCCGGTCCGGTCCATCCCCAGTTGTAGCCGTAAGAGTTTAAGCGGTTCATGTGGTCCACTCTGTTAATGTTAATATCCATTAAGAAGGCCTGTTTTGGAGTCGTGTAATCTAATCCGCCTCCCAATGTTTGATAGCCGCAAATAAACAAACGGCGGTCATTTCCTCCATCTGTCCAAACAACAGCATTCATAGGATAGGTGGTTAAACCGCCCATATCCAAGTACTCGCGTTGGTCTAATAGATTACCCACGTTGTTTACGCAAAGTATTTTAATACCACCGTTTGCTTGGCACACAATATACCAACGGGTAACTTTAAACTTATCGGTAAAGCCTTGTATATCTACCACCCGCTCATCGGGGCTGGTTGATGGGTATTCTTTTGATATAATTACATCACCGTTGTTGTTTAACAGCAAGAAATGGATAGTATTGGCACCGCCTCCCGTACTTCGGAAAATGGTACCCGCCATTACACTGTAGTTATTGGTGCCGGGAACAATTTTGGTAGTGTAGTGCTTAACATCCTCAATCATTTCAAAGGTTCTAACACCACCGCCGCCGCCACCGGGGCAAGGTTCCACGGGAATAAATATCCCTGTCGTGTCGCTGCAACCGTTTGAGTCGATACCGATAACGTGGTATTTATAGCCGTTTCCGGGAGGGGTCACTAACACTGACGAGCATGGTCCGCTACAAGGGATAATAGCACCTATCGAATCCCTATGAACAGTGTCGGTAGAATCCGGTACACTATACCAAGCATAGGTTTGTGCACCATCACACGTTAGTGTAAACTCTGTGCCTGTGCAAAATACGGGTGGAGCTGAAGGTGAAAAGCTAAGAGTTAGTGTTGGTTGTGGTGAAGGAGAAACTTTTATCTGGCTGTACAGTTTCACTTTGCAGCCGTTTATACCTGTAAATTCATATTCAATAGTATATATGCCGTTTGATGGGGCGGTAAAAGAATACACACCGCCACTGTATGAAACCCCTGTTCCGGTAAATGTACCAATGGCGTAGTTAGCCGGAAAGACATATTTAGACAAATCAGGAATAGTAGTTGTTCCACCGCATAAACCTTGTGGAGCTTTAAAAACAGCGGTGTTGTTGGTAGGCAGTAGTGTTAAATCGTCGATAAACACATATGAGTCACCGGTAGCACCGTCTTGTCCCATATTACCCACCATAAAGTTTTCAAGCATAAATGGTATGTCGGTGTATGAGAAATCAAGGGTGTAATAGTGCCATTCCCCGTCATCAGGTACTGTAACTTCAGTTAGATAATAACCTGTCGACATGTAGCTGCCCGACGGCAAAGGTGCTAATAACCCGGTTTCTCCTCTGAAAACTACCTTGTTTTTGCCCGATAATGCTCCACCCGAACCCGTTGAATTGGCCGATTTAGCCCAGAAGGTAACGGTATAATTTACATCAGGCATCAATGGTGTGGCCAGTTTAGTTTGTTCTACTTCTTCAACTCCGCCACTATAATGACCTAACCCCAAAAAGGCATCGTTTGTAAACCAACTGCTGTTCCAAGTATCGGTTGCAGGGGTGCTCATTGCTATACCTGTGGGTACAGTAACATCCATGTTAATAGAAGGCGTGCAACCGCGTACAAAGTAATCGGGGCTTTCAATCAGCGGTTCCCAGCAATCAATCACGGCATTATCGGGTGAATTGACTTCACCGCAGTTAGTGCCGCTTTCAAAACCGCTGTTCATCAGCATATCACAAGTGTTTGCTAAGCAACTGCCATTGTATATGTACATATGCAAGTAAGTAATATCGCCCCTGTTTCCTGTGCTTGAGTTGTAGGGTATGTAACGCAATAAAACGGCACCGGTGTTAGTTCCCGCAGTAAATGCTATAGGGGTAGATGCGTTACCACTGGTTCCGGTTACACTACCCATACCGTTAATTACCTCAAGGCATTCGTATGAGTCTGCGTTATAGTCATTGTTAAGTAAATCGCTACCGTTAATGTTTATAACATTGGTAGGGGTTGTAGTCCATGCATATATGCCAATTCCGGTAAGTCCGTCGTTAACACCTGCCACGTCAAGGCCGGCGCAAGCGCTGCCCCCGTAGTTGTAGTTGTTGTTAACGTTAAGCATATTTCCGTATGTGGTATTCACTTTATAACCTATGTCGCACATTACACTGCGCTCTTCGGGTTTTAAATACCGCTTCATATAAAGCGAACCAGTACCCTGCGCATTCGACATATTGTAATACTCATTATTGCCATAGGGTATGGGGTTGTAGCATTCGTCTTCAAAGTGACACAAGCTCGACCCGGGTTCATAATGGTTGGGTGTGTATACAATTTGGTTTACCGAACCTCCATAAATATTGGCCAACAAACAATCGGTATAATCCGGTACATGAGGATTAGCCAGAGGATTGGGCGCAACAGTTTGCGAGGGGTCCCAAATTGAGGGGTTGAACTGGTGCTCATATAAGCTGCATGGTGAAAGAGTTACAATAAGCGGGGCACTGCTAAAATCCATTAAGTTAAGGTCGTACCTTGTGTAATAAGGGAAGTTTGAGCCCAGCACCGAACCCCCATTAGGCCCAATCATTGATGTGAAGCCTAACGCGTGGGTAGCTTCGTGCAACGCCACGCTATACAAATCGAATTTACCTGATGCAGTAGTGGTGGCTAAATCTGTATGCCATATTACAATGGGTGAATCAACAAAGTTGAAGCCCATCATGGCGTGGTAAAAATTACCTGCACCGGGCATAGCACCCGCAGTAACTAATGGTGACGCCACGTTGGTATACGCATCAACACCTGAGTTGATGGTTTTCCATACTTGTCCGTCGATAATACCGCCCACGTTGGGGGTAACGGTTGGTACTACGTAAAACGATGTGGCTCCGCCCAATACACCTGAGTTTATGGGATAGGTAACAATGTTGCCAATGTTACGTATCCAGATATTTACTTTAACCGATGGATTTACGGGAGTAATAAATGCTGAGATATCGGTAAATACTTGACACAATACATTGCGCCTTGCTACGTGTGCCGGCATATTGGTTTCGCAGCCGCTGCCTTCCTCAAAATACAGGTCAAAATACCCTGCACTGCAAAGCAAGTATGATGGGATAACCAGGTTTTCGGCAATTTGGTTGCCATTTCCTTTTCTCGGTTGAGGTTTTTTAATCATCAAGTCTTCCAACCTATGTTGTTTGCCAAAGCGGTCAAAAACAAGGTCAAATTCTCCCCCTGAGGTAATTTTTCCTGGTGGACTGTTTTGGGCCATGAGCAAAGTGCCCGCAGCCACAAAAAGTAAAAATAATGATAGGATTTTTTTCATATGATGTAATTGGTTTTAGGTTATTGCAAATGGATATGATAGCAATTACCTCAAGGGATTGATAGCCCCTTGAGGTAATTGTTTGCCTTTAATTATTTTACAATTAGTAAGATGTTTTGGTTGATAGCCGTACCCGTAACTTTTACAGTGTACATACCGGCGGCCATATTAGCGCTGCTGAGGTCAACAGGCAGTTGGTTTTTACCCTTGGCAAGGATATAGTTACCTGCTGCATACAGTTTGCCCAGCATATCAAATACCTCCACCTGAACTGTAGCAGGGCCGTTGCTTTCTACCTCAACAAGAGCCAATTGGCTGCCTTGTGCCATTGGGTTGGGGCTCACAACAGCCTCTTTATCTCCTTTGGGTGCAACAGGAGCTACGCGGGCATTAGAACCGTCGGCATTTTGTGTGGTGTAGCAAATTTGATTGTCTTGCAGGTTTTGATAATAATCAACCAAAAATGGAAAATCATAGAATGAATTGGGCCAATACTCGCCTGTCCAAGCAGTGGTGTGTGTAGCCGAACCTGAGATTTGGTTAGCATTCCTCATGTCGTATTGGCAAGCACTAACACCGTTAAAGTAGGCTTTTACAAGCATGTGGTCATACCCACCCAAAGAGTATGGTGAAATGTATGAGGTGTATCCGTAAATAGCTAACCCATCATTATCAGTGCCGTAGCCATTTAGTTGGTCAATGCGCATTGCTCTGTCTAAATCAACTTCGCCGTATGTAAACTGGCCACCTGTCACTGCATTTCCGTTAGCATCGGTTTTTATTACCAGCATATCATCAAAACCAAAAAAACCTTGGTCGGTATAACCTGCTAAATAATATTCATAATTGCTGCTGCTATTTAATCGCTCAATAAGATCCATCGCGTAATCGTTGCCAACATTGCCCAAGGGGTGGTTGTAATCGTAAAGTTCGTCCCAAACAATAGCTCCGCTGTAATCAAGCGCCATAAACCAAGCATCAATGCCACTGCCGTTAATATCGCTGAAACCCGCAATGGCAAAGCCGTTACCGTTTGCATCAATGTTAGTGTTGTCGGCCTGAATGATAGATGTAAAAACATCCCTTGAGCTGGCTGTGCCGTAAAAATCAACTTGTTGTGTGGGCACACCCGTATTACTGTTTAGACGCAAGAAAAAGGCATCGGGTAGAGAAGCGGCCGTGGTTTTATCAATGTGTTCACCAACCACCATTACCTCATGACAGCTGCACGTTGAGTTGTAGTTTGAGCTTTCGACAATGTCGTGCGACATATCAGAATCGGTGCTGTAGTTGTTCGTCATGTCATAGGTCGCGCCCCAAAGCAATGTTCCGTTTTGGTCGATTTTAATAACAAAAACACGATTGTTTCCGGTTCCTGCTACGGTTAGATAACCTGTTATGTACAAGTCGCCGGGATTTGATACCGATTCCACAATTTCTTGAACACTAACATTGGTGTGAGTAACACCCCAAAGGTTTTGAAAATATCCGGCTGAGGTAACAACGTTCCCTGTAGGATTAATGTGAGTGTAGAAAATACCCATTGAAGTAGCTCCGCCGCTTAGGTATGAGCCAGCGACTGCATAACCGTTTCCATTGCTAAATTCAACCGTTCTTATGTGGTCGGCACTGAAGAATGCAGGCATTGCAGGGGGATTGGTAATGTCAGTTAGGTAATACTGATAGTTAAAAGTTTGAGGATTACTAAACAAACCGTCCATGTCGGTTCGCTGGACATTGATAGTGAAGTCGCCGGGGAAACTTGAACCACCCGGGCCGATTAGAAAATGGCCTGCATTACCGCCAGAGTATGCGTTGTTACCGTCGGTAAGCATTTCCCAAGTGTTGCCACTGCCATAAAGGTGTTGAAAGTATTGTGCTTTTGCATTAAAGCCAATAAGTACTAAGGCTAATAGATAGATTTTTTTCATGATAGTAATAGTTTATGCATTGATTAATAAGTAGGATAAGCAAACAAGTTACGATTGCACGCAGCCACCGCGCAATAACTAATGAGTAAGTGTTAACCTATGGTTGGTAAGTATGCTTTTTCACTAAGTAACTGCAACAAAAAAGCCCCGCAAGAACTTTTCTTACGGGGCTTTTTTTTGCAGCTACCATGGCTATTTTACCATTAGTAAAATGTTTTGGTTAACGGAAGTACCGCTAACTTTTACGGTGTACATACCGGCAGCCATATCGGCTGTGCTTAGGTCAATAGGCAATTGGTTTTTACCCTTAACAAGGTTATAGTTACCTGCAGCGTATTGTTTTCCCAGCATATCATACACGGCAATTTGTACGGTTGTTGGCTCGCTGCTTTCAACCTCAACCATTGCTACAGGGCTGCCTTGTTGCATAGGGTTGGGTGAAACAGTAGCTTCTTTATCACCTTTAGGTTCTACAGGAGCCATGCGGGCATTTGATGCGCCCGGGATTGATGAAGTATTGCAAAGTGTTGCATCACTTACAGGAGAGGATGAAGCTACAAGTGCAGACGAGGTAAAGGTAGAAAGTGTGCTGAACTGAGATTCGCTAAATAAACCGGGGCCGGCTTGGGTAATTGGTGTGGCAAAAGACTCGTTGCAACCAGAGTTACCATCGAAATACGATTTCACAACATACGCATCAGTATTGCCTATTCCTGTGCCAAATGAGCTAAGTCCGTAGGTACTCAGGCCATCAATTCCGGTTCCGTTATATTGGTCAAGCTGGGCAGCCATATCGTAGCCGGGGCTACCATAAGTAAATTCTCCGTTTGCCACCGCGTTTCCAAAGTCGTCGGTTTTTAGCACCACTGCATCCCAGTTGCCAAATACACCGTTATCGGCCTCTCCAGCAAGGTAGTATTCATAATTTCCTAATGAGTTCAATCGTTCCATTACATCGTTGCTGAGGCCGTTTGCTCCGGGTTTTGCGGCATAGTCGTGCAGGGTTGACCAATAAGTAGTACCACAGTTTTGGTCGGTTTTCACCATCCAAAAATCCCAATCGGCACCACCATTAAAATAGTTGCTGTGTCCACCAAGGACAAATCCAGTGCCGCCTCCGGCACCACTATTTGATACTGTGATTGAAGTTAGATATTCATCAGAACTATTTGTGCCGAAATATACAGCCCAAGGAAAAGTGATGGCACCTGTATTCGCATCAAAATGTACCAAGTAACCATCAGCGGTGCGGGTTCCGCTATTATCGTAAGTAGTGCCCACAACAATCACTTCCTGTCCCCATGTTCCAATGTATGGACTTTCAATCACATCGTAAGCCCAATCTCTTGAAATAGCCGGAGCAGATGTGTCTGATACCGAAAATATTTGCGACCAGAGGATGTTACCGGTGGCAATATCAATTTTTAAAATAAAACTGTGAATATCAAAAGTGGTTGATCTTTCTTGCAGTGAACCTACAATGTATAATTCATTGCCTGAAGCTGATTCTGATATACCGCCAACGGCCGCAGCATTCCATGTGTAACCCCCTGACAGAACGGGTGTATAATCAAACGTACCGCCGGGAATTACATTCCCGTTGGGGTCAAGCTGCATATAATAGAAACCATTGGCAGCTGCGTTTTGGTACATCCCGACAACTCCAAAGCCTGCGCCTGAGTTCATTTCAAAAACTTTGTTGTGTGTAAGTTGAAACGAAGCACCTACCGGAGGGCTAATGACGTATAAGTTGTTAAAATTTGGAGCTCCCAAAATATTACCTGTATTGTCGGTGTAAGTTGCCATTACACCTGCAAGACCGGTTGATGGTGTACTTTCAGCAGCAATAAAATGGCCTTGAGGTTGTACAACCGTGTTTACACCCGATGCCCATCCTTCCGAACCTGATGTGCCGTAAACGTGTTGAAAATACTGGGCTTGGCACAAATATGCCAAGAAAGATAGTGTGAGGGTAAAAATTGTTTTTTTCATGGTATGATAGTTATTATTGGATTGATAAAAATTAATTGTAACCCCTGCAAGCATTGCTCGCAGGGGTATGTATTGAGTTGGAGTTTTTGGCTTATTTAACCATTAATAGAATGTTTTTGCTGACAGTGGTTCCGCTGATTTTTACGGTGTACATACCCGCAGCCATGTTGGTATTGCTTAGTGATATAGGCAATTGATTTTTACCTTTTATAAGCTCGTGCTCAGCGTTGTAGTATTGTTTGCCAAGCATATCATAAATAGTAATTTGCACCACAGCGGGGGTTTCTGTTTCAAGCTCAACAACAGCTATAGGGCTGCCTTGTTGCATTGGGTTGGGAGATACCACAGCTTCTTTATCACCTTTAGGTTCAGCAGGAGCCATGCGTGAGTTGTCGCCGCCGGTAATTGATGTATTGTAGCACAAAGTAACATCGGTAAGTAAGGCTGATGAAACCATCAAATGGTTTAAAGTAAAGAAGTCAAAACTCTTCAAGCCTGTTTCGCTGTATAAACCGGGACCCGGTTGAGGGCTGGGAGTGCTGAAGGTTTCGTTACAACCTGATAGCCCATTGAAGTATGATTTTATTAAGTACTCATCGCTTAATCCAATGCCGCCGCTATACGATATACCAAATATGCTAAGCCCATCGGCGGGGGTGCCGTTATATTGGTCAAGACTAAAACCCAAATCGTCGTTTCCGGTATTGTATGCAAATTCACCATTGGGCACACCGTTACCCAAATCGTCAGTTTTTATTACTAATAAATCTGCGCCTCCTATAGTTCCATTGTATGTAGTACCGCAAGCATAGTATTCGTACTGACTGAGCGTGTTAAAACGCTCCTTTACATCTTGACAAATATTGGCATTGCCCGGATTTCCGGTGTAATCATACGTAGAAGACCAAACTGTACCGCCGACAGGGTCGCTTTTCATCAACCAAAAATCAGCATTGCTCGCGCTCATATTAGCAACACCACCAATAATGAACCCATTAGTACCACCGGCAGTACTGTTGGCAATGTCTATTGATGTAAACTGCTCGTTGGTGGCAGCAGTACCGTAGAAAAATGCCCAAGGAAAAATAGGGGCACCTGAATTTGCATTTAGCCTGAAAAATATTGCATCGTTACTGGTAGAATTGTAATCATACCCGCCGCCAACAATCACAACTTCGGGCTGGCCTGTGGGCATATATGGGCTTTCAATGATGTCGTTTGAATATTCTTTTTGTGGGAAGCCGACTTGTATTACATCATAAAAACCTGACCATAGGATATTTCCGCCCACAGTGTTGATTTTTAAGGCGTAAATAAAGTTTTGGCTCAAGCTGGTTTCGGTAGAACCTGTGATGTATAAATCATCAGTGCCTGGTGATTTAGCTACAGCTGATACACTGATAAGATTGTACCACGCCACCGTTAATGGCACAGGGGTGTAGCTGAAAATATTGGTCGGGTTTCCTGTAGGGTCTAACTGCAAGTAGAATATTCCTTGAACAGCGCCTGTGCCGTTATTAAACAGGCCTACTGCACCAAAACCACTGCCGTTTTCAAGCTCAAATACATTTACAGAAGTAATGTCAAGCACAGTACCGCTTAGGTCACTTATTGTATATTCGTTGTTAAAGTTAGGGGCAGATAAAATATCGCCGTTCACATCCGTATAAGTTACAATTAGGTTTGAAGCGGCACTGAAACTGATGTTGTTTTCAGAGGCCATCAAATGTCCCTGCGGTTGGATGAATGTGTTTACCCCCGAAATGGTTTGTTGTAAATCGGGTGAGCCGTAAAGGTGTTGAAAGTACTGGGCCTTAGCACATATTCCTGCAACGGCCAACGAAAATAGTAAAACGTATTTTTTCATAATGTGATAGAGTTTAGGTTTTCTTAGGAATGATAGTGGTTTGATAGAAAAATGCCCCAAACAATTGCTTGGGGCATTCGGTAGGTTTATTTAACAATTAACAGTATGTTTTGTGCAATTGAAGCGCCTGTTACTTTTACGGTGTACATACCGGCGGCCATATTAGCATTGCTAATATCTAGCGGTAATTGGTTGTTACCTTTCACCAGTGTCTGTGAACCATTGTAATACTGTTTGCCAAGCATATCATAAATGGCTACTTCTACAGTGGCAGGCATATCAGTTTCCAATTCAACAAATGCAACGGGGCTGCCTTGTGCCATTGGGTTTGGCATTATCACGGCTTCTTTATCTCCTTTGGGTTCAGCCGGTGCCATACGGGCGTTGCTGGCACCGGGTATAGTGTTGTTGAAGCACAAATTCATATCACTTACAGTGCTTGAAGAGGCCATTAACGGACTAGAAGTGAACCCGTTAAAGTTGGTAATGTAATACTCTGAGTATACGCCGGGACCTGTTGTAACGGTTGGTATTGATAGGTATTCATTACATCCCGAGTTTCCGTCGTAGTATGATTTGATTAGGTAAAAATCAGTTGAGCCAAGTGCTGCAAAATCGCCGGTAGCAAACGTACTGAGTCCGTCAGCGGCAGTATTGTCGTATTGGTCAAGGGCGGCACCTCTATCAGCATTTGCACTTCCGTAAGTAAACTCGCCTAAACCGTTACCTAAATCGTCGGTTTTAATAACCAAAACATCCTCACCGCCAAAAAATCCATTGCTGGTAGAGCCGGTCATGTAGTATTGATATTGGCCTGAAATGGGGCTAAAACGCTCAATTACATCCCTGCAATTATCATCAGAACCAGGATTAAAGCTATAATCATACAGGTTAGACCAAATAGTGCCCCAACCGGTAGGGTCAACTTTTAATAACCAAGCGTCGCTATTGCCGTTTACATCGCTTTGTCCGCCAATAACAAAACCTTGGTTACCGCCTGCTGCGCTGTTTGCTACGGTAATGCTGTAAAAAGCATCGTTGCTGCTGGCAGTGCCATACATTATTGCCCAAGGCAGGTTTAGTGCACCGGTGTTTGCATCTACACGGATAACAAAACCATCGTTGGTAACACCAATACCGTGGGCAAAACCTACAATCATTGCCTCTGGTTGGCCCAACGGATTGTATGGATTTTCAATAATATCCATACCTACTTCGCGAGAAATTGGCGAACCGTGAGGTATATCATAAATGTTAGACCAAATGATTGTGCCGGTCATTACGTCCAGCTTCATTGCAAAAACGTGCACTAATGGGGCATTGGCTTGCAAACCACCTGTAATGTAAATTTCGTTGCCGGTAGCACTTTCAGTTACATTACCTACAATGTTCACATCCCATACATACGTGCCGGGCAACGGAGCATAGTCAAAAACATTCATTACATTACCCGTAGGGTCTAATTGCATGTAAAACAATTTAGACGGGCTTGCAGCGCCCGCAACAGGGTCGCGGTGCACACCTACCACACCAAAACCGGCTCCGTTGTTCATTTCAAAAACCCTTGTCCAGTGCACAGTATTAACTGTACCGGTAATAGGGTCGGTAATTTGGTATTCGTTGTTAAAGTTGGGGGCACCATTAACATCAGTATAGGTGGCAATAAGAGAGGATTGGAATGTAACAGGGTCTTGAGTAACCCCTGCCATAAAATGGCCTTGGGGTTGGGCAAAAGTATTTACCCCTGAGCGGAGTTCGTCAGAGTTGGCAGTTCCATATACATGTTGAAAATACTGTGCTTTTGTTGTAAGGCCAACGAGCACAAGCGCAGTTAATAGTAGATTTTTCATGATGTTTATCTATTTGGTTTTTTTAGAATAGATACAAGTTATTTTATAGTCGAAGGTGTATCAAGCACCAATGAGTATGTGCAGTATTTTGCAGGGTAACTGCAAAAAAAAACGGGGTCGTTTGCGACTCCCGTTTTTTATTATGAGCAAAAAGATATGATGGTTACTTAATTATTAACAGTATGTTTTTACTGATATTTATTCCCGTAATTTTTACGGTATACATACCGGTAGCCATATTAGCTGTGCTAAGGTCAACAGGCAATTGGTTTACGCCTTTTACAAGTGTATGCGAACCTCTTACGTATTGTTTGCCAAGCATATCATACACGGCAATTTCAACTGTGGCTGGGGTTTCTGTTTCCAACTCAACCATGGCTACAGGGCTGCCTTGCTGCATAGGGTTGGGTGATACAATAGCTTCTTTATCTCCCTTAGGCTCGGTAGGAGCCATGCGAGCGTTGCTGCCGCCGGCAATGGTGTTGGCAAAACATAAGTTTGCGTCTGATGCACTTGTAGAGTTTGCCGTCATGCTGTTTTTGTTTAGTTTGCTTCTAACCCTGTCGCGGTATTTATTAATAATTCCGGGACCCGAAGTAGCACTTGTACTGCTAATATCTTCATTGCAGCCTGAAATACCGTTAAAGTAAGCTTGTACTTGGTAAGCATCCATTGAGCCTACGCCGCCACCGTTAAATGAGCCGTAAACACTTAAACCATCGTTTCCGGTGTTGTCAAAATAATCTAGTGATGTACCAATGTCATCAGCCGCACTTCCATAAGTAAATTGGGATACAGCATTGCCAACATCATCGGTCTTAATTACCACCAAATCGGTGCCTCCTAAATTTCCTCCGTTGGTAAGTCCGCCCAAATAATATTCATAAACACCTGATTGATTAAGACGCTCAATCACATCGGTTGAGTTATCCCAATTGGCTGAACCTCCATTATAATCGTAAGTGTAGCTCCAAAATGGTACCCCTTGGTCATCGGTTTGCAGCAACCAAAAATCACGGTTTGATGAGCTTCCGTTTGCATCGGTTGTGCCGCCAATTACAAAACCGGGTGCACCTGAAGCCGCATTGTTTGATATTTTTATGCAATCAAATATTTCAAAGGTGCTGGTAGTACCATATATGTATGCAGGTGCTAATGATGCACCTGAGTTTGCATCAAGGCGTAGAAAGAATGCATCTGAACTACCGCCGTTTGCATACGTTTGTCCCACAACAACAACCTCTTGACTACCCACAGGGGTATATGGACTTTCAACTATTCCTTTTGCCCAATCGCGTGATGACGTAGTATTGGGGTTAATAATATCTGTAATTATAGACCATATTATGTTACCGGCTTGGTCAATTTTCAGTACAAAAATCCAAAAGCTGCCGCCAGTCACACTTGGGTCAACTGTGCCTGTAATGTAGTAATCACCGCCCGCCAAAGATTCAGTTACATCTGCTACTTCAAGCACGTAATAATTGGTGCCGGTGGTGTTTACAGGGTTGTATTCGGTAACGTTTACAACGTTTCCTCCACCATCCAGTTCAAGGTAATAAATACCATTTGGAACTGAGCCGCTGGGGTCGTAAAACAAACCAAATACTCCGTAGCCAGAGCCGTTACTAAACTCAATGGGTAGCGTGTTTTGTAAATACAGCGTTACTCCCGATGAGTGAATAAGCGAATACGTATTATTAAAGGCGTTTACGTTTCCGTTCACATCGGTATTTACCGCAAGAATATCTTGTGTGTTGGTTGATGAATTCCACGAGGGGGCAGTTATAAAGTGCCCTTGGCCTGTGGCAAAGGTATTTACCCCTTGTCCTCGGTCTTCGCTGTTAGTGGTTCCGTAAGTATGCTGATAGAACTGTGCTGTTGCGCACAAACCTGCAAATAGCAGTGCTGTTAGTAGATAGATTTTTTTCATAAGGGTTTGATATTTAGTGGGTTTAAATGTTAAAATGCTGTAATTGATAGGGCTGCGATAATTTAACGGTCACCTTATTGCTAAGTGCGCCGAAATGCTTTTTCTGTTGATAAGGTTTAGTTTTTTGGTTGGTGTTAGGTGAGTTAGGTTAGGAGTATGCAAAAATGGTAGAACCAAATAATATTGGTTAAGGAACTGAAAAAAGACTGCTTAGGGTAGTAAAGGTACTTTTCATAAGCCACGTAAAAATTGATAATTACATTACAAAGATTTAAAAAAAAAACTAAAAAGAACAAAGAAATTTTTTATATTATGTAAAAAGTTTTACCAATTGTGTAGTATGGGGTTGTTTTTTAATAACATAGCAATTCAATTACGTGTGTTTTACAGTGGTTAAATTTGTAATTCTTTAGCAGGGTCCCAAAATTTTTGCTCAAAGTCAACAACTTGGTAGTTATTAATTACAATACCTTCAGCAGCAAGTAACTCTTCCATTTTCTCAGGTGGTGAAAAATGATGCCGGCCCGTCAAAAGTCCTGCGCTGTTAACCACCCTGTGTGCCGGTACAGGGGTAGGAGAAGTAAATGACGCATTCATAGCCCAGCCCACCATACGTGCCGACTGGCCCGAACCCAAATAACGGGCAATGGCACCGTAGCTGGTTACCCGTCCTTTGGGTATCAGTTTTACTACTTCATAAACCATTTCAAAAAAACTCAACTCTTTGTTTTGCATTACCTTTGCCGCATTAGCGTTTTTAAATAGATTAATGAATACGAGTTGCAAGATAAAACTTGGTAGTGTAAATAACCTTACCGATGCCCGTTTTGGGGCTGCTATGGGGGTTGAGTGGGTAGGCTTTTGCTTTGATAATAAAAACCCGTTGTATGTATCGCCCGTGCAGGCACAGGCTATTATAGGCTGGCTATCAGGGCCTGCTGCTGTGGCTGAGTTTGCCCCCACACAAGGTTTGAATGAGATTGAAGACATTGTGCGCCTGTTAGGTTTTGAGTGGATACAAATTGCCGAACCGGCTATGCTGCATTACTTTGAAGCCAGTGATATCAATATTATTTTGGAGCTGGATGCAAACGCAGGTGATTTTGAAGCGGTGCTAACCAACTTGCCTGCCGAAGTAAAGGCAATATTGGTGAAAAAGGTTATGCCCGAACACGCAGCAAAATTAGTTGCTTTGCAGGTACCTGTGCTGTTTGATGTGGAAGGGTTGAGTACTAAACAGCAAAACGAGTTAAAGGCATTAAATCCATACGGAATAAACATTAGCGGTGGATTTGAAACAGCACCGGGCATTCGTGATTTTGACGAAATGAATGCCGTATTTGAGGTATTTGGAGAGTAATCACTATAACGTTTTTATAAACCGCAAAGGCACAACGCATAATACGTTGTGCCTTTGTGGTTTATGCTTATTGCTAAGGTAGCGCTTAAAGATCTTCTTCAACACTACCGCAGTGCAGCATTTTGTTGCCAAAGTAGGGGTTCATTACCTCCTCATTGTCTGATAACCAATAAGCACCTTGTCCTTTAAACGCCATTGGGCAGTATTGGCGGTAAACAGTTTGTGCATTCGCCTTAAAAGATTTAATCAACGCATACATGCTTAATGATACCTGCTCAAACGCCTTGCGTTGTACTTCAACATCGCTGCTACCTGCAATTATTTGCAGTTGGGTAGTAAGGTGGTTGTAGTGGCCCGTATAGTATGTTTTTTGCTCATCAGTAAGCTTGTCGGTTACAGCCTTTTCAAGCGTATTGGCTAAATCGGTTGCAGCAGTAGCCGCTGTAGTTGCCGAGGTTTTAACCAATGCATCTTTTAAGGGGTAGTAATTTTCTAAAACAGTGTTTAGTTGCTTAATAAAGCCTTTATCAGCCTTAGCAAAGTTTTTAATGGTTGAATCTTGTGCTGTTATGTTTACTGTTGCCATAAAAAGGGCAACAAGCAGTATTAGTGTATTTTTCATGGTGTTGTGTGTTTATTTTTTTATTCTAAAACGTGCGCCTGCATAGAACATACGACCCTGTACAGGGCCCCAAACCATGCTTGCGTCAAAGTAATTACCGTTAGGGTTAGCGGGGTCAATAATCAAGCGGTCTTGCCTGAAATCAAGCAGGTTTTCAGCGCCTAAGTAAACATCCCAACGTTTGCCAATGGTTTTTGTAACCTGCGCATGCAAATACACATACGAGGGTGAATATTCAGGCATGCGTAAACTTTCAGGGTTGGCTTGGGTATTAGGTAAACGTTTTGGACCAAACCAAGAAACTGTAACATCAAACACCCATTTGCCCCTTGGTTTGTAGGCTACGTTTACAAACGCCCTGTGGGGGCTTTGCAAGTAGCGTTGCAACAACCCGCTTTGGTACTGGGTTCTCACATCATAGTAACGATATGCGATACGGGTTTCTATTCGTCGTACGGGTTCATAGGTTAACTGTACTTGGGCACTGTTGGCAAACGATTTACCGTTTAGGTTATAAAACGATACCTCTCTGGCGGTGTTATCCAAATCTATAACCACTTGGTTTTCAAACTGTGTACGGAATATGTCAGCCTCAAGAGTTGCACTGCGGTTGCCAATTTTAATTTCGCTGGTTAGGCTAATACCCATGTTCCAAGCTACTTCGGGACGTAAATTGTATGCGGTAGCAGTTTGCCAGTTGACGGGCAACACAAAATTGCGTCCCGTAGCCAATATCTGCAAGTTATCGGCAAAAACATTGGCAGTTCGTTGTCCGCGTCCGGCGGTAATATGCAAAACAGTACCATTGCCTCTATCGTAGCGGGCGTGCAAACGTGGTGTAGCAAAAAAGCCAAACAGGTTGTGATAATCGCCACGCAAACCACCAATAATCATCCATCGTGCGGTAGCTTCCCAAGTATATTCAACAAACGCACCGGGTACATTCTCAACACGGCTTGGGGTAGCAGGTGATTGGTTTTTCACAACAATTTCTTCGTGGTATATATCGTGCAAAAAGCTAATACCAGCGCGGTATTTGTGGTTGGTATTACCAATAATAGATTGGAACAAGAAATTAGCATACACACTTTGTTGGCGGGCGTTGTAAGTATTTGCGCCAAAAAAGGTTTGTTGGTTGTGGGTAAGTGCATTCCACATCAACCCAAAGCTTTGGTATTTTTTGGTAGGGAATACATAACCTGTTTTGCCAAATACTTCAAAGCGCTCGGTTTTTATCCTGGCCTCATATATGCCTGCTGATGGGTTACGGTTCACTCCATCGTAGCGGGTATCGCCTCCAATACGGTCTTCAATCAATGCTTTTACACCAAACTGTCCTTCAAGTGTTTTATGATTGCTGAAATGCCAGCGTTGGGCACCGTTTAGCTGATAGCCTGTGGGCATATCACGGTAGCCGTCGTTGTTCATGTCAACATTTTGGGTAAGCACACTTCCGTGTAATAACAAGCCTGCGCTCACTTTGGGATTTAAATCATGGCCAAGTACTAGATTGCCTTCATACCTACCTTGATTACTAACATAGGCATTGGCAAACACCTTATCTTTACCTTGTGGTTTGCGTAGCTCGGTATTTATTTGGCCGGTAATACTTTCGTAGCCGTTAGCAACACTTCCTATTCCTTTGGTTACTTGTATACTTTCAATCCAAGTACCGGGTAAATACCCCAAACCATAAGGTGCTGCAAGCCCGCGAACACCGGGCAGGTTTTCTGAGGTTATTTGGGTATAGGTACCTGCCAAGCCCAACATTTGTATTTGTTTGGCTCCGGTAATGGCATCGCTGTAATTAACATCAACTGCGGGGTTGGTTTCAAAGCTTTCTGATAGGTTGCAGCATGCGGCTTTAAACAACTCCTTCTCAGTCATTATAGTTGCTTTTATGGGGTTCAAACGGTCAAGCACCAAACCACGGGTTTCAGCGGTAACTTCTACCTCTTCTACTTCAAGCACATTTTTAAGTACAATTTTAAGGGGCAGTTCAGTTTTCTCAGTTATTTCAATAGTATCGGCTACAAAGCCCAAATAACTTATTACTAAAAGGTTGCTTTCAGGTTGTTTAGCTATCGAAAATACACCATTGGTATCTGTTGATGTGCTGTGTGTTGTGTTTGCCCAATACACATTTACATAGGCAAGGGGGGCGTGGCCTTTGGCCACTTCTTCAAGCACGGTGCCGCGCACAATGCTTTGCGCTGCTAATGGCGCTGATGCCAAAAACAGTACTATTATATATATGTATGATTTTAATTTTTTTGGATTCATTTTTTTAAACTTTTGATAAATGAAAAAGCAGTGCTGTGCCTGATAGTAGTGGCAGCACTATAAAAGTTTAAAAAATATCAAACCCTGAAATTGCCTAACTTCACATAAATATCAACCGGAGGAGGGTGAGGGGGTGAAGTGGCTAAACAAGAAGCAGGAGCCGCTACGGGCAATACCTGCAACACTCCGAATTCGGCAGCGGGCAACCAAAACCAATGCAACGCAGGAGGTTGAAGTTGTGATGCTAAGGGGTGTTTCTCGTCAGATTTAAGATAAGCATGTTCATCGCGGCAACAGTCGTCGGGTATTTCACTTCCGCAGCAACTTTCGGTTTCCACTACTTCAACACCCACTAAGGTGCCTTCGCAGTAGTGCACAGTAAGCGGCAAGCCCACTGCCGAAAGGGCAGTGTACAAAAACAGCCATACTATTATTAAACCGCGTTTCATTATACTTTGTTACGAATTTACAAAATTCGTACCTGTTTTATCAATCTTTTAAAAAAATGGGGCAGAAATCATTACTGCCAACCAAAAATATAGACACTGATACTGCAAATTCCTATTCACCATGCATTTATAGGTAAAGCAATGTTGCTATGTTATCAACTCGTAATGTTTTGGTAAAGGTATTTTAACCCTTTGTTGCCATTTTAGTAAAATGGTAGTGACAATTTCTTTACAGTGCAGGGTCAATTTTGCACCCAAACTCATACTTAACAATGAAAAAACTGTACGTATTGGCTGCCTTTGTAGCAGCCGGTTTCGCTACTGCAAATGCTCAATTTAAATTTCCTATTGAAGCTACTGCAAACTATGGCGCAACATCTGTGGTACTTCCACAATCTCCCCTTAAAGCTCAAGTTCTTTTTGTAGGTGGTATTGACTCGGTACAAACCGTAGGCAATAATGGCCAACCTAATGGTTTTGCCCTTGCCAAAGAATGGCACGATTTCATTGGTTTTACTCCTGATACTGCTGCCGGTTCACAAGATTTGGGTTGGTTATCTGTAAACCATGAAATGATTTGGAACGATGACAAAATTGGTGATGGCGGTGGTATGACTGCTTTTAAAGTTCGTCGTAATCCTAATGGTTCAATCAGTATTGTTAATCAAACACTTCCTGATGGACGTGCCGGTAAATTTTTTAACATTGATTTTAAAAATAC
Source organism: Agrobacterium sp. 719_389 (assembly GCA_943370295.1). Lineage (GTDB taxonomy): Bacteria > Bacteroidota > Bacteroidia > UBA8524 > UBA8524 > SB11. The sequence goes on along the minus strand of CALRQL020000009.1, from coordinate 5,893 downwards.
AGTAGGCGAAACAGGTATGAACTGTGCGGGTATTTCTGCACCTGATGGCCGTATCTGGACTGCTGAAGAGTGGTTCCGTACCAACAACGCTTCTATTTTTGCAGGTTCTGCCAGCCCGATGGGTGCCAGCGGTCCTGGTGTTCGCGATACTGCTGACTGGACTATCAGCACAACTATCCCCGGTGATTTTAATGGTAAAACCATTAAAAAATTCCAAAACTTTAACTACATGGTTGAAGTTGACCCACGCACAGCCAAAGCTATCCGCAAGCAATACAACTGGGGCCGTGCCGGCTGGGAAGGTGGCGCAATGATGCCTGACCATAAAACCGTTTATTTGGGTATTGACGAGTCTCCAGGTCCTTGGATTAAGTTTGTTGCCGACCAACCTGATGATTTTACTAAAGGTAAACTATATGCTTGGAAAGCTGACGGATCATGGGTTGAACTTGTAAACGATAAGTTTGACTCTATTGTTAACCTTTCAGCAAATGCATTTGCAAAAGGTGCTGCTATTTTTAACCGTAATGAGTGGGTTGCTTACAGCCCGTTTGACGGAAAAATTTACTGGACTGAAACCGGTCGTGATGGTTTTAATTTTACTTCTACAGTAGCCGGTGGTGCTTCTATGAGTCCACATTGGGCGAAGGCTTACAAAACTCGTAACCCTTCATTTACCGGAACGGATGAAGCTGCTATCGACTCAGTGATGCGCGGTAAATTTATTGATTACTACGGTCGCGTATTGGTGTATGACCCTGCTACCAGCAAAGTAGACATCTATCTTGAGGGAGGTCCTTATACTCCTACTTCATTGCCTGCTAATGGCGGTTATCCTGCAAAACACCTATCAAACCCTGATGGTTTGGGCGTGATGAACATTAATGGTCGTCCTTTCATGCTAATTCTTGAAGATTTGAACGGTCGTAGCTTTGGTCGTACTCCTGCTGAAAACCAAGCTTCAGGTACTGAGATTTGCGAAATGTGGATGTTGGACATGACTATTAAAAACCCAACTATTAATGATTTAGTACGTATTGCAGCAACCCCTAAAGGTGCTGAGATAACAGGTGTAATTGCTTCTACAGATGGTAAAACACTATTTTTCAACTCTCAACACCCTTCGCCTGCTAATACTTACCCTTACAACCACTCACTTACAATGGCAATTACAGGCTGGGAAAATGTTGTAAACTCTTGGGTTGGTGTTGAAGAAATTAAAAACAGCGACGTGTTTACTATCTATCCTAACCCCGTATCGCGTGAATTGCACCTAAACAAAGCTTGCGATATCGCTATTTATGAAATAAGCGGCAAGCGTGTTAAAGTGTTGCGTAATGTTGAGGTTGTTGACGTTACCGACCTAACTGCCGGAACCTATATCGTGATGAACGATAAAGGCGAAACTCAAAAACTGATTGTAGAATAATTTTTCTAAGTATCAATAGCAGAAGGAATACGGTAAAACCGTATTCCTTCTTTTTCATTAACACCCTTTGTTTCCGATTATAATGATGGCAAAAGAGATTTTAAGTTCACGCAAAACCACAGTAATCTGTATCATCAGCGTACTGATTTTCATACTCTCAGCATTTAGTTACAGTAGTAAAACCAATGCTCTTGTAGAGCTTACAAGCGAATACAGGAAAGGTTTGCAAAATGTTGAAACCGCGCTTTTTGAGCTTAAAAATACCGTGGAGGATAAAAACGTAAATGTGCAAAAAACCCGTGAGGCATTTTTGGCAGTGCGTGCAAGCTATAAACAAATAGAGTTTTTGCTTGAATACTATGATAATACCGCGGTCAAGGATTACATAAACGGTGCGCCATTACCAAAAATTGAGCGCAATAGTGGTGAAATGAATGTGTTGCAACCACACGGTTTGCAGGTGATTGATGAAATGCTTTTTGAGGAGCAGCCTGATATAGAGGGGTTAAAAAATGAAATCGCCTTGCTTTGTAAAAACTTTACCGAGCTAAAGTTATTTCAGCAAAAGCAATACATAGCCGAGCGTAACTTATTTGAAGCTGCGCGCCTACAAGTAGTTCGCATTGCATCAATGGGTATTACAGGGTTTGATACACCGGGCAGCGGCAACTCGTTGGTAGATTGCCAAAATGCTTTGCAACCGCTGTTAAAAATGGCTAAACTATATCGCCCGCAGTTGCAAGGCGACTTAGGGCAACAGTTAGAAGATAAATTAAGTGCTGCCATCCACTATTTGAATACAAATGCTGATTTCGACTCTTTTAACAGACTGGAGTTTATAAAAGGATACTTGACCCCTGTTTTTAAACTATTTAAAGATGCCCAATTGCAGTTGGGTATTGAAACAGTGTACGATACACCTGCCGGCAAACACCAATCGTACAATTATTTGGCAGACAACTTTTTTAGTAACGATTTTTTTAATGTCGATTATTTTTCGATGGTTAAAAAAGGCCCCACCCAGCCTCAAATGGAAAAATTGGGTAAATACTTGTTTTTCGATCCTGTACTATCTGCCAATAACAAAAGGGCTTGTGCATCGTGCCACAACCCTCAAAAAGCATTTACCGACGGGGAGCAACGAAGCTTGGCCATGGATTTTAAAGGCACGGTTTTGCGCAATTCGCCAACACTAATAAACAGTGTTTTGGCCGAGCGTTATTTTTATGATTTGCGCACCGAAAAAATTGAAAATCAATTTGAGCACGTAATTACTTCAACACATGAGTTTAACACCTCGTACCCTGAAATTTCGGCCAAATTGAGCCAAAGTGAAGAATATAAACAATTGTTTAGGGATGCATTCCCTAATTATAACGGCGAAATTTCGAAGCACACCATATCAGAGGCGATAGGTGCCTATTTGAAAACCCTTATTGCCTTTAACTCAGATTTTGATAAATACTTGCGTAGCGAGGCCAACACCCTTAGCCCGCAAGCTATTAACGGGTTTAATTTGTTTATGGGCAAAGCCGCCTGTGCTACCTGCCATTTTGCCCCCACCTTTAGCGGTTTAGTCCCTCCCAATTTTGCCGAAAACGAATCAGAGGTGTTAGGTGTACCTGCGACTACTGATACCATTAATCCTGTGCTGGATGGAGACATTGGTCGTTTTGGGGGGCGCATGAAAGAAAAGGTTGATTTTAATCGTCATGCATTTAAAACTGTTACCGTACGAAATGTATCATTAACAGGTCCTTATATGCACAACGGCGTTTATAAAACGCTTGAAGAGGTGTTAGATTTTTACAACCGTGGGGGAGGTGCGGGTTTAGGCTTTGAACTCGATAACCAAACCTTAGCCCCCGATGCACTTAACCTTACTCCAAGCGAAACCAAGGATATCATTGCGTTTATGCAATCGCTAACGGATACCACAGGGTTAACCAACGTGCCTGTATCTTTGCCTAAATTCCCTTCGGCAGATATGAATAAAAGGAAAATAGGAGGGGAATATTAAACATTGTCCATTTATCATTAAACACGGGTAGGGTTCACTGTTAAATGGTTGGTGAAATTTTTTTATGTAATGAAATCAATTTTAACAGTAATAGTTTTTTTGTGTAGCATAGGAGTGGCAATGTCTCAAGCCCCTACCTATACTCAAGATATTGCCCCTATCATGTATAAAAATTGCTTACCCTGCCATCGTGTGGGCGGCACAGCACCTTTTCCGCTAGAAACCTTTAAACAGGTGAAGCAAAAGGGCAATTTCATTAAGTACGTTACTGAAATTGACTATATGCCGCCGTGGAAGGCCAACCCTCATTACCGCAGCTTTGCCAACGAAAAATACCTAACTGCCGAAGAAAAAGAAAAGATAAAAAAATGGGTAGAAGCAGGTGCTCCCGAAGGGCCTAAAGATAAACTGCCTGCTATGCCTCAATTTCCTGATGGGTCTCAGTTATTGGGCAAGCCTGATATGGTATTGCAAATGAAAAAGCCATACGTGGTGCAAGGCAACAACCAAGAGCAATACATCTGTTATAAAATCCCTTACGAATTACCCAACGATACCTTTGCCTGCGGTATTGAGTTTATAGCGGGTAATCGCAAGTTGGTACACCATGCGAGCTATCAGGTATTAGCTGTGCCCGATGATGTAGATATTTTCAGCGGTCCGGATTATTTTGTGTATGGCGACAGCAGTTTTGTTGACGATGCCCACGATTACGGCTACTTTAATCTGATAAACCAATACGGTGAAGGCCCTGTAGAAGTGTTTCACAGCGGGTACTTGCCCGGCACATCACCACAGGTATTTAATGACGGAATAGGCTTTCGTTTACCTAAACGCGGTATTTTAATGATACGTAACTTGCATTATGCTCCCAGCCCTGTGGAGCAAACCGACCAATCGAAAATCCACATATATTTTTCAAAAAAACCGGTGGATCGTGCCATCGGTTTTGCAGCTTTCAAGCCCACGAACCCAAATCCGGGTACTGATTGGATAATACCTGCTGACAGTGTGAAACAGTTTCACATTAACGTAAAACTGCATGACGATATATCGCTGCTGGCTATCAACCCGCACATGCACAAGTTGGGCAAATACTTTAAGGTATACTGTGTAACCCCTGCCGGTGATACCATTAAATTAGTAGAAATACCGGATTGGGATTTTAACTGGCAAGAATTTTACCGGTTTAAAAGTATTGTGAAATTACCCAAAGGCAGTGTTTTAAGGGCGGAAGCGTTGTTTGATAATACGGCGGCCAACAATCAAAACCCACACAGCCCGCCTCGCGATGTGTTTTTTGAGCGAGGAATGGATGATAAGGACGAGATGATGCGTTTGGTAATGCTGTACTTACCCTACAAAGAGGGTGATGAATTGGTTGTTTTAGAAAAGTAACTTGCGCAGTAGCAGGCATTTGTTGGTTTGGCAAGGCATTTGTTTTATTTTCGCATAAATAAGCCCGCGTATGAAAAAAATTTTTGTTTTAGGCTTTGCTGCATTTTCATTGGTTTTTTTAGCCAATTGCAGCAAAAACCCCGATGATAACAGTATTAATATATTTTCTATTGAGGATGATATAAAACTCGGGCAACAGGTAAAGGCTGAAATAGCATCAAATCCTGCCGAATATCCTATTCTTGACGAGAATACACACCAAGCAGCATATACCTATCTTAGAAATATTGTAACAAAGCTGAAAAACGGCGGTAAGGTATTTTATAAAGACAAGTTTGCATGGGAAGTATTTATTATTCAGGATGACTCAGTACTAAACGCATTTTGTGTGCCCGGTGGCTATATGTATGTGTACACAGGTTTGATTAAATACATGAATAGTGAAGATGAACTGGCAGGGGTAATGGGGCATGAAATGGCACATGCAGATCGCCGACATACCACCGACCAAATGACCAAGCAATACGGTATTGAGATGATGCTGAGCATAGCGTTAGGCGGAAACAAAGGAACTTTAACCACCATTGCTGAAAATTTATTGTTGCTAAAATACGGACGCGATGCCGAGCGTGAAGCAGATAAGTATGCAGTAACTTACTTGTGCCCTACAGATTACAAGGCTGATGGCTTTTCTAACTTTTTCAGCAAACTGGCTGCCGACGGACAAAATGCCAACAAAATCGATGCTTTTTTTAGTACGCACCCCAGCCCCGATGAAAGGGTAAAAAACATTACCGATGAAAAAGCAGCTCAAAGCTGCAGCGGTACCGCCACGTTTGATAGTGAGTATGCTAACTTTAAAAACAACTTGATACCCTAATTAAGTAGTTTTTTAATACTGAGTCGTCCTAAAATAGGTTGACAGTTATTTACTATTAATATAGTCCTTGTCCGTTAATTCTGACAAGGATTTTTTTTGATGTATTTGTTGCGGTGTTTTATAATTTAAAGCCAGATGCGGTCTTCTTTGATTATACAACATCACA
>CALRQL020000008.1:0-144551 GCA_943370295.1 Agrobacterium sp. 719_389 | reverse complement strand
CCCAACGCATTTACCCCGAACAAATACGGTCCTGAACGCAACAATCGTTTCTATGTAACCGCAGAAGGGTTCTTAGGATTTGAGATTTACATCTTCAACCGTTGGGGCGAGAAAGTGTATTACTCAACCGATATCAACGAAGGATGGGACGGTCAGTTCAAAGGAGACTTTGCACAACAGGATGTTTACACCTATGTGGTAAATGTTACCAGCTTCTCAGGCAAACCATACAGCTTCTATGGAACTGTTACCTTGTTGAGGTAATAGTATCAAACAACACTATAAAAAAACACCCGTTGCATTTGCAACGGGTGTTTTTGTTTATACATCGTACTATTTATAAATGTGTTAAAACAAGCCGTTTATTGTGAATTAATAAGGCTTAATTACGCGTAATGAAACGCATAATTGCATTCCATTGAATGAAAGACGCAACAATCCAGAGAAGATAATTAGCAATCGCTTAAAGCTTATTTAAGGGCTTTGTTTCGCATTAAATTATATACCAAGTACAAGGTAGAAAGGCATATTAAAGCTCCGGAGAAATAAGGAGCGTGGAAGTTTAAATCGTAAGCAATACCTCCAACAGCCGGGCCGAACACCCTTGCCAGTGAACCCGCCGATTGGTTTAGCCCAAGCATTTTACCTTGCTCGGCTTTTGAGGCAGTTTTTGATAACAATCCCAATACACTGGGTGTTATGCAGCCATTTGCCAATGCTATTAAAGCTAAGGCGGCTAATTCTAAATAAAAGTGTGAGGGCGGCACAATGGGCATGGCAATCAGTCCTACTGCCATTAAAATCAACCCGGCGTATAAAAGCTTTCTTTCACCAAAACGCTTATTCATTTTCCCTACCAAAACCCCTTGCACTATGGCCGAAGAAAGCCCGATAAACGAAAACACATAGCCTATCTGCGACTCATCAAGACCGTACATCCCTTTCCAAAGCACAGCAGCAGTTATCTGCATCATGCTAAAAGCAAGTGTAAACACAAAATTTAAGGTTAGCAGTTCGCGAATAACAGGTACTTTAAGGGCACTAATCAGTTGGGTAACAGGTTTCAGCTCAAACCGTGCTGTGTGGTTCTTCTCTGCCAACGATTCAGGCAATAAAAAATAGGCCATAACAAAATTAACTACCGAAAGAGCGGCAGAAAATGCTCCGATACCAAAAACCCCGTAATGCTTTCCCAAATATCCGCCGATGGCCGGCCCGAAAATAAAACCAAGTCCGAAGGCAGCACCTACAAGTGCCATGTTTTTGGTGCGGTTTTCAGGGGTTGAAATATCGGCCACATAAGCATTTGCAGCAGATATGTTGGCTGAGCCTATGCCGGCCAAAGCCCGTTGTAAAATCAATATCCAAAATGCAGTTACAAACCCGAATAAGAAATTTGCAGCAGCGGTTAATAAAATGCTTATTAATATGATAGGGCGGCGGCCAAAACGGTCGCTAAGAGTGCCCCAAAAAGGCGCAAAAATAAAGTTCATCAGCGCGTACACTCCTGCAACCGCCAATGATGATTTTGACCCTGTAAGTTCTACCGAAAGGTTAGGTAGAACAGGTATTATAATGCCAAAGCCCATCAAATCAATAAAGATGGTAAGGAACATAATGGCAAGCGGGGAGCGGCTATTGCGCATAGAACGGATTATGAAAATAGGAAAATTTAACTTGGGGCAAATATAAGATGCGGAAAGTGGATTAAGATAAACGTATTATAAATCCCAAACCGATGTGCGGCGTTTGTAAATATAGTTGCGCAGGTTTACCCAAAAAGCCAGAATAAGGTAGATGATTAGGGGTGAACCCATGGTGATAAAAGAGGTGTAAATAAAATACAAGCGGATACGACCTGAGCTAATACCAATTTTTTCGCCCAGGTACGTGCAAACCCCAAACGCTTTTTTCTCAAAAAAATATTTGATGGCCTCTATCATACTATCCATGTAACTGCGAAGATAAGGATATTATTGTTTTCAAAATATTAAGTAGGTATTCAAAAGCTATAATGTTTAAAAACATGTAATTATGGCACAGTTTTATCGGCAAATAACCAAACCATAACTATGAAGAATTACTACAAATGGGTTGTATTGTTTTTTTACCTCCTTATTCACTATTCAATATCGGGACAGCCGTTTTATACCCATTGGGTTAAAACCCAGGGAAAAGCAAGTAAATTCAGCGGTGTGTCGGCAGTTCAACACGCGTCTAACGGCCAAATGTATGTTTGCGGGTCGGTAGATAACGATTTCTTCGTAAAAAAATACGACGCAAAGGGCGCTTTAATCTGGGATAACACCTTTCCGGGCTCAGGGATTGATTATGCAACATCATTGGCAATAGACGATAATGAAAACATATACATTACAGGGTACTTTCAAAACACTATTGATTTTGATCCGGGTCCAAACACAGCTTCTCGCACCGGCGCAGGTAATTCTGATTATTTCATCCTTTCATTAAACAAGAATGGACAGTATAGATGGGCGTATTCGTTTGGTGCCACAGGAGATGATTTTGGAAACTCAGTTGCTGTTAGTAATGATGGAAGTGTTTATGTAACAGGATATTATGAGGGAACGGTTGATTTTGACCCTTCTTCTTCATCCCATAACCTTATGAGTGTTGGTTTTATTGATGCCTTTGTTCATAAAATAGATACATCAGGTAATTTTATTTGGGCAAAATCAATCGGTGGGAGCTCTTATGATTACGGGCATTCCATCGTAACTGATAAAACAGGGAGTGTTTATTTAGCAGGATACTTTTTCTCAACGATAGATTGCGACCCGGGTTCAGGGGTATATTCTCTTACTTCGGCAGGAAACAGAGATATTTTATTAGTGAAATTAGACAGTGCGGGCAATTTTTTATGGGCAAACCGTCACGGAGCAGCCAACGACGACCGTGCGCAAAGCGTACATTTGACCAACGATGGGGAATTGGTAATTACAGGATATTTTACGGATAGTGTTGATTTTGACCCGAGCGGAGCGGAGTTGAAACTGTACAGCCCTATTGTTGGCTCATTTATACAAAAACTGGATACCGCCGGGAAGTTGATTTGGGTAAAATCTATCGGCGACAGAGTGTGGGCGAGGAAAATTACAAGCAGTAATAACAAGAATATTCTTGTTTGCGGATATTTTGCGCTTACGGTTGATTTTGACCCCAACTCAGGAGTTGAAAACCGACAATCGCAGGGTGGGGAAGATATGTTCCTTCTCACTTTAGACAGTGCGGGACAATTTGTGGATGCTTTAACACTGGGGGGTGCTCAGGATGATTTGGCGACGGCTGTTGAAACCGACTCGCGCGGCAATGTTTACCTCGGGGGTTCTTTTAGAAGAACGGTTGATTTTGACCCTACGGCAAACTCTAAGGATATTACAGCAACGGGTATTGCAGATTATATGGTAATGAAGTTGGCAGCGTGCGAAAAAGTAAACGAAGTAACAACCAGTATTACCTCGTGCACGGATTATACATCAGCCACAGGAAAGATATACTCCGTAAGCGGCACTTATACGGATATTGTAGCGGGCAGCAACGGGTGTGATAGTATTATCACTTTGCAGCTTACGCGCTCGTATCCTACAACCGCAACAATGCAGGCCACGGCTTGTAAAAGCTACACCTCTCCCAGCGGCAAATATGTTTATACTAATACCGGGGTATATAATGATACGCTTATCAATAAACAAGGGTGTGATAGCCTGCTTACCATACAGTTAACGATTGATACCATTAACAGCACTGTAATTGTTAACGGGCTAACCTTGCAAGCATCTCCATCATTAGATTCGTATCAATGGGTAGATTGTAATAATAATTACAGTGTTGTTAATAACGCTCAAAACCGCCTTTTTACTGCAGTTAAAAATGGCAGCTACGCCGTGATAGTTAAAAAGGGAACGTGTGTAGATACCTCAGTCTGTTATACCATAAACGGGGTGGGGATAGTTTCAAACCCGACTTTGCCATCAATACAACTATTTCCTAATCCGGTTAAAAGTCAATTAGCGGTTCACTTGGGGGTCTCTCAACCCAATGTAGAAATAGCTGTTTATAATTTGCAAGGCAAAAAGATAATGGCGGGTAATTATAATGATGCATCGCAAGTGATTATTGATTTTGAGTTTGAAAACGGGGTGTATTATGTAGAAATTAAAACCGCCGAGCAAACCACAATAACAAAAGTGCTTAAGATGTAGTTTCAGCTTCATAGCCCTTTAATATGCTATATCCAACACGGCATTGCAGGCATTTTTTGGGAGTACACCAATGTTTATATAGTTGAAGCAAGGCTTGGCTCTCAGCAGCATTGTTTATTTGTAAGTTAAGGTTCTGATATCCGCGTATAATGTGGTTGTTTTCTTTGGGCAATTGCTCTAATAGTGTAAGGGCTTTTTGTTTGTATTCTTCGTTAGAATGATAGTGTCCGTATGCAAATAAAAAAGGGGCAACCGTATTAATAAGGATATTATTAATAGCATCAGCACCTAATATGTTTTTTGTAGACATTACTTGATGTCCTAATCGGTAGTGGGTATCCCAATAGGCTGAAGCTTTAATCTCAAACAGGGATTGAAGGTTTTGTACAGCGCCTGCTTCAAGGATTTTGGAGAATAAATGCGAAGAAGTATGGATAAGCGCAGCAAACTGAGCTATCCGCATGGTAGGGAAATTTGCAGGGCGGGTTTTGCTAAACTTCCATAGGGAGTGATGTATGGGTGATAACTTGTATTTGTTGGCCAAAAAGGCATATTCAGCCATTAATTGTTCCGCGTAATTATCCGTTTCGGTTGTTGTTTGTAATAATCCCGATTGGCCTAATAACAGGGCTTCTAACTGTAATAAGCTGTTTTTGTGTTTGGCCAGTATGGTAATAGTAACACTCTTGGCCAGTAGCTCAAACGGGACACTGTTGGTATTAAAACCGAAGTTTTTGGCAAGCGCGTGGTAAAAGGTTTCTTCCCAGTTGTTTTTGTTTTGGTACAGCGAAGCGAGAATAGGTAATATTTTTTCCTCCATCCGTTCCACTAAAAGTCGTTGCAACCAGCTTTGTACCACAAAACCATCAGCGTACGCAATAAAGTTTTGGCAAGGGATAAATGCTTGCGATTCCATCAACTGCCGATAGGTATGGCTGTATTTTTCATTCACCCTATTTCCCAGCTCAATCACCGGCACTGATACCGGGTTTTTGGCGGTGTGCCGCAGGCACACTAACAGCAAGGTGTTGTTGTGTGATGCATCCGAATGGTGGCCGTGTTTTTCCCAATTGGCGGATTCAAGTTCGATTTCAACATTTCCTGCCCAAACCGTCTCACCTATTTTCAGTCGGGCATTGCTAAAATCAGCTCCGCTGTCGCGGTTTTGCTCCCCGGGTTTTATTACTTGCACGGGTTCGCCTTCAAGGGTGCAAAGCGCTTGTGCATCCAACAAGCGGTATTTCCACAAATATTGCAGCAGTTGCTCAGTCATGCAACTTTATACCGAAAGAAGGGGAAAGGTAAGCGGGTGTGAGTTTTTTACTTACCCCTTCCTGACTATTTGCTCTGCTGACAGCCTTTAAATTTTTCCTTCCCCTAATAGGGGAAGGCGACTATGGGAAAGTCGAGCCAATGATTAATCGGGTAGGGGTTTTTCAGCGACAGGTACGTAGACCTGTCGCTATGGATAAAGTGCCCAACCTTCTATCAATTGCATCGGGATTTATTCCCGATGAGTTGAGGTAACACTCCTCCCTCAATCTCTCCTTTCCCTCTCACAGGCTTTGGCAAGGAGAAATTAGAAGTGGTCGTGAAAGGAATTTTAACTCACCCCTGACGAATTGACAATCTCAGAAGGGCCTAACTTTTCCCCTCTCTAATATAGAGAGGGGCGACTATTTGAAAGTCGGGCTAAGGAAGTTTCGGGGGTGAGTTTAAGGGAAAATGCCACGCGCATGGCCGTTTAACCGCGAACGAGTTTTAATAACTGTTGCTATTGTGGGTACATGAGCCCGCGCGGCTGTTCCCCTCCTTAGCAAGGCATCAATACTGAGCCTATCGAAGTATGTGCGGAGGGCAAGGAGGGGTTAGGGGTGGTCGGTAAACTATTTTAACTCACCTCTGACTAATTAATAATCACAGAAGATCCTAACTTTTCCCCTCTCTAAATTTAGAGAGGGGCGACTATTTGAACGTCGGGCAAAGTATATTTCGGGGGTGAGTTAAAGATGGAAGCCACGTATAACCTTTTGACCCCATCCCGCTGTTTGTTTTGCTGGCGGCTTTTAACTTTTCCTTCCCCTAATAGGGGAAGGCGACTATGGGAAAGTCGAGCCAATGATTAATCGGGTAGGAGTTTGGGGTCTTGCGAAACGCTTAAGATGTGATATTACTTTGCATATTCCAGCAACTTCCTTTTAACCACATCGTATTGTGTCCAAGGGATAAAATGGTTTTCGTTTTCAAACGTAACCACTTCCTTTTTAGGGACATTGGTAAGCATTTTTTCATAAAAGGGTACGTTGCCATAGGGCACCAGCATATCTTTTTTGCCGTGCATAATGGTGCATGGCACGCGAATGTTTTGCCACAATGGCATCATTTTATCCAACTCACCTTTTAAGGGCATTAACTCAAGATTACTTGCAACCATTTCGGGTGGCATAATGGCTTGCACGGCTCCCAGCTTTAAAAAATAACGGTAGTACTCCTTTTTCTCCATCGCAGGGTCGATGGAGGGGGCTAAAAAAACCAACGCACTCATTGAATTAGGAAAATCCATTGCCATGCGGGCTATTATTGGGCCTCCCAAAGAGTGGCCTACCAACACCGGTTTAGTAGCTGCCTTGCTGGTAGCCAGTATGGGAGCAATCATAGCTGCTTGCGCCTGCATAGAAGGCTCAGCCTCGCCCGCCCCACTGTTGCCGTAACCGGGCCTATCTACTGAAACTAAGCAGACGTGATTGGTAAGTGACGTATCTTTAAAATAAGCGATGTACGCATTCCAGCTGCCCGGCGAACCGTGTACAAACACAATCATCGGTTTATTTATATCACCAATCTGCGCATATCCAATAGTTCTGCCGCTTACTTCGTAAGTAAGCAGTTGGGGTTGCAAGGGTGCACCTTTAAATTCTTTTTTCAGCTTCTTTTCCGTCATGCTGAAACTGGCACATTGTGTTAATGCTCCAAAAACAACATATAGCCCAAACAGTACTAAAATAATCTTGTACACCAATGGGCCTATTAGTTTCATGGTTATAGAAGTTCTTTTAATTGAAGTAAACTGTTTATTTCTGTTTGCACAGCGTAGTTGTGTGGTGTTTTTTCAGGATTAAAGAAAATATGGTCGATACCTGCGGCTTTCGCCCCGCCAATATCGGTTTCAATATTATCGCCAATCATTATCGCCTCGTGGTTAACTGCGCTGTGTGTATCCAGTAAATGTTCAAAAATTCGGGGGTCGGGTTTTGCAAAACCTACCGATTCTGAGGTAAGTACATGATGTATAAACGGTGCTATACCGCTGTGGTTTAGTTTGCGGTGCTGTGTTTCCTCAAACCCGTTGGTAATAATTGAAAGCGTATAACGGCCGTGCAAGTACTCCAACACCTCTAATGCATGTGGAAATACATTGGTTTTAGTAGGGCAAATATCAAGATATAGTTGCCATATCCCTTCGGGTATATGCCTTTCATCAACACCAAGAGCAGCAAAGCTATCGGTAAACCGTTTTTCGCGCAATGTTGCCTTATCAATCTCACCGCGATTATACTGAGCCCACATGGCACGGTTTATTTTTTCGTACACGGTTATAAAATCATCAGGGTGTTGTACCCCAAAGTTCTTTAAACCATAGTGGTGGTATAAATGCGCCAGTGTTTCCTGTGAGTTCTTCTCAAAATCCCACAAGGTGTGGTCAAGGTCAAAAAAAATGTGTTTGTATTTCAGTTCCATCACAATTTCGGGCCAAAGGCAAGATCGCCGGCATCACCAAGCCCCGGTACAATATAACCGTGCGAATTTAACTCATCATCTACAGCACCCACCCAAAAAATTGCATCGGGAAACTGTTCGCTTAAAAAAGCAAGTCCTTGCCTGCTGGCAACAACAACCACAATGTGTATTTGTTTGGGTTTACCTCTACTCATCAGCGCATTTAAGGTAAACGCTATCGATTTTCCCGTAGCCAGCATAGGGTCGGCAAAAATCAACACCCGTTCATCAAGCGGGGGAGTGGCTACGTATTCGACTACTACTTCAAATGAGTTTTCATCAATGTATTTACGGTAGGCCGATATGTAAGCCCTGTCAGCCTCGTCAAAAAAATTTGCCAAGCCTTGTTGCACAGGCAATGCAGCTCTTAGTACACTGGCAATTACCGGTGGGTTTGCCAGTACTTTGGTGTGTGTTACAGCAAGCGGGGTAATGGTTTCTACATCCTTGTACTCTAGCCATTTACTTACTTCGTAGGCCATAATCTCGCCTACCCTTTCCATGTTGCGGTTAAACCGCAAGCGGTCTTGTTGTACATTTTTGTCTCTTATCTGCGTAAGAAACTGGTGTATTATGGAGTTTTTCTCGCTTAAAACTGTAATTTTGTTCATAGGCACTGGGTAGTTATTTGGTTAACTTGTTGTAAATCAATAACTTTTAATAGTTGGCACACTTTTGGTTTTATAACAATAAAGTTATGAATAGGATACAACAAAACATAGCAAAGATTTCAGTAGTGGTTTTGGTTACCGTTTTATCGGCGTTTACCTACCAAACTGATATTTTTGATAGTGTGGCTTCTGCGATACGCGGGAACAATGCAAAGGATGTGGCGGGCTACTTTAACTCAAGCGTTGAATTAAACATTGATAACAGCGAGGGCGTATATAGCAAAACCCAAGCCGAGATGGTGCTTAAAAACTTTTTTGCCCAACATGCCTGCACAAAGTTTGATATTACCCACCGTGCCAAATCTTATGGCAACAACAGCTTTGCCATTGGCAGCTACAAATCAGCTTCGGGCAATTACCGTGTTACTGTTTATGTAAAAGAAATAAGCGGTAAAAACCTGATACACGAAATGAAATTTGAAAAGGAATAAGCTTTTTCGTCTCACTTTACATTCTCAAAACTAAATCTACTTCTTTAACTGCTATCACTTTATAAGAAACGTAAACCGTTGATATTGTTTAGGCATAATAGTTGTAACTTGCGGTATTCACGTTTCTTAAAGAGTTGATGGACACGATTACTGATTGGAAAAAGAACCTGCGCTATGATATCCCTGCCGGTTTGGTGGTATTTTTAGTCGCACTTCCTTTGTGTTTGGGCATTGCCCTTGCATCCGGTGCCCCTCTTATGTCGGGCATAATTTCGGGCGTGGTGGGAGGCATCGTGGTGGGCATACTCAGCAACTCCAACCTAAGCGTAAGCGGCCCCGCAGCGGGACTTACTTCCATTGTGCTTGCATCGTTGACCGAACTCAAAACATACGAAATTTTTTTAGTAGCAGTTGCCATTGCCGGTGTTTTACAAATACTTTTTGGTCTTTTAAAAACCGGTGCCATTGGCGATTATGTACCATCGCCGGTAATTAAAGGAATGCTGGCGGCCATTGGTATTATTCTTATCCTTAAACAAATTCCGCATGCATTGGGGTACGATGCTGACTACGAGGGTGATGAAAGCTTTGAGCAACCTGACGGCAGCAATACCTTTAGCACCATTTGGTTTGCTATACGCACCTATCGTCCGGCTGCTATTATAATTACAGCAGTAACAGTGGTAATACTAATGATATGGGAGCTGAAACCGCTTAAGAAACGATTATTTTTTCAACTTGTACCCGGAGCATTGGTGGCTGTTTTAACGGGTGTGATGCTTAACCACTTTATATTTACAGGCATGGGCGAAGGCTTTGCCCTTGATGGCAATCACTTGGCCAATATTCCGGTGAGTGCGGGGGTAAGCGATTTTTTTGGCAGCCTCAGTTTTCCTGATTTTTCGAGTTTGGGGAATTTTGCCGTTTGGAAAATCGCACTGACAATTGCCTTGGTGGCCAGCTTAGAATCGTTACTGAGTGTTGAGGCGGTTGATAAAATTGACCCTGATAAAAAAATTACGTCAAAAGACCGCGAGCTGGTAGCACAAGGGGTGGGCAACACAATATCAGCATTATTAGGTGGCTTGCCCATTACCGCAGTAATTGTGCGTAGCTCTGCCAATGTGAATGCCGGAGGAAAAACCCGTTTTTCAGCAATATTTCATGGTGCTTTGCTATTAATTAGTGTATTGTTTGCAGCACCGTGGCTAAACATGATACCTCTTTCAGCATTGGCGGGTGTTCTATTTTTTGTAGGGTATAAACTCACATCACCCGCAGTAATAAAAAGCGTTACTAAAAAGGGGTATTTGCAATATGTGCCGTTTTTTGTAACCATAATTGCCATACTTTTTACCGATTTATTAATTGGCATTATGATAGGTATAGGCGTGGGGATGTTGTTTACCATCCGCACCAATATGCAAAAGGCAGTTGTTTTTACCAGTCATAACGATAATTATTTATTACGTTTTAGAAAAGACGTATATTTTTTAAATATTAAAAGTGTAAAAGATATTTTAGCCAAAGTCCCTAATAAAAGCAGTTTGCTTATTGATACTTCGCGGGCTAATTTTATTGACCCTGATATTATTGAGTTGATTGAGGATTTTAGTTGCACTGCAGTTGCTAAGGGTATTGAGCTTGAGGTAATAGGTAGTTTAAGCTACGTGCAAGACAAAGTAACGTATTTGAAAATGAACCGGGACCAGGAAAGAGGGAATAAAAGCGGCAAGAGCAAAACCTCGGGGCGCGGAGCACACGTGCAAGGTGAACAACAAATTGGTCAAAACGTTTAAAGAATTAGTACCGAAAAGTATATGGACATAATTGATAAGATATTTTTACAAAACAAGGCTTGGGCTGAGGATAAACTACACGATGACCCTAACTTTTTTACAGCATTGAAAATTGGCCAGAAGCCTGATTTTTTCTGGATTGGCTGCTCTGATAGCAGGGTGCCCGCCAATGAGATAACCAACACGGCATCGGGTCAAATATTTGTGCACCGTAACATTGCCAATATGGTGGTGAATACGGACATGAACTTAATGAGCGGTTTGCAATTTGCCATTGAGGAATTAAAGGTAAAACACGTAATTGTTTGCGGCCATTACGGTTGCGGGGGGGTAAAAGCAGCTCTTTCCAATAAGCACAATGGACTTATAAATAAATGGGTGCGCAATATTAAAGATGTGTACCGCCTGCACAGGGACGAGATAGAAAGCGTGCCTAACGATGACGGCAGGGTGAACAAACTGGTGGAGCTGAATGTAATTGAGCAAACACATAATGTGTCAAAAACTTCCATTGTGCAACAGGCATGGCTGAATAGCGACGGCCCTCATTTACACGGATGGGTGTACGACCTTAACGATGGTTTGTTGAGAAGTTTAATTCATATAAAACCGGGCGATCCGATTGATCCTATTTACAAATTCTCTGATTTAGCGGCCGGCGATCAATAAACCGCTAATAAATTCATAAAAGGCACGGGTTTTTAAATCCCTGTTAAATAAAAAAGGCGCAAAATCACTACTAATAAGTGGTTTTGCGCCTTCTGTTTTAATATTAAAAATTATACTTCCTTAGGAGCATCCAACCTCTCAATAATAGCATTTAGCTGGGCAGCCGTAGCCTCGTTGTTAGAACGTATTTCAGTGCGTACACGGTTTATGTCATCCTGTATCCGCATTTTAAACTGTACCAACTCCTCACCCGTGGCTTTACTTTGCTTATCAAGTTCAGCCGCTAAACGGTTGCTAAAATCTTCTGATTGACGATGAATAGTGTTGCGCAGTTTTCGCAGCTTGTTATTCATAAGCAATACCAAACCTAAGCTCAGTAAAAATGCCAACGCCATTGCTACCCAAATTAAGTTTTGTTGCTTTCCAGTGGTAACATTTAGCTCTGCAATTTTTTTATCGGTTTCGGCTTTAATCTCATCTACAGAAAAACGAGTTTTCTTAAGTGAATCTGACGTAAGGCTGATTTTAAAATTTGCCGAGTTTAGTATTTCCTCTACCTGCTGCATTTTAATATCAAGCTCCTCTACCTTATCAAGCTTTCCGCCCAATTCTCTTTTCAAAGTAAGTACTGTACCAACTGCATTATTCACTTTAGTGTCCACCTCTTTCATCTTCACATCATAATCCGTTTTAAAAACGTATGGCGGTGGCTTTTTTTGCTGTTGTTGTTGCACCTGCTGTTGTTGCTGTTGCGTGGGTGGTGTATTAGTTTTTTGGCCATACACTGTTTGGACGACGGAAAACGCTGCCCAAAACAGTAAGAGTAAATAATTTTTCATAACGGTAGTATGGTTTAGTGGTTAGTTAAATAGTAGAAGTAAAGTTACGGAATATTAGCCGTAGCAGCAGCATTATTATTTTATAATCAATGTGTTATGCTGCAAAATGCTGCTGTGTGGCGATTAATAAAGCAAGCAGAAAGTATAATATAGCGGCCAAGCCTAATATGAGTTTTTGAAATGTGTAAAAAAGTCTATTTTTGCAATTCTTTAAAAAATAACATGGCTAAGAAAGCGCAAGCAAAGTTTGGTAAAGAAACCTACGTGAGGTGGTATGACGAGATGCTGTTGATGCGCCGTTTTGAAGAGAAATCGGCACAGTTATACGGGCAGCAAAAGATTAAAGGTTTTTGCCACTTATACATAGGGCAGGAAGCTGTGGTAGCAGGTACTATGAGTGCTGTTACCAAAGATGATAAGATTATTACTGCCTACCGCGACCACGCCCACGCATTGGGCTGCGGTATCAGCGCCAATGCTGTTATGGCCGAACTATACGGAAAGATAGACGGTTGCAGCAAGGGCAAAGGCGGCAGTATGCACATGTTTAGCAAAGAACATAACTTTTTTGGCGGCCACGGTATAGTGGGCGGCCAAATACCTTTGGGTGCAGGTATTGCTTTTGCTGAGCAGTACAACGGCACCAAAAACGTTTGTGTGTGCTTTATGGGCGATGGTGCGGTGCGCCAAGGTTCATTAAACGAAGCGTTTAACATGGCTATGCTGTGGAAACTGCCCGTAATATTTGTATGTGAAAACAACGGATATGCAATGGGTACTTCAGTACAACGTACCACTAACGTACTGGATATACACAAAATAGGCGATGCATTTGATATGCCAAACGCTGCGGTTGACGGTATGACCGTTGAAGCAGTGCATGAAGCAATGGACGAGGCTGTAAAACGTGCCCGCAAAGGCGACGGCCCTACATTTTTAGAAATACGTACCTACCGCTACCGCGGACACAGTATGAGCGACCCCGCTAAATACCGTACCAAAGAAGAGGTAGAAGACTATAAAAACCAAGACCCGATTGAAAAAGTAAAAGCCACAATACTGTCAAATAAATGGCTGAGCGAAAAACAATTGGAAGAACTTGAGGAAAAAATTGAGAAAATTGTGAACGATAGCGTTGAGTTTGCAGAAAACTCTCCATATCCTGATGCATCTGAAATATACAGCGATGTGTATCAAGAGGCAAACTATCCTTTTATAATGGACTAACCCCAAACCGTAGAGAAACAACACAATGAGCGAAATAAAAGAAACTATTGATGAACAACTGGGCGGCAGCGTAAGCAAGGTTGAACAGTTTTACCAAAAAAACAAACGCGCCGTGCAAATTGGAGCCGGTGTATTGGTACTTGCAATTGCAGGTTTTTTTGGCCTTACCTATATGAATGATACAAAAGAGGTTGAAGCCAACTCAAGGCTTTGGATGATGGAGTATTATTTCTCAAAAGACTCTTTTGATTTGGTATTGAACGGTAACCCTAAAGCCGAAGAGCCTATCGGAGCCATTGAGTTTGTTGAAGAATACAGCGGTACCAAAGCTGCCCAAAAAGCTGCTTTGATGGCCGGTAAAGCCTATATTGTGAAAGGTGATTATGCCACTGCCCTTACCTATCTTGAAAAATTTAGGTTAGACGATGAACTAATCCGCCCGATGGTTATCGGCCTTATCGGCGATTGCCACAGCGAAATGGGTAATATGGAAGAAGCAGAAAGCAGCTACCAAAAAGCGGCTAATTTTTCTTCAAACCCATACTCAACCCCTGTAATGCTTAAAAAGTTGGGGTTGGTACAAGAAAACCTTGGCAAACACAAAGAAGCTGCGGCTACTTATACCCGCATTAAAAAAGAATTTAACGAAAGCGAAACTGCCCGCGATATTGAAAAATACATTGCACGTGCCAGTGCAAAAGCAGGCATTAACAGCTTTGATTTTTAAGACATACGATGGCTACCAGCCTCAAAAATTTATCGGCAATTGATGCCGCACAACTGCCCAACGGAACTAAATACCGTGTGGGCATTGTTGTTTCTAGATGGAACGAAGAAGTTACGGGTGCTTTGCTGAAAGGTGCTGTTGAATGTCTTACCGAAAACGGTGTAAAGGCTAAAAACATTACTACAGTGTATGTGCCCGGCACTTATGAGTTGGCCTTGGGAGCGCAGCTATTGGCAAAAAAAGAAAGCATTGATGCCGTTATTACCATTGGTTGTGTGATACAGGGCGAAACCCGCCACTTTGATTTTATTTGCGATGCAGCAGCCAACGGCATAATGAACGTGGGGCTCAACCACAATAAGCCTGTAATTTTCGGGGTATTAACCACCGATAACCAACAACAGGCTTTAGACCGTTCAGGCGGTAAGCATGGCAACAAAGGTGTTGAAGCAGCTGCCACAGCCCTGCAAATGATCGCTTTGCAAAAAAATGCGTAAGCTGGGCAATCATACTACCCCCACTAAGTTTATTGCCTCTTTTAAGTATGCCTTTTCAGGCATTGCCAAGGTTTTTGCCTCAGAATTTAATTTCCGTTTTCATTCGGTTGCTGCAATAGCAGTCATCATAGCGGGCTTTGTATTGGACATTACCCGTACCGAGTGGTTGTTTATTGTTCTTGCCATCAGCATTGTATTAGTAGCCGAGGCAATAAACAGCGCTATTGAAAAACTGGTTGATTTAGTTTCGCCCCAACAACAACCGCTGGCAGGCTGGATAAAAGACGTGGCTGCCGGAGCCGTTTTAATAGCAGCCATTACTGCTGCCGTAATAGGCTTATTGGTGTTTGTACCTTATTTAGTTTGAAGGTAATACGGGTAAAACCCATAAACTCTGTGCTATTAAGCCGTTAACGATTGGCTCAAAAGTCAAAACTATATTTCCTCTTTTTGTAGCCACAAAGGCACAAAGTCGCTAATAACAAATGCTTTGCGACTTAGCGACTTAGCGTCTTTGTGGCTTTATATTCAACCCCATACAGTGTAACAACGGAAGGCTTCATGCCCGTCGCAAGCATCCCTAAAATAAGGTTATCCGCCAAAAACACCTCCGCCAAACTGTCAATTTGCATTTTTTGCAACTGAATGCGATGTCTTTATTCCAATCAAGCAAAAAACACTAAAACAAAAAAGAGGGCTTGCAGTATGCCTTTTAAATACGGGCTTGCGAAGGTTCAACTTTGTTTCATCAAAAAACAAATACCATGAAAGCAAAAAACCTTTTTACCCTTATAGCGTTTGCTGTAACCATTTTTACTACCACAATTGCAGTTGCACAAAAACCCGTGATAGCAGTATTAAACTTTGAAGCTATTAACGTAACCTACAGTTCTGACGATTGCGGAAATCTGTTTAGGCTGGAGATTGAAAAAACCGACCAGTTTGAGGTAATAAACCGTCAGGATTTGAAAGGAATACTCTCTGCCCGCCGTTTGGATTTAGACACCTGTTTTGGTAAAAGCTGCATTATGCAAGCTGCAAACTACCTAAGCGCATCTAAAGCCCTTAGCGGCAGTATTGAGAATTACGGCAAGCATATTATAGTAATTATGCGATTGTTTAATGTAAAGGACAATACGCTCGAAAAATCGCAGGTGTTAGAGTTTCAGAATATTCCCGAAGAATTACCCAACATGATACACATGAGTGTACGCAAGTTTTGGGGCTTACCTTACAACGAGCTTACCTACCGAACCCTATCGAAAGAGGAGGCCTATGAAAGCGAGGTAAACAATCCGGGCGTAACTAAGTTGGTGTTGAGTGGCCCTCGTACAGGTATCACTTATTTGGGTGGTCCCACAGCAAAACGCTTGAGCGCACCTGCCAACCAAGGGGGCTTTAATGCCAACCCTTTTATGACCATGTTTGGTTACCAAAAAGAGTTTCAATACCTAAACTCGGGCAACTTTCAGGCATTGTTTGAGCTAATCCCCGCAATTAACGGTCTTGACCAAGGAATGTTCAGCCCTTCAATGACTTTCTTACACGGTTTCCGTAGTAATAAAAGCGGTTGGGAGTTTGCTTTTGGCCCCACCGTTAGTCTTATACCTAAGGCCGAAGGTTTTTATTATGAAAACAAATGGATGCGCGTACAAGATTGGGACAAAAAAGACAGCACCGGTAAACTGCTGCCCATCCCCGTTGAAACAGAAAAACAGTTAGACGCTCGCGGGCAACTTGAATTTAGCTCAGGCTTTGTGTTTGCCGTAGGTAAATCGTTTAAATCAGGCAGGGTTAATATTCCTGTAAACATCTATGTAGTTCCCGCCCGTGATAATTGGCGCGCAGGTATTACCTTCGGTTTTAATGCAAAGAAAACAGATTATACAAGATAAGTAAATTAATCAACGCATTATGAAACGACTAATTAAAGTTATATCATACATTTTTGTTTTAATTTTTATTACGGGTAACTATTTATATGCACAAGACTCTTGCTGGAATGTTGCTATTGTAAAAAAGGGGGAAATGCAGGTTATTCATCAAAAGAAAAACCCGTTATACAATACAAACGGCTTCTATTTATTTAGAAATATTTTATACTCATTTACTCTGCAAGACGGAAGCAAAATAACAGGAATATTATCAGATGTGAGGAAAGATACGATTGTAATCAGCAATTATCTTAATCCGCGAGTGGCTGAAAACAACTATGATACGTTTAAGATATTGACCCTTCATTATAATGAATTAAGTAAATTAAATATAGTAGCAGACAGAGCCTTGGCTATGGCAAATAGCATAAATTTAAACAAACACAGCTTTATCTTTTCAAAGGATACTATTGCGTTTAAGGTTGACACGCTAAAATGCCCGTATTATATTACTGATACCATAAATAACTGCGCAAGTTGTATGGATTGCTTTTATAGTATTGGAAATAATTGGCTGGATTTAATTTATGAAAAAGATGGAGACACATATTATTACATGGGTACGGTTGAACTTGACACATCTATAGGCACTGATGAAGTAATAGCTAAAGACACTGTTTGGCGAAAAAGGAATTTTATTTGGTTTGCCCCAACACGATACAATACAACAATAAACGGATGGGCATTGTGTTTTGCAGCTATGCCAGATTATTCGGAAAAAAAACTTGTGATAAACGGGTTGAATACTGAATTAGGGTTAGGTCTTATCTTAATGCCCCATGCGCTTTTTGGATTTCCCGACCAAACAGCCGAAGAATATCAGCGAAAGAAAAAAGATAAAGAGAACACAAACATTAATGGTGTTTCGTTAAGCCTTTTAGGGCATGGTGGTAATACGAGTGTTAACGGCATTTCTCTTAATGGTATTTCAAGTATATTAAATGATTGTAATGGGGTTGTTGCATCCTTTGGGGGGAATTTCATAGGAAGCTTTAATGGCTTGATGATAGCCGGCATTAGAAACAATGCAGCCCTGGGCAAAGGATTGCAAATAAGCGTATTTAACTCTTGTAGCAAACTAAAAGGGTTTCAAATAGGATTAATTAATAAAAACCAAAAACGTACACTGCCATTTATTAACTGGTGTTTTACTGATTAATTATGAAAATTAATTTAGTATTTGCACTCATATTATTTTTGCTTGCAACAAGCAGTTGCAGCAGTAAGCGTTTTGGTAATATTCCTAAAGTAAAGGCTCAGCCCAAAAAAGAGCAGGCGGCAAAACTCAAATCGGTAAAAAAACAAATCAGCTTGTCAGCTAAACCAATTATTCCTGTCGTAACCGCTGAGCAAACAATAGATAGTCCTAATATTATAAAGCCTAAATCTATAATTATAAAAGAGCAGAAAAAAAATCCTACTACCGCAATAAAAGCTGTTGTGTCCGCTCCCAAAAACCGAGTAAAAATTATTAATAACACAAAAGAAAACCGCGCCCAAAACAGCAGTTCGCTTTTTGAAGATTTCTGGTACTCAGGCTTGGGTGAATTTATTCTGTATATTGGTTTTTTTATTGTTTTAGGGCTTATTTACCTTTTTGTTGAGTGGTTAATTTCAATCGGACTGGCTTGGGTAGTGGCCATTCTGGCCTTGGCTTTAATAATTTACCTGCTATACCTTATTGGTGAATTTATAGATGGTGTGTTGGATTTCTTTTTCAGGCGATAACAAATCAGTAATTACATTATCCGCCGCTCTTTCAAATAAAAAGCTGCTTTCTTCGTTACCTTTGCACAAACAAGTAAACTATGAGTAACGCAAAAATACTTTGGGCCGATGATGAGATTGATGTGCTTAAGCCCCACATATTATTTTTAAAAAGCAAAGGCTACGACGTAGTTACCGTTACCAATGGTATTGATGCCATTGACGAGACCCAGAAACAACATTTTGATGTTATTTTTTTGGATGAAAATATGCCCGGTATCAGCGGCCTTGAGGCCCTTAGCCGCATAAAAGCTGAGTTTCCTCTTATTCCCGTGGTGATGATTACCAAAAGTGAAGAGGAACATATTATGGAAGATGCCATTGGCAGTAAAATTGCCGATTACCTGATAAAACCCGTTAACCCCAACCAAATACTGCTTTCGCTTAAAAAATTGATTGACAATAAGCGTTTGGTGAGCGAAAAAACAGCGATGGGCTACCAACAAGAGTTTAGGTCTATCAGCATGGCGTTTATGGATCGTATGGATTTTGAGGAGTGGAAGAACATATACCGTAAACTGGTCTATTGGGAGCTGGAGCTAAGCCAAACAGAGGGCGGTATGCGCGAAGTGTTGGATACCCAGCGCACGGATGCTAACCACAATTTTTCACGCTACATTAAAGACAATTACCTGAAGTTGTTGAAAGCCGACGACGATAGCAAACCGGTAATGAGTAATACATTGCTCCGTAAAAAGGTATTGCCATTGCTTGATGGCAGCGAAGAGCCTGTTTTCTTTTTGCTGATAGATAATCTGCGCTACGACCAATGGAAGGTAATACAACCCATTATTTCCGAAATATTCAGGGTTGAGGAGGAAGACTTATATCTGGCTATTTTGCCAACTACCACCCAATATGCCCGTAACTCTATCTTCTCGGGCTTATTGCCCAGCGATATGGAAAAACGCTTTCCTAAGCTGTGGAGTAATGATGAGGACGAGGGCGGCAAAAACCTTCACGAGCTTGAGTTTTTGAACGACTATTTGCAACGCTTGCGCCGTAACACAAAAACAAGCTATACCAAAGTTACCACCCTTGAAGGCGGTAAAGACTTGGCAGAAAACATCATGAACATGATGAGCAACCAACTGAACGTTATCGTTTACAACTTTGTAGATGCACTGAGCCATGCCCGTACGGACGTGAGCCTGATGCGCGAACTTAGCGAGGACGAAGCTGCCTACCGTTCGGTGACTAAATCTTGGTTTGAGCATTCGCCGCTTTGGGAGGCGTTGAAAAAAATTGCTGAGAAGAAAGTGAAGCTGGTAATCACCACCGACCACGGTAGTGTGCGTGTAAAAGACCCCGTTAAAATTATCGGTGACCGTAACACAAACACCAACCTGCGCTACAAACAGGGCAAAAACCTTAATTATGACAAAAGTGATGTGTTTGAGGTACGCAACCCCGCCGATGCATTTTTGCCCAAACTACACGTAAGTTCAACGTACGCATTTGCTGATAATTACAGCTTTTTTGCTTACCCCAATAACTACAATTACTATGTAAATTATTACAAAGGCACTTTTCAGCATGGCGGTATCAGCCTTGAAGAAATGATGTGCCCCGTTATTACTCTCACACCGAGGTAAAAGAACATAATTCCATAGCTATTGTTAACCGGGGTGCACCTGCACCCCGTCATTCCCAACTTGATTGGGGATCTTAATTTTCGACCACACACTAACCCTCGTGAATAAATTCCGATGCTATTGATAGCAGGTTGGGCTCTCTATCCATAGCGACAGGTCTGTGTACCTGCCGAGAAAAACCCCTACCCGAAATATCCTAAGCCCGACGTTCCCAAAGTCGCCTTCCCCTGTAGGAGAAGGAAATGTTAAAAGCTGTCTGCAAAACAAATAGTCAGGAAGGGGTTAGGTTTTTAACTCACCCCCGAAATCTGTATAGCCCGACGTTCCCATACTCGCCCCTCTCTAAATTTAGAGAGGGGAAAAGTTCGTCAGTCGCACAGCTATCAATTAGTCAGGGGTGAGTTAAAACAGTTTACCGACCTCCCTAACCCCTACTTATTCCCCTCACGTACTTCGTCAAATTCAATATTGTAGGCTCTGTCGAGAGGAGTCTGCAAAAAACATTCATCCTCAAAAAGTTACACTTTATAGAATACTATCTTTTAAATGGTACTATGTATTGCATAGTATTATAATTTTATTTTACCTTTGTAGTGTGAATTTAGATAACATACAATCGCAAATGCGCAAAGGGGTGCTTGAGTACTGCATTCTTGCCATTATAGCCCGTGAGGAAATATATGCATCAGACATACTTGCCAAACTTAAAGAGGCAAGTTTGCTGGTGGTAGAAGGAACTTTGTATCCACTATTGACAAGGCTAAAAAATGCTGGATTGCTCAACTATCGATGGGTAGAAAGTCAGCAGGGGCCGCCACGCAAATACTATTCAATAACCGATGCAGGAAAATCTTTTCTGGCAGAATTAAACACCACATGGAAAGACCTGAACGATGCTGTGCGCACCGCCACGGGCCAAACATTGTAACAAACTATGAAAACCTTATACCTATAAAAACACTACGCACTAAAATGAACAAGATAATAAGCATTAACCTGAAAGGGTTTATTTTTCAGGTGGAAGAGGAAGCCTACGACCGCCTGAAACAATACCTTGAGCAACTGAACCGACATTTTGCCAAAGACGAAAGCCGCCTTGAGATTATTGACGATATAGAAAACCGATTGGCCGAAATGATGCAGGAAAGGCTCAAGACAAAATCGGCGATAACAATGGCTGATGTAGAAGAGATTATTGCCATAATGGGCAATCCTGCCGACTTTGAAACCGAGGAAGAAACAGAAGCCAATAGCGAAGAAAAAAAAGGAAACAAATCGTCATATAGCACCTATACAGATGATTTTGCAGCCAAGCGTTTCTTCAGAGATACGGAAAATAGCATTATAGGCGGGGTGTGTTCAGGCGCAGGCCATTATTTCGGCATCGACCCTCTTTGGATTCGCTTAGGGTTTTTGTTTCTGTTCTTTGTATTAGGTACAGGTTTGTTGTTTTACATCATACTTTGGGCAATTATCCCTGAAGCCAAAACTCAATCAGATCGTTTGCGAATGAAGGGCGAAAAGGTAAACGTTGATAACATTGAAAAAGCGGTTAAAGAAGAATACGAACGCGTAAAAAAAAATTTTGATGATTTCCGCACCGGCAAAGGAGCTAAAGTGGGTCAGGCGGTAAGCAAAGGAGTAGGCATAGTAGGAGACATTGCTGCGGCTTTCTTAAAGTTCTTAACTAAGCTGGTGGGATCCTCGCTATTTGTTTTGGCCATTATGCTGTTTATAACGTTTGTGGTTATTTTAGCTAATTTAATGAGTAATGGTACACTACCCGTTCTTTCGCTGGCATTTGAAAACACAAACGACTTTTGGTTGGTAGTATCCTCAAGCATGTTGTTGCTGCTGCTAATAATAACAGGTATTCTCTCCTCAGCATTAAGACTACTTAGCCCGCGTTTTAAAATGTGGCAAAACAAAGCCATCACCTACCCAACAACCGCATTGTCAATAGTTGCTGTTGTAGTATTAGTAATAATGGCGGTAAAATATGGCAGTTCGTTTTCAAGCAGGCAATCGGTTACAACTACCCAAAAAATAGACGCCGGAGACACCCTTATTATTTCAGCGTTTAACCCCGTTTATTATAAGGTATATGGCGACTATAACGGCCATTCGGACAGCTATTATGAATCAAAAGCATTCTTCCCAAACAAGTTCAATTTTGTACACTCAGCCAACAACTCAATACTAAACGATTCACTTTGGCACATTGCGCGCTTTGAGGTTCAACGCAGTCAAAAAGATGTTTGGGAACTCGAAATCATTCGCTCATCACACGGGCAGGATGATTACACAGCACGCTTATACGCTGAAAAAATACCGTTGGATTATATGGTTACCGACCAAAAGTTAACCCTGAACACCCATTTTTACGCAGGCAAAAACATTCCTTACCGCGACCAAGAGATTATATACCGTTTGTGGGTACCAAAAAATAAGGTAGTGTGGTTTGAGCAAGGAGTAACAGAAATCATGGAGTTTGGCCTTAAACACCGGGTTACCGACCCTGACAACTACGGATTGATATGGCAAATGGGCGATAACGGCCTTAAATGTTTGGATTGCCGCAAAATTGACAACGGCTCAATACCCGCTGATGCTAAATGGTTCCATTTGGACAATTTTAACGAGGTAGATATTAATATACCCGCTACCGTAAAAATTAACCAAGGAGATGAATATACTGTGGCCGTACACGGACCAGCAAGGGTGAAAGAAAACGTAGAGATACGGGTAGAAGGAGGTAAACTTAAAGTGGGGTACGACGCAGGTTTGTTTGATATTTTTGACGGCTATAACATTAGCGATATACAAGTACTGATTACCATGCCTAAGCTAACCAAGGTGGAAGGCAGCGGAGCTAACCAAATTGAACTGAGAGGAGTGAAAGGCGAGAAGCTGGTGATAGAACTAAATGGTGCCTGTCGTTTGGAGGGTGATGTTGAGGTAAAAGAGGTGAAGTTGGAAATGAACGGCAGCTCAACCGTTGAGTTGGAAGGAAGGGCCGAAACAGTGAGCGTTGACATAACCGGGGCATCAAAACTAAGGGCTTTTGATATGGTGGCAGATATTTATAAACTTGAAATAGTTGGGGCAGGTCAAGCTGAAATTAACGCCAAGAAGGAAATATCCGGCGATGTAGCAGGTGCTGCTAATGTATCATACAAGGGCTCCCCATCTCTTAAAGTACAAACATCGGGAGCGTCAAGCCTCAAATCAGCCCCGTAATTACAGCGAGACAACTTTTCATTATACAGTGTTTTTTTGGGTCGTGTGGTTAACACGGCCCTTTTTGTTTTATACTGTATGTAGGCCGCTTTAATTGCAGAAAAAAAGAATTCAAAAAAAATTTTATAATTATTGTCCAAAAATCTAACCCCCATTCGTAATAACAGCATCAACATTAAAAAAATAAAAACATGAAAGATTTTATGCTTTTGTTCCGTGGTGGCGACGGACGTAAATTAGATTCGCCCGAGGAAGTACAAGCCCACATGCAAAAATGGATGGTTTGGATTAAAGACCTAAACGAAAAAGGCCACCAGGCAGGCGGACACCCATTACTTGATGATGGAAAAACGATTAGCGGCACCAAAAACATTGTAAGCGACGGCCCGTTTATCGAAGGGAAGGAAATTGTTGGCGGTTACTTATTGGTTAAAGCCGAATCGCTTGAGCAAGCTACTGAACTTTCAAAAGGTTGCCCTACACTTGATTTTGAAGACGGTACCGTAGAAATTCGTCCGATACAAAACAACGGAATGTAATTGCAACAATCATCTGCACAAGAACTTACTGCACACCTTTTCCGTAACGAGTATGGTAAAATGGTGGCATCATTAACTCGTATCTTCGGCATGGGTCAGTTGGCCATTGCCGAAGATATTGTGCAAGATACCCTTTTGCTTGCCCTAAAACAGTGGGGCTACAATGGCCCACCACCAAATCCGGCAGCATGGTTATATACTGTGGCAAAAAATAAAGCCATCGATTACCTGCGCCGCCAAAAAAACATTCGGAAAATTACCGGCGACTTAGGCTATTTATTAGAATCGGCCTATACAATGGAGGCTACAGTGAGCCATTTGTTTTTAGCCGAGGAGATAAAAGACAATCAATTGCGGATGATTTTTGCGTTGTGCACGCCCGTGCTTAGTAAAGAAGCGCAAATAGCATTAATATTAAAAACCCTTTGCGGTTTTGGAAATCAGGAAATTGCAGCAGCTTTTTTAACCAGTACAGAAGTAATTAATAAAAGACTATACCGAGCCAAAGAAAAATTGAGGCAAATGGACTCATTGCCTGCCTTACCTACGGGTGCCGCGTTGACAAAACGCTTGGATACAGTACTTAAAAGCATTTATCTTCTTTTTAACGAGGGCTATAACAGCACCACCGGTAAAGACGGCATATTAAGCCACGATTTGTGCTTTGAGGCAATGCGGCTTTGTTTATTATTAACTGAAAATCCGGCCACAAATATGCCGCAGGTTTGGTCGTTGCTGGCGCTAATGTGTTTTAATGCCTCCCGTTTTAACTCTCGCGTTGACGACGAGGGAAGAATAATAGTATATGCCCGCCAAAACCGTGATTTATGGAATAAAGACCTTATAAATAAAGGTGTTGAGTGCCTTAGAGAATCGGGAAAGGCACAACGCCTGAGCCATTATCATATTGAGGCGATGATAGCCTCTTATTATTGCCTAAGCCCCTCGTTTGAGCAAACAGAATGGCAAGAAATATTCAGCTTATACGAGCTGTTAGAAAAAATGAACCCCTCGCCAATGGTGCAGCTAAACAAAGCCATAGTGCTTGCCCATGCGGGGCAGCCACAACAGTCAATAACGCTGTTATTACAACTGAACGAATTAAAAAACCACCATCTTTATCATGCAACACTTGCCCACATATACAACCTTATCGGGCAATCATTATTAGAAGAGCAACACCTTATTGCATCAGCGGCATTGGCAAAAAATCCAAAGGAAAAATTTCTGATTACTGAACGGCTGAAAGCTTTAAAAAAGTAATCGTCATTACAATTATGAAAAAAATCATAAATCTTTAATCATAAGTCCTTTTCCAATAAAAAAATATTTACGTATTTGCATACGGTTAATGAAACAAAAGAAGAAACCTGCCTCCACCTGGGAACGTCATCAGCAACGCCAAAAAAGAATACAGTTTATTTTTTGGGTTATTGTGGCCACTATTTTCATAGTGCTTTTGGGTTTATTTGTTTTTTTTGAATTCACGTGATAGGATAACCGCTAACCTATATCCTAATCATGGCATTCCATCAGCAGTAGGTCGCCTTCGGTATAATTGATTTTAACTATACCGTTTTGCGCTGCTTCGTTGCTGCTGCCTATTCTTTTGCCCAAATCAAGCCACTCATTTGTTAAGTTATACAAAAGCCCCTCAGTGGTTATACCCCCTGCAAAACCCACAGGAACAAGCGATAGAATAGTACCCTTTGGGTACCATTTTTCAAAACTTCCGTTTACCGGAAAAATTTTTGAGTAATTATCCCACATCACCAAATTAATACGGTTCTTGTATTTCACCAGGTTGGTTATATTGGCCATTGTATGGTCGGCACGCAAACCAGTAGCCCAAACAATATTTACTGCCGGGTAGCCTTGCTCAAGTAAGTAATCAATACCTTTTTCAAGGTCGGTTTTGTTTTGGTCGGGGGTATGCACAACCTTCACAGGTTGGTGGTGTGCCAGTTTCTCCTCGGGGCGGTGTTCGCGGTCAAAATCACCCAGCACAATATCAATCTTTATCCCAAGCCTAAGCACGCGGTCCAGAGCGCCGTCAAGCACCATTACTGTGGGTTGCCATTCAAGCAACTGACCCATCAGTTCGGCATTGCACTCCTCGCCGTTGGCTATAATCAGCGCAGGCTCCTGTTTTTCTTTTACAAAATGATGAGACGACATAATTGGCAATATTACGTTGCGGTTTATTAAAATGGTAATGGCTTCAGATAACCGGATATGCAATTTCTTAATAATGAATCTATAAACAGGTTTGTGCAGAAAACAGAAGTTGCAATAAAAAACGGTGTATAAATCCGGTATTAGTAACCCTGCATCCTTATGTGTTATAAATTTTGCAGCAACGGCAGGTACTTTGTCGAAAAAAGATGGCATAAGGTGCTTTTTTACAGTAGTTTTACATAGTACAACCAATTGTATTACTAAGACCGTCTATTACTAAAATATTATTATCTTACATTTGCTTAAACCGCCTAACCTATTGAAAACTATTATCAAACCCGTACTGATTATTTTGGCAGCCGTGGTGGCCTTCGCCTCCTGCCGGCGCGATGAGTATTCTTCGTGGGAAACCAATATGCTGACACCCATTGCCAGTACCTCGCTTACGCTTGACCAACTGGTTACCGACTCGGTTGTTAGAGAAAACTCGGATAGCACATTACAACTTGTTTTCGACCATACATTGTACACGGCACGCGCTAATGATTTTTTTGTAATACCCGATACAGAGGTGAAAGCGACGTTAACGTTGGAAAAGTTAGTACTGTCAGACCGCACATTGTCGCAAGCTATCACCCTTGAGCAAGCGTTTCCGGGGGCGGCAGCCCTTCATGGGTTCACTGTAAACGTTCCTGCGCAAAACGTAACCAGTGTACCACCTACGCCCATTGATGCCAGTTCGTTTTTTCAAACAGCATTACTTAACGAAGGCTACATTGATTTTTCAATAAGCAACGGTTTTCCCGTGGATATAGAAGAGATTGAGTTTAAGCTGATAAACAAGGTTACCGGCAATACGCTTGCTACAGATAAGCTTACCAATATCCTATCGGGGCAAACAAAAACAGCTACCAGCAGCTTGGCGGGCAAACAGGTAGATGCTTCATTAGAGGTGCAGGTGATAAGCATGAAAACCTACGCTACGCCCAACCCTGTTACCGTAAACAAAAACGATAAAGTAAACATAACCATTACCGTACGTGGGCTAAAACCCCAAAGTGCCACGGCTATTTTCCCCTCACAAAGTGTACACAGCAAAGACGAGAACGCGCTGTATAATTTTAACGGAGCCGAAATGAAGAAAATACACATAAAAGAAGGCGTTTTGCGCCTGCGTATTGTTAGTACCATACAAGAAAACATGACGGTGTATTACAGCATTCCGCATGCTACCCGCAACGGTAACTCAGTAAGTGAGGTTTTGAAGGTAAATGCAGCACCCCCCGGCGGCGGCACTGATGTGATAAAAGACATTCCGTTGGAAGGCTACACGATTGATTTAAGAGGCCGAAACCCATCGGTAGATGATACCGTAAATGCGTTTTGGAACTTGCTGAATGTAACCCTTGATTCATCGGGAAGGCAAACCAGCGTTTCTCTTAATGACAGTGTTTATATTTATTACGGCTTACTAAACATGGTGGCCGAATATGCCGAAGGTTATTTTGGCCAACAAGTGCTTAAAGCAGGCCCTTCTACACAAGCCTTCAGTATGTTTAAAAACACTACGGGAAACATTGATTTTGAAGACATGGACTTGACCGTGAACCTTGTAAACGGTATTGGGGCTGAGGCAAAAGTGGATATTAAGAGCCTTAAATCTCGCAATACCCGAACAGGCAATACGGTAATTCTTAATGCCCCTTCACTGATTGGAACACCCGTAAACATTCCCCGCGCTACGGATAATCCGTTTATGGAGAAGAAAAACTCGTATCTGCTCAACAAAAACAACTCTAACGTTAAGGCATTTATTCTTAACATGCCGGATGAGTTGGAGTACGAAATGGATGTTACTACCAACCCTAACGGCAACGTATCTAACTGGAAAGATTTTCTTTACGACAAATCAGAGCTTAGAGCAGATTTAAGGCTAAGTATGCCGCTTTCAATACTGGCAGATAACTTAGTTTTGGCCGATACGCTGGCTTTTGAAATGTTTAGCGACGGTAACCTTAACCGCGTAAAAGAAGGTTCGTTCAATATCATTATTGATAACTCATTTCCCTTTTCAGCTGGTGTGCAGCTATACCTTTTGGACGATTTGGGCAACATTACCGACTCAGTTATTGCAATGCCCAACAATGTTGTAATAGCAGGAAATGTTGACATGAATTCTAACAAGGTAATTTCGCCCGTGCGCTCAGTACTAAAAGCCTACTTTAGCCGTGAAAGGATGGAAAAAGTGAAGCAATCAAAACGCTTATTAGTACGCGCTACCTTTAACACGCCTAAAAATAGCACTACTCCAGTTAAAATTTACAGCCACTATAAATTCGACGTTAAACTTACCGGTGATTTTGTTTATGAACAACGCTTTTAGATTACCCGCGGCCATTGCTGCTACTCTTTTGTTTTTTTGCGGGCTAAAAGCACAAACGGATACCTCTAAAGGTTTTGTTGCTACTCCCAACCCGTTAGATAGGTTTACGGCTTTTTACCTGCACCCGCTCAGCAGCCACTACGAGGGCAATATGTTTGAGGCCGATTACGGCCTTGAGTTTAGCTCTAACTGCGCTATAAATGCGCTTGCCTATGATTTTTACTTTAAAAAACCTTTAAACGGTGCTGATATTAAAAGTACAACAGATAAGCTATCGGCATTGAATATTGGCGGCAGGGAAACCAACGCAGGGTTTCAGTTTGTCATCTCACCTAAAAAAATGTATAACCACCTGTTCACGGTGAAGTATGCATTTCGCAGGCATCAAAGTGCTGAGTTTACTAACGATTTCGGTAATTTCTTTTTTAAAGGAAACAAAGAAGGGGCCGGTAAAGAACAGATTTTTGATGATTTGCAATACCTTACTACCCGCTACGATGCTTTGCAACTGGGGTGGACTCGTTTTTTTAACATTAAAGGACGCAGAGCCAATATAGCCGTGAGTGCCGGACTTGCGAGGGGTTTTGAATACCGACGCTACGATGTAGGCAGATCACGAATGCTCACAGAGTCTAATGGTGAATACATTGATTTATCGTTAGAGTTGGAGGCCAAACAAAGCTATTTCCAACCCTACCGCCCGTTTTACTTAGAGCCTTCTGGCTGGGGAGCCATTTGTGATGTGAAGTTTAACATGGCCATTAATGAAAAAACAGGAATTGGCGTTGATATCAGCGATATAGGTTTTATTCGCTGGAAAGAGGGTTCTGCTACCTATTCGCGCCGCGATACCACCATACGGTACGAAGGCGTATTTGTTTCCTCGCCTGATAGTTTGAGCAGTCCGGGCTATGTGGAACGTTTAGGTGATAGTATTGTCACTCGCTTCAACATTCCGTTTTCAGCAGCTGCTTTTAACACCGCTTTACCCGCCCGTTTTGCCCTTACTTATTACCTTAAATTTAACGATAAGCACTTTTTAAACATTCGTTTACGCGCTATGGCGATAGCCAGCTACCGTCCGCAGTTAAACATTGAATCGGTAAACTTTATCGGCAAAAAATTCTACTCTACCACCGGCATTTCCATTGGGGGGTTTGGCCCGTTTGATATTTACCAATCGTGCGGTTGGCAAATTAACAAGCGGTATTCAACCGCATTGGGTTTGTTTGGTATTGAAGGAATGCTGTTGCCTACCAAAACTGCAGGATTTGGCGGAAGATTGGCCGTTGCTGCCCGTTTGTAGAAATTTAACCCGTTTTATTGACGGGCATAAAGCCCGCCGCTTTTGATAAATACGTCCCCAATGGTTTAAAACCATTGGGGACGTTACCGTTTAAAGGCCTGAATTTTATATTCAGGTAATTTTTCCACGAGCTTTAAACCCGATGTCATTCTTTTATCCCAAGCACCATCATTTACCCAGCGATACCGTAACGTTATAGCCAAACCATGCCCTAACGTTCACCTGATTGCGGGTAAAGGTTTTATTGTAGAAGTAAGAGGGAGCAAAGTCGATGCCTATTTCGCCATTGTTATTTTTATACGATGTATAACTAAAGTTAATGGTAGGTCCAGCGCTGATGTGAGGCCCTTTTTTGCCCATTGAAAAGCTAAACATGGTTCTTAACTGCTGTATTTGCGTGATGCGATTTTTGTACACCAGATTGTTTTTGTGTATCACAAACCATTGCATCCACTCAGGCTCAACATACAGGCGGTTGGCAAGGCGTATGCTTGTGCCAACACCTATCATAGGTCCAAAACGGTAATCTTTTTCGTTCAATTGGGTAGCCATTCCCACATACCCGTGAAAATGGCGCGTACCACTTTTTAAAAACGCTGTGGCATTGTAGAACTCAGTCGTCATTACCCCAAAGCGCATAATGCCCCCTTTACGGGATATATTTACTAAACCCAGCTGCACAGATTTATCATCCATCGAGTCGGCTATATTAACTATGCCAATTTGAGCTCCCTTTACAAAACTGGCCTGACTTAACACACCCGCAGCCTGCACTCCTTCAACATTTCCTCTACAAATGCTTACAACGCCGGCAGCCTGCATCCCCTCAATACTTCCCTCATTAATAGCAACCACTCCTGCCGCTTGCATACCCCTTACACTGTCGCCGTCAATAATGGCTACAACACCTCCTGCCTGAAAGCCCTCTACATTGCCTTTGTTAGAGGCAAAAACACCCCCGGCTTGCATTCCGTATAAACTACCCCCATTTAAAGCCAAAACACCCCCCGCTTGGAAGCCCTTTGTTGCACCGCCTGCCGAAGCCATCACGCCGCCAACTTGTGTGCCCAACACACTGCCGTGTACAAGGTCCATCACCCCTGAAGCTTTAAAGCCCACGGCGTGTTCTTTAGTAATGCTGTATATCCCAGAGATTTCAGTGCCTAATGTGCCTTTGCTATGACCCGTTAGCGCATTTATTGAGACCTTATTGTACACCTTAGTGCTGTTTAATCCGTTAGTTCCCAAAGGGTGCACAAACCCAAACTGCATAGGAATTACTGTTTCTGTGGCCATTATCGTGTCCACATTGGGCAAGCTATTGTTTTGTGCCCATACATTTGTTAACGCTGTAAGCAGCAATGCTGCCAAAAAAATAATCTGTTTCATTGTTTTATGTATTAATGACAATCGAATGAAACAATACCCCTACGCAGAAGTAAAATTTTTTTGCAGACTAAAAATTTATCGCCGTTTCCCGTCAAACAGTCTTGTCAAAAACCCGTAGGTTTGCAGCAGCAAAATGCTTTTAACAATTGGACTTTGGCTATTAGTATCACAAGAGCCAACTGCCATCCCAATAACTGATAACAAATAACCGACAACGAAGATGAAATTCGGAACAAAAGCCATACACGCAGGACAAGAGCCCGACCCAACCACAGGAGCTATTATGACTCCTATTTTCCAAACCAGTACTTATGTGCAAGAAAGCCCGGGTAACCACAAGGGGTATGCTTACGCACGCGGCAAAAACCCAACCCGCAAGGCGTTGGAAGATTGTATAGCCGCTTTGGAAAATGCTAAATACGGCTTGTGCTTTAGCAGCGGTATGGGTGCTATTGATGCAGTAGCCAAGCTAATGCGCCCCGGCGATGAGGTAATTTGCGCCGATGATTTGTACGGCGGCACTTACCGTATGTTTACCAAAGTGTTTGCCCACTTTGGCATCAGCTTTAAGTTTGTTGATTTAACAGTGGCAGATAATCTGAAACAACACATTAGCCCCGCTACCAAACTGGTTTGGATGGAAACTCCTACCAACCCCACTTGTAAGATTATTGATATTGCTGCCATAGCTGCTATTACCAAGCAACACAACATTACACTGGCAGTGGATAACACATTTGCGTCTCCCTACCTTCAAAATCCTTTGGATTTGGGTGCTGATATTGTAATGCACAGCGTTACCAAATATTTGGGCGGCCACAGCGATGTGGTAATGGGTGCATTGTGCATGAACAGCGACAGCTTGTATGAGCAACTGGCCTTTATACACAATAGCTGCGGAGCTACTCCCGGCCCTATGGACAGCTTTTTGGTATTGCGCGGTATAAAAACCCTGCATTTACGTATGGAGCGCCATTGCAGCAACGGCCGCACCATTGCCCATTACTTGCGCCAACACCCACGTGTAGGCAAAGTATATTGGCCCGGTTTTGAGGACAGCCCCGGCTATGAAATTGCCCGCAAACAAATGCGCGATTTTGGCGGTATGATTAGCTTTACCCTTAAAGGCGATGATAAAGAAGAGGCCTTCCGTGTGGCTTCATCGTTTGAGGTATTTTCATTGGCCGAATCGTTGGGTGGTGTTGAATCATTAATCGGTCACCCTGCCAGCATGACGCACGCCAGCATTCCCAAAGAAGAACGCGAAAAAGCAGGCGTTAGCGATGGTCTTTTGCGCCTTAGCGTAGGGGTTGAAGATATTGAAGACTTGCTTGCCGACTTGGAACAAGCGTTGCAGGTTAAATAAAGACTCTACTTATAGTTCCTCATCCCTAATCAGCATCAAAATTGCGTGATGGGGAACTATTAAATACTTTTCGCCTTCGTATTCTACCTCATAAGCCCCTTTTCGTAAAAACACTGCCACATCGTTATCTTGTGCTTGCAGGGACAAGTATTTCATTTTGCTTTGGGGTTTCCAGCTTTCGCTATCGTCTTCAAAATTAGGAATGGGATATCCGGGGCCTATTTGTACAATGGTACCCGTTTGCACCTCGTCTTTTTCATACACACCTTGGGGCAGGTAAAGACCGCTTTTGGTTTTATCGCTAAAGTTTTTGGGCTTTATCAATACCTTATCGCCCACTAATACCAGTTTACGAAGTTTATTGTCTTTAGTGATTTGCATAGCAATTGCGAAGATAATTTTCAGCGGTTTAAAAAACTATGCTAACCAAATAACACTAGTATGATTTCTTCTTTTGTTTTCTTAAAATGCAAAGCAACATCAGCGATAATTGCAGAAAGAGTGCCGGTTTTTAACGGTTTATGATTGGGCACTGTAATATGATGTTCTCCATTAGTCACAGTAGTTAACCGTATATGGCTTCCACTTTGCCGGGTTTCCTTGTAACCCAATTTTTTCATTGCTTTTATCAGCTCTTGCGCGGTAATATCGCGGGGCAGTTTCATGCAGCAAAAACCTCGTCCTTAACGTAATGCAAACGTATTAATTTTGGGTCATTATCATCAAAATGGCAGTGTACGGCATCTTTAACAGCTGCTTTCAACTCTTCAGCAGTATCGGCTTCTGTAAAAATAGAAACTCCTAAGCCTTTTGCCATAAATCCTCCTTCAGGACTTTCCTCAACAATAAAAATTATTTCTTTCATACTAAGATGTGAAGATACTGAAATTAAAAATTCCCTGCCGAAAATTTGATGGTTTTGCGGTAGTTACCGCCAAAGGCGTACGCAATGTAAATGCCCGGGGTAAAAGAAACGGTGCTAATATCCAACTGGATAGGAAAACTGTTTACACTATTGATAAACTGCTGCTGCACCACGTTGCCGTATATATCCACAATCATAAAGGTGAGGCTGCCTCCGCTGTTTTTAAACTGAAAGGAGGCTTTAATCATCCTATTAGGGGCATCTTGGCCTATAAACATTTCCCAATCGCCGCAAACCCCTGTGGTATAACTAAAATTCTGTATTCCCCCGTGGTTAATAGCATCACACTCGTTAAAGTAGGTTTTGCCGTCGCAAGCGCAAACAGGGTTAAAGGGAGTATTACACTGGTAGGTAGGATTTTTAGCAAAATCATCGAAACAGCCGTTTCCTTGTGCTGCCGCCGATAAAGCCCACACAGAGCCTACCAGTGTATATATGATGTGTTTTAACAACGTTTATTTTATGATTTCAAAGCCCGTGTAGGGGTGCAATACTTTGGGCAACACAATTCCGTCAGGGGTTTGGTTGTTTTCGAGTAATGCAGCTACAATACGGGGTAACGCCAGCGCACTGCCGTTTAGTGTATGAGCGATAATATTTTTACCCTCGCTGTTTTTATAACGCAACTTCAAACGGTTGGCTTGGAAGGTCTCAAAGTTTGATACCGAGCTCACCTCTAACCAACGTTGCTGGGCTGCACTGTACACCTCCATATCATACGTAAGGGCACTGGCAAAGCTCATATCACCACCGCACAAGCGCAATACGCGGTAGTGCAACTCAAGCTTTTGCAACAGGCTTTGAACGTATTCGCTCATTTGCTCCAACGTTTCGTACGATTTTTCGGGAGTGGTTACCTGCACAATCTCCACTTTGTCAAACTGGTGTAAACGGTTCAAGCCGCGAACGTCTTTGCCATAACTGCCTGCCTCGCGACGGAAGCAAGGCGTATAGCCCATGTTTTTAATGGGTAGTTCATCCTCGCGCACAATCACATCACGGTACAAGTTGGTAATGGGCACTTCTGCCGTTGGAATAGCGTACAAGTTATCCAACTGCATATGGTACATCTGTCCTTCTTTATCGGGTAACTGACCCGTACCGAAACCGCTGTCCTCGTTAATAAAAATCGGTGGCTGAATTTCGAAATATCCGGCTTTTAAGCCTTCATCCAAAAAGAAGTTAATAAGGGCACGTTGCAACCTTGCTCCTTTGCCGCGGTATACAGGGAAGCCTGCACCGGTAATTTTAGCACCGGTTTCAAAATCAATCAAATCGTATTGGGTGGTAAGTTCCCAGTGGGGTTTCGCTCCATCTTGCAAAGCGGGCATCGTTCCCCATGTTTTTACTACCTCGTTATCTTCGGGCGTGCGACCCACAGGCACCATCGGGCTGGGAGCGTTGGGCAATATCACCAAAGCATCTTTCAACTCGGCTTCCAATTTCTCAAGCTGCCCCAAAAGGGTTTTTTCTTTCTCCTTTTGCACGACGGTTTGTTGTTTTAGCTCGTCGGCCTTTTCACGCTGACCGCTTTTGTACAGGTCGCCAATTTCCTTAGCCAATTTGTTGGAGACTGCCAAAACATCGTCAAGCTCTTTTTGTGCTGCGCGGCGTTTGTCGTCAACCAACAAAACAGCCTCTACGCCTTCTTTTGCGTTGGCAATTTTCTTACTAAGCCTTTCTATGGCTTCGTTTGTGTTCTCTCGTAAATAGCTAAGCTGTAACATAAAAATCTATATGCCCTCAAAAATAGCGCAAAATGGGGTAATGTTCAACTGCTTGTTACTAAAGACTTGGTTTTACGGCAATTGTGGGGAGTTTATAGGTTATTGTTAAGCCTGCTCGGCGTTCGTTCATTGAGAGGAGGCCTTCTTAGGTCAACGAAGCAATCCGTTTGGTACATTAATCAAGACCCAAAAATTGAAGGTCATTTTCTTCAAAAATGAATTTTACCGCATTTAACCCAAACTCATTAAACAAATTAATAAAGTTTGAAAAAGTACCCAAATCTTGCTTAGGTGACAAAATAATCGAGCCAGAAACTGTCTTTCTCAAATCAAAATATTGTTCGAAAATATCTTTACCGCAAGATTTTATCTCATTTAAAGTATTATTTGTAACAAGCATATTGTTGTGCGCAACGACATTTCTAAGAATCGATACCATTTCAAAAAAATCTTCCCAGTTTGTTTTTTTGTCGATTCTTACAGGAAACTTGATAAAATTAATAAAATCATTTGAATTAAGTTCAATATATTTTATAAGATACCTATTATTATTCGTATCTGCATTAACTGACTTAATTTTTAAATAATTTTTTATCTCTCTTCCAATCTCATTCATTTCTTTCCTGCCCAATAACGGGTCTTTCAAGGCAGGGAAATATTTGAGCTGTATTGACCGTAACAACAATATCTCTAATGCATTATAGATTTTTAATAGCGATAAATTCATCATCCATTCGAATAATTCTACTTTGTGATTTCCTAATTCATTAGCTAAAATCTCATGTATAATATCGTGTTGTTTTGAGTACCCATTCCTAATATTTGGATTAATATCAAATACAGAAAAAACACTTTTTCTTAACCAACCATTCTTCTTTTCAGGGTGTTTATCAAAATATAATTCAATAGAATAGTCTAAAAAGCGGCTCCAAAAACTTAAGCCAATAGTAGTTGTATCAAAAACTACATTTTTATAATCTTCAAAAGCCTCTTTTACAGTCAACATAAAATCTCCAAATCAACAAGTCAAAAATCATAAATAAATCAATGATCATGATGCCCGCCGCAACCGCATTGGGTGGGCATAAAGATAAAATTTTTTGCATTACCTCAACGGGATTGATTCGTTAGAAATAGCCACACGTTCAAAGTACTCTTTAGGTTAGTGTCCCTTCTTTCTATGCATTACGCATAGGAAAAGGAGCGGTTGAGGTAGCTTTGATTAAACCATCGGGAATAAATCCAGATGCTATTGATAGAAAGTTGGGCACTCTATCTATAGCGACAGGTCTGTATACCTGCCGAGAAAAAACCCCTACCCGAAATATCCTAAGTTCGACGTTCCCAAAGTCGCCTTCCCCTCAAGGGGAAGGAAAAGTTAAATGCTGCCTGCAAAACAAATAGTAAGGAAGGGTACTATCTGTCCAACCCTAAAAAACTTGTCAGCTTTTCATCATTGGACACGTACACTCTTTCGTAAGCCACGGTTAATTTTTCCGCATCGCGGTTAGCAACAAACCCATATTGTTCTTTCACAAAAGGGGTAATGTCTTCAATCTTCACAATCATCTCGGTACAAAAAGCCTTTAATATTGTTCCCTTCATGCCCAACTGTATAGCTCGGCGTTCCAGTGACTTTCCGTAAGGGTCATGGTCAGGATCCCATTGCAAGCGCACTTCAGTTGTTGCAAGGTGCTGTTTCCATTCTTCATGACTTGTATATATCCCTTGTTTGTATGAGGAATATGCTGCCTTTGAAAGAATGTAGTCAAAGTCGGTTTGCTTAATCCAAATAGCCAGAACGTATTGCTGGTTTTCTTTTTGCGCCCAGCCGCAACGATACATCATCCATAAAAAATTGGGTTTAATCCAGCTCATACGGTTAAGGCTATATGCCCCTCCGCCAAACTGTTGATTTTGTATAGAATAGTTTGCAATAAGGGGATTAAATGCCTGATAAACCACCACCATGTTGTTGGTTTGTTGGGCCAAGATGTGCTGCCCGGTTTGCGGAATGTTGTTTTGATAGGCAGGATAGTTTTCTGTAATTAAATTCATCGTCATATTCTACTCTTTTAATATACAAAAAAATCATCATAAAAACAATAGCCCTGTAGCTTACATGGCCTACTAAATAAGAATCAATAGTTACTGTTTTACAAAAGCTGAAACCGTAAAAACCCGTAAACTTGTGCATGGAAAAAATTTTCAGTACCCGCAGGGGAAGCGGACAACCGTTGGTGTTAGTTCACGGTTTTTGCGAAGATACCCGTATTTGGGAAGCCATTGCCCCGCAATTAGCCACTTTTTGCGAAGTGGTTTGTGTGGATTTACCGGGCTTTGGACAAACACCCTTGGCAGAAAACGCAAACCCTGAAACCATTGAGGACATGGCTGACCGCCTTGCCCATACATTACGTGCTGAAGGGCTTGAAAAAAGTATTGTTATCGGCCACTCATTGGGCGGTTATGTGACACTTGCACTGACCGAACGTCATCCAGAGTTACTAAGCGGTTTTGGCTTGTTTCACTCAACCGCATATGCTGATACCGACGAGAAGAAACAAAACCGCCTGAAACAAGCTGATTTTGTTACTAATCAGGGGGTGGTGCCTTTTGTGGAGGTACTAA
This sequence comes from Agrobacterium sp. 719_389, assembly GCA_943370295.1. Taxonomy (GTDB): domain Bacteria; phylum Bacteroidota; class Bacteroidia; order UBA8524; family UBA8524; genus SB11. The sequence continues at coordinate 106,711 of CALRQL020000008.1, read as the reverse complement.
TTCCGGGGTTGTTTGCTAAAAGTCAACCACACGATGAATTGCTGATGCAAAGCCTTGCCATTGCTAAAGAGTGTAGCCCACAAGGAATAATAAACGCTTTGTTAGCTATGCGCTTGCGCCGCGAACGGCTGGATGTGCTGCAAAATGCCAATATTCCCGTGTTGGTGATTGCCGGTGCCGAAGATGCTTTAATTCCTGCCGAGATATCCAGCTACCAAGCCTCTTTGATTGAACGTTGCCAGTTTACCTTGTTTGAAAAAAGCGGACACATGGGCCAACTGGAAGAGCCTTTAAAAAGTGTAGCAACCCTTAAACAGTTTGTTGATTTTTGTGCGTTAACAAAATAGTTTAACGTAGAACCAGTATGAGCAATAAGTTATCGAAACGACTTGCAGAAGCTGTAGATACTTTGCCATTGAAAGAAGGAATTAGAATATTGGAAATTGGCTGCGGCCCCGGAGCAATGGCGCGTGAATTATCCAAACGGATAAAAAACGGTTATGTGCTTGGGATTGATCGTTCAGCAAAGGCCATTGAGCAGGCTGTTTCAAGCTCAACAGAAGAAATGAAAACAGGGAAGTTGCATTTCAAACAAGCGGCCATCGAATCGTTTGAACTTGACAGCAGTGAAAAGCCGTTTGATGTTGCCGTTGCTGTAAGAGTAGGCGCGCTGGACGGGAGACACCCCGAAATTGAAAAACAGGCGTTACAAAAAATCATTAATGCCCTTGTTCCCCAAGGACGTTTGTTTATTGATGGCGGTAATCCGCTAAAAGAGATATTGTTAGATGCGTATAGGGCATCGTAAAGCAGTTTGTCAAAGTGTGTGTGTTTCTTCCTAAGTCGGTAAGAGCGTATTTATTCAATATGGAAAGTCGGAGTTTGTTTAGTTAACTAACCTCCCAAAGTAATAACGAACAAGGGAAGCAGTAATCCGAATAATTTTAACTGTAACAAAAATTATTAGGGGTTACACTTATTTGGTTTGTATAGTGTTATAAACCAACGCTATGAAACCAATTTTACTAACTGCAGCATTGCTGGGGGCAATAGCTGCTGCTGCACAAAAAGACACTGCGCGCATGCAATTACTGCCCGTACCCTCAAAGGCTGATTTTAGTATCAGTCCTGATTTTCCCACCCTTCGCATGAGCCTTTTTGACAGTCGCTGGTACAATATGCTGGGCGGCAACGTGCCTTTAGTTAGCTATAAAACGCCCTGGGGTGATGCCTGTGCAGCCACTTCGGGGTATATAGAGCTTCACGATGTGGCACAGCAACAGTTTATGTCGTGGCAGTTGTGGCGGGGTAATTTCGGCCTCGATGTGTATTTCCTACCTATGCTTAAAAGCACCCGTCATAGTCTTCGGTTAGGTATTAGTGCCCACCACGAAAGCCAGCATGCTACTGATTTTGAATCCTTTTCTGCGTATTGCCTCAAACAACCCGATACTGCATTTGATAACGGTTCGGCACGGTCGTTTGAATATTACGGATTGGAGGCTCGTGATGAATATACTACGCTAAACGAGGGTTTGATTTTTTATAACCGTGCGCAGTTGCGCTACTTTACCGAGCCATTGCTGTACAATGCCGTCCGTCAGCAAACATGGGCTTTTGCGCTTGAGTGCGGCATACGTTTTAGGGTTGCTGAAGAGGACGGGGTTTGGGTTTACGCACAAGGGTTTTATGAAGCTATTTATAACAATTTTGTAGGTAAAAACAGCCTGTATAAAAGTAATAGAAACAAAGAACCCTTTAAATACCTGATGTGTGAAGCGGGTTTGTGGTTACGTCCCAAGGACAATGCCCGCAGCTTTAACTTTTTTATTAAATGGGGCACATTTAACGGGCGGGGACTTGATTTTACCCAACAATACACCGGCACCGGCTTGGGAATACGGTTTAATATGTGATGGGTGTTTTTAACTCACTCTAAAGTATTGAAAAGCCACAATTACCCAACTTTCCCCTCTCTAAATTTAGAGAGGGGCGAGTATTTGAACGTCGGGCTTAGGAAGTTTCGGGGGAGAGTTAAAGGGGGATGGTACGCGCAAGGCTGTTCACCTCATCCCGACTATTTGCTTTGCAGGCAGCATTTAAAAGGGGGAGCCGACTTTGGGAACGTCGGGCTAAGGATATTTCGGGTAGGGGTCTGCGACAGGTACATAGTCCTGCTGCTATGGATAGAGGACTCAATTTTCTGTTAACAGCATCGGGATTTATTCCCGATGGGTTTTTTTCGGGAGGCTATGAATTGATGTTTTTTGCGGTGTCGTATTCTTTTTGCCAGTTATACCAACCGCTTAAGCCGATAACCCAAAAAATGAGATAGGTGATAAAAATAAACAGACTGTCTTGCGAAAGGTATATCCCTGCTGAGATAAGATTGCTAACTGCCCATAGCCACCAGTTTTCGATGTACCGACGTCCCATCAAATAGGTGCCCACCAAACTCATTATTAGCACTAACGAGCTTAAATAGGGTAAGGAAGCCTGTTGCGGAAACCACTGTGGCATCCAAATATGGAAGTTAGATGTGCAATAACCTATTATAGCAGCGGCTACTAATATCCCGGCAACGGTTAGCAAATAAACATTTAAACCCGGCGACCAATACGCCACGTGTACAAAATTGTTGCTGGCTTTTTTATTCCACCACAGCCAACCCAATACCCCCATACTGAAGTAATAGGCCTGCAAAATTAAATCGCTGTATATTTTTAGCTGGTAGGATATAAAGGCAAACATTACCACTGCTACCATATTTACCAACCATGTATAGGTAATCCGCATGGCTGAAAGTATGGTAGCTGCAATACCGAATACAGTTGCAATCAGCTCGGCATAACTCATGTGATACCCCAGCCAAGTAAATGCGATATTTTGAGTGCTAAAAAAATCCAAAACAAACTAAAATAAAAAACCCCGCTGCACCAAAAGGGCAAGCGGGGTCAAAGGTAATTGTAATTGTTATTTCTTAACGTTTAGTTCGTTTTTCAATCCTGAGTGGCCGGTAATATCTGCTTTTATAGAGCCTACTAAAATGTCGGCCTGTATGCGCAAGGGTAGTTTGTTTTCATCATCACTTACCCAAACTTTCATTGCGTTTTTATCTTTAAACACACGACCATTAATTACCTCGGGGATAATACGGATGGAGTTTATTTTTCCTACATCAGTACTTAATACCTCGCGGCCGTCAATCCTGAATTTTAAGGGGTAAATTTCATTATCCAAATACACGTTTAAGATAAACTCAGTGCCTACGGGTGAGTTTCTTACATCCAGTGTACGGGCATAATAGGCTACTGATAATACGTCTTGAATATCAATGGGGGTGGTTTTGCTTCCTTTTTTGCTAAAGTATTTTTTGAGTTTATGGTCAAAAATTACAAAGTCGGTATCCTCATAGCCTCCTTCTTTTTGGTTTTTAACAAACTGAAGAGGAAGTATGGCTTGGGTATCAATATACGTTTCAAAGCGGTCGCGTACTTTAAACATCCAGTCGAAACCTGAGCGAGACTTGCCGAAGCCGTCGATGTGGTAGGCGTATCTGCCATTTATATTTACAGGAGTTGGTTTCACCTGCAACTCAATGTCTCCTGCGTTCACAAATCCGTAGTGTACGCGGTAGTTTAGTTTTTCTCCGTAGGTAAAGGCTTTGTTGGTTATTTTCCGCATCTCAAAGGTGCGGTATTCCGGTTCCACTTTATCTTTTTCAATAAAGGCCGGCAAAGTAGCCAAAGCCCCAAAAACACTCATTAATACAATTACCTTTTTCATAGTCGTGTCGGTTTGTTTCTTGATTAATCCAATATCTGTTCCAATTTTGGTATTAATACGAAGTCATCAACAAAAGGTAAACGATAAAAATGCGTTTTTCTGTGTATTTATCGTCTAAAGAGTACCGTTTTATTCAACCATCAATTTATGGCGGGTAGTGTTACTGCCATTAGTAAGCTCAACAAAATAAATTCCTGCGGGCAGACCGTCAATCGAAAGGCTGTATTGCAAATCACTTTGTTTTTGCAATAACGAAGAACTTATCGTTTTACCTTCCACAGTGCTGATAGAAGCCTTAATTTCTCCTGTTTGCTCAGTTTGGAATGCTACAGTAACCAAAGAGTTTTTAGCCGCGGGATTTGGATATACCAGCATTTCGGTATTTTCAGCAGCATCAATGCCCGTGGTTAGTGAGGTAACAAATACGCCTACATCAGTAGTGAAATCAGTACAAGTGCGGGCAGCATATACAGGGCGTACCCTCCAGCGGTATGTGCGGCCGTTGGTAAGTCCGGTGGCAATATAGCTGGTGTCTTTTGTCATAATATCAACCGGTAGGTTGCTAGGAAACACCGAGATTTGAGACACCTGCAAAATATAATAATCAGCACCGGGTACACTGCTCCACATAAATTTTGATTCAGTGGGTTTTTGTGCAGCATTATCCGGAGGCCAAATACGTTTAGCAGTCTGTTGCACAGGCATGGTATCCTGCAAAGGACCTTTAAGATTAATACGGCTGGTGTTTATATTGTATTTCATCGCATCAATCTGCTCGTCCGAAAATCGGTGAGCACAATGGTCAGAAGCATAACTCATAAACAAGGTTTCGTCAGGATCGTATTTATCACCCAAGGGGTCAAGCTGGTTGCCTGTATAAGGGCAATTCCAACGGGTATTTAAAAAATCAGCACGGGTATCACAAAACAAATCACCAGCAACGGCGCAGTTAGTTCCGTTTACATACTCTTGCACACCGGTAACATTGTCAAAAGGATGGGGAAGAGAGAAAAAATGACCCATTTCATGCGCAAGTGTAGTAGCGCCTGTGCCCATACAGTTTTTACCCACAGCTACCCCATTTCGTCCGGGTGAAAAATAACCGCAGTTGCCCGCAGGGTTTAATACAATGTACACGTTGGCTACGTTGGGTTTATTCTTTTGGCGCATCATGTCATAACCGCCGTTATAATCATGGTCGAAATAAGTAGAGTTGCTGATGTATTCAATACCTGCTAGGTAGTAATAAAAGCCCACGGCAGCATATTGGCGGTTCAGTTCACACAAATCAAGCATCAATTGGTGGCTGTTGTAAAAGCCTTTGCCGGCATCATCGCCCACAAAATGAAAATAGATGGGTACATAATATTGTGCGGCACTTTTGGTGGCAAACCCACGTCCGTTTTGTGCATAATCAAGCAGCAATGCTTTTTGCTCATCGGTAAGCAGAGTTCCGCACTGGCCGTTGGTTTGGGCGGCAAGTTGGTTAGTTGCCAGCAACAGCAAGCAAAAAAAGTATGTAAAAATCTTATTCATTGGCCGTAAGGTGTTTTGTGTATAGACACTTTACAAAGAAATAACGTTTGGGTGTAGTTTAAAAAATACGTTTAAGGTAAAAATTAAGGAGATGTGCCAATGCCCGCCAAAATATGTAGTTTTGCCGCACTGTGGCACAAAACCTTTTGCCGATAAGCGCCGTTGTACTGGCCAATAACGAAGAAACCAACATTGCCCGTTGCCTTGAATCACTGCAATGGATCGATGAGGTATTGGTGTTAGATTCAGGCAGTACCGACCGCACCCCGCAGGTAGCCCAAAGCTATCACAACACAAAATTTATTAAAGTTGAGTGGCAGGGCTATGCCGCTACCAAGCAATTAGGCGTGGGGAAAGCCAAAAACGATGTGATTTTTTGGGTGGATGCTGACGAAGAGATTAGTACTGAGCTGCGCAAAGAGGTTGAAACCAAATGGGAGCAACTAAACAATAGCTGGGCTGCAAAACCGGTATATACCATGCCTCGTAAAACCTTTTTTATGGGTGAGTGGATACGCTACTGCGGCTGGTACCCCGACAGACAGAAACGATTGTTTAACCGCAAGTATGCACGCTTTAATACTTCAGCCGTGCATGAAGATGTGGAGCTAACGGCAGGCGGCGGCGTTGCTGCATTGAAGTGCGACATACTCCATTATTCGTTTCAAAGCATCGATAAATACTTTTTAAAAATGAACACCTACGGAAAGTTGGGTGCCGATGAGCTTAAACGTAAGGGCAAAAAAGTCGCGTTTATAAAATTGGTATTCAATCCGTTATGGTCTTTTTTTCAATCGTTTTTTATTCGTTTGGGCATATTACAGGGCAAAACAGGCTTTATCATCAGTTGCGGCAATGCCTACAGCAAGTTTATAAAGTATGTGCATTTTTATTATTTGAAGTAAGCTGCTACCGTTTAAATTCGCATCCTCAAAACACAATACAATAATGAACGATACAATTTTGGTAATAGGCTCAGCAGGCCAATTGGGAACTGAACTGGTAGAAGCCCTGCGTGCGTTGCACGGCGGCAATAATGTAGTAGCCAGTGATGTGAAACCCGCTGCTGATGTGAATGCAGTACTTACCCAAACAGGCCCCTACGAGGTGCTGGATGTGCTGGATAAACCCCGCCTTGCCGAGTTGTTTACCAAATACAAACCCAAACAAGTGTACCATTTGGCGGCACTACTTTCTGCAACGGCAGAAAAGCACCCCAAGTTTGCATGGGAACTTAACATGGACGGTTTGTTTAATGTATTGGATGCCGCTATTGAATACAAAACAGGCAAAATATACTGGCCCAGCAGTATTGCTGTTTTCGGTCCTAATACTCCCGCTGTAAATACCCCTCAACACTGCGTAATGGACCCTAATACCATTTACGGTATCAGCAAGCAGGCAGGCGAGCGTTATTGCGAATATTATTTTAAAAAGTACGGTGTAGATGTGCGTAGCATACGCTATCCCGGTTTGATAGGCTACAAGTCAGCTCCGGGCGGCGGTACTACGGATTATGCCGTTGATATTTACCACGAGGCATTGAAACACAACAAATTCTCGTGCTTCTTACCGCAAGATTCTACCTTGCCTATGCTGTATATGCCCGATGCGCTAAATGCGACCATTAGCTTGATGGAAGCACCTGCGGATAAACTTACCATACGCAGCAGCTACAACGTGGCCGGTATGAGTTTTAACCCTGAGGAAATTGCCGCCAGCATTGCGAAGGTAATGCCCGGCTTTACCATGAGTTATGATATAGACCCTGTGCGCAAAGCTATTGCCGCCAGCTGGCCCGATAGTATTGATGACAGCGTTGCCCGTGCCGATTGGGGTTGGCAACCTAAGTACGACCTTGACGCTATGACCAAGGATATGCTTGAAAACCTGAAACGTATGATGGCCAACGGCTAATCAATACATTCGATTTAATGAACTTACACGATGGCTCGACGTGAAACGTCGAGCCATTTTTATTTTCTGTTTTACACAGATTCCATCCCGTCATTCCCAACTTGGTTGGGAATCTCACTTTTCTACTCCAAGACCATCGGGAATAAATCCCGATGCTATTGATAGCAGGTTGGGTGCTCTATCCATAGCGGCAGGTCTGTGTACATGCCGACCAAATACCCCTACCTGATTAATCATTAGCCCGACTTTCAAATAGTCGCCTTCTCCTGTGGGAAGGACTACTATGTGAGCTTCAGACTAAGAAAATTTCGGAGGTGAGTTAAACAATTTTAAAGACCATCCCTGACCCCTTCTTTATGCCTGAAAGATGTTTGATAACTAAACAATCATTGGTCGCCTAAAATACGGACTTCCAAACCGTCCATTTCTTCGGTGATTTTTATTTGACAACCCAGTCGGCTGGTAGAGGTGATATTGGGCACTGTATCAAGCATGGCCATTTCATCATCATTTTCAGGAGTGAGGGGCACATCGTTCAGTACCTCTACATGGCAAGTAGCGCAAAGTGCCATGCCACCGCACCGGGCCTCAACGGGGTAACCGCTACCCTTCAAAACTTCCATTAAACTAAGGGCCATATCCGTGGGAGCAATAACGGGTTCTTTTTCCCCATTATCGTTCAGCACGTAAACTGTTATTTCGCTATTCATTTATTGAATTACAGATTTTTCGACTTGTTGATTTATAAATTAATGTCAACAAAACTACTTTGTTCAATCAATTAATCTATAAATCATCAAATCAAAATTTAAAAAGATTGAATACCGTTTACGGTAGTATATTTAAGGTTTAACACCTTTCCGGGATTCATGTAACGGAAGGCACCGTGCGACATTAAGGCCGCCTCATGGAAACCGCTTAGTATCAGCTTTAATTTACCGGGATAAGTATTAATATCACCAATGGCAAACACACCGGGCACATTAGTTTCAAATTTTTCAGTGTCCACCTCAATGGCCTGCTTATCAATATTTAGTCCCCAAGCCTCAATAGGCCCCAATTTGGGACTAAGACCAAACAAAGGAATAAAATAATCAATATCAACAGGGTAGCTGGTTTTATCTTTATCCTGTATCGTGAGGCTCTTTAATACGCCGTTACCGTTCAATTCAGTAATATTACTGCTTAGGTACAGGTTAATTTTACCCGCCTGAGCAAGTTGAACCACTTTTTGGGCACTATCAGGCGCACCCCTAAAGCTTTCGTTACGGTGTACCAACGATAGTTCAGAAGCTACATCAGCAAGGTAAATGGCCCAGTCCAAGGCACTGTCTCCGCCACCTGCCAAAACTACCTTTTTGCCCCTGTACGTTTCGGGGTCTTTTATCATGTAAGTAATGCCCTTGCCTTCAAATTGTTCAATGTTGGCAAGTGCGGGTTTACGGGGCTCAAAACAACCCAATCCACCGGCAATACAAACTGCTTTGGCGTGTACTTTTGTTCCCTCGTTGGTAGTTACTATAAAAGTGCCGTCTTCTTGTTTGTCAAGTTCTTCAACCCTTTCTCCCAATGTAAAAGTAGGATGGAAAGGAGCAATTTGCTCCATCAGGTTATCAATCAGGTCTTGGGCCAAAATACTTGGATAACCGGGGATATCATAAATGGGTTTTTTGGGATAAATCTCACTCAACTGGCCGCCAACTTGAGGCAAAACATCCATCACATGGCAGCGAAGCTTCAGCAAGCCGGCTTCAAAAACAGCGAACAAGCCCACAGGACCCGCGCCTATTATACATATATCGGTCGTTATCATTTGTAATCGTTCTAAATAACGCCGCAAAGGTACAACAAGCGTTAGTTTATTTGAAATGATATGGGTCAGGTATTGGGTAATCAAGCCCAGCCATATTATATGGACCCCTTTTGGTACTTATCAATCTCCTGTTATCAAATTTAACTCCTACATAATCACAAACAAGGTAAAAGGTAGTAATTTGCAACACTTTTTATATGAGGTTTTCATTGCTCATACTCGCAACATTAGCAGCCAGTTCGTTAAAAGCTCAGGTGCTGCCCTCGTTCGGTAATTCGCGCACCGGCACCACCGGTATGCAATTTTTAAAAATTGCCCCCGATGCCCGCAGCACAGGCATGGCCGGAAGCTTTGTTTCTGTATCTGATGACCTAAGCGCCCTGTATTGGAATCCTGCAGCGCTTTCACGGATCGACACTGCAAAGTATCATGTACAAGCAGGAAATACCCTTTACTATGCAGGAATTAATATGGCTTGGGGGGCATTTGCCATGCGCAGCGGTCAGCAAGCTTTTTGGGGTATTAATGTAATGTCGCTGAATACGGGCGAGATGGATGAAACTACCGAATATCAGCCGCTTGGGACGGGGCGTAAGTTTTCACCCTCAAGTTTTGTAATTAGTGCTTCGTATGCCCGTATCCTTACCAGCAACTTTACGTTTGGTATGACGGGTAAATACGCCCGCGAAGGAATGGCAGGTGTTGCGGTAAATAACGTAATGTTTGACTTAGGGCTTGATTATCTGATACGCGAAGTACGCAACCTGCGTTTTGCTGTTACCCTTACCAACTTTGGTATTAACGTGCAACCCAGCGGAAAAGTGAGTGTATTGAAAAATACGGGTGAGCAGGAAATCACCAATTTTGAGACTCTTTCAGTACCTACAACGTTTCGATTAGGTGCTTCGATAGATGCTGTTAAAGCAAAAAACCAAGTATTGCGTACCTCGTTGCAGCTCAACCATCCTTCTGATAATAACGAAACCCTTGCCTTAGGGCTAGAATACGGCATTAAGAATATGCTGTTTATCCGCACAGGATATGAAATAGGGCAGGACGAAGACGGTTTCCCCCCAATTGGTGTGGGCTATATGCTGCCCCGCCGCTTTGGTAAATTTAGCATTGATTATAGCTTAAACAATAAAACCCGCTTGGGCAATGTACACCGCCTGACGTTGGGAATACGATTGAAATAAATGGTGAAAAAGCCTTTATATATTGCCCTTTTGTGCGGCGTGGTAATAAGCTCGTCGTGTAATTTCTTTTTCGGTAAGAAAGAGAACGATACCACCAATGAGATTTTTGAGCAAGGTAAGATAGACCCCGAATTAGTACCCCAAAACGTTGGGTATGTACCCGTGCTGCCATTTTTCAACGGCTTTGTAAATCCTGTGGATGTGTATGTGGGGTACGATGAAATGGTGTATGTGGTGGACGATATGGGCGTACACGTTCTCGACCAAAAAGGTACACGTTACCGCACAATTGCCATACCCGGCGCAACGGATGTGGTAATGGATCGCCGCTTGCATTTGTACGTGGCCGGCAGGATAACCCAAAACATAGGCGGGCAGGATTATGACTTGGCCGCGGTGTATCACATTATTAACCCTTCAGGGGCAGGTAATCCTGTTTTTACCGACACTTTGATACATCCCGCTGCTGATTTATCGCGCCAGCAAGTAGCATTTCGCGGGGCAGATGATGTGGCCGTAAAGTTTACCGGATTAACGGTGTTGGAAGACAACACCTTGTACGTTTCTCGCACAGGGCCTAAAAACGATTTTAATACAGCCGCAAGGCCGGATAATACCATCCTGATTTTTAACGCCAACGGTGCAAACATTGGTTATACTAACGGACTTAACCCCCAAACATCCAGCTTACGCTCTTGCTTGGGTGTATCGGCCATTGCAGGATTTGCAGCTCCGCCACAACGCTTGTTCGGCATGGATAAAAGCCGTGATTTTATACTTTGCCAAGCCGATACCAATCCTTCGGTAGAGTTTAGGGTGCTATGGATTAAGGAAACTTTCGATCCTGATTTAGGTTCGCGCAGTTACGGAGAAAATACGGCATTGCTAAACTTTGACACCTCAAAAAGCAACCGTTTCTTATACCAGTCGTTCCGTTTTGGCAATCCTGCCGACGTTTACATTGCTACGGATGCTACGGGCTACATTTTTGTGGCCGATAGCAAAAAAGACTCGATATACCAATTTACCCGCGCAGGAATTGAAGGGGTAAACCCTCCTGCCAACTTCCCTACCCGCAAGCAAATTATTGCTTCGTTCGGAGGCAAGGGCGCAGGCCCGTTCCAGTTTAACCAGCCCAGCGGCATCAGCTATTTTAAAGAAATTGTGTACGTGGCCGATAAAGGCAACGGCCGCATTTGCCGCTACAAGCTGAGTACGGATATTGAGTAATTCTCTACTATTAAAATCGGTTTATCCTGCTCATTTTATCAAAATCATCCTTTCGGGTGATGCGCCGTGCGGCTATATTTGGTTTTTATTGCCCCATAATTTTAATTTACTATGAAACGAGTAACCGGCATTGGCGGCGCCTTTTTCAAGGCCCGCGACACAAAAGCATTAGCGGCTTGGTATGATAAGCATCTTGGCTTATCGTTTGGCGAAAATGGGTACCATGTGTTTTTTTGGGACGAAGACCCCAAGCCTGATACAAGGGGTACAACGGTTTTTTCGATGTTTAAGCAGGAAACCAAGTACTTTGAGCCCTCTACCAACGCATTTATGTTTAACCTGCGAGTTGAAAACCTTGATTGGCTATTGCAAACCTTGCGCGACGAAGGGGTACAAGTAATGGAACAAACCGAAAATATGGACGGTGTGGGCAAATTCGGCTGGATTATAGACCCCGAAGGCAATAAAATTGAGCTTTGGGAACCCGCTAAGGCGTAATACGTAAGTTAATTCCCTGTCTGTTTTTTGTAGGGTTTAGGGGGGTATTGACGCTATTTAACTCACCCCTGACTAATTGATAGTTGTGCGACTGACGAACGTTTCCCCTCTTTAAATTTTGAGAGGGGTGAATGGCTAATGATTAATCTGGTAGGGATTTTCGGCGGCAGGTACGCAGACTTGCCGCTATGGATAGAGAGCCCAACCTGCTATCAATAGCATCGGGATTTATTCCCGATAGTTTGGGGTGATTGAAACATGAGATTCCCAATCAAGTTGGGAATGACGGGGTGCTGGCATAGCTCCCTCTGTCTCTCCTTAGCTAGGAGGGATACCACACGCTGCCCATTGAACGCCGAATCAGTTTTAGTAACTGCCACTGCTATTGGGCAGGTGAGCCTGTGCGGCTGTTCCCCTCCTTAGCAAGGCATCAATACTGAGCCTGTCGAAGTATGTGCGTAGGGCAAGGAGGGGTTAGGGGTGGTCGAATAATCAACAGCAGGTACGCAGACCTGCCGCTATGGATAGATTGCCAGTTCTCTATCAATAGCATCGGGATTTATTCCCGATGGCTTGAGGCAAAAACACCTCCATCACACTACTTAGTGCGAGGGAAGCCACGCGAGGCCATTAAAGACTAAAGCTGTCCAGCTGAGGACGGCCTATTCTTCAAAGTCTTTTTTGTGGGCAATGTACCTGCGCCATTTATCAAGCACGTTCATAAAATCATCGGGCAGGTTGCTGTCGAAAAACACTTTTTCTTGAGTGCCGGGATGTATAAAACCCAGTGTTTTTGCGTGCAGTGCTTGGCGGGGTATCAGCTCAAAGCAGTTATCAATAAACTGTTTGTATTTGCTAAACGTAGTGCCTTTTATAATTTTATCGCCTCCGTAGGTATCGTCGTTAAAAATGGGGTGACCTATGTAGCGCATATGGGCACGTATTTGGTGGGTGCGGCCTGTTTCAAGCTTACACTCAACAAGGGTAACGTAGTGAAAACGCTCTAAAACGCGGTAGTGGGTAACGGCTTCTTTACCGTGGCTGCCGTCTTCAAACACCGTCATTTCTAAACGGTTTTTGGGGTGCCGTGCCAAGTTGCCGCGTATGGTGCCGCTGTCTTCTTCAAAATCGCCCCACACAAGGGCATTGTAGGTGCGTTCTATACTGTGGTCGAAAAACTGTTGGGCAAGGCCGGCCATTGCGGTTTCATTTTTAGCCACCACCATAAGCCCGCTGGTGTTTTTATCAATGCGATGCACCAAACAGGGGGTAGGTTCTTTACGGTCGATGTTCTGCCCCTCAAAATGCCAGGCCAGAGCATTTACCAACGTACCCGTGTAGTTATTAAAGCCGGGGTGCACCACCATGCCGGGTTTTTTATTGATGATAATCAAATCATCGTCCTCATAAACAACCGTTAAGGGGATATTTTCAGGGTAAATGGCCGTGTCCCTCGGCGGAGTGGGCAGCACAACGGTAATTACATCCAAGGGCTTCACCCTGTAGTTTGATTTCACAGGGTCGTCGTTCACCAAAATACTGTTGGCAATTGCCGCCAATTGTATTTTGTTACGACTTACATTCTGCAACCGATGCATCAAAAACTTATCAATGCGTAGCAACGATTGTCCCGGATCAACCACAATACGGTGGTGTTCGTACAACTCACTGTCTTGCTGGTCTTCAATAAAACCTTCTAAATTAAACTCTTCTTCCTCTATCATTCGTGTGTTCAAAAATCCATAAAACTTAGCACAGGGTGCTACAAAAATAATGCAATCGTTTACAGTAAGTTACAACACTTATACCATTGGTGTGTTTTGCTATGTAAGCTTACTTTTTTATAAAATCATCGTCAGTAAGGGTAAGCAAAAATGCTTCCAAATCCTTTTTCTCTTCTTCGGTAAGGTTCAAAGGCTTACTTAACAGCTCATCGCGGTTTTGGGCATGCTTCACTGTTGCAGCGGGATTGTCGTAATAATCAATCACCTCTCGAAGTGTGCTAAACATCCCGTTATGCATATAGGGGGCTGTAATTGCCACATTACGCAAGCCGGGCACCTTAAACTTACCTAAATCTTTAGGGTTTTGGGTGATTTTATACCTGCCCGAATCGTTTAGTTGTTTACCATCAAACAAGCCAATGTTTCTGAACTCATCGCCCGTAAAATCAGGCGAGAAGTGACAATCAAAACATTTGGCCTTGTTGTTAAACAGCGTTTGCCCGCGTGTTTCGCTTTCGGTAAACATTACTTCATCGTTCATGTAGCGATCAAAACGGGTCGAAGCAGTTTCCAGTGTTTTTTCAAAAGCAGCAATGGCCTTTCCCAAAGTAGTCTTGTCGGGCAGTTGGCCGTATATCGTCGTAAAATAATTGCGGTAATTCTCGTCGTTGTTCAGCCGCTTCACAGCTTCTTCAACAGGCAGGTTCATTTCATCGGGATTGCTTATGGGGTGCAAAGCTTGTTCTTCCAGCGTTGCTACCCTGCCGTCCCAAAAAAACGATTCCCGTGATAGTACATTCATTACCGTTGGCGTATTGCGTCCAGTAAGTTTACCGCCAACCCCTTTGCTAAATTTTACGGTATCGGCAAAGGCAAATTGGGGAATATGACAACTTGCACAGCTTAGGGTATAATCGCCTGAAAGTATTTTATCGTTAAACAGCATTTCGCCCAATTGTTCTGGCGTTTGCGGAACTGTTGGTTCAGCCTGCGGTAAAAAGGCGGCAAATAAAATAACTGAAGCAGTTAGCGCAGCTATAACGGCTTTTTTTGGCATAAGTATCCTGCAAAAGTAAGGGTTTGAATATTGTATCGGTAATTACCGTACCACATCGGCCAAATCAGGGCGAGTTTCGTGCGCCCAACGCACGTAGGAGCAAGAAGGAGCAATTTTATAATTGTGAGTGCGGGCGTACTCAACGGCAGCCTCTACCAACTTCATGGCAATACCTTGTCCCCGCAGGCGCGGTGAAACTCCTGTATGGGTAGCCAGCATAGTGGTTTCGTCGGTCATGGTATAGTCATATTGAGCAATTATGTTCCCGTTTTCTTCAATATAGAATTCGCCTTTGCGGCCTTCAAAATGATGTTTAATTTCCATAACGATTATGCTTTGTATGTCTGCTTCCTAATAACAAATCTATAAATCCACACCAGTGTGGCCGAGGGAATAATATCCGTAAACGGCAAAATCTCTTCCAAAAATCCAAATGCCGCCCATCCGTAACTGTGGTAACCTTTAAAAATTGCCAAAGCAGTAAGCACTGCCATTGCAATATCCGTCCATTCGCCAAGGGCAGGGATCAAGTAACTAAGCATACCCAATACATCCACCACAATACTCATGGCCAACAGTCGGTATTTTATCGTTTCAGCAGCCTGCATTTGTTTTATGAGCGGTTAGGCAGGTATTACCACAACCACCATTTTTTCTTTTTTAATCCAATAAATACACCTACATCATCCACCCGTACAGGATGAGTTTGTACAAAGTCCGAGCCACTTTGACCCGTCTCCAAATCAAACCGGTAGCGGTGATAAATGCACATTAATGTGCCGTCTTCCATGCACTTGCCATGACTAAGCGGATAACCTGCGTGCGGGCATTTATCATCTACGGCATAATATCCTTTTTGGTTGCGCACCAGCACCAATCGTTTTCCGTCGGCCTCAATGGCTCTCAATGAGAATAGTTCCTGCGGCTCGGAACCATGGGTTTTGAAATCGTATATCTTATACCAAGTGTACTTTTCGGCCATTGTTTCAAATATAGGTATCCCGTTAAACGTATTGCAAAATCTGCAAAAACAATCTTAGGTTCTTGCAAAAATCAATTACGCCTATCCTTTGTAGTGAAATAGTTTTGATGCCTAAACTATGAAAACAATATTACCGAAGGGTTTTTTTACCCAAAACGGCTATGCAAACTCTTTTATGCTGTTTAGTTTGCTTACGCACATACTTGCAGCTATTACCAGTACAGGGTTTCACCATGCAGATGAACATTTCCAGTTATTAGAGCCGTTGGGTTGGAAACTGGGCTTTTATGCGCCAAACGACCTTGCATGGGAGTTTACGGATAAGATACGACCCGGGTTGCAAATTATGCTGGGATGGATTGTAGGCAAAACCATGATTGCCGCTGATGCGTATTCACCGTTTATGCTTACGGCAATTTTGCGCCAGTTAACAGGTTTACTGTGGTGGGTATTAACGTGGGCTTTTTACAACAAATGGAAGCAGGAACACAAAGACACGGTTATGCAAAAAGCATTGTTACTGTTTAGTGCCTGCTTATGGTTTTTACCCTATTTACACGTTCGTTATTCAAGTGAAAGTTGGGGCGGCTTGTTGTTTTTTGCGGGGCTTTATGTGGTTTTATACCCACCGAAAATCCTCAAAGTAAACCTTTCTTGGTTGTTGGGCGGCTTGCTTATGGGGCTGTCATTTTATTTCCGCTTCCAAATGGCGTTTGCCATTGTAGGGTTTGTAGCATGGGCATTTCGGTATAAAAAATTTACCCCTGCGTCCTTTTCGTTACTGGTGTCGGGCGGGATTGTCGCAGCAGCAATAGGCACACTAACCGATTATTGGTTATACAATCAATGGGTTTGCACACCGTATAATTATTTCTTTCAAAATATAGTGGCCGATAAAGCGTCAAGCTTTGGCACCAGCCCGTTTTATAGCTATATAACCATGTTTATTGAGATAGCCGGACCACCTCTTAGCCTTCTTTTGTTGGTGCTGATGTGTTTCGGGCTTTGGACAAGTCGCAGGAGCCCCTATACATGGGTGTTGGTTGCCTTTGTGGTGGCACACAGTGCAGTAGCACACAAAGAGTTCAGGTTTATGTTTCCTATGGTAGCTCTTATGCCCTACTTGTGTGTGCAGGGATTGCTTGCAATTAAATCAAGACTTTCTAACATCAGTCTTTCAGTGATTAAGTACTCTGTTAAAGGGCTTGTTGCATTCAATATAGCATTAATGGCTATTTCGCTAATAAAGCCTGCCAGTGAGCGTGAGGCGTTGTTCAAAGCGTTTTACATCGTTCATAACACTCATAAAAACACTAAAATTGTTTTTGCTGAGAAAGACCCGTTTGATTGCGGGTTAAAAATGAACTTTTTCAGGTATTGCAACAGTTGCTTTGTGAAGCAAAACGAAATGAATACAGCCGTCGACGGGATCTTTTTTCTTTACACAGATAAAATAGGAGGGGTTGTGCTACAAAAAAACAGCATTGCCTCGCTTGAGTATTGCGTTGCGCCCATTGTGCCGCAGCCAATGAATATAGGGCATTGGCAAGAGCGCACCAACAAAGGTTTTTTATGGAAGATTATGCCCAAACAGGATGCACAATAACAAAACGGTATGTTTAAAATACCCGAATGAAACCCTACCTTTGCGGCAAATTTTAGCTGATGAAAACCATTGACCTTCTGAACTTTTCGGGTAAACGTGCCCTTGTGCGCGTAGATTTTAACGTGCCTCTTGATGAGAATTATAACATCACCGACGACTCGCGCATTACTGCCGCTTTGCCAACGCTTAAAAAGATTTTGAACGATGGCGGAAGCGTGATATTGATGTCGCACTTGGGTCGGCCAAAAGAAGGGCCAACTGAAAAGTACTCGCTAAAACACTTGGTAAACCACTTAAGCAGCTTGCTAAATACCACCGTAAAGTTTGCGGCTGATTGTATTGGCGAAGATGCTAAAACCCTAAGTACAGGGTTGCAAAGCGGAGAGGTGTTATTGCTTGAAAACCTGCGTTTTTACAAAGAAGAAGAAAAAGGAAACCGCGAGTTTGCTGAGAAATTGGCACAACTGGGTGATGTATACGTAAACGATGCGTTTGGTACTGCACACCGTGCACACGCCAGCACCGCCATTATTGCTGAGTTTTTCCCATCGGCAAAATACTTTGGGTATGTAATGGCCAACGAAGTAGCCAATGCCGAAAAGGTGATGCACAACGCTCAAAAGCCATTTACGGCCATTATGGGCGGCGCAAAAGTATCAGACAAGTTGCTGATTATTGAAAACCTGATGGACAAGGTTGATAATATGATTATTGGCGGTGGTATGGCCTATACCTTTTTCAAAGCGCAAGGAATGGGTATAGGCAACTCGCTTTGCGAAGCCGACCGTTTGCAAACCTGCTTGGATATTTTGGCAAAAGCCAAAGAAAAAGGGGTGAATTTGTACCTGCCTGCTGATAGCATTATTGCCGATAAATTTGCCAACGATGCCGCTACCCAAACTGCTGCCAACGAGAGTATTCCGTCAGGCTGGATGGGGTTAGATATCGGCCCAGATGCTGCTGCAAAATTTGCCGAGGTGATTGCTAACAGCAAAACCGTATTGTGGAACGGCCCGATGGGGGTTTTTGAAATGAGCAGTTTTGAAAAAGGAACTAAAACCGTAGCTAATGCGGTAGCAAAAGCTACTGATAACGGTGCGTTTACCCTTATTGGCGGCGGCGACAGTGCAGCGGCTATTAACAAGTTTAACCTTGCTGATAACGTAAGCTACGTATCAACCGGCGGGGGTGCTTTGCTTGAATATTTTGAAGGCAAACAGCTGCCAGGTATTGCTGCTATTAATGGCGACAGTGCTGCCGGCGCATAAGCCGTTGGACAAATGATATAAGCCGACTCCATTTAATTATGGATCGGCTTTTTTGTTGTATCAAGTCGCGCTTGTTTCGAGGGTGTGTACGTTTTGGGCATGAGCTGCTCAAACAAGCTTATTAGAATGAACCCACTTAACTCAGTTTCTCATTATTCTTATGTCGGTCGCTGTCGCGGCGGGTTTTCTTTTCCATGTTTTTTGCAAATGCCTCGGTTAGGTTCACTCCTGTTTGGTTGGCAAGACAAATAAGTACCCACATCACATCGGCCATTTCATCGGCAAGGTCTTTATCATTCTCGTTTTCCTTAAAACTTTGTTCTCCGTATTTGCGGGCCATAATACGGGCCAATTCACCCACTTCTTCCATTAAAATGGCGGTATTGGTAAGCTCATTAAAATATCGCACCCCTGTAGTAGTAATCCATTGGTGCACCTGTTGCTGGGCTTCTTCAATTGTCATATAACAAAGGTATGAATTTATGCACGGGTATTAATCCCAACGCCATTGATAGCAGGAGGGTGCTCTATCCATAGCGGCAGGTCTGCGTACCTGTCGCTAGCCCGTCATTCCCAATTTGATTGGGAATTTCACTTTCTGAACACTCCCCAACCATCGGGAATAAATCCCGATGCTATTGATAGCAGGTTGGGCACTCTATCCATAGCGGCAGGTCTACGTACCTGTCGCTAGCCCATCATTCCCAACTTGATTGGGAATCTCATGTTTTAATCACCCATAACCCATCGGGAATAAATCCCAACGCTATGGATAGCAGGTTGGGCTCTCTATCCATAGCGGCAGGTCTGTCCAGCGACCGACAAACGAAGCAAAATTTTCCAAAAAAGCCGCCAAGCCTTACCTTTGTCTAAATGAAGTTTACTGCCCAAACAGAAACCGAGTTGACGCCCGTGGTTAACTACTTGATTTCGCTTAGCAAAAAACACAAGGTGTTTGCCTTTACCGGCCATTTGGGGGCAGGCAAAACCACATTAATAAAACAGTTTTGCAAAGCATTAGGAGTAAACAGCATGGTATCAAGCCCCACATTCAGCTTGGTAAATGAATATGCAGGAAGCAACGAAACCATTTACCATTTTGATTTTTACCGGCTGAATAACCCTGACGAGGCTTATGGCATCGGTTTTGAAGAATACTTGTATAGCAATAACGTTTGTTTGATTGAGTGGCCGGAAATGATTGACGGCTTACTTCCCTCAACTTTTGTACTGATAAAAATTACAGTTTCAGCTTTGGGCGAACGAGAATTTGAAATTAATGAGGCCCGCACCTTAAATTTGTAACCAAACTATAGTGTATGCGTATAAAAACTACTCTCTTTTCGCTGCTTATCTTGCTTGTTATATCAAGCTGTGTGGGCACAAAATTTACCTCTCCTAATTTTGACGTAAAAACAGTTAAACACCGGGTAATTGCAGTATTGCCGTTTGAAATGGTGTACACCGGAAAAATGCCCGACAACATGACCGCTGCTGATATAGAAAAAATAAGGTATGCAGAGGCGATGGCGTTTCAGAAAAGCTTGTACGACAATATCCTGCGACAATCTGGAGGAGGTAAAAAAGACGTAAAAATTGAAATACAACCCATCGAAAAAACCACTAAAATATTACAAGACAGTGGGCTTAACTATTTAGCACTTAGTACCACTATGCCCGAAATATTATGTAAAAAACTGGGCGTAGATGCTGTAGTATATTCTAAAATAGAAAAAGAGCGATTTTTATCAGATTTGGAATCGTTTGGTATTTCTATTGCCCAAGACGTATTGGATAAAATCAGGCTGAATAATCCTACAATTGACCAAGCATTGCCAATGATGCCCGGCAACGTAGCCCGCACCTACAATATAAAAGCTGACTGCCAACTAAAAAACAGCGAAGACGGCTCTCTTTTGTGGAAATATGCGATAGAAACAGATACCGATTGGCAAACTCCCGCTAATGAAGTAATTGGAATGCTAAACCGTAGGTTTTCAAAGAAATTCCCTTATCGTAACCGCCGCTACGAATACGGTAAATATTAAGCAAAAAAATTGTAGTATCTTTATTGCCTGCACAAAGCAAGCCTATGGCTGATATTATTAAATCTCCCTTTCATGAGCTGGCCAAACAAGCCAGTATGCAGCCGCAAGAACAACTGCTTGAGTTGAAAAAAGGCGACGAAAAGTTATACATAGGTATCCCTAAGGAAATTACTTATCAGGAAAACCGAGTGCCGCTTACCCCTGCTGCCGTGCAACTGCTGGTAAATAACGGGCATGATATTGTAATTGAATCTAACTGCGGAAAAAACGCTAACTTTTTTGATAAAGACTACAGCGATGCAGGTGCCAAGGTAGTATACAGCAAACAAGAGGTTTACAAGGCCGATATGGTAGTAAAGGTTGACCCTCCTACCAAAGAAGAAATTGATATGATGAAGAAAGATCAGCTTCTTATATCGGCATTGCAGCTCACCAATGTTTCTGAAACATATTTAAAACAACTGATACAAAAAAAGGTGACCGCCATAGGGTTTGAATACCTGCGCGACCCGCAAGGAACGCTATCGGTGATACAAACCATGAGCGAAATTGCCGGCAGCACTTCAATTTTGGTAGGAGCTGAGTACATGAGCAATTCAGGCGGCGGTAAAGGCGAACTACTGGGCGGCGTGGCCGGCATCCCTCCATCAGAAGTGGTGATTATAGGGGCCGGAACCGTGGGTGAATATGCTGCGCGTGCTGCCATAGGTTTGGGTGCTATTGTAAAAGTATTTGATAATTCAACCGCACGCTTGCGCAGGTTGCAAAACAACCTTAATCAGCGGGTGTACACATCCATTATTGTGCCTAATATATTGGCAAAAGCCTTGCGTAGTGCCGATTTGGCAATAGGCTCGTTGCGCCACGACGATGGGTCTAGCCCTACTATTGTTACTGAAGCAATGGTGAGCCAAATGAAGCCCAACAGCGTGATTGTAGACATTACCATTGACCACGGCGGCTGTTTTGAAACCAGCGAGGTTACCAACCATACCAACCCCATTTTCCGTAAATACGACGTTATACATTACTGTGTTCCCAACATCACCTCGCGGGTATCTCGCACGGCCAGCTATGCACTAAGTAACATCCTTACTCCTATACTGTTGGGGATTAGCGAGTCGCATGGGTTAAAAAACTACCTGCAATGGGAAAACCAGGCCATGCGTCAAGGATTGTATATTTATAAAGGAGTATTGGTAAAGGCAAGCCTTGGCGAACGCTTTAAGCTGCCTAGTAAAGATATTGACCTATTGTTGGGTGCAAACTTTTAACACCCCATCCTGTTTTTATTTTTGGAAAACCCACTCTTTAATGGCACAAAGTAGTAAAGACAACGACACCCCTGATGGCTTGCCAAACGCTGGCCGCAATAGCAAAAAAACGAGGCAAGGCAGAGCCAGCGACCCGGGTATCGGGCAATCTTTTAGCCAGCGTACCACCCAAAAAACTATCAACCCTGATGGGTCTTTCAATGTAAAACGAATAGGCACAAACTCACTGCTCATAGATATATACCACTATTTGCTGCAAATTACCTGGGGACGTTTCATGCTCATTTCCATGCTGTTTTATTTAAGCATGAATGTGCTGTTTGCTTCCATTTATTTTTTGATAGGAATAGAGCATTTAAACGGTGCCAATACCGACAATACAGCAACCTCTTTCTTAAGTGCCTTTTTCTTTAGCGCACAAACATTTACCACCGTAGGCTATGGCGGAATATCGCCCAAAGGCATACTTACCAGTTTTGTTGCCGCGGGCGAGGCATTGGTAGGATTAATGAGTTTTGCCATTATTACGGGTTTGGTTTATGGGCGTTTCTCACGACCTACGGCCAAAATACAGTTTAGCAAAAAAACCCTTATCAGTCCATACGAAGATGGCCGCGGACTTATGTTTAGGATTGCTAATAAACGCCGCAGCGAAATTATTGAGTTAAGTGCCACCGTAATGATGGTTTCTACCGATAAAACGGGTGCAGGATACAGCCGTAATTTTGACCGTTTAGAGCTTGAAGTGGATGCTATTAAGTTCTTGCCTATGAACTGGACGATTGTGCATCCTATTGACGAAAAAAGCCCTCTTTTTGAAAAAGACAAGGACTGGTGCGAAGACCACGATGTGGAATTTTTAGTATTGATACAAGCGTTTGACGATTCCTTTGGACAAACAGTATACTCGCGCTACTCTTATAAATGGAGCGATGTGTTTTGGGGTGCTAAATTTGTGAAGCCCTTTTATGTAAACGATGAAGGAATGGTGGTGATGGATTTGAATAAACTGGATGATTTTGAAGAAAAACCACTGCCTTAGCTAATTCTGCGCTACGGTTATCATCTCTTTACAAAAGCTGTATTCATGCGGCTGGTTACTTGCCACCAAAACCAAGCGTTGCTGTGTGTATTGTTCTACAAGGTTTAAATACCAGTCAATCCCTTTAGCATCAAAGTTGGTGCAGGGCTCATCAAGCATCAGCACCGGTACATCGCTAAACACAGCAAGGGCAATCTTTACCCGCTGTTTCATGCCCGATGAAAAAAACTTCAACTGCTTATTGGCAGAGCTACCCAACCCGGTAATTTCAATAATCTCTTCAGGATGTTTAATAAACGCCTGCTTTTTCATCTTGAAATGAAAATCTACGGTTTCTTGCAGGGTAAACTCTTCTATTAGTTCTAAAAAGGGGGAGGCAATAACAAGGTGTCGGTATTTTTCATCCTCTTCAATAAGGCGACTGTCTTGACTAAAGTTTATTTTGCCTTTAGAGATAGCCATATACCCCGCTATGCACTGCAATAGCGTTGATTTGCCCGACCCGTTGGGTCCTAATATGGCATAGGCATTACCCGAAGTGAAGGTGTGGTTAAAATCCTTGAAAATCCAGTTACGGTTAAATTTCTTGCCGCAGTTTTCAAGTACTATTTCAAACAAGATGTTTAGCGGTTATAGTTATAGCCCTTCATGATACCGCGGTCAGAATCGCGAATAAAGCTGATAATTTCATCGCGTTCTTTGGTAGCAGGCATTTCACCCTCAATAAAAGCCATTGCTTTTGAGTTGTTGTAGCCGCGAAGGTAGATGATGCGGTAAATTTCCTGTATCTCGTTAATCTTTTCGGTAGTAAAGCCTCGGCGGCGCAAACCGATAGAGTTAATCCCTTCGTACGAAAGAGGCTCGCGAGCAGCTTTGGTGTAAGGAGGAACGTCTTTACGCACCAATGAACCACCGGAAATCATAGCGTGCTGACCGATGTTTACAAACTGGTGTACGGCTGAAAGTCCGCTAATAATGGCGTAATCGCCAATATTAATGTGTCCGGCCAATTGCACCGAGTTACCCAAAATTACGTTGTTACCAATGTTACAATCGTGGGCTACGTGAACGTAGGCCATTATCAGGCTGTTTTGGCCTATAACGGTTTTTCCGGCAGCTTCAGTACCCCTGTTAATAGTAGCACATTCGCGTATGGTGGTATTATCGCCTATGATTACAAGGCTTTCTTCGCCATGAAATTTTAAATCTTGAGGAATTGCTGAGATAACCGCTCCGGGGAAAATTTTACAGTTTTTTCCGATACGCGCACCCTCCATAATGGTAACGTTGGGGCCTATCCACGTTCCCTCACCAATTTCTACATTCTTGTCAATGGTTACAAACGGGTCTATTACAACGTTATCGGCAATTTTAGCCTGCGGGTTCACGTATGAAAGGGGCTGTATCATCAGGGCTTATAGTTATTGGGCAAATTAACGGGGTATTTATTGTTTTATCAAAATCTTACCCACGAAAGCTTCATTTATTCGTATGAAACGTTAATTATTGAGGTTTTTGTCTTTCACAATCTGAGCCATCAATTCGGCTTCAGTTACCAACTTATCGCCAACGTATGCTTGTCCTTTCATCAGACAAAGCCCCCTGCGAACAGGAGCAATAAGGTCAAGACGCATTACCAGTGTATCACCGGGCACTACTTTCTCTTTAAACTTCACGCTTTCTATCTTCACAAAATAGGTGCTGTAGTTTTCAGGGTCGGGTACACGGCTCAAAATCAAAACACCGCCTGCTTGCGCCATTGCTTCAATTTGCAATACGCCGGGCATAATTGGGTTGCCGGGGAAATGCCCTTGGAAATAATATTCGTCGCCGGTAACGTTTTTAACAGCCAACACATGGGTGGCACTAATTTCCATTACCTTATCAACAAATAAGAAGGGGAATTTATGAGGCAAAAACCTTGTGATATCATTGATATCATACACGGGTTTTTTATTCGGGTCGTAAACAGGAACACCCGCAAGGCTTTTCTTTTTCTTAATCAATTGTTTGATTTTTTTACCAAAAGCAACGTTAGCTGCGTGGCCGGGGCGTGCTGCCATAATTTGAGCTTTTAGCGGCATACCTATTAGGGCAAGGTCGCCAATCAAATCAAGCAGTTTATGGCGGGCAGGCTCGTTTTGAAAGCGAAGGTCAACGTTGTTCAAAATACCTTCTTTTTTCACCTCAACTTTTGGCTTATTAAATAGTTGAGCAAGATGGGCAAGTTCTTCT
Source organism: Agrobacterium sp. 719_389 (assembly GCA_943370295.1). Lineage (GTDB taxonomy): Bacteria > Bacteroidota > Bacteroidia > UBA8524 > UBA8524 > SB11. Next base: position 81,499 of record CALRQL020000008.1, on the reverse strand, counting down.
TCGCCTACGTGCTTATCAACTATTACTATGGCATTGCTAAGGTCGCCACCTTTAATAAGGTTTTGGCTCAGCAGCATTTCCAACTCGTGTAAAAAGCAAAAAGTACGGCTGCTGGCAATCTCTTTTTTAAATTCTTTAAGGCTGGTTACTGATGCGTGCTGGCTACCTAGAATTGGTGAGTTGTAATCCACCATTACCGTAAGGCGATAATCATCTACCGGCATTGCTATCATTTCTACTCCTTTATCAGGCTCTAAAAACGATACATTTTGCGGAAGGGTAAAATATTCGCGTTCAGCTTCTTGTTGCTGTATGCCAACTATTAATATCTCGTTAACAAAAATCTCGGCACTACCATCCAAAATAGGCACTTCGGGGCCGTCTAACTGAACTACACAATTATCAATTTCTAAGCCTGCCAATGCAGCCATAGCATGCTCTACGGTAGCTACACGGGCACCATTGTATTCAAGCGTGGTTCCGCGTGAAGTATCTACCACTAAATCAACGTCAGCATCAATAATAGGTTGGTCGGGTAAATCAACCCTTTGAAACTTAATACCATGATTTTCAGGGGCGGGCAAGAACGTCATGTTCACCATCTTGCCTGTATGCAGGCCAATGCCAGACACCTTTACGGGACCCTTTATAGTAGTTTGTTTTTCGTTCATCGTTGTAATTTAATCAGTCGGCAACCGTGTGGTTGTCAAAATGCGGGGCAAAGATAGCCCTTTTTTAATGCAGCCGCTTTAAATTATTGTTTGCTTTCGTGCACATCTAACTGTGCGATAATCTTCTCAAGCTGGTTGATTTTTTTCTCTAAATCGGGCAGGTTACGAAACATTACCTGCGATTTTAGCCAACCTTTTAAATCAATAGCCGGAGACCCGTGCCATTGTTTGTTTTTATCGGTAATGCTTTTGCCTATACCTGCTTGTGCGCCAAATTGTGAGCCATCGGCTATTTGCAAATGACCTGCAAAACCAACCTGGCCGGCCACTACACAATATTTACCCAGTTTTGTACTGCCCGAAATGCCTGTTTGTGCTGCTATGGCTGTATTTTCGCCAATCTCAACGTTGTGGGCTATTTGTATCAGGTTATCAAGCTTTGCGCCTTTTTTAATGATGGTACTGCCCATAGTAGCACGGTCTATTGAGCAATTTGAGCCAATCTCAACATTGTCCTCAATAATTACATTACCTGTTTGGGGTATTTTCATGAAAGTACCGTCGCCTTGTGGTGCGTATCCAAACCCGTCAGACCCGATAACAGTGCCCGCATGCAGGGTGCAATTGGCTCCGATAACGCAGTATGAGTATATTTTTACGCCTGAAAACAGGATGGTATTATCACCAATGTGCACATTATCTCCCACATAGGCATTGGGATATATTTTTACATTATCGCCAATGGTTACGTTTTTGCCAATGTATGCAAATGCGCCAATGTAGGGGTTTGCCCCTATTTTTGAATTTTCAGAAATGTAGCAAGGTTGTTCAATACCCGATTTATGTTGGTCGGGGTTAAAGTATTTGCTCAATACCTGCGTAAAAGCAATATAGGGGTCGTCAACCTTAATCATGGTAACGGCCACATCCTTTGCAGGCTTAAAATTTTTGTTGATTAAAACGGCCGTAGCCTTTGTATCGTATAGATAGGCTTCGTACTTAGGATTTGCCAAAAAAGTTAATGCCCCCTTTGTTCCCTGTTCAATCTTGCTCACTGTGAAAATCTCGGCGCTTGCGTCGCCTTCAATTTCACCACCGAACATCTCCCTGATTTCTTCTACGGTTATAACCATTGTGTGTGGGTGAAAATAATCAGCTAAATTAATACTATTTAGGATAACACAAATAAAATTTCTCTACGTCGCGACTCATTGATGAAATGCTGTAGTTATCGCTCACTCTTCCCACGTCGTTCACGTTTCCGTCTTTTTGCAAAATATTAATACTTACTTGCGTTCCGCTATAGGCATTATTGTGCACAGAACCTGAAAAAACGTAATAGTTTATTTCGCTGTCTTTTATATTTTTACGAATTTTAACTTCTTCTTTTACTTTATCTATTTCTTCGGCACTAAACGCCGTGTTCTGAAAAATAATTTTAGGCAGTCTGCGGTTGATAAGACTTTTTGAAAGGTATGCTAATGTTTCGTCAGGATGCTGCATCCAAACCTTTACAGAGGCAGTAATATCAAAATCATCCAGCAAAGCATATTGCTCTAAATTGTTTTTATCTGCAAAAAAGTTTTCGCTGGTAATATTTTGGGTTAAAAAATGGTTGAAAGCAGGAGTTGCGAACAATTGTTCTCCTTTCATAACCAATTCCTTAGCTCGTTTCAGCAAAAGCAGCAATTGAATTTCAGCAGCTACCACCGTTTTGTGCAAATACACCTGCCAGTACATAAGCCTGCGGGCTACCAAAAACTTCTCAATAGAGTAAATGCCTTTTTCTTCTACCACCAAACTGCCGTTGGCCACGTTCAGCATTTTTATAATACGGTCGGCACCTATCACCCCTTCTGAAACTCCGGTATAAAAACTGTCGCGCATCAGATAATCCATGCGGTCCATGTCTAACTGGCTGCTTACCAATTGGTGCAAAAATCCTTTGTGATAGGTGCCTTTAAACACCTCAATGGCAAGGGTAAGTTTGCCGTCAAACTCTTCGTTGAGCCGTTGCATAAACAACAGCGATATTTCTTCGTGGTGAACGCCCTTTACGATGGCTTCTTCAAGTGCGTGCGAAAAAGGCCCATGGCCTATGTCGTGCAAAAGAATAGCGGCGCAGGTGGCCTCCGCTTCGGCATCGGTAATTTCTACGTCCTTAAACCTAAGATTTTCTATGGCCTCAAGGGTAAGCTTAAGGGCGCCTAAGGCATGATGGTAACGGGTGTGCAAGGCCCCGGGGTATACCAAGTGGCTCATGCCTAATTGTTTTATTCGGCGCAACCGCTGAAAGTATGGGTGCTCTATTAAATCAAACAACCAACCGTAGGGTATGGTAAGAAAACCATACAAGGGGTCGTTTATTATCTTCTTTTTATTTGTCATTAAAACTGGCTGCAAAGCTACGCAAATGTGTATGCAAACAGTGGTTGTTTTTGCTTGGTAACAGTTTATTAAAATAAGTTAACTCCCGCCCAAAGCAGGCTTAGGCAGGAGTTACGATTATTTTGACTGATTTATATACTGCAGATGGTGCAGGCTGTGCCTACTCGGTTTTGCCCTTAAACGCGGCATAAATTGCCATTGCGTGTCCGTGCCCCAAGCCAAAATCGGCTTTGAGCCACGCTACTATTTCGCCTGCTTTGGTACTTGGGTTCAATTCTCCTTCTTTCATAAAGCCTTTTTCTTCGGCTATTTTCTTAAAGTCGACAGGGGTTTTACCTGTTTTGGCTTCAATATTATCAAGGTATGCTTGAAACGACATAGCGGTTATTGGTTTTCTAGTTTATCCTTTAATTGTTGCAGGCTGAATTCTAAATCCTTGCCCAGCAATTTCTCCATGTTCATAAACAGCAACATAATATTCATAGGGTAATTCATTGCGCTTGACATTCCCCACGTTACTCTGGTTTCGTTCACCTCAACTGCCTCAGTGGTAAATGGGGTTTTTGCCACTACTGCAAAAGGGCGAATAAACGTCACTTCAATATCCAGTTTCCTGTTTTCTACAATGCGTTTTATCTCTTGCTCACCTTCGCCCGCTTGTTTATTCCCATTCCAAGCATACACAAAACCCACAGTACCATCGGTACCCCTGTACTCCTTTTTCATGTTGGGGTCCATTTGCACCCATTTGCTAAACTGGTCTTGGTTTTTTATGTGTTTCAGGTAATCAAAAACAACATTCACGGGGCGGTTAATTAAAATGCTTCTCTCTATCGAGTAGCTTTTTTTGGTAAACATGGCCAGCACAAAAGGCAGTGCTATTATGGCAACAATAATTATAACAATAGTCATGGCAGTTAATGTTTATTATAGAGTAATATACTATTATTTACGCGCTTAAAAATTGTTTAATGTGCATTAGTCGTTTCCACAAAAAGTAGGGGATGAGCATTATGCCTAATGTAATTAAAAGAAAATAGTTTACAACAATTGTTATTGGCCTTGCTGCGTGTTTAATTTATTCAAAACCCAAGTATGTTATCTTTGAAGTATAAATGAAACGACTCCTTTCTTTTAAAACTGCCGTTACTGCAACCGTAATTATTTTATTGCTGGTTACCTTGTTTAATCTGTTTGTATTGTTTGGTGTTGCACCATACACTATTGTATGGGGCGGCAGAATTGAAAGCCGTGAACAGATGGTAGTTTTTGAATTGGTTTCTATTCTGATTAACCTTTTTTGTTTGATTATAGTGCTGGTAAAAGCCCGTCGTTTGTTGCCCCGCCTTGGCAAAACTGCCGACATTGTTGCTTGGCTGTTGCCGCTTATGTATTTCTTTGGCATACTGGGCAATGTTGCATCAACATCGGCAATTGAGCGCGCGCTGTTTGTGCCGGTTACTGTTGTATTGTTTGTTCTTACCCTGCGCATAGCGTTAGAGAAAAACAGCCAGTAAGCAGCACTTGCTTTTATTTAGCCGGCAAAGGCTTGTCTAAAAAAGCCTCTATAATTTTTACGGTTCCCATATAAGTATTAGCACCGCTGCTAAGCGTGCATACCTCACCGATGTACTCTCCGTGGCCGCCGGGAAATATTACAATACTACCGTGCGGCAATAGGCGGTATAATGCAACGGCGTGCTCAGGTGTTGCAACGTCGGCATCAGAAATCACTACCATCGTTGGGGCTTGTATGGTTTTTATAGCTTCGTCGGGTATATCTTCAAAACCAAGTACCCGGTCTACACATTTATAGTGCAGTTGTTTAAGATTGGCCGTATCGGGCGCTGCTTTTTTATACGCCTCTTGTAATTCCACAGGCATCGGGCTTTGTTTGGCCTGTTTCATAAAATCCCAAAACTGCGGAAAAGTGCCGTCGCGACGGTATATGGCCGAAGCAACCACAGCTTTGCGCACCAACTTGGGGTGGCGGATAGCTATTTGAAGCGTAGTTGTTCCCCCGTTGCTAAAGCCAAAAAAGTCGGCATTATCAATTTTCAGGTATTGCAACAACGCTGCCACATCATCGGCATCTTGCTCAAAACTTAGCGGTCGGTCTATGTCTTCAGTATGTCCGTGGCTTTGCAGCTCCATGGCTATTACTTTTCTAGTCTTCGCAAAACTGTCAATCACTCGCCCAAATGTACTTTCAATGGTAGAGCCGCCGCCGTGTATCAGTACCAGGGGTACACCTCCTTCGCCCCTTACTTCGTAATACATCTTAAATCCATTTAGCGGCGCATATCCGCTTACTACTGTATTTTCAGCTTTCATAGTTTCAATCATTGGTTTTGTTGTGTGTGTTGATTTGCATGCGACACACAGCAGCGTGAGTATCACCCACACTATTTGCAGATAATTTGTTTTCATAGTGTGTTAGTTATTTACGATGCGTAGGTTAAGACGCTCAAACATTTGCAGCCAGCTTGGGTATGCCCCTGTTTCTTTGGCCAATGCCTCGTTTACCGTTTGGGTCAGCACCATTTTTGTTTTACCGTTTTGTTCAGTAAACGTAACAGTAACAAGAGTTTCGGCAGGCCAATCGGGGTTCATGCCGGCACTTTGCGGGTCGGTTAAGTTGCCCTCTTCATCTGCTACCGATAACGTGTACACCAGTTTTTCAGGGTAAATTATTTCTTTATACACTCCCAAGGCCCAGCACTCGCCGTATTCAGGGTTATTTACACACGAGTGGAAATATCCGCCCACCCGCACATCCAAGTGTTTAAAAAGTATGGTACAATTATCAGGGGCGTGCCATTGGGGCAGCCACTCGGCGTCTGTCCACGCTTTAAAAACCAATTCTCTTGGTGCATCAAAAAACTGTGTTATGCTAACTTCCTTTTCCATCGTTTGTTATTGGTCTTTGTTTTGTACGGTTTGTAAAAACGTATCCAGCTTAGTAAACTTCTGTTTCCATAATTTGGTCGATTGTTCCACCCAGTCTGTTACCTCCTCCAGCTTTTCCAGCTTTGCCTCACAATAGCGTTCCCTGCCGTGCTGCTTAATGTTTATTAAACCGCACTCGTTCAATATTTTTATGTGCAACGAAATGGCCTGCCGGCTCACATCAAACTTTTCGGCAATGGTGTTTAGGTTCAATGGCTCGCCGGCAATCATGTTAATAATTTGCCTGCGGGTAGGGTCAGCAATCGCCTGAAAAACATCTCTTCTGATTTCCATTACTCAATATGCAAGTATCTGCTTGCAAATATATACGCAAGCATTTGCTTGCGCAATAAGAATTTTTCAAAAGTCTAAAAGAGATGTTAAGGCGTTTGTTTTACCTGTTTTAGCGTTGTCAGAGCGGTTTTTTCATCAAGATATCGGTTTGTTTATCATCGCCTAACCAAAACGGATGGCTGCCAAACGCTACAAATCCGTTCTTCTCATAAAAGCGAATAGCACGCGGGTTTTCCTCCCAAACCCCCAGCCAAATGTACTTACATTGCATTTTCAGCGCGCTGCTAACAGCAAAGTCAATAAGCAATTGACCTACAGCTTTACCATAAAATCTTTAACTACATATATCCGCTCAATTTCAAGCGCATCACCGTCTTTAATGTCGGTTTGTGCTTGCCCAGTATTCAACTTCAAATACCCGACTACCCTTTCGTCAAGTTTAGCAAAATAAAATTCCGAATTATTGTTTTGCAGTTCTTTACTAAGAGCCTCCAAGCTAAAACTCTTATCCAGATATTGATTCATGTACTCGGCATCGTTCGTTTCCCAAAATGCCTGAATAAACGTTTGCCGGCTGATGGTTTGCAATTGGGCAATATCTTGAATAGTGACTTTAACAGTTTCAAAAACGGGTGTCATAGTGCCTAAAATTAGTACTTTGTAACACCAAATTGATATTAAATGAAAGTAGATTGCTACGATTTTGAATTGACTGAAAGCATTGAGGAGAGAAAAAGCATAGAAACCCGTTATTTAACCAAAAAAACGATTGGCGAAAAACCGTTGCTGGACAAACTGATTGAGACGGCTTACCACATCCAAAGCAGCAGGCAACTTACGGATGCCGACCTTGCCCTTTTTGAGGAGGCCCTGCAAAGAACAGACATTAGGGTAATGTGTCATTATTCGGGAAAGCTGATGTGTTCGCTATCGTTTTGCGATAACAGGGCAGGGGATTTGTTTTTGAAACTGAGCGAACACCGCTCTGCTACTGTGCGGAAAAACATAGTCCTTAATATGCTGTATGAACCTGTAAAACCTGTTATGGATGCTGTTTTAGAAAAGGGGTTGGAAGATAAAAGTGCAGTGGTGAGGCGGAAAACTGCGGATGTAATAGGCCGTAATGATTTAGTGTACTTTGAAGAAAAGCTAAAGACTGCAATTGAAAAAGAAACCGACGAAAAATCTAAGAGTGAAATGGAGTTTTGTTTGTATTGGTTAGTAAACGACTATGAACTAACAAAATACGAATGGGGCAACAGATATAGTCTTACTGTAAAGACTAAGACTGGAAGTATCGGTATATCAGTAGATGAAGAAGAACTTGTGAATTTGGAAAGTATAGTTGCCGATTTAAAAACACGTTAATTTTTACCTAAATAATCTCCTTGGTGAAAGCAAACACTCTCCTCATAAATACGCTCAAGCAATCACTGAAGTCAAGCACACTGCAGCAGCGAACGTTGTGGATTGCGCAAATTGTTGATGAGGAGATAGACATAAAAGAGCTTTGCGACCTGTTTTTGTATGAAGACCGAACCACCGCGTTGCGCTTTTCTTGGTTCTTGAGCGAAATCGGTATGTATAAATCAACAGATCTGCTTGCTGTTTTGCCATATTTGTTTGAACGCAGGAAACAAACCAGCATTAAGGATTTTACTTACTCGTTTGTTAAATATTGGCGAATTGCCGGTGTGCCTCAAGAGAACAAGGGGGATGCCATTAACCTGTTATTTGACTGGCTAATCGACCCAGCGACGAGTGTTTCGGTAAAAACGCACGCTATGGAGGTATTGTTTGGTTTAACCAAAGAGTTTCCCGACTTAAAGAATGAGCTAATTACCTGCATTGAAGACCAAGCGGACAAAACCAAGGTTTCGTTCGGGATTAAAACAAAGGAGATTTTGAAGGTATTGAAGAAAGACATATACTGATTGATATTCCTCAACGGTAAATCCCTTATATTTTCAAACTATTTACAACAAAAACTATGTTAACAGCTATTTGCCCTAAACTGCCCATGCGCGATAAAAACGCAACCAGAGCGTACTATGTAGACCGGCTTGGCTTTGAAGAGCTGGGAGATTACGACGGTTACCTGATGGTTAAGAAAGATTTGGTCGAAATTCACTTTTTTGAGTTTAAAGACCTTAACCCTGCTGAAAACTACGGACAGGTTTATATACGATTGGATAACATTAGTGCTTTTTACCAAACGTTGCTGGATGAAAAAATCCGCATACACCCCAACGGCCTTTTACAAGTGAAACCTTGGGGGCAAAAGGAGTTTGCGTTACTTGATCCGGACAATAATTTATTGACTTTTGGGCAGCCGCTATAGGCTCGATCTATTCTCTAGACTAAAGAAGGAATAAACAATTGAATGACGAGCAAACAAAAATTTAAAAGTGCCATAAAACGAGGCACAGGAGAAGCACACTTATTGTTGTATGAAAATCCAAAGGTTGACTTTTCTAAATATATTATTAAAGCGGCGTTAACAAATTTATCCTACGACTCGCAAAGTGAGGGTAGCAGAGCTGATTATGTTTTTGAGCTCATTGAATTATCAAACCAAAAAAAGAAAATCAGAAAAGCTGTTTTAGATGGGTTAGCGGCTGAAAAAGAAGATACGTGGGCACTTGACCAGCTTTATGACCTTACTGCCCTTTTTGCAAAAAAAGGGGACAAAGAAGCGAAAAAAGCCATTTACAACAGATATAGTAAAAAGAAAATTGAAGGGGCGGGGTGGTTGGGAGAAACCGCAATTATAAAACTTGACGAACTGAAAGGCTTAAAATACATAGCTAGACGCAAAGGGAAGATTATTAAGAAAGACTCTGAAGCATGGGAAGACAAAAGTCTTATAGACTCTTTCCACGAAATATACCCCAATATTAATGCCTACGAAGAATTAAGAAACGCTGGCAAAACCAATAGGTTTATTAGGGCATACCTTAATGCAGTTGAAAACAATACGGCTGAGAGTAAAAAATCAAAAAGGCCAAGACTAACTTATAAAACGGTTAAAGAAAAAATTAATAATAATTCAATAGTAGTGGTACCGCCGTTATGGATTAAAGAGCTTGCTGATAAGGATATTACAAAACTAGCGGACGATTTTTTAAAAGAAAACAACAGGCTTAAACTTGAAAAGTATTTACAGATATTTAGTGTAGTAAAATATCCATATAACTATGCTCCTATTTTAGCTCTTGCAAAAAGCAAGATTAAAAAAGAAGAAAGGCTTGTAGAGTTTGCGGCAGAAGCATTAAAATATTTTTCGGGTAATGATATTAGGCTGTTTGCAATTGAAAAAATTGAGAAGGTTAGAATACCCCATCAATATTTAAATTTACTAGTAGCCAACTACAAAAAAGGGGACAGTGTACTGCTTACCAAAATAATAGGGCGGTGCAAAAATGAGCACGATATGCATGCGTTGATTTATGGATACATAAACATCTACCAAACCAATAAGACAGAAGAATGTAAGGAACCGTTAGAAGCTGCCTACAACAAATTAACCTGCGGTATTCACAGAAAGGATGTTGTGGAAATACTTATAGCCAATAATGTGCTATCAGAAAGGCTGAAAAAAGAAATACAGTTTGATAGTTACTTTGATACTAGAAAGCTATTAGTATAATTTGCTAGTGAATAAAAACGAGTTTAAGTTTTAAGATGTTTTTGTAAACAAAAAAGTTATCCTTACTTGTCCTTGTAATTAATCAAATCGGCCATCACTGTTTCGTAACATTCGTTAAGCGTTTGAATCAATTCCTCTTTGTGAATAGTAAGTGAAAACATTATATCGATCAAACCACTTGGACAAGGCTCCCGCCACCCTTGCCATATTATCCTAATTGTATTTCCTGTTTGTGTTGTTGTAATTAGGTAAGCGTCAGTAGTTTCGTCAATACTTAGGTGGCAGTTACTCCAAACCAAACTATCTAACTGTGGTAAGTAAGTGTATTCGGGTTTAAACTCTTTCTTTTCTTGATTGGCTTTCCAAATAAGCTCAAAAAGCTCATCATCCTTTTTGTTTAAAAACTCGTTGTGGTTAAGCTCATTGTTTTTAACCCGTGTTAAAAGCATACTAATGCTTTGCAACCACGTCAACACTGAACAAGATTCCTTCGGGTTTCCTATAATTTGCCCATTTAAGCACAAATGAAGAAATGCGTAATACCACGTTGTTCCTTGGTAAATGTGTTTGTGTCCCGCAACATATCTAATTGCAAAAGAGTTAATGTCACCAAAGTAAACTTCCTGTACCCCGCTCATTTGAAACTCAAACATAAACAAAAAAGCCATCCCGAACTGAGATGGCTTTGATTTTTGCCCCCCGAGCTGGACTCTAACCGTCCCAAATAAATTCGGTACTGATTAAACTAATATATCGGGTAATAATTTTTCTAAATACTTTGGCAACGTTTTAGGTAGAATTAATTGCCCGTTTTCAATTGAAAAAACATAGCTTGGTTCGGAACCATAAACGGATGTATCAAACAAATCAATAGAATCAAAAAACTTGTAGTTCAAGTTTAAGTTGTAAAAACCTTCATAGTACCTTTTTTCAATTTCATAATCAGGCACAAAGTGCCCGCCATTTTGAACCCTTATAGCAACCCTCCTTTTCGCCTCCTCAATTGAGTTTAATGAAAAAAACACCATCCGAAGTTCATAGCCATTGTCTTTAAAAAGTTTTGGCCAATGTAAAGGAGTATGGTTAAAATTAGTTTCGTAACAAAAATCCTTATTTGCTAAAATAGCGTTCTTTATCTGATTTTCTAATTCTTCAAAAGCCATATTATGAGCCATTGTCTCGCGCAGTTCAGACTCAATAATTCCTTCATAAAACTTCAGAAAGTGCAAGTCATAATCAAAGGGAACAAGACCGGAGGGAGAAAGTAATTTTGAAAAGGAAGATTTCCCGGCACCGTTGCATCCGGCAATTACCAACAAAACGGGTTTAGGCATTATTAAATTGAGGGGCAATTTTTGGCTTAATCAATTTGCCAGATTGGATATTTTTCTCGTAAACCTCAATTTGCCTCTTTATTTCGGGCATAGCCTCTTCCATCCTTTTAAGATAAGAATCAACTCGCTTACTAACTTTTAGAGACATTTTCATATTACAAATTTACGAAACTTATGCCACTATACACAAGCAATAGGTGTTTCTTGGCTACCTAAACCAACATAAACAAAAAAGCCATCCCGAACTGAGATGGCTTTGATTTTAGCTCCCCGAGCTGGACTCGAACCAGCGACCCCCTGATTAACAGTCAGGTGCTCTAACCGGCTGAGCTATCGAGGAATTTTTTGTTTAACTCACCTTGCCAGCCTTTGGCTTATCAAGGTTTGTTACCGGTTGTCCTTTCAAAAAAGGACTGCAATGATAGGATTTAAGATTTAAAAACGCAATATTTGCATAAAAAAATTTTTAAAAATCTGATGAGTTTACTTGTAATCGGCTCAGTAGCATTTGATGCCATCGAAACGCCATTTGGCAAAACCGACAAAATTATTGGTGGTGCAGCTACCTATATCAGCCTTAGTGCTTCCTATTTCACCAAAGATGTGAACTTAGTGGCCGTGGTGGGCGAAGATTTCCCCAAAACTGATATTGCGATGATGCAACAACACGGTATTAATACCGACGGTTTGCAGATTAAGCAAGGCGAGAAATCGTTTTTTTGGAGCGGAAAGTACCACAACGACATGAACAGCCGCGATACGCTAGTTACTGAATTGAACGTATTGGGTGATTTTGACCCTATTATTCCTGAAAGCTACCAAAACTGTGAGTTTTTGATGCTGGGCAACCTTACCCCAAAGGTGCAGGAAACGGTAATTAACCGTTTGGCAAAACGTCCTCGATTGATTGTTATGGACACTATGAACTTTTGGATGCAGATTGCCATGGATGATTTGCGTCAAACGTTGAAAATGGTGGACGTATTGACCATTAACGACGAAGAAGCCCGCGAACTTTCAGGCGAATACTCGTTGGTGAAAGCTGCAAAAAAGATAATGGCGATGGGCCCTCAGTTTTTGATTATCAAAAAAGGAGAGCACGGTGCCTTATTGTTCCACCAAAACGAAGTGTTTTTTGCCCCTGCATTGCCGCTTGAAGATGTTTTTGACCCAACAGGTGCCGGTGATACCTTTGCGGGTGGTTTTATCGGTTATTTAAGCCAAACTGAAGACGTGAGCTTTGAAAACATGAAACGTGCTATTATTTACGGCTCGGCGATGGCTTCTTTCTGCGTAGAGAAGTTCGGAACGGAACGTTTGGTAAACCTAAGCCAAAAAGAGATTAACGACCGTATACAGCAATTTAAAAACCTGTCTCAATTTGATATTGAACTGGTTGAAACTGCCTAAGCTGTACCGGCTATAAAACATAAAATCCCCCGAAAGTATGCTTTCGGGGGATTTTTATTTAAGGCTAATGCTAACTCTAAGACTAATCTACTATTCCCAATTGTTTCACAAGTTCAGCCTTTTTGCCGGTTTGTGGGGTAAGGCTCAAAAAGAACTTTGCGTTGGCCTTGTTTTGCGACTGCTTGATGAAAAACTCAAGCGTGCTGTATGCAGGACCTGCCAAACGGCTGTTTTGAGCAGCAGCGGCATCTAAAAGATTGTTAAACACGTTTTGATTAAACAGGTTCAGGCGTTTCAACGCTTCAAAAGCATTCAACCTTGTGCGAAACTCATACCCAGGCCCGGCAAATGCCGTTAATTGTATCCAGTACTCGGGCTTAGCAGTGGCAACCATGCTGCCCGCAGCTTCAAGCCATTTAATGCGCATGGCATTGTTCATCCCCAAAACATCTTTGGTTGCCTCTAAAAAGCGTTCACGTAAATCCGGATAGTCTTTGCACAATTTGTCAAAGGCTGTTTCAATCACCACGTACGATGAGTCTTTTAGCAATGCCTCCACATCAAGCAGTAATTCAAAAGGCACCTTATTCATGGCGTTAACTACTGCCTTGCGCACATTAACATTTGCATCTTTTAATGCCTTTACAATGTGTTTGGGGCTGGCGGTATCATTGGCCAATTGGGCTGCTGCTTCAGCTCTAAGGCCATAAAATGAAGCCTCATCAATTACTTTATGCAGCAAGCCCCGTTTCTTTTCAATATCAGTATTCTTCAGTTCCAGCAACGCCAAATAGCGGTCAATAGGCTCGTTAGCCCCCAGTGCTTGTCGTTCCAGTTCATTATAAGAACGGGCATAAGTAAGGTTTTTCAACACCTTATTGCCTGCATCAAACACCACAAAAGCCACCCCGTCGTTATTGGCATTCGGTATATCAAACGTTTCGTCTTCTTTCTCAACCCAAACACGCTGGCGGGTATGGGTACCGTTTTGGTAATACACCTCAATATCAAAGTGCATTTTAAACAAACCTATCACATCGGTTTGACGGTGTATTTGTTTCACATGAACGCGGGTAGTACGTCGTCCGTTTCCTCCCTCAAGTTTCAAATCTTCCCATTTCACGCTGTAGTGAGGCTCTCCGCCTTTGTATAACCATTGCTCAAAAAACCACGAGGGCGAAAGTCCTAAAACGTCTTGTATTGCTTGGTATAAATCGTTGGTTTCAACGTTTTTATAGGCGTTTTTAGTTAAGTAATGGTTTAAGGCACGGTTAAAATCAGCTTCGCCCAGTTCGTCTTTCAACATCCCGATAATTACAGAGCCTTTGGGGTACACTCTTGCTGAACCGCCCATTGAGTGACGCACCGGATAGCTGTCTTTTTTGCCGGCCTCCAAGGCCCTGTCCATTTCACTTTTCAACGCCCATTGGTAGGGGGCTACGCCTTCTTCACGAAGCACCCACAGTTTTGGGTAGTAAGTAGCGTAACTTTCGTGCAACCACATTTCGCTGTGGCTGCGGTGGGTAATATAATCGCCGAACCATTGGTGGGTAAGCTCGTGGCAGTTTACACCTACATAGTTACGGTCTAAGAAAGCGCGGTTATCTACATAAAAGAAATCGCCAAAGATGGTGGCCGTAGTGTTTTCCATTGCGCCATACAAAAAGTCCTGCACCATAATCTCAGCATAGCTTTCCCAAGGGTAAGGGATGCCGGTTTCTTTTTCCAGCAAGTCAAACATCTTTTCGGTGTAGCGGTAGGTAGGTTCTACCCACTCTTTCAAATCAGGATAGTACCAAAAGTATAGCGGAGTTCCTCTTGATGTTTTGCTTTGGCGAATTTCATACTCACCAATACCCAGCATCAACAGGTAACCTGCATGGGGCTTAGTCATAGCATAATGCCACGTTTTAGTGTTATTCCCGTTGTCTTTTTCAGTCAGCTTGTTACCGTTCGAAAGCACTTTGTATTTCTTATCAAACGTCACAACAGTTTCGCTAATAAACTTATCGTTGGCATCGTCGTACATGGGTATCCAATGGCGGTTGTCTATGCCCTGTCCTTGTGTCCATACTTGCCTGCGTATTCTCCACGGGTTAGTATTAGTAGGGTCTTCGGGTTGGTCCCAACCAATAAAATAAATACCGCGTTTTGGAGTTGCTTCGTACACAAACACCAAGTCGTAGGCTTTATTGTCTTTGCTGTATGCTAAAGCGGGGCTTGGGAAAACGGTAACACCGTCGCTATTGGTAGTAAACTTTATGTCCTTACCGTTCAGTTGTGCCGATTGTATTTTTATTCCGGGGGCATCAAAAAAGACAGAGTCAACCACGCTGCGTAGAGGGATAAAAGTATGGGTAACTTTGCCTTTTACCAGTTTTTTCTCAGGAACAAAAGACACCTCAACTTTCATTCGGGTAATATCAACAGGATGTTCACGGGGGGTTAACTTATCATCGTGCGGGTGGCATACAAAATCTTGTTGCGCCTTAACGGTATTTATCGTGAAAAGAATAAGAAGTGGTAGTATAATTTTCTTCATGCGGTTAGAGTTGTGTATTGAGCAAAAATATGAATTTGCGTTACCCCTTCCTAACTATTTGCTTACTGTGTTTTAACCCCTTTCTCAATATCTGCTTTGCGACAATAGCGTCGGGATTTGTTCCCATAGGTTGGAGCTAATTACACCTCCCTCAGTCCCTCCTTAGTAGGAGGGAAGCCGCGCGCAGGACCGTGACCCCTTCCTGACTTAATGTTTTGCTGGCTGTCTATCAACTTTTCCTTCCCCTACAGGGGAAGCCGACTATTTGAACGTCGGGCTAATGAATAATCGGGTAGGGGTCCTTCTGCGACAGGCACGCAGACCTGCCGCCATGATAAATAACTCGGGATTTATTCCCGATGGGTTAGAGTGGTCGAAACTGAGATTCCCGCGCAGGCGTTAATGACAGGATGCGGGAAGAACCCTGTTTTCCTTCCCTTGCAGAGGGGAGCGAGTTAAACGCCAAACACCTTTTACTTTTTGGCAATAGGAAGCATTAAACTTTTTTGTAATTTGTCAGTATGAAAAAACACCTGCTATTTTGGGTTTTCATTAGTTTATTTAGCTTTTCTTGGGCAAAAGAGGCCTATAACATAAAAGTTAAACTTAACGGATTTCCGTCGGGCAATATAAAGCTTGCCTATTACTATGGCGATAAGCAATACATTAAACAAGAAGGCATTACCGACGATAAAGGCCAAATAGAGTTTAAAGGCGACACAGCCCTGCCTACTGGTGTTTATATCATTTTTTTAGAAAACGAAACCTACTTTGAAATTATAGTGGAGGAACAGTTTTTTACAATAAAGGCCGACTATGTTGCTGATAAAACCCTTTCTGCGGCTAAATACACAGAGACTTTAACGGCTGAAAAATCGCCGCAAAACAGTCGGCTTTTTGAGTATAACTTATTTATTAAGCAAAAAAAGGAAGAAGCAGAACCATTAAACACACTGAAGGAAATATATCTTAAAAATCCGGCCAAAAAGGCCGATGCCGATGATATTGATAAAAAACTGGCAGCACTTGACGCAGAAGTAGAAACTTTTCAAAATAAGATAATTGCTGATTTTAAGGGTAAAATGCTTTCAAAACTGTTGTTGGCCGCGCGCAGGCCTTCCATTCCTGAAACTATTACTGATAACAACGACCGGTTTTATTATTACCGCAATCTTTTTTGGGGCGATTTTGATTTTAATTTTTCCGGTTTGCTGTATTCTCCCGTCTATCACCAACGAATCACGGAATACATGGAAAACCTAACGGTATCTCATTACGATTCTGCGTTTGCATCAGCTGATTACATTATACAACTTGGAAAAAATAACCGTGAGTTTTTTAAATACAACGTTACTTGGTTTTTAAACTACTACGCAGCTTCCAAAACCGTTTGCTTTGATGCTGTTTATGTGAAACTGGCGAAAAAATACTACGAAACAGGTTTGGCCGATTGGGTAGAGGCTGAAAACCAAAAAAAGATAGTTGATAATGCAAACAGCCTGTCTGCCTGCCTATGCGGCCAAAAAGCAGCAGACATAAAAGCCAAAACGGAAACTTATGCTACCCCTTCGCTATACAATGTAAAGGCAAAGTACATTGCCTTACTAATTTGGGAAGCCGATTGCGGCCATTGCAAACGAGAAGTGAAGGAAATTAAAAACATTTATGAAGCATACAAAGACTTTGGGTTTGTGGTGTACTCTGTAGAGTTGGGCGCCGATAAAGAAAAATGGCAAAAATACAGTGCTGATGAAGGCATAGCTTGGATAAACCTGCACATAAGTGATGTGCTTACCGATGTAAAAAACGATTTTGACGCAAGAACTACACCCACCATTATTGTGCTTGATGAAAATAAAACCATCTTATACAAACGGATTGATGCTCAAAACCTTGATAAAATTCTTAAAAACAAGTTAAACTAATGAAAAAACTGTTTTTAACCGCTGTATCGCTGTTTAGTTTGATTGCCGCCAACGCCCAAGATTCTGCAGCGTTGAGTAAAGGAGTTTTGCAAGCCCTGCAAAGCGGCAACATTGAAGACCTGAAAAAGCTGGTCGCCTCTCCCGAGGTATACAGGGCGGTTTATCCGGAGGCAAAAACGTTTACTGATGAGCAAATATTGGAAAAAACCAGCGGTAGCCTGAAACTGAAAAATGATTTTGAAGAAATACTTTTAACCGCTAAGGAGAAAAAAGTTGACTTGAAACAACTACACTATGATAGTTTGGAGGCAGAAAACCCATGGGAAAGCTACGAAGGCCCATGGGGCATCACTTTTTATACAAGCACCGGCAGCAAAACGGCTGCTATTACAATAGCTGCATTGCGGCACAACGGGCGTTGGTACTTTATGGAGTTTTTAATCTCCGGCCTTTTTAAAGAATTTTAAGCAAGCTCCATATTATCAATAAGCCGCACAGCACCCACCTGAACGGCGGTTAATGCTACCACTTTTTTACCCGTACTATATTCAACCAGCGGGACAAGGGTTTCACCGTCCGCCAGTTCAAAATATTCAACCGCAGCACCGGGAATTTTTGCCAGCATCTCCCCTCCTACTTTTTCAATCTCACCGGCTTCCAGCGTGGTAAGGTGTTCTTTTGCCCACACCAACACCCTGTATATTTCGGCAGCATTCTCTCTTTCCTCATCCGTCAACCTCAAATTCCGTGAGCTCATAGCCAGTCCGCTTTCCTCCCTCACCGTTGGCACCGCAATAATTTCAATCGGCACGTTCAGTTGCTTCACCATAGTTTTCACCACCAGCACCTGCTGATAATCCTTTTGACCAAAATAGGCTTTGTGGGGAGCTACTGCATCAAACAACTTTTTTACAATAGTGGCTACCCCTTTAAAATGGCCGGGGCGGTGTTCGCCTTCCAGCCGTTTATCAATGCCCAATAAATCTACGTTTAGCAGGCCCTCATCCTTTGCGTACATCTCGTCGGCATTGGGATAAAAAAGCACATCACAACCGCTTTTTTCAAGCAGCAAAATGTCTTTTTCAATCAGGCGGGGATATTTTTTAAGGTCTTCGGGGTTATTAAACTGCGTAGGGTTCACAAAAATGCTGCATACTGAAACATCATTTTCATCGTTAGCCTTTCTGATTAAAGTAAGATGCCCCTCGTGCAAAGCACCCATGGTAGGAACAAAGCCAATACTGCTGCCTTTTTGCGCGATACCGGTTAAAAATTTATTGATTTGAGATATTTTAGTAAAGATAATCACGCACTTACAGCTATTAACATCATTTTGTGGAAAATTGGCAATATTGGATTATTTTAAGTAACTTTGCAAACACATTTTTACTGCAATATGGGAAGAAAAAAAGTTCTGTTCGTTTCATCAGAAATGAGCCCTTTTCTGACAAGCACATCATCAGTCTCAGAAATTGCACGCCTGCTTCCACAAGCCATTCAAGAAAAAGACAACGAAATTAGGGTTCTTGTCCCTCGTTTTGGCTTGATTAATGAGCGCCGCAACCGCTTGCACGAGGTAGTACGCCTCTCGGGCATCAACATCACCATCGACGATAACGACAACCCGTTGATTATCAAGGTAGCCTCTCTACCCGATGCCAAAATGCAAGTGTATTTTCTAGACAACGAAGAGTACTTTCACCGCAAAGCGCTTTATCATAACGAGGAAAACCAGTTTTTCCCTGATAACGATGAGCGCACCATCTTTTTTTGTAAAGGTGCCCTTGAAACCGTTAAAAAATTAGGTTGGGCTCCCGACATTATTCACTGCCAAGGCTGGATGACCAGTCTTATTCCTCTTTACCTGAAAACTATTTACAAAAACGAGCCTGTATTTAAAAACTCAAAAGTTATTTACAGCATTTTTGAAAAAGAATTTCAGGAAAATCTAGGCGAAGATTTCGCCCGCAAAGCCAGCCTTAACAATATTGAACCTGAGCAAATGGCCTGTTATGATAACGGCTCATGCAACGGCCTATACCTTGGTGCTATTACACATGCTGATGCTGTAGTTAGGGCCGGAGGTAATATTGACCCAGAGGTGGAAAACACCATTAGCAAGTTGGAAAGACCCGTGCTAACCCACGACGATGACCAACAATATGCAGACAATTATTTACGTTTTTACGACGAAATATTATCAAGTAACAATTAACACTTGAAAAAAACAGGATTTTATTGGGGGGTGGCGGCGCTCATCTGCGCCATCACCCTTTTTTCGTGCAAAAGCGACGAGGAAAAATTAGGGCTAAACACAGGAACCAGCCCACAGGTAATGGTTATTGATACCTTTACTCTTTATACGCGTACCCTGCCCGAAGATTCGTTTGCCACCAGCAACCTATCGCTGCAGATTTTGGGTGCACTTAACAGCACAGTTTACGGAAAATCAACCGCAGGCATTGCTGTTAACTTCACGCTCCCATCATCCAGCAACTTTACGTTTCCGGCAGGCAGCACTATTGATTCGGTGTTCTTAGTTATGTCGTATTCTGGCGAAGACAACTTTCAGGGAAACCCCAATACTCCCATCACTTTAAAAGCATATGAAGTGAGCGAGGTTTTAAGTCCCGACTCACAATACTATTCGCGAAGAAATATTCTTTACAATCCTGCCCCCATTGCCACACTTTCTACCAACTTAAATGTTAAAGATAGTGTGAGTATTACTTTTAACGGAACTACTACCAAAGAGGCTCCCCAACTGCGTTTAAAGTTGGATAATGCAACCTTTGGCACAAAAATTATAAACGGAACGGCCAGCAACTTTGCTACCAATACCGCTTTTCAGGATTTTATAAGGGGTATTCGTGTAGAGGCTGATAACAGCACATTGCCGCAAAACGACGGTGCTGTTGCTTACATGAACCTTACTTCGGGCATTTCGGGTATACGTGTTTACTATAATGATACACAGCAAGTGCTGTTTCCGATAAGTAAAGACAACTCGGCTTTTGCCAATTTATTTAACCACAACTTTGCAGGCACCAACGCACAAACACAATTTACCGTAGGTGCTAACTACGATGAATGTTATTTGCAATCGATGGCCGGAACCCGTGTTTTGATTCAAATTCCGGGACTTGACAATTTTGCAAAAGACAGCCGGTATGCGATTGTTGGGGCAAATTTAACTGTTTCTTCAAATGCGTTAGGAATTGGCGCGGGATTTGATGCACCAAAACGACTGTTGTTGCTATTTCGCGATTCGACTGATGCGGTTTCGTTAGTAGCTGATGCAATCAGCGAAGCGGATTTGTTTGACGGGAAATACAATAGCGACAGGCAGCAGTACACCTTTAATATTCCAAGACACCTGCAATACGTAGTGAACGAAAACCGCAACTACGGTATAAACTATAACAAGGGTTTTTATTTGAGGATACCCTCTGACAATCCTATTAGCGCAGGCCACCTAACGTTGGATACCCGTAAAGGTATTGAAAGGGGCATAAAGCTAAGGCTGCACGTTATAAAAGTACGATAAGTGTTAGTAGAATTAAGTAATCATTTGGCAGAAGGCTGCCCAACCGTTGAAGACTTTTTGAAGGCAGAAGGGCTTACATACCATTTTGCCCCCATTCCTTCAAACCCAGTATACGTTATTGTTTCATACATTAACGATACACAAATACAATATTTGCAAAGCCTTAAAACGGTTTCAAAAATCACCCAGATTGGAACTTCTTACCAGCTTGCCAGCCGCAAATGGAAAAAGAATCCTACTGTGATTAAAACAGGTTCGCTTGAAATTGGCGGAGAATATCCGGTATTGATAGCGGGACCCTGCGCCGTTGAAAGCGAGCAGCAATTGTATGATATTGCTTCGTTTCTTTCAAAAAACGGCATCAAGTTTTTGCGCGGCGGTGCTTACAAGCCCCGCACCTCTCCCTACTCTTTTCAGGGAATGAAAAAACAAGGGCTGGAATTGCTGCGCAAAGTTGCTAATGAGTTTGATATGAAGGTGGTGACCGAGGTTTTGGACTACTCACTACTGGATGAAGTATTAGAATATGCCGATATTTTGCAGGTAGGCACACGTAATATGCACAATTACCAGTTTTTGAAAGGGCTGGGAAAAGTTGATAAACCCGTTTTATTAAAACGCGGGTTAAGCGCCACTATTGAAGAGTGGCTGCTTGCCGCCGAACACATTTTGTTGGGTGGTAACGAAAAAGTAATATTGTGTGAACGGGGAATTCGTACATTTGAAACAGCTACAAGGAATACATTAGACCTATCGGCTGTTGCACTGGTAAAAGAGCTTTCGCACTTGCCGGTGATTGTTGACCCCAGCCAGGGAACGGGGCTTTCAAAACTTATTGCACCGTTGTCGGTTGCAGCAATAGCTGTTGGCAGCGACGGTTTGATGGTAGAAACCCATAACGACCCAGATAATGCTCTATCAGACGGGCATCAATCGGTAAACTTTTCGCAGTTTGAAGAACTACTTCATCAATTGCGAAATATTAGCCGGTTAAATAACCGCCCTTTTGATTTTGAAATGCAAACTGTAAATTTACGCACCCGTTAAAAAAGGGGCGTTAATAAAGTACCTTTTAATCGTTTTTTAATTCGTTATTTTTATGTGTGGTATTGTTGGTTATATAGGCCCCAGAGAGGCCTATCCTATCCTTATTAAAGGACTAAAGCGCTTAGAGTACAGGGGCTACGATAGCTCAGGGGTAGCGCTGCTTAATCACGACCTTAAGATTTTTAAGAAAAAAGGCAAGGTAAGTGAACTTGAAGAGGCTGTAAGGAACGAGGACATTACAGGTAATATTGGTATAGGTCATACTCGCTGGGCCACACACGGCGAGCCTAATGATGTTAATGCCCACCCTCACGTTTCGCAAAGAGGCAACATGGCCATTATTCACAATGGCATTATCGAAAACTATTCTTCGCTGAAAAAAGAATTGATGTCGCGCGGACATGAGTTTAAAAGCGAAACCGATACGGAGGTATTGATACACCTTATCGAAGAAATTCAACAAAAAACAGATTGCCCTTTTGAAGAAGCTGTTCGTCTTGGTCTTAGCGAAGTGGTTGGGGCCTACGCTATTGTTATTGTGAACAAAGACGAGCCTAATTTTTTAATTGGTGCACGCAAAGGCAGCCCGATGGTATTGGGTATTGGAGATAATGAACACTTTATTGCTTCTGACGCGGCTCCTTTGATTGAATACACCAAAAATGTAATTTATCTGAACGATAGCGAAATAGCCATTATTAAAAACAATGAGCTAACTATAAAAACTATTGATAATGCGGTAAAAACCCCTTACATACAGGAGCTTGAGATGAACCTTGAGCAAATTGAAAAAGGCGGTTACGACCACTTTATGATTAAAGAAATTTACGAGCAGCCCCGCTCAATTCGCGATAGTTTCCGCGGACGTATCAGCGTTTCTGATAACAGCATACACATGGCCGGTGTTACCGAGTACATGGATAAGCTGGTGAACTTGAAGCGCATAATAATTGTGGGCTGCGGCACATCGTGGATTGCAGGCATTGTAGGCGAATATTTGTTTGAAGAAGTTGCCCGCATACCCGTTGAGGTTGAATATGCTTCAGAATTCCGTTACCGTAATCCTATTGTAGGC
Organism: Agrobacterium sp. 719_389; assembly: GCA_943370295.1. Classification (GTDB taxonomy): domain Bacteria; phylum Bacteroidota; class Bacteroidia; order UBA8524; family UBA8524; genus SB11. The sequence goes on along the minus strand of CALRQL020000008.1, from coordinate 58,668 downwards.
GAAGGCGATTTTGTAATTGCCGTATCACAATCGGGTGAAACAGCCGATACTTTAGCCGCTATAGAGCTGGCCAAGTCTCGCGGAGCAACCATTTTTGGTATCTGTAACGTAGTAGGCTCATCAATTCCCCGTACTACCGATGCAGGAGCCTATACACACGCGGGCCCGGAAATTGGAGTAGCATCTACCAAAGCATTTACTGCACAGGTTACCGCACTAACTCTTATAGCACTGGCGGTTGCCAAACGTAAGGGCACTATCAGCGAGGAAAATTTCCGTAAAATCTCGTTTGAGATGGAAACTATCCCCGATAAAATCCAGCAAATACTTGACAATACCGCTGCACAGATTAAATACATTGCCGGTGAGTTTAAAGACGCTAAAAACTTCTTGTACTTAGGCCGTGGATTTGGTTTCCCTGTGGCTCTTGAAGGCGCGCTAAAACTAAAAGAAATATCGTACATACACGCAGAAGGCTACCCTGCTGCTGAAATGAAGCACGGGCCTATTGCGCTGATTGACGAAGAGATGCCTGTGGTAGTAATTGCCACACAGCATAGCAACTACGAAAAAGTAGTGAGCAATATACAAGAGGTAAAAGCCCGTAAAGGCCGCGTAATTGCTATTGCTACTGAAGGCGACGACCACATAAAAACAATGGCCGACCATGTGATTTACATCCCTGATTGCCAAGAATGTTTCCTTCCATTACTGGCTATTGTTCCCCTACAGCTGTTGGCCTACAACATCGCCGTAATGCTTGAACGCAACGTTGACCAACCCCGTAATCTTGCAAAATCAGTTACGGTAGAATAATAGAAAACTTATTTGAACCTGAATGCCGTTGTAATTGTATAAATTACAGCGGCATTATAGTTTTATGAAGTTAAAGGCTCTTTTATCATACCTGATATTCTTAGTAACCATAACCGGTTTATCCCAATCGTTTAATCCCGATAAAAAATTTGCTGCAAGGCAACTTGTGCAAGACTTTGACTATATGTCAACCGCTCTTGAGAAGGCACACCCCGGGTTATATTGGCACGTTGACACAAATAAATTTGACGACTGGAAAGAAACTATTAGAGAAACCATACTTCGCGGTGACTCATTAACTGAAACTGAGTTCTTGCGAAAAGCAATGTTGCTTACTTTTCCAATCGGCTGCTCGCATACTTCGATAGATTTTTCTGAAGCCCATGAAAACTGGTGGCAACAGAACGCTCTTTTACTGCCTTTTAACTTATTTGAAGCCTACGGAAAATACTATGTGTACCAAAATTATAGTGATAATGCTATCTTAGATTTTGGGACAGAAATACTGGAAATCGATGGAGTCCCAATAAGCAAGATTTTTGAGCAAATATCCCTTGCCGTTCCTTCTGATGGCGGTAATTTATCGCGCATAAAAAACGTCCTCAAAACAGGGTTTTATTACTACTACTCGTTTGCCATTAAAGAAAGCTCGGCACAATATGAAGTTACCTGCTTGCAAAAAGGCAAAGAGGAAGCCGATATCACTATCGTAAAGGGCATTACTAAAACACAATTAGATACTAAACGGAATGCTTTAAACAAAAAACTACCTCCCATTGAATGCTCTGTTAACAAGGAGCTAAATACGGTGGTGCTAACCATACGCAGCTTTCGTAAAGATTTGATGGACAATGCCGGGATTGATTACAACAGGTTTTTGGATAGTTTTTTTGTGCTAAGCGGAGTTAATGAATACAAAAACCTTGTGATAGACTTACGCAACAATGGCGGCGGTCTCAGTGAGTATGGCGCGAATCTTCTCTCTTACCTATCGCCTAAACCTTTTGTGTATTGTAAAAACCAGTGGCTTACATCGGATACGTTGTTTGATTTTATTAACTACAACATTCCCGAAACTTTTCAGGGCTTCCCCAAGGGAGTTGTAAAAGAAGACGGGGGCTATAAATGGAAAAACCACAGTGTATTGGGCTTGCAGGAAAGCAGCTCCAATTATTTTAAGGGCAACGTGTTTTTTATTACCAACGGCAAATGCGCTTCTACCAGCACAGAGGTACTCTCTGCTGTGCGTACTTACAAACTGGGAACTATTGTGGGCGAAGAAGCAGGCGGAAGCTATAAAGGAAACACAAGCGGCGTAACGGGAACAGTTATTCTACCTAACACAAAAGCCATCGTTACCATTCCAATGGTTAGGTATGAGATGCCCATAGACAAGCAAAACACAAAAGGATTGCGCCCTGACTTCGTCATTAAGCCTGCTATTGACGACTGGCTTAACAACAGGGATGCAGAAATGGATTCTGTTTTGGAGTTAATCCGCAACAAGAAATAGTTATTTCTTCTTCCAGCTATACAGTATAGAAACCCCCACAGGAAATTTTGAGAAACGAAGCCAGCTTAATTCAATCCTGAAAAAGGCCGCCAACAGTTTATTGGTAAAACCGTTGTTGAACACCCCGAAATCTGATCCTGAGTTGTTTTTTGTGCTACGCTTGGGCAATAGTTTTGAAAGCACCCTGAATACAAAAATGGGGGGAAACAGCAACGAGTTGAAATAACTTGAAAATCGCTCCGAGCCGTCGGTATCTTTTTCAAACAAGGCTTTTATGCCACTCATCTTATAGCGACGGAAGTGATGGTTCACCTCGTCGTGTTGGCTCCAAAGCACCATCAGCGCAGGAACGGTAATAAACAAATCTCCGCCGGGTTTGCACACGCGCTTCATTTCGCGTACGGCAAGCGTATCATCCTCTACGTGTTCAATCACATCAAACGCACACACCAAATCATATTCCCCGGCACCAAACGGCAGCTCAAGTACTGAACCGTTAATCACGTCCATATTCAACTCTTCACGCAAAAAGGCACAACAATCGGCATCATACTCCAGCGAGGTAACCTCACCAAACTTTGCCAACATATCACTGGTAGCACCCGTTGCCACCCCAACGTTCAAAATTTTAAGCGGGCTGCCCTTGTATATATTCCTGCGAACATAATCCTCCAATATTTGGGCACGCACGGTAAACCACCAATGCCCGCGTTCTAGAGTGTAATACTCTTTGTAGTAGCGTTTATCCATTTTGAGGGTGCAAAATACGGCTATTTTATTGTTTCTTTGAAAGGTTGTCAGAACTTGGATAATACGGATTTAATGATTCTATGATTCATAAAGAAACCACTCATAAAATTATTGGCTGTAGCATGGCTGTTCATAGTTTTTTGGGTAGTGGTTTTCAAGAAGTTATTTACCAGAGAGCTCTTGCGCTCGAAATGAGTAGTCAAGGCCTCCGGTTTGAACGTGAGAAGGAAATGACAATAATTTATCGGGAAACGGAAATTGGAACTAGACGGGTTGATTTTTTTGTGGAAGACTCTATAATGGTGGAGCTAAAAGCAGTATCGGCTTTAGACGATTTACATTTAGCCCAAGCATTAAATTATCTTGAGGCGTATAAACTGCCCATTGGTTTATTAATTAATTTCGGGGCGAAAAGTTTAGAGTTTAAACGCATATACAATACTAAGCACCCTGATAATAAAAACAATCCTATAATCCCTTCATCCTAAAAATCTTAGTTAAGACGAATGGTAAAAAAAGAAACTCCCAAAAAAGAAACTGCCGCAGCTACTGTTGGCCAACAAGAGGGCTTTGGCAGTAAAGAGTCGCACTTGTGGATACTGACTGCCGCCGCATTGGTGGGCTTTTACTTTTACTCCACCAAATCTGTAGGGTTTTATCAGGACGATGAAATTGCCCACTTTATGAGTATGCTGGGCTTTTGGGACGACCCTACCAGCGTAATGGGTAACTGGGCAAAACCCGGCTACAAGCTGCTATACGCCTTGCCCGCCTTATTGGGTTATAAATTTGTAGTGTTGTTTAATTGCGCCATTAGTGCCTTGGGATGCTGGCTGGCTGCTAAAACTGCCCAGCATTTTAACAAACAAGCGGCTGTGCTTGCCTTTGTATTAGCTGCCCTACAACCAGTTTGGATTGAAATTTCTTTCCGCAACTACGCCGATATACTTTCAGGCGTATTGCTCATAGGCTCCGTTTATCTGGCTTTAAAAGAAAAATGGCTGTTTAGCTCACTGTTGCTTTCGTATGATGTGTTAATTCGCCAAGAACTTATTCCCTTAGCCCTTTTAATGGGCTTGTATCTGTTAATTAAGCGCAAGTGGGCGCCTATGATAGCCCTGGGAGTTTTCCCGCTTCTATATGCTTTGTGGACACTTGGTGCCAAAGGTGATTTTTGGTACATGATTACCGAAGCTGCTGCCACATCAGCCGCGTATGCTAAAGAATATCCCAAACAAGGATTGGAACATTATATACTAATGTCGGCAGTGGTTTTTGGAGCTATCCAAATAGCATTGCTGGCCGTTGCCACCTATCAAATACTTAAAGCCGCAGTATCAAAAGGATGGTTGAAAAGCAAAGACGCTGAAGTATTGTTTGTGTTTGTGCCCTTTGTATTCTTCTTTGCCATTCACTGTATATTTAACCTTAAAAGCCCTGAAATTGGCCCTGCAACCGGCGGTAACCTGCGCTATATGACGGCCATTTCGCCACTGGTAGCAACCTTAGGAGCACTAAGTTTGTTGTGGCTTAAACGCCCTAGTTTATCAGAATTAGGAATTGTTTTGGGCGCTCTTGCTGTATTCGTATTGATTTTTATGACTTACGAACATAGCTACCTGAAATTTACCATCGACCCAAAAACAGAAGATAAAATAAAAGACTTTTTCCCCTTTGTGTTTGTGTTGGCAGGGGCTGCGCTCTATTTTGTGCCGCTGAAAGGATTGGCACTAACGGGTGTGGTTACGGGATTGGGTTTACTGTACGCCAGCAAAGAAGTACACCCATACAAACTATCGGAAGAAAATGTATCAGTGCGTCAATTGGTGCAGCGCCTTAACAAGCAAGGCGATTTGAAAGACCGCCCCTTGTATTGCAACCACTCAAACATTTGGTACTATTGGCTTACTGAAACCAACAGCCGCAAAGAAAAAACAGGCACGCTTGATAGTGCCAGCATTATGGCGGCCCCGGTGGGTAGTTTAATGGTTTGGGACAGCCACTACGGCTACCGCCCCAACCGTACACCAGGCAGTGTAATGCCTGAATATTTTGAACAAAACGGATATAAATTTTTGGAACCGCTGATGGTTACTGCCAAAGACAGAAGTTTCCAGATAGCAGTTTTTGAGAAAGTTAAATAAATGAGCGAACAACTTAGGCTATCGGTAATTATCCCCTGCTATAACGAAGAAGACGTTATATCCACCACTTTTGACCGATTGATGGGGGTGATAAATACCAACGGCTACCACACCAACTACGAGGTTATTTTTATTGACGACGGCAGTCGTGATGGCACGCTTTCTATTTTAGAAGAACGCGCGGCCACCAACCCCAACATTAAACTGCTTTCGTTTTCGCGCAATTTCGGTCACCAGCCTGCCGTGTGCGCAGGCATTTGCGAAGCTACGGGCGACGTTGCTATTATTATTGATGCCGATTTGCAAGACCCTCCGGAGCTTTTCCCCGATATTATTGCCAAGTATAAAGAAACACAGGCCAACGTGGTGTATTGCGTACGCCAAAACAGAGAGGGCGTTGGTTTCTTGAAAAAACTGGCCTATAAAGGCTTTTACCGCACGGTGAATTACCTTTCAGAAGTGGATTTGCCCTTAGATTCGGGCGACTTCCGTTTGATTGACCGCCACGTGATAGATGCCTTCAAGCAATTCCGCGAGAAGAACAAATACGTTCGTGGGATTATCAGTTGGATGGGCTTTTCGCAAACGCCTTTCTATTACAACCGCCCGGGTCGTGCGGGCGGCGAAACCAAATACTCGCTGCGCAAGCTGCTGCACTTGGCCAGCATCGGGATGTTTTATTTCAGCAAAAAACCACTGAAACTTGCCCTTAATCTTGGGTTGGTAAGCATACTCATCGGGTTGATTTTGACCACTATTGTTATAGTTGAAAAGATAAACGGCGATTTGGAAGAAGTACCCGGTTGGGCTTCGCTCATTATCACTATCATCTTTTTTGGCGGGGTACAGCTAATTACCGTAGGCGTATTGGGCGAATACATCGGCAACATTTTCGACGAAGTGAAAGACCGCCCTGAGTACATTGTGAAAAAGAAGGTGAATATTTGATAAAAACTGCTTTTAATGGTAAGAAGAAGCGTACAACTTGTAAAAGATCAAAACAGAAAACTTAAAACGCTGATTATCGTCGTTCCTTTGGTTCTCATTATTGTTTTTTTAGTGCTGTATTATACCAAAAAACCCGCCATGGAGTTGGCTAAATTACAGACTGAAAATTCGGTTGAGGTAGTGTTTGACTCAACCCCCCTAAACGATACGGCTTACGTAATTTCAACCACCAAAAAAATATTCTACAAAAACGCACTCATAAAAGAACAGGTTATATACGACACTGTTCCGTACACAGGCTCTAAAACAGAACTTGTTGAGGAGGAAGGGGGAGAAAGAAAGATAAAGGTGCCAAACGAATACGAGTTCTTTATTACAGTAAAATAGCGGTGAAAAAGTCTAAAATAATCAAACTCATTATTGTAGGCACATCGCTCTCGGCTTGCAGCAATAAAGAAGGAGATATGCCCAAAAACAAAATGTATCTGCGTACCGATACATCAGCATCCTATTCTCGCCCCTATTATCACGGCGGCGGTTATTACCATTTCAGGTCTTTCGGTTTATTCCAAAACGGGCGCTATTCTCGCATAGGAATGGAATCAAATAATATCTCCAAAAAATCTTCCTTATACGCAAGAACTGTCTCAAGAAGCGGCTTTGGAAAAACCGGCCGAGGCAATCATTATGTTGGGGGATAACCATGAAGCGAGTACCTATATCGCCAAGAAAAAACTGGCAACATAAAGTTGAAGAAATCGGCTTCAGCTACCACTCTACAGGCTCACAATACTGGCAAGAAAACGCCTATTATCACTTTACATTAAAAGAGATTGAAGTACTAGAGACGGCATCTAACGAGCTGCATGAAATGTGCTTGCAAGCCGTACAGCATATTATTGACAACGAACTTTTTGACGAGTTTAAAATACCTGAAAACATGCGGGGGATTATCCGCAGCAGTTGGGACAATGATTACCCCTCTATTTACGGTCGTTTCGATTTGTTGTACGACGGGCATAACCCGCCGAAACTGTTGGAATATAATGCAGATACTCCCACAAGCCTGTTCGAGTCGGCTGTAGTGCAATGGTTTTGGCTGGAAGAAACATTCCCTAATGCCGACCAATTTAATTCCATCCACGACCGTTTACTTGCAAAATGGAAGGACCTTAAACAGTATTTGCATAATGGCACTTTATATTTTGCTGCGGTTGAAGACTCGCAAGAAGACCTTGTTACGGTAGAATATTTACGCGACTGTGCCGAACAAGCAGGAATAAAAACGGCCTTTATACCTATTGGGGATATTGGGTGGGAAGAGTTTACCCAACAGTTTGTTGATATGGAAATGAACGGCATAAAAAACTGCTTCAAACTATACCCTTGGGAGTGGATGGCACACGAAGAGTTTGCAGAGCCTTTGGTAAACACCCATGCCCAAGTATATTGGATGGAGCCTGCTTGGAAGGTTTTACTATCAAACAAGGCTATTTTGGCTTTACTGTGGCGGCTTTTCCCTAACCACCCTAACCTATTGCCTTCTTATTTTTCTGCGGAAAAGCTAAACGGTAATTTTGTTAAAAAGCCATTCTTTTCAAGAGAGGGAGCCAATATTACCATTGTAGAAAACAATACGATGAAAGAGTTTAGTGATGGGGATTACGGCGAAGAAGGTTATGTATTTCAGCAGTATTATAAACTGCAAAACCATTTTGGACCATTGCCTGTAATAGGCAGTTGGATGATAGACGGAGAATCGGCGGGGATAGGCATCCGCGAAAGCGAGGGATTAATTACCAATAACCACAGTAGGTTTATACCCCATGTTGTTGAGTAATGGTAATCTCCTTAAAGCAATACCAGCACCAACAGCCATTGCAACAGCATTATACCGTCAACGGCTATATCATAAAACCACCAAGGTAATTTGTACAAGGGCAAAAACGTATAAACGGCTAAAAGGCCGAATACGCAAGCATAACATAGCATCACGTCCCCTGAAGGAAGCACCGTAGTAGCTACTGAAATGCTTAGCAAGCAAAGCAACAGCAACACTTTTTTGGTTTGCACAATGCCCAACCCCACCGGCCATGTGCGTATGCCCGCCAAACGGTCGGCTTCGGTATCGCGTACATCAAACAGCACACTCAGCACCAACATCAAAACATATTGCAGAAAAAGCAGCCATTTATCCGTAATGGTTAAATAAGTGACAAAACAACTAATATCATCTGCCTTGTCTATTGCTACTACATAAGCACCCATGTACCACCACACAAACGCCAGTAAAAAAGGTTTTAGCCAGCCTATTTGTCGCAAAGCCATAAAACGTCCCCTAAAACGTATCAAAGGCAACTCATACAAAACCGTAAGCAGGCCAACAGGTGCGCTGTAATACAATACGCTTAAAAACACATCAAAGTAAAAAAAAGCCATGGCGAGCGTAGCCATTGCCACCAAACCCGTTGTGATGTATAAACGGCTCAGTCGTTTCTCAACCCATAACTGGCGAGGGTTTGATGCCCGTATCACTCCCTTGGCACCGTAATACAAAAACGGCAGCACATACAACAAGTAACTACCCAACGCAAGAATTACCGAGTAAACAGAAACACCTTTTACCTCTGTAAAAAGTACAAACGCCGTTTGTGTAAACGCAAAAACACAAAAAGCCACCCATAAGCGGCTATATATTAATGTTTTAATAACATACTGAAGGTAATAATATACGGTTGGTTGTTTATCCACTTAAAACCCTGCTTTTCTGTTAGTTTTATTAAACGAAGCGTAACACAATGGTAAGAATTACTTTAAAACTTCGTACCACATTCGCCCATTAATTTTTATGGCTAAACGACCGCTTGATATTTGCGTAGTATCTGATGTACACCTTGGTACGTATGGCTGCCACGCTAAGGAACTGAACAAGTACCTTAAAAAAATTAACCCCAAGATATTGATACTCAACGGGGACATCATTGATATATGGCAGTTTAACAAACGCTTTTGGCCCGAAAGCCACATGAAGGTGGTGCAACGCATTGTGAAAATGATAAACAACGGCACACAGGTGCACTACCTTACCGGAAACCACGATGAAATGCTGCGCCGCTTTGCCGATTTTGAGTTGAACAACTTTAAGATTGACAACAAGTTGGTGCTTGAAATGGATGGTAAAAAGATGTGGTTTTTTCACGGTGATGTGTTTGATATCACCATGAAGCACAGTAAGTGGCTGGCCAAACTGGGCGGTTGGGGTTATGATTTGCTGATATTGCTAAACCGCTTTGTAAACTTTATTTCTGAAAATATATTGCGTCGCGGTAAGGTATCGTTATCAAAAAAGATAAAAAGCGGGGTGAAGCAAGCCATAAAGTTTATTGATGATTTTGAGCACACTGCGGTGGAGATTGCCATTGAAAGCGGTTACGATTACGTGGCTTGCGGGCACATACACCAACCCATGATGAAAGAAGTGGTGACCGAAAAGGGCAAAGTGGTGTACCTTAACAGCGGCGACTGGGTAGAGAACCTAACCTCGTTGGAATATGTGAACGGTGAGTGGAAGGTGTTTAATTTTTATAAAGATATGGGCTATGATAAGGCGGAGGATGCTTTGGATAAGGATGAGATTGACGCGTTGATTGCCCCCAAAATACAGCACGTTTATGAAGATATTATACGCCATACAGGGGACAGGTAACGGCCACGTGAGCCGTGCAAGGGAAATTATCCCCCATTTGGCAAATAACGGTGAGTTGGATGTGCTTATCAGCGGAACCCAAAGTGAGGTAAACGTGAACCACCCCGTGAAACACAAACTGCACGGTTGGAGTTTTACGTTTGGTAAAAAAGGCGGTGTAGATTTTTGGGACAGTTGGAAAAACATGCGCACCTTTAAACTAATGAAGGATGTGTGGGATTTTCCGGTGCACAACTACGATTTGATAATTAACGATTTTGAACCCGTTACGGCATGGGCTTGCAAACTGCGCGGTAAAACCTGCGTAGCCATGAGTCACCAAGCGGCGTTTTTATCTCCGAACACGCCGCGGCCTGATAAAAAGAACCCTTTTGTAGAGTGGGTTTTTCGCAATTACTCCCCCTCGCAAGAACATATCGGTTTTCACTTTGAGCGGTACGATGATTTTATACGTACCCCCGTTATACGCGAGGATATACGCAAGCTGGAGCCTGAAAACCTTGGCCATGTTACGGTGTATTTACCCGCCCACGATGATAAGTTTTTGGTGACAAAATTTACCAAAGTAAACGGGGTAAAGTTTGAGGTATTCAGCAAGCACACAAAAACGCCTTACAGAGTCGAAAACACATTTGTGTACCCAATTAACAGCGATGCCTATACAAAGAGCCTGGAGGGCTGTATGGGCTTAATTACCGCCGGCGGATTTGAAGCACCTACCGAGGCTATTTTCTTAAACAAAAAAGTGATGGTAGTACCCATGATTGGCCAGTACGAGCAGCATTGCAATGCTTTGGGTGCTAAAAAGGCGGGCTGTACGGTGATTACTGAAATAAACGGAAACTTTTTGAACCAGCTGAACAGCTGGATTGAATACGGCAAGCACATACATATTGATTACCCAGATGAAACCGCAGACTTTATCGGCGAACTGGTGGCAAAACACCGCAAATTGGTAATGGTGTAACCACCTCGTGTAGTAGAAGAAAACTGAACCCTGATTTATATAAAGCCACTAAGGCGCAAAGACACTAAATAAAGTGTTTCTGCGCCTTAGTGGTTTAAGTGTGTGCTTTTAGCTATCGTAAGCTTTCAAGGGCTTTATCAAGGTCGGCACCACGAAGGTTTTTAGCTACCACCACTCCCTTTTCGTTTAGCAAAAAGTTGGCGGGTATCGCCTCAACTCCATAGGTAGTTACGGGGCCTGATTCCCACTTTAACATATCCGATACATGGTATTCCCAGCTCAAACGGTCTTTATCAATGGCCGCTTGCCAGCTGCTTTTGCTATTATCTAACGATACGCTGAATACGGTAAACTCCGACGCGTTTTTAAAGCCTATGCTTTTATACTTGTTGTAAGTTTTAACAAGATTTACATTTTCTGAACGGCAAGGCTTGCACCAAGAAGCCCAGAAATCAATCAATACGATTTTTCCTTTTAATGCTGATAAGCGCAGCGTATCACCATTAGGGGTAGGCAACGCAATTTCAGGAGCAGCATCACCCACTTCGGGCGGGTTTTGCCTGATGGCCTCAGTAATTGCAGCGCGTTCGCTCTCTTTAGTTTTTTTGGTAACATCAACCGCAAAGGCCAAACCAATACCAAAAACCATTACTAATGGAAGTGCATAAAGGGTGTATTTCTTCATTTTGGTTTTATCCATTTCTATACATCACACAAAAACAGTTCCGTTTTTATCGGGCTGTACGTGTTTATTTATTCAAAGCGTTCAATCTGGGCACCAAGTGCTTTCAAACGACTGTCAATGTTTTCGTAACCGCGGTCTATTTGCTCAATGTTGTGTATAATGCTGGTTCCGTTTGCACTCAGTGCAGCAATCAATAACGAAACCCCGGCGCGTATATCGGGAGACGACATGGTGATACCTTTCAGTGTAGAGCGGCGGTTAAGCCCCATAACGTTGGCTCGGTGCGGGTCGCACAAAATAATCTGCGCGCCCATATCAATCAGGTTGTCTACAAAAAACAGGCGGCTTTCAAACATCTTTTGGTGTATCAGCACGTTACCTTCGGCCTGTGTAGCTACTACCAGCATAATACTGATAAGGTCAGGGGTAAACAACGGCCAAGGCCCGTCGGCAATGGTAAGTATCGAGCCGTCCATAAACGTATCTACCCTGTACTTTTCTTGCGCGGGGATAAAGATATCATCGCCCCTAAACTCCATTTGTATGCCTAAACGGCCAAACGTTTGGGGAATGATACCCAAGTGTTCAATGCCTGCATTTTTTATCGTGATTTCGGATTGAGTCATGGCGGCAAGACCTATGAAACTTCCTACCTCAATCATATCGGGCAACATGGTATGTGTACAACCGCCCAAATATTCTACGCCTTCAATGGTTATCAGGTTTGAGCCGTAACCGCTGATTTTAGCGCCCATGCTGTTTAGCATTTTGCTAAGTTGCTGTATGTAGGGCTCGCAAGCGGCGTTGTAAATGGTGGTGATGCCTTTGGCCATCACAGCGGCCATAATAATGTTGGCCGTACCTGTTACCGATGGTTCATCCAGCAACATATAAGTGCCTTGCAGCTTTTCAGCCTCAAGACGGTATAGGGCATTGCCTGCCTCGTCGTATTCAACCGACGTAACAGCCCCAAGTTTTTCAAAACCTAAAAAGTGAGTATCTAAACGGCGGCGACCTATTTTATCACCGCCCGGTTTTGGCATATAGCCGCGCCCGAAACGGGTGAGTAAAGGACCCACCACCATGATAGAACCCCTAAGTCCGCCCCCTTTTTTGCGAAACTCATCAGAGCGCAGGTAATCAAGGTTTACGTTTTTTGCTTCAAAACTGTAGCTGTTTGGGCCCAGCTGCTCAACAGCCACACCCATATCGCCCAACAGTTCTATAAGCTTTAATACATCGCGGATAGCAGGTATTTTATGAATGGTTACTTTTTCGGGTGTCAGCAATACTGCTGATAATATTTGCAGGGCTTCGTTTTTGGCCCCTTGCGGCGTAACCTCGCCTTGTAGCTTTTTACCCCCCTGTATTTTAAAAAAAGCCATAGCAGCGTATTAGTATTTGCGGCGTTGTTTTTGGTTTTGGTTGTTGCGGTTTTTGTGGCCGTTGTTACGGTTTTTAAAGTTGTTGTTCCGCTGGTTGTTGTTGGGTCTATAATTATTGCTGGGTTGATAGCGGCCCACATCGCTAAGGGTAAGGTCTTCGGCACGCACTTTCAGTTTGCCTTCTGACAAAACTTCGATATGGTCGGCAATAGCCTCTGCTGAAAGATTTTCGTCATTCCAGTTTTTGCTGCTGTTGCGCATAAACGAAGCTATCATGTTGATGAAGTACTGCTTCTCTTCTCCTTCTTCCATTTCGGCAGCCTTTTTCACCATCGACTGCACGTTGCGGCCATAAAACCTGAACTTGATATGGTTGCCCAAATAAGGGACTCTGTCCGGCTTTTTGTTAATGGTTTCAGGTGTTGGAATGGGGTAGGGTGAATCAACATCTAACGTAAAGTTAGACATGGCAAACAGGTGATCCCACAACTTGTGTTTATAGTCGGCAGTATCGCGCAAGTGGGGGTTTAAGTTCCCCATAATGGCAATTACTGTATTGGCTTTGCGGTTGCGTTCTTCACGGTCTTTTATCGTGCCAAGGTACTCAACCAAGCGTTGTACGTTGCGTCCGTACTCTGAAAAAACAAGGTGGTTGCGTACCGTATTATATTCCGGTAATTTGTAGTCGGTCATTTGCTATAAGCTAAAAAGAGTTCGCAATTTAATCGTTAATATTTATAAATGTATGGTTAGTGCGCACAGAACAATATTTAGTGATGCCATTGACGGATAAATCGTTAACTATTTACCCCAGCCTAGGTGCTTACCCGGCTAAAAGTGTCTCAACTTTTCCCTCTCCTATGGGAAGACGATTATGGGTCGGCGGCAGGTACACAGACCTGTCGCTATTGATAGAGTGCCCAACCTTCTATACATAGCATCGGGATTTATTCCCGATGGTTGAGGTAAAAACCTCCCTCAGTCCCTCCTTTCCCTCCCACAGGCTTTAGCAAGGCATTAATACTGAGCCTGTCGAAGTAGGCGCGCGGGTCAAGGAGGGGTTAGGGGTGGTCGGTAAACTATTTAACTCACCCCTGACTAATTGATATTTGTACGACTGATGAACGTTTCCCCTCTCTAAATTTAGAGAGGGGCGACTATTTGAACGTCGGGCTAAGGAAGTTTCGGGGGTGAGTTAAAGGAGGAAGCCGCGCTCATAGCCATTTACCCCTTCCTGACTATTTGTTTTGCAGGCAGTCACTCAACTTTTCCTTCCCCTGTAGGGAAGACGATTATGGGTCGACGGCAGGCCTTTGTACCTGCCGCTATTGATAGATTGCCAGCACTCTATCAATAGCATCGGGATTTATTCCCGATGGTTTGTGGGTGATTGAAACATGAGATTCCCACCTACGCGGGAATGACGGGGTGCAGGCAGTCATTCAACTTTTCCTTCCCCCTGTAGGGGAAGGCGACTTTGGGAACGTCGAGCTAATGATGAATCGGGTAGGGGTTTTGTCTCGGCAGGTACAAAGACCTGCCTCTATGGATAGATTGCCAGCACTCTATCAATAGCATCGGGATTTATTCCCGATGGTTTTGTACGTTGTCAAGAAGCGAGATTCCCAATCAAGTTGGGAATGACAGGGTTTGCGAACTGGGGCATTACGGCTTCTCGCCCAAAATCAGCTCGTGGTACTTTTCGTACAACTGACGTTGGGGGTCGTTTAAATCAAGTGAGCGGCCTTGTAAAAAGGCTTGCTCCACCTTGCTGCTGCGCATATCAAGCACATCACCTGCAGTAACAATAAACGTAGCGTCTTTGCCCGTTTGCAAGCTGCCTGTGGTTTGCTCAATGCCTAATAATTGAGCGGGGTAAAGAGTTATAGACTTTATAGCCTCTTCGTAAGGTAGGCCAAAAGCAACCGCCTGTCCTGCTTGAAAAGGCAAGTTGCGTTGCTCCCAAAAGTTAATATCGCTAATGGCAAAGGGGATGCTATCGCGCCACAAAAGAGCGGGCAACGCATAGGGTTCCTCATAACTTTCGTCGTAACTATCGGGCAAGCGATGGGTACGACTGATAATTACCGCCACGTTGTTGAGTTTTAAAATATGGGTAATCTGTCCGCTCTCTGCTCCCCCCACAATAGTAGGGGTGATAGAAAACTCGCGCAGGGTTTGGATGGCGTTTACTATCGCGCGGGCGTTATCCGTATGTACAAACACCTTTTTAGTGCCTGCCAATGCTGCTTTCAGGGCCTCGTTTTTAAGGTTGATTTCTGTGGTTTTTTGTTGCGAGTAACTTTTTGCCTGCTGCAACCAACCCACAATTTTTGCTACTTGTTCAGCGGCTGCCTTGTCGTTTTTCTCTTCCCCGTTAAAATTCGGCCAGTTAATATGTATGCCGTTATCAGCGGCATAAGTGGCTTCTTCCCAATTCCGGTTTTGCAACATCATTACCGATGATTGACCCGAAATTATTCCGCCGCGCGGGCACACCTGTGCGGTAAGAATACCGTTTGAAACCACTGTAGGGATTACCTTACTATCTGTATTAAACGCGATTGCCGAGCGCACATTGGCATTGTTGCTGCCCGTTTCGTTAAAATCATTGGTGGCGCGTACCGCCTCAATTTCACTAAGTCCTAAAATGGTATTTAATGCTATCAGACCGGGGTAAATGCGTTTTCCGCTCACATCAACGGTCTGGCCTTGAATTGGCGCACCCTCTTTAGCACCTACATAAATTATCTTTCCGTTGCGTATGCCTAACGCTCCGTTGTTGTATACGGCACCCGTAGCCGTGTAAATATCGGCTCCGGTAAACCAGCGTTCGGTGCTGTCAACCTGAGCGTTCAATGAACACAAGCCCAGCAGGGCGGCGGCAGTAATTAGTAGTTTTTTCATTGTCCGTCCTCCTCTCCGTATATTTCTTCGTCGTCGCAGTGGTAGGTTTTATGTTCTTCCGTTTTGGGCTTCTCCCCTGTTTTGCCTTCGGCAATGGCCTTGTTCATTTCTTCAATCAACGCCTGCTTCTCTTTCAGCAATTGGGCTTCGGCTTTTTGGTGCTCTTCGGCATCAAAATAAGCTACCCCCTCAATAAATGTTTTTACCGGTTTTGAATATACCGATAACGGATGACCGCTCCACAGTACCAAATCGGCATCTTTACCTGCTTTGATACTACCCACACGGTTATCTATCCGCATTAGTTTGGCAGGATTAAGCGTAACCATTTTAAGAGCCTCTTCTTCGCTCATGCCCCCATATTTAATCGCTTTCGCTGCTTCTTGGTTCAATCGGCGACCCATTTCGGCATCGTCTGAATTGATGCAAGTAACCACCCCTACTTTGGTAAGCAATGCAGGGTTGTAAGGTGTGGCTTCAATCACTTCGTATTTGTAGCCCCACCAATCGGCAAAACTGCTGGCTCCTGCACCGTGTTCTTTTATTTTATCTGCAATTTTATAGCCTTCTAACACGTGGGTAAATATGTTGATGTTAAACCCGTGTTTCTCGGCGGTTTTTATCAGCATATTAATTTCTTGCTGATTGTAGGAGTGACAGGTTACTAATCGTTTACCGTTTATTACCTCTAATAGTGCTTCAAGTTCAAGGTCTTTGCGGGGTTCTTTTTTAACTTTACCCGATTTATAATCCGCCCATGCCTTTTCATACTCGGCGGCGCGGGTGAACGCGTCGTCAAATACCTGCTCTACCCCCATCCGTGTTTGCGGAAAACGCTCGGTAAATCGGTCGCCCCAATTCGCTTGCTTCACGTTTTCGCCCAACGCAAACTTTATACGTCCGGGCGCGCCGGCAAACAGCATACTATCGGGCATCTGTCCCCATTTAAGTTTAATCACCGCGCTTTGGCCGCCTATTACGTTGGCTGAGCCGTGCAATAGTTGTGAGGTAGTTACGCCGCCGGCCAATTGCCTGTAAATGTTTATGTCTTCGGGGTCTAATACATCTTCTATGCTTACCTCGGCGGTAACCGATTGGCTGCCCTCATTCACTCCGCCCATAATGCCAATGTGCGAGTGTTCGTCGATAATCCCTGCGGTAAGATGTTTTCCGGTACCGTTAATCACTGTGATGCTTGAAGCATCGGCAATGCCGTGTTTCTTCAAATCGGTTTCACCTACCGAAACTACTTTTCCGTTTTTAACCAGCACATCGGTATTGCGCAGCACGCCCTCTTTTTCGTTCGTCCAAACCGTTACATTACGCACCAAAAAAGTGTTGCTTTCTTTTTTGGCATACGTGTAAGGCAAACCGACAGTGTACTCAGGAAACGCTTTAATTTTCTTTGGGTCGCTTGTATTTGCTGTATCCGCACTTTCTGTTTCGCGTCCCTCCCATTTCACGGTTTGTCCCAAACGGTTGGTTCCGGCTCCATACAGGTTATCTCCTTCTTTCCAACCGCTTAACAAAAAAGTATCTTTATCCGTTTTTAAGCAAAAGCTAATATTGTGATTTTCTTGATTATAAATAATTTTATCTATTTTATTAGTTGAGCTTGAAGGAACGGGTATAATGTTAATTTTCTTGTCCTTCTTAAACCCGATTCTTATTTCGGTTTCAGGTCGGCCGTCAATAAACAGGTTGTAATTAAACCCTAAAAAGTAAGGCGGCTCCGCTCCTATTACAAAGCGGCTGCCTTGCACCCAGTTTTCAAGCAATTGGGTCTCCTTATCAAAAATATTGCCTGTGGCAATAATAAAGCTGGCCAGCTTGCCTTTTTCAAGCGTACCCAGTTTATCATCCGCTTTTACATACCGTGCAGGAATAATGGTGAGTGCATTAAGCGCAGTCTTTTCATCCAGCCCGCCGGTTACAGCCTCGCGAATGTTCTTTAAAAAATCGGCTTTGCTTTTTAGTCCGTCGGCGGTAAACGCAAACGTGATGTTTTTTTGTTGCAGCAAGTACGCATTCCAAGGGGCTAAATGGCGGTGTTTTAAGTTGTTAAAATTTGCTGCCGCCGCATCAAAATAGGTTTTAATTTCTAAGGGAGCAGGATAGTTAACAGGTATTACCAAGTTAGCCGGCGATTTTTTTAGTGCATCGGATAACAGGTATTCATCGCCGTTGGTTTTTATAATGTAATTGTGGCCAAACTCCTTCCCTATTCTTTGAATGCGGGCAATGTCCCAGCGGTTCGATGCCTCAAAAAACAAAGGCAGTTTTAATTGGCTGTTCAACGCCTCCAGCGAAAGATTGGTTTCGGCAAAATAGCCGCGTTGGTAGGCTTGCGCATCGTAAAATGTTTGACGGATAAGGGCTACCGAACCCATTAACGAGGCGGGGTATATTTGCCCGCTACTCCCCTTTTTGAAGGAGAAGTTTGCTCCTGCGGTTGTGTTTAAAACCGCTTTGTTTTCTTTCTCGTTGTTTAGCGCAATCAGTGCCGATGTACCCCTTGCTATCCCATCGGGCACAAAGCTCACTACCGTACCAAAGCCCGCCTTGCGCAGTTCTTCGGCATCTTTGGGGTTGTGCGTAAACAACAGCGAGGCTTGCGTTTCTGGCTTCAACGCTTCATTCCAGCCAAAAGCTCCTTTGGTATTGGTTTCGTATTGGGGCATTCCGCCGCGCTCACGTTTTTTTTCAGCGGTGGCGGGCATCCCGTAGCTGCTGTACACATCTATAAACGAGGGATAAATGTAGTTTCCCTCCACGTCTATTAGTATCGCGGTGGTGTCGTGCTTCTCCCCTTTCTTTTTTACTGCTTTTATTTTGCCGTCTTCAATTTCCAGCGTTCCGCCCTCAATTACCAACTCTGCCGAAACGTAAATGGTTGCATTGATAAAGGTGTAACGGCTAATTTGCGGATTGTTCACCCCGTTTACAGGGAAGGTGCTTTGTGCTTGCGCCAACATAGGGCAAAGCAGTACCCAAAGTACCCACAACAGTTTATTTCTCATTGTGTTGTTCTCTCCAAAGTTGGTTAAATGATTTCTTGGCCAATTCAGGAAACTCGCGACGCTCGCCCCAATCTTTTTTGTACGATGATTTAATAATCAGGTTTTTAAACGTTTCGCCCCGATTCATCTTCTTGCGGTTAAGCATCGCCCCGATAATTATTTTCCAAACATAGTTTTCTATCAGGCCGTGTTTTTGGTTTTCGGCGTTCTCCCGTCTGTTTTCGACTAACAGGTTGTGTATCTCAATATTAACCGGACAAACTTGGTCGCATTTGCCACACAGGGTTGATGCCCCGCTTAAGTGGGTAAAGCCCTCTTTGGGTTGTAAGTGCTGGGCGGTTACCGCTCCGATAGGTCCGGGGTTGATAATGCCATAAGCATGACCGCCAATGGTTTTGTAAACAGGGCATACGTTTGAACAAGCTCCACATTTTATGCACGCCAGTGCCGGGCGTTGCTCCTTTTTTGCCAATAGGCTGCTGCGGCCGTTATCTATCAATACCACGTACACTTCTTGTGGACCGTCGGTATCTTTTGCCCCTTTGGGGCCGTTGATAATGGTGTTGTACGAGGTGATTCTCTGTCCCGTTCCGTAGGTGGCAAGCAATGGCCAAAGAGTATCCAAATCACCCATCGAGGGGATTATTTTATCAATGCCCGCCAACACAATGTGTACCTGCGGTATGCCTGACGAGAAAATGATATTGCCTTCGTTTTCGGTAAGGGCAATGCTGCCGGGGTCGGCAATCAAAAAGTTGCAGCCCGTGATACCCGCTTGAGCTTCAAAGTATTTTTTGCGTGTGCCGTTGGCTATCACGCTCACCGTATCTTCTATGGTTTGCTCCCTGTCTTCGGGCAACTGCGCCCTAAAATGGGGTATAATTTCCTGATGCTTTTTATGCAGTGCCGGAAGTATCACGTGCGACGAGGTATCGCCTGTTTTCTTAATTACGGTATCGGCTACATCGGTTTCGGTAATGTTGAACCCTTTTGCCTCAAGGTGCTTACTCAACCCTATCTCTTCACAAACTGATGATTTTGATTTTACCGCCGAAGTGATTTTGTGTTTTTTAAATATCTCCTCTATTTCCAGTAACGCATCGGCCGCTTCGGGGGCCCACAAAAGCTTTATCCCGTTGCGTGTGCAGTTGGTTTCAAACTCCAGCAGGTATTTATCAAGGTTTTCTATCGCGCGCCAGCGTATATGTTCGGCGCGGTTGCGTGCCAAAGGCAGGTTTTTAAATTGCTCTTTTCCATTGGCCGTAGCTTGGGCGTGTTTGTCCAAATGGTTCTCCAGCAGTTGTATTTTGGCAAAATCAAAAGCGGTGTTGGCAACGGTTTTTGTAAAAGTGTCTTTGGCGGCCATAAATAGCGGTTAATACAAACCTATAATTTTAACTGGGTATTTAAAAGGGTGTTTAATCCCCTTTTGCTTTCAACGATTTAATAATCCCATAAACAGAGATGCAGCACCAAACACCGTTTACCAAAATAAACGGGCCCGAGGCATTGTAAATGGCATTAACCAGCAACAGTGCTGAACTAAACAGATTGAAACAATGGTACAGCCAAAGTTTCCCATCAAACTTACCTACTGAAAACAGCAAATAGCCCGTGAGCAACAGGCCCGCCCCAACCCAACCGATTACCGCATACAAATCCATCTCCATATACTACTGCAAATATAATGGCAGCAACAAACCTAACTGCCTGCCGCAACGTATGTTTATAAACACTTGGCATGAACAAGGTACTGAAAACTCTACTATTCCCCTTACTGGCTTTTACATTGTTTGTAAATTGCCGCAAGGCGGATGAGCCCGCAACGATGCAATCCGAAGCAAAAAAGATAAAAATATTGGCACTGGGCGACTCTTACACCAAAGGCGAAGGCGTAGCTCAGGCGGTTTCGTTTCCGTATTTGCTGAAAGACCGCTTAGAAGCAACGAGAGAACTGGAAGTTGCTAAACTGCAAGTTATTGCCCAAACGGGATGGACGACCACCAACCTTAGTAACGCAATAAAAAACACCAGCATTGCCGACACTTTCGACTTGGTAACGCTGCTAATTGGGGTAAACAACCAATACCAGCGTAAGCCGATGGCGTTGTACCAATCAGAATTTCCGCAACTGCTGCAAACGGCTATTGCTTTTGCGGGCGGGGATAAAAACAAAGTAGCAGTAATCAGCATTCCTGATTACGGTGCGACACCAATAGGCGAGGGTGATGCAGAACGAATAGGCAGGGAGATTGACGAGTACAATGCGGTGAATAAACATTTTGCCGACTCGCTACAGGTAGCCTATTTTAATATTACACCTATCAGCCGTTTAGCAAAGAACGATTTATCGCTGGTAACGTACGATGAGCTGCACCCTTCGGGTAAAATGTATGCCTTGTGGGTTGATTTGATGTTTGATAAAATACAGGCGAATTTTTAACATTCGGTGTAAAGACAAACTCAATAAAAATATCCGATGTTTGTTGTACAGTTATGGAAATTAAACACAGAGAAGAAGGCCACAAAGGCAGTTTTTATATTGAGGGCGACGGCTTGATACAAGCAGAAATGACGCATAGCATGGCTGGCGACACCACCATGATTATCGACCACACCGAAGTAGGCGATTCGCTGCGTGGAAAAGGCGCAGGGCTGCAACTGGTAATGGCAGGAGTGGAGTATGCCCGCAAAAACGGGCTTAAAATTATTCCGTTGTGCCCTTTTGCAAAAAGCGTTTTTGATAAGAAAACCGAAATACAAGATGTGTTGAGGTAATCCTGCTTTAGTGCTTATAAAACTTAGCGGTGGCAATGCCGCTATTGCTCATTACCCGCACAATGTAAGTCCCTGCGCCCAAGCCCGAAACATCAATGCCTTGTGTGGCACTGTATTTCGCTGCAAGCTGGGTTTTGCCTGCCAAATCAGTAATCACAACTGTACTAAGAGGATCGTTGGTCTCAATAAACAAGGTCTTCGTTGTAGGGTTGGGGTACATTTTTATAGGATGGGTTTTAAGTTTATTAACAGAAACACCGAAGGAGTTTTTTCCTTGCTTTGTAAGTGAAAACCAACAAATATCTTGCTTCACACCTCTAACCACGTATTCATATAGCGTATCTATTTCAATAGCGGAGTCTATATAGCTTAGCCCTGTTACCGCAATAGTGTCCCATTTTTCTGCCCCAACTTTTCTTTTAAGCAACTCATACCGTTGCACGGGAGTTTGTGTTGTATTGTTCCATTCACATTCCAAAGCATTCGTTCCATAAGGTGTCACTTCTAAATTAATTCCGTTTGACTTATTTGATGCCAAAAACAATAAAACATGTTCACGATTATACCGAGCAAGTAATTTACCACTTCTATATTCACTCACCGTTATCCCAACTGCATAAATACCAGTTCTGTTGCTAAAAATGGTGGTCTTTCCATTATCCGCATTTAATACAATAGGTACCTGAACCGTTATAGGAAACCTGGGGCTATGGTTAAGTTTATAACCAACGGTTGAAAACGCAGGAAGGGTTACGGGATACCTAAAAGCTATCGGGGTATGTATATTCAACCCGTTTAATGGCGCTGATAACTCATACACCAAGCTATCTCCATCTGCGTCGCTGTTTGAAAAATCAAGTTCAGCAAACACATTGGAGCCCATTATAATGCTTTCTCTAAAATTAGTAACGTAAGGAGAGTTATTCCGAATGCCCTCTTCGGGTATAAATGCTAAGGCAGTAATGCCCTCGTCGTCAGCAATATTGTTTAATGAGCGGCGGCAACAGCGCTGCCATACTACATAAAACCCTTTGTGCAGTTTAGGAGCAACGAAAGTAAAAGTATAAAAAGCCCTTTTGTAGCAGCCCGCGGCAGAAACATTACCTGATGGATAAACAAAAGGCGTTACCGCTTCTTCTTTGGTCAATTTCAGCGTTAGGGTATCGTGTAAATTTTTCTGAGAATCGTTTTTGTACACCGCTATTAAAACAGAGTCTTCAAAGCCAACTTCGGAAACATCACAATCACGGTAAACAATCAGGCTTATTTCATACACCTCCTGCCCTTGTAAGTTCAACCATTTAAAACTGTACTGAATATTACCGTTTATGATGTGGGTGGCTTGGCTTGTTAAACAACAAAACACCAATACAAGTAGACAGGTTAGGCTTTTCATAGGCTTTTTTTAATGAAACGATACTATTGATGCCGAGGTTTAAAGAGCTACAGACTTTATTATTGAGTAGTGCCAAGAGGTTTAAAACCAATCAGTTTTTAATAATACGCAGAGTCCTAAACCCTCCGTTAGTAATTACCTGCACTATGTAAGTCCCTGCGGCCAAGCCCGAAACATCAAAGCCTTGAGTTGGGATATACTGCTCATGCAGAACAGTTTTTCCTGCCAAATCAGCAATTACAATTGTACTAAGAGGGTCTTCGGTTTCAATAAAAAACGTATTGGTGGTTGGGTTAGGGAAAACTCTTATTTCTTTGGTTTTAAACGGGTTGGCAACTTTTAATGCAGTCTTTTTGCCCCCTACACTCCATTGGTTTGAAAGCACCTTTACCGCCTTACTGTTCTTTTTTCCTGTTGCTCTTATCCGATACGACCGAAGTATTGTATCTGTAAAAATCTGATTATCCTTCCAGTAGTTTTGGGAAGAGACGGTCCCCAGTGTTACCCAAATTCCTGTATCTATTCGGCGTTCAACGGTAAAAACCTCGCTCCCGTTTAGCGAGTGATACCAAGATAAAACAGTACCGTTGGAACCACTGTTCCCCCACAAATCAACATAAGCATTGTCAGGGTTTTTTGACAATACCGAGTATAGTAGTATTTGTTTGTAGTAAGTTGCAATGGCTGCCCCGTTTCTCCACTCGGTTACTGAAAAACCAAACAATACGCCTACGGGGTTGGTTGATTTGCAGGTAATTTGCCCCGAAGCATTCAACGTAATATCGCCGCCAAGATTCGATGCTGCTGTAGCAACATCTCCCATGGGCCAAAAAAGTTTTGACGAGTCAAACACGTCCGGTATCCTTTCATAAGAATTTAAGTTATTATATAACACAGGTGCAAATTCGTAGGTAAGACTGTCGCCGTCTTTATCCGTTGATTGTGCGTTTATAACAAACTTTTCGCCCATTGCCATTGCGTGGTATCCGGCCAAACTATGCTCATGCATCGTGTGTTGGGCGGTGTTAGGCGGAACGGCACAAGCAGCACTTGAAAGCGAGACTCGCCGCCCGTAAAGCGGGTTTTCCCTGTAGTACAGTGTGTAACCCGTTGCTGTGTTTGGAACGGCAAACGTATCTGAAAAAACTACTTTGTATAAGCTATACGCCGTTGAAGTACTGGGTGAGAAATTGGGCAATTCTTCGGTTATAGACTGAATCCTTAATGTATCTCTCAATACTATTTCTCTACTCTTTTTGGTTTCATAAACGCTTATTGTGGGCCTTAGCGATGAGTTAGGCAGAGTAATGTATGACGAATAATAATTGATAAGCTCAACCCGCAGCAACATACTATCCGTTCCTGTGGGTCGCAAATACTGATACCGAAGCTCAACGGTGAGAGGAGTATTTGCTACTACAAACCCAAAAATCAGCAATAAAAAGATAGTAAACAACTTGTCCATGGTTATTGGTTTTATTGATAACGTTAGATTAATAGCTAAGGTTTAAAGCGATTTGCTCATTCGTCGAAAACAAAAAAGAGGCTGTCTCAAAAGTTAGGTTTGCGGTACTTTTTCCACGACAGGTTAAAACCTATCGCTTTTGTAATTACCTACTTGAGAAGGACTTAAGTCCTTCTCAAGTAGGTAATTTTAATAGCAGGGGGTTTCAACCCTTTGTTTTTGAGAGAGGCCCTTTAATATTTGTCTAATTAACAGATTAATAAACACTTATTCTTTCGGTTAGCACTGCGCTTCCGTCGTAAATCTTAATCAGGTAAATGCCTGCTGGAAGTCCTTTTACTGAAATTCCTTCCAATACATCTTCACCTTTAATCGTAGTTATTACTTTTCCGGTAATATCTATCAGTTGCGCCTTGGTAATTTTCACATCAGGAGCTGTGCTTACATACACCCTGTCGTTTGATGGGTTGGGATATATAGCAATGCTATACTGTGGAGTGCTTTGTGTGGATAGTGTTCCTTTTCTAACAATAGCCGAATCAGCATCTGATGTAGGATTAGCACTAGAGTTAGCGGTTACTTTATAAAAATAATAAAAATCAAACTCAATGTTGGTGTCAACATACGATGTCGTCTGACTATCCAACACCGCAATGGTGTTCCAGCCGGTAGAGTCCTTTCTTCTCCTTTCCAATGTAAAAGAAGTAACAGCGCCTTGTAAAGTATGGCTCCACAATACTCCTATTCTTTTCTTTTTAATATCGGGTGCATTAGCCTGCAGGTCTATCTTCTCAAATAGTGATGGATGATTCGCTGTCACAATAACTGTTTTCTCTCTGTAATAGCTGCCTATAAGAGTTCCTCCTCGCCATTCGCGCACCTCATAAGAAAGGGTGTACCTGCCTGTTGTAGCGGTTTTTATTTGCAAAGTCCCTTTTATACTGTCTAATAGTGCATAACTGTTGTTGGTGCCTAACTGAGCATTTGCGCTGTATCCGTTCAGATAGTTTGCATTGGTAAACGGTGGAAATATTTCGTTTACAGGAGCTGGGGCAGGATTGGCTGCATCACCTTCAGTTATGGCGTTTATCCAATGGTAACTGAGGCTGTCTCCATCCTCATCGATATTTGCCAGCGAAGTAACAAAATGTATGTCCGTATTTGTAATAATGGGTGATTCATCCTCTACATAAGGTGATGTGTTTTGTGCAACCACTCCTGAGTTTATTCTCACATAAAAAATACTGCCTTTATCCACTGCATTTGCAATATTGCTTGAGGCCGGCCTGCAACAACGCACAAAGGCAAGATAGTAATCGGTAATGTTTGATTTTAACGTAATCTCGCTTTCATAAAAGCCGCGCCAGAAACAGATAGAAGAACCGGGTTTGGGATATACTCCCCGACCGCCAATTTTTTTCTCGCCTTTTAAGGAGGCATTTATTGTTTTATCAAGTAAATATTTACCGTTAGTGGCCTTGTAGAGGCCAAACAAAATTTCGTTATCAAAACCCACAGATGAAGCGCAATCGCGAACTAACTCTAGCGTTACTTGGTAAACAAAATCGCCGTTGGCATCCGTTTCTTTGTATTTATAATGAAAATTCCCTTGAAGTATGTGCGTAGCTGATAGCGGCAATAAACAGCTTAGTAATAAAACAGATAGTATTATTTTTTTCATTCTGCAATTTCAAAAGTTTCTTAGCAACTGAATAAAAACAAAGATTTTATTCGATAAAAAAATCAGCTTAACTTAAATATTTTTCCATCTCCTACCGCAAAAATTCGGTCGGTTTTTTTCGGAGTAAGTGCATACAACCCCGTTAGTTTACCAAAAGAGGGAAGTACGGCATATTTTTCTGAGAAAAAGAAACAGGGCAAACGCAAACGTTGGCCGGCCCCGCCTGCAAGTTTAACTCCAGGGTGTATATGCCCGTAAATATTGTATTCCGAAGGATTTTCTAACGGCTCATGAGTAAATAAAAAAGGGCCTAATCGCAACAAATCAAACACCTCAAAACCAAACCGTTTGTATTCGCTCTCGTGTAAAATATCGTGGTTGCCTTGTACCAAAGTATAGCGTAAATGTTGGTGTTGGCTGATTAGTTGTCCCAGCAATTCCCAATCGCTATTATAACTGCTGTGAAATAAATCACCCAAAAACAATACCTGTTTTAGCTGCGGTGTTTTCAACAGTTTTTCTAATACCACAAAATCTTTTTGGTGGCTCAATAACGGCAACGGTATGCCTGCCTTTCGAAAATGCATGCTTTTGCCCAAATGTAGGTCGGCCAAAATAAGTGTTTGTTGTACCGGCCACCATATTGCCTTTTCGGGCAACAAAACCAACTCTTCTCCACAAACCACAAGAGACTCCATGTGTATCACCCTTTATTTTCTCTTTGCTTTAAAAAACTCTTTAAGTAACAATGAGCATTCTTCTTCAAGCACTCCATTAATTAATTCGGTTTTAGGGTGTAGTAAATTTCCATGTTTTGCAAAACCCCTTTTCTCGTCCCCTGCCCCAAACACAACCCTTTCAGGCCGTGCCCAAAAAATTGCTCCCGCGCACATTACACATGGCTCAAGGGTAACATATAGTGTACATTCATCTAAAAATTTTCCTCCTAAATAATTGCTGGCGGCTGTTATTGCCAGCATTTCTGCATGCGCTGTCACATCAGTAAGTTTTTCGGTTTGGTTATACCCCTTCCCTATCACTTTGTTATTGCAAACCACAACAGCTCCCACAGGAATTTCATCCTCGTCAAATGCCCGCTGCGCCTCACGCAAAGCCATGCGCATAAAATACTCGTCAGTAAAAATTGTATCCATAGTATACTACTGTACAAATGTGCCACAAAATTCACGCTATGGCAAACTTGCTTATGAAACAAAACACTTAGCTTTGATGTTAAATTGAACACATGAATATCGGAATAGTATGCTACCCCACTTTTGGTGGTAGTGGTGTGGTTGCCACTGAGTTAGGAAAAGCCCTTGCCATGAAAGGGCATGAAGTTCATTTCATTTCATACAGCCAGCCGGCAAGATTAGATTTTTTTTCGCAGAATATATTTTTTCATGAGGTAGGGGTAAGCAGTTACCCGCTTTTTGAATACCCTCCATACGAAACTGCATTAACTGGTAAACTGATAGATATTGCGAAGTTTGAGAAGTTAGACCTTGTGCATGTGCACTATGCAATACCTCATGCGGCAGCGGCGGTTTTTGCAAAACAAATACTGGCGCAAGAAGGCATACACCTGCCTGTAGTTACCACACTGCACGGAACGGATATAACACTTATTGGTAAAGACCCTACCTACGAACCGGTTGTTTCATACTCCATTAACCAAAGCGACGCAGTAACAGCGGTATCGGAAAGTTTAAGACAGCAAACGTTTGAAAACTTTAAAATCACTAATGATATTGAGGTGATTTACAATTTTATCGATTTTGAGAAATTCAGCAAAAAGCCTCGTGATTATTTCAAAAAAGCAATTGCTCCGTATGGTGAGTTTTTAATTGCACACACCTCAAACTTCAGAAAAGTAAAAAGGGTAGGAGATGTGTTGCAGGTGTTTAAAAAAATATCTGAAAAACTACCTGCAAAGCTTCTGTTGATTGGCGACGGGCCTGAACGTATAAATATTGAAAAAGAATGTCGCGAGCTGGAATTGTGCGGTGATAAAGTGGTGTTTTTGGGCAAACTGGAGCCGATTGAAGAAATTTTATCGGTGTGTGATTTGTTTATCCTGCCCTCTGAAAGTGAAAGTTTCGGTTTGGCAGCTTTAGAAGCAATGGCCTGCGAAGTTCCCGTAATATCATCAAACACCGGTGGTTTGCCGGAATTGAATATTGACGGGGTTACCGGCTTTACTTCAAACGTGGGCGATGTGGCCGATATGGCGACCAATGCTTTAAAGATTCTTCAATCGCCTGAGGTACACCAACAATTTAAAAAAGCAGCCTTTGAACAATCCAAGAATTTTGGTTTGGATGTTATTATGCCGCAATACGAATTACTTTATGAAAAAGTGATTGAAAAACATTTGACAAAAGTTTCATAATTTGCGGATTATTGAATAAATACATAAACTGTCTTGTGCAGTAACATACCTATGAACAAAAAATACAGGGTTTTAGTAGTGGAAGACGACCTGATGACTCAGGAGCTTATCAAAGAACAACTAAAAAACTTTGATGCCTTAACTGTAGTAGGCAGTGCAAATACGCTACTATCTGCAAAAGATGCTATTGAAGATACTGACCCTGAAATTATTTTTTTAGATATTGACCTTAACGGTGCCAGTTCGTTTGATTTAATACCCTACATAAAACCAACCTGCAAAATTGTATTTATTACTGCAAGCCCCACACAGGCTGTAAAGGCTTTTGAAGTAAACGCTACGGATTATATTTTAAAACCTATCAGCCTTGAGAGGTTGAATAAAACAGTTGCCAAAATAACCGACCAAATGAACGACGGGGAGGAGGAAGATAGTCTTTCTGACAACTCTAAGTTTAAGCTCGACCAGATGATAATGGTAAATGCCGAGCATAAAATGGTGCTTATTAAGGTAAAAGACATCAACTACATATCGGCATACGGTAACTACACCAAAGTATTTCTTGAAGATAACAAGATGTATGTTACATACGGTTCTATCAAAAACTGGATGCACCGTTTACCCAAAGAAGCGTTCTTCCAAATACACCGCTCTACCATTGTTAACCTGCTGAATGTGATTAAGATTGACAAGTGGACCAACGATACAGGCCGCATGTACCTTAAAAACGTGAACGAGCCGTTTGAAATAAGTCGCAACTTCTTTAGCGAGCTTAAGAAAACCTTTAAAATTTAACCCTTTTTATTTACAAGCACTCCCACTGTGAACAAGGTAAACTTGTTTGGCTGTAGTTTCTTGTTTATCGCTTTGCCTGCCCACACACAAATCATCAGGAATAAATCCCGATGCTATTGATAGAAGGTTGAGCACTCCACCGATAAAGGCAGGTCTTTGCACCTGCCCGCCAAAACCCCTTCCCGATTGTTTATTAGCTCGACGTTCTCTCATTCGCCTTCCCCTGTAGGGGGAAGGAAAAGTTGGGTTTCTTCGTACAATGTGATTATTCAGGAAGGGGTTAAATGGCCCTGCGCGTGGCTTCCCTCCTTATCAAGGAGGGACAGAAGGAGGTGTGCTTGCCCAAACCATCGGGAATAAATCCCGATGCTATTGATAGAATATCTGGCACTCTATCAATTGCGGCAGGTCTGCGTACCTGCCGCTGGCAGCTTCCTGTCATTCCCAACTTGATTGGGAATCTCGCTTCTTGACAACGTCCAAAACCATCGGGAATAAATCCCGATGCTATTAGATAGAAGTTTGAGCACTCTATCAATAGAGGTAGGTCTATGTACCTGTCGACTAAATCCTTTATTGGGCCGGGCTAAAAATAAAAAACCCGAAGCTCATCACTTCGGGTTTTTAGTTATATACGTATACTAAATAGCTTAGCCTGCATTGTCTAAGGCTTCCCTTAGTTTTGCTGCTTGGCGTTTCAAATCACGCACTTCTTCTTCGTTCATAAAACGGTAGCGTCCACGTGGAAGATCTTTCTTCGTCAAACCTGCATAGTACACACGGTCAAGCTGGTCTACAGTGTAGCCCAAGTGCTCAAACATACGGTGAATAATACGGTTACGTCCACTATGTATTTCTACACCCACGCGGGTTTTATCGCCTTGTATGTAGGCAATATTATCTACCGCAATAGGGCCGTCTTCCAGCTCAATACCACGTAAAAGGGCATCCATGTCTGCATCAGTCAAGTTTTTGTCCAAAACAGCTATATACACCTTTTTCACATTGTATTTGGGGTGGGTTAGCACCTGTGCCAAATCACCATCATTGGTAAACAGCAAAATACCGGTAGTATTTCTATCCAAACGACCTACAGGGAAAATGCGCTCCTTAGTGGCTTGTCCCATAATGTCCATTACGGTTTTGCGCCCTTCAGGGTCATTCATCGTAGTAATATAATCTTTCGGCTTGTTCAGCAACAAGTACACATAATCTTCGCGGCCAATTACTTGTCCGTTGTAGCGTACAATATCACCGGGGCGAACGCGGCATCCCAATTCAGTAACTACCTCGTTGTTGATGGTGATAATACCTTGCTGGATTAGTTTATCAGCTTCACGACGTGAGCAAATACCTGAGTTTGAAAGAAATTTGTTCAAACGTACTTCTGTGTTCTCGTCGTACTGAAACTGGTGAGTAGTGTAGCTGTGTTTGTTCTTTTCTTTCGGAACGCGTTTTTTCTTGGCAAAATTTCCTCCGGGTTTAGCCCCAAAAGGTTTCTTACCAAACTTATTGTTGTTATTAAACGGCTTTTTAAATCCGCCACCACCGCCTGAGCGGTTGTCGCCGCCACGGTCGCGATTGTAACCTCCGCCACCACCATAACTGTTTCCTCCGCCTTCGTTGTTGCGTCGGTAATTAGGGTTGTAGGGTCGGTCGGTTCTTGGAGGGCGGTCGCCATAATTTTGGCGATCCCCATAATTAGGGCGGTCGCCTTGCGGTCGATCTCCTTGTGGGCGGTCGTAAGGTTTCTTGGAGGGACGGTTGTACTCTACTTTTTCAAAACGCGACTTATCGTCGTTGTTTTTCTTTTCTTCGTTGCCGTCAGAATCTTTTTTAATAATAATTCTTTTGCGGAAGCGCTTGCGCGGGCCATTGTCGCCCGAGTCAGAGCTGAATCCACCTTCCCGGCGGTTCAAGTCATCGTTACTCATGAATCTGTGTTGTTTAAAAGATACTACAAAGGTAAGGCTATTCTGTTAAATATAGTTTTAAATTTTGTTCAAAAGCTTTTAATTACTTTTGCGCTAATGCTACATTATACGCGATTTGAACTGGATAACGGGTTAATTGTACTGCACCATTTTGATGCAACTACACCCATTGCCGCAGTAAATATTTTATACAACGTTGGCGCAAAAGACGAAGACCCACACCGTACGGGCTTTGCGCACCTGTTTGAACATTTAATGTTTGGCGGTAGCGCCAACATCCCCAATTACGACAGCGAGTTGCAAAAGGCCAGTGGTGAGAACAATGCTTTTACTACAAACGATATTACCAACTACTATATTACCCTTCCGGTAAATAATATTGAGACCGCGCTTTGGCTTGAATCTGATAGGATGAAGGCTCTTGATTTCAGCGAGAAATCATTGGATGTGCAGCGTAACGTAGTAATTGAAGAATTTAAACAACGTTACCTAAACCAACCCTACGGCGATGCTTGGTTAAAAATTCGCCCGCTGGCTTATAAAGTGCACCCTTATTTGTGGGCAACCATCGGTAAAGAAATTAAGCACATTGAAGAAGCTACTCTAGAAGACGTAAAAGCCTTCTTTTACAATTTCTACCGACCAAACAATGCTGTAATGACTATTGCCGGCAATATCTCTTTGGAAACTACCAAAGAGTTGGCCAACAAATGGTTTGGAGATATTGAAAGTGCGCCCGTAAAGCGCAACAACATTCAAAAAGAACCCAAACAAACCGCCGAGCGCAGAGAAACTACCAAAGGCAATGTGCCTTACGATGCGCTTTATATGGCTTGGCATTGCAGCAACCGCAGCGATGATAAATACTACACCACTGAATTAATCACCAACATACTTTCAGGCTCATCTTCTTCTCGCTTATACAACCGATTGGTGAAAGAACAGGAAATGTTTTCAGAACTGTATTGTTACCAAACCGATAGTACTGATGAAGGTTTGGTGATTGTGCAAGGAAATTTGGCCGAAGGAAAAACCCTTGAAGAAGGGGAGAAGGCGGTACTGGATGAATTAGCGGTATTGCTTGAAAACGGATGCAGTGATGCGGAACTTGAAAAAGTGAAGAACAAAAAAGAAACGGTATTTACTTACAGCGAAACGGAAATATTGACTAAAGCGATGAACTTGTCGTTTTACGAATACTTAGGCGATGCCAACTTGATAAACACAGAAATGGAGAAGTTTAGGAAAGTGAGTGTTGACGATATTAAAACTGTTTCACGTGAAATTTTTACGGCTGATAACCGCTCGGTGTTGCACTATTTAAAAGAAAACTAAGAACATGCTTGATAGAACAAAAGCACCTGCCATGCAGCAGGTTGAGAATATACATTTCCTTAATCCTGAGTTATTTACATTGGATAATGGCCTAATAGTGTATGCCCTAAAAGGGGGAGAACAGGAAATAATAAAAACCGATTTTGTGATGGATGCCGGCAGCTTATTGGGCAATAGCCGATTGGTAGCTGCCACAGCCAGTGACTTATTGTTTACCGGTGCCAACGGAAAAACATCAGAAGAGATTGCCAACGAATTTGACTTTTACGGAGCATTCAACAGTAAATCGTGTCATTTTACAGATAACCTTATAACTAATTTTTGTTTAACAAAGCATAGCGAAAGTGTTTATGGTTTATTAAGCAATTACATTAACGATGCTTCGTTTACAAGCAATGAATTAGAGGTTTATAAGTTTGTTAAAATACAGAACTTAACGGTTAGCAAACAGAAAACCTCGTACATTGCCCGTAAGGCATTTACACAAGCTCTTTTTGAGGGTCATCCGTATGGATATTTTGCTGAAGTAGAAGACTATAAAAATTTGACTATAAATGAAATAGAGAATTTTTATAAGTCAAATAAAAAACTAAAGTACATTATACTTTCAGGAGCTTATACGGCTGAAACTATTACACAGCTAAACAAGTACTTTGGCAAATACGAAGTGCGCGGCAGTTGGGTGTATAACGATAGTTTCAGCAGCTCGCCTGAGAAAATCATACACATACCCAAGGCCGATGCAATGCAGTGTACCGTAAGGTTGGGTTTCAAAACCATTAACCGTTTACACCCTGATTATCCTAAACTGGGTATTTTAGTTACATTGTTGGGTGGTTTCTTCGGCTCACGTTTGATGAAGAATATTCGCGAGGACAAAGGCTATACATACGGTATTCACGCTTCAGTAAGTTCTTACCCTGACTGCGGTGTTTTAGTTATACAAACAGATGTACGCAAAGAAGTGTACAACGACACTGTGAGTGAAATATTTAAGGAAATAAATCGTTTAAAAAATGAGCCGATAAGCGATGAGGAAATAGATATACTCTCAAACTACAGCTTGGGGTCATTCCTTCGCAGTATTGATGGAGCTTTTGCAGTATCAGAAAAGTATAAAACCCTCTTAGATTTTGGCCAAGATTACAACTATTACCACAACTACATACGTCTTTTAAAGAACATCGACCGTGATGAGTTGATGCAGATAGCACGAACCTATTTTGTGGATGAAGATATTTATCAGGTGGTGGCAGGGGTTTAAAAAATCCAACCCTTTAATTTCCGTTTGCGCCGGGCTGGGGATGCTATGCTCAGCCGCAACGGTATCTGCCCAAACCTTTCCTGATTTACGCCACGTATGCGCCCAAGGAATTGGGAATGATATTAATATCACATGGTCGCCTATTACTGACGGCTGTTCGGGTTTCCAGAAAATATACGTCTATGGGCGTGTTGATGCACTGCAACCTTTTCAGCTGATTGATAGCATCGCTACGCTGAGCCAAAGCCAATATACACACGTAGGAGCCAAAGCAATATCTACCACGTGGAACTATTATGTGGTCTATAAATTCTTGTGTAATGGAGATTCGTCAGTTTCCCGCACCTTGGCAATAGATTTCAATCAACCCGGAATTTCTAATATCGATTCGGTAAGTGTGGATTTAACTACAGGAAGAGTAGTAGTGGGGTGGAGACCTAATCCCGTTCCCGATTTAATGGCTTATGTGGTTTGGATTAATCAAGGGGTAAATAACCTGCCCATAGATACAATAACAAATACCGTTTTTACTGATACTGCTTCAAATCCGTCAAACACTTCACTGGCCTACACATTAACAGCCGTTGATAGTTGTTGGAACCAAAGCATTATTAATACGGTGCATCGTACTGTGTTTTTACAAAGCAGTTTTGATAATTGCGGTAAAAGCATCCAACTGAATTGGAGTACTTACATGGGTTGGGCAAACGTAGCCGGTTATGATGTGTATGTTAGAAACGGAACTTCCGGGGGCTTTACGCTTACGGCTTCAAATACAAGCACACAATTATCACATTTATATACTGCCTTTGGCTACGGTGATACGCTTGAGTTTTATATTAAGGCAAAAGACGGAACCAATGGTTTCACCAGCACTTCTAACAAAGTAAGAATAATTACCAGAGCACGTAAATTTTCAAGCCGTAATTATTTAAGCTATGCCACTGTAATTGATTCCACATCCATAGAACTAAAATTGCTGTGTGATACTTCATCTGATACAAGAAAGTATTTCATTTTCCGAAGAAAAGAAAACGAACCTTTTGCAAAAGTTGCCGAACTAAACTACAACGGTATAGCCCAAATGTTAACCTATACCGATAACAACGTTGAACCTTATTTGTATTCGTATCAGTATCGTTTTATTACCACTGATATTTGCGATAAAGACTTAGATACCTCTAACACTGCCAAAACAATTTTTCTTTCTATTAAAAGTACTGATTTTGGGAACGACCTTGCATGGAGCAGGTATAGTATATGGGATGCAGGGGTAAACCAGTATGCTATTTATAGAGGTTTTGATTTTGGTGCCGGTTTCACGTGGAACAGTATAACAACGACTGTAAATACAGATAGCATTTATAGTGATAATGGTTTGCCTGTGGATATAGGTATTGCTGGTGTATGCTACTATATTGAAGCTACAGAGCAGTTAGGCAACAAATACGGCGTGCAAGAACTATCGCAATCTAATACAGTTTGTTTGGTTGATGATGTTACTATATACTTCCCAAATGCATTTGCTCCAAATGAAATAAACAAACTATTCAAACCCATTGGAGCCAATATTGATTACAGGCGTACCAATATGCAGATATATGCACGTAACGGTCAACTTCTAAAAAACATAACCGATATACGTGAAGGATGGAACGGCACCGACCTTGAGAACAATCCCTGCCAAGACGGGGTTTATTTGTATATTTGCGAAGTTTTTGGACTAAACGATAGGAAACTAAATTTTAAAGGTACGCTGCACTTACTACGATGATTAGCTTTTTTACTGAAGACGTTGATTATACCCTGAAAGATAAACTCAAAATCAAACGTTGGATACAACAAACGGTAGCTTCTGAAAGCAAAAAAACCGGTGATATTAATATCATTTTTTGCAGCGATGAGTACTTGCTAGAGGTAAACAAACAATATCTCGAACATGATTACTATACCGATATTATTACCTTTAACTACAACACTGATAAAATAAACGGAGATTTGTTTATCAGTTTGGATAGAGTAGCAGATAATGCAAACCAAAATAATGTTCCACGTGAAACAGAACTTTTACGAGTAATCATTCACGGGGTATTACACTTGCTTGGCTATAACGATAAAACAGCCAAAGAAGAAAAAGAAATACGGGCAAAAGAGGATTCGTGTATTAAAAATTACCAAGAACTATAATAAGAGTGTGAAATGTTTCACGTGAAACATTAATATAAGGAGTACAAATGTTTGATAATTACGATATAATAGTAGTAGGTGGAGGCCATGCAGGCTGTGAAGCAGCAGCATCGGCGGCAAATATGGGAAGCAAAGTACTACTGGTTACGATGAATATGCAAACCATTGCCCAAATGAGCTGTAATCCGGCGATGGGTGGAGTGGCAAAAGGACAAATAGTACGTGAGATAGATGCATTAGGTGGATATAGCGGTATTGTAACGGATAAAACCATGATACAATTCCGTATGCTTAACAAAAGCAAAGGAGCAGCTATGTGGAGTCCGAGAGCGCAAAGCGACCGTTGGTTGTTTGCCCAAGAGTGGAGAATGATGTTAGAGCGTACTCCTAATGTTGATTTCTTTCAGGATACCGTAAAGAGTCTTATAGTAAAAGATAACAGAGTACAGGGTGTTGTTACTTCTATGGGAATGACATTCCATTGCAAAGCAGTAGTGCTTACCAATGGAACTTTCTTAAACGGATTAATACATATAGGAGCAAAACAATTTGGCGGTGGACGTATGGGCGAGAAATCAGCCACAGGGATTACTGAACAATTGGTTGAATTAGGTTTTGAAGCCGGACGTATGAAAACAGGTACACCACCCAGAGTGGATGGACGTAGTTTGAATTACGAAGCAATGGAAGAACAAAAAGGTGATGAAGTACCTTCTAAATTCTCGTATAGTTCAGAAACAAAACCGTTAGAAAAACAACGCAGCTGTTACATTACCTATACCAATTCAAGCGTTCACGAGACCCTTAGAACAGGTTTTGATGAATCACCTATGTACAATGGCACTATTCAAGGTATAGGTCCAAGGTATTGTCCATCAATTGAAGATAAAATAAACCGCTTTGCAGAGCGTGATAGGCATCAAATATTTGTAGAACCCGAAGGTTGGGATACTGTAGAAGTGTATGTAAATGGTTTTTCAACATCATTGCCCGATCATGTTCAAGTAAAAGCGTTGCAACAAATACCCGGATTTGAGAATGCTAAAATATTCCGTCCCGGATATGCTATCGAATATGATTACTTTCCACCCACCCAGTTAAAACAAACACTGGAAACTAAACTGGTGGAGAATCTATACTTCGCAGGCCAAATAAACGGTACCACAGGGTATGAAGAAGCTGCTTGCCAAGGATTGATGGCAGGTATCAATGCTCATTTAAAAGTAACAGAACAAAACCCATTTATCCTTTCTCGTGCTGATGCCTATATCGGTGTGTTAATTGACGACCTTATTAATAAAGGTACTGAAGAACCTTACCGTATGTTTACTTCAAGGGCTGAGTATAGAATTTTGCTTCGTCAGGATAATGCAGATATTCGTTTAACTGAAAAAGGATATCAAATTGGTTTGGCAAAACAGGATAGATACGATGCAGTAAAAAGGAAAATTGAAGCTTCTGAGTCAATTGTTAAACACCTAAAAAAGAGCAGTATTACTCCAACTGAAATAAATGGTTTGTTAAATGAATTGGGTACTGCTGAAATTAATCAGAACTATAAACTTGGCCAGCTTTTGTTACGTCCTCAAATAAACATTTCCGACTTAGAAAAACTAGGCACAGTTTCTGAGTATCTTTCAGCATTTAGCGAAGAAGAAAAACTTCAGGCAGAAATAAGCATCAAATACGAAAGCTACATTGAGAAGGAAGTAGAAACGGTAGAGAAAATGACAAGGTTAGAAAACATCAAAATACCCACCTCATTTAACTACAAGGGACTAAACTCTCTTTCAGCAGAAGCCAGAGAAAAACTTACTAAGATAAAACCTGATACATTAGGACAGGCCTCAAGAATTAGTGGAGTGTCACCATCTGATATTTCTGTATTGATGATACATTTCGGAAGATAGTATCTTCGCGCAGCAATACTAAAACATGCTACGCACAAAAATAACCCCGTTAGTACTCATTTTTCTTTGTTCCTGCGCAAGCATAGTATCGCCAACAGGCGGTCCTAAAGATACCACACCTCCGGTTTGTACCAAACAAATACCGGCAGCAAATACCACTCGTTTTAACGAAAAGAAGATTGCTTTTGTATTTGATGAGTTTGTGGTATTAAACGATGTTACCAATCAATTTATCATGTCTCCGCCTATGGAGAAGAACCCGGAGATAAAAGTGGTAGGTAAACGCATAGAAATTGAATTTAAAGAAGGTTTACTACCCAATACCACCTACACTTTAAACTTTGGTAATTCGATTGCTGAT
This sequence comes from Agrobacterium sp. 719_389, assembly GCA_943370295.1. Taxonomy (GTDB): domain Bacteria; phylum Bacteroidota; class Bacteroidia; order UBA8524; family UBA8524; genus SB11. Next base: position 20,329 of record CALRQL020000008.1, on the reverse strand, counting down.
TACAACGAGTCTAATCCGTTACAAGGATTAACCTATACATTCTCTACAGGCGATTATATAGACAGTTTAAAGCTAAACGGATCCGTAAAGGATGCTTTTACATTATTGCCTGATAAGAACATTGCTGTGGCCTTGTACCAAACAAAAGACGATTCTACCATCTTAAAAACAAAACCATCGTATTTAGTACGTCCGGATAGTACGGGTAATTTTAAGTTTAATTATTTACGCCCTGCTGAATATGAGCTGATAGCTTTTGAGGATATTAATAAAAATCTTAAAATTGAAACCAACGAAAAAGTAGGGTTTTATTCAACAAAAATAAACCTCTCTTATAATCAGCAAGACAGTTCATCAACTGCCTATAACCTGATGGTATCACCGCAACCGAGCAATCTAAAACCACAGGTTATTACAGCAAAAGAAAAATCAAAAGGAAAATACGAGGTAATTGTAAGCGGTAGTAATTGTAAACTATTTGTAAAAGAGCCAGGAGCAAATAAAAAAGCTACGTTTATTCAGCAAGTATCAGGAAAGTTATGCGACACACTGATGCTATATACTGATATAAATTTTATAGACTCTGTTATATTATCTGTAACCATTGATACAGTGGTTGAAAATACTACAATCACTTGTAGATCAAAACAATACGATAAATTTAAGTTGACTTCTCAAGAAAATATTCTTAACTACGATTTCAGCAAACCTTTATCAGTAGGATTTACCAACCCAGTAACTGAAATCCGCAAGCAACTTGTTCATTTAAAAGAAGATAGCGCAGAAATTACTGATTTCACACTTACCAACGATAGTATTAATCCGTTGCTGTTTCACGTGAACAAACAATGGAAAGACGACAAGAATTACACCCTAATCTTCTCTAAAGGAGCTATTAAGGACTTGTTTGGTCAAGAATGTGATTCAACCATCATCCAACTTAAAACAGCTCCTTCAACGGCTTTTGGTAATCTTACAATCAATGTCGATAACAAGCCAAACACAAATTTAATCGTTCAATTACTTGATAACCAAAACACTATAGTAAAAGAACAAACCATTGATAAGTCTCAGGATATTACTTACCAAAACCTGCTCCCGGGTCAATACTTCATAAAAGTGATAGAAGATGCCAATAAAAACGGTCGTTGGGACGGTGCAAACTATCCAAAAAAACAGCAGGCAGAAAGGGTATTTATCACCCCACAATCCATTGAAGTCCGCGCCAATTGGGACTTAACGGATATTAAAATAGTTACGGGCTTTTAATGTTAACAACTGTGAATTAGTGTTGATTACTGAAGGGTTCTTAACATCTCAACAGAGCTTGAAAATTTGAGTGTTTACAGAAAAGGATAAGTAGGTGGTTATCCTCATCCACGCACACAAAAAAGAGGAAAAAGGATATTAACAATAAGCCCTGTATAAAGATATCCGCATGTTAAGAATATCTTAACTTAGTGTTAAAAATCAACTACTTAACTGCGGTATAGGTACGTCAGCAAAAAGTTAATAAGTAAAAAGCAATAGCTGTTGAGAGGAGGTTATCTACAAATCCACACAGACTATATATACAACATAATTATTTTAAATATATTTTGTTTTTAGTGTTGGGGACAACGGGGATTTTCAAAAATCAACCGAATTGAAATATCTTTGATACTTGAAATAAGCGGAAGTGAACCGATGATTGAAGAAATTGAACTCTTAAAAAAAGAAGCCGACCAGTTTGAGATAAGCGAAAAAAATTCGCTGGAAGAATACCGCCTGAAATTTCTTTCGAGAAACGGGCTGATGAACAAATTGTTTGAAAACTTCAAACTTGTTCCCAATGAGCAAAAACGCGAAATGGGACAAAAAATCAACGTTTTAAAAACCTTTGTTCAACAAAAATTTGACGAGGCTTCTCAACGCTTGGAAGAAAGTGCGACATCTGCGAATGATGGAACTGATTACTCGATGCCTACCCAACAAACCATTGGAAGCAGGCATCCGCTAAACATCATCCAAAACCAGATACTCGAAATCTTTGCCAAACTTGGCTTCGAAGTAGGAGAAGGTCCCGAGATAGAACACGATTGGTATAATTTTTCGGCACTAAATTTCCCCGAAAACCACCCTGCCCGCGATATGCAGGATACCTTTTTTGTGGATAAGGAATATGCCTTACGCACTCACACCACTTCGGTGCAGGTAAGGGTGTTAGAAAATACTAAACCACCCGTTCGTATGGTTTCGCCCGGAAGAGTGTACCGCAACGAGGCGATATCTGCGCGTGCCCACTGCTTTTTCCATCAGGTGGATGGCTTTTATGTGGACAAAGGCGTATCATTTGCCGACCTTAAACATACCCTTTATACCTTTGTAAATCAGCTATTTGGTAGCGACACTAAAGTGCGTTTCCGTCCTTCTTATTTTCCGTTTACCGAAGTGAGTGCCGAAATGGACTGTACTTGCTTTTTGTGCAAGGGCAAAGGTTGCAATGTTTGCAAGTACACAGGATGGGTAGAAATTTTAGGAAGCGGTATGATTGACCCTGCTGTATTGAAAAACTGCGGAATAGACCCCGAAGAATACAGCGGATTTGCTTTTGGTATGGGTGTAGAGCGTATTACCATGCTGAAATACGACGTTAAGGATTTACGGATGTACTCGGAAAACAACGTTAAATTCCTTAGTCAGTACAAAGGGGTTGTATAGCAATCATTTACCTTTTGCGGTAAAAAAGGTATAAATTTAAAAAATCGCGGCCAAAGGCCGCATAGCATACACATTACCGAAAAACCAGCCAATGAAAAAAGTTCTTTTATCCGCCCTGTTTATAGCTTGTGCCGCAGTTGCCATGTCGCAAACCAAGCGTGCACTTTTCATAGGCATAAATACTTATTTGCCCGAAGGGGAAAAAGCCACGGGGAGCAGAGAAGCACCGCCAAACCTAAACGGTTGTGTAAACGATGCCCTATCGGTAAAAGAAATCATGATTACCCGTTTTGGGTTTGATGATAAAAACACTGCTACACTTTTTAACCAAGAGGCCAGCCGCGATGCCATTATTAAGGCCGTTGAAAAACTGATTACCGATTCAAAATCAGGTGACGTGGTTTTTATCTTTTATGCTGGGCATGGGTCGCAGGTAAATAATTCATTATCAAAAGAAAACGACAAAAAAGACGAAACCATAGTTCCCGCCGATGCCTACAAGGGTGTTTTTGACATCCGCGACAAGGAAATGGCGGTATTACTGAATAAATTAGTAGAAAAGGGTGTAAAACTGACTGCGATATTTGACAGTTGCCATAGCGGTTCAATGTCAAGAGGCGGAGTAGAAGTATTACAATCCCGTTTTTCTCCCGGCGATAGTCGCGACGTGAAAGATGCTTCTGAACCAACCCCTCCCGAAGAAAAAGGAGCGTTAATTATCAGTGCAGCCCGCGATGTAGAACCCGCAAAAGAAGTAAAAGATGAGCAAGGTTACCCACACGGAGGTTTCACCCTTGCTTTGATAAAAGTACTGAGGGATGAGCCGGTTACATCCACCGTTCAAAAGTTGTTTAACCGTATCGAGGCTATCATGGAGTATTACAACCTTACCCAAAAACCCGTTTTGGCCGCGAACGATGAACGCCGTATCGGAACATTTTTAGGAGTTGACCGCTCACAGTTGCCCGATAAAATGGTGATACCCGTAATAAAAGTAGATAACGGATTGGTAGTGTTGCAAGCAGGGATGCCCTCACGATTGAGCCCGAAAAGTCAGTTGCAACGCAAAACCGACAAAGGCATTTTAAAAATTGAGGTGGTACGTCTTGACGGTCCTAACCGTTGTTATGCAAAAATAATTGAGGGAGACCCCAAAGGATTGAAACCCGGCGATGATTTTGAAGTTACCAATGTGGTAATGGATGCCTCGGCAGCAGTAAAAATCCACATATACAACAGCGCATTTGATTATAAAAGTTTGGTAGCGAGTGCCAAAACGCTTGCCGATAAAAACTACAAAGCATCGGCCAATTCATTTTCGTACCAAGAGATATACTACGATAAAAACAACTGGATAGTAACCTACGCCGACAAAAACCCTGAAACCATCGGAACCCAGCTAAAAACCGATAAACTGATTACCGATTCTACCCTTGCCATTAACCTACCGGCTACCCAAGCGTTGGCCAAGGTATTGCAAGAAAGGTTTAAGAAATTTTCGATAGTAACGATGGTAAACAACCCCGCTGACGCTGATTACGTGTTAGTAGGTCGTTACAAAAACAACAAAATAGAGTACGCATTGGTGAACCCCGACCGTCAATACGACGACGGCACCCGAAGCTACTCAATGCCCGCCCGAACCAACTATTTTGAAATCAACGAAAACCAAGGAGTTGAACAATCGTTGGCAGATAGTTTAGAAGAATACATTTTACGCATTGCCAAAGTGAAATCGTGGTTAACGCTGCAAAGCCCACCCGATGACGGCAGTTTCCCTTTTTCGTTTGCGCTGAGAAAATCATCAAACGGTCAGTTGTTGGGCGACGGTGCCGAGGTAATGTACGGTGATACGATGGGTCTTGTATTTACAGTAGATGAAGTAAACGAAGCTTATTGGGACCGAAACAAACGCTACGTGTATATTTTCTCGATTGATAAGAATTCAAAAATGACGTTGTTGTTCCCCCGCAGTATTACGGGCGAAAACACTTACCCTGCCGTTGACAAACAAACGTTTGAGATTAAGCAAAATGCGCCGTTGGGCGCTGCGCGCCTCTTTAGAGTTAGCGACAGTGTAGGAACGTTGAATTACATGATGTTTACCAGCGCTGAACCCATCAACAACCTTGAAATTTTTAAACAAGAGGGTGTGCTAAGAGAAAAATCAGGAGAAAGGGGAGGAAGCCCGCTGGAACAACTGTTGAAAGGCGTTGGCGAAGGCACTCGCGATGAATTAATAGCTCCCGCCAATTGGTCAATTACAAGAATTTCAGTAAAATGCGTACCACGTAAATAAACTGCCATGCAAGGTAAATATCTTATACGCGACAGTATTGGTGCCACCATAGGGGTTTTCCTTGTGATGGCACTTTTTGCTTATATCCCGTTCAACTTCAAAATACTGGATCCGTTGAAACACGGGCTAAAGGATTTTGAGTTCAGCGATATTTACTTCACCAAAATAAAAAAAGAAGCCCCGATAGACAGTAACATCATTATTGTAAATGTGGGCTACAACAACCGTTTTGGCTTGCTGCAACAGTTACAACGCATTAAACAAGCAGGCCCCGCGGTGATAGGGTTTGACATACAACTGCTAAAAAACAAAGACCCCTTTATTGATTCATTGCTAACGGCTGAAATCAATAACACGCCCAATATGGTAATGGCTTCATACCTTTCAGGGAAAGGCCACGAAAATTACCGATCGGAAGTAGTAACTACGGCGTTACCCCTTACCAACCCTACGTGGGGTTACATAAATTTCATTGGTAAAGACTCCACCTATCCCGTGCGCTACTTCAAACCCTTTTATGAGTTTACCAAAACTCCCCAAGAAGCGTTTGCCACAGCCATTGTTAAAAAATACAATCCGGCTGCCTATGAAGCGTTGAAAGGCAGGGGCAAACCCCTTGAAACCATTAATTACAGCCGCAGGCAAGATCAATACCACATAATAGATGCCTTTGAGTTGGAAGACACTGCACTTGACATTAATGTGATGAAGGGCAAAATAGTGTTGATGGGTTTCTTAGGGCCGGATTTAAAAACCAAAGTGATAGAAGAAAACCGCTTCACGCCCATGAACCCAAAGTTCAGCGGCAAAGCATTTCCTGATATGTACGGCGTTATTATCCATGCAAACATTATCAGCTCAATCCTTGAAGGAAAATACATCAACAAAGTCCCATCATGGTTATCAATGGTGCTGGCCTTTATTATTTGTTGGATACACGTATTCTTTTTCACCAAGTTCTACATCAGTCAACACAAATTCTTTCACCTTATTACCAAAATAATACAACTGCTCACGTTTGTGTTAATGGTGTACTTATCGTTTTTCTTCCTCTCTAAATTTGGGATGAAAATAGATATGTCGCCCATATTGGCAGGCATCGCCCTGTCGGTAGATGTATTGTATTTTTACGACGGGTTTGCTACCTGGCTAAAAGAAAAATACGGCTACCACACCGTTTTTGGCCACCACTAAGAGGTATAATTTCAAACATTTAACAACATAGTATTTACCAAAGCGTAACTAAACGTATATAAACCAAAAGTAAGCGATGAAAAACCTGATAATCATATTCTTTGCCCTATTGACAATAAGCCTTAGGGCTAATGGCGGCGATAATGAGTTTGTGGCCTTCTCGCTAAAAGGTAAAGTACAATACAAAAACAAAGCGGCCGACAAAGCATGGACGGCTGTTGCCACCAAAACCCCCTTCTATAAAGGAGCGGTAGTGAAAATAGGCAAGGGCGAAGAATTGGTGCTGTTGCACAAAAACTACAAAACCATAAAGCTTATCAAAGCCGGCGAGTACAAAATAGATAATCTTATTAAAGAGGCCGAAAAACAACCCGCCGACGAAAGCACTGCCTATTTGCAGTTTATATGGAAAGAGTTTAACAAAAAGCACAAAGATGCCGAGAGCTACCACAGCGAGTATATGCAAACCAAAGGTGGCGTGGAGCGCAGCGGTTGCAAACGCCCGTTGATGCTAACCCCCGTGTATGGCGAAAAGAAACACGGTGAAAACATTACCCTTACATGGACACAGGATAGCGGCACCACTACCTATACCGTAGTGTTTTTTGAGAACGAAAACGAAGACACCAAGTTGTTGGAGTTGGATGTAAACGGCACATCGCTGACCCTTTCGGCGCAAACATTTTGGTTTCGTCCCGGTAAAACCTATTACTGGGTGGCCTATCCCAAAGGCAAACCCAACTGCGCCCGCTACACATTCAGCATAATAAAAGACGAAGAAGCCCAAGCGTTTCTTTCAGGGATAGCGAAACAATTAGAAACGTATACTGTAACGGCTCTTGATTATGTAAAAGCCGCATCACAATTAGAAGAAGCAGGCTATATGCAAGAAGCAGGGGAGTACTACAAGAGCGCAATGGTACTATCCAATTACGCCGACGAATACAAAATAATCTATAGTGGTTGGCTGGCTCGCGCAGGCAACTTTGAAGAAGCCCGCAAATGGTGGGTAGCATAACAATCCTAAATGTCATGAGAAAAACCGTATTGGTTATAGTTTCCCTGTTTGTGTTTGCTCACTTGCAAGCACAGATAGAGCTTATCAAACAAAAGCCGGACGCAATAAACGGCAAAGGCAAAATATACGCCTTGATTATCGGGATTTCGGATTACGAAAACATAGGAGACCTGAACTATGCCGATGAGGACGCCCAAGACTTTTACGACTTTTTAGTAAAAGAATCAGACTTAGGAGTTGACTCAAACAATGTGCGCTTATTGCTGAACAAAAATGCGACTTCGGCCAACGTGGGTAAAGAGTTGCTTAAACTCAAAAACCGCATGGAAGAAGGCAGCAACTTCTTTTTCTATTTTGCCGGACACGGCGATGCCAACGGCGAAGCACAGGCGTTTTTATTGGCCTCGGATTTACCTCCTGTTGAAGACCCCAGTCTGTATGCCTTTGGCGGCGGGGTGATTCACGTGTACTTTATCAAAGACGAAATCCGTAAAATAATCACAGAGAAAAAGACCAACGTAATATTGGTAACCGATGCCTGCCGCACCAACGAATTGGCCGGAAGCAAAGAGGGCACCAAGGCCTACGTAAATAAAATCATGGAGCAAAACAGCGGCGAAATTCAATTCATAAGCTGTGCTGCCGATGAAAAATCAGAAGAGAGCGACTCTTGGGGACAAGGAAGAGGAGTGTTCTCTTACTTTTTTATGAACGGTTTGCGCGGTTTGGCCGACAGTCGCCCTGCCGATGGCAAAGTAACCGTGCGTGAATTGTACGATTACGTGCAGCGCAACGTAGAAGAAGCAACCATTGTTACCGATGAAGACCTGATTGCCGTAACGGGCAAAGCGTTCCGCCAAAGTCCGCAATATTGCTGCACCGAAAAGCAAAACGCCACCCTTGTATTGGTAAATGATGCAGTGAAGCAAAACGCCATTGCAAAAATGGCCGCCGCCGAGCACACCATTAAACTGGCCTCAAACAAAGGCCGCTCAGCAATACGCACCCTGCAAACCAATGACAGTGTGTTAAAAGACTTGTACAACAAGATGTACGACGCATTGGATAACAAACAGCTGGTTTCGCCCAAAGGAAAATCAGCGTGGGATTATTACTCAGCCTTTAAAACCCGCGCGGGTAAAAACGGCCCTGTTGTTTTTGATGCTACGGAAGACTTAAAAGCAGCCTTGCTAAACGATGCGCAAATTACCATTAATGCGTTTTACAGCTACAACGACAAGTGGGGGATGAGCGATAAAACCAAACGCGACTTTTACGAAGAAGGCGTAGAGAAACTACGCAAGGCTCGTAGCTTGATGGCACCCGAAGACCCCAACTCACCCATTGTAAAGCTTACCCGCCAGTGCATGGAGGCAGCCGGAATATTTGCCTCGAGTCAGCCCGAAGACTGGAACCGCGGAATAAAAATGATGGACAGTGCCATAGCAGCATTTCCGACAAACCCGTTGCCGTTATTTTTAAAGGGGCGGCTATTACATAACATGAGGAGTTTTGATTCAGCATTGGTGTACCTCCACAAAAGCCACAGTATTGCTCCTCGTTGGAGTATGCCCACCATAGGAATATCAGACGTTTACAGTGAGCTTGGCCAATACGACAGTGTAGAAAACATTTTAACGGCGGTGATTGATAAACACCCGATTGCCATTGCGTATTTTAAGTTGGGCTTTCACTACGGCGAGCACAGGGAAGATTATGATAATGCTGTGTTTTACAGCAAAATGGCGCACGAACTGGCTCCTGAAAAAACCAACATTATTAACAACATCGGTGCGTATTACGAAAAACAAGGCGAGGAAGACTCTGCGCTTGTGTATTATGAAATGGCGTATAGCCTTGATTCAAATAATGCCTTCACTTTGTGCAACATCGGTAAGTATTACCTTGATAAAGGTCTTTACGATGAAGCTGAGGAAGCACTTTTAAGAGCATTAAAAGCCGATTCAACGGAAGCGGTAGTCCACAGAAGCTTAGGCGATTTGTACCTTACTAAATGCAAGAGTTATGAGTACAAGTTAGGCGAGAGACTAAAATACTGGAAGCTCTCAGTAGCAAGCTACGAAAAGGCTATTCGTTGCAAACCGGCCGAAAAATACCTTTACTCAGCCAAGGCAGCAGCAGAAGCGGAAGTTGATATGGATTTGGTAGAAGTTACCATGAACAGGTATAGTAAATACGGCAAACAGGATGCAGACTATTACAACGAGTTTGCTTTGATATACCTAAACAATAAGGACACAGCGAGGGCTATAGACTTATTTAAAAAGGGGATAGCAGACGACAGTACTTTTTACTACCCGTATTTTAATATTGGCGAGATATTTTATTACAGCAATCAATGGGACAGTGCACTTAAGTATTACGAAAAAGCCAGTACCATTAGCACTGAAATAAATTATTTAGGCTATAAATTAGAAAAGATAAACGACAGGAAACAGGAGGAAATAAACCGAATAGAATTGGTAGAGCTAAAGGAAATGCTGTTGGAGTCTCAGCAGACTGATATTTATGCGGCTCTTGAGTTGGCAGATGTTTACCTTGACGAAGGCAACAACGATAGCGCTTATGTACTGTATTTGAGAGTGATAAAAGAGGACCCGCAAACCCCGCCGCAAACCTTTTTGAGCTTTTACCAGAGTGCGCGCTACAGCTACGAACAATCTGTAGATACCGCGATAATGTATTTGGCCAAGGCAGCTCGTGAACGTAAAGATATTTCGCTGGCGTATGAATACATCCTTTATGTAAAAGATAATAGTGGATATTTATACAATGAAGAAGCGGCTGAGTGCGGGAAACTTTATTTTGCTTGTGAACCTACCCAGCCGGATGATTACAGACTTGGCGACATGGCGTATTACATAGCGATGGTTTACAACAACAGCGGGGATACTGAAAAAACGCTGGTTTGGCTGGAAGAAAGCCTTAAAAAAGGCTATTGGGCAAGCAATCTTGCAATGGACTACAACTTCGATAACCTTGCTGAAAACAAAAAGTTTAAAAAACTGATAAAAAAATACGGCAAGAAACAAAAGCAGCAATCACCGGTAGAAGATGAATATAATTGGCGGTAACTTTGAGGCATGACAAGGGAATTGCCCGAGCCTTTTTCAATCAGGATGCAGCAACAACTGCAAACAGGATTTAACGAATATGTAGCAGCCATTGGAGCTGACGCACCGGTATCGTTACGGATAAACCCCGAAAAGATAAAAACAATGCTGCCTTACCCAAAGGTAGCTTGGTGCAACGAAGGGTATTACCTGCCCATTCGCCCTGTTTTTACCTTCGACCCCTTGTTTCAGGCAGGGGCGTACTATGTGCAAGAAGCGGCAAGTATGTTTACAGGCTTCGCCCTGCAACAAATCAACCCCAAAAATAACGCGATAAAAGTGCTGGATATGTGTGCCGCACCGGGAGGAAAGAGCACACAATTAGTAAGCACCATTTCGCAGGAAAGTTTATTAGTAGCCAACGAAGTGATAAAAACACGCGTAGGCACATTGCGAGATAACCTTGAAAAATGGGGCTACCCCAACACCATCGTTACCAATAACGACCCCAAAGATTTTGAAGCCCTTGAAGGCTTTTTTGACGTTGTGGTTTGTGATGCACCGTGCAGTGGGGAAGGGCTTTTCCGCAAAGAACCCGACGCTGTTAATGAGTGGAGCGAGGCTAACGTGCAGCTGTGCAGCCAACGCCAGCAGCGCATATTGGTGTCAGCTATCAAGACACTGAAAGACGGCGGACACTTAATTTATTCTACCTGCACCCATGCCCCCGAAGAAAACGAGTATAACGTAGAATGGATGTGCCGAGAGTTCGGCCTTGAAGAAGTGAAACTGACTTTGCCCCAAGGTACCGGCATAGTAGAGTCGAATACCGGGTATCGTTTTTATCCCCACTTAGTAAAAGCCGAAGGGTTTTATTGCGCGGTTTTGCAAAAGAAAGGCGATAACGAAACCAAGCTTTCAAGAACAAAGAAACCTCTTTTTATAGCGGCAAGAAAAATAGGCGCGGAGCTATCCAACTACTTTAGCGCAAATTATCCGTTGGCCTTTTTTGAGCGCAATATCATGTGGTGCGGGTTTCCTGCCCGTTATGATGAAGACCTGAATTTATTGGCAGAGAAACTATACATCGTTTCATTTGGTACTGAAACCGGGGAGCTTATGAAAGGTGAATTGTTACCTGCACAAGGGCTTGCCAACTCTATCATCCGCAACAAAGAAATTTTTGAAAGCTATGAGTTAGAAATAACCGAGGCGGTAAAGTACTTACGCAAAGACGCCATTTTCGATAATAGCGGCATCAAAGGCTGGAAACTTGCAACTTTTAAGGGTATCGGGCTGGGCTACTTCAAAAACCTTGGCAACCGCACCAACAATTACTTCCCAAAAGAGCGAAGGATTTTAAAAACGCCGTTGCAAGAAGAAATAGGCACGGTTACAATGTAAACGGCGTGCATTAGCACAAGCGCACTACTTGTTTATCAACAAATCCCAAAAACTTTACGAACTTTGCCCTTACGGCAAAAGCCGTATCTACACGCATGCAACAACAGGTAATATACGGTGTGAGGCCCGTAATTGAGGCTATTGAAGCCGGAAAAACCATAGATAGGGTATATATTGAAGAAAATGCACGGGGAGAACTGGTAACACAGCTTCGCCGAATGCTGAAAGAACAGGAAATACCACACCAAATACTGCCCCAATACCGATTTTTTAAAGTAGCTGACCGTAACAAAAACCACCAAGGGGTGGTGGCGTATGCTGCATTGGTAGAGTATCAGGAAATTGACGAAGTAGTGCAACAAGCCTTTGAGCGCGGCGAAACCCCGCTGGTATTAGTGCTTGACCGCATTACCGATGTGCGCAACTTTGGCGCATTGGCTCGTACGGCTGAGTGTATGGGCGTTCATGCCCTGCTAATACCCTCAAAAGGGGCGGCGGCAATAAACGAAGACGCCATTAAAACCAGTGCGGGAGCATTGATGAAAATACCCGTGTGCCGAACACACAATCTTAAAAACGCTTTAGAGTATCTGCACGACTCAGGCCTGCAGCTGGCTGCCGCAACCGAAAAAGGCGCGGTAAACTGTTGGGAGGCCGATTTTAAAACACCGCTGGCCTTAATAATGGGTAATGAAGAAGAAGGCGTTTCGCCCGAATACCTGAAACGATGCGATACCTTGCTAAAAGTACCCATGACGGGCACGATAGAATCGCTAAACGTATCGGTAGCTGCGGGGATGTTTTTATATGAATGTGCAAGACAAAGGAACCTTTAATCGTTTTAGTTTGTTTAAAAAGAAATAAAACCCGTTGTTGCAACAATGATAGCATTTCACCCAAACGAGATTGAGCAGGTAAAGCAAACCGCAATTGAGGCCGAGAAGAACAAAAGGCTGCCGCAGCCGGTTTTGGAGTTGCTATATAGGCACAAATTGCTAAAACTGTTTGTACCGGCTGAACTGGGTGGAAAAGAAGAACCCCTGCCGCAAGCGCTGAGGATATTTGAACAATGTGCATACATTGACGGCACTATTGGCTGGCTGGCTGCTATAGGCAGCGGGGGAAATTATTTTGCCGGCTACTACGGTAAAGAAACAGCACAAAAATTATTTGGGCCAGAAAATGCTGTTTTGGCGGGTAGCGGCCACTACGGAAGTGCAACAAAAACAACCGGCGGATATATTATTAACGGAAGCTGGAAATACTGTAGCGGGGCCGGATTTGCCACCTTTTTTACTGCTACTGCTACCGATGAAAACGGCGACCCCAAAGCGGTTACTTTTATGCCGGAACAGGTTGAAGTACTGAATGATTGGGACGCATTTGGACTAAAAGCCACAGAGAGCCATACAATTAGAGTTAAAGATGCTTTTGTACCGCAAGAGCTGGTGTTTGATTTATCAAAGCCGCCGGTGAGTTACAGCGATTACAAAGTGTATAGTTTTCCGTTTATGTTGTTTGCACAGTTTTCTTTTGGTGCAGTGGTGCTGGGTTTGTACCGCGCGTTTGTTGAAGAGGCAGAGAAACATGCTGAACAGCATGCGGATAATAGTGAACGCAGCAAAACCATCGGCCAATTGCTAAACAAGGCGCGCTTGAGCGTAGATAAACACGCAGTTGCTTTTCACAAATCAGCGCAAGCCGCTTGGGATGCGCACCTAAGCGGAACAGGAATAGGAGAAGCATTAATGATTGAGGGAGCCGAAACAGTGTTGGCCATCTCGGCCTGGGTGCCCCAAATAACCTCAAACATATTTTCGCATTTGGGCATGGGAGCCCTTATGGAGCAACACCCTATAAACCGCATATACCGTAACCTGCTCACAGCCAATCAGCACATACTTTTAAGAAAGTATTAAATTACACTGATGATAGGGGTTGGTTTTACAAACACACCACCTATTTACTACATTTGTAATCTTTCTAAATAAGAACAAGCACCACCATGAAACATATCAGCGAAAGGTTGTTAGCCCCTGAAACCGTTGCCGCCATGTCGAACGAGTTTAAAACCAACCATCCGTATCCTCATATAATAATCGATGATTTTTTAAAGCCCGAAACAGCCTCGGCTGCGTTTGATAACTTTCCTCCCTATGAACTGTTTAACAAAAAGTACAAAGGGCTAAATGAGAAAAAAGCAGAAGGAAGCAATATAGAAGACTTTAACCCGATATTCACCGACATTATTAACGACCTGTCTTCGCCTGAAATGTACAAATGGATACAGCAGGTATGTAATATAAAAGAAGAGGTGGTGATGACCGATGATGCAGAAGGCCGCGGATTGCACCAAGGGGGCAAAGGCAGTTTTTTGGATATACATATTGATTTTAACATACATCGTAAGCACAACCTGCACCGCAGGCTAAATATACTTATTTACCTTAATAAGCACTGGTTGCCTGAATATGGCGGCGGTTTGGAGATGTGGAACCCCGATGTAACCAAAATGGAGAAAGTGGCAGAGCCGAAGTTCAATCGCTGCTTGATTTTTGAAACGAACGAGATAAGCTACCACGGTTACGGACGCATAAACGTGCCTGAAAATGAAAGCCGCAAGAGCATTTACGGCTACTATTATACCCAAACCCGCGAGGGAGCTGTGCCCTACCACGACACGGTTTTTAAGGCCCGACCTGAAGAGGGAAAGCTAAAGCAATTGCAAACAGACTTGAAAGAAACAACCAAAAACACCATTAAGCGTGTATTAAAGAAAGTAGGAATTACTTTTAAATAATTGTGCTGCTTGCTATTGTCAAAAGCAGGTAACAATTCTTTAACTTTTACTTAACAATCCACTAACTGGCAAAAATTTGTTGAGAAATACTTTTGCGGCAGCAAAAAGTATTATATGAAATTAAAAACCCTGGGTTCTTTATTGTTAATGCTGTTAGCATTATCATCGTTTGCTCAAAACGGTACTATTTCAGGAAAAGTGGTTGATGAAGTAACCGGCGAAGAAATGGTGGGCGTTACCATACAGGTACTAAGCAACGGGAAATTTGCTACCACCGATCTATTCGGCGATTATGCCATCCGCGATTTAGCCCCCGGTACTTACACCATAGAGGTTAAATACGTTTCTTATTCAACAAAGCGCATTAGCGATATTGTGGTTGCCAAAGGAGCTAACACCACCGTAAACATTACCATGCAAGAGAAGGTGGAAGAGGTTGGTGAGGTTGTAGTTGAAGCTTCGTACAAAAAAGAATCAATAAACGCGTTACTGGTTCAAAGGAAAAACGCTATTCAAATAGGCGACGGTATATCAGCAGATATTATAAAGCAATCGCCCGTGAGCAACTCAGGCGATGTACTTAAAAAAGTAAGCGGTGCCAGTATTCAAGGCGGTAAGTTTGCGGTAATACGCGGCTTGAACGACCGTTACAATACTGCCTACCTGAACGGTGCGCCACTACCCAGCACAGAGCCTGACCGCCGTGCATTTTCGTTTGACATTATACCCGCAGGTATGTTGGATAACATGGTGATTAGCAAAGGGGCTACCCCTGATATGCCCGGTGATTTTTCAGGCGGTATCATCCAACTGAACACAAGGGATTTTCCCGCAGCAAACTATTACAACTTTTCAGTAAGCACAGGGTATAACACCATTACTACCGGAAAAACATTTTTTGATTATGAGGGCGGAAGCCTTGATTGGGCAGGTTTTGACAATGCCCGCAAACTACCCGAAGGACTAACTCAAGACAATTTAGGAAGGATAGAAAAAACAACGGCCAACTCGCAAAAATTTAAGAACGATTGGGGCAGCACCAAAATGACGGCAATGCCCAACGCCAGTCTTTCATTCTCAATGGGGCAAGTATTCAAAAGAGACTCTTCAGAATCTGAATTTGCAAGTGTATTTGGCCTTAGCTACAGTCACTCATACAAAACCAACCCTATACGCCGCCAGCAACGTTTGGTAGAAAGCACAGATAACCAATTGCTGTTGGATGTAAACGATACCCAATACGTAACCGAGGTTTTGTGGGGAGCGTTGTGGAACTTGTCGTACAAATTCAACAAGAACAACAAAATATCGTTGAAAAACCTTTACAACGTAAACGCTGAAGACCAAACGATTCACCGTTGGGGAACCAACTACGATGCTGACCAAAACCAAAAAGCCGAATCGTATTTTTACACCCAAAACCACATTTACTCTGCACAGCTAACCGGCGAACATTTTTTACCAGAAAGTAAAATAAAATTTACCTGGACCGGCGGTTATAACAACATTCAGCGTGATATACCCAACTACCGTATTATACAATACCAAAAAGGAACCACCGCACCCGATAGTACCTACAACGTATTTTTAGGACCCGCACCCAGCGAGCGTTTTGGCGCACGATTTTTCCAACGTTTGAAAGAAGAACTTGCCAGCGTGGGCGGAGATGTATTGATACCGTTGAAGCAAATACGCAGTGTGAAAACTGAAATGAAAGTGGGTGGTTACTTCCAAACCCGTAGCCGTAGCTTTGATGCGCGCTTTACAGGGTATACCGCAAACATTGGCGGCTTAGACCCTCGTTTCTACTTACCGGTTGATAAAATATTTGCCCTTGAAAACATTAACAACGGCGGGTTTTTGATGGCTGAGGCCACCAACCCTAACGATAAATACACTGCAAGCTCTGATTTGCGTGCTGCTTACATAATGTTTGATAACCGTATTGGCCGCAGGATTAGGGCCGTATGGGGTGTGCGTTATGAAAGCTTTGTACAACGCATAGATTCTCGTAAGCAAGGCTCTGGTGACCCTGTGAGCATTGGTAAAGAAAATGCCGACCCGCTACCGTCTATCAACTTAACGTACGAAATGTCGGCTACAACCAACATTCGTGCATCATACAGCCGCACAGTTTCAAGGCCTGAGTTTAGGGAACTTGCCCCATTTGGTTTCTTTGATTATAACAACTTTAGCGTAGTTACGGGTAACGACTCATTGGTGCGTGCCACCATCAACAACTTCGACATACGCTACGAAGTATACCCCGGCGAAGGTCAACTGCTTTCAGTATCGGCATTTTATAAAGACTTTAAAAACCCTATTGAAGGTATTATCATCCCTAACGCAGGAGCCGGTTCATTTAACGCATCGTATAAAAACGCACCTAAAGCCACTTTGTACGGTATTGAAATTGAGGCCCGCCGCAACCTTAGCTTTATTAAAAAGAACAGTGAGTTCTTTAAAAACTTTGTGTTGTTTGGAAACTTTGCCTACATCATTGGCGAGGTAGATTTGAGCAACGTAGCCAGCTCTACTCAAAAAAGCCGCCCAATGCAAGGTCAATCTCCCTACGTGTTGAACGTGGGTGCACAAATGAAAGAGTTGAAATCGGGCTTGCAAATTGCAACCTCGGTAAACCGTGTGGGCCGTCGTATTGTGTTTGTTGGTACTGGCGATGCGGGTTTGTTCCCTCACTTGTGGGAAAACCCACGTACTGTTTGGGACTTGCAAATAAGCCGTAAGTTTGGCAAGTTTGATTTGAAATTAAGCGTATCAGATATTTTGGCTCAGAACCTTGTGTTTTATCAAGACCGTAACAAAAACGGAAAGATGGATAGTTTTGAAAGTAACGAAGACATCCACTTTACTTCTTACACCCAAGGTCGCACAATTAGTTTTGGTGCATCGTATAGCCTACGTTAATAAAACATTAACAGATTTACATAAAACAATAGTTTAAGCGCCCCTTTACCAAAGGGGCGTTTTTATTATACGGCTTATTATCAGCTGATTGCGTTTTTTGCAAAAAGGCATTTAACATTCTTTTAACCAAGTTTTAACACACACACAAAGTGGGGCTTCTAATCTTGCACCCAAAGAAAAATCATCAAGAAACATGAAAAAATTATTTTTTACTTTACTTGCCGTGTTTGCAGCAAGCTTCATGTTCGGACAGATAGTAGTGAATGCTGACATTACTACTAACACCACATGGACAGCTAACAACAGGTACGAACTAAAGAACATTGTGTTCGTAACCAACGGCGCTACCCTTACTATTGAGCCCGGTACCGTTATTATGGGTGACTCTGCTACCAAAGGTACTTTGGTAATTACTCCCGGCTCTAAAATTTATGCTGTAGGTACAGTAGAAAAACCAATTGTGTTTACCAGTAACCAACCTGCCGGAAGCCGCAAACGTGGTAGCTGGGGTGGTTTGGTGTTGTTGGGTAACGCAAAGATAAACGTACCCGGCGGAACTGCTAAAGTGGAAGGTATTACTGACGCTAAAGGCACTTATGGCGGAAACGACGACGACGATTCATCAGGTGTATTGAAGTACATCCGTATTGAATTTGCCGGTGTTCCTTTGAACCCTAACCAAGAGATTAACTCTCTTACTTTGGCCGGTGTGGGACGTAAAACTTCTATCTCTCACATTATGGTAACCGAAGCTTTTGACGACTCTTACGAGTGGTTTGGCGGTACTGTAAATGCTAAATACCTTATTGCTAACCGCGGTTGGGACGATGATTTTGATACTGACTTTGGTTTTACTGGTAAAGTACAGTTTGGTGTTGTAGTTCGCGACCCTGCTATTGCTGACCCAGGTTCAGGTTCATCATCATTCTTTGAATCAGATAACGATGGAGCCGGTTCTACCAACACTCCTCAAACAGCTCCGGTATTCTCTAACATCACTGTTATCGGACCATTGCAAACCTCTTCAACTACTATCAACACAAACTATGTTCGCGCAGCACAATTGCGCCGTAACACAGCCCTATCATTATTTAACTCAGTAGTTACAGGGTACCCACGTGGTATTATGATAGATGGTTCAGCTGCTGCTGCTAATGCAACCGCAGGTAGTTTAGATGTTCGCAACACATTGTTTGCCGGTATCCCAACCAATCAAAAATTCTATACCAACCAAGGTGCTTTTGATGCATACGCTTGGGGTGGTGCTTCAGGTAAAGGTAACGACAGTGTAACTAACAGTGCTGATATTAACGTTGTTGACCAAACTACTTTCAGCGCTCTTGATTTGAGGCCAAACGCAGGTTCTCCTGCATTAACCGGTGCTGCTTTTGCTGATGCAAAACTACAAGGCGGTTTCTTCTCAACTACTACTTACCGCGGTGCGTTTGCACAAAACGATACTTGGGCTGATTGCTGGTGTAAGTGGGATGCGCAAGGTGAAGATTACACCAATGGCATTAACTACACTGCCGCTGCTGATTTTACTGTTAACGTAAACGGAGCTACAGTATCAGTAACCAACAACTCTACCAACGCTACTTCTTACTCTTGGAATTTTGGTGACCCTAACAGCACAAACGATGTGTTTACTGTTCAATCACCAGCTCCTTATACTTATACCTCAAACGGTACTTATAACATCACTTTGGTGGTTCGTAACGGCAATTGCCCTCCAAAAACCATCACTAAATCAATTCAAATTACCTCATTGGTTTCTCAAACAGTGGTTGTTGCCGGTGATATTACTGCTAACACTACTTGGACCAGCGATAAAATTTATGAATTGAAAAACATCGTGTTTGTTACAAACAACGCTGAACTTACTATCCAACCCGGTACTATTATCAAAGGTGACTCTGCAACTAAAGGTACTTTGGTTATCACTCGCGGTTCAAAACTATTTGCAATAGGAACTAAAACTCAACCTATCGTTTTCACATCTAACCAACCTGCTGGTAGCCGCAAACGTGGTAGCTGGGGTGGTGTAGTATTGTTGGGTAGGGCTACTATCAACGTTCCCGGCGGTACTGCTATTGTTGAAGGTATTACCGATGCTAAAGGTACTTACGGTGGTAACGACGATGCTGATAACTCAGGTGAATTGAAATACGTTCGTATAGAATACGCAGGTGTTCCTTTGAACCCTAACCAAGAGATTAACTCACTTACCATGGGTGGTGTAGGTAGCGGAACAAAAATCAGCTACATACAAGTAACCGAAGCTTTTGATGACTCTTACGAATGGTTTGGCGGTACTGTAGATGGTAAATACCTTATCTGTAACCGTGGATGGGATGATGATTTTGATACTGACTTCGGTTTCCGTGGTAAAGTTCAATTTGGTGTAGTATTGCGTGACCCAGCTATCGCTGACCCAGGTTCTGGCTCATCTGCTTCATTTGAATCAGATAACGACGGTGCAGGTTCAAGCAACACTCCTCAAACATCTCCTGTATTCTCAAACATCACTGTTGTAGGCCCACGCGCTGTTGCAGGTCAAACAATCAACAGCAACTACGTTCGTGCTTTGCAAATCCGTCGTAACTCAGCTACTTCAGTATTCAACTCAGCTTTTGCCGGTTACACTGATGGTTTGTTTATTGATGGTTCTGCATCATCAACCAACGCTACCAACGGTACTCTTGCTTTCAAAAACAACATCATGGCTGGTTTCACCAGAAACTTCCGTAGCAACACTGCTTCGTTTGATATTAATACTTGGGCAAAAACCACAGGCTTTAATAACGATACTGCTGTTCTTTCAACCGACTTGCGTTTGAACGACCCTTACACGTTTGCTAATCCTGATTTGAAACCAACGGCTACTTCACCTTTGCTAACCGGTGCCAGCTTTG
>CALRQL020000007.1:0-170283 GCA_943370295.1 Agrobacterium sp. 719_389 | reverse complement strand
TGTGATGTTGTATAATCAAAGAAGACCGCATCTGGCTTTAAATTATAAAACACCGCAACAAATACATCAAAAAAAATCCTTGTCAGAATTAACGGACAAGGACTATATTAATAGTAAATAACTGTCAACCTATTTTAGGACGACTCAATTGTATGTATATTGGATGATGTATGAAGCGGATGCTTTTTTAATTCGGTCACAAGCGGGACGCTTGCGCCAGCGGGGGGAATTAAGGAGCGCGTTTTTAAACCCCATTGAAAAAATAGTAATGAAAATTAATGCTTTAGATAGCTTTATTAATAAACTTAATAATAATGTTACAGACATATTTAATAGAATATATCTGGAAACTCAAAAAGAGGAGCTATTACGCGATAAGATAATTTATAGTAAGTCTTTCGATATAAATTTTAATCATATAACTAGAATATATTCAATTGTTCACTCTTTCTATATCGTTTCACCGTTAGATGATTCCGACTATGGGGTAGAGTTAAATATTAGCGTTAAAAGGACCCCTTTTGATTCACTAGATGATATAACTTTTAAACAGAAGCTATCAGAAAATAAAATTTATATTTGGTGTGATATATGTACACTTGGTGAAGATATTGGAGGACAGATAGAAGATAAAATCTTTGAGATAAATGTGAGTGATTTGCCTGTCGTTGGGGATGAGGTTTTAAATAGCATTGAAATATTCTTTTTAAAAAATACTTCCAACATAATATCTGAAGAATTAATAGTATTAAATCATGTATATTCTTTGGGTAGTTGATGAAGGTAAGCTAGATAATGTATCAGATTGTTGCTCCTCGTTTGCACAAGATTCAAGCTTGTGTTTTGTACAAGGGAGCATCCGCTGTCAAATTGAGCGCAGCGAAATTTCTAATTTCAAGTGTGTATGGGTAACGGTTTAAGCAACTTTTAAATATTTAACCTTTTTGAACGGATTGCGGGTATGGGATTTGTAAATTTGTTCAAATGTTTAGACATACCGGAAAAGGGCGTACCTATTCACACAATCTTAAACTGGCATCTATTTTATCGGGTGTAGCCGGAGTGGTAAATATTACAGGTGTTTTAGGATTGAATACCTTAACCACAAATGTTACCGGCCACTTTGCATTTTTTGCCGAAGACATCTTCTTAAAGAATTATAGGATGGCCTTTGTTTACCTGCTTTATATCCTGTTCTTTTTATTGGGAGCATTTGTATCAAGCCTGATAATGGAATCGGTATCAAAACAAAAAGCCCACACGTCTTATGTTATCCCCATATCCATCGAAATAGCCCTTTTACTTGCAGTTAGCTTTTCAACACTTTTCATACCTGCCGGACTTCCCTCTTTTCAAACACTTTTATCGGCAGCATTACTTTTTTCTATGGGGTTGCAAAACGCATTAGTAACAAGGATATCTCAATCGGTAGTACGCACCACTCACCTTACAGGATTATTTACTGATTTAGGAATTGAACTTTCTCAACTTTTCTTTTATACAACTACCAAAGACAAAAGCCTGCTGAACAAAAGCATCCTGCTAAAACTCATCATCATCATCTGCTTTTTTACTGGTTGTATCATTGGGGGATTTCTATACCATCATTTTGCTTTAAAAACTTTGTTGCTACCCGCCGGTTTGCTATTGTTTGTTTTGTGGTATGATAGACTGGTGTTTCGGTATTATAACCTGAAAAGAAAGTTTAGAAATCAAGAAGTGTAAGAGTTGTACCTCCACCATCAAATAGAGCGTAGCGAAATTTCTTCGCTAAAACGTGTTAACAGAATGCTATAAGATTCTTTCCTGCGGTCAGAAGGACATTTGAAATACCACAACCGCACATACTTCGACTCTGCTCAGTATGAAAACTGTAGGTTGTTAATGATAAATGTAAACTGCTAAATGAAAGACTATTGATTATCACGCCACTCGTACACCCACTGGCTTTGTATCATTTCAAGGTAGCCTTCGTTGCACTCTTCGCGTTTGCCTTTAAAATTGGGGATTTCAAGCACCCACTCAAGCAACTCAGTAAAACGTATGCGGTATATTTTGCTTTCGCCAAACTCATCGCCAAAGCGTTCATACAAGGCCATCGCTATATCTTCAAAATCAGTCCAGTATATGGGTAGTTCAAACTTGGTCACTTTGTTATTTATTATTAGTTATCGTCAGCCGCACCCTTCGACAAGCTCAGGACTATCCTTCGGCAAGTTCAGGGTATCAAAATCAATCAAAAATCATTAATGGCCCATAAACTGGGTTTGGTCGGGTATTATCACCTCAATATCCCCGTCTTCTTCCAACTCGCATTGGCAAGCTAAACGAGAGTTCAATTTAGGGCTCACCGCACGGTCAATAAAATCTTCCTCCTTATCGGTAATCTCCCTCAAATTATCCATTCCCTTTTGCACGTACACATGGCAGGTACTGCAAGCGCAAACTCCGCCGCAATTGTGGTGCAGTTCTATATCGTTATCCAATGCAATGTCTTGCACTGTATCGCCTTCCTCAATCTCAAACGTTTGTGGTTCAAGGCCTTTTTGCTCAAAATAAAACGTAATTTTTCCCATCGGTATTCAAGCAACAAAGATAGCACCAAAAAGGTTGGGTAAAAAATTGAAGCCAAAATAGAAGACCTTCAAAACTTTTAGCTACGGATTAAAATCCGTAGCTCGTTCAATTACCTTATGCAAATGGACTTAAGTCCGTTTGCTCAAAGTAATCTTAACAAAACAGGGTTTCAACTCTGTTAACTTATTAGTTATACCAAAGCCTTTGCCAACAGTTTCATGTACTCGCTTTGGGGTATTTCAATCGCTCCAAACTGTTTCAGGTGGTCGGTAATAAACTGTGTATCCAATAAGATGTAACCGTTTTCTTTCATCCATGCCACCAAATACACCAGTGCCACTTTAGAGGCATCGGTAACTTTGTGAAACATACTCTCCCCAAAAAATGCCTTGCCCATTGCCACACCGTATAAGCCACCTACCAATTCACCATCTAAGCGGGTTTCAAAACTGTATGCCCAACCTGCCTCGTGCAACTTAGAGTAAACGTATATAATCTCTTCCGAAATCCAGGTATCTTCACGTTCTGCACAGGCCTCCATCACGGCTTCAAAGTCTTGGTTAACCGTCACCTCAAATTTTCCCTGACGTAATAGCTTGGCAAGATTTTTTGACACCTTAAAACCGTCCAACGGAATTATCCCCCGCATTTTCGGCTCGTACCACCCAATGGTATTATCATCATCCGGATCGGCCATTGGGAAAATACCCATACTGTAACCGTGTAAAACCTGATTGGGAGTAAGCATGCAGCAAATATAAATTGACGTTGAACTGATTTCAGAATTATTTTAATGACTCCTGTCATAGGGTTGACAGTAAGCCCGTTTTACTTTGCTTGTATAATTATGGAAAAGATAGATTTAACCAAACTATACAAAGGGTATTACACCGCAAAAACCCACCCTGAACTGGTAACCATTGAGGCAGCTGATTTTCTTTCAATCAGAGGAAAAGGCGACCCTTCATCAGCTGAATATGCTGAAACAATACAAGCACTGTACGCAACCGCATATGCTGTAAAGTTTATGTACAAAGCAGATAAAAAAGATTTTACGGTAGCTAAACTGGAAGGATTATGGTGGTTTGATGCAGCGAAATACGGACACGTAAGCATGGAAGATGCACCGCTAAAAATACCCCGCAGCGAATGGGAATACCGCATGCTGATACGAATGCCTGAATTTGTAACTGAGGAATCAATTTCAGACGCTAAGCAACAGGTTGCCAATAAAAAAGGAATAGCATTGGCCAACTCCGTTGAGCTATTCCCTATGAATGAAGGGCTTTGCATACAAATGCTGCACGTGGGGCCTTTTAATACTGAGCATGAAAGTTTGCAACTGATAAAAGAATTTTCTGAAACCAACCGATTACAAAAAAATGGCCTGCACCACGAGATCTATTTATCTGATTTTAGAAAAACAGCTCCCGAAAAGTTGAAAACCATTTTGCGCGAGCCGGTTAAACTAAATTAACATGATGTCGCATTCATTTAATTGTATTTAAGTATTTTAAAACATATTATAAAAACACCTTTTAGGGTGTAAAAAGTGTTTTAACACATTGTAAACGGTTAGTAAATCAATCCTACTTTTCGGCTATTTTTGCGCCATGCCAATGAATTGGGATACCTTACTTTCAGCACGTAGAATGCACGTGCCCGAAAGTGCAAAAACAGACGACCAGAGTTTTGCCCGCGATGAGTTTCAGCGCGATTTCGACCGTATTATATTCTCCTCGCCTTTTCGTCGCCTGCAAAACAAAACACAGGTATTCCCGCTTCCCGGTAGCGTGTTTGTTCATAACCGACTCACTCACAGTCTTGAAGTAGCCAGCGTAGGCCGTTCGTTGGGCAATATCCTATCCAACCAGCTGAGGGAAAACAATGAAGCATCGGGCGAAAAGGTATTGGGTATGGGTAGCATCGTTTCTGCTGCTTGTTTGGCGCACGACATGGGAAACCCTTCGTTTGGACACTCAGGCGAAAAGGCCATTTCACGCTATTTTAAAGATGGGGACGGCAAGGAATGGGAAAAAGAAATGACCCGCGAACAATGGGCCGACCTTACCAATTTTGAAGGAAACGCCAATGCCTTTCGTATACTTACCCATCGCTTTAAAGGCAAAGGTGCCAGCGGTTTTGCCCTCACCTACTCAACCCTTGCGAGCATTGTAAAGTATCCGTGCGAAAGTCTTGTGGCCGGCAACAAAAGCAAGGTGCACATGAAAAAGTACGGGTATTTTGATAGTGAAAAAAATACCTACCTGAGCATTGCCCACCAGCTTGGCATTATACAAGAGCAACAAAACCCTATGGTGTTTGTGCGCCACCCTTTGGTGTATTTGGTGGAGGCCGCCGATGATATTTGCTATAACATTATTGACCTTGAAGACGCACACCGACTGAATATACTTTCGCACGAAACCGTACGTGACCTTATGCTGGCACTGTTTGAAGGAAAAGAGCGGAAAGAGATTGAGCATAACTTGGATGGTATTGATGACGAGAACGACCGCATTGCCTACTTGCGGGGCAAATCGATACATACGCTGATTATGGCCTGCTCAAAAGTATTTTGGGACAACAGGGAAAGTATCTTAAACGGCACCTATAACAAAAGCCTATCGGATGGTGTAGGCGAACCGCATTTAACGGCTTTAAAAAAGATAGAAGACATTTCGTACAAGAAGATTTATAACTACCAAACAGTAGTAGAAATTGAAGTAGCAGGGTATCAAATAATCAGCGGATTGCTTGAAGAATTTGTGCCGGCTATTGTTTCAAACGACAAATCACACTACCACAAGAAACTACTGGCACTAATGCCCGCTCAGTTTCATACCGATGAAGATAATTTATACGCTAAAGTGCAAAGCGTGGTGGATTATATCTCGGGGATGACGGATTTGTATGCCATCGAAATGTACCGTAAAATCAAAGGTATTTCAATACCTACTATTAAATAAACCTGCTAAATCATACCTTTGCAATAAGAAAAACCCTTTACTTTCCGTTACTTAAAGGTATTATTCTTAAAACTTAATAACAGGGTGAACCGTACAACACTGCTAAAACTTGCTACCCTTTGCATGGCCTTGCTGGGCTTTGTATTTGCGCGTGCGCAGGAGTTAAAATTTGATTATAACCTGTTGGATAATCCCACCAAAAACAAAAAGCAGTTTGAAACCCTTTTTAAAACCCTTGAAACTAAAAAGGTAAACCCCAAAGCCCAGAAAGATGCCGTTGCCCTTGAAAACGGTTATGCTGCCTACAAGATAAAAGATGCCGAGGCTTGGAAAAAACTTAAGGCCAAAAACAAGGCGGTACAAATTGAAGTGGTGTATACTAAATACCCCAAAGACCTTCAGTTTTGGTTAACTCCTTACCACGATTTGCTTGCAGACCGTTTAAAAGCCCTTTTTGAGATTGACCCCGACCTGAACGATAAAGACATTAAGTTTTTTGTGGTGCTACAAACCGAGTGCGAAACCGATGAGCAAGCCCGCAAAATGTGGCACGGTATATTAATACGCTACCGCCCATTAACTGCAAAAGAAATTAAAGAAAAAGAAGCAATTGAAAGCGAAGACGGGGATGCCGAAGCTACACCGGGTGCGCCCAGCGGCTTTAGCACAGTACAACGTTTTATAAAAAGTGTTGGCGGTATGTACGATTCGGTAATTTACAAAGTACTCGACCGTAATCCGCAATGGCAAAACAGTTTGATAGTAAGCGATTGGACAGGTAGTAACTACCAGTATGCAGCACAAAGCATCTACTGGCACATGCTTAACCCCACCAAAAGCGGGATAAAGTACTTTTCGTTTTTCAACGACGGTGATGCCACTCCTGAATTTGAAAAGAAAGTAGGCCAAACAGGCGGTTTATACTTTGCCCCTGCCGTAAAATCAAGAAAAGTGGTAAGTGCCTTTCAAACCAGCATGCGTAAAGGATTGGGAGGAGAAATACCGGAAAACGATGCCGAAGCGATTGTAAAATCCATTGAAGCATTTCCCGATGCTGAACACGTGATACTGGTTGCTGATAACAGTCCATTCCGCGATTTTGAATTGATTGATAAAATAAAAACCCCAGTGCATGTGATTTTGCAAGGGGCTGAGTGGGGTATTAACCCGCAATACATTAATATGGCTTATCTTACCGGAGGCTCCTTGCATACTTCAAAAGCCGATTATCCTGCGGAGTTTTTTGCCAAAGGTGATACCCTGATAAAGATTGATGGTTTCAGCTTTTCGTTAAATACCACTTATAACCTGTATCAGTGCCAAAATAAACAAATCTGTCAGGATTTGGAGGCGATTATTCTAAAAAAAGAAGCTGAAACATTGGAAGAATTAAAAACTAAACCCGGCTACCGCGGCATGCACAAAGACAAAAAAGTGAGCGGGTTTGATAAGTTTTTTCATTGGCTTTTCGGGGGCTAACTAACCCATTTGTACCGTTTACTATTTGGCTAAATTTTTTCACCGTTTTCTTAAATTTTTAGGATAATTTTACTTCTTGCTACCGCAACAAAAAGTAAATTATGAAAATCCTCCGCGTATTTTTCACCCTGCTTATAACAGGCAGTTTTTTGGTATTCACCGCACAATCATGCATCAAAAAGAATGAACCTTCGCCCGAAGATTACGAAACAGGCGAAGACGTTGGGTACACAGTAAGTTTATTAACCAACATTTACGACGCTGCTTTGGATGCCGCCCAAACAATGGCTGCATCGCCTGCTGCGCTGCCTACAATCTTTCCGTCTGATGTAACCATAGCTTACAGCGACTCTTTATATACAGATGGTGATGGTATTGAATATGAAGTAGCATTCAGAAGTATCGACAGTGTTACGTTGAGCGGTGGTTCGCAGTGTGTTGATGAACGTACAAGAGCCGGTTCGTTTTTTATTACCCAAACCAAACCCATTAACGAAGTAGGTGCCGTGCTAACGTTAACTTTAAGTAATAACAATAAAATACACTACGTGGGAAATAGTAACGATATGGTTAGATTTAACGGTACTATTGTGATAACACGATCTGGTATAAAAACCTTTTCAATTACAACAAATGTGGATGCAAAATACAAAAACGGTAAAGTACATATTGAAACGGGTGAGGAACGAAAAGAAGTATCAAATATTGGGCAAGGCATTTGGAATGCTGTGTACGAAGTAACCGGATCGGGGAAAGGGATAACCCGCGAAGGCAGTAACTTTACTTTTTTTGTAGCCACAGTACTTCAAAAAAATATACAGCCCATATGCTCAAGAACATACGTACAGGGCATGATTGAGGTAAAAAACACCACTGAAAATGCAAATGTTACTATAAACTTCGACCCTCAATTTAATAAGGAATGTGACCGTTTGTTTGCCGTATCGTTAACAAATGGTCAAGCTAAAACATATAAAATTAATTAATTATCAGCTTTTTACAGCCCATTGTTGATTAAAATAACTTTTATCTTCAATCAAATTTTATAAACTTTGTACTTGGTATTTTTAGCGCCAAATATTCCCACATAAGAAAACAATATGAAAAAAGTCATTCTTTCCGTAGCTGCTCTTGCCTCACTATCTGCAATAGTTGCTACGTCTTCATGCACAAAAGTTGAAGAGGAAATCAAAAACACTACCACAACTGCCGAAGACATTACCCGCACAGAAACTTACCTTGCTTCTGTATTCAATATCACTACTGATGTAGCCGCTACTGACGGTCGTTTAAGCAAAACCGGCAGTAACTTGTTGCCCGCCGGTGTTGAAGTACAGTTTACAGACTCATCATTTACTGATGGTGATGACGTTGAATACTTTGTTGACTTTGGCGCATTGCCCGGCAAACTTTGCCAAGATGGCGTTACCCGCGCCGGACGTGTGGATGTGAAACAATCAAAACGCTTTAGCGAAATTGGATGTATAGTAGAAATTAACCTACCCGATGCTAACAACTTTCAAGTGAGCACTACAGGCGGTATGACCAAATTAACAGGTAAGGCAATTATTACCCGTTTAGCAGCTAACAAAACAAACTTGAAAATTCAAGGCGGTAAAGCCGAAAATGCTACCGATGGTACTGTAACTTTTGACTCTGATAAAGACATGGTAACAGAAGAATTAGGTGCTCCAGGTATTGTTGATGATGTTTTTAAAGGTTTTGGAAGCGGCAGCGGTACCAACACCAAAGGCAAACCTTACACTTGGAAAACTAAAGATACCATGGTTAAAATTGAGCAACCTAATTGTTCATTCCCAATAAAAGGTATTATTGAGTTAACCTCAGAAAAAAGCACTTACGTGGTTGATTTTGAACCCGATGGTGGCGCTTGTGATAAGAAAGTAGTTATCACTTTACCTAACGGCACAAAAGTTCCTAAGACTTTCTAACCAACCTATAAACCAATTTTATAATGCAAAGCCCCTTTTAATCGAAGGGGCTTTTTTATTTCCCCCCAATTGGTGCTAATTTGCAATGCTTGCAAACACACAACACAATTAGATTATTACTGCTTCCGTTCTCGTGGATATACGGGGGCATACTGGCACTTCGCAATTGGTTTTTTGATAACGGGCTAAACAAAAGTTTCCGTTTTGATTATCCTGTTATCAGCGTAGGCAATCTCTCAACAGGGGGTACCGGAAAAACCCCGCACATTGAGTTTTTGGCTAAACTGCTGAAAGACAAATATGCAGTAGGTGTTGTAAGTCGTGGTTATGGCCGCAAAACCAAAGGATTTTTTATAGTAAATGAAACCAGCACCGCTACCGAAGTAGGCGATGAGCCCTTACAAATAAAACTCAACCATCCGCAAATACAAGTAGCGGTGGGCGAGCAACGCATATTGGCCATTCCTTCGCTACTAAATGAAGCCCCTGAAACACAGGTGGTATTATTGGATGATGCTTACCAGCACCGCTATGTTAAACCCGGCCTCAACATTTTGCTGAGCGACTACAGCCGTATGTTTTACGATGATTTTGTACTGCCCGCCGGAAACTTACGTGAGTTTAGAAAGGGTTACCGCAGAGCCGACGTGATTGTGGTAACCAAATGCCCTCCAAACATTAGTAACGAACAAAAGCAGCAAATTATCTCACGTATAAAGCCCCGCAAGCATCAGCAGGTATTTTTTACGTGGCTAAACTACGGCACACCCTACAAAATGGGCAACTCTACAGAAATACTTAAAGAGATGGTACATAAAAGTGTACTGTTTTTTGGGGGCATAGCCAATACAAAGCCTGTGGAGCTGTACCTTGCCGCCAACACTGCAAGCTATGAAGTGAAACCACTTGCCGACCATTATAATTATACCCTTGAGGCATTAAAAGAGATTGAAACCGCGTTTACTGCTTGGGGGAAATCGAACAAAGTATTACTTACCACCCAAAAAGATGCCGTGAAGCTGATGCAAGGTGGGCTAAAAGATATTGCTGAAAAACTGCCCTTGTATGTGCTGCCGATAGAGATTGGGATGAGTGATAACGAAAAACAGCAATTTGCATCAGTAGTTGAAACTTATATCCAAAAAGAGTTGTCTATTAATTAAACAAACCCAAACGTATGAAGCGTACCTTAAAATTTATATGTCTTTTAGTATTGCAAAGCTTGGCTTTATTAGCTTTTGCGCAACACAAAAAGTTTAACATGGTGCAGCTATCGCGTTGGGACAATGACAGCCTTAGCACCATGGGCTTGCAAAGCTTTAACGACGTTTGGGGCTGGTACGATACGGTAAAAAAACGCGAATATGCAATTGTGGGAACGGTAGACAGTACTTACTTTTTTGATGTTACCAACCCGTTTGCTACCCCTATAAAATGTGATGCCGAAGCCGGCCGTTCAGGATTTTCAATTTGGCGCGATTATGATACTTATAGCCATTACTGCTATGCGGTACAAGATGCTAACGTGGGTGCATTGCAGATATTTGATATGAGCTACCTGCCCGATTCGGTGCATAAAGTATATCAAAGCGATTCATTATTGTATCGTAGCCATACTATATTCAGGTCGGGGGATAAGTTGTATTGCAACAGTGCTACTACCCGCAACGGTACCCGCAGGGCTTCGCAGATACTATCACTGGCCAACCCTGAAAACCCTACGCTGGCAGGTATTATTACTCCGCCTATTTTTGGCGGTACTGCCGCGTTTAACTTTTGCCACGATACCTACGTGCGCAATGATACTGCCTATTGCTCAGGCGAAACCAGCGGCTTGTATATTTTTGATGTGCGTAACCCCGCTAACCCAAAATACTTGGCGGCCATCACTGATTACCCCGAAAAAGGTTATAACCACAGTTCTTGGACAACTGACGACGGGAAGTACATCTTTTTTACGGACGAGAACCACGGCTTGGGCATTAAGGCTTATGATATTGACAACTTTGCCAACATGGATTTCCAATCGGTGTTCCGCTCTAATCCCGGAGCTATCGCCCACAACCCCTATATCAAAGGAAACTTCTTATACGTATCGTATTACGAAGACGGGGTATATGTATTTGATATCCGTAACCCTAAAAACCCTCAAGTAGTGGCTTATTACGATACCCACCCGCAAAACAACGAGGGCCAATACCGCGGTTTTTACGGCTGTTGGTCGGTTTACCCGTTCCTGCCTTCGGGTATTGTGCTGGCATTAGACCAAACCAACGGTTTGTTTGTATTAAAGGCCGACGCCACCATATCTGTAGAAGAATTGGGCGTTGAAACATTTAATGTGTACCCAAACCCTTTGAACAGTGATAACCTTAGCGTGAGCTTATTGAACCATGATGAACGCGAGGTAACGGTTACCATTACTGATGCATTGGGAGTTGAGCTATACCGCAGCCAACAAACAGTTGAAGAGGGTTTGAATAATTTATCGGTACAGATGCCCCAAGGGGCTAAGGCAGGCATATATTTTGTAACAATTACGGGCAGAATTAGCAATATTTGCAAAAAAATACTGAAACCGTAAAAGTTATTAATGCCGCAACCTACCGCCCGTATTTTGTATAAATTCCTTTTAGTAGTATTAGCAACGGGCTTTAGCCTTGTAGCCAACGCACAGCTTACAGAGCGGTA
The DNA here is from genome assembly GCA_943370295.1 of Agrobacterium sp. 719_389. GTDB lineage: Bacteria > Bacteroidota > Bacteroidia > UBA8524 > UBA8524 > SB11. The sequence goes on along the minus strand of CALRQL020000007.1, from coordinate 158,615 downwards.
CTCAACCATTAATATACTGCCCATGCAAAACCTGTTTTATGCAGTAGATAGCATGCAGCACCCCGATACCGTACCTCCCCGCTTCCAGCAATACCATCCCCTTTTCAGAAACGAAGTAGCCTTTCTAAGTCAGGGTAATATTGTGTCTGCATCACAATCGCTTATTTTTAATGCCGAACGGGAAAGCGGTTTAGACATGGGTTTGCAGCAACCGTATAGCTATTTTTTATTTTCACCCCAAAACATAAATATGTACAAAGTGCGCCGTGCCTATACTGATTTGGTATATACACAAGGCGCGGGTGAATTAATAGGTATTAAAGCCCTGCATACCCAAAACATACTGCCTAACTGGAATATAGGGATTGATTATAACCGCATAAAAAGCGACGGTTTTCAACTGCGTCAGCGCACCAGCGTTTATAATACCCGTTTTTTTAACTGGTACCACAGCCCTGATGAACGTTACCACCTGATTATAACCGCTACCTGGAACCGTTTGCGTAACGAGGAAAACGGCGGGCTGAAAAGCGATTCGGCGTTTGAAAACTCAACCGCGCTAAGCCAGTTTCCCGTTAGATTAGGGGACGATATTGACAAGGTTCGTAACTACATCAAAACCAACGACTACCGCATTACCAATATGCTGCGCTTGGGGCCTAAAAAACAGGTGAAATATTACCAACCCGAGGCTATGACGTATGAGTTGGACACACAGCAAACGCTGATACCTACTTATGTAATAGCGCATCAGTTTGCTTATACAGGAAACCGTTATTTGTATAGAGACGACAGCTACGACACCAATACTTATTACCCGTACACGTTTTTGAATGATGAGCGTACTTTCGACTCGATACAGCACAACGTAATCAGTAATTCAATCACCATCAGTAACGGGCCGTTTATGGGCTACCTGCGTGATACCTTGCCTGTGAAACGCTGGCTGATGCTAAGTGCTACAGGCGGATACGATTACCACTTTATAGCATGGCAAACTACTACTAATGCACGCTACAACAATACCTATGTTGGGGGCAGTATAGCATCAAACCCATACATAGCGGCGGCGGTTAAGTTTAATGCAGAAGGTCGTTTTTGGTTAACAGGCTACAACCAAGCTGATTATAAGCTAAAAGGCCGTTTGGATATTGATTTTGGGGCATTTGTTTTAGAAGGCGGGGCACTTTTTCAGGCCTACCGCCCGCAAATCACACAATACTTTTTTGTAGGCAACCATGCTTATTGGAAAAACGATTTTGATAAAACCTTTGTAAATACTCTTTCGGCTACGTTGCGCACTAAACGTTTGAAAAACAACTATCACCTTACCTTCAAACAACAGTTAGTAAACAACTATATCTACTTTGACAGTACACTAACCGCAAGACAAGAGGCAAAAGCAGTAAGCATCACATCAGTAAACTTTAAAAAACGCTTTCAAGCCGGTAAGTTCTTTTTAGACAATAACATTACTGCCCAGTTTACTAATAACGAAGACATATTGAGGCTACCTGCCCTTTCAACTTGGAACTCGCTTTATTTCCAAGGCTATATGTTTAAAAAGGCTATGTACGCTCAAATAGGGGTTGATTTCTTCTATTACTCACAAGTAACGGCCAACTCTTTCGACCCTGAAACTAAGCAATTCTACATTCAAAATAAGGTGGATATCGGAAACTATCCCTGGTTTGATGTGTTCATCAACGGGCACGTGCGCAATTTTACCCTATCTGCCAAAATGGAACACGTAACTGCTGGTTTTTTTGGCCGCAGGTATTACGCCATGCCCCACCAACCCATGCACGGCAGGGTATTCAGGCTGGGCATCTCGTGGAAGTTTTTTGATTAATAGGGTAACTTTTGCGAGGGATTTCAATCCCTCGTTGTTACAATTACCGTCTGCAAATGGACTTAAGTCCATTTGCAGACGGTAATTTTGAAAGAATGGGGTTTTAACCCCGTTACAATCGGTGCTCCATTTTTTTAACATATGTAAAACCTTGACGTATGGCTAAACTTCAACTTTGCACCTACAAAACCATTCGATAAAATTATGAAAGCAACCATAGTAGGTGCAGGAATTGCAGGACTTACCACAGCCATCGCATTACAGCAAAAAGGGATAGAAGTTGAGATTTTTGAGGCTGCCCCTCAAATACAACCCGTAGGTGCCGGATTAGCTCTTGCAGCCAATGCAATGCAAGCCTTTTATAAATTAGGGATTGCTGATGCCATTATAGCAAAAGGTCGAAAGCTGCCTTCGTTTTCATTTTACAATCATCGCGGTAAATTATTAAACACTACTAATAGCATTGAGCTGGGCAAAAAATACGGGATAGATAACTTTACCATCCACAGGGCAGCATTGCACAGTGCCTTGTTAGAACAATTGGGCGAAATACCCGTACATCTTTCAAAAAGAGCGGTAGGCTTTACCCAAAACGGTAATCTTATTACCCTGCAATTTGCCGATGGCAGTAGCCACATTACTCAATGCCTTATTGTTGCTGATGGGATAAACTCCCCCATCCGCAAGCAGTTGATACCCCGCAGCCTACCCCGCTATGCGGGCTATGTGTGCTGGCGTGCAGTAATTGACAGTAAAGGTTTTGATTGGAGCGAAACCTCTGAAACCTTTGGCCCAATGGGTCGTTTTGGAATTACTCCGCTTGCTGATAACTTGTTGTATTGGTATGCCTGCACCAACGCCCCAAAAGACAGTAAACATTATGCGGGCTATACCGTTGATAATTTGCGCAAACACTTTGCTGGCTATCATCACCCCATAAAAGAAATACTTGACCGCACCGAAGATAACGCGCTTATTTACGGGCCTATTATTGATTTGGCACCCCTTGATAAATTTGCCTTTGGTAACATTTTACTGATTGGTGATGCAGCCCATGCAACAACACCCAACTTAGGGCAAGGTGCCTGCCAAGCTATTGAAGATGCTGTAGTACTGGCTGATGAAATGGCGAAAACAACGGTATGCCAAAATGCCTTTGTAAATTTTGAGCAACGCAGGTTGGAGCGCACCCGATATATTACATTACAATCAAGAAAGGTGGGTGAAGTAGCTCAATGGCAAAACCCTGTGCTGGGATGGATACGCGACAGAATAATGAAGAATATGCCCCAAAGCACCAAGGATAAGCAGTTTGCAAAACTGTTTACGGTTGATTTTTAACCAAAAGGAAATAGCGGCAACTCGGCCACCTCTTTTACTGCGCTGTTCTGCTTATCAATTTTAATGTAGTGATGACTCACACCGTTGCTCACCATTATATAATCAATCCCAAAACCGTAAGTGTACACAGCAGCCTGTGTAAAAACCGCTGCATTAATAGATACCGTAGGGGCTTTGCATTCTACCAATAAAGCGGGCTGGCCGTTGCGCCCAAACACCACAATATCGGCGCGGCGGCTACGCCCCAACACGTTTATGCCCTTCTCAACCCCAATAAGGTGCGGGGGTACGTTTTTATCTGTTACCAAAAAGTGGATAATATGCTGGCGCACCCATTCCTCGGGCGTTAGCACCACATATTTCCTTCTCACCTCATCAAAAATTAGTTTTCTTTGTGCCTCGGCTTTCACCTTGAACTCAAAAGGGGGAAGGTTTAACTGATACATAGCGCTTTTTCAAAAATACTTCAAATAATACAATGGCAACAGCAGCATCTGCATCGTTTGATAAAATAATGGCTTCGTTAAAAGCACGCAAATTCTCACCCGTGTATTTTTTGCAGGGTGAAGAAAGCTATTTTATTGATGCGGTAGTTGATTACATAGAGGATAATGTGCTGAGCGAGGGCGAACGTGGTTTTAACCAAACCGTATTTTACGGCAAAGAAACCGATATGATGACGGTGGTAATGGCCGCGCGCAGGTTTCCGATGATGAGCGATTATCAGGTGATTATTGTGAAGGAAGCCCAAAACCTGAAAGACTTTGATAAGTTGGAAAGTTACCTTGCTAACCCCGTAAGCAGTACGATACTTGCCTTTGCTTACAAGGGTAAAAAACTGGATAAGCGAACCAAAACGGCTAAACTGCTTGCCAACTTTGAGTTTTTAGACTCAGCCAAGTTATACGAGAACCAAATACCTGCCTGGGTAACGGATTATTTGCGTGGTAAAGGCTATACCATGAACGAACGTGCACAAGCATTGGTGGCTCAATCGCTGGGAAATGATTTGGGCAAAATAGCTAACGAGCTAGATAAAATGCTGCTGAACCTTGCCGGTGGGCCGGTAAAACATATTACCGAAAAGGAAGTAGAGGAAAACATCGGTATCAGCAAAGACTATAATGTATTTGAGTTGCAGGACGCTATTGGCAGGCGCAACTTTACCAAAGCTATTGAGATTGTAGATTACTTTTCGGCCTCTAAAAACCAAAATGCTAACTTGGTGGTAGTACTTCCGCAACTATACTCTTTTTTCAGCAAGCTTTATAAAGTTCACTTTTTGACTGATAAAAGTAAGGAAAAGGTATGTAGTACTTTGGGTATTAACCCATTCTTTTTTAACGACTACATGAACTATTTCAAAAATTATTCGTCTATCAAGATTGAAAAGGTTTTTGCTACGTTATCCGAATTCGACTTAAAATCAAAAGGAGTGAACAATTCGGGCACGCCTGACGGTGAGTTGATGAAAGAGATGTTAGTGAAGATTTTTCATTAATAAATAATTAACATTTGTCGTTTTTTCTTATTTATTTGCCTAAAAAACACCCTCTAACCAATGAAAAGAGCTTTACTACTTTTATTATCAACGCTACCTGCCTTTGCTTTTGCACAAAGAAGCAGCGAAACTGATGCGGGGATAATTCCACAAAATCCCAATGGGATTGTCCCAACCCACATCGAACCATTTAAACCCACGCGCCCTGTTACTTCTAACAGTTTCATGCGTAAATCGGGTCACTTGCCCTACAAATTTGATACTTTGGGCTTCACCTATTACGATTTGCAAACCAATGCTTCTGTTGGTAACCGTGTATTGGTGCATGCCGATGGAAAAGTATCGGTAGCATGGACGTATTCACCCGATGGAACTACTGAGTTTCCATTGCGCGGTAGTGCATACAACCATTACAATGGTACTTCTTGGGGTGCCCCTCCAACCAGCCGTATCGAAACCAACCTTCGTTTGGGTTGGCCAAGTATAGGTGTATTGCCCGGTAACAAAGAGTATGTTATTTCACACTTTGCTACCAGTGGCGGTTTGCACGTAATGACCAACGATGCGATTGGCGGCAGCAACTGGACTACAGGTCCTCGTGTGCTTACTATTACGGGAGGTAAACCTATTTGGAACCGTGCCGATAACAATGGAAACACCATCCACGTACTAACCAATTACTCTGACTCTTCGGCTTCAACCGACCCTCCAAACATTCGTGTTGACGGAATGTTGTTGCCCACTACTTATTCACGCAGTACCGATGGCGGTCAAACTTGGAGCACTGCACTAAGTATGCTACCCGGGTATGATACCAGCCGTTATTTACGCGGCGGCGGCGACCAATATGCCATTGATGCCAACGGTAACAATGTGGCCATTGTAATTGCCGACAACCTTGGCGGTGACGTTTCTCTTTGGAAGAGTAGCGATAACGGACAAACCTTTACCAAAATAATTGTAGATACGTTTGCGTTTGCACCTTACAAAACTGATAAAGTGATTGGCTCTAACGTTCCTACTAACGACGGTTCGGTTGATGTGGTGATGGATAACAACGGATATGCCCACGTATTTTGGGGATACTCTGAGGTTACTAAAAACCACCCAAGTGCCGACTCTTCATTCTTTACTCCCGCATCAAACCGCATTATGTACTGGGGCGAGCAAAACAATGTAAAACGTATTATTGGCGGTATGATGGATATGAACGGTGATACACAACTAACCGTAGCATACGGTACTCCACGTTCATTGGGTGCTAATAACACTTTGCCACGTTTGCAAGATAGTTTGGGTACTGTTGATCTTATTTCGGTAGCTCGCTACGGTAATACTTCATTGGCTACCATGCCCAGCGCTATGGTTGATGCACAAGGTCGTATTTTCTGTGTGTACTCTGCACCACTTGAAGGCGATTTGTACGCTTCTAACGAAGCCCGCGAAACTTCTAACTACCGTGATTTGTTTATCACCTTCTCTACGGACGGTGGTTTAACTTGGGCCGACCCACAAAACATTTCTCAAGGCCACGGTTTTGAAGATGTGTTTGGTTGTGTAGGTAAAACCATAGTAAACAACGTATTGCATGTAATTTGGCAACGCGACGAAATACCCGGTACCAACCTTCAAAATAACTCAAGCGATGGTTCTCACCCAACTGTAAACAACGTTATTCTTCATGCTTCTATACCTGTACAAGCCATTATCAACAACCAAATTGGTCTTGGCCCAGGTGTAAGCGTTGAAGAGATTGACCAACCCAACGTTTACATCACCAACGGTTTCTATCCAAACCCTACCAGCAATGGTGGCGAAGTAGAAATATTCTTGACTGAAACCAGCCCTGTTACTTTAACTGTAACCAACTTGTTAGGTCAAACCGTTGCTACCCAAGATTTGGGCAAGCAAGCTCCCGGTAATACCACTGTTAAAGTAGCTACCGATAACTTTGCTGCCGGTGTGTACATGTACAACATCTCAACCGGAAAATACACTGTTAGTGGTAAAATGGTTGTGACTAAATAATACCTCGGTACATACAGGTATAAAATACTTAATCCAAACTAAGCAAAACCCCGTCTGAAATCAGACGGGGTTTTTTAATGCTTTTAGAAACAGGATTAAAATCCTGTTCTGTATAAATTACAAAGCGAATCAGGACTTAAGTCCTGATTCGCTTTGTAATTAAAGAGTGGCAGGTTTCAACCTGCCTTACAGTATAATTAATCTACTTGAGGTACGTAAATAGAGAAATCTATCGTTTCCTGCTTTTGAATGTTCAGTTTCACGATATGGTGAGATTTTACTACACTATCGCGGGTTGCAGGATTGAGGAACACAGGCCGTAGTTCGGTGGTTTTATAATACGGCAAATGCAACTCCTCTGTGATTTCGTAGGGCAATACTTTCAGGCGTTCAAGCCCTTCGTCGGTAGTGTATAACCACACTGTTTCACCGTTTTTGTAACGGCTAAAATATTGTTCAGACCAAACGCTGGTTACATTCCAGCCTGTATAAAAATCAAGCGAGTGTGCTGAGCCAATAGGGAAAATCAGAAAATTCTTTTGGGTAATATTTTCAGAAGGTGCTTTTTCGGCAATGTATTTTCCGCCCATACTAAACGCTTGGTAGCGCATTAGCTGCGGGTAAAAATGCAGGTTCATGGTAATATTTAGCAAACAAATGCTGATAAACGCCACCTGCAATACTGATGTGTTTTTTTGGTAGTTCTTACCTATGTAGTACAACACCATAATAAGCCCAACCGCCATAAGCACAGGTATCAAAATGTTTTCAGGCTTAAACACATAAAACAATACGCCAATCAACGCCCACACAAGGGCAGCAATAAGTAGCTGAGTACCTTTTACCAAATGTTTTGCCCAAGGAAAACCCTCTTGCAGCACACATACTACCCAACGGGCAGCAAAAATGGCCGCAAACGGATAGGCAACAAAAATATAGTGCGGCAGTTGGTAGCTTGATTTACTAAGAGCTAACAACGCAAAAGTGAAACCACCCAAGGTGATGGCCTCCTGCCCTTTTTCAATCTTAAATTTTGAGCGGATTACTTTATACCAACCGTTTATCCACGCGGCAAACAGCCAAATAGTCCAAGGCATAAATGCCCATAAGGTTGACTCAGTAAGAAAAAACGGCCCTGCATTGTTATCCCATACGTTTTCGCCAGTAATACGGCCAAAACTCTGTGTCCAGAAATAAAACTTCAAGCCTGATTCGCCAATGTGTCCGTTCACTTCCACCGCTGGGTTGGCATCGTATTGATTATACAAACCGATACACATGGGTAACAGCACCAATGCAACAATGGGCAAACCCAGCAACCAACGCCAGTTAAAAATGGTTTTCCAATCGCGCTGCAACACTAAGTGAATACCGAAGGCTGCTATTGGCAACACGATACCTATAGGACCTTTAGCAAGCATGGCAAGGCCAATACCCACAAAGCCCAATACAAAATTCAGAACTTTTCTATGCTCTATATAGGCAGCAAGTTGCCACACCGCAAAAATCACCGAGCCGGTAAGCATCAAATCCGTACGCACATCGTTTACCATTAAGAAAAACGCCTGCGTGCTACCCAATAGCAATGCCGCCCAATAGGCTTCACGTTCGCTGTAATACAGTTTTGCCAAACCATACACCGATACCATTGCCAGCAAGGCAAATAGCATTGAGGGCAGCTTAAACGCCGCAGTTGACACTCCGAAAATGTGGTACGAAGCTGCTGAAAGCCAAAATAAAAGCGGGGGTTTATCAAGATAGTTACGCCCTTGGTCGGTAATGTGTAGATAGCTGTCCCTGTCTATCATCTCTTTAGCCATTGCGGCGTATTGAGACGAGTCAACGTCCATTACATCAATAAACAGGGCAAATACGTAAACAATCAGTATTAGTACGAAGGGGAAAAACTTTGCAGCTTTATTCAAAACTTAAAAATTTGGTCAAAAATACACCTAACATTCAAAATCGTTGCCAAAAATAGCCTCTTAGTTAAAAGTTAATCCTTACTAAAGGTAATAAAAGTGAAAAAGGCGCAAAAGCTTGTAGCCTTTGCGCCTTTGCATATTTTTTAGCGATAGCCGTATTATTGAATTTTATTGCTGTATGCGTTAATAAATTTGTAACGCACACCCACTTTACGCCAAACTACCACAGTAGCTTCAAGGTTTTCTTTGTTGTAACCGCTGATATCAAAAGTAAATTTGTTATCCAACACGGTGTTTGCGGCGGTAGTGCTTGAAGTATTGATTTTATAACCGAAAGACTCAGCTTTGCTTGAACCATCCAATTTACCGGCAGCCCTTAACACGTGGTGATGAATGGTGTTTGCACCATCGTTGTGGCCTGATTGATACCCCTTCACTTTATCTTCAGTTAAGTAAACAGCAAGGTATAAGTCGCCGCCTACCTCTTGGAAAAACTTAGTACGGGTTTCAACAGTCATAATGTTTGCACTGTCAGATACCCTCAAACCGCTGTTTACATATACAGGTGATGCAGTGTGAGCAGCAATGGCCGCATCCACTTTATCAAGCTCACCTTCAATATTCACATTAGTAGCGCGGTCAAGCATAGCTGTTCCGTTAGCCACAAACGTAGGGTAACCTTCGCTCCTAAACATAGCATCCATATCCGTAGCTACTTGTGTAATAAACAATTGTGCCACAAAATTTTGGCTGTAGGTACCCATGTAAACAGCATTTTTACCATTGTAACTCATAATTTGCTCAAAACCTTGCCAGCCCCATGAGCCGCAAGGGCCACATAGCGAACCTGTAAGTTTGTTCACCAGTGAAACGTTAGTTTCAGGTACTACAATTTCTTGTGGTGGGTTGTTGTTTCCATTACCACCGGGGTTAGGCTCAGGGTTGGTTTTGTTATCTTCTTTCTTACAAGCTGCAAACAACAAAACAGCAGACGCTACAGTAAGTAGTATTTTTTTCATAGGTAAAAGTTCAATGGTGTTAAAAATTTATGTAAAAGTACAAAAACGTATATGATTTAATGTTGTGATAGACGGAGTGCTTTTAAAAAACGTTCTAAAGCGTTTTTTACATTATTGATTACTTTTGCAGCCACATCATGCAAAAACCATCTATACCCTCAGGAACCCGTGATTTTAGCCCCGCAGAGGTGGTTAAACGCCGTTATATTTTCAGCACCATTGAGAGTGTGTTTGTAAAATATGGCTTTAAACCCATTGAAACCCCAAGTATGGAGAACCTTAGCACGCTTACAGGCAAGTACGGTGACGAGGGGGATAAACTGCTGTTTAAAATCCTTAATTCGGGAGATTATGCCGGCAAGGTAGATGATGCACAATGGGCCGAAAAGAACAGCAACAAGTTGGTATCAAAGATTGCTGAAAAAGGCTTGAGATACGACCTTACCGTTCCTTTTGCCCGCTTTGTAGTGATGAACCAAAGCAAGCTTTCGTTCCCGTTTCGCCGCTACCAAATGCAGCCTGTATGGAGAGCCGACCGTCCCCAAAGAGGCCGCTACCGTGAGTTTTACCAATGCGATGCTGATATTATCGGGTCTGATTCGCTGATAAACGAAGCTGATTTGGTACTGATATACGCCGAGGCATTTGAAAAGCTTGGGATTAACGTTACCATTAAAATAAACAACCGTAAGGTGCTAATGGGTATAGCCCAATTATTAGGTGTTGAAAATAAACTTACCGATTTAACAGTAGCCATCGATAAGCTGGATAAAATTGGTATGGACGGTGTTAAAACAGAACTAACCGACCGTGGTTTCTCGTCACAACAAATAGAAAAAGCGGCTGAAATTTTAGGGTTTGAAGGTGATAATCACCAAACGGTTGCCTACCTAAATACCTTATTTGCCGATGGTAGCGAGGGCAAAAAAGGGGTACAGGAGCTTGAAACGGTTTTCACCTACCTGCAAGCCACCGGTTTTGATTTCGGTAAACTAAAAATAGACCTTACACTTGCCCGCGGTCTTAACTATTACACAGGGGCAATTTTTGAAGTAAGTGCCAACGATGCTAAAATGGGCAGCATTGGCGGCGGTGGCCGCTACGACGACCTTACAGGTATTTTTGGTTTGAAAGGTATGTCGGGCGTAGGAATATCGTTTGGGGCAGATCGGATTTACGATGTGATGGAAGAACTTAATTTGTTCCCCAACACAACCAACTCCTTTACCCAGTTGCTGTTTTGCTGCATGACGGATGAAGCCCTTACGTATGCCTTGCCGCTGGCGGCCAAAGCACGCAAAGCAGGCATAAACACAGAGGTGTACCCAAGTGCTGCAAAACTTAAAAAGCAGTTAGATTTTGCCAACGCCAATAAAATAGCGTACGCTGTAATTATTGGCGAAAGCGAAATGCAAAACGGACAATTGGCATTTAAAAACCTGCACACAGGCAACCAGCAAAGTATAGACATTGACGGTATTATCGATATGATAATCGGGGATTAACTTCTTCGACAGGCTCAGGTAATCCTGAGCTTGCCGAAATACATCCTAAGCTTGCCGAAGGACACTTATAATTAAATCATAAAATACACAAACACGTGGGCCATATAATTAAAGAAATCATCACCTTAGAAGAGATTTACAAAGCCGTTTTAAGCGGTGAAACTGTTGAATTATCAGAAAAAAGCAAGCAGCGCATTGCCAACTGCCGTGCCTTTATTGATAATAAAGTAAAAGGTGATAGTGGCCCTATATATGGTATAAATACCGGTTTCGGCTCGTTGTATAACGTACATATTGATACTGATTCTTTAGGCCGTTTGCAACGTAACCTGTTACTGTCACACGCCTGCGGAACGGGCGACGAGGTGCCCCAAGACGTTGTGAAGCTGATGTTGCTGCTAAAAGCACAATCGCTCAGCTATGGAAACTCGGGGGTTCAGCTTGAAACAGTGCAACGTTTGCTGGATTATTATAATGCCGGCATTTATCCCGTAGTGTACCAACAAGGTTCGCTGGGAGCTTCAGGAGATTTGGCTCCTCTAGCTCACCTATGCTTGCCGTTGCTGGGCGAAGGCCAGATTTATTATAAAGGTGAAAAACTTCACGGTGCCGAGGCCAATAAAATTATAGGCAAGCCCAATATTGAATTGCAAGCCAAGGAAGGGCTTGCATTGATAAACGGCACACAGTTTATGAGTGCTTACGCAGTGTGGTGCTTGCTAAAAACCGAAATGCTTACCCTGTGGGCCGATACAATTGCTGCTACCTCGTTTGAAGCATTTAACGGTAACCTAAAAGCGTTTGATACCCGCATTGCACGTGTGCGCCCGCATGCAGGCCACCTGCATACTTCAACTTATTTTAATGAGTTGTTGAAAGACAGTGCAATTACCAATTCACCCGATAAAGCAGTACAAGACCCTTACTCGTTCCGTTGTATCCCGCAAGTACACGGCGCCAGCAAGGATGCTATTTCGCACGTGAAACACGTAGTGCATACCGAAATAAACTCTGTAACTGATAATCCCTTGGCTTTCCCTGAGGATGATACTATTATTTCGGGCGGTAATTTTCACGGGCAGCCGCTGGCATTGGTATTGGATTACCTTGCCATTGCCCTTGCTGAATTGGGAAGCATCAGCGAACGCCGTACGTATTTGTTAATCAGCGGCCAGCGTGATTTGCCACCGTTTTTGGTAACCCGTCCTGGTATCAACTCAGGATTTATGATTCCGCAATACACTGCCGCAAGCATTGTAAGCCAAAACAAACAACTTTGCTCGCCTGCATCGGTTGATAGTATTGTATCATCAAACGGACAAGAAGACCACGTGAGCATGGGGGCTAATGCTGCTACCAAAGCATACCGTGTGGTGCAAAACTTAGAAAGGATTTTAGGTATTGAACTGTTTACTGCTATGCAGGCACTGGATTTGCGTAAGAAAATAAGCGGGCTAAAATCAGCAGATACTATTGAAAAAATTTATGAAAACTATCGCAAGGTGGTTCCGTTTATTGAAGAAGATAGCTACATGCACCCACATATTGATGCCAGTGTGAAATTTTTACAAAAATGAAAAAACTAAGTGCCCTTGTATGGTTTGTATGTGTTGCGCTTGCCGCCAATGCTCAAAAATTTGAGGGTGGTTTTTCGGGCGGACTAAACCTAAGCCAGTTAGATGGCGATATGCTTTCGGGCTATCACAAAGCGGGTATTAATGGCGGTATTTGGGTAAGTTACCCGTTTAATGATAAATGGTCGGCCGGGATTGAGTTTTTGTACTCCCAAAAGGGGGCTTTGCGCCAAATTGACGAAAACAATATTGCCGCTACGTTTGCCTTTGATAAATTTAAGCTGAATTATATTGAAGTGCCTGTGTACGGCGGGTTTACTTATAAAAAGTTTACCGGTCAGTTTGGGTTGACGGGAGGTTATTTATTGGGTGCAAAAGTGGAAGACTTTGCCGGAATACGCGATTATAAAACCAAACTAAAACCTTTTGAAACAGGTATTTTGTTGGGTCTATCCTACCCTATCAATAAAAAACTGGCTGCCCAATTACGGTGGCAGTACACCATTTCATCCTTGGCAAAAGGTGATAACCGAACCATCTTTACTGATAACGGGTTTTCACGGGTTATCCTCGGCTTGTACAATAACCTATTGAGTGTGAACCTAAAGTATTCGTTAAACAAATAAGACGTAAGGCTTCTTAGTAGGTTAAACCCTACTACCCCGACGGGCATAAAGCCCGCCTCTTTTATTAGGTTTTGTTATGAATGGTTTAAAACCATTCATAACGTTATTACCAAAGCCATTAATAATTTATATTAAGATAATGTTGCAGCAGGTTAAAACCTACCGCTCTTTAATTACAAAGCGAAGCAGGACTTAAGTCCTGCTTCGCTTTGTAATTTTAACAGAATGGGGTTTCAACCCTATTACCCGAATATTCTTAGTTGGCCATTACTTCACCACCAATTTCTTGCTTAGGTGTTTACCTAAGTTTACGTAGTAAATGCCTGCCGCCCACTCCTCAGTATCAACTTCAACAAAGTTTTGACCGGGATACAGAACCACTTCCTCAACCTTGCGTCCTGCATTATCTGTTATCAATAATTGTTGTTTGTTGTACACATCGTCAAACTCAATTTTCACCTGCCCGTCGGTAGGGTTTGGGTAAATGTTTAGTTTACTATCCTTTATTTCCTCAGGGTTAGTTATTCCGCCCAATGTTTTATCAAACATGGCAAACACGTACTCCCCTTTTTTAATTCCGTTTAAGGTAATATTTCCGCGTTTATCCAATTTGTTACCCGTTGTGATTGTGTAGTGAGGGTATATAACCCATGCGCTTCTTGGGTCGGGACGGTAAAGCAACACCAAACTGTCCTCAGTGGTTTTTATCAAGTCATTATCCAACCAACCGCTCGTAAATCCGCCGGGCGTGCTGCCATCATACTGCAATATTGTTGTTGCGTTTAGTATGGTATCATTCCATGTGCCTGATATGCGCCAATACCTGCTGCCCGAAGCATATAAGTTAGGATAGGGTATTGCTCCGCTTACCGGAGCCGTCCAGTGGTGTTCAACACGCATCAACGCGCTATCAGCCAAAGCATTTGCGTTTACAACCACATTCAAAAACGTGCCGTTAAAATAATACCCTGAGTTACTTTTCACCCAAAGCTCGCTTTCGGTAACCGCATCGCTAAGTCTTGCTTCACGGTCGGTAACCACCATTTTAGGGGCAAAAGGCATGGTGGCTATCACTTGGGTATCGGCAAGGTTTAGTTTTATAGGTAGATTATATACATCGCCCTTATCACTGATAAAGGATACCACCAAAGGCACATCCTTGTACAATTTATTGGTAAAGCGTAATTGCTGGTTCACTTTTGCAGTGCAGGTATAGTTGCTGCCGTTTTGCACGGTATTGGTTATATACGCTGAAAATGCCGTGAATCCTGCTGTATATACCCAATTATCAAAAAACGCAGTAAGGTTGGCCGATGTATGTGCTTGCAATGTGGTTTTTAAATCCTCGCTGTTTACATCCGAAAGTTTTTTTACATTCTGAAATGCTTTGATACCTGCCATAAAATCAGCATCGCCCATGTAGCCGCGTAAACTGTGTACTACGCTTGCCCCTTTCTTATACACGTGGTCGCCGTACGTGTAGGCATGGGGAACACCACTCACGGGCCAGGGTTGTCCATCGGTTAAATGGGCACGGCGCAATACCTCAAAGTGATTGTCCATTATAGCCTCGTCGTACCGTTTTTTGCCGTAAATGTGTTCTAAAAACAACTTTTCAGAGTACGATGCCCATCCCTCATTCAACCACATATCTTCTTGGGTACGGCAGGTGGTATTATCACCCCACCAATGGTGGGCAAACTCATGAGCCATCAACGTTTCCTGACTTAACGTGCCGTCAATGGCAAACAGCGGGTATGCAATATTGGTAGCATGCTCCATTGCTCCACCGTTAAAAGGCACTGCATTAAATCCTACCCGTTCAAAACGATGAGGGCCGTACCATTTTTCAAATCCTTCAAATGCTCCTTTTAGATTGGCAAACGATGCCTTCATTTTAGCGGTATCATTGGGGTGTGCGGCCAATGTAATTGGCGTGGGGCCTGATAAAGCCGCATACGAATCTTCGATTACCCCGTAAGGAGCCACCGCCACCGAAGCGAGGTAAGTAGGTATGGGTGTGTTTAATTGCCAGTACCAAGTTGTGCTACCGTCAAAATTGTCGATTCTGTTTATCAATGTGCCGTTGCACATGGCGCGGTTGATACCGTCGGTAGTAATCACAAACTCATACAACGAGCGACTGGTAAACTCATCTACACAAGGAAACCACACCCGCCCAAAATTATGGGGATTGGCATCAAAACCTACTCCAAGGTTAAACGCATATACCCCTGAAAAATAAAACCCGCCCCATTTTTTATCGGTTTGAGGCTTACCCTCGTATTCAACACGCACTACTTGACTATCGTTTGTATTTAAAGGCGTTTTAAGAGAAATCAACAGTGCGGTATCGTTGTATAAATAGGTAAGAGAATCGGGACCTGCCCAAATTTTGTTTACCGTCAGTTTCAGCAAATCGAGTTTAATGGTCGAAAGTCCGTTTTCCTTTGATACGATGGTTACATCGGTATATCCCTTAATGGTTTTGGTTGATGTATTACGTATATCAAGGTTAATGCTGTATTTACGCACCTCAAATTTGTTTGCTGCGCCCGATTTTTTTTGTGAGACAAGTAAATCCCAATTACCGTGAAAACGGCAGCCTCCTTGCGCTTTTAGGCCAAATGCAATGCATGCAAAAAACAATGTGATGTATGTTTTTCTTAGGTTCATAGTTTAGAAGTTGATATTGCAGTGTATATCTTCTTGATTAATCCGCAATATAGTTATTTTTGCGCCTGTTTATGAGTGAGTACCTCGTCTATATCACCACCCCACTGTATGCTGTCTTTATATTAGGCGAATTGCTTTACAGTCATTTTCACCACCTAAGACTTTATAGCGGAAAGGATTTTTTCACCAATCTTGGCTTGGGCATACTGGGTGCTTGTTTTGATTTTTTGATGATAGGCGTGTGTTTTGGGGTGCTTAACTACATAGCCGCAAACTACGCGCTCATTCACATACAAAACCCCGTGCTACGGTGGGTAGGTGTGTTTTTGATACAAGACTTTTGCTTTTACTGGCTGCACCGTGTTGAACATTATTGCCGTTTCTTTTGGGCAGTGCACGCCAACCACCACTCAAGCAACTTGTTTAATCTTTCGGTAGCCCTGCGTTCATCGGTATTACAGCCCTTGTACAGGTATCTGTTCTTTTTGCCTTGCGGCCTTTTAGGTTTTACAGGGCAAGAAGTAATGTTTATTTACGCCGTAAACCAAGCGTATGCCTTTTTTGTGCATACTACACTGGTGGGTAAACTGGGCTGGTACGAAAAGATATTTGTAACCCCCTCGCACCACCGCGTGCACCATGGCAGCAACCCGCAATACCTTGATAAAAACATGGGACAGGTGCTGATTATATGGGATAAAATTTTTGGTACATACGCAGAGGAAACTGATGAAGTGGAGTACGGCCTTACAACAAAGCTGAATACCTTTTTTATACCCCGTGTGGTATTAGGAGAATGGGGTAAAATATGGGCTGATGTGAAGAAACCCGTATCACTAAAAGATAAGCTTATGTACGTGTTTGGCCCACCGGGCTGGAGTCACGACGGCAGCACGCTTACCTCCGCACAAATGAGGCAGCAAATGGCTGCTAATTCTCTGCAAACAATAAACATCAACGAAAAACAATTGTTATAACAACATGAATACATTAAAAATTGGCGACGTAGCCCCTTCATTTACTTTGTATAACTCTGAAAAGAAAGAGATTTCTTTGGGGGATTTTAAAGGCAAAAACGTGGTAATCTTGTTTTTTCCATTAGCATTTACCAGCGTTTGTACTGCTGAGCTTTGCGGCGTGCGCGACGACATTGCCAACTACCAACGTTTAGGCACTGAGGTATTAGCTATATCTGTTGATACTCCACACACACTTGCCAAGTTTAAAGAAGAGCAAGGTTTTAACTTTAACGTGCTTTCTGATTTTAACAAAGAGGTTTCTACCTCATATGGCAGCATTTATGAAACATTTGCATTAGGAATGCGCGGTGTATCAAAACGTTCTGCATTTGTGGTTGATAAAGAAGGAGTGATACAGTACGCAGAGGTACTTGAAAATGCCGGCGAAGTTCCTAACCTTGATGCTGTGAAAGCCACACTTGAAAAAATAAACGGCTAAAAAACTGCCCTTAACAAGGCATTATTCTGCTGCCTGCATCAAGATGTTCTTGGTGCAGGCTTTTGTTTGCTATAGTTATAAAGGATAGCTGGCTCTTATCCTACTAAGACTTACTTGGGTAATACCTAAATAAGATGCGATATACTTTAGCGGGCAGCGGTTTATCAAACCGGGGTATTTTCGGTTCAATTCTTCATACCGTTCTCTGGCCTCGTGAAAACGGATGCTTTCTATCCGTTGCTGCCCCTCTAAAAAAGCAAAAATGGCCATCTTCCTTCCTACCCTTTCAATATCGTGATGGCGGGTACACAACTCCTCAAATTGCCGGTAATTAATGCTTACCACCTCTGAATCTTCGAGCAATTGAATACCTTTTTCTGACGGCTTACCGCTAAACAGGCTATCAACACCGCCAATAAACTGCCCATCGATAGCAAAATAGTCCGTTACATCCATTCCGTTCACCACATAGTAAACCCTTGCTATTCCTTTGTTCACAAAATACATGTAGTGCGAAACACTACCAATTTTCAGCAAATTGGTGTTTCGTTTGTAGTGTTTTTCTTCGATTATTTCTGAAAGTGCTGCCAGAGATTCGGTTGAGAGCGGGCTAATTGCCATAAAAGAGTGTAGCATCGTTCAAATTTTGGTAAAAATAAACAATAAGTAATGAAGCACTTAGCGTAAAATATATAATTAGCAGTCGTCCGCAAAGAGTAAATTTTATATTTGCAACGCAAAAAGTTTGCTCTTTATGGAATTAACCCTAGTTATCATTTTTGTGCTCGGCTATTTAGCCATAGCTTTTGAGCACCCTTTAAAAATTAACAAAACAGCTCCCGCGCTGCTCATTGGGGTATTAACTTGGACCGCCTGGGTTCTACTCACCGGAACTTCAGAAGACAATGCTCACACTATCGGACACGAACTAAGCCACCACTTAGGCTCAATCAGTGAGATTCTTTTCTTTTTGCTGGGCGCCATGACTATTGTTGAAATAGTGGACGCCCACCAAGGTTTTAAGGTTATTACCAATCGTATTAAAACCAAAGACTCACGCAAGCTGCTTTGGATTATATCTATCATCACTTTCTTTTTATCAGCAGTGCTTGATAACCTAACTACTGCTATTGTAATGGTATCGTTGCTGCGCAGGCTGATACACGATAAAGACCAACGTAAGTTTTTTGCCTGTATGGTAATTATTGCTGCCAACGCGGGTGGTGCATGGTCGCCCATTGGTGACGTAACTACCACCATGTTGTGGATTGGCGGCCAAATAACTACGGTAAATATTATCAAGACCCTTTTCTTGCCAAGCTTAGTTTGCTTGATTGCCCCGCTGATTTTCCTTTCGTTCAAAATGAAAGGTGAAATTAAACGCGCCGAGTACGATTACAAAGAGGCTGAACACCAAGAAGAAGTTAAAGGCAGCGTATTGATGTTCTTTTTAGGAGTTGGCTTGCTATTGTTTGTTCCCGTATTTAAAACCGTTACGCATTTACCTCCTTATGTAGGTATGCTGTTAGGCTTAGGGGTTATTTGGGTAGTATCTGAATTGTTACACGTTAATAAAACAGAGGAAGAAAAGAAACCTTACACAGCTTTGCACGCACTTACCCGTATTGATACTTCAAGCATCTTGTTTTTCTTGGGTATTTTGCTGGCTATTGCCTCGTTAGAAGCCACCCACGTATTAGAACACCTTGCCAAATGGATGGACGATACTATTAAAGATTCCAACATTATCGTTACCTCAATAGGTTTGCTTTCATCGGTAGTAGATAACGTACCATTGGTAGCAGCATCAATGGGTATGTACCCGCTTGCTTCGGCCACAGTAAACCCTGAGGCTTACCAATGGGCATTGGCAAATCCGGGAGCAATTACCGAAGGGGCTTTTATGTTTGAAGGGGCTAAATACTACCTTACGGATGCCAAAATGTGGGAGTTTATGGCCTATGCAGCCGGTACAGGCGGTAGCTGCCTTATTATAGGTTCTGCGGCGGGTGTAGCCGTTATGGGTATGGAGAAGATTGACTTTATTTGGTACCTTAAAAAGATAACCTTGCTGGCACTTATAGGCTACTTTGCAGGCATTTTCTGCTACCTTGCCATCTACCCGATATTTGCCGTACACTAAGATTTTTTGTGATACTTAAAATTATGCCCCGGCTATATGGCCGGGGTTTTTTATTTTTGCACCCGATTAAGCCATGATAAACGGAAAAAAACTGGTAATTGTGCTGCCTGCATACAATGCGGCTCTAACCCTTGAGAAAACCTACCGCGAAATACCCTTTGATATTGTGGATGAGGTGGTATTGGTGGATGATGCAAGCAAGGATGAAACCTCAGAAAAAGGCAGGGAATTGGGTATAAAGCACGTAATTAAACACCCAAAAAACCGTGGATATGGCGGCAATCAAAAAACCTGCTACACCAAGGCATTAGAGCTGGGTGCTGATATTATTATTATGCTGCACCCCGACTACCAATATACCCCCAAGTTGATTACTGCTATGGCCAGCATTATAGCCAATGAGGTTTATCCCGTAGTATATGGCAGCCGTATTTTGGGTAAAGGCGCATTGAAAGGCGGTATGCCGATATATAAATATATCTTTAACCGTTGCCTTACGTTGTTCCAAAACGTACTGATAAACCAAAAACTGAGCGAGTACCACACAGGCTACCGCGCGTTTAGTGCTGAGATTTTTAAGAAAATTGATATTGAGGCCAACAGCGATGATTTTGTGTTTGATAACCAAATGACGGCTCAGATTTTCATGGCCGGTTTTGATATTGCCGAGGTCACCTGCCCTACTAAGTATTTTGATGAAGCCTCTTCGATAAACTTCCGTCGCAGTTCTATTTACGGATTAGGAGTACTGCTAACCTCCATACAATACCGCTTGCAAAAAATGGGTATTGCCAAGTTTAAGTACCTAACGGTAAAATAAGCTCTCCTTTGTTCCTCTGAGCGATAACGAAGAACCTTAAATCATTCTACTCTTAGTTAAGCATTTCAACGAAGATGCTTTGCTGCGCTCAACATGGCACTAACTGTCCTTCTGAACGATAGTGAAGAATCTTATTGCGCTTTGTTTTGTTACAAGTTGGGATAGGATGTTTCGCTGCGCGTAACCTGAAAGCGAACTACTTCTTAGTAAAAGTAAGGTATTCAAAACCTTGCCCGCTTAAGCTGTTTTTAAGCTTTAATTCTTTATCGCTAAGGGTTACTACCTCATACACCGGCTTATTAATTTCTTGCGGGCCTTGCATTTGGGTAAACTCAAGGGTAAGTTTTTTATCGTTGGCGTTATAATACCATTTACCTGTGCTTTCATACGTAAACCGTATTTCGGTAAACGTACTGTCGGCTTTAAAAATGTAACGGGTATTCTTATTCATTTCCTTGCCGCCCTGTTCATACATGGCAGGCACATCCTTTAAATCGTGGCTGTAATCTGTACCCTGCCATATACCCACCAATTTGCTTTGGGCAGGTTGCTTATCGCCGCAGGCGTTCACTAAAATTATACATCCCGCTGCAAGCAGCAGAAACAGTTGCTTTACACTTGTCCTCATTCAATCGTTATCTTGCTGTCGCTATCAATATTGGTTCGTTTGTCAAAAATAAAGTCGTAGTAACCCGCATCCCCTTTCTTTGCTTTTACGGCCAGCTTGCTGCGACCCATTTCAAGCCCTTTGGCATCCGTTATTTTTATCACTACTTCGCTTTCAAAATCCTTATCAAACTTCATATACACCGATAGCTTGTTGTCGTGTCCTTGGTTAGCAGTGGCTGTATCACTGCTTAACAGTACTTTACCAATACCAAGCCCTTTTTCTTTTAGCTGCGCAGATGGCTCTACCACAATATCAAAAGCGGTTTCAGCACCTTTGCCCACACCTTCGGTAAATTCACCCAAGGTTTCGCCTACTTTTTGTCCGGCTTTATTACTGCAACTGTTGCAGGATGAAACCAACAACGAAACGATTACAAAAACGGTTGTTATATGCTTGTTCATAAAGGTAGTTTGTTATTCGGTTCTTTCGTAAGCCCCTATATCAGGCGCTCCGTCGTTACGGAGATTACCTTCTAAATCATCCAAAATCCCAAGTTGCGTTGCTTTATCTTTTGCGGGTGATAATGTATCAAGACTAAAATCAAGGTCGGCTATGTTCTTAAACTTAGGATCTTTGTTCAATGTATTGCTGGGATCCCATCCCAACAATTCCGTCTTTATAAAGTTGTCAAAGAAAGTGGCTGTTACATTGCCTTGCCCTTCTCGCACAAATAAAAACTCTTCACGCAAGCTGCCGTAAATAATACTGTTACGTATGTTTACTGTTAGCGGGTTAATGCTGATTACATTACCTGCTTGGTTTTTATAGTCGGCATTGCTAATGGCAAACGATTCTTCTTTACGGCTAAATGTCCCCCCGTAGTTGGCAAACGTGCAGTGTATCATTTCGTAATTTCCGCCCAAATCACCTGCAAAAGTGTATTGGCCGCAGTTAACTACGCAAGTGTTTACCATTTTTAACCTTGAAGTAAACGCAAGCACCCCAACAGCACTCATGTTTTTTATCAACGTATTTTCGATGGTTACCTTCGGGTTGGAGTTGTTTGAAAGTGAATCGCTGCGCACCCCGACCGTTCCGTTAACAATGTCGGTGTACTTAATGGTACTGTTCCGACTGGTAGTGATAAAATGTAACCCATACCATTGACCGGGAATATCCGTAAAGTCTTTACCCAAACGGGCACCCTGCATCACCACACGGTTTTGTTTAGTTCCGTTCACCTCGAGCGTCCCTTCGATAATAAAACCTGCCCCCACATCAGAGTATATTTTTACCCCCGGCCCTATGGTGAGCTTTCGGTTTTGGGGTATCCAAAAATATCCGTAAATCACATAGGGTTTGGTAGCATCCATCCAAGCGGTATCGTTGGTACTGGTTACTTTATTAAAGTAGTAGGCATCTACCCCAAAGGCACGTAGTTGGGTGTATTGGGTATTGCCATTGGTAATAAATTCTATTGAGTCGCGAACAATAGGGTCGCCTCCGTTTCGGGGGTCAATACTCGCTTCCACAAAAATGTAGATACTATCCCCGCCCAAAATTTCATAATCGTTCAGTTGGGTAGTTCGTTCCCCGTCAATATTAATACGGTAGGGCGATGCATTACCGCCTGCCAACCGTATGGTTGTTTTAATAGCGCTTTTGCTGGGATTGTAAACTATCAGCCGCTTGTTTACCGAACGGGGGAAAGGGCCGCCACCCAAAATGGTGAATACGGTATCAAACATTACCGTATCGGTAGAAAATTTGAGTTTGGTGGACGGGTTGTTATCAAACTGCTCGCGCTTACACGAAGGAGTAAGCACTCCCACGCCGAAAAACAGCAATACCAATATCCATCCGCTATGTTGTTTTAATAGTTGCAAAACAGGCCAAAATTATGCTTTATGAACTAATTTTTAAGGGTTTTTATTGCCTAACGATAAAATAGCCGAAGGGTTTAAAAGGGTTGTGCGCTGCCTGCATGCACTTCTTGTGCATTCAATACTTTGTATTTATGCAGTCTCATTGCGTCGCCTTGCCCGTGAACAAATGCCACCACTTTTAAATGGGGCTTGCGATAGGCTGAAATATCAATGCTGAAAGTAACGGAGTATTGGGTGTTTGCAAGTGTATTGCCTGCCGGAATTGCTTGCCCCCAAAACGGACTAATCGCTGCACGGTACACATCGTTATGTACATAGTTTTTTATAGGATGGCCGCGACCAAACAGTTGGGGCACGGTAGCATCGGTGTTGTAATAGTTGGCTTGCCAGTAGCCTTCATCGCCTGTTACACTGTCTTCAAGCAGCAACACCGTAAGCGATAACGGCTCGGTAATAGTTTGGCTAAACTTCACCCCTACTTTAACATCCATCACAGAGTTGTTGATGGTAGATGCATCAATACTAATACCACAAGCAGGTTGCAATGCTACATTAGCCGCAATGGGTGTCCCCCAGTTACCGCCTGCAAACAACAGCTTTGTAGTATCACCCGGCAAGTGGTTTCTGTTGATGGCTGCAAAAGGAGTACCTAGCAACCCAAACATCGCGGCTATGTTTTGCCCCTCCATGGTTGCCATGCTATCCCCGCCAAACTGACCCGTGGGCAGGTGGTAATGCACCGATATAACTTTGCCCTTGTATTGCTTCTTAAATGCTTCAATGTCCAAATCTGCACGCCCGCAATTACCGCAACTGGTGGTGGTAAATTTTTCAACCAGCACCTTTTGGCTAAACCCTTCAGGCTTCTGTGCGGTAGGTGTAGAATTGTCTTTTTTGCACGAATAAAGCAATGCTGTAACAGCGTATAACAGTATAGCCCCTTTCTTAACCATGTTTCCTTTACGAATAAATACTTCTGATATAATGACGACAAAAAACCCCGACGGGTTGTTGCGCAGGATATAAACGAACTAAGAATGGTTTATTGTGTAAATGCCATGGTAGCAATGCTGATGCTTTTGGGGTTTGCCTGCAGCAGCAGTTGGGCACAAGCCTCAAGGGTGGCACCTGTGGTAAGCGTATCATCTACCAGCAATACTTTTTTGCCACTTATGTGTTGCGGGTTTGTTAGGGTATATTTCTCGTCGGCATTTACCCAACGTTGCCAACGGCTCTTCTTGGTTTGACTTTCGGTAGCCGTGGTCTTTAGCAATACATCGGTCAAGGTTGGGGCTTCTGTAACCGCTGAAAGTCCTTTCGCAAACCACTCACTTTGGTTAAAACCCCGCTTGCGTTGTTTTGCAGGGTGCATGGGTACAGGTATTACCACCTCCACCCCGTTAAACCTGCTTAATCCTTGTAACTCTTGCCCCATCAAACGCCCCATGTATTCGGCAAGCTCCTTTTCACCCTTATACTTTATGCGGTGCATTATCTTTTGGGTAGCATTGCCTTTCCGAAAATATAAAAACGAAGTACCTGCTTCAATTTCAACACGACCCCAAAAGGCTTGTTCGGCAGGATTAGGCGCTTGCCTTGAAAACCCCGTATAGGGCAACGATAGCAAACAGTTGATGCAAACAAACTCCTCGCCTTGCAACAATTCGCCGTTGCAACCCGCACAAACTTGGGGGTAAAACAAGGCCAAAAAATCTGCAAACAAGGGCATGTTGCAATATGTTGATTTGTTGTTGCTTTTGCAATTACTGTTCAATGGCACAGGGTTGAAACCCCATGGCTGTTACGATTACCTATTAGCCACGGACTTAAGTCCGTAGCTAATAGGTAATTTCAAAAGTGGCAGGTTTCAACCCGCCGCACACATGGCCATTCCGACGGGTATAAAACCCGCCGCTGTTGGATGGGTGCGTTCGGAATGGTTTTAAACCATTCCAAGCGTTTATAGCAAAAAACCCGAATTTTATATTCGGGTTTAGAGAACGAAAATTTCCATACCACGAAGTCATCAAGATGCATAAACCGTTGTCTTCCAACTTGGCGTCTTAGTGGCAAAACATCTTATTGGATGGGAAACCGTTTTGGAAAGCGGACATAAAACCCGTCGTTTTTGAGGGCTAACTCATATCACAAACTTTTCAAAATCACCTCCATCAGCTTATCAATCCCCTTTTCTTTTATTGAAAGTCGTTCACTGTAATAATTACAGGTAAGTTTAAGCAATTGTTCCTCGTTGTCTTCGTAAAACGTTTCAATAGTTACGTTCCCATACAAGCGGTCAAGTTTGCTTATGTCCGTTGTTTCAAAAATAGTAGCGGGCTTCATGTAATGTCGGTCAATGGTTTGCTTTACCCCGCCGTCCAGGGTTTGTTGCTTTTGGTCGCTCATGTAATTAAAGTAACCCTCGGCAATCAACGTTTCCTGCATCAAATCCATTAAGTAAGTAAAATCACCATCAAAAAAATCATCACCATAATGCAGTACCATAATGCTATACTGCGGTTGACGGATAATATCACACCGCGCATCTCCCTGGCCAAAAAACGACGATTCGTATATCTCTTTGAAAACATTCAGCAGTTGTTTCCTGCGGTTTCCAGCCTTCCATTCGGCGTAGGCCGCTTTATATTCTTCAGTACGCTTTAAAACAGAAGGTTGCATGTTTATTTTTTAAAATTTATCAATAAAACAATGTTACAACTTTAATATAAACAATTTTGGTATAAATATGGTTTAAGTAACGGGTAAAATATGCACAGACAAAGGCCTGAACATTTTTTTACCTCTTTGCATCAATGCATAAGGGTGAAAATTTTTCCGAAAGCATGACATTCTGTCGCGATTATCTTAATTTTGAAATCTAACCTGAATAATGGACATACAATCCGTAAAACAGCGGTTTGAAATCATAGGCAACTCGCCTATGCTTAATATCGCCTTAGAAACTGCCGTAAAAGTGTCTCCCACTGATATTACCGTACTTATAAACGGTGAAAGCGGTGTGGGTAAGGAAGCTTTTTCTAAAATTATACACCACCTTAGTAACCGTAAACACGGACCATTTATTGCTGTAAACTGCGGCGCCATACCCGAAGGAACCATCGATAGTGAACTTTTTGGTCACGAAAAAGGAGCCTTTACAGGCGCACATGACACTCGCAAGGGCTACTTTGAAACCGTAAACGGCGGCACTATATTTTTGGACGAGGTAGGCGAACTGCCTCTTGAAACACAAGCCCGATTGCTGCGCGTTTTAGAAAGCGGTGAGTTTATTAAAGTAGGCTCATCTAAAGTGCAAAAAACAGATGTGCGAGTGGTGGCTGCAACCAACCGCGATTTGCAAGAAGGTACCCAACGCGGGCGTTTCCGTGAAGATTTGTACTATCGCCTTTCTACTGTACCCATTAAGGTGCCGCCTTTGCGCGACCGCAAAGAAGATATTTACCTGTTGTTTTTAAAGTTTGCGGATGTATTTGCCGATAAATACCGCACAGAGCCATTAAGGCTTGATGCTGAAGGTCGCCAAATGCTGATGAGTTACCGCTGGCCGGGCAATATCCGCCAAATGCGTAACCTTATAGAACAGCTTAGTGTGTTAGAAGCTGGTAATGTGATTGACGGAAACACGCTGATGCGCTACTTACCAAGAGAAAGCACCGTTCCCATGCTTTCGGGAATTGAAAGCGGTAACAATAACTTTAGTGAACGTGATATCTTTTATAAAGTGCTGTTTGATTTGCGCAAGGATGTGATGGATTTGAAAAAAGTAGTGCTGGGTTTGGTTGAAAACGTGGGCAACGGCAATGATTTTGTGGCTACCAACAGCGAACTGATTAAAAACGTGCTGGAGGTTGACGATATTAATATACATCACCACATCAGCCCTTCACAACCCGTACTGATAAGCAACCCCGCTCCCGCATTGCACAACGAGGTGTTTATTGAAGCTACTGATGCAAGCCGCGATGATGAAAGCCTTTCGTTGGAGCAGAAAGAGAAGGAAATGATTAGCAAAGCCCTTACAAAATATAAAGGTCGCCGTAAAAAAGCCGCCAACGAATTGGGTATTTCGGAACGAACATTGTACAGAAAGATAAAGCAATATGATATTGAGTAAATACCGCCGTTTGCGCATACCTGCTTTGTTTTTTGTGCTTGTTTTCATGCTTCCTGCATTCCAATCGTGCGGAGTTTACACCTTTAGCGGTGCTAACATAGGCACCGCCAAAACCATCAGCATTGATTTTATACAAAACAAAGCATCGCTCGTTTCGCCATCACTTAGCCAAGTGTTCACAGAAAAGCTAAAAGACAAGTTTTTACGTGAAACTACATTGAAACTGGTAGATGCCGGCGGAGATATGCACCTTAGCGGTACTATTATAGATTATGCCATTGCCCCCATAGCTCTGCAAGGGACCACCCAAGCAGCGCAAAACAGGCTAACGGTGAAATCAAACATAAAATTTACGAACAAAACCGAGGAAAAATTTAATTTTGAGCAGGTGTTTCAAAACTTCACCGATTTTGATGCATCCATCAACTTCTCGTCGCGCGAACGTGCGCTCAACGAAACAGTTATTGATATGATGGTGCAAGATGTATTTAACAAAGCTGTAATAAATTGGTAAGCCCTCAAAAAATATCCTCGTACCTGCGCAAGCCGTTTGAATTGGATGCAACTGCTGAAACTGAACTGCGCGGACTGATAAAAGAATATCCCTATTTCAACAATGCTTGGTTATTGTTGGCTCGTAGCCTGCATAACCAAAAAAGCAACCGCTTTGCCGAGATTTTGCCACAAGCTGCTATGCAATCCGGCGACCGCAGCTTGTTGTATAAATTAGTGAATATTGACGAGGCTGATGCTGCTGATTTAATAAAACAAACTGAACAAACAGCAACCCAACAAATACACGTGGCTGAAACGGTTGCAGCAGTTGAATCATTACCCCAAATAGAACCTGTTGCTGTGGCAGAAGAGCCTGTAGCAATGGCTGTTGAAGCTGAACCCGTTATTCAAGCTATTGAAAGAGAACCTGAGCCACAAAACGAAGAGGCCGAAAAAATGGCATCGGCATACGATGAGTTTTTTGGTGCTGCTTCTGAAGAAAACAAGAATGCCGATTTTGAACACTTTGAAATAACACCCGCTGTTGCTGCTGAACCGGTAAACGTAACAGCATGGGGAGATGATAATACCGAAGAAGAGTTTGAACTACAGGTAGCCGAACATTTGGATGATGACGGCGACGGTGTAATTGTACCTTCGCCATCTGTAGATACCTCTGAAGAGGGTTTTGAACTTACAATGCTGGATACCATTGCCACCCAGCATGAAGAGGTGGTAGCCGAAGCTGATTTATACAATACTGAAGAAGATTTTGTTTTAGACATTGCTGAAAAGGTAGCCGAGTTGGAAAGTGAAACCTACACTGCTGCTTTTGAGCCGGAAATAACAGCCCAACCGGAACCTGAAGAAGAACTACAAGCTCCAGTGGAAGAAATGCAACCCATTGCATTTAAACTATCACCCCCTATCAGCGAAACTCCCGCTCCGGTTGAAATCCCCGAAGCTGAAGAAACGCAAGAAGCCAGCGTATTGATAACTCCAAGCACTTTTTTTGAGTGGCTTGAACAACTAAAAAAACACACCCCTGAAAAGCAGGCGAATGAAACAAGTGCTCCAATCGTAAATGATGTAATACCTGCACCAACTGCACCTTTAGGGACACCTGTTACCGAACCACAGGTAATCCTTGCCGTTGAGACGCCTGCCCCCACTCCTGCTGCACCCGTAAAAAAATCAAACGTTGATGATATCATCAGTCGTTTCATAGCCATCAACCCTACAATATCCCGCCCCAAAACTGAGTTCTTCAACCCGCTTATCAAATCAAAAGAAAGCGATACCATGAACGATGATTTGGCTACTGAAACGCTGGCAAAAATATACCGCAGCCAAAACCTTGTGGAACGCGCTATGGATGTGTATGTGCGCCTAATGGCCAAATACCCCGAAAAGGCAGCCGAATACCAAAAGGCGATTGATGAAATGATTGACGAAGAAGGCTAAGCCTTATTTATACAGCCATTTTGCCATTAGTTTTTGCAGCAAGGGTATTGCTACAAATACCATCAACGGTACTGCAATAACTGTTATCAGCAATGTACGCAACGGCAACGGGTTAATTTGCATAAAAACGTGGCCTAAAAAGGTAAACATCAGGGTAATAATAGGGTAAATGGCAATCCATATCAAAATGGCCATTTTCCATCTCTTGGGAGGTTTCATCTATATCTCTTAAAAATTTATGGGTAAATTGTCGCAATGCTTATGCCATAATAAGGCCGCTGGTTAGATTATTCCTAAATTCACAATGTGTTAACATAAATTGCAATTATTTTGCACGCAGATTATGAGTCCCAAACCCACCGAAACCAATATACATCACGGTAAAAACCCGCTAAGTAAGTACCAAGGCTACTTGGGCGAGTTTGTTTATGGCGGTATCGACGGTTGTGTCACAACCTTTGCCGTTGTGGCAGGAGCAGCAGGTGCCGGTTTGGGTAGCGATGTGATTTTGATTTTGGGTTTTGCCAATTTGTTTGCCGACGGTTTTGCAATGAGTGTGGGAAGTTACCTAAGCGCCAAGGCAGAGCAGGATAATTACGAAAAGCACAAACGCCACGAGTATTGGGAAATTGAAAACTACCGCGAAAAGGAGATTGAAGAAATACGGGAAATATACACAGCCAAAGGATTTGAAGGGGAGTTACTTGAAAAAGCCATTGAGGTAATTACTGCCGATAAAGACCGTTGGGTGGATGTGATGATGAAAGAGGAGCTTGAAATGTTTGAAAGTAGCAAAGCCCCAATTCAATCAGGGTTAATGACTTTTATTTCGTTTGTGATAGTAGGGTTTATACCTATTATGGTGTATGTGTTGGATTATTTGTTATCACTTGATTTAGGCCAAAAAGCTTTCATTTGGTCGGCAGGGTTAACCGCTTTCGGGTTCATCAGTGTAGGGTACTTAAAGTCCATTGTAAACCATACCAGCAAAAAGAAGGGCATTATAGAAACCCTTGTGTTGGGCACTATCGCCGCCCTTGTAGCCTACTTCCTCGGCGATTTCTTAGAAGGCTTCCTAAAGTAGGATTTGTACTAAACTCCCATCGCCTTGTAAATTTCGACTACACTGTTTTCCCATGTGTGCGATAGCGCATAGGTAATCCGTTTTTGTTTCAGCAAGGTATCCGTTTCATTTAGTGCCTGCTCAATCATGGTAAGATAATCGGCTTCGCTTTGTGCCAAATACACATAGCCGTCAAAAATCTCCATTGCCTCTGTTTTTGTAGCCACCGTGGGTTTACCCATCGCAAGGTATTCATCAATTTTGCGGGGATAGTTACCAATAGTTACCTCGTTAAGTATTTGCGGGTTCAAAGCCACATCAAAACTCGATAGATAGGCAGGCAGTTCATCGGGCTTTTTAGGGCCTGTGAAAAACACGTTAGGTAATTGGTGCAATACACTGTTTTTAAAAGCATCATCCTCAGGCCCTACGAGAACTATATTCCACTGCGGACGTTGGCGGGCAATGCTTTCAAGTAATTTTACATCCAGCCTAAGGCCGTACAATGCGCCAATATATCCAACGCGCGGATGGTTGATATGTTGAATGTCTTGAGGTTCAGTGTGGGTAATCTCTGCACTAAACTGTTCCGTTTCGCACCCCTGCCCCACGTAATAACTTTTGGCGTTGTGCTTTTGTGCCACACGGGCCAAATACACTGAGTTTGCAGTTACCAAATCGGCTTTTTGCATCAAAGCGGGCTCAATGCGCAAACCGTGACGTTTCCAGTAATCTACAGCCAGCAAATTATCGCGCGTGTAGTAAATGTATTGCGTAGGTTGTAGCAATTCTTTGAGGTAAAAACTGCGAAACATATCGCTATCATTAAACAGCACAAAGTCTTTAAAATCAAGCTCTGCTATGGCTTTTTTAATTTCAGCGGCAAACCTGCGGTTATTGCGTTTGTTAAAAAAATCAAACAAAAGCCCATCGGGCAAACGGTTAATAGATTCTAACCTGCAATTGGGAAAAAACTGCCAGATATTATCCCCCACCTTTTGCAATTGCGGCTCTTGTCCCGCCATCACAGCAAGTCGTTTTTTTACATGAGGGTCGTCTTTTCTATTCAGTAAGGTATTTCGGTCAAGCGGTGAGTTTACATAAATTACTCTATTATTTTTGCTCACCTCCAAGGCAATGTTTTTACAATTGCTACCAATGGGCAAATCCCACGGCTGTAGGCCAACAAACACAAAATCCCTGTCCTTTACATTATACGCACTACCCATAGTACTGATAATTTGTTAATATGTTAAGCGACTAAATTAGTTATTTCGGGCTTCGCAACTACTTGTTAACAGGTTAATTTTTAAAAAAATGTCGTACGACAGCATCTCTATTCGCACACAAAAACTCCCTAAAACGCTGATAAATACAGTATTGGCAATTATAGTGGCAATTAACCTAAATGCACAGTCATCCGTTAACGAAACGGGCTTCCTGCTTAATGATCCCACCGATACTGTAAAAAGAGATACGCTAATCTTTAATCTGGATGTTGATATAAGCCAACAATTATTATCGTTAGATACTATATTGCAGATTGCTTACTCAAACTCGCCTAACATAAAGTACGAAGAGTCGATGATAAAATCCAAAGTGCATGATTACAGGTATAACCGTATGCTGTTTTTTCAGGGTTTTAGCGGCTTCTACAATTATGCGGTGGGTAACCAAACTATGATAATTACGGGTTCTACCCCGGTAGATAATTCGCAATTATCAAACGGTTACAGAGCGGGGATAAACATATCTTTGCCTTTTTCAACCTTGTTTGGGCAAAACCAAAAAAATAAAACATTGCGTGCCCTTGTTGAAGCTGCGACTCACCGTAGAGACCAAATTGAGTTGGAACTTCGCAGGGAGATTTTGAGGGTATATGTGAACATGATTGAAGCCCAGCGCAAACTTGCCGTGCGAAATGAGGATGCACAATCATCGTTTTTATCTGCACAGGTGGCAGAGATTGAGTTGGCTGAAGGAAAAATAAACACCACGGAATATGCCCGTGTAAAAAATATTTATGCCATTGCGCAAAACAACGTTGAGCAGGAAAGAGCCAACTTTTTACGCGCATTTTTTGATTTTGAAACCTTGGTGGGAGTGGAAATGAAATACCTTAAAAAGAAACCTGCAACTACTACCCCTGCCCCAACTACGCCTAACAAAAATTAGAAGATGACGCTGCTCGGATTTGTAAGATTAGTGATAAAGAGGCTCCCGTGGCTCATCATATTCCCGGGGTTATTGGCAGGTTTGGTGTTTTACCTAACAAAAAACCTTAGCAAAGAATATATTTCATCCACTATACTTTATACAGGTATCGCTTCAGGTGTTAACATCACCGATGGTGGTGAAAGCCGTATGGATTACTTTGCCGTTAATACTGCTTTTGACAACCTTATCACCACCATAAAATCAAGAGAAACCCTTGAAGAGGTGGGCATGAAAATGCTGGCGCTGCACTTGTTGCAAAACAAGCCCGATGTAACCATTATTAACGAAAAGAGTTTTAAAAAGCTGCAAGAGTTAGTATCGGATTCGCTCCGTAAGGTACTTGTAGTGCCTGGTAATATTGATTCTACGTTTGCACGAATTGAACGCCTACGTTCATCGGCAAGCCGCAATGCAATTGCTGATATTATTAATTCCGGTACTTCTCACTATTCGGTATCCAGCATCCTAAGCCGCTTAACCGTAATGCGTAAAATGAACAGCGATATGCTTGAAATGGCCTTTAGGGCTGATGACCAAGCCGTTTGTATGTACACCTTACGCTTTTTAACGGTGGTAGCAAAACACCGTTACCGCTCTGTAAAAGGTTCTGAAAACCAAAATGTAATACGCTATTTTGAAGAGCAATTGCGCCGTGCCCTTGTTGATTTGCGCGCTGCTGAAGACCGGTTGAAAAACTTTGGGGTGCAAAACCGTATCATTAACTACCACGAACAATCAAAATACATTGCTGAAAGTAAAGAGCACATGACTACTGATTACTATAAAGAGGTAATGCAGTTTGGTGCATCAAAAGCAGCATTGGAGCGTTTAGAGAAAAAGCTTGACGATCGTGAGATTGTGGTAGGTAATTACAAAGACTTGTTGACTAAACGTCAAGAATTGGCAGCTGCCAACCGTAAACTGGCCAATGCTAAAGTATATGGCGAAGCTCCAGAACTTATTGAGGAGCTTGAGTATGAAGTAGAGACCCTACAAGAAGAGATGCGCCAGCTTGCCAAACAGTATTACAAACTGAACAATACGGTAGAAAGCGTACCTCAACAAGAGTTATTGGGCGAATGGCTTAACAAAGTAATCGAGTACGAAGAATCATCGGCAAGAATTACAGTGTTTGAAAAGCGCTTAAAAGAATACGACCAGATTTATGACGAGTTTGCACCTTTAGGCTCAGAAGTTACCCGACTTGAGCGTAATGTGGATGTAACTGAAAAAGAATACCTGTCAATCCTTCACGGTTTAAACCTTGCCAACTTGCGCCAGCAAAATCTTGAAATGGCAAACTCGCTCACTATTATGGATGAGCCTTTTTATCCGCTAACCCCGCAAGCATCAAAACGCATGATAATGATTATTGCCTCGTTTATTGCGGGTGCAGTATTATTGCTTGCTTTATTTGTGGCACAAGAAATTTTAGACCATGCTGTGCGTACACCTGAAAAGGCGGTAAAATCATCGGGGCTTGTACTTGCCGGAGCCTTGCCCGCTATGCGTAAAGTTAGGTCGAAAGTAATGGTTGAACAACTGGAGCAATCGCTCACTGAGCAATTGATTACCAGTATTACCATTGCACTTAAAGAAGCTGAAAAGAAAAGTACCTATTACCAAATAAATACCTTTAGTGCCCGCCAAGGCGATGGTAAAACATGGCTTAGCCAACGTATTGCCAACCGTTTTGCACAAATTGGCCATAAGGTTCTATACCTGTATCCTGAAACTTCGCCGTTAGGCACAATAGAACTTGATGAACGTGTAGTGGCCGTACCTTATGAGGTAAGCGGCGGCTTTTTTGCCACCGATGGCATACAAGCATTGCTTACCGGCAAAGGACATAGTAGTTTTGAGTTTGGGTACGTGTTTTTAGAAATCCCCTACCTGTCTCACAACAGTGTACCGTATGATTTAGTTGCCCAAGCACATGTATCGTTATTAGTAATGAATGCAGAACGTTCGTGGACAAGTGCACACGAACGTGCCGTAGGTTTGTACGAAAAGGCAGCAAAAAATAAAGTGATGCTGGTGCTAAACCGTGTTACCCCCGAAATGCTTGAAAGCCTTTACGGCGAGATACCTAAACGCCGCTCTACAGTAAGGCGTATTATTAAACGATTTTTAAGCAGAGGGGCAATATAACCCCTTAAATACCCATGTGGCAACGGCTAAAACATATTATGCAAAGCAACGCCTTTGCATCGTTAGCAGGCAATGGGGTAGGTGCTGTTTTGGGCATAGGCACACTTGCCATACAAGCCCGCACACTTAGCAAAGCCGACTTGGGTAGTTGGCTGGTATTTATCACCACCTTCACTCTTTTTGATGTAATCCGCTCAGGATTGATACTCAACCCCGTTATACGTAACATGGCCGGCGCAAAAACGCAAGGTGAGCAGCAAACCATTGCCGGTGCCGCGTGGCAGTTATGTGTGTTGTTTACCATAGTTGCAGTTTCAATATTCACGCTGCCAGGTGTGGCCTTTTACAGTTGGTTTTCTTCGCTTGATTTGGGCTTTTTTGTGCAATGGTTTTGGCTATTGGCTGCAATAACACTCCCCCACAACCTTGCCACTTGGTTTTTAAATGCTTCGCAACAATTTAAAAAAGTACAATGGGTTCGCATTCTCAACCAAGCCCTGTTTTTAGGTTTCAACATTGCCAACTTTAGCCTCAATTTGGGGATTGACTATATTTTTTGGGGCTTTGTTATCAGCCAGTTAGCTACATCGTTGTTAACTCTTATTCTTGGCTGGAGCCGTATTACTGATTTTAGTAAAGGCGATAAACCTACCCGCCAAAAGTTATTCAGTTTTGGCAAGTATAGCATGCTTACCTTGTTGGTTTCAAACCTGTTACGCAGCAGCGATACCTATATTTTAGGGCTGTTATTAGGGCCTGTAGCGGTAAGTATATACAACATACCACAACGCTTGCTGCAAATTTTTGAAATGCCCATAAGTGCCATCAGTATTACACGATTACCCATACTTGCAGGACTGCACAGCAACGGGAAAGAGGAGGAACTAACAAAAGAATTTCATAAAAGTGCCGGAGTATTATGGTTAGGTATAATACCTGTTGCGTTGGTGTGTTTTATTTTTGCTGAACCTTTAGTGGTTTTATTGGGTGGAGAAGGCTTTCGCGAGTCGGCCTCGGTACTGCGTTTTTTTGCTGTTTATGCTGCTTTCCTCCCGCTTGAAAGGTATAGCGGTATTGGTTTAGATGTGGTGAACCAACCCCGTTTAAATCTGATAAAAGTGATACTTATGCTTGCTGTAAACATAGTGGGCGATTTTGCCGCCATCTACCTGTTCCCCAATGCCCCTGTGGCTGCGGTAGCAGGCATTTCGGTAATTACATTTGGCAGCGGAGTATTGCTGGGTTACAGCTTCTTGGGTAAACACATGAAGTTTTCATTTTCAGGCATTATAAGCAGCGGGTGGCAACAAATCACCTCGCTGGCAGACAAATTAAAGAGATAAACACCGTGGGAGAAAAAAACAGCTTATTCCGTGTATTGTGGCTGGCCCTTATTTTGGGTTCAGCGGCAGCCGGTTTGGCTTTTCTCATCACATCGGGTGGATTGGAAACCGCGGGTATATTTATTGTGCTTCCCATTGCTATTGCATTTGCGGCTGTTTGTATTGCAAAGCCTAAAACCGGCCTTTTAATTTACCTGCATACCAGTTTCTTCAACAACGGACTTTTCAGGTTCTTCCCACCCTCTATCCCCTATGGGTTGATGATTGATGCCATACTGGGGGTATGTGTGTTGGGCACTTTCTTTAGTGTTGACAAAAAAGACTTAAAACGAGCCAACAATCCACTGGTTTGGATAGTTGTAATTTGGTTTTTATATACCCTTTTCCAGCTTGTAAACCCCGAAGCA
The DNA here is from genome assembly GCA_943370295.1 of Agrobacterium sp. 719_389. Taxonomy (GTDB): domain Bacteria; phylum Bacteroidota; class Bacteroidia; order UBA8524; family UBA8524; genus SB11. The sequence goes on along the minus strand of CALRQL020000007.1, from coordinate 122,376 downwards.
CGAAGCAAAGAAGCATGGTTTTATGCCGTTCGAGGAGTATCGCTATACTGGGTACAAACCCTACCCTTGTTGTTTATATGGATGCACAAGCGCGAAGACATGGAGAAGTTCATCCGCATTTGGCTGGGCTGGTCGTTTGTGGCTGCTTTGTGGGGTTTTAAACAACAATACATCGGCCTTGCAGGAGGGGAGGTTAAATGGCTGGAAGAAGGCGCAAAAGACACCCACGTATTGATGGGTAAACTCCGTAGTTTCTCCTTTTACTCCGATGCGGGACAATTTGGGGCGGCAATGGCACATTGTGCATTGTACTGCATCATATTAGGCATGGGTGTAAAAGATACCCGACGGCGACTTATATACGGCGGGTTGGGCTTTATTTACTTTTGGGGATTTGCAGTGGCAGGAAGTCGGGGACCGTTATTTGTTATCGCCGCAGGATTTTTGATGTACCTGTTTTTAGTTCGAAATTTCAGAGTGTTGGCACTGGGATTGGTGGCCGGGGCTTGCGCCTTTATAGTGCTTAAATATACCACGGTGGGGCAAGGCAATTACCAAATACAACGGATGCGAACTGCTCTCGACCCACAAGATGCCTCGTTTCAGGTAAGGCTTGAAAACCAGGCAAAACTAAGAGTTTACTTAGCTTCACGCCCAATAGGAGGGGGTATTGGCGCAGGTGGTAACTGGGGCAAACGATTTAGCCCGGGTACTTTTCTTGCTGAAACCGCCTTGGATAGCTGGTATGTAAAAATTTGGGTTGAAACAGGCGTGGTGGGTCTTTGGATGCACATTATACAAATAGTCATTATACTGTTCTACGGTTTCAGAAAGGTCTTTTTCCTCAATGATAATGAGCTGCGGCTCAAAACCATTGCCCTGCTCTGTGGTTTCTTTGGCGTTGCAGTGGCCAGTTATGGTAATCAAGTTTTTGGACAATTACCTACGTCAACCGTTTTATATTTCAGTATGGTATTCTTTTATTTGTGCGATGAATGGGATACCCCTGAAGACGAAGTAAAAAAGCCTGAACCTGAACCCAATTTAATGTGGTAGCCGCTACACCTTTAGTAAGTATCATCACCGTAAACTACAACGGGGCCGAACACACCCTTGCTTTGCTGGATAGTTTACAAAAAATATCCTATCCGGCCATTGAAGTATGGGTAGTGGATAATGGCAGCACTGAAAATGCTGACGTTATCACCCAAAAACACCCTTGGGTGCATTTGGTAAAAAGTACCCAAAACCTTGGCTTTGCCGGCGGTAATAACTTAGCACTAAAACAAGCTACGGGTAAATATTGCCTGCTGATAAACAACGATACCGAAGTACCTGCCGGATTTTTAGAACCGCTGGTAGAGAAACTTGAAACAGATGCAAAGTGCGGTTGTGTAAGTCCCAAACTGGTATACAGTTATGCCCCCGACACAATGCAGTATGCCGGCAGTTTTGGGTTTAATGTATATACAGGGCGTGCATTTGCAAGGGGTAGCAAAGAAAAAGACGAGGGCCAATACAACGGTACCGAGAAAACCGAGATTGCGCACGGAGCAGCAATGATGTTTCCTACACGTCTGCTTAAAGAAATAGGCTTGATGGCTGAATTGTACTTTTTGTATTATGAAGAAATAGATTACTGCGAACGCATAAAACGGTCCGGGTACGAGATTTGGTACGTGGGCAGCTCTACCGTGTATCACAAAGAGAGTATGAGTACGGGCAAAAAAAGCCCACTCAAAACGTATTACCTTACACGCAATCGCCTGCTTTTTGTGCGTAGAAACTTTACCGGTTTAGCCAAATTATCCAGCGTATTGTTTTTTTATTTCGCCGCTATTCCTAAAAATTTAGTAACATTGGTAGTAAAAAAGGAGTGGAAATTAATTGTTCCTTTGCTGAAAGCAGCTTTTTGGAACTTAACACACCACAACATACACACAAACGAAATCCTTAAATGATTATATTACAGATACTTGCATTGATCTTATTGCTATACTTCGGCTTTAACGTAGTTTATATGCTGGTATATGCCCTTGCAGGTTTGTTTTACCGAGCGCCCCGTTTTCCTGAACGTACTCCGCAAGTTACGTTTTGTGTAATGGTGCCGGCATACAAGGGCGATAATGTAATTATTAACACTGTAACCGAAAATTTAAAACAAAGCTACCCTAAACATCTGTACGATATTTATGTGATTGCCGATAGTTTTAAATCTGAAACACTTGAAGAGCTTAAAAAACACGATGTGCGGGTAATTGAGGTACATTTTGAAAACAGTACCAAGGCTAAAGCCATTAACAAGGCGTTTGAGATAATTGAAGAGAAATACGACTACGTAGTATTGCTTGACGTTGACAATATTATGGAGCCTGCGTTTTTGCAAAAACTGAACGACCGTTTAGTAAACAACGTACAAATATTGCAAGCCCACCGCACCGCGCTCAATACCAATACCTCGTATGCGCTGTTAGATGCCATTAGCGAGGAAATAAGCAACCACATTTTCCGCAAGGGGCATGCAGCATTGGGTTTTTCAAGCGCATTAATAGGTTCAGGAAAAGCAGCGGGGTTCAGGTTTTTTAAAGACATTATGAGCACGATTGATGCTGTAGGTGGATTTGATAAAGAACTGGAACTGAAAATATTAAAACAACGCATCAAAATGTATTACTTAGAAGATGCGTATGTATATGACGAGAAGGTAGAAAAGGCCGATGTGTTCCAAAACCAGCGTCGCCGTTGGCTTTCGGCACAGGTGTACTACCTGCGCAAAAACTTCTTCTCAGGTATTACCCAACTGTTTTACGGCAATTTTGATTACGCCGATAAAATCATGCAGTACATGCTATTTCCAAAACTACTGCTGTTAGGCTCATTGTTTATTATCACCCCTGTCATTTACTTTTCAGGCTTACCCTTGTACAGCAATGCTTGGATAGTGTTGTTGGTATTAAACATTATCACCTTAGCCGTATCAGTGCCATCGCGCTTTTATACTGCACAAACTGCACAAGCAGTGCTTACCCTGCCTAAAGCGTTTTTCTTGTTCTTTAGCAACTTGTTTAAACTAAAAGGGGCCAATAAAAAATTCATACACACCCCACACGGGCAGAAAGAGGCAAAACCATGAGAATAGGGATTGAAGCACAACGCCTTTTTCGGAAGAAAAAACACGGCATGGATATCGTAGCCCTTGAACTGATTAAGGCGCTGCAAAAACTGGATACCGGCCATGAGTTTGTTGTGTTTGTAAGACCTGATACGGATGATAAAGTAATAACCCCAAGTGCTGATTTTGAAATTGTGCGGGTAAAAGGGTCGCCATACCCGGTGTGGGAACAGTTTATGTTGCCGCCTATTGTAAAAAAATACGGTATTGATGTGCTGCATTGCACCGCCAATACTGCACCGCTAAACAGTTCAGCGCCTATAATCACTACCCTGCACGATATAATTTACCTTGAAAAACTGAATCTTACACAAGGTAGCATGTATCAGCGCATTGGCAACTTATACCGCCGCTGGAATGTGCCCCGTACGGTAAAAAAGAGTAAAATTATCACCACTGTTTCCAACTTTGAACGCCAACGCATCTTAGACCATTTTGATTTGCCCGAAGAAAAAGTGGTAACAGTGTACAATGCGGTTGGGTCTCACTTTAAAAAGATTACCGACCCAACTGAATTGGAACGGGTGAAACTAAAATACAACTTGCCCGATGAATACCTGTTTTTTTTAGGCAATACCGACCCTAAAAAGAATGTTCGTGGGGTGCTGGCTGCGCTGGCAATACTGAAACAACAAGGCAAGTTACGTTTGCCCATTGTGATGCCCGACCTTGACAGTTTGTACCTAAACCAGCTTTTAAGCGATTTAAAAGCCCCCGATTTGGCTAACGATATTGTTTTGTGCGGCTATATCCCCAATATTGAAATACCCGCTGTATATAGCAGTGCGGTGCTGTTTTTATACCCTTCGCTGCGCGAAAGTTTCGGGATACCTTTGTTGGAAGCAATGGCTTGCGGAGTACCGGTGGTTACCTCAAACTCATCGCCAATGACTGAAGTAGCAGGCAATGCAGCGTTGTATGCTGAAGCTGCTAACCCCGAATCTATTGCCGAAAACATTGATATGTTGCTTAATAATGAACAATACAGGCAACAATTGGTGGCTTTGGGTAAAGAGAGGATTAAGTTGTTTTCGTGGGAAAACACAGCCAGCCAAATGTTGACGCTTTACGAAAAAATAGTATAACAAGATAGTAAACTACCTATGAAGGATTATTACAAGTACACCGGCTACACTTACGTTGAAGAATTTAAGCGACTTGACTTTATTGTAGGACAAGTGCAGAAAAACGTAACACCTCCTGCAAAAATATTAGATATCGGTTGCGGTAATGGTAACCTATCGATGGTACTTGGCAGTTTGGGATATGAAGTTAAAGGCATTGATGTAGATGCAACCTCGATTGATACTGCTAAAAAAAATAACACGTTTACTAACGTGAGTTTTGATGTAGCCGATGCAAACAAATTCACCATGAACGATGAGTTTGATTTGATTGTGTGTACCGAAGTTTTGGAGCACTTAACCGTGCCCGATGAGTTGGTGCAATCGGCATACAGGATATTAAAACCGGGCGGTACTATGATTGTTACCGTACCCAATGGTTTTGGCCCCCGCGAAGCCCTGATGACCAAACCCATGCAATGGATGATGCGCAACGGCCACACCGATACATTGCTTAAAATTAAACGCTTTTTTGGCTACAAACACGCTACCCACCAAAGCAGCAACCCCGATTTGACGCACATACAGTTTTTTACCCGTAAATCGTTGTATAAGATGATGCAAAATGCAGGGTTTAAATTTATGGCCTTTGGCAAATCTAATTTCTTAGACCAAGTATTCCCCTTTTCGTTGGTGGCTAAACGTGTAAAAGCCCTACAGAAAATTGACAGTAAAGTGGCCGACATTTTGCCGCCTGCCTGTACCAACGGTTTTTATACCTCGTGGAAAAAGTAGCTGCCCCTTATGACATTGATTGAACTACTGTTTTGGGTGTTTTTTGCCATTGTGTTTTATACCTTTTTCGGGTATGGCATTCTGGTGTTTTTTTTAGTGAAGGTGAAAAATATACTGTGGCCGAAAAAGGAACAGTTTGATGATACTTTTTTACCCGAAATCACCCTGATAGTTCCCAGCTACAACGAGGCCGATTTTATACTGCAAAAGGTTGAAAACAGCAAAAACCTTGATTACCCTAAGGATAAACTGAAGATAATTTTTGTAACCGACGGCAGCGACGACGGCACTTACGAAAAGATAAAAGACATTGACGGCATTATGGCCATGCACGTGCCTGAACGCGGCGGAAAATCAGGGGCGATGAACCGCGCAATGGGCTTTGTAACTACTGAATATGTGGTATTTTGTGATGCCAATACAATACTGAACAAAGAATCGCTGCGCGAGATTGTGAAGCACTACCAAAACCCAAGAAACGGCGCGGTAGCTTGTGAAAAACGCATCATACAAAAGGATAAGGAAAACGCCAGCAGTGCCGGCGAGGGTTTGTACTGGAAGTACGAATCGTTTTTGAAGAAATACGACAGCGATTTATATACTACAGCAGGCGCAGCAGGTGAGTTGATGAGCTGCCGCACTGCCCTGTACCAACATTTAGAACCCGATACATTACTGGATGATTTTATGCTTACCATGCGCATTGCTGAAAAGGGCTACCGTATTGTGTACGAACCCAAAGCATACGCTATGGAAACAGCCTCAATGTCGGTAAAAGAAGAGTTGAAACGTAAGGTGCGTATTTGCGCAGGCGGTTGGCAAAGCATTATGCGCTTGGGCAATTTGCTTAATCCGTTCTATAATTTTCCCTTATGGTTTATTTATGTATCACGTAAAGTGCTAAGGTGGTCGCTTACCCCACTGTGCATGCTGCTATTACTGCCGCTAAACATCCTTTTAGCCCTTGACGGTAATATATTTTATATCCTGCTGTTAATAGGCCAAATTGCGTTTTACAGCGCTGCCCTATTGGGTTGGTACTTTGAGAACCGCAAAATAAAATTCAAAGCGTTTTTTGTACCCTATTACTTCTTTATCATGAACTACTCAGTGTTTGCAGGTTTTGTTCGCTTTATCCGCAAACGCCAGTCGGTTAGGTGGGAACGTGCAAAAAGGGCTTAAGGTACTCCCCTACTCAACGATTTTTTAACTTACCATTTCAATCAGTTTCACTACTGTTTTCAGGTTGCGCGTGGTGGCCGCCACTTTCAGTTTACCCTCAAAAAAGGTATTCGTCAGCTTGTTGTTTCCATAACCGTTTGGACAATATACATACACGGCCTTGCCCTCAATAATAAACTCATCGGGCAAATAAGAATATGTGTTGGCAGTAGCTATGTTTTGTACCGACGGTTCATCACCCAAAAAGGTAATGTGCAGTTTTTCAGTATCTACACCTTCACGTTTAAAAAAGGGATTGGATTCATGCACCTGTTTCATGTAATCAACCGTGCGCACCAACACCGGAACATCGCACCCAAACGTGCTTTTTATCAAGGCGGTTAATTTAGTCGCCTGCTCATTTTCCGAGGCCCCTGAATGTTCAAATACCACATTACCGCTTTGTATGTAAGTAGCTACATTGCTAAAGCCCGCCTTTTCCATAGCTGCTTTCAGTTCCTTCATAGGCATTATATTGTGCCCGCTCACATTTACGCCGCGTAGTATTGCAATGTATTTTTTCATTCTATTGGGTTTGCTCCGCAAGTTTATGCTTTCTAAAACAAAAATCCCCGCCTGTTTGAGCGGGGATTAAAGTATCACAATAACTGCATACTTAAATTATAGGTTAGGCTTAAGGTACACTTTAAATATCTTTTTGCTTGAAACCGTTGAATTAGGGTCAGAGGTACTTTGCGAGGCTTTAGACTCTATACCGCCATACATATAGCCCACCATAACACCCTTACTGTCGGTTGATTTTGGTAACTTGGTTATATCAATGGTTTTTTGCCTGCCGGGGTGGAACACAATGCTTACATGAGGCACAAAAACTGCTTCAGAACCCAAATAACCGGGCAATGTAGGCGTTTGTTGCGGATACTCAACCGCGGTGCTGCTTCCGGTGCGCACAATAGTGGTTGCGTAATTACTAAACGGCATAGGGTCTTGTGTGTTGTTGCTGTTTACTAAATTACCGTTGTTATCATAATAATATTGGGTGATACCGCCCAATATGGTGGTATAAGTAGTTTTAGTAGCAGGGTTATACAGGGCAATATTAGGAGCCGCATATTGGTTAAACTGTTGCAAAAAGTTGTTATCGGTAGTAATGGTTGTGGCACCTGTAGCAGCATCTGCCTGAGAAATGTAAATCGGTGTTTGATAATCAATATTTGCTTGCGGAGTAAACACACCACCGTACACAGTAATGTTAGGATTACCGTTTACATCGTAGCTTTCAAGAACCACAAGGTCGCGACGGTGGAACGATGAATCATCCCAAGTACAAGTATCAGCGGCATAGCCTGTAATTGAAGGTGCATTACCACTGTTATTTATTTGAAACCTGCGTACCTCATTGGTATATATGCCTGTGTTGTTGCCTGTATAAATGGTGTTAAAGTTTTGGCCGAATACCAAATAAAACCAGTTGCCTATTTTGTGCAATTCGCCACCGGTTACCCTTAGCCTATCGTCAGCTGCACTTGAAGTGATAGCTGCAGCCAATGCCGCTGAGTTTTGATTTTGGATAGCAGTAATAGCCGCAGGCACGTTAATAGCCGTTAAATACGGGAAAGTTTGGTAACACGATGCCGGAGGACTGTCCACATCGCATCCTTTGCCCGAAACGCCGTAACCGCCTATGCAATACAGCGTATTACCTTCATGGTAATATTCCATATTGGTAGCACTTAGTCTGTCAAAAAATGCAGGCGGGATGGGTAAAGAGTCTGTTTTAGAAGAATCTAAGTCAACCACATAAAAGTAGGTATTCCTTCTTTTTGGGGTAAACACAGATGAAGTCCCTGAGAAATTATGGAACCCGTTAGTGCGACCGCCAACAATCAGTAGTTCGCCCCCGGCTTGTGCCCAGGCAAACGATTGTAATGCGGGGGCAAAATCGCTGTTAACCTCTTCTAAAGTAACCACATAAGGAGCCCCTGTTGGTGCTGCCGCGCCCACTTTTTGTTCAGCAGGTTTGTTTTTGCAACTGCTAATAGATACTACACCCGCAACAACTGCAAGTAAATAGTACAAATACTGTTTTTTCATGGTGATTGTTTATAGTTAGTTTATGGTGATTGTGCTTAATGACAGAGTGAAATTAATTAGTGCTTGATAGTATTAATAACATTATTATAAATTGATATGTAAACTTCCAACAGGTGCAATATACTTATAGTATGTAAAGTAACAAAAAAAACTTAATCCTATTTACCATTTTTAAATACAGGTTGTTATAACCCAAATATTTAGGATTAAACAACGTATGGGTAGCCTTGACAGGTAGTGAAAAACAGCAAAAAAGCATCTGCTTTGTGAGAGATTGTTCTGCCACCGGCTGAACGAAAATTATTGGAAACACTTTGAAAAAATATGTTGAAGGGCTTAAGGTACTATAAATAAAAAAAGCCTGTAAGCATCCCTGCTCACAGGCCGTGTGGAAATTTAAACTACCCTATTCCACTATTGTTTTGCCAATGAATTCTTTTCTATTAACCGGATGCTGAAAAGGGCTTACACCATATTACAGCATTTATTTGATAGACCGCTTTTCATATAGAAACGTTGCCTGTTATAAAAGGGTTGGAAAAGAGATTATCTGTTTTTACATAACTATGACGAAACTCAACGTAAATACACGCTTAACTTTTATTTTCCCGGATTGATTTATGGCTGATGTGTTGCAAAACTATCTTTTCCGAAATCAATAATTACTTAAGTGCTTGCAACCTTTAGAAATGATTGTTTACCATTAAATTTTAAAATAATCATCTCTTTATATGTGCATGAATAGTGATTTATCAATATTGTTGCTGCTGATAATCAAGCACATCTTGAGGAATATCTTTGATATTATCACCGCGCAAGCGGCGAAAACGTTTACGGGCTTCAACGGTATGTAAGCTTCCGGGGTAATCAATCACCAGTTTTTCGTATAATTCTTTGGCCTTCTCTTTATCTCCTAATTGCCTTTCATACAATTCGGCTGCTTCAAAAAGGGCATTATCTGCTAAAATATCGTAGCTAAAGTTGGTGTACACATCGGTATAATAAGCAATAGCCTCTTTATGCATTTTCTTTTTGGCAAACACACGGGCTTTGCTCAATAACACTTCATCGTTTAGCGAGTGGGTAGGATATTTAATTTTAATACTGTCTAATTTTTTCAAAGCCAAATCGGGGTCATTGCGCAACAGCAGAAGGTTGGCTTCGGCATACAGCATTAATGCGCTGTCATCACCGTCTTCATACCCATAATTATCCTGTATCACCATGCTTAACTCTATGGCATTGTTAGAAATCAAATGGCTGGTTGCCGATTTCAGCACATCCAACTGCGCCTGTGCCCACTCAAACTCGCCTTTGTAAAAAGACAATCGGGCATTGCGGAATTTAGCCTCCTGTCCTAACGGTTCATCTTTAAAGTCCTTATCTACTTGCCCGTATAGCAACTGTGCTTCCCAAATATCGCCCCATACTAAGTATGCATCGCCAAGCTCCAGCTTGCATTCAGCCGTAAACGATTTATTCATGCGGGGTATTTCAATCGCCCGTTTTAATAACTCAATGGCTTCCTTCGGTCTGTCAAAATAATAATTATACAAGTGTGCCAATTGACGCATCGCGGGTGCCGAGATATAATTCTCACCAACTTCGGCAATAAACTCTTTGTAGTTCTTTTCAGTTTCGGTGATAAATGCAGCATCGTACTCCCCTGTTTCGGTTATCTTTTTATAACTCACGGTAAGTAAGCCGTTGCGGGCATCCAAGTAAAAAATCTTGTCAATACCCAAACCAATAATGTATTTGTAGCAATCTACTGCCACGTCAAGCGCACCGTTGGTAATTGCCAACTCAGCCAGTTCAATCATACGCCTGCCGTCTTCTTTATTACGTTTATCCAACGCCCTGAACTGAAGAAAAGCCCCGTAAAAATCTTTTTGCTGCACCAGCAACCACAATAACATTTCGGTGTACACCCCATCGGGTGCTTTTTGTATGCGGGTGAGTATTTCCTTTTTCAGCAGTTTCCAATCTTCATCGTTAGTGAAACGGTCTAAGAAATTGTTTTGTACTGAGGTAATCTCTTCGGGAAATATTGACAGGTGATTCAGGTATTCAGTAATCATCCGTTCTTTATTTCCGGTCTTCAAATACAACGAGCCCAAATCCAAGGCCATAATGTTATTGTCGTTATACAGCTTGCGGGCTTTTTCTATTGTTTTTATTGCCCAAGGATAAAGGTCGCGTTTCACAAATGCATTGGTAAGTGCTGCTATCTCTTCTTGTGCGGGGGCTTTGCCCATTTTTTTCAAGCACTCTTCGTATTCTTCCTCGGCATCCTTTTGCTCCCCCTTCTTCTCATACACAAAACCTAAATCTACCCTGTAATACGGATTATCGGGAAAACGCTTTTTCTGCTTTTTTACCGTCTTTTCTGCTTTTTCAAACTCTTTCAGTTTAAAATAGCAGGTAAGTAAATTATCGTAATAGTAGGGCGACTGTGTAGTTTTATCCAGCAGCTTCTCATACAAAACGGCGGCTTTGTCAAACTCACCGTTGGCAAAGTATTGGGCTGCCAATGCCTCATCGGCATTGTCTTGGGCATATAGGCCGGTACAGCCTATGGCCAATAGCAGCAAAAACGATATTTTTTTTAGCAAGTGCATGTATTGCTCAATACTTTTAGTAAACGCAAAGTAAAACCAAGATATTTTAAATTATCGGTTTGTAGTTTAACTGTGTGAAACTTTTGACGAACATTTATTCCAAACACTTCAAACTTTGGGACACAATTTGCAAGTAAGTGAAACGGTGCTTCATCCAAACCGTATAATATCACTATTTTCGCAGGCTAAAACTGTGCCCGTTTGAGCGTTTTAAAGAAATTAGCCGGAGAAACTGCCATCTATGGAATACCCACAATTGCGGGTAGGCTGATTAGTTTTTTCTTGGTGCCAATGTACACTAATCTCTTTGGTCCTTCTGAGTACGGGGTTGTAACTAGCATGTTTGCCTATGCTAGTTTTTTTAATGTGTTGTTTACGTACGGTATGGAAACTACGTTTTTCCGCTTTGCTAATGCACACCCCGAAAACGATAAGGTATATTCTACTGCCTATAATTCTATAATTATTAGCACGCTCTTTTTTCTGTTTATTGCTATCCTGTTTAAACAGCCTATTGCCGATTGGATGGAGATAGGTGAACACCCCGAATATTTTTTGTGGTTTGCTATTATTTCAGGCATGGATGCTTTGGTGGCGCTACCGTTTGTGAAGTTGAGGCAAATGGGCAAAGCCAAACGGTATGCGTTGGTAAAATCCATCAATATGTTTACCAACATCGGGCTAAACTTTTTCTTTTTGTTATTGTGTCCGTATTTGATAAAAGAAGGTTGGACGTGGATTGAGGTGATTTACAAACCCGAAGTTGGAATAGGTTACATTTTTATCTCGAACCTGATTGCCAGCATTATTACTTGGCCATTGGTGTATCCTGAAAATCTGCAATTTAATTTTGGGTTTGATACCGCGCTTTGGAAACGGATGATAATTTATGCCCTCCCCCTACTATTTGTAGGATTTGCAGGGATGATAAACGAAACACTTGACCGTATTTTGCTGACAAAATTGTTGCCTGAGGACAGGGCTGATTATGAATCAGGTATTTACGGAGCCTGTTATAAACTGAGCATTTTAATGACCATTTTTATACAGGCGTACCGCATGGCAGCAGAACCCTTTTTGTTTGCCCGCTCTAAAGGCGAGGGTGCTGAAACTATGTATGCCAAGCTGATGAATTATTTTGTGATTGTTTGTGCCCTAATCTTCCTGTTGGTATCATTCAATTTACAGCTTTTTGCCGATTTATTTCTTCGTAATAAAGAGTACCACGCGGGGTTGCACATTGTGCCTATACTACTGTTGGCCAATATGTTTTTGGGTATTTATTTCAACCTTTCTATTTGGTATAAACTGGCCGATAAAACCCTTATCGGTTCCTACATTGCAGTGGCGGCTGCGGGACTTACTATTGTACTGAATTTCACCCTTATACCCACCATAGGTTACGAAGGCTCTGCATGGGCCACGCTTATTGCCTATTTATTTATGATGGTGTTGTGCTACACAACGGGCAAAAAATACTTCCCCATCCCCTACCAGCTCACCAAAATATATGCGCTGCTGCTATGTATGGCTGTGTTTTACATTTTTCACGAGATACTTAAATATCAATACCAGCAAGTGAATATAGTGGTAGGTATTGTGCTAATGCTTGCCTATGCTGCGTTGGCGTTAGGCATTGAGCGTTACGGCCTGCTTACTAAAATTGGGTTGAAGGAATAGTACTTCGGCAAGCTCAGTATTTTTCGACTGACTCAGGACACTTGGGCAAGCTCAGTATTTTTAGGCAGGCTCAATGTACTTCGATAAACTCAGTAATAACTTTTTTACATAAGTTTGCCTTGATGCTGCTGCAAATCAATAATCTTTCACTGTCGCTCACCACTGATAACGGTATTTTTGATGCCCTTAAAGGCATTAGTCTTGCTGTTGATGCCCAACAATGCACGGCAGTGGTAGGCGAAAGCGGTAGTGGTAAAACGCTTACTTCGCTGGCGGTGATGGGCTTATTGCCCAAGCAAGCAGTGCATAGCATCAGCGGCGAATTGCTTTTTTCATCGCCCACAAAAGGCACTATTGATTTGCTAAAACTGCAACCGCACGAATGGCGCGAATTGCGGGGCAAAGAAATTGCCATGATTTTTCAGGAGCCGATGACGGCTTTGAACCCTGTTTATACCTGCGGCAAGCAGTTGTTTGAAAATATTGCAGTGGGCAATAAGCTGGGTAAAAAGGCAATCAAACAAATTGCTTTTGATTTATTGGCCGAAGTAAAACTGCACGAACCTGAACGCATATTATCATCGTACCCGCACCAGTTATCGGGCGGACAACGCCAACGGGTGATGATAGCAATGGCACTGGCGCAAAACCCTGCGCTGTTGATAGCTGATGAACCCACAACAGCGTTGGATGTTACTGTGCAAGTATCAATCATCCAACTGCTGAAAGAACTGCAACGAAAACGCGGGTTGGGTATTTTATTTATCTCCCACGATTTGGGTTTGGTGAAATCCATTGCCCATCAAGTAACTGTGATGTACAAGGGCAAGGTGATGGAGAATAACTCGGTGCAGGAGATTTTTGCCTCACCCCAAAACATTTACACCCAAGCACTGCTAAAGTGCAGCCCCGCAGCCAATCCCAACGCAAGCGTACTGCCTGTTTTAAAAGACTTTTTTGATGATACTCCGCAAGGATTGGTGAAAAAGGAGTTTATACCTCCCGCACCCGTAACCAAAAAAATACTACCCAAAGAGCCTGCAATCCGCATTAGTAATTTATGTGTGGAGTATGGCAACGATGGGGGCTTTAGTTTCTTTAAAAAGAAGACTGGCAAGAAGGTGCTGGACAATGTTTCGCTGGAAATATACAAAGGTGAAACGCTGGCCGTAGTGGGTGAAAGCGGTAGCGGAAAAACCACGCTGGGCATGAGTATTTTGCAAACTACCCGCATTACTGCCGGTACTATTGAGTACGATGGTTTAAGTGTATCGCTAAAGAACTATAAAGCCCGCAAAGCATTTAGAAAACATTTTCAGTTGGTGTTTCAAGACCCGTATTCGTCATTAAACCCGCGCATCAGTATTGGGAAGCAGATTGAGGAAGCCGTACGGAATTTTAACCCCGATAAAAACAGCCGAACCCGCACTATTGAGTTACTGCAAATGGTTGGCATGGATGAGGCTGCGTATAACAAATATCCGCATGAGTTTTCAGGCGGGCAACGCCAACGCATTTGCATAGCCCGCGCGCTTGCTCCCCAACCACAGTTTTTGGTGCTTGACGAAGCAGTATCAGCACTGGATGTATCGGTACAGGCGCAAGTATTGAATCTTTTGAAAAAACTGCAGGCCGAGCTTGGTCTGACGTATTTTTTTATCACCCACGATTTAAATGTAGCCCGTTTTAGTGCTGACCGCATTGTGGTGTTACAACACGGCAAACTGGTAGAATTACAAACCACCCAAGAGTTATTCAATTCTCCCCAATCTGATTATACCAAGCAACTGCTAACTGCCATGCATTAATGGCTACAAATGTTGATTAGTATGGTACTATTTTGATTTTTATCTTGATTGGCCTGCATTTTGGGCATTAGTAAACATACCTTTACACAAATTTGTTTTACCATTATGGAATATCACACTAAAACACCCATCACCCGCGCACACGTTAAAGACGGTTTTTCGTACGAAGAATACAGGCTGATGGGTAAGGATTTGTTAAGTCAGAATAAAACCACCGGCCCCGACCAAAGCGAAAAGTTATTAAACTACAGCAAGTTGAATGACCAACGTATGGACAGGCTTGATAAAACGGTGGTGATTAATGATGAATTGAAGGCGTTGATAAAAAACATAAAACGCCCGATGGTATGGATAGTACTTACAGAGTTGTGGTGCGGAGATGCTGCACAAAATTTACCTGCCTTTGCTAAAATGGCTGCAGTGAAAAACGGCAGAATATGGTTGTCTTTATCGCTAAGGGATGAAAACCCTGAGTTGATAGACGCTTACCTTACCAACGGTAGCAGGTCGATACCAAAACTAATAGCACTGGACTCAGAAACGATGGAAGAGTTGTTTGTGTGGGGGCCACGTCCTAAAAGTGCGCAGCAAATAATGCTGGATTACAAAGCAGCAGGCTCACCCGCTGATGTAGATTATAAAAAAGACATACAGGTATGGTACATTAAAAACCATACTGAGGAGCTGCAACAAGAGTTTGCTGAGTTGCTAAAACCATACACCGAATAATATGCTGCAAAGGGCAAAGCATCCATAAAGGATTACCTGCCCTTAAGCAACAAAACAGTGATGTATGGTGATGTGTGTTGTGTAGCCTTTATAGGTTAAGACCTTACTTCAACCACTTGCTGTCCGGCAATTGATGTCCAATCACCGCTAACCACCGGGCTGGTATAATTTACTTTCTTCATAATAAACACTCCGTCTAAATTTCCCGATGCCCTTAGCGCAGTAGTATTTAAAGGTCTGCTGATGCGTACTGCGTTTTTATGATTATCAACCAAATACGCCCAAATAGGATCAGTAACGGCATTCTCCGCATTATTACCAAAGTTTATTAAAACTGCATGGGTAATATTGGCCTTGTTGTCGCACAGCCAATTTCCAGGGTTATTCCATTGGTCTTTTAAATACTTAGCCGGTGTGCTGTGAATAATGTACACCTCTGTAGGTGTTTTTACAACCATCCCGCCGCAAGCAGTAAAAGCGCCCCACTGTGTGCCACTTGCTCCGGGGGTTGAACCTGATACCGCCGTGGTGCCCATTTGGGCGTTTAGCGCCGTGCTGTCGCCGGCCATTTTCTTGTCGTAGCCTGAGCGAAGAGTATCGTCGGCTTCATCAGTACGCTGATTGGTGTTAGTTCCAATGTACCTGTTAGGCATAATAGTGCAATTAATAGGGATGCAATTTGTTAGCACATCAAAATAAGGCAATACAAATCGCAATATTTCAGGTACTTATACCTGATTTTAAAAATAATAAAACTGAGACTGTTTAAAGTTCAGTGTATAGCTTGCTCTTATTGCCACAAAAACACTAAGCGCAAACACTTATAATTTGATAATTAGTAAGTGTTCTATTATTCTTTAAACAGTCTCAATTTATAAATACGTGCTGCACTTACACGGTTTCAAGCACGGTACGGAAAGCCATTAGCTTTTCGCCGTACTTCTGCATAGTTTTTAATTGCAACGCCGGAGCATGGTCGCGTTGGTAAGCATTATAATCCTCTATGTTTTTTGCAAAATACTGTATGCTATACGTTACCCCGCTTTCATCGGGTTGGCGGGTAAGTATCTTATACATTTTCCAATCGGCAAATTTACCTGTAGCCATTACCTCGGGTATGTGTATTTGTTTCATCCACGAAAACCATTCGGCGTGTACGCTGTCTTCTACGTTTACTGTAACATTATATAGTATCATAACTCACTTATAAAAATTTTTTCAGGTTATTCAATTTGTTTTCCGTTTCGGTAAGCTCCATTTCAGGCACAGAGTCTTTGGTAATACCGGCTCCGGCATAGGCTACAATACCTGTATCGGTAATTTGCATGCAACGCAGGTTTACAAACAAGTTGGTTTCATGGGCACAATTTACAGGGCCTAAAAAGCCTGCATAGTAACTGCGGTGGTAGTTCTCGTTAGCCAATATATACTGCATAGCCTTTTGCTTGGGCAACCCGCACACGGCAGGTGTTGGGTGCAGTCGGGGTAATAAATGAGCCGCTAACGCAGCATTATTAACCCCTTCTTTTTTAAAACTAATTTCGGTATATAAATGCTCCAACGGGCCGTTTTGTATTTTGCGCCGTGCAGCAACATCTACTTGGGTGGCTTGGTATTCGTTTAGTATTTCTTCAATATAGCGCACCACCCAAAGCTGCTCTTCACTCTCTTTTTCGCTCCATTGCGCCTGGTCTTTCAGCTGTGTGCCTGCCAACGCCACTGTGGTTAGTTTATCAGATGTGACTTTTAGCAAGCGTTCAGGCGTAGCACCTATCCAAGTACCAATACCTTTAATACTTACTAACGACACAAATGCTTCGGGGTATTGACTGCAAAGGGTATTGAAAAACTGCAAGGGGCAAAATCCTTGCGGTGTAGTAAGCATGGTATTGCGTCCCAGCACCACTTTATCCATTGCTCCTTGGCGGATTGACGCTACCCCATTGGCAACGTTGGTTACATATCCCGCTTCTGTTTCAAGCGGCAATTGCCCGTCGGCTAAGTAATAATCACTTATGCTTGTTTGGGTAGATATATCCACATCACTCATCTCTTCACCCGAAAGAAAAACAGCTTCTCCATCTTCAAAAGGTACAAAAGCAAAACCCGTTTGTCCCAGCTCAACTTGGAGGTATGAAAACGTTGATGGTTGAGCACACACTATCCCTTGTACCACCGCTGATGCGGGTAGTTTATACAAGGCAAAACTGTGTCCCTGTTGTTTATATCCAGCAGGATTAAATTTCAACTTTACGGGCATACTTAGCCTCTCCGTTTATTTTCACGTTAGACATGGTAAGCCTGCTGATGCATGTTAAGTTGCCCTCCTCATCTTCAATACGTATTTCCCACACTTGGGTGCTTTTGCCCACGTGGTAAGGGCGGGCAGTGCCATATACATATCCTGTCATTGCGGCCTTTAGGTGGTTGGCATTAATATCCAATCCTAATGCCACGTACTCGTTGCGGTTAATCACAAGATTGGCAGCCATACTGCCCACTGTTTCAGCAAGGGCAAGGCTGGCTCCGCCGTTTAGCATCTTTAGGGGCTGCCAAGTGCGGTGGTCTACCGGCATACGGGCTTTCAGGTAATCTTCGGTCAGTTCAACGTATTCAATCCCAATATGTTCAGCCATTGTACCCTTGTTCAAAGCGTTTAGTTGCTCAAGCGGTGTGGTGGCGTCTAGTTTATACTTTGTTGTCATCAGGTTTTATTTTCAATTAAAATTCAAGGTATTATTTTTACCGCCGTAAGAGAAAAAGTAGGCAAAAATCACTAATGGCTGATAAAAAAACAATTTACATTACCCGACACGGAGAAACAGAGTTTAACAGGTTGGGAATTATACAAGGTAGCGGGGTTGACAGTGAACTAAATGAAACGGGCCGCCTGCAAGCACAGTTGTTTTATTACCACTACAAAGATACTGCTTTTGATAAAGTGTACACCTCAGCATTGCAGCGCACGTATCAAAGTGTGCAACAGTTTATTGAGGAGTTGCGCATACCCTATGAACAATTGCCCGAGTTGAATGAGATACGCTGGGGCGATTATGAGGGGAAGGCCGGAAGCCCGTATTGGAGGGAGGAATATTTGAAGATGATTGGTGAATGGGAACGGGGTAATTTGGAACACCGTGTGCCTAACGGCGAAAACCCATTGGAGTTGCAGGAACGACAACGCAAGGCGTTGAGCCATATTATGCAGCAGGAAAATGAAGAAACAGTGCTAATTTGTATGCACGGACGCGCGCTGAAAAGTTTTTTATGCTTGCTTACCGAAACACCCTTGGAACAAATGGAACGGTTTAGCCATAGAAATCTGGGATTGTACATACTTGAGTACGGAAACGGGCGTTATACTATTGTAAAGGAAAATTGTGCTAACCACCTACAAAGTGTCTGATTTTTAAGTCTATTTAAGTATTCTTGTAGTATAAAGCAAATGAGGTTTACCAACTTTATATGTGTTGTTTTTTTACTTGCTACAGCTCCCTTATTCGGGCAAATGTCGGCAGAGGCTGATACGTTTGCGGTAGTAAAAGATACCACCTTTAATAATGCCGATACGGTACTAAACTATTATTTTAAGGAGGAGGATTATAAAGACAGTTTGGATGAGTATAAACGGTTGTTTGGCCAAAACAAATTAGTGCCTGATACCTTGCAACTTCCCTTTTTTGTAGCCCTTTCTTACTATCCTGAGTTGTATGCCGATAAGATTGAAATTGAGGGCAGCATTATGTCGCACACTATGCAGGCAAGGCCCACAAAAGCAAGCGTTTTTAAACGCAAAAGCAAACGTACCTATAAAATCTTTATTAATAACCGTAAGGGAGTTTACAAAGGAATACACCTTGCCAAGCTAAATTTTAACATGCGGGTGGGCTTTTTTGGGCATGAACTTGCACACCTACTTAGCTATAAAATGCGCAACGGCATGCAGCTGATTGGTATGGGCTTTAAATACATTTTTTCTAAAAAATATAAACGCCAACTTGAACGCGAAACGGACATGGAAACGGTGAAACGTGGTTTGGGTTATCCGCTGCACGAAACCAAGAAGCTGATTTTGCACGATGATGCTGTGGAAATACCACTTGCCTACCGTTTAAACTCTAAGAAGAATTATATGACGGATGAAGAGGTGCTGGATGCCATTCGCCACATGAGTTTTGAAAACACTGCCACCCATACCGAGTTAAAGAAATATTAAACAGATGTTTTTGCACATCTGTTTGCACAGCAGGGCAATGCCGTATTGTCTTTTTGTATGCCTTTATAAGAGCTTAAAGGCTTATTTAGCCTGATAACTTTCACCCATTAGCGAAGATCATCAGTGTTTCATGCCCACTCACATAAAATATACCCCATTGGTGTAAAACCATTTCAGCAGCAACCACCACTCCTCTACTTTCGTATTGCATTTAGGAACATTACCTGGGTTTTTACAGAAGCTAACTAACTATAATGGAATGTTAATTTGCTATTTAGGAATATTACTGAGGACTTTATTTGTTGATGGAACCAAAAGAGATTTTTGAAATATTGGCTGTTTTTTTAACAGTTGTATATAGTGTGCCGCAAGTAGTTAAAGTATATCTTTCAAACTCGCCCAAAGCGGTTTCGGGCATCACCACTGTGTTGATGGTTTTCAGCAGCCTTTCTATGTTGTTATTTGGATTTTTCTCGGCAAATATTGCTGTGCAATCGGCTTATTTATTTTTGTTTTTATCAAACCTTGTGGTTCTGTTGCTCATTGTGCAAAAAGCAGGGGTTAATAAATTACGAATTTCCATAACATCTATAGTATTTGCGGCAGGCCTTGCTTGTTGCGCCTTGTTTTTACCCAAAGATACTTTCGGATATTTTGGCGGGATTGTATCAAGTTTTATGGTGATACCACAAGGGTTTAAAATGATTCGTCAACGCGAAGCCACCGGAGTTTCAGGGCTTAGTTACCTGCTAATGGCCTTTGCAAGTTTAAGCTGGTTGGCATACGGCCACCTTACTGAAAATATGTTGTTAGTACTTCCTAATCTGGTAGTATTTCCTACTGCTGCATTGGTGTACATCAACGTGCTTAAATACCGTTCAGCCAATTACTTTTACCAAAGCGTAAAAACAACCCGCTGATATTTACATTAAACATTATTAATACAGAGCATACTCATAAAACCCGCGTAATTGCGGGTTTTATGTTTATATGTATTGCCTTTAGACAAGTCAGTAATGCGAAGATCCTTGCTTTAAGTATGTAATCATTCGCGGTAAAGCGAAAATTTATTTCACCGAGACGTTGGACTTTTAACCTCCGAAGCGTGGATGCATAACGAAACGGTTTTTTTGGCTTACTGTGCAGGCAAGCTTAAGTTTGGGTTTTTTAGGGCTGATTGATATGCCTGCAAGCAACGTTCGCGAGCAACTTTGTGGTCAATCATCGGGCCGGGATATAGCGGTGTTCCATACTCGGGCACCCAACGGCGCACATAAATCAATTGTGGATCAAACTTCAGTAATTGTAACTCAGGATTAAACACGCGGAAATACGGCGCTGCATCAACCCCGCAGCCTGCGGCCCATTGCCACCCGCCGTTATTGCTGGCAAGTTCAAAATCAATGAGTTTTTTTGCGAAATAAGCCTCGCCCCAGCGCCAATCAATTAACAAATGCTTGGTTAAAAAACTTGCTACTACCATGCGCACGCGGTTGTGCATATACCCTGTTTCGTTCAACTCACGCATTCCGGCATCCACCATTGGATAGCCGGTTTTTCCCTCACACCAGCATTTAAATTGTGCTTCGTCGTTATTCCACTGTATTGCATCATACTCGGGCCTAAATGAATTACCCACCACGTGCGGGTAATGATGCAAAATGCTCATGTAGAACTCACGCCAAATAAGCTCATTAAAGTACTTCTCGCTTAATGGCTGGGCTTTAGCTGCTTTTTCCCTTATACTCACCGTACCAAATCTGTAATGTACACTTAGCCGCGATGTACCGTGTATTCCCGGTATATCGCGGGTGTTTGCGTAGTTTTTAATCAATTCCTGCGAAACTACTGTGGGCGGAAATAAAGTATCAGTAGGCAAAAAACCCAGTTCTTCAATTGATATTAAAGAAGATGAAGGCGCCTTTATAAAGTTCTCGTAATACCGTTCGGTTGGGTAAGGTTTCAAGAAAAAACTGTTGAGGCGGCTTTTCCATACTTTACTGTATGGGGTATATACCGTATAGGGCGTACCATCGGGTTTCAGTACTTCATCTTTCTCAAAAATAACTTGGTCTTTGTAAGTACTGAACGAAATTCCCCTACTGTTCAAAAAATCACCTATTTGCTTGTCCCGTTCGTTGGCGTAGGGCTCATAATCGTGGTTGGTAAATACTTTTTTAACGGCATAGGTGGTGGTTATCTCCTTCCACACATCAAGCGGGTTACCGTGGTATACCTGCAAAGTGCTGCCCATCTCTTGCAACTCGGTTTTTAAATGTTGCAAGGCTTGGTGTATAAACATCACCCTTTTATCTGCCCTGTCTTCCAGCTTATCCAGTATATTTCTGTCAAAAATAAAAACAGGCAATACGGGTAAGCCCGATTTTAGTGCATGATATAATCCGGCATTATCGCTAAGTCTTAAATCACGCCTAAACCAAAATACACTAAGTTCTGTTCCCATATAAATTGTTGGTTAGTGCTTCCCTCAAAGCAGTTTCAAAATCCGTATAAATAAATTCATATCCGGCACCTATAAGCTTTTTGGCTGATACATTGTGGTTTACCAGCAATTCATAGCTCATGCCTCCCAAAATAATTTTAAGTGCAAACGCTGGTGCATTAGGCAACCACAAAGGTTTGCGTAATAATTTTGCAAATAGCTTTGTGGCTTGGGCATTGGTAGTAGGATTAGGGGTAACGCAGTTATAAGGGCCCGTAAATCCATCATCAGTAATAGCTTTTAGCACAATGCCGCATAAATCGTTAATGTGTATCCAGCTTATTTGCTGTTTGCCGCTGCCCAACACCGTGCCAAAACCCATTTTTATAGGCTTTGCCATCTCGGGCACAAAACCTCCTTTGGCTGATAATACAATCCCTATTCTCAAAATGGTAAGGGGTATGCCAAGGCTTTCTATCTTTTTAGCTTCCGACTCCCAATCGGCACAAACTTTTGACAAGAAATCGTTTGACGACGGCGTATTTTCATCCACCAATTGCAAACTATCGCCGTAATAGCCGGTAGCAGATGCAGAAATTATTTTTTTTACCGGCAGTTGGTGGTTTTTAATGGTTTCATACAGCAAGCGGGTTGATAGTACACGGCTGTTGTATATTTCTTGCTTGTAAGCACTTGTCCAGCGGCCGCCGGCCACACTTGCCCCTGCAAGGTTAATAATCACCTCAACCCCGTCAAAGGCTTTTACATCTATTTCACCTGTTTTGTAATCCCAGCGGTAGGTTTTTATTAAACCGCTCAAATTTTCCTTACGACCCAAGTGTGCTACCCTGTATCCTTTTTGCTGTAGCAAAGCAGTTAGGGCACTGCCCACCAAGCCTGAGCCGCCGGTTATCAATATGTTTTTCATCAGGTGTTAATAAATTGTAAATTATATCTTTTTAAAAATCTGTGCGGTATAGGAGTTTGGCTGTAATTTGCTTCGAACAAAAGTAATTTTTTACAGCAACTAAAGAACAAACAAGCCCCTTAAGTGTTTGTGCTATATACAGAGGAAATCAATGACTCGTTTTTCAATAAAGGATATAGAGTGTATCACCGGCATTAAGGCACACACACTGCGCATTTGGGAGCAGCGTTACAACCTTGTGGTGCCCAAGCGTACGGATACAAACATTCGATATTACGATGATGAAGATTTGCGTTTTATCCTTAATGTTTCCATTTTAAATAATTACGGCATCAAAATTTCAGAGATTGCAAAAATGTCTCGCGACAAAATTCGTGAGATGGTGCTGTTGGTTTCTGAGAAAGACTCGCCACACTCTGCACAAGTAAAGGCTCTGATTTCTGCCATGTTCAGCTTGGATGAGCAGGGATTCAATACCATCTTGTCGTCAAATATTTTAAAATTGGGCCTTGAGGAAACGATTACGCAAGTAGTTTTCCCGTTTCTACACCAAATTGGAGTGCTGTGGATGACAGAGGCAGTACATCCTGCCCACGAGCACTTTATTACCAACCTTATCCGTCAGAAACTGTACGTTGCTATTGACGCACAAACCGGTAAGCAACATCCTGATGCTAAAAAGTTTTTGTTGTTTTTGCCGGAAGGAGAATCGCATGAAATAGGATTGTTGTTTGCCAATTATTACCTGCGCGCCCGCGGGCACAGGGTGGTATATTTAGGGCAAAACCTCCCCTACGACGATTTGAATAAGTTGTTTGATTTTTACGAGCCCGATTATGTGCTGTCGTCAATCACTTCATCGTTAGCCGAGCAAGGAGTACAGGAATTTATTGATAAACTCTCGAAATTTTGGCCCGATACCACCATTTTGCTAACCGGATACTTGGTGCTTAACAACACTTCGCTTGTTTTTCCGTACAATGTGCAAGCACTTAAAGATGTGAACCAATTGTCTGAACTGGTTGAGGCTGCGCCCGTTAAGTAGGCTTCTTTTCTTATCCCGCTAAAATCTTATATTTTTGGGCTGCGGCAAATAGTTGCCGTTTTTGTTTTGTGAAGGATACCAAAAAGTTTCAATCGTGGCTTATTAATGGTGCGTTTGCTGTTTTAGCAGCAGTATCGTTGTACTATGCGTTTGCAGGCAAAGACTTGCAAGCACTGGGGACCGAGCTTAAGAATGCTGATTATATATGGGTGATACCTGTACTTTGCTCAAGCCTGCTGGGTAGCACTGCACGTGCTTTGCGCTGGCAACTGTTACTTGAGCCGGTAGCTCACAAACCTACCTTTAGTCAATCGTTTTTTGGGTTAATGTATGGCTATTTTGTAAACATTGGTACCCCCCGCGTGGGCGAATTAAGCCGTTGTATATCGTTGCAAGAAACCGCCAAAATACCTTTTGCTAAAAGCTTTGGCACTGTGTTTACTGAGCGTGCCGTTGATTTGGTATGCTTATTACTTTGCGTGGCTCTTGCTTTCGGCCTTCAAGCTGCTTTTTTGGGTGATTTTTTTACAACGCATATTTTTAGTCCTATAAATGATAAAACCGGCGGCAAAGCGCTGCACCTGTTTATAGGATTGGCAGTAACCGGAATTGTAGGATTGGCAACGTTGCTATTAATTGCCAAAAGGCTTAAAAAGTTGAATGCTGCCAATAAAATGGTGCTGTTTATCAGAGGTATAGTTGAGGGCCTGGTAAGTATTTTCAGCCTTAAAAAACCGCTGCTGTTTTTGCTTTATACCACATTGATATGGTTTAGCTATTTCTTAACCAGTTATTTGTGGTTTTTTGCCTTTGATGCTACCCAAAACCTTACCGTTGCTGCTGCATTTACAGTAATGGCTGTGGGAGCCATTGCTAAATCGTTGCCTATACAAGCAGGCGGTGCAGGCTTATATCACTTTTTGGTGGGTCAGTTATTGGTAATGTATAGTATTAGCGGCGTAAACACACTGGCCTACGCCACACTAAACCACGGTACACAATTGGTATATAATACTGTAATAGGGATTATTGCGCTTGTATGGCTGTTTACAGCAAAACGCGGGGTTAAAAACTAATTATCTTTATAAACCCATTGTAGGCACCAAAACAGCCCAACCCGCCTTGCACGTTACTAAACACCAAGGTAGGTTCAGAAAATGGATCAGAACCATTGTTTACGGCACTTATGTGGTACTTGTAGTAATTTTCATCACACGAAAGCAAGTGTATTCTGATGCCCACCGGCCTGAATGAGAAGCCCACTACTGTTCCGCCGATTTGCTCGTTAACCTCTGCTGATAAGTCATTTATGGTCATTTTTTGACCGTCTTTATTCTTATCCGTTTGCAAATCGCTATACGAAGGACCATACATATTTTGTAAGGTTTCGTTAGGTGCTCCGGTGGTTTCAATCACACGTACAGACGCTCCCGCTCTGTAATAATTAATTCCTCCTGCTATATCATTCCAGCTCATATTCAGCCTTACCGTTCTTGCTATATTCCCATCATTATCATTTCTGTTGGCAGTAGTATCCCATTTATAACTAAGAGATGCTGTATCAGTAGGATACGGAACTGTGCAGGTAGCCTTTGCACTACGTCCGTCTTTTGTGTTAACCATAAGTGTATAGGTTCTACCCGCCACAATAGGCATTTGTGAGGCATTAAGTATATATCGGGTACCTGATAAGCCATCAAACAAAAGTTGTTTGGTAGTTAACCCGTCCGAAATTTTTACATCGGCATCCTTAATCCAATCGTTGTTTTTTATGTTATTGTTGTAAACCGGCCTTGAAAGGCTTACATATACCTTTATCTGTGTATCTTGGGGTGATATAAAACTTTGCAGTACCAATTTAGGCTCAATAATAGGTATATCCACATTTACGGCATCTTGCTCGCACGATGCAAAGCCCATGCAAACCAATAATGCGGTGACATTAATTATCGCTGATTTTAATTTAATCATGGGATTAGAATTTATAACTAAGTGAGATAGATGGAATAATGGGGAACAACGAAATCTGCTTCAACTTTGTAACCCCGTTTTCAGTTGATGTGTAATAGAAAAATGGATTTTTGCGGTTATACACGTTATAAAAGCTAAACTCAATAGTACGGGTGTATTTTTCGCGCACTTTATCTGCTCGTATGCCTAAATCCATGCGGTGGTAGGGAGCCATGCGGAAGTTGTTCTTCTCACCATAATCTACCAAATCAATGGACGAAACTACATTGCTGGCTCCGTAAGTTGGGTCGTGCATTACACCTGTATAGTTTGCACGGGGCAATGTAATTGCCTGCCCTGTTCCGTATACCCAAGTAGCTGATAGTGATACGTTTTTGGTGATTTTATAGATACCTACTACTGATATATCGTGGCGACGGTCATAACGTGCCCAGAACTTTCTGCCGAAATTCAGTTCATCAAACTGCAATTGTGTCCAGCTAAGCGTGTAGCCTATCCAACCGCTAAATCTTCCCTTTTTCTTTTGAATCAAGAACTCAGCACCGTAACTCCAGCCCTGTCCTGTTGTAACGTTTTCTTCCCACGAATAACTATCGGCACTGGTAGGGTCGTCAAACACCAAAAAGGTAGCTCCCTCTTTATACCCCAATATGTTATTCATTTTCTTATAGTAACCTTCAACAGTTATAGCAAAGTTTTGCTTGGTAAAGTCTTTTACAAAACCCGCTGCGGCTTGCATACTGCGCTGCGGGGGGATATTTGATGTTGCAGGCACCCACAAATCGGTTGGTAAGCCTATACCGGTATTACTCACCAAGTGCATGTATTGATTCATCACAGCAAACGATGCCTTTACGGCCATATCTTTACCAACTTGGTAAGCAGTGGCAATACGCGGTTCAGGATTAAAGTAGTGTTTTTTGCGATTGCTAAAGTGGCTCAAACGCATACCGGCGTTCACCTTAAAGCGTTTGCCCAACCTCATATCATCTTCTATGTACAAACCGTTTTCAAATCCGTTGATGCTCTTTTTAGAGTTTAGGCTTTCGTTTGCAAAAGTGTTTTTATATACCACCGCACTTGGGGTAAACGTGTGCAGGGTTGAAGTAACCCCCATTTTAACATGGTGGCCGTTAACGGGGTAATAATCAAAATCGTACTTAATACCGTAATCACGGATTTGCGAATAAAAGCGCAACTCAAATTGGTTGTTGCTCGATTTTTCAACTGTTGTAGCTCCTACTAAAAACCTGTAATTACTAAAGATGGCCGATGCATTACCAAATAGTTTGTTTGAAAACTCGTGGTTCCATCTGGCGGTAGCAGTGGCATTTCCCCACTCAAACCTAAAAGTATTTCTGGTTGAGGTGTTATTGGTGCTGGCGTAAAATTTATCCTTACCAAAATAACCGCTTAGGTACACTTTGTCTTTTTTGCCTAAGTCGTAGTTTATTTTAGCGTTCAAATCGTAAAAGTAGTACCCGCCTTTCTCGTTACCGGTCATAAACGGCTGCATAAGCGCATCAATGTATGTTCTGCGGCCTGATACAATAAACGATGATTTGTTTTTCTTCAACGGGCCTTCAATGGTAAACCTTGATGATATAAGGCCAATACCTACTTCGCCGCTGTATTTTTCTTTGTGTCCTTCTTTCATGTGCAAATCAAGCACTGATGAAAGCCTTCCGCCGTAACGGGCAGGAAATCCACCCTTTATCAATTCAACGCTTTTCAAGGCATCGCCGTTAAACAACGAAAAGAACCCGAAAAGGTGAAAGGCATTGTACACGGGAGCACCATCAAGTATAATAAGGTTTTGGTCAGGACCGCCACCGCGTACATAAAAGCCGCTTTGTCCTTCGCTGCCCTTTTGTACACCGGGCATTAATTGTATTACTTTAAGCACATCTTTTTCTCCCAGCAAAGCAGGTATTTCTTTTATCTGCTCCACCGGAATATCAATGCTGCTCATTTGTGTTTTGCTACTCTCCTTCACCACACTTTCAGCCACAACTTCTACGGCAGTTACTTCTTTTATTCCGTCTAGGGCAACGTTTATTTCTTTGTCCGAGGTAAGTTCAACATCTATCAGTTGGGTTTCGTAACTGATGTATGAATAGGCAAGTTTGTAGGTTCCTTTGGGTAAGGACAGCGAATAGAAACCATAGGCATTGGTAGTGGTTCCCAGCGAGGTACCGGGTATGTATATATTTACACCTAACAGCAATTCGCCGCTGCCTTTTTCAGTCACATATCCACTGATGGTAAGCGTGGGCTTGCCCGCATTTTTCTTGCGCATCAACACCACTTGCCCGTTCAGTTCTTTGTAGGTAACTGTGTTGTGCAGTATGGCATCCAGAACTTGCGAAAGAGGCTTGTTTTGCACGTTAATGCTCACAAGATTACTTACGGGCACCATGCTTTCGCTGTATGAGAATTTTATGTCGTGTTTAGCCCCAATTTCTGCAAGGGCTTTCTTCAGGGAAATTTGTTTGGCCTTGTAGGTTATTTGTTTGTTTAGCAAAACTATCTCAGTAGCCTTGCTGCTTACTGTTACCAGTAATAAAATAACAAGCGGAAGAAGGCGCAGCAGTGTTGTTTTGTTTGTTTTCACTTGTTTGTAGGGGAATTGGGCCGCTATTCGCAAGTTTCTCCCTTAATGTGGTATGCGCCATCCTTCTCTTCTATCTCAATAGGTAATACTGATGATAGAATTTCAATCACTTCACCAAGGGTTGGGTTATTAAAACTGGCTGTAATACGGCAGGTTTCTAATTTTTTATCGTCGATAACCACATTGGCATTAAACCAGCGGTTTACGGTTGCTGTAGCTTGAGAAAGTGTGATGTTGTTAAAATCCATCACGTTTTTGCGCCACTCGTTATGCTTATCGGGCATAGGCATTGATTGCAGGCGATGCGATGTTTTGCCGTAAATGGCCATATTGCCTGGCAACAGCTCTACAAGATTACTATCGCTGTACACAGCTACTTTACCCTCATCCAAAGCAACAGCTATTTCATCATTATCAGGGTAGGCCATCACGTTAAACGATGTACCCAGTACTTTGGTAACTAACTCACCTGTATGTACCATAAATGGTTTGGTTTCGTCACGCTTCACTTCAAAGTAAGCTTCACCGTCAACGTAAACTTCGCGGGTACTGCCGCTAAAATCCTCGGGATACTTAATGGTACTTTCAGCATTCAGCCACACGGTGCTTCCGTCAGCAAGTGCTAATTGACGCTTTTCGCCCTTTTTGGTTGAAATTTCAACCATCTTCACTACGGTTTCGCTACCGCTGTTGTAGTTAAGTACATAAAATGATACCACGCCTAAAATAATTACTGCAGCTGCGGCTGCACGAGTTAATATGTATGAAAGTGATTTACGTTTGGGTTGGGTTGTTGTTGCTTGTTGCAACCTGCCCTTAACTTTTTGCCATGCGGCTTCGGTTTCCTGTACTTCGGCTAAAGGACGTACCTGTCCGGTTTCGTCCCACATATTTTTAAGCCTCACAAAAAGGCCTTTGTTCTCGGTACTCTCGCCAATCCACGACTCTATCATCCTTGCTTCTTCGGGAGTGCACTGGTGCGAAAGGTATTTGCCAATTAGTACAGGTGTTATCATATCGTCAAAATTAATATGGGGAAAGGTACATTGCACCTTTCCCCTAAGTTTTTATTTCACAGTTATAAAAGTCATGTTCGCAGTTTCGCGTTTACCTTCATCAGTCTCAAACTTGGTTTCAACTCGCAATGTATCCGCAGTTAGTTTAAGGATTTTTAAAGTATCGGTTGATTCTGACACTATCGCTGTTTCATTGTTAATGAATGACCATCCTGAAATTTCTGTTTGTGGGTCAGCGGGGTCACATTTTGTAGCACCTTCATCATCAATTACGGTGAAGTTAGTTTTAAAGGTCATAAAGTCGTCTTTTTGGCATGCTGGCAAAAAGCCAATGTAATCCATAGTACCTACTTTCATCGAGGTCATTCTCCAACTTTTTGCAGTTAAAAGTTGTGTTTTTGTGGGAGCCGGGGCCGGTGAAGGGGTTGGGTTTTCATCGGCATCTTTCTTACATGATGTTGCTGTTAAGGCAAGGGCAGCTACGGCTACCAACATTAGTTTGATTTGATTTTTCATAGTTTTAGTTTGTAAGCAGATTAATTGTTGTTTTCTAATAGTTTGTTTGGTGTTTAAAATTAGTTGTTTGTTCCTTGTTCGGTTGGTTGAACTTCGTCGCAGTCGCCACCGGTGCATGAGCTAAACATTGTGATTGCAAATGCGGCAATTAGAGCGGCTAACATAACTTTGGTTTTCATAGTTTTCATTTGTTTATTGTTTTTATAGTTTGTGTTTACATAAGCATATACACAAACACCCCCCACCTACCCCCAAGGCTGGTAACAAAAAAATTTAAGAAATTTTATAATTAATTGATTATCAATTAAAAAAGATAAGAAACAAAGGGAAATATTCTTTCAATTCCACTTTTAGCACCTTAAGGGCGCGGCCAATTTGGTTCTCAACGGTTTTTGGTGCAATATCCAGTGCTTCGGCAATCTCTTTATAGCTCAACCCCTCGTGGCGGCTAAGTTGAAAGATAATTCGGCATTGCTCTGGCAATTTATCAATGGCTTGTTCAATAGCGCGGTGCATCTCTTTAAAGTTAACAGCAGCCTCGGTGCGGCTATCCGCAACTAATTGCTCCTGCCAAATCTCATCATCGTCGATAGAGTGGGTTTTCTTTTTGGCCTTGATATGATTAAGGCATCGGTTGCGTACCGCCGTTATCAGATAGTTTTTAAAAGACGCATCGGGATTAACATTGCTACGCTTTTCCCAAATGTTTACAAAGGCATCCTGAACCAGCTCTTCGGCTTGTTCCAAGTCATCCAACATATATTGGGCTACCTTGCGCAGCATTTGGTAATACCGCTTAAAAAGGGTTTCAAAGGCCTTCTCGTTGCCATTTATAAACTGCTCTACTAAAGCCTTATCGTTTACTTGCGCGGTTAATGTTGATGCACTTGCCTCTTGCATGAAATGCAAATATCACTTATTTGTTACTGACTACAAAGTATTTGAAAACGCTGCTGTATGCACATTTATTATTTAATGTAAAAACTATGGCATACTGGCTCAAATCATCTGTTTGGCTTGTTAATACGTATCGGCTATGGTAAAAAGTACTACGATAATGAATATTAAAAAGATATTGAACAGCGTAAGTACAAAGAAAAACAACTTATTGTGGGTTTCCTTCAGCATAATGCACAGTACTAGGGGAGCAATTGTAAATATCAGTGTTACCAACCCTATTTGATACAGAAAGGCTACTTCGGGCTCATACATGTTATCGCTTTCGCTAAATGCATTAAACCCCAAATGTGAAAACAATATCCATGTGGTAATAAGTAGAACGCACAAAACAAGGTTCACCAGTTTCAGAAACACGTATAAACTTTTACCCATATAATGAAGCGAATTTATTGCACCCGACGCATGCCACCAAATAAAAACATTACGCACATTGTGTAAATGAATGTTATATGCACAGTATTTAAAACAGTTGTTGAGGGTGATAATAAAAACACCCTCTTTACTGATAAACAATAAAGAGGGTGTATGTATAGTTTGCTAAAAGTAATTAGGCAGTTTGTGAGCCTAATACTTCGTCAACATTATTCATGGGTAGGTTGAAGGCGTCAGCCACACCTTGGTAAACCACTTTACCGTTTACCACGTTCAAACCAAGTTTCAATTCTTCGTTCTCGCGGCAGGCAGCAACCCATCCTTTGTTTGCCAACTGTATTGCGTATGGCAAGGTAGCGTTGGTAAGTGCAAGTGTGCTGGTATAAGGCACAGCACCGGGCATATTTGCTACACAGTAGTGTACGATATCATCAATGATATAAGTAGGATCTTCGTGTGTAGTTGGCTTACAAGTTTCGATACAACCACCTTGGTCAACAGCAACGTCAACCAACACAGTACCCGGCTTCATCATTTTCAACATATCACGGGTGATAAGGTGTGGAGCTTTAGCACCGGGTATCAATACAGCACCGATGATAAGGTCGGCACGTTGAATCATAGCGCGAATGTTATACTCGTTACTCATCATGGTATCCACGTTAGCAGGCATAATATCATCCAACTGACGAAGGCGTGGCAACGATACATCCATAATGGTTACGTGTGCGCCCAAACCGGCAGCCATTTTAGCAGCTTGTGTACCTACAATACCACCGCCAAGTACAAGTACCTCAGCAGGTTTAACACCGGGAACACCGCCCAACAAAATACCACGACCTTTCAAAGGTTTTTCAAGGTATTTAGCTCCTTCTTGGATTGACATACGACCGGCTACTTCGCTCATAGGAACTAGCAAAGGCAAGCTGCGGTCTTTTTTCTCAACTGTTTCATACGCCAAACAAACAGCACCGCTTTCAATCATTGCGTGGGTTAGAGGCTCGTATGAAGCAAAGTGGAAGTATGTGAATACCAGTTGGTTTTTCTTTATAAGTTTATATTCTGATTGGATAGGTTCTTTTACCTTGATAATCATTTCAGCAATGCCGTACACTTCTTCAATAGTAGGAAGCATTTTAGCACCGGCACTTGAGTAATCCTCATCAGCAAAACCGCTGCCTATACCGGCGGTTGATTGCACATACACGGTGTGGCCGTGTTTCATAAGTTCTTTAACGCCCGCGGGGGTAACTGCCACACGGTTTTCGTTGTTTTTTATCTCTTTAGGAACTCCTATTATCATGATATGAATTTTTGGTGCGCAAAAATAGGCTTTTATTTGAGTTGAAAAGCTAAAGTTTTACGCTAAAATTTTAGCTTCAACAGGTTGCCATCTTATCATAGACAACTCTATTGTGTTGAGAATACATTGCCAAGAACTATAAAATTGTAACTTCGGTTTTGAACCTTCTACTTTTTGGTGTGTACAGCCTTTTGAAATGAAATTTTTTGCAATACTTATTCTGGCGCTTTTGGCAACAACGCAAGTGCTTTGGGGCCAAAGCGGGGGTCGTGAATCGCTCGAGCAAACCTACAATGCCCAACGTGCCGCAACCTTGATGGCCACCCATTACAATGCTGCTACGTTGCAAACCCTGCAAAAACAGGTGGATGTTTGGGCTAAATTATGCCTGTTAGAAAGCCACAATGCAGAAAACTGGTTTAACTACTACATGATTGTACGCCAATACCAACTGCAAAGCAATAAAGGCATTATTAGCAACGAAGGAGAAAAATCACTTACCACCATTGCTGCTAAAATGGATAGTGCCATCAAGCAGAAGAGTTTTGAAACTTACATGGTAAACTATTTTGAGGCTTCTACCTATGAAAAAGCCACTCAATACCTTACCGATGCTGAAAAGATAAGCCCTCAACACCCCATTATTTTACCTGAATTGGTAAAGTACTACCACCACACGGGTAATTACACCCAACGCAACCTACTGCTGCAAAAACTACCGCAAATAGCCCCAAAAACAGGTTTGTATGCTTTGAGCAAAGCAATGGCAGACAACTTACCGGACAGCAGTTGTGTAATAAGCAATGGAGAATACGACACGTATGCCTTATGGTTGGCTGCCTTAAATGCAGGCAAACACATCACCGTATATAGCCTAAAGTTTGAAGGCACTGAAAAAGGTCATTCAAACAACACACCCCCCAATGCCTCGGCATTACAAAAAGTTCTTACCACGATACCCAAAAATAAGAGCGTATATATTTCCCTCACTGTTAATCCTGATTATTACAGCACAATACTGCCCCAACTTTACAACATGGGCGTGTGTTATCAATATTCAGCATCAGCAGTGGATAATATCCCGTTCTTAAACAATACTCTCGTTGAAAAACAACCCGTTAGCCCCTACCCTACAACAGGTACAGAAGTACTTAAAAACCTGATGCCGGGCTACATTGTTTTGTACCGCCATTATAAAACTACTGATACAACCAAAGCAGCACAAACTAAACAAGCAGCAAAGGATTTTGCCCAACATCTGGGCTTTTGGAACAACTACCAATCTTATTTTAACTAAACGGATGCAGTTGTTCAAAGCTTCGCTTGCAAAAAATACCGATGAAGAACTGATGCAAAAAGCAACGGCGGGCAATTCGCGTGCTTTTGAAGAATTGTATAACCGCTATGCAACAAAACTGCTGGGCTATTTTACCCGAATGCTTTGGAAGGAGAAGGAACTAGCAGAGGATTGCCTGCACAAACTGTTTTTAAACATTATTGAAAAACCTGAACTGTTTAACCCCTCGCGGAGTTTTAAAACGTGGTTGTACAGTTCGGCACACAACCTATGCAAAAACGAATACCGTCGTATGAAACACCAATCGCCCGATGACGGCATTATACAGCAACCTGCTGTAAGCGAGCCTGCCTTACCCGCAATACAGGAGCACTTGTTTGATAATAAACAGTTTTTGACAGCCCTTGAAACTGAACTGGAACAACTGGGCGAAAACCACCGCCAAACCTTTCAGCTGAGGTACTTTGACCACTTAAGTTTAAAAGAAATAGCGGTGGTGATGGAATGCTCAGAAGGAACGGTGAAATCGAGGTTGTTTTATGCCCTAAAAGCTTTGTCACAAAAATTAACCCCTTTTAAAAACCTCTTACAGCAATGAAATATCCTGACTTTATAGAGCAGTTAATCCTTGAAAAGAGCTATGCCCAATTATCGGCTGAGGAGAAGGCACAAGTAGCTGAATGGGTGGCGACAGAGGCTGAATACACCAACATTCGCAGCTTGTTAACTACCCTTGAAGGAGCGGTGGAATCAGCGATGGGAAACCCTGTACCCGACCGTTTGAAACGGCAATTAAAACAGGCATTTGAACAAAAGCACAACAAGCAGTCCCAGAAGGAGCTGATTATATTTAAAAAGTATGCCGTGCCTTTATCCATCGCTGCCTCGTTACTAATCATAGCAACGGCAGCAGGCGTATTACTGACCTCTGCCCCGCCTACTGTAGTGGCTGAAAATAAGACTACTCCAACACCATCGACTGAAACACCTGTTACACCCCCAACGGTAAACGAGAGTCCTATTCAGAAAATAGAAAAAGTAAAGCCAATAAATACTATTCCTGATAATACAGAAACACCGCATACTAGTGAGCATACTCCTGAACCCCAACTACAAACGGTAACAGCAGCCAACAACCCTGATTTGGTGAATATGACTGTGATTGTTTTTTAATTCCTGATTGAACCAAAGTGCTTTGTCGGTGTACAGCCATAAAAACAAAGCACCATGAAAAAAGTAATTTCGGTTTTTGCATTTATCATTCTTGCGCTGTCAAGCCAAGCCCAACACGCGGGTAACTCATTGTACAACGGCAGTAACAGTTCGCCGCAACTTATCCCCTATAATCACCCTACAGGCGTTAACTTAAACATAAGCAATCACGGCCAAAGCTATGGCAACATGGTTTCGTTAAAGGCCGATGTGATGGTAAACGTACTTCCTTCGGCTTACATTATTATTTTGAGTGCTGAGCAAGTAAACGAGTCGTTTGAAATGGCTGACTCTATGCTAAATACCCGTTTTAGAAAACTTAAACAAGGCTTACGTCGTTTGGGAGTTACCGAAGAGGACGTTCACATTGATTTCATCTCGTTAGTACCCCAATACGAAATTGAATTTTCTAAAAAAAAGCACAGCATTACAGGCAATGAAATTGCTACAGGATATGAATTGAGAAAGAACATCCACGTACGTGTTAAAAATACCGCCCTGGTTAACGGTATTATCGTTGCGGCGGCTGAAGCCGAGATATACGACCTTGTGAAGGTGGATTATGTGATTGAGAACATGGAGCAGATATACCAACAGTTACGGTTAAAGGCCATAGAGATAGTGAAAATGAAAATGCAGCCTTATGCCGAAACGGGTATAAAACTAAAACAACTGGATTTGGGCGAAACCCGCGGCAGTGTTTCTCCTGCTGAACGCTATGCCAGCTATACCGCTTATAAATCAGGTACTCCGGCACACTTTACCCGCACGGATAAAAAAGATATTGTGCAGGTAAATTACGCGGATAAAAAGAGTACGGTATATTATGAAAAAGTACCCTTTGGACAATTTGACCATGTGATAAACCCCACCACCAATGAGCCTGCCGTTCAGTTTTATTTTAGCTTGCAGGTAAACTACAAAATAGTTGACGAGGAGGCTGAGCAACGCCAGAAAGAAGACCGTGATTTTGAATTACGCCGCCGCGAAATTGATTTGGTTAATCTTAAAAACCCGCCTTGCGATGAAAAAACTCCGATAAAAAAGAAGTAAGACCCTTCATTTTGCTACGACAGGTATAAAACCTGTCGCATTTGAAAACAACGTCCCGAATGGTTTAAAACCATTCGGGACGAACCATTGCACAAAAGGCGGGTTTTATGCCCGTAGGCAAAATGGAACAACACTCATAAACCCCACCGATTTCGGCACAAATCCTCAAAAAACACGAGCCGCAAGGAAACTCAAATCCCTTGCGGCTCGTAATCGTATAAACAGGTTTACCCTGCAAAGATGTTATTTAATCTCTTTTGAGGTAATAGTAATTACCCCCTTCATTTTCATTGGTATTTCCATACCCATTGCATTGGTAGTGGTGTTAATATCTTGAGTAATATTGCTTTGTAAAGGAAAACCGGTTTCGGTATCAACGGTGATAGTACCGGTTTGTGTACCGTTCATTTTCATTTCACCGCCTTGCAATTCAGCACCCGATTTTACTACATCAAACGCAGAAGAAAGAGTAACCACTGCATTTTTCCCGTTCATCTCTTTAAGGGTATAAGTGCTTTTGGTTTTAATACCCATATTCATAAGGTTCTTTTCAGTTTCAATGTCCCAGCTTTCGCCTATGTTTATTGATTTACCGGGCAATATCCTTAACATTTCGTCAAACGTTTTCTTAAACTGGTCGTCAGAAAACTGCGGCTTTAATTGCGCAAGTATTTGGTCGGCTTCGGGAAGTGAATCAAGTCCCATACTCTTAATCATATCGGCAAAAATTGCCTCCATACCGCTAAGGGCCACGACCTCGCCTTTATCGTTCACCATCAGCGTGATGCTTTTGTTCACCAAAGAACTAAATGCTTTTGCCATTATCCCCATCATTGGGTTGTTATTTGTATCAATATTATCCGAGTCGTATGCCATCTTACCCATCGGACTCTCGCTTGTAAATGCAATCCTTTTGAAGGTGGTAACCACAGTAGTATTATTATCCTTGTCCTTCTCCCCTACTGCCATCAAATAGGTAAACCCGATATTGGTTTTACTGTTGATTTTTTGCCCCATCTGCTCCATTTCAACATCTTGTACGGTATTCATCACATACTCATACTTTTTCCCTTTTTTGGGAGCAAACGACAACATGGCTTTTTGCTCTGATTTACAGCCTGATAAAACGATAGCTACGGCTGCAATAGCAGCTACTACTGAAACAGTTAAGCGATTAAATTTCATTTGATAATTGTTTATGCAACGAAGGTAGCCCGATTTTTTAAGCCAAAGAATTATACAAGGAAAAAGAAAACAGTTGAAACGACGGGGAAGCCCAAAAATCGGACGAAAGCTTACGCCAAGCGGTGTTTCAACATGGTATCTACCGAATCGTACAGCTGGTAAGGCGAAAACTTACGCCAGTTCATGTCGTCCATTTCACCGCCAAAATTCACGTAATAATCAATGTTGGCCGATTTAAATTCATCAAGCACGTGCTCGCGGAAATTGATAAAAGCCACCCAGCCGTTTTCTACATCACTAAACCATTCCTCGTAATACGAGTCGTCGCTTGAGTGAAAGTTCAGCACGTTTTCGCCAATCATAATAAACTTGTCAATGCCTTCCTGCATCAGCAGCTCCAGCACTTCGCGTTTCAAAAACATAATGTCGTTATTAATGGCGTCGTTCCACTCGCCAATCATTTCAATAACGGCAAAACCGGTTTCGTAATCCGCGTAAATAATTTTAATGTATAACGTGGGCGAGCCAAACTCGTCCCATTGCGGGTGTATCAGGTGGTTGTATATCTGGTGGGTAAACTCAAACTCGCTGTACTCGCGTTCATAAAACGGAGAGCGGTTATCGTCCTCAGCCCTGTACAATTCGCGCCATAAAAAAAATGGCTCCAGTGTGTGCATCAGTTGTCCTTACTTCTTAAATTTTATTACAAAGTTAGGGCTTAGATTTCATTAAAAAATTACCCCCAAAGGCTAAAATAGCATTAGGTTTGCAGGCTGCATTTAGTATGTTACAGATAGATTTAAGAAACAAACGTGCCGTTGTTTGCGGCAGCACACAGGGCATTGGCAAAGCCACCGCTATGCTGATGGCTGAGGCCGGAGCCACTGTGATATTAATAGCCCGCAACCCTGAAAAGCTGGCCGCTGTTAAAGCCGCTTTGCCAACTCCTTACGGGCAACCCCACGAATCGATTGTGGCTGATTTTGCCAACCCCAATATTTTGAAAGTGAAGCTGGATAATTACCTGCAAAAAACCAGCCCCGTACATATTTTGGTAAACAACACCGGAGGCCCACCGGCCGGAAAGGCAATTGATTCCGGCGTTGAGCAATTTTTGGCTGCCTTCCAAGCCCATTTGGTGTGCAACCACATATTGGTGCAAACCGTAGCTGATGGGATGAAACGCGAAGGCTACGGCCGAATAATCAATATTATTTCTACCTCGGTAAAGCAACCTATACCCGGTTTGGGCGTATCAAACACCATACGCGGCGCGGTAGGCAACTGGGCAAAAACCCTTGCAGGCGAATTGGCTCCGTTTGGTATTACCGTAAATAACATTTTGCCCGGTGCCACCAGCACTGAGCGTTTGAGTGCCATTATTGAAAATAAATCAGAGAAAACAAATAAAGACAAAGGCACGGTTGAAGGTGAAATGCTGCACGAAATTCCGGCGGGACGTTTTGCCGACCCAAAAGAAATAGGCTATGCAGCTACGTTTCTTGCTTCGCCAATGGCAGCCTACATCAACGGTACCAATGTGGTGGTTGACGGCGGGCGCACGGCCAGCTTATAAACCGTAATACTATTTACCCGAAAACAATTTTTGTTGCCGCCGTAAAGGATAATTACAGCAGCTATTAAATGAAAACGATTAAACCAAAGTAAAATTTGATTGAAAAAATCAGGTTTTATTTTTTACCTTTGCCGTCCTTTAAAATTTTTACGCCATGGCAGTTACACGTTTAAAAAGAAAAGAAAGAAAAAATAAAGTGGTTTCAGTGCTTAAGAAACAAAACCGTAAGCTGCAAACCAAATTAACCACCATTGCTTCTCCAAACAAAGAGCAATCGGGTATCATCATCGAAGAATAATATTTTTACTGAATATCAGTAAAATACGGCTTTTTCCGCTAATTAAACGGCGGTGTGGCGTAATTTTTGCTGTTTAAACAGTAGAGCAATACTTTCTTTCATTTTACCTGTATAGATAAAATGAAATTACCGCAGGCCATCCCTGCGGTTTTTTTGTTTATTGCTACTACACTTTTATTCTCCATTAGCTTGAAGAATAGTTTCTTTCATCCTCAAGCAGCCGAAATTCTATACTTTATTACAAAGAAAATTAGCATCCTGTATACGCCTGTACAAACGGGTATCAAACTCGTTGCTTTAAAATAAAACGGGGGTTCGGGTTTAAAACCCGAACCCCCGTTTTGCTTAACGATAGCTTTTTATTTAACCACCTTCACCGCATACTTTTCGGCTCCGGCTTCAATCACCACCTGATAAAATCCTTGTGGCAATTGCTCAGTGTTTGCGGTAGCGGTAAATGTATCTATCAGCATTTTTTCGTTGTAAATATCCAACACTTTACGTCCCAATACATCGATTATATATACACTAACCACTTGCTTTGAGCTCAATACAAACGATACGTCAATACTATTGCTAAACGGGTTGGGCAGTACTTGTACCCCTTTTATGTTTTGGAGCAGATTGATACCCACCCCTATAATATTCACCGTATCAGAGTTAGTGTTTCGGCATCCTTGGTTGTCTTCTACCTCTAACAATACAGTGTATGTTCCTCCGTTTGCATATTGGTGCGTAGGCGAAAATCCTGTTTGGGTTCCGGTGTTATCTCCAAAATTCCAACGGTAAGTAGGATAGCCCGATATACTTGGGGTAAAGGTTACCTTTTTATTTGCCAAATAGGTTTTGCTAAACGTGGCCGTAGGTTTATCAAATACTAAAGTAGTTTTGATAGTATCGTGCTTGCAGCCTTTGTTGGTAGTAGCTGTTAGTTTTATAGCATAACGCCCGCCCACTGTAAAGGTTTTTGAAGGTTGTGCTTTGGTTGATGTATCGCCTTGGCCTAACTCCCATAAATAGCTTAATGTACCGCCCGAAACCCAACTGCTGTTAATAAGCTGTGTTTGCAAGGGGGCACATCCGATAAAAGGATTACTGATAAAATCGGCCACAGGTTGCGGATGCACTTGAACTGATTTTAGCACACTATCTGAGCATCCTGCTGTGCTTGCGGCTTTTAGTTTCACCACATAAGTGCCCGCATTTTTGTAGCTGTGCTGCACGCTTCCGGTCGGTGCGGTTGTGGCACCGTCGCCCCAATTCAACTCATACGTAACCAATGTACCCGATGAAGACGATGAAGTATTGGTAACTGTAAACGCATTACCCTTTAAGCACAGCGAAGGTGTATCAATGGTAAATGCAGTGTTTAATGAACTGTTGGAAGGATTAACCACTTTTGAAGCGGAGTCCGTACAACCCAAAGCAGTTTTGGCAATCAGCCACACTGTATAATTTCCTGCAGTAGCGTATGTTTTATAGGGATGCGTTGTCGTAGCGGTAGTATTATCACCAAACTTCCACGTGTAGGTTAGCGGACTTGCACCAATTGAGTTGTTGGTGAAGTTAAACGCCCGGCTCACCGAACACGAGAGCGTATCTCGAACCACAAAACCTGCTACGGGTTTGGCTGCAATCCATACCAGCGAATCTTTTTGGTAGGCAGTGCTGCCATTAATAGCGGCGGTAACTTTTTTAAACCCTGCATTGCTATACACTACTTTAAAAGTGCCGTTTCCGCTGGCGGTTTGGGGGGTAGCCCCCGCCCCGAAATCCCACACAAGGGTATTTATTTTTCCGGTGGATGATGTTGTAAACACCACCGTATCGACAAAGCAAAGGGTGTCGTTAGCTACAGTCAGGCTTGCTGTGGGTGCATCAAAATACACGTTGTAATCTTCGGATTGGCCGTAGCCCAACGTGGGGCAATCGGGTGAGCCTATAGTACCGTAATCAGATATAACCCGCATACGCAACAGTTTATTAGCTACGGCTGTTTTGGGAGTTTTAAATGAAGTGCTGTGATTGGTGCGCTGCGAAGGGCCTGCAAATATTTGCTCGCCAAAATCTTTAAAGTCTCCGTCGTTGTTATAATCTATAAATACTTTCACCGACTCGTCGTTGTACGAACCTGTAGTAACATTCAACGTATAAGTACTATCGTGCTTCAGCTGGATAATTTGCTGGCAGGTGTAGTCTTCATAACTGCCGTTTTGGTCAAACCCGTTGCTGCTATTGTCAACATTGGCAAGTTTCACTCCGTGTACACCTATACCAAACCCGCCTGCCCCTGTGGTAGTAGTAATGCAGGTGCGCTTGGCCGTATCGTACACATAGATATAATTTTGACGGATAGCGGTATCGCTGCCGTTTGCATTTTGGGCAATTAATGTTACTGATACATTGCCGCTTACATTTAGGCGTACTGTGATGTTTTCAGAAGTATCGGTAGTACCGTTTAGATAAGTTACGTTGGCAGGCGAAAATTGCCACTTCAATTTGGTGGGTATATAGCCTGTGTTGTCTTCTAAAGTAACTACTGAGTTCACGCACATTTCCGTGCGGTTGATACTAAAATCGGCCACCGGTTTTTTAGTACCGTCGGTATACAAATCGGTTTCCCACATCCCGCGTCCGTAGGTAGATGCACGTAGTTTTGCGTTGGTTGGGTTGGGAATGTTGTAGTATATCTCAAGTTCGGTTACGTTGGTTGATAGGGGTAACCCTTTAAAAAAGTACAACCAGTTAGCCATCGTGGTAAAGTTTCGGTAGTAAACCCCTGCATCGGTACCTACATACACTTCTTCCTGATTTTTTGAGGTATCTACCACAATAGTGTTGATGGTAAGATTGGGAATATTACCCGTAACATCTGTCCATGTATCGCCTTTATTATCTGAGCGGTAAATTACTTTACCCATCCCTATGTACACCCTGTTATTGCTGTATTTTCCGGTTTCAATACAGCGGGGAGTGAGTCCGCCCACCGGTAATTTTGAGGTTAGGTTTGTCCAAGTTGGGGTAGTAGCATTGGGGTTATCACACCTGAAAAATTTATTATCGCTGCGCGACATATACAAAATATCGGGATTGGTGCTGTGTTGCTCAAGTGCGGTGATGTTTTCAGTATTACTGCCTGCAAGGTTGTCCGAAATTTTAGTCCATGTAATATTGGCCACATCGTCCTTACCGTTGGTGGTGCGCCACACGTTTTTGTACCCTGCAAAAAAGGTAGCAGGGGTTGTGTTGTGCTGTATCAGTGGGGTTACCCATCCACCCTCTTCGGTAATTCCCAGTTTATCTTTGGCGGCAAATGTGCCTTCTGATTTTCCGTCATTATAACGCACAAAATCACCGTAATACAACGAGCCTATCATAATATCCTCGTCAGAATAATCCACTACGCAATCCATACCGTCACCGCCGCGTATAGTGTGCCATTGGCCGTCAAAATAAGCGGTTCCGTTATCCTGATACCCATGAATATATTTTTTGCGGCTTTGGGTGCTTTGACCGTGGCGGTATATTTGGGCTATCGCCATCCCGCTTGAGATGTCGCGCCAGTCTTTAGCTCCGTTGCGATTGTAATACAAACCGCCGTCGTTGCCTACATACAAGCGACCGTTTACAGGAGAATATTCAAACACGTGTTGGTCGGCATGAACATCATCACCACCGCCGCTGCCCGTCCAATGGGCGTTAATGGTCCAGTTTGCACCTCCATCGGTTGATTTAAATACATTCACACCCCCCGCATACACAATGTCTTTGTTGTTAGGTTCAACAGCAATGCACAGGTCATACCATCCCTGCCCTGTAGTTCCGCTGCCATCGGCAGCATAGCCCATAATATTAGGTGTAGTAGAACGGGTACTGAAATTTACCCCGCTATTGGTAGAACGGTATAATCCTTTAAATACACTGTTTTCTGTCAATAAAAAGTACACGTAACTCGGGTCGTTATCACTTACACCGATTACCCCGCGATGCCCTGTTGGCAGCCCGCTGGTAATTTTTGTCCACGAATCGCCCCCATCGGCAGAGCGGTAAAAGTTTCCTGCTTCGGTAGCATACACTATTGTGTAATCACCGGGTTTAAAGGCGGCATCTTTAAAATTTGCCGTTACTGAGGTTTTAGTCCACGTATTACCCCCGTTAGTGGTTTTATACATCCCGTTATTGGTGGCAGCTATCAACGTATTGGGCGAGCTTGGGTGAATCAGTAGTTTACCCACCGTACGACTTCCCATACCTGTATTGGCAAGAAACCAGCTTTCGCCGCCGTCGTTGCTTTTCAATACACCGTATCCATAAGAGTCTCCGCCGTCTCTATCGCCTGTACCAATGTAAATGGTATTTGGATTTGAGGGGTTTACCGCAATGGCCGATACCCCCAACGAGGGTAAACTATCGGTTGTAGTACGCCATGTTTGCCCGTAGTTTCTGGTAATCCAAAAGCCTCCGGCAGGTGCACCTGCGTAAATAATGTTGCTGTCAGTAGGGTGAAAAGCAATGGCATTTACCCTGCCCAACCCGTTCGGTTGTCCGCTTACGTTGTTGGGTAGTAAAATAGGGCCAAGGGGTTTCCAGTTGCCCTCGTTGCCTTTGTATTGTATATCGCTTTCGCCTTTTTGCTCAAAAGGATTGGTATTAATCTCTTCTTTTAGTCCGTAAAAGCTATTCCACACATCGTTTGCAGCAGGAATATTTCCGTTGCTGTCCAATCGGTATTGCCAATAATACTCCCAGCGTTTAAAAGGTTTCCAGCCGCTGCCTTTGGTTACTTTCCGATGTTGCCAGTATAAATTAAACGCACGTTGGGTAGCGGCAAAATTTACACCGGGACGTTGCATCATTTCCACCCAATAAGGGTAGTTGGCAGTGTCGTTAGTGATGTTTTGGGCCCTTAAGCCAAGGCACAAACCGGTTAAGAACAGTGTGAGTGCTAAAAATAAATAACGCATAGGTAAGATGATACCGCAAGGTACTCAGAAAATCTGAGTTTTGTTGCTCCGATACGGAGCTTACAGCCCATCCATCCCTAAGTTTATAAACGGATAT
The DNA here is from genome assembly GCA_943370295.1 of Agrobacterium sp. 719_389. Taxonomy (GTDB): domain Bacteria; phylum Bacteroidota; class Bacteroidia; order UBA8524; family UBA8524; genus SB11. Next base: position 78,165 of record CALRQL020000007.1, on the reverse strand, counting down.
TGCTGTTTAAATGCTTGTATTTTTGATTGACGGGCGGCCACAAATTTTTGATACTGCGTAGTATCTGTATGAAACGGGCGATGGGCGGCATCGTCCAATAATTGTTTCACCTGCGGGTAAATCAACTGCGCCTCACTATCAAAAGCAGCTTTTACAAAAGCATCCCAAACGTACTCTATTGCCTGAGCATTGGGGTGTACCATATCTGCCTCAAAAAAGCGGTAATCGCGTAAATCGTCCATTACCAATTCATACGCAGGGAAATAATGAACGTTCCCGTAGTTTTCACAAAGTGTATGAACGGCTTCAATCAGGCGGGCCTTGCTGCGGTTGTTCTCTACCAAACCATCACGCACATAACGCACAGGGCTTACGGTAAGTAGAATGTTTAACCGGGGGTTGACTGTTTGCACTAATTCAATCAACTTCCCCCATTCAGCTATAATTTCGGCGGTGCTTAGCAACTCCTTATCAAACTCTTTGTTTGGGTATTTGTGGCAGTTGGCTACTAATTGGCCGCTGCTTTTTAGGCGGTAGGCAAAAGCAGAACCAAAGGTTACTACCAACCAGTGCCCGTTTTTCAAAAAATCTTGAGCGGCTTGCTGTTGCTCATTTATCCCTTTAATACAAGTGTCTTTATCGGGATGTGAAAACCGTCCGTGGTGTTGCCAGCTTGCCCATAAATCGTTGTGATAAAACAGTTCTTCGGCTTGATATAGCTTGCCTTCTAACGCTCTTTGCAAGGTTTGGGCAATGTTAACAGGATTGTATAAAATACCATTGGGGTTTTGCAACACATTGAGGCGGTAGTGGTGCAACAGATTGCCTATGTTCTCAGCAAAGCAACTGCCCGCCAGCAGCACTTGTTGCCGGTAGCTTATTTTTTGCGGCAGCCCTTCGGGCTGAAATGCAAGCCTAAAATCCACGCGACAAAGGTAGTGTACTTTTAAATTGAATTTTTTATAGGTTGCCAAGCACTATATTAGTGGTATGAAACTTTTTTTCGCCTCATTGCTTGTTGTTTTTACCTCGCCCCTATTTGCACAAAACACTCAAAACACTGATACGATACAATGTCCTGCTGGAGTTGAAAATATATATAGCCGTCCGTTGTACAGTGACAGTTTGTGCAGCAGCTTTGTAATTTTTATTAAAAAGGAAGTGAAACTGCACAAACACCTGCATCATACTGAACATGTTACGGTGCTTGATGGTGAAGCAACTATGACGCTGGGCGACAAGGTTTTTACAGTGAAAAAGGGTGATTTTATTTTTATCCCGAAAAATACGCCGCACAAGGTGGTTACTACCTCAAAAACACCGTTGAAGGTGATATCGCTGCAAGCACCTTATTTTGATGGCACTGACCGTGTTTTGCTGGAATAGCTACAACCTCATCCCTATTTTGGCATCAACGGATAAAGACGGGAAACCCGCAATGGAACTCTTTTTTGATACCTTAATAGTACTGTAATTAGTGACACCTATACTAACTATCATATTGCGCTTAGTGTAGGTTGCTTCTACACCTAAAAGTACGTAGTGTGCGGTGTGGTTTTGGGTTGAATATAGTTTTTTGTTGAATGCATTATTGGTTTGATACTCGTATTTTACATCGCTACTCAGGTGCATGTAGGGCATGTATCCCATTTTTCCATAAAAGCCAAACGGTTGGTTTTTACGCTCGTGAAGGACATTGAAAGCAAAATGAACAGGCACTGCAAAATGCCTTGAGTTTCCGCTGTAGGTAATAAAGCCCTGCGTATCAGGAAGATTTGTATAGGTATAACTAAAGGTACTGTAGCAATAGTTCATCTCTACTCCCAACCGAACACCGTTTGCAAAGTTCCGCTCAAAAAAAGCACCCGCCATAGGGCCTTGATTGTTCATATAACTTGCAGGTTTACTGGTAACGGGTAAAATATAGGCCAGCTTAACCCCTGCAACATTCTTCACCGATTGGCTTTTGCACATAACCGATGCTGCCATTGTTATTAGTATTGCAATTAAATATCTCACCCGATAAAAATACGCTGCTGCAATTAATTTTTATATGTAATTATAAATAAAAACCCCGATAGCTATTGCCACCGGGGTTCATTGGTTTATAGGTAGGTTAGGTTTATTCAAATACTACTTTACCGTAAGCGGCACCGTTTTCAAGCACGGCACGCACCATGTAAACACCGGCGGGCAAATCGTTGCGGCCAATGATTACGCGGCTATCGTTTAGGTTGGCTTCGGTGGCTACCAATTGTCCGCTTAGGTTATACACCTCAACGGTTTTAATAGTACCAGCACCAAAGAATAATGTAACTGATGATGAAGCAGGATTGGGATATACCTCCACTTTTTTGCTCACATCAACACCTTTTACACTGTTGGTTTTCTTAGCAGGGCAACCTGCCAAGCCTAACGCACACACCATGCGGGGGGTAATAAAACCAATAACGGTATCCATGTAGGCTTTGCCTTTGGCAGCACTCATGTTAGGATTGGTTAGCATTGAGGTATTGTGGGCATTAACTCCCAAAGGACCAAATGATTTTATGGTAGTACTATCCCACCACTCCCAAGGAGAACCTTGGTTTAGGAATTGTTGAGAAGCTTGAGGTAAAATCAAAGGGTACAAGGCTTGGAAACCTTCGTTCATCGATTCGGCACGAGTGGTAAATACATCGTTGTACTGGCGGTCGTTAATAATATCGTTATTACCCAGTTTTTGGCTGATACGAATTGTTTCGCGGCTACCGCAAGCATTGTTTATAACAGTGGCACCTGTGGTAGGTACAATTACGTTACTAAAGCTGTAAGGGGCATAAGGGTCTAATTTGCAATGTACTGATGCAATAGGCACTTCGCCTGCTTCAATCCACGAAGAATCACCCATAGCTCCGCCGTAGTTAAATACAAAATCAACATCGGTTGATACATTGGCATCACCGGGGATGTTTAGTTGCGGAATACCGCCTAAACCTAACCAATCGCCCATTATAGCGGTATTAACCATCGGTGCGGTAGTTGGCCAGCTGAATTTTTCTAACTCAATTTCGCTTTGTTTGTTCAAAGCGGCGTAGGCCAGTGCAACATATCCGCCTGTGCCTTGTCCGCCAACGGCAATACGGTCGGTATCAATTTTATAAGTAGCCGCATTTGAGCGGAAGAAACGCACTGCATTGCGGGTATCTTGTATGGCGCGGTAAGTAGCTTGCAACAATAGTGATGTTGCGGTATCACTGTTGGTGGTGGTAGGATTCCAACCCAAACGGTAGCTCACTGCAACGGCTACAAAGCCACGTTGTGCAAGGCGGTTACAATAGTGAACGATGCTGCTGTCGGTACGACCGCCGGTAGTTTGTTGATTGATTAGTGCTGGCAAATAGCTGCCGGTATGCAACAATATTACTAAGGGACGAGCGGTAGCCGTATCGCCCGTAGGCTCGTAAATATCACATTGCAACCCGATTTTCACCAACGGTGGTGGAACCGCGGGAAGTGCAGGCCACGACATGTTTGAATCGTACACCACGTTTTTGGTTACTGTTACGTTGGCATACACTTCTGAAAGGTAGCGCTGGGCATTAGCTGAAATGGCACTACAAAGGCAAAGACAAAGTGTGACAAAGGGAAGTAAAATTTTCTTCATAGCAGGATAAGATTTACAGTATATGTGACTGCAAAATACAAAAAGGTATCCGTAAAAAAAGTTATTTTTTTTCTTTAGTGTTTTATCACAAGAAGCGTTAAAAAGCTGATAAAAAACAATTTAAAAGCAAATGCACAAAAACATAAAATATTTTACGTTTTTGTGCATTTGAAATAAACGAAAGGGAATGTGGTGAAACTGCCCTTTTATAAATTAATATTATGCGAATTAATACGTAAGGCGGTTCATGCTATACTCTTTCACTGCTTTCACAAAGCGGATGAAAAGCGGATGCGGATTTGCAACAGTACTTTTTAATTCAGGGTGAAATTGTACTCCGATAAAATGCGGATGATCTTTTAGTTCAAAAATTTCAACCAAATCGGTATCGGGGTTTTTTCCGCTGGCTATTAGTCCATGGCTTTCATAATCCGCTAAAAATTTATTATTAAACTCATAGCGATGGCGATGGCGTTCAGAAATTTTTGTTTTGCCGTATGCCAATGATGCCAGTGAGCCTTTTTGTAACTCACAGTTATAAGAGCCTAAACGCATAGTACCTCCTTTTTGAGTTACTTTTTTCTGCTCGTTCATCAAGCTGATAACGGGGTATTTGGTTTTAGGATTCATCTCGGTTGAGTCGGCTCCGTTCCAGTGAAGTACGTTACGGGCAAATTCAACTACGGCACATTGCATCCCCAAACAAATACCAAAGAAGGGTATTTTGTTTTCGCGGGCAAAACGGATGGCTTCAATTTTTCCGGCAAAACCGCGCTCACCAAAACCGGGAGCTACCAATATACCATCCAAGTGACCTAATTTTTGCTTGATGGTTTCTTCGTGCAAGGTTTCAGAGTGTATGTACTCCAAATGAACTTTACACTCTTTTTCAGCACCGGCGTGTATAAATGCTTCAGCTATTGATTTATAAGCATCAGGTAACTCAATGTACTTACCCACCAACCCTATTTTAACTTCGGTTTTTGGGTGTTTCAGTTTAAACAAAAAGTTTTTCCAGCTCTCTAAATCGGGCTCGTTTTTAGCTGGTAGCTTTAGTTTAGCAAGGGTTACCTTGTCTAATTTTTCCTTTTGCATCATCAAAGGCACTTCGTAAATAGTTTCAACATCTATTGATTCTATCACTGCATTTGCCTTTACATTGCAAAACAATGCCATCTTCTTTCTGATTTCAGCATTTAGCGGATGCTCGGTGCGGCACACCAATATATCAGGTTGTATGCCGTACTCAAGCAGCATTTTAACACTGTGCTGGGTAGGCTTTGTTTTAAGTTCTTTTGAAGCCGATAGATAAGGAACCAGTGTAAGGTGTATCACCACACAATCGTCTTCGGGCAGTTCCCAATTCATCTGGCGTACTGCCTCAATGTATGGCAGCGACTCGATATCGCCCACAGTACCGCCTATTTCAGTAATTATAATATCGTAATCGCCCGTTTCGCCCAATAGTTTAAAACGGTTTTTTATTTCATCAGTAATGTGCGGAATTACCTGCACGGTTTTGCCTAAATAATCGCCGTTACGCTCTTTTTGAATTACGTTTTGGTAGATTTTTCCGGTGGTAACGTTGTTGGCTTGCGAGGTGGGTATATTTAAAAAGCGTTCGTAGTGCCCCAAGTCCAAATCGGTTTCTGCACCGTCGTCGGTCACATAGCATTCGCCATGCTCGTATGGGTTCATAGTTCCGGGATCCACATTTATATAGGGATCAAATTTTTGGATGGTGACTGAATAGCCTCTGGCTTGCAACAATTTAGCAAGTGATGCTGATACAATGCCCTTTCCTAAGGACGAAGTTACCCCGCCCGTTACAAAAACGTATTTAACTTTTTTCATGACAAAACTCTGTGTGGAAGCTGCTTATAGTTTTACGAACGAACCCGAAAACTATCTCCCTGAACGGGATGCAAAGGTATCACATTTTAACGGAACGTTAACTAAACTGTGGAAACTGTTGTAAAAAATTTTCAGCCTTGTGTAAATCTTCGGGCACATCAACCGCTACACTGTGGAAGTCTGTAAGGCTTACCGATATTGTATAACCGTTCTCCAACCACCTAAGTTGCTCCAACATTTCAAGGCTTTCTAATGTGGATAACGGAAGTTTTACGATTTCGCGCAGCACCTCTTTTCGGTAACCATAAACACCCACGTGCAAATAATGAATGCGGCGGGCAGCCCATTCATCATGGGGCACTCCGCGCAAGTGCGGTATGGGTTGGCGACTAAAGTAAAGGGCTTTAAAATCTTCGTTATATACCACCTTTGCGGTGTTAGGGCTAAACAGTGCGTCGGTATTATCGGTTTGTTTTATCAGCGTAGCTATATCGGTAGCTTCATCTTCAAAGCATTTGGCCAGTAAATCTACTTGTTCGGGTAGTATAAATGGCTCGTCGCCCTGTATATTCAGCACTACATCAAAATCGTCATAAAGTTTTTCAATCACCTCGGCGCAGCGCTCAGTACCGTTTTGGTGTTGCTCAGCAGTCATCATCACATTACCGCCAAAATCCTGCACGTGGTCGTATATCCTGCCGTCATCAGTAGCCACCACCACTTTATCAATGCGGGTAGCTTTTTCTACCTGATTATAAACGCGTTGTATCATGCTTTTACCACCAATTTGTGCAAGCGGCTTGCCGGGAAAACGGGTTGATGCATAACGTGAAGGAATAACTGCCAATACTTTCATAGCTCTTTATTTTGTTGGTATGCAAATATACAATCAATTGTTCCAACGGGTTTTATCCAATACATAGTATGCTTGCCATTTAAACTACCAACAAAAAAGGTAGCCGTATCGGGCTACCTTTTGCATTGTATGTTTTAATTTGATTTTATTTAACCAATAATAATACGTTAGTTGATAGCTGTGTGCCTGTTATTTTTACAGTGTACATACCTGCTGCCATGTTTGCAGTGCTAATATCTAACGGCAAACTGTTGCTGCCTTTAACCAAATCAAAACTATGGTTATAATAGCAGCGGCCCAGCATATCGTATATGGCTACTTGTGCGGTAACAGGGGCATCGGTTTTCACTTCTACAGCAATTGCCTGTGTGCCTTGCTGCATAGGATTGGGAGCTACAACAGCTTCTTTATCACCCATGGGTTCAATTGCGGTGCGGGCATTGCTTCCGTTGGCTACTATCCATGTAAAGCATAATTGCTTATCAAAAATACCTCCATTGTTAAAGCTAAGTGTGCCGGGGTTAAAGTTTAATGTTGGAACCATATTAACTGAACCCATTAATGAAGGAGCCGGAACTGCTGAAGGAGTACTTAATTTATTGTTGCATGATGTAGCCCCGTTAAAATAAACTTTCTCTATAAATAGTTCTGAAGCACCGGCAGGCGCAGCTGTAAAGTCTCCCATCCCAAAGATACTGAGCCCGTCTGAACCTGTTCCGTCCATTTTATCAATCTTGTAGGCTATTTGAAATGCTGCATCACCATAACTGAATTCGCCTACACCGTTACCCATATTATCTACTTTAACTACCAAAGCATCCGATGTACCGAAAACGCCGTTAAATGCAGTTCCGCCCGCATAATACTCATAGTTACCGTTTGTGTTAAAACGCTCAAACACATCGTAGCAACGGTCGTCTCCACCGGGTATTAGTGAGTAATCGTATTGGTAAGCCCAAATCGGGTTACCGTTCATATCAACCAAGTTTAACCAAAAATCGTACGGGGGATTTGTTGCTGGCGAGAGATATCCGCCGATAATGAAACCATTTACTTGATTGGCTACATCAATAGATGTAAAATAATCCCATGAGGTAGGTGTGCCGTACAATTGAGCGGGCCCAATCATAGCGCCTGTGTTTGCATCAATTTTGCAAAAAAACGCATCCTGCGAATTACCGGGGCTGTAAGTGGTTCCTACAATCGCCACTTCGGGTGCAAAAGGGCTTTCGATAATATCTTCGGCCAAATCAAAACTGGGTGCCGTTGTATTGATAATATCGTATAAAAAGCTCCAAATTAATGCCCCTGTATTGATATCAATTTTTAGAACAAATACATCAGCATCGTTCCAAACACTTTGCGCGTTTCCGGTTATATATGCCTCATTACCTGTGGCCGATAGTGTAACAGCAGTTACGTTGAATACATCCCAAATGGTTGCTCCGGCAGGGATAATCCTGTATTCGTATGCATTAATGGGGTTTCCGGCTGCATCCAGTGTGAAATAAAAAACACCGGTATATGGGGGCACTGTAGGGGCAGGAGGGGTAGGATTAAAATCATTAAATTTACCTACCACACCAAACGCCGCACTAGGGTTGGGGAATTCAAATACCTTTGGAGTGGTAGTGGTAATGGCATCGCCTATTGAGTTGTAAAGCTCATACTCATTATTGAATATTACGGCTCCGGTAACATCGGTATGGGTTACGCTGATATTACTCCTAAAAAAGTTTAGCGGCACACCTTCACCCACAATTACGTGCCCTAATGTATTACGGGTATTTTTTCCGTCGCCCAAACTTTCGTCAAAAGGCCTACCGTAAATGTGTTCAAAATACTGCGCCCTGATAGAATTAAAGCATAATAGCGCAATGGCAATAGTAAATAGTTTTTTCATCTGTTTAATAAATGTTTGTTGTAGGTTTTTAAAACATAACAATGCAGTAGCAATTTAGAAAAAACTTTATAGAATAAGTACTATCATACTAACATTCATCGAATTTATATTCTAAAATCCGGAACAACCCAACGGAAACAGGCATTGAAAAAAATCTTTACAGTTGATATTAAAAAACTATGTGTTAATTAATCCTAAATTATAATTAGTTAATAAAAAATAAAGCCGGGCTATGCCCGGCTTTATTATAATTTATCGTATCTACTATTTATGAATTAATGTTTTACAGGAGGGGTAGGTTTTGGCACAGGTTTCACCTCAGCAGGTCGGGGAGCGGGAGTATTGGGAGTTAAGTTAATTCTGTTGTTATCAGGTGTGTATTCTGTGCGTGGGCTGCGCTGTATATTGTCTAATTTTATCAATATACCAATGCGGTAGGTAAGCATATCCGATACGGGCGTGCGCACAGTGCGGTAAGTGATGCCGCTGGCAAGATCAGGATCTTTAGCAGGTGATTTCAAATCTACAAAGTTTATGGCACTGCCTGTTGAGTAACTCACCCTTGCATCAAAAGCTATGCGGCTGCCCAAGTTATAAATAAGCCCTACAGAACCACCGTAATGGGCAGCAGCGTTTTGAACAACAGGCTTGCTTGAGCTTCGTTCATACCCTTGTACTTCTTTATTAAAGCGGTTTACCTGATAACTATTAAATATACGGGCGTTTGCAAAAACATCAACATAAGGACTGAAACGGCCTACGTTGAATATAAATTTAGGAGCGACAAAAAAACCGAACATTTGGTTTTGCAATTTGCTGCTGCCCAAATCGTTGTTGGGGGTGTCAAACACTAAGTTTTCTACTTTTTTGCTGCTACCATGGTGAAAAAACTCGATGCCGGCTCCTACTCTTACTTCAAACGGGCTGCGGGTATTGGGTGCAAATAATGAAGGGCTAAGGTACTCTACCGAAAAGCCGATACCGTTGCGATATCCTGAATCGTTCAGTTGATTAAACGGTGTAGCTCCGTTCAGGTAAAAACCTATATGATGCTGGGCACCAGCAAAGGATACAATGCCCAACATCAAAAAGGCAAGCATGTATAATTTTTTCATAGTGTTTAGTCGTTTTGTTTTCATAGTTTCAATCTTAATGCCAATATTCTCTATACAATAAAAGTTACCCCTACCCCCAAAATGATTTTAAGATTTTACCCCTAATCTCCTGTAAGGTGACTTTCACACCAACAACAAACTATAATACCTCGCCTTTTGAAGGGGAGGATCTGCGAAATTAATTCATTCTTAATCTTTGGGAGAGATAAGCCAAAAGCATCCAACAACTTCAACAATAAAACCCTAAACACTAAAATTTAACTCACCCCAAACCATCCAAAACTTCCTGATTACGTAAATCTCCCCCTCTCTTACAAAAAGAGAGGGGCGCAGATAAGAAAGTCGGCCAAAACAAAAATCGGGGGTGAGTTAAGCCAATAACTCCCAACCAGCAACAAAAACATGAAACCATTTAACCTCTAAATTCCCTTAAAGGGGACTTTCACACCAACGATAAACAATACCCCCTCGACTTTTGAAGGAGCGGAGCTGCGAAATTAATTCACTCTTAATCTTTGGGAGAGATAAGTCAAAAGCATCCGACAACATCCACAATAAAACCCTAAACACTATAATTTAACTCACCCCAAACCATCCAAAACTGCCCGATTACGTAACTCTCCCCCTCTCTTACAAAAAGAGAGGGGCGCAGATAAGAAAGTCGGCCAAAACAAAAATCGGGGGTGAGTTAAGCCAACAACTCCCAACCAGCAACAAAAACATGAAACCACTTAACCCCTAAATTCTCTTAAAGGGGACTTTCACACCAACGATAAACAATACCCCCTCGCCTTTTAAAGGGGGCAGAGCGGGGAAATCAATACACTGCGGCAAGTTGGGTAAGGTTCGTTTGATAATTCAGCAAACAAACTTTAGGTTTGCCCGTTTTATACACCGTAATGCAGGAAGCCATTAACCACATAGCCGCCGCGTGCGCAGCCGCCGATGTACGTTATGCAATAATTTGTCCCGGCAGCCGCAATGCACCGCTTACCATGGCTTTCGTGCGTCATCCTGATATCGAATGCCATAGTGTTGTGGATGAACGCAGCGCAGCATTTATTGCGTTGGGTATGGCACAACAGATGCTACACCCCGTTGCTCTAATTTGTACATCGGGTAGCGCGGTAGTAAATTTTTATCCTGCTATAGTTGAGGCATTTTACCAGCGCATACCATTATTAATAATTACTGCCGATCGTCCACCTGAACTTATTGACCAATGGGATGGTCAAACCATGCACCAGCACGAGGTGTTTGGCAAGCATGTAAAAGCAAGTTATGCCTTGCCTGACTATTACGATAATCCTGAAGAATTTAGTGCTACAGTTTTTGATGCCTATACGGTTGCTACTACCGGTAATAATGGCCCCGTGCACCTGAATGTGCCTTTACGCGAACCGCTATATACCTCCATTTACGATACATTTAACTACACTGCTGTTTATTACCAAAAGTCAATCAATACCCCTTTACTTGAAAAACACGCCGAATTACTTGCTGCTTTTAAAAATGCTGAGAAGGTGTTGGTATTTAATGGTGCTAATAAGGCAAACAATGATATACACTTTGTACACGATACCATTGGTGAAAAGGCTGTAATACTTAGCGATGTAGTAAGTAACCGAAAAGGGAATATTCAGTATTGGGACTTATTACTTTCAAAGAAAAATGCAGACATCCCTCAACAGCTTCGTCCTGATGTATTAATTACAACGGGAACAAGCACTGTATCAAAAAACCTTAAACTGTTTCTTCGTCAAAACAAACCAACTCACCACTTTCATATAAGCCCAACGAGCGATATAGCTGACCCATTTCAAACCAATCCGCAATTAGTCACGGGTGATATATCAGAAGTGCTTTCATCATTGCCCTGGGCTGAAAAAACAAACAAGTACTGGCAACAATGGTATGCTTGGGATAAAATGTTGATACAACTGGCATCGGACAAACTAACCAGCCAAACTTTTTGTGAGTTTATTGCGGTTAAAAAAATAACCGAACAACTGCCAGCCAACAGTCAACTGCAACTGGCAAATAGTATGGCTGTACGGTGGCTCAATCTGTTGGGTTATCGTCCTGCACAAGGCAGTATCTACTGTAACCGCGGGGTATCAGGTATTGATGGATGTACCTCAACAGCAGTGGGGGCAGCTCTTATTGCAAAATCATCCCCAGTGACACTCATCACAGGCGATGTGGCATTTTTTTATGATAGTAACGCCCTTTGGAATAAATTTGCGCCCGCAAACTTGCGCATAATTATACTGAACAATGGCGGTGGGGCTATTTTCAGATTGATTGACGGGCCGGGGCAAATGCCCGAACGCGAGGAGTTTTTAGAAACCCGCCACCAACGTACTGCAAAGCTTTTGTGCGAGGATATGAAGGTGGGCTATGCGCAGGCAAGCAATTTTGAGGAACTGGAAAGGGAACTTGAGCTTTTATACCAAGTCTCAGACCGTCCGAAGGTGCTGGAGGTGTTTACCGATGCTGAAACCAATACTAAATTTTTTAACGAGTATAAACAATTGATACATGGACTGGAATAGATATGACTGGCAACCGATAAAAGAATACGAAGAGATTCTTTTTCATCAATACAACGGGATAGCCCGTATAAGCATTAACCGCCCGAAGGTGCACAATGCTTTTACCCCGCTTACGGTAAAAGAAATGATTGACGCAATGAATATTTGCCGCGAACGCGAAGACATTGGCGTGATTGTTTTGACAGGAGAAGGCGGCAAGGCTTTTTGCAGCGGCGGTGACCAAACCGTGCGCGTTGATGGCGGCTACGTGGGTAACGATGGTGTACCCCGTCTAAACGTGTTGGATTTGCAAATGCAAATACGCCGCATACCCAAGCCTGTAATTGCTGCGGTAGCCGGCTGGGCAATTGGTGGCGGACACGTATTGCACGTGATTTGCGACCTTAGTATTGCTGCTGAAAATGCCCGTTTTGGACAAACAGGTCCTAAGGTGGGTAGTTTTGACGGTGGTTTTGGTGCTTCGTACCTTGCCCGCATTGTAGGCCAGAAAAAAGCCCGCGAAATTTGGTATTTGTGCGACCAATACGATGCCAACGATGCTTTGCAAATGGGGTTGGTAAACAAGGTGGTGCCTTTGGAAATGTTGGAACAAACTACGGTAGAATGGTGCAATAAAATACTTGAAAAATCGCCGATAGCGTTGCGTATGCTGAAAAGCTCTTTCAACGCTGAATTGGACGGACAAGCCGGTATACAGGAGTTGGCAGGTAACGCTACCTTGCTTTACTACTTGAGCGAAGAAGGCAAAGAAGGTAAAAACGCTTTTGTTGAGAAACGCAAACCCGACTTTAGCAAATTCCCTAAATTCCCGTAAGGAGAATTTTTGGTTTGTTGACTTTTTGATTTAGAGATTTTCAGCACTCCGTCATTCCGAACTTGTTTCGGAATATCATCGGTGTTCTTCCTGAATTGGTAATGTGATGCTGAAACAAGTTCAGCATGACGGACATTGTTATCGAAAAATACACATCCTTTTAAAACCCTTTTCATAATATTGCCACAAAACAATAGTTATGAAAAGGGTTTTCTTTTTGGTAGTTTCTTTGGTGCTTTTTGCCAGTACGCTTACAGGTCAAACCAAAGACAGGGAGTTTGGGGTAGTTGTGTTTTATACAACTGGATATCCTACCAATAAAAATCTTTCTCTTAACAATATCAATGTTATTACTCTCAATCGAGGCATACTCTACCACAAAATATATTCATACGGTAATGCTTTATTTTCTGCTTCTGCTTCAAGTATTAGTGAAAATTTAAATATCCCATTAACCCTTAATGATACAATATTTGTTAGAATTCATACTAATACGACTGGAGAGCTCCGACTTAAAATCATAGATAAAAACCCAGCTGTTAATGAAATTGAAAGTGAAAAAAAAGACAAAGGTTTTTATTCAGCACTCTACTCATCCGAGCGCATCACCTATCCCTACATCCCTGAAAGTTTTGAAGATGATAAAAACACGGGTAAACGGAGTGCCAGTGGGTTCTTATTGAGTAACGACGGTTTTATTATTACCAATTACCACGTAATTGAGAACACAAAAAATGTAACTGTACGCGGAGTTAACGGAAATAAAAAATCATCACTGTCTGCTTCGGTTATTTATACGGATAGCACCAACGATTTAGCAATTCTGAAATTGGATGATAAGATAACGATTAACACCCCCGTGTACACGTTGCGAAACACCGCTTGTGAAATTGGAGAGAGCATTTTTGTATTGGGGTACCCTCTAACGAATGCTATGGGCGAGGATATTAAACTAACGGACGGGCTGGTTAGCTCACAAAACGGTTATAAGGGAGATACCACCAGTTATCAAATTTCGGCTCCGGTACAGCCCGGTAACAGCGGTGCTCCTTTGTTTGATAAAAACGGTGCTGTAGTAGGGGTGATAAATGCCAAATTAAGTGGTGCTGAAAATGCTACTTATGCAATAAAATTGACACACGTTTTAGCAGCTATGCAAAAAGCAGGAGTGAAACAGCCTGCCGCTGCTAATAGCTTATCTGGTAAACCTCTTACACAACAAGTAAAAGCGATACAGGATTTTGTGTACATTGTAGAAGCTGAATAGCTTTGTTGCCCCAACAGGGTGCTTATTCCCCCATACCGAAATACTCTACCACTACTTTGGCTTTTGCCTTGCCAATAATGGCTTCAATGCTTTCTAAGGAAGCCTCTTTTAGTTTCTTTACCGATTTAAAGTGCGATAACAATTGATTGGCCGTTTCATCACCAATGCCTTTAATCTCGGTCAGTTCTGTTACCAACGTTCCTTTATCACGGCGTTTGCGGTGATGGGTAATCCCAAAACGATGCGCCTCGTCGCGCATTTGCTGTATAATCCGCAACGTTTCTGATTTTTTATCTATGTGCAGGGGCAGCGGGTCTTCGGGGTAATAAATTTCTTCTAACCGCTTCGCAATACCAATCACGGGGAGTTTGCCGTAAATGCCCATTTCTTTTAACGCCTCCACCGCACTGCTCAACTGGCCTTTACCACCATCAACAATCAGCAGTTGGGGCAACGGTTGGTTTTCTTCTTGCAAGCGTTTGTAACGGCGGGTAATTACCTCCTTCATCGTGGCAAAATCGTTCGGCCCTTCTACCGTTTGCACGTTAAAATGGCGGTAATCTTTCTTACTGGGCTTGCCGTTTTTAAAGCACACCATTGCTGATACGGGGTATTTTCCCTGAAAGTTTGAGTTATCAAAACACTCAATATGATAAGGCAATTCGGTAAGGTGCAAATCGTTTTTCATTTGCGTCATCACCCTTTCCACACGTAAATCGGGATTTAGCTTTTCGCTTTGGGTTACCTTATCGTTTTTATAGAAAATAGCATTCTTTAAAGATAGGTCTAACAGTTTCTTTTTATCACCTGTTTTAGGCACCGTAAACCTGATATTAGGGTCGTCAATGTCCAACTCAAAAGGGACTAATATCTCTTCGGCTTTGCTGTTGTATCGGTTACGCATTTCGGCAATGGCCATTTCAAGCATTTCCTGCGGCGTTTCCTCCAATCGTTTTTTGTACTCCAGCGTTTGGGTTTGGATGATAATCCCGTGGTTTACCTTTAAATAATTAATAAACGCGCTTTTACCCGCATCGGCCATATTAAACACGTCCACATCATGGCGCACTTGGGTAACCACCGTTGATTTGCCTTGATAATTCTCTAAAATATCCAGCTTGGTTTTAGCCACAGCCGCCACCTCAAACTTCAATTGCGAGGCAGCTTCCTGCATATCCTTTTTAAGGTATTGAATTACCTCGCCCACATTACCGCGCAATATCTTGCGCACCTGCTCAATGCTATTCATGTAATCCGCCTCGCTTTGTAATCCCTCACAGGGGCCTTTGCAATTCCCTATCTGATACTCAAGGCAGGTTTTAAATTTTCCGGCTTTAATATTGGCATCGCTAAGGTTTAGATTGCAGTTACGCAAAGGATATACATTGCGCACCAACTCCAATATGGTGTGCATCATCCTTACTGAGCCGTATGGACCAAAATACTCAGAGCCATCTTTAACTGGGTTTCGGGTTGGGAACACCTTGGGGAAACGTTCTTTGGTAAGCCGTATGAAAGGATAGGTTTTATCGTCCTTCCAATCAATATTAAAGCGGGGCTTAAACTCTTTAATCAGGTTGTTTTCCAGCAGCAGCGCATCAAACTCGGTATCTACTACGGTGTACTGTATATCGGCGATACGGCTCACCAGCACAGCCGTTTTTTTGTTCTCGTACTGGTTTTTATTAAAGTAGGAGGATACACGCTTTTTAAGGCTTTTAGCCTTGCCAATGTAAATCAACTCCCCTTCGGAACTGTAGTACTTATACACTCCGGGAGAATCGGGCAGTATCGAAATAATCTTTTTGAGTTTATCCTCGGCAGCAGGCATAGCGCAAAGTTAGGAAATAGCGGGTTGAGTTGATTTGAAATAAAAACTCCCAATACGGGAACTTTTTTTTATCTTTGTATAAAGAATTTTAGGTGAGAGTAATAGCCAAGAAAACACTGCGTGAGTTTTGGGAACGACATGCTGATTGTGAACAACAATTAAGAGCATGGTATCAAGAAGCAGAGGCTGCAAACTGGAAAACTCCCAATGATATAAAAAGAGAATACCCCAGTGCAAGCTTTTTAGCCGGCAATAGAGTGGTGTTTAACATTAAAGGGAATAATTACCGGTTGATAGTTCGCATAAACTACGATTACGGGCAGGTTTGGATACGTTTTGTTGGCACTCATGCTGAGTACGATGCAATTGATGCTGCACTCATTTAAGGCTTATTTAAGAAATATTGAAAAATGAATATAAAATTGATAAAAACCGAAGAGGATTACCAAACAGCGTTGGCACGTTTGGAAAAAATATTTGATGCTAAACTTAACACCAAAGAAGGCGACGAATTGGAAGTTCTCTCACTTTTGATTGAAAAATATGAAAATGAAATGTACCCCATTGCAGCTCCTGACCCTATTGAGGCCATTAAATTCAGGATGGAACAATTGGGCTATAAACAAAAAGATTTGGAGAATATAATAGGATATAAAGGCCGTGTGAGTGAAATTTTGAATAAAAAAAGAAAGCTAACGCTCGAAATGATACGTAAGCTGCATAATAGCCTGCACATACCCAGCGATGTTCTGTTACAAGAATATTAACATTGATTTATTGTCTTTCAATTGAGTTCATTGCGTAAGTAAGAAAATCAATTCCACCGTTTTTACGGCACTTACTCTGTCATTGCTTGCGCTTAATCATTGGTGCTTTACGGCGACTATTAAACGTGGTAAATTTGATATTAATCAAGCGCGTATGCCGAAAAGCGGGAAACAGAGTAGGTAATTATTAAACAAAATTCAAACAATGAACACTCATCTAATTGCAGGGAAACGTCTTTCCCATCTCATTCTATTAATTGTAGTCGTGGTTTTTTCAGGAGTACTTATGACAGGCTGTAAAAAAGACAACCCTGTATCTAACCCATCCGTTACTGAACCGTTACCGCAAGCCAATTTGGTGCCCGACGAAGATGAAACGGCGTACTCAATGGCAAATTATCAGGAAGCACTGGACGATGTTGAATATGACGGTGATAAGCTGATATTCAATAACCTGAGCCATTTTTTTACCACTGCAATGGCATTGGATAGCTTGGGTGACAGTACGGCACACATCTGGTTTCAGAATATCGGGTTTACTAACTCGTTGTATGACCAATACAAAAGTGCTATAGAAAATATGCCCGAAGACCTTGAGGATTCTGACATGGATGCCTATTACACCACCCACAGTAACTCATTGGTGTACGATGGGGATTTGGATGCTTGGCACGTGAACGCGCAAGCACCTTTTTGTGCTAAGTTATTAAACGGCTCGCACAAAGCCAAAATTGGGGGGAATATTTACTATTCTAACTACGATGTTGATGTAATGGTAGGCCAAGCGGATGAAAGCTTAATTCCTACTTATGCGGCACAAAGTGCTGAGCAGGAAGATGAGTATGCCATTGTGAAATTTAACCGTACCGCATTAAAAACAACCGGAACACTTTGTGTATCGTGCGGCCAAACCTATTACCTCGGCGAAATTACCTGCGGCTCACCTGCCCAAAAAAGGGCTAAAATGTGGATGAAGACATATTGCCAGTATGGATTACGGGGCGAAAAATACACTGCCACCCACATTATTGTACAGCAACACAAGCGTGGCTTTTTGGGTCGTTGGTATAAAGAATCGAGGGGCTCACAAGTTGGCGGTAATTTTAACGGACAGTACTTCAATATGGCCTTCATTTACAGTCAATCAAGTTGGGAACATGTGTACCCCGTTTATGCAAATATGAACTGGATGTCGGTATGTGCGTCGGATTTACAGATATGCGTAGCACCTATGTGCAGCGGAAACACAATTTGCCAGAACTGGTAGTCATCACCCGAATACAAACAAAAAAGCCCTCGCATTGAAAGGGCTTTTTTGTTTTTTTTGCGGTCTGGACGGGACTCGAACCCGCGACCCCGTGCGTGACAGGCACGTATTCTAACCAGCTGAACTACCAGACCGTGGTTTCGAAAAGGGAGTGCAAATATAGCTATACGCTGCGTTTTGTCAATACTTTTTTAAAAAATTTACTGATTTGATTAATTTTCAACATCTTATTTATTTAGGCAATGGGCATAGTGTACCTAATTTGAAAATTGGTTTACTTTGCAGGTTCAAAAAAATGAAGTAAGTATGGCACAACTGATGGATTTTGAAAAACCTATTGCCGAACTGGAAGAACAGTTGGAGAAAATGCAACAAGTGCAGGCAAAAGGTAAGGTGGATGTTACTGACAGCATAAAGAAGCTGGAAGCCGAAATACTTGAAACCAAAAAGAAATTATACAGCAACCTTACAGGCTGGCAAAAGGTGCAGATATCACGTCACCCCGACAGGCCTTATACGCTGGATTATATAGAAAATATTTGTGATGAGTTTATAGAGTTGCATGGCGACCGCAATGTGAAAGATGATAAGGCGATGGTGGGCGGTTTGGCCAGTATTGACGGTAAAAGTGTGATGATTATCGGCCACCAGAAAGGACGTAATACCAAGCAACGCCAGTTGCGCAACTTTGGTATGGCCAACCCTGAAGGCTACCGCAAAGCATTGCGCCTGATGAAGCTGGCTGAAAAATTCAATAAGCCCATTATCACGCTGATTGACACTCCCGGTGCTTCGCCCGGTTTGGAGGCAGAAGAACGTGGCCAAGGCGAAGCAATTGCCCGCAACCTACTTGAAATGAGCGTGCTTAAAGTACCCGTAATTTGTATAGTGATTGGTGAAGGTGCCTCGGGTGGTGCGCTGGGTATTGGTATCGGTGATAAGGTGATGATGCTTGAATACACTTGGTATTCAGTGATTTCTCCCGAATCATGCTCGTCTATCTTATGGCGCAGCTGGGATTATAAAGAAAGGGCTGCCGAGGCGTTGAAACTAACCGCTACGGATATGTTGGAGCAAGGCCTGATTGACGGTATCATTAAAGAACCGATTGGTGGTGCCCACAACGACCCACAAGCGATGTATAAGACGCTTAAAACAGAAATTAAACGCTTGCTGAAAGAGCTTAGCGGCTACTCAACAGAAGATTTGATTAATTTTAGAGTAGAGAAGTTTTCTAAAATGGGCGTGTATCAAGAGGCGTAAAAGCTTCTTGCCCCTTGCAAATCGTTACATATCCAATCTAAAATACTTAGGTTGGATATAAAACCTTGCTTTTCTTCAAACACCTGCGTGTAGCGTGGGTGTACAAATTCCGTTTCTATTTTCGGGCTAATGGTATTGCGTAAATCGTTTACCCCCTCTCCTGCTTGCACAGTATATTCGGTAGTAAATGAATGATTGAGGGTAGTTTTGAGTGTTTTTACCACCCACTCCAGCCACATCAGGTTGTAATCCAGCAAATACTTGTGTTGGGTGAAAAACAACCGATGGATGTCGTCTTCAAAATAATCATAATACGGCGAGGAGCGGTAGGCTGAATGCACGGCCATAAAATGGGTATGCTGCCACTTTTCGGCATACATTATCTCCAATTCTTTTACGGGTACTTTGGCCGATTTTTTCTTTACAGGCACTATCAAATCCAACACCCCGTTAGCCCCTGCAATGCGGCAACGGTTGCGGTAGGTTTGTTTGATAAAATGCTCGTGGGCTTCAAAAAGCACAGCATTGCCCGCTATGGCTTTTATATACGCTATGCTTGGCAAATAGTGCAATTCTATTAAAACAGGTGTACCCATAGGCTATATCACTGGGCGGTAAATACCCTCAGCAAATTCAGTAGTAAACAAAACGTCTTTCAAACGTTCGTAATCATCGGCATCGTTCACAAAATCAAGATTTTTGGCATCTATCACCACCACTTTTTGCTTGGGCATCTGCTTAAAAAACTCAAAATACCCTGCTTCTATTTTTTCAAGGTAAGAGGGACGGATGTCTTGCTCGTAACTGCGCCCCCGCTTGCTGATATTGGCAATCAGTTGCCCTACGGGACGGTGTATGTACACAATCAAATCAGGACGGGGCAGCTGGGGCTGTATAATCTCATACAGTTTATAAAACAACTGAAACTCGTCGTCTTCAAGGGTAACCCTTGCAAACACCAAGTTCTTAAAAAAGCTGTAATCGGATATAATGGAAGGATTACTGAAAATCTCGCTTTGGTTGGTAATAATATCTTTTAACTGCGTGAAACGCGCTGCCAAAAAACTTAACTCTAACGGGAAAGCAAACCTGCGTGAATCGTTATAAAATTTGGGCAGAAATGAGTTGTCTTCAAACTGCTCCAGCATCAGGCGACAATCAAAATCAGCCGCAAGTTTTTTGCTCAGGCTGGTTTTTCCTGCACCAATATTCCCTTCAACAATCAGGTATGGATACTTGTGTTGCATCAGGTTTGTATCACACCGGGGTTAAATTGCTTGGTAATGGGGCTGTGGTTGGCAGCCTCAATACTCATTGAGATGTGCTGGCGTGTTTCTAACGGGTTGATAATATTATCCACCCACAACCTTGATGCTGCATAGTACGGCGTAGTTTGGGCTTCATAGCGGTCGGTAATTTTATCCAGCAACTCTTTTTCGGCTTCGGGGGTAATCTCCTCCCCTTTTCCTTTTAGTGTTGCAGTTTGTATTTGCAACAAGGTTTTAGCAGCTTGCTCGCCCCCCATTACTGCAATTTTAGCCGTAGGCCATGCAAAAATAAAGCGGGGGTCGTATGCCTTTCCGCACATGGCATAATTGCCGGCACCGTAGGAATTACCTGTGATAATGGTAATTTTAGGAACAATACTGTTGGCAACGGCATTTACCATCTTGGCTCCGTCTTTTATAATACCGCCCATTTCACTGCGTGAGCCTACCATAAAGCCCGTTACATCCTGCAAAAACACAAGGGGTATTTTCTTTTGGTTACAGTTTAAAATAAAGCGGGCCGCCTTATCTGCACTGTCTGAATAGATGACCCCGCCAAACTGCATTTCGCCTTTTTTGCTTTTTACCAATTTGCGGTTGTTGGCCACAATGCCCACAGCCCAACCATCAATACGGGCGTAACCGCACAAAATGGTTTTACCGTAAAGCTCTTTGTATTGGTCAAACTCGCTGTTATCTACCAAACGTTCAATCAACTCAAGGGTATCGTACTGTTTGGTGCGGTCGGCAGGCATAATGCCTAAAATTTCATGGGGGTCTTTGGCAGGCTTCACGGGTTTAATACGGTCGAACCCTGCGGTTTCAAAATGACCGATTTTACCCATAATCCCTCTGATGCGGTCTAAGCAACTCTTATCATCGGGGAATTTATAGTCCGTAACGCCTGAGATTTCGCAATGGGTAGTTGCACCGCCCAATGTTTCGTTATCAATATCTTCGCCAATGGCTGCTTTTACAAGGTATGAACCTGCTAAGAATATCGAGCCTGTTTTGTCAACAATCATGGCTTCGTCGCTCATAATAGGCAGGTAAGCGCCGCCCGCAACGCAACTGCCCATGATGGCCGATATTTGGGTAATTCCCATGCTGCTCATAATGGCATTGTTACGGAAAATACGCCCGAAATGCTCTTTATCAGGGAAAATCTCGTCTTGCATGGGTAAGAAAACGCCCGCGCTATCTACCAAGTAAATAATGGGCAAGCGGTTTTCCATGGCAATCTCTTGGGCACGCAAATTCTTTTTGCCAGCCATCGGAAACCATGCACCGGCTTTCACAGTGGCATCGTTAGCCACCACCATGCACTGGCGTCCTTGTATATACCCCACACCGCACACAACGCCTGCACTGGGGCAACCACCATATTCTTCGTACATATCATAGGCAGCAAAAGCCCCTATTTCCATAAACGGGCTGTCTTTATCCAGCAAATAGGCAATGCGCTCGCGAGCCAGCATTTTGCCTTTTTCTTTTTGCTTGGCCGCAGCTTTATCGCCGCCGCCTTTGCTTATTTTGCTAAATTCATACTTTAGTTTATCCACCAAAAGACGCATCGCGTCTTCGTTCTTGTTAAATTCTAAGTCAGACATATCAATGGGCAAAATAAGCTAACAAGGGTTAATTGACAAAGGGAAAAAATATACTTAACCACAGATGTAGCCCGCATCCTTATTTTTGCCCTCATGGAAGACTTATTGCGGTTTTACGGGATTGATTGGGTAGCAATGGCTCTTAGCTTGTATGCGGTGTATTTATTGGGCAACCGCAACAAATGGGGCTTTGTGTCATTTATCATCTCCAATGCGTTGTGGGTGTATGTGGGGTATCTAACGGGCAGCTATGCCATTGCCATAGGTAATTTTGTATTTTTACTGATGAACTCTCGCGGGTATTTGAAATGGGTGCGTGAGGCACGGGCATCACAAAATTGAGCGGCTTAAACTTTACGGGCAAAAAGTTCGTTTCAACAATATGCGTTATCACATACCTACCCCCTGCCACGAAAACTGGGATAAAATGTCCCCTACTGAACAAGGCCGTTTTTGCAGTTTATGTAGCAAAACAGTGGTTGATTTTACCCGAATGAGCGATAACGAGGTACTTAATTACTTCGCAAACCATAAAAATGAGAATATCTGCGGACGCATAAGAAAACAACCCCAACTGCCTGAAATAACTATCCACATCCCTGCCTCAACAATACACCGACGGTATAATTATTTCCAAACGTTATTGCTGGCATTATTGCTTTCGTTCGGGCTGCTTTTAACAGGTTTTACGGGTGAGAAAACTCACGCTGAGTTTTCCATCGAAAACACTAACAGTATAGCCGCTGTTGATAGCCCGCCTCCGACACTAAATTTTTCAGACCATCTTATAGGCGAAGTTTCCCTTGATAATGATATTTTAATTACTGATCCAATGCCCCAGTACCCCGGCGGGGATAGTGCGCTTAAGGCATATCTTAGTGAAAAGTTAGTAAACGTGGATTATGATAAATATAACGATTCATTCCCGCGGAAAGTCCTTGTAAAAGCTATTGTAAACAAGGAAGGAGCCATAACTGAGCCTAAGATAATTAAAAACGGACTTGACAGCTCATTCAACGTTTTGATAATAAAAGTCTTAAATGAAATGCCAAAATGGGAACCCGGCTCAATAAACGGCCACAAGGTTGATGTCAGCATTATGCTACCAATAAAAATTCTACGCAAAGAGTAATATAAATTTTGTGTTAAGCCAATCGGCGTATTATATTTGCCGTGGGTCTGTACTACCAGCTCCCGCTAATCCCCCAGGTCAGGAATGGAGCAAGGGCATGTGGTTGTAGCGGTGAGATACAGGCCTTTTTCATTTGGTTATCAGTTATCAATAATATCGGTTAGTCGGTATGGCAACTTTAAAAAGTTTTGAAGAGTTGGATGTATGGAAAGAATGCCGACTATTACGTATACGGATTTCTGAATTGACACTAAAACTTCCCAAACAAGAGGAATACAGGCTTAAAGACCAACTACTGAGGGCATCACGCTCAGTTACTGCAAACATCGCAGAAGGATATGGCAGATTCCATTTCCAAGAAAACATTCAGTTTTGCAGGCAGGCACGAGGCTCTTTAAGTGAGATTAAAGACCATTTGATTACTGCTGTAGATGAAGGCTTTATCACAAACAATGATTTAACCGAATTTAAAGAACTTGTTGAAAAATGTACAAGAATGTTAAACGGATATATTTCATATTTGAAAGCATCAAAAACCGATAGCAAATAACCGAACACCGATAACCAATAACAGATAACTAAATAACCACACAAAATGAAGTTTTTTATTGATACCGCCAATCTTGACCAAATACGCGAAGCAAACGATTTAGGCGTATTAGACGGGGTTACTACCAACCCTTCACTAATGGCTAAAGAAGGCATTAAAGGGCAAGATGCTGTAATGGCACATTACAAAGCCATTTGTAACATTGTTGACGGTGATATAAGTGCCGAAGTAATCAGCACTGATTTTGAAGGTATTGTTCGCGAAGGTGAAATACTGGCTGCTATTGATGAAAAAATAGTAGTAAAAGTACCGATGATTAAAGACGGTGTAAAAGCACTGAACTACTTTGCCCACAAAGGTATCAAAACCAACTGTACACTTGTGTTTTCGCCCGGACAGGCATTGTTGGCGGCTAAAGCCGGTGCAACCTATGTATCTCCATTTTTGGGTCGTTTGGATGATATTTCATTCAACGGTTTGGAACTTATTGCCCAAATGAGCAGCATGTATGCCGTGCAAGGATATGCTACCCAAATTTTGGCGGCATCAATCCGTAACCCTGTACACATTGTGAAATGTGCCGAATTAGGTGCGCACGTTATCACCAGCCCGCTTGACAGCATTATGGCGTTGTTGAACCATCCTTTGACTGATATCGGCTTGAAGAAATTTTTGGCCGACCATGCTAAACTAAACAGCTAATTACTGTTTTAGCAGAATATTTAAACGCTTGCCCAAAAGGCAGGCGTTTTTTGTTTAACCTTAAAGCGTCAGTAAACCCATGTTACGGTGTTATTCTGTTACGCAGTTATTGTGTTATTTTAGTTACTACTTGCACAATGGTTTGCAACGATTAAAGCAAAAGACATTATCAGGAAACCAAAGAACTGTTTTAATAAACAGTAGTTGGAAACTCAAAACAATGTGATGCTATTATTCCAATGAGAATAGAAGACAGTAACCAAAACAGTAGTGGCTAAATGAAAAATGTTAAATGATAAATGGTAAATGATAACAGTTAAACGCTTACCCGACCGCCAAATACAAATTCAGCAGGACCCTCCAAACGGATATTCTCAAACTTGTTAGGGCCTATTTTGTCAAACACAATTTGTAAGTTGCCACCCGGTGTGCTGATGGGTTGCACAATATCCTTGCCGTTGGGTGTGTTTGCTGCAGCAGCCAGCGCAACCGCTGTAACCCCAGTACCGCATGAGAAAGTTTCACCCTCTACACCGCGTTCATAGGTACGTACTTTTAGCACGCTACCTTCGGGCTTCACTATATTAACGTTAGTGCCTTGTGCAGCAAAGCGTTCGTTATAACGCACTTTATGCGCTTCGGTAATCAAATCAAAAGCATCAATATCCCCCTCAATAAACCTCACATAATGCGGAGAGCCTGTATTGAGGAACAAATCATTGCCAATTCTTTCAATCTCGTCCACATTTTTCATGTACAAGCTCACACGGCCATCGTCAAAAATTTCGGCATCGTGCGGCCCGTCCACTGCTAAAAAGTGGGCTTTCTTATTTATAATTCCCAATTGCTTGGCAAACATGGTAATACAGCGTCCGCCATTGCCGCACATACTGCTTTCATTGCCGTCGCTGTTAAAGTAAACCATCTCAAAATCATACCCATCTTTGTTTTGTACCATTATAAAGCCATCGCCGCCAATGCCAAAACGACGGTCGCAAAGCCTGCGGTACAATTCAGTATTCTTTTGGGGTAAGGGAAGGTTGCGATTGTCAACCATTATAAAATCATTCCCTGTGCCTTGGTATTTAAAAAATTCTATCTCCACTACTAATCCGTTCTTTATTTAATCGGAGGCAATCCTTTCAACGCCTCTGCATCTGTAACTTTGGTTAAATCGTTGGGCTTACCGTCCTTTTTCAACGAGTAATACCCCTTATTCCATACCAAATATGATGCCTTTTCTATCTCATACACCATCACTTTATCTTCAAACGACACTTTATACAAAGTCAGCTTATTCGGCTCGTATTGATATTTAAGAGCATCGGCAGATTTATAATATACCAACAGTTTGCCTGAGCTTTTACCGCTGGCAATACGGGTTATATTTTCTTGTTTGTTTTTAGTGAGCGCATACAAATCCACCTCTTTTTTAATTTCAGGGGTTACATCATCCCCATTGGTTTGTTGGGGAGTAGAATTTTCAACATACGCAGGCGATTCTTGGGTCTTACCTTTATCCTCGTTCTCAACGGCTATTCCACCTTCATTAACACCCTTTGAATCCGTTTTGTTGCTATCATTAGATTTCTGCTCGGCAGTAGGTTCATTATTACTTGAGTTCATAAAGTATTCAACCGCCACGTACGATGCAAACATAATCACCAAAATAGCCGCCGAAGTCATTACCCAACTGCGCCCCCAAATATTGCCTATATATTTAATGTTGGCATTCTTCTTAATATAATCCTTTAGTTCCTCACGTCGTGCCTCACGTATGCCGGCCACCATATTCCGGTGCCATTCGTATGCCTCCCTAAAGGCTGGGTCAGAGTCAAGTTGCTGCAAAAACTCTTTAGTTTCCGCCTCATCCATTTGTCCCGTAAGGTAACGGTCAAAAACCTCTTGTATGTTATCGTCAAAATTCATCACAGGTAAAGGGTAAATGTGTTACATCAGTTAAATGTTAAAATCACCTTTGGTAAAATCTTGCTTAATCAACTGTTCCAGCTTTTTAAAACACTGGTACTTTTTTGATTTAGCAGTATCTGCGTTGGCAAAATCCATTCGTTCAGCTATCGAGGTCATATCCAACCCGTCAAAATAAAACAACTGCAACAGCTCGCGGCAGGTATCGCCCAGTTTCTCAAGGTACTCTACCACAATATCCAAGTCCATCTTATGGTTTTTAGGCTCATCGGCCGGGTGGGTATTGCTATGAAAATCCTCAAGCGGGTCAAGGCGTTTATCCTTATTCAATTGTTTCAGCCATAAATTTTTGGCTATGGCATATATATATGTATTCAGTTTAGAGGTGAGGTTAAAACTGCGCTGACTGACATTTTGCCAGACTGCAATCACCGCATCTTGTAAAATATCGTCAACGTCTTCTAGCGTGCCGTTATTTTTTAAAATGTAATTCCTCACCGAACTAAAATTATTCTGATACAAATACACCAGCGCCTGCTGGTTCCCTCCTCGTATTTCTTCTACTATTTCCTCGTCGCTGAATTTTTTGCGTCCAAACATTGGTTAATTCTGTATGGGGGTTAAAAAGTAAATGGCAAGATAAGTTTTTTTATCCATCGACTAACGGCTGCAAAAATACTATGTATGCGCGGCACTTTGGTATATGAATTGATACTATTTTACTTCTGAAACCCGTTTTAGGGTGGTAAACCGTTAATTACATTAAATTGCTTACAATATGAATTATAAGAAAATTTTAGGAACCTTTTTAGTAGCCTGCCTCGGCGGGGCCGTGGCGTTGGGCGTTTTTAAAATCGTAGAAAAGAAAAACCCGAAAAGTATTGAAGAAATGCAGGGTAAAGTAGCCTTTGCTAACTTAAGAAACCCTGACGGTACTCCTGCTTTTGATTTTACACAACCTTCAGCAGTAGCTACCCCTGCGGTGGTGCATATTAAAACCACAGCCGAAGCAGTGAGCGGTGGTGAAGGCTTTGATTTTCACCAATTTTTCGGTGAGGGGTTTGAAATGCCCGAATTGCAACCGGGCGGCGGTTCAGGGTCAGGTGTAATTATGACTCCTGACGGATATATAGCCACCAACAACCACGTAATTGAAGGTGCCAACACTATTGAAGTAGTATTGAATGATAAACGCAGTTTTCAAGCTGAGTTGGTAGGTCGCGACCCAAGTACTGACCTTGCCCTTTTAAAAATAGAAGCTACTGACTTGTCGTTCTTGCGTTTTGGAAACAGCGATAATGTAAAAGTAGGCGAATGGGTAATGGCCGTGGGCAACCCTTTTAACCTTACCAGCACTGTTACCGCAGGTATTGTGAGTGCCAAAGGCCGTAACATCAACCTGTTGCGCGATGCCAATAACCAATACGCTATTGAGAACTTTATACAAACCGATGCGGCTGTAAACCCCGGAAACAGCGGCGGTGCCTTGGTAAACATGGACGGTGAGTTGATTGGTATCAACACCGCCATTGCCACCCGTACAGGTTCGTATGCGGGTTATTCTTTTGCCGTTCCCGTGAATATTGTGAAAAAGGTAATGGACGATATCTTAAAATACGGCGAAGTACAACGCGGCTTTTTGGGTATTGAAATTGCCGATGTAACAGCTGCTCTTGCACAAGAAAAAGGAATCAAGGATATTAAAGGTGTGTATGTGAATCGTGTGAACGAGAGCAGTGCTGCCGAAAAAGCCGGTATTAAAGACGGGGATGTGATTATAAAGATTAATGATGTAGCTGTTAACTCATCATCTGAATTGCAAGAGCAGGTGAGCCGTTACCACCCCGGTGATAAACTGAATGTTACCGTGAAGCGTAAAGACAAAGAAATGGTATTGAACCCCGTGCTTAAAAACCGTGAGGGAACTACTGAAATAGTAAAAAAATCTGACAAGAAAGAGAGCGTTACCGCCATGAAGGGTGTTGAATTGGAAGGCATTGACGCTGCTGATAAAAAGAAGTTCAGTATCAAAAATGGTGTGAAATTGAAAAAAGTGAGCAATGGTCCGTTTAAAAACGCCCGTGTTCCCGAAGGTTTTATTATCACCCACATTGATAAAAAACCTGTATACACTACCATAGAAGCCAAGCGTCTTTTAGAGACCAAAAAAGGCGGCATATTGGTTGAAGGATACAACCCCGATGGCAGCGAAGGGGTATATGGTTTGAAACTTGAATAAAAAATTACAATCGCTACATAATAGAAAGGCCGCCATACAGAAGTATGGCGGCCTTTTCATTGACTAAAAAGCACTTGCATTGTATCGTATTATTTTTATACCTTCGATTGTAGGTACATATTTCCAGACTCCGTCAAATCAGCTCACTCCTTTTTGAAACTACTATAGACCAATAACTTGGTGGCTTAATTATATAAATTGAGATGCTCGTGATGTTTTATCGTCACGGGCTTTTTTTATGCTTTATTCACCCAACACTATAAATAAAAAATCCCCTGCACAGTGTACAGGGGATTTTATTTAAATCTATTCGTTAGATTAATTCTCAGGCATCAACACAAAACGGGCATAGTTTTCCATAGTCAGGTAATTGTTTGCCAGCTTTTTGATGGTTTCGGCTGTAATAGCATCCACCAGTTTATCGTATTGAGCAAAGTCAGTCCATTTCTCGTTGTTTTGTGAGTATTGTGATAAAACACTTTGCCAAAAGTTGTTTTCCTTCAAGCTGGTTTCACGTTCACGGCGTAGTGTTTCCTTTACTTTAATAAGGTCTTTTTCTTCAGGGCCGTTTGCTTTTAATTTCTCAATCTCAAGCAGAACATTGTTTATCAACGTGTCTACGTTTTCAGGGGCACAACCAAACTGTACTGTAATATTGTACGAAGGTTGAGGTATGCGAGATGGGTAGCCGTTGGCTCCGACACCGTATACTCCGCCTTTGTCTTCGCGCAGGTTTTCACGCAGTTTTATACGCAATACACTCATCAAAGCATTAAACTCAAGGCGGTTTTGCATGGTCCACTCAAACTTGCCGTGGCTGTGCAACTCAACATAGCTCTTGGGTTCAACGCCTTTTTTAACCACTTTAGAAATTTTACCCTTTGGTGCTTTAATGCCTATATCCTTCCACTCTTTTGGTTTAGCGGCCGAGGGTAATGCACCCAAATATTGTTCGGCAAGGGCTTTAAAAGACGCAACATCAACATTACCCACAAACACAAACGTGTGACCGTTAAAGTTTGAATAGGTTTGTTTGTAAATATCAAACGCCCTGTCAAGATTTATTTTACCAAGTTCAGTAATAGTAAGTGGTTTTACGCGTGGATGGTGGTTTGCCATGGTAACGCTTACCGTATCGCTGAAAACCTCTTCAGGGTCGTTACCCCTGTTCAATACATAGGGCTTCATTTGCTCCATAAGAGCAGCAAAAATATCAGCGTCTTTGCGGGGAGCGGTAGCACGCAGGTAAATCAATTGTAAAGCAGTTTCCAAGTCAGCAGGAGAACAGCTTCCGTTAAATCCTTGCGAGTAATTACCGATAGTGGGCGATACCCTTACAATCTTACCCTTTAGCATTTTTTCTAACTGGATGTTGTTAATTTCTCCAACTCCGCCTTGGGCAATTACATAGCTGGCATAATCTGCCGATTGGTTATCCTCATCGCCAAACAACGACACACCGCCCCATCCTGATGAGGTAAACAGAATTTCGTCGTTTTTAAAGTCGGTAGTTTTAAGCAATACTTTAACCCCGTTGCTAAGTGTAAACTCAGTTGCCCCTACTTCTTTAATTTCTTTTTGGGCAGTTACTTTACCCGCAACAGGCTTTTGCGCCATCAGAGGCATATCGGTTACATCATCTACAAAAGCTGTTACCTCCAATGCCTGTGCATTATTTATCATTGCTAATACTTCATCGCTAGTAGGCACTTTCACCCCGTCTTTTTCGGGTAACATTACCATAGCCACCATGTTCTTGCCATTGGTAATCCATTGTGCGGGCAATGCATTTACTTCGGCCAACGTAATACCGGGCACATACCGTTTGTATAATTCATACTCAAAGGCGATACCGGGTATCACTTCCCCTTCAAGGAAATGACGTACGTATTCGCCCACATAAGATGCTGATGGGGTTTTATCGCGCTCGCTAAATGTCTTTTCAATACCGCGAAGCATTTCTTGTTTGGCACGCTCCAACTCAGTTCCGGTAAAACCAAATTTACGCACACGGTTGTTTTCTTGTATCAAGGTTTCAATACCTCGTTGCACACCGTCTTCTGATACAATTGCTATGGCATAGTACACATCTTTCGGTCTCAAAAAATCATCATACCCCGCTGCCCCGTAAATAAAAGGTGGATTGGGTTTTTGGGTAAGTTCTTCTAAGCGGGCATTCAGCATACTGCCATACAAATTATTTATTAGTTGTTGCCTGTAATCAGCAACGGTTTTCACCTCTTTATCGGGGTGTTTGTAAAACATTTGTATCTGAGTGTAGGTGTTTTCTTTATCAGATACTACTGAAACCAATGGTTGGTCGTTATCAGGAATGTCCCATTTTTGTACGGGCAGTCCATTAGTACGGGCAGGTATTTTAGAGAACTGTGTAATGATTTTTTTCTCCATTTCGGCAGGGTCAAAATCACCTACAGCCATTACCGCCATTAATTCAGGACGGTACCAATCGTAGTAAAAACGTTTAAGGGTATCGTATGGCGCATTCTTTAATATCTCTGGCTTACCGATAGGCAGGCGAACCGCATAACGGCTGTCTTTCAAAATCACAGGAAAGTATTTTTCGCGCATACGTTCTTGTGCACCCAAGCCTAAGCGCCATTCTTCGGTAACAACGCCGCGTTCTTTGTCAATCTCTTCGTTTTCAAAGCTCACATTGTGCGCCCAATCTTCTAATATCTGCAATCCTTTAGTTACATACTCTTCTTTATCGGTAGGCACTTGCAGCATATATACAGTTTCATCAAAGCTGGTGTATGCATTTAAGTGCGGGCCGAATTTTGTTCCTATCGACTCTAAATAATCCACCAACTCACTTTTCTTAAAGTTTTTAGTCCCGTTAAAACACATGTGCTCCACAAAGTGTGCAAGCCCTTGTTGGTTTTCGGTTTCCATAGTTGCACCCACATTCACCGCCAACCTAAGTTCCATACGGTTTTCAGGCTTCACATTACGGCGTACAAAATATTTCATCCCGTTGGGTAAAACACCGGTACGGATGGACGAATCGATGGGAAAACCTGCATTCAGTGCAAAACGGTCTTGGGCATGCAAGCCCGAAATCATTACTAAAAAGGCTATAAAGCCAAGTAGTTTAAAACGCATAATAGGTATTGTTGGTTTAAGCCGTAAAGTTATAAAAGATGGCGGGATTGGCAAAACAGTGCTGCATTGAGCTTTTACCATTTAGATAGGTGTTAATTCAGGCGGGTATAGAACCCGTAGCTATTTCAACGTCCGAAACGGAAAAACAGACAGGTATAAAACCTGTCTCTATGGCAATGTCTGAAACGGAGGGTTTAAAACCCTCCGTTTCAATATCTACAAAAGAACAGGATTTCACATCCTGCTCACTCATACAATAGTTTCAAGCAATTACTGCTACCGGTTAAAACCCCTAGCTATGCCTACCTACAACAAACAACTGAAAACCAGGAACCGAAAGCTGAAAACTTCCTCCTACCCCTCAAGCCTTGTGAACGGTACAGTATCCTGCCCGCAAAAAATACCCTCTTGGTATTTAAAATGGCCTGCAATGGCTATCATAGCCGCATTATCGGTACAATACTCAAACTTAGGTATGTAGGTAGTCCAGCCTTTGGCCTTGCCTGTATTTTCAAGTGCAGTACGTAAACCGCTGTTTGCACTCACGCCGCCCGCAATGGCAATTTCAGTAATTCCCGTTTGTTCAGCAGCTTTGCTTAATTTTTTCATCAAAGTGCTGATGATGGTATGCTGCACGCTTGCGCATATATCTGTAAGGTTTTCTTGTACAAAATCAGGATTCAGCGCCACATTATCGCGCACAAAGTATAGTACCGACGTTTTAAACCCGCTAAAGCTAAAGTCAAGCCCATCAACCTTTCCTTCCGGAAACTTAAAACGTAGCGGATTACCTTTCTTAGCATACTTATCAATCAGTGGCCCTCCCGGGTAGGGCAAGCCCAATATTTTAGCAGCTTTGTCAAATGCTTCGCCCGCTGCATCGTCTTGGGTTTGTCCCAGCAATTCCATCTCCAGCGGGCTGCTTACTTTCAAAATTTGGGTATGTCCGCCCGATACCGTAAGGCACAAAAACGGAAACGACGGCTTAGGATTGTCTATAAAATGCGCCAGTACGTGCGCATCCATGTGGTTCACCTCAATTAAAGGAATATCCAGTGCTAAGGCAAGGCTTTTGGCAAACGTAACGCCCACCAGCAAACTGCCCAGCAAACCCGGTCCGCGTGTAAACGCAACAGCAGTAAGTTGTTCACGACTCACACCCGCCTCTTTCAACGCAACATCTACCACCGGTACAATGTTTTGTTGGTGGGCACGGCTGGCCAATTCGGGCACAACGCCGCCGTACTTCTCGTGCACGGTTTGCCCCGCAATAATATTGGCAAGAATGTTGCCGTTGTGTAGTATAGCTGCCGATGTCTCGTCGCACGACGATTCTATGGCCAATATGTAAGCTTCGGTTTGAGGCACTTTTATTACTTTTGAGAAATTTTGCGGGTAAAAATATTCAAAATACTCTTCTGGCTTTTATTGTGGTTCGTTACAGGCGCTACCATGGTAGGTGCCGTTATCCGCAGCAAAACCTTTCAAAGTTGGGCGACACAAAAGGTTGCCCAATACTTTTCGGCAGAATTAAATACAAAGGTAAGCATTGCAGGCTTTAGGATTGATAACTTTACCTTTTTACACCTCGACAGTATTTATGTTGAAGACCGCCAGCAAGACACTGTTTTTTTTGTGCAGGAATTTACGGTTGACCTTGACCGATTGAGCTGGACGTTTGATAAAGTGCAGAAACGCATCAATGTAAACTATGCTGAGGTGGAGGGCGCGAAAGTTTGTTTCAGGCAATACTCGGATACGGCAGACTGGAATTATGAGTTTGTGATTGATTACTTTGACCCTCCGAGAGACAGCACTGATACAATACCCGGAAGGCCTTTCATATTAAAAGTAAAGCAACTGGATGTGATAAACTCCAGTTTCTCTTTTAAAAACCCTACCTACGATAGCACTTGGGAAGCAAAATTCCACCCCGACGATTTCAGGTTTAATGAGCTAAACGGTACTTTAGAGAAATTTTCTATTGTTGACGACTCGTTAGCATTTACCACTGGAAATCTTAGTGCCCGAGAAAAAAATGGGTTTTACGCCAAAAAAATGGCCGCCGATATTCGTATCCATTCCCGTGGGCTTGAGTTTTACAACATGCTGGTTGAAACTGAAAAAAGCAGCTTGGGCGATGAATTGAGAATGAATTACAACAATTGGGACGAACTGGGTGAGTTTATTCCGAACGTTGTGTTTAATGCCCGCGTGAAAAACAGCACCGTTAGCATGGAGGATATTGCCTATTGGGGGCCTAACATGGATAACCTGAAACAGGTAGCAAAAATAAACGGACTGGTGCGAGGTACGATTGATAACCTTAAAGGTCGTTCGATAAAACTTGAAGCGGGTAAAGAAAGTTTACTTGCAGGTGAGTTTAATATTAAGGGATTGCCCGATTTTTATGCTTCGTACATTGATATGAAGCTGGATAAATCACAAACCAACGCTGACGATATCAAACAGCTTTTTGGAATTGACAGCCTGCCTCCAAGCATTACTGCATTGGGTAAGGTTGATTTTACAGGAAAATTCACGGGATTTGCTAAATCATTTGTAGCGTATGGTAAGTTTAACACTGGTTTAGGCGGTTTAACCTCGGATATAAAACTCGATTTTACCGAAGGAATATCCACCGCTACCTATTCAGGCTTTTTGAAAAGCGAAAAGTTTGATTTGGGTAAGTTAATCAACGAAAGTGCCACCATTGGCAAAATATCTTTTGAGGCCAACGTTGAGGGCAACGGACTATCTTTAGAAACTATTGCCGTTGAAGTAAAAGGAAACGTGAGTGCTATTGA
Organism: Agrobacterium sp. 719_389; assembly: GCA_943370295.1. Classification (GTDB taxonomy): domain Bacteria; phylum Bacteroidota; class Bacteroidia; order UBA8524; family UBA8524; genus SB11. The sequence continues at coordinate 43,667 of CALRQL020000007.1, read as the reverse complement.
AGTGCAACGGTACAACTATACCAATATTGAGTTAGACGGCAGTTATACTGATAAATTTTTTGAAGGGTATGCCCGCATACGCGATGAAAACCTTGACTTGGATTTTAACGGCGGGGTTGATTTTAGCAATGAGCTGCCCAAAATGAATTTTATATCCACCATTCGCAAAGCCAATTTGCAAAAATTAGGGCTCGACTCCGTGCAATCGCTGGTAATGGGCAAGGTATATCTTGATTTTTCAGGCGATAGAATTGATAACTTAGACGGGGTGGTTAGTGTTGCAAACGTTTCAATAATGCGCAATGCCCGTTTGCTAAAACTTGATACCGCATCGCTACTGGCTGAATACAGCCAAAACCTACGTAAACTGAAACTAAACAGCAGCATTGTTGATGCTGAAATTGCAGGCCAATACAACCTTAGCCAACTTAGCGGGGCGGTGTACCATTATGCTTCTACGCTTTTGCCCCACATTATCAAAGAGGATAGCAACATACAGGTCAACGAAAATTTCAGTTTCAAAACCCGTTTTAAAAACCCGGGGCCTTTAGCCCGTTTTCTATGGGACGATGTAAGCATCGAACCTTTTGAAGCATCGGGTAGTATCAACACCGCTGCAAACGATGTGCAACTGAACATTAATGTGCAGCAAGTACGTATTGGCGAGGTAAATCTTCGCAACGTCGGCATACATACCCAACCTGCCGTTGAAGGCAAGAAGCTGTTAGAGCTAAAGTGCGGCAGCTATTACCAAAATGATAGTTTGTACGTACAAAATGCCTCAGCCTTACTCACCTTTGATAACAGCGATGTTTTGTTTGATATACAAGCCCCGCAAACCATTACCCGGCTTAGTGCCTCACTAAAAGGCAAACTAATGTTTAGTGATACCTTGTACCGTTTGGTGTTCTCTCAATCAAAAATCACTAGTAAAATACGCCCTTGGGATATAAGTAACGATGCTTATTTGGCCTATCAGCCAAAGGAAAAACGGCTGATGATTGAAGGTTTTAAATTATCCAGCAACAACGAGTGGCTGATGCTGAACGGTGCCGTGGGAGAAAACCCTTCCGACACGTTGCGGATTGATTTTAACCGTTTTGGGGTAGGAAATGTGAACTACTTTACCCGCCCACCCAAGGGGCAAGAAGTGGGCGGCGTTTTAAACGGACACATCGTACTGTTTAACCTGTTTGATGTGCCCATGTTTACCAGTAACTTAAGTGCTGACAGCCTTTCGTTTGGCAAAGATACATTGGGCGATTTGCGACTAAGTTCTTCCATCAACAACCTATTCAAAATAATTACCGTGCGTGGCGGTTTTGAAAACGGCAGGCTGCAAGGTTCTAAAATAAACGGCTTTGTAAGCTTTGATAAACAAGCACGTCGCAACCTAAACCTAACGTTTAGCCTCAACAACGCAACCACCCGGTTTTTTGCCCCCTTTTTAGAAGGAATAGCATCGGAGTTTGATGGCACATTTACCACCATGCTTAATTTAAGAGGGACGTTCGATAATCCTGAACTAAGCGGCGAAGCTGCCCTTGGTCGTGCCTCGTTCAAAATAGACTACTTGGGCACAAAGTATTTTATCGATACGGCAATTGTGCACATCAGCCAAAATAAATTCAGTATCAGCAACACCACGTTAAGGGATGAGAGGGGAACACCAGCCTACGCTTGGGGTTACATTAACCACGATGCCTTTTCTGATTTCAGAATACACCTTGAGGTGAACGATATGCGCCGCTTTTTGGCACTTAACACCACCACCAACGATAACGATTTATACTTTGGTACTGCATATATGACGGGGAGTTATAAGCTCACCGGTCCTTTTGATGATTTGTACATGGATGTGAAAGGAAAATCGGAAAAGGGCACTACGTTTAACCTTAAACTGGCCGATGAAACCACTGTAGGCAATTATGATTTTATAACCTTTATTGATAACAATAACCCCGCACCTGAACCTGTACCCGTGAACCTTGAAGGCATAAGGTTAAACCTTGATTTAACAGTAACCCCTGATGCGGATATAAAAATTATTTTCGACTCACAACTGGGAGATGTGATACAAGGTACAGGGAATGCCAACCTGCGCATGGAAATTAATACGCTGGGCGATTTTAGAATGTACGGTACGTTTGTGATTGAGAAGGGTGGGTACTTATTTACCGCCCTCGATTTTATAAACCGACCTTTTGTACTTAGCAAAGGGGGCACTATTACATGGACGGGCGACCCGCTAAATGCCAATATTAACTTACGCGCTATTTACCCAAAACAAACCACGGTGCAGCCCCTTGTGCTGGGCTTAGTACCTGATGCGGAGTTGCCCAACTACAAAACTCCGGTAGAGGTAAATGCAGTAATGGACTTGAGGGGACAACTGATGAAACCCGATATTCGTTTTGGTATTGAAATACCGGATTTAACAGGGTTGAGGGGGAATAATGCCAACACTAATGTATTGCTAAACTCTATACGCCGCATTGAGCGCGACCAAGAAGAAATGTCGAGGCAGGTATTTAGCCTTTTATCCGTAGGTACTTTAGCCACCCCTACTGATAACGGCTATGTGGCCTCAGGTGCTACGGCAGCCAACCCCGGTTTAGATGCAGCCTATAACACAGTAGGTAACCTGCTTAGCAGCCAGATAACCAATTGGCTATCAAAATATGACCCTAAATGGGACATTGGTATCCGTGTGGGACAAGGCGGCGCACAAGCCCGTACTGAGTTTATCGTATCGGCCAGCCGTCGTTGGCTGGATGATCGCCTGCGTTTTGATTTTTCGGCGGATAATACCTCACAAGGAAACATCAGCGTAAACTATAAAATTAAGCCTGATGGTAACATACAAGCCCGTGTATTTGGCCGCAACAGCAACAACCCTATTTATAACCAAAACATTTTGAGCTTCGGCGGCGGTTTCTTTATCCGCTCAGAGTTTGAAAACTTTGGCGAGCTTAAACGCAACTTCCAAACCACCTTCAGAAAAAAGCCTACTCCGGCATCGCCACCACCCCCAACCCCACCTACTCCGCAACCCGGTGGCGGAGATACAGTATCAGTGGTGCCGCAACCCATTTACAGACGGTAAGTTTTTTTTGCAGAAGATTTTACTACCTTGGTGGAAAATATGACTTTGGGTAATCATACCCATGCTTACTTCGCAGCGTCATAAACTTAACACTATGGACAATAAAAAACTAACCGAACACGGCATAAAATGGGGGATTATTTTAGGCCTCGTTGTTTCATTAATCCGCATTACTCCTTGGTTTATCAGCCCTGAAGCTGCCCTTGATACCGGAGGAAAATCAAGTATCACCTGGTGGCTTGGTTTGGCCGTATTTATTGGCTTACTATCTTTTGTGGCTGTAAAAGCCCGCAGCTTTAGCGGCTATATCACATCTAAACAAGCCTTCCGTGTATTGTTTGCAGCAGTTTTGGTACACGGTATCCTTAGCTTTGTGGTAGATACCACTGTGTTTGTGATAAACAAAGAAAAGATAGACCTCAAAATGACTGAAGTTCGCGAAGAAACTTACAGCAAAATGGAAGAAAAAGGAATGACCGATGAACAGATTGAACAATCTATGAAATGGTTTGATATGTTTAAACCCGGTATGACTTTGATGGTGGTTGGATTTTTCTTTCGCTTTGGGGTAAATGTTTTGATTGCTCTTATCATCGCACAAATTGTGAAACGCAATCCTCCCATACAGCCTGTTTCTATTCAACAGCAAGAAGAATAAAACAATTTTCACTCTCAATACAATATTTACTCCCTTCGTATTTGTAAACACAATACGGAGGGAGTTTTGCTTAATGCAACACGCTAACGCATATTTTTAAGGTGTAATTGTCTGTAAAAACAACCTTACCTTTCAGCATTTCATCTTATAGTGAAGCAGGCAAAGGTATTTTGCATTATTTTGCGGCTGTTTTAAAAATCACGATGGACATTTCGGTTGTTATCCCTTTACTAAACGAAGAAGAATCGTTGCCCGAACTTTCGGAATGGATTGCTCGTGTGATGAACGAACACAAGTACAGCTACGAGGTTTTGTTTATTGACGATGGTAGCACCGATAGCAGCTGGAAAGTGATTGAGCGGCTTGCACAAGCAAACCCATCTATAAAAGGGATTAAGTTTCGCAGAAACTACGGTAAATCTGCTGCGCTAAATGTGGGCTTCCACAATGCGCAAGGCGATGTGATAATTACCATGGATGCAGATTTGCAAGACAGTCCCGATGAAATACCCGATTTATATCGCCGCATAAAAGACGAAGGCTTCGACCTCATCTCAGGTTGGAAGAAGAAACGCTACGACCCTATTACCAAAACACTTCCCACCAAGCTGTTTAATGCAGCTACCCGCAGCATGAGCGGTATACAATTGAATGACTTTAACTGCGGCCTTAAATCGTACCGCAACGAGGTAGTAAAAGCCATCGAAGTGTACGGCGAAATGCACCGCTATATTCCTGTAATTGCCAAAAACGCAGGGTTTAAAAAAATTGGTGAACAAGTAGTGCAGCACCGTGCCCGCAAATACGGCACGTCAAAATTCGGGCTGAATCGTTTTGTAAACGGCTTCCTCGATTTGCTGTCAATCACCTACATGGCAAAATTCAGCAAACGTCCCATGCACTTTTTTGGCAGCATAGGCATTGTTTCCTTCTTTATTGGTTTTGCCATTACCATTTATTTACTGGCCAACAAGGCCTACCACTCATGGATTACGCACGATCCTGTTCGCGATGCGGTTGACAATCCTTGGTTTTATTTAGCACTTACTGCCCTTATTGCAGGTGTGCAGTTATTTTTAGCAGGCTTTTTGGGCGAAATGATTAGCCGCAGCAGCCACGACCGCAACAATTATTTGGTGGCCGATAAGCTAAACCTCGATTAATTCTCTCCGTACTTCATTACTATTTATTTTCGGCAGGTGACAAAAATCATATTTGTTGCTGACGCATCTCATACACCAACAAGCTATTAAGCCCAAACTTTGTACTGTTGATTGATGCTAACAACAGGTGCAGAAAGAAATTGCGATGGATAAGAAGGGACGCTCATTGAGAATATAATTACAACTCATTTAATAACTCGTTGCAGTACTGGTGGCATTAGCACAGTATGTAATGGTATGCGTATGATTGAGTTGGCTACTTTTTAAACCTAAGGAAAAAGGTTAATGATAGAAAAAGTAATGTTTAAGCCATTTAGTTTTTTCAGGGATTATTAATAGGACACCCACTGCGTCGGGAGATAGTAGTGGGTTTATTTTTTGCATCACAGTACAAGTATCATCGTACCAAAAACTTACCCGTTGCTACTTCCCCATCACTTTCAATAACATACGTATAAAGTCCTTCCGCTAAACCTGTAACAGATAACGTGAAATTATACAACCCTGCCCCTTGTTGTTGCTGCCAATGCGAAACGGCCTTCCCATCAACAGTATATACAGTAATTTTTACCACTCCGTTTTTAATTACGCCGTATTGTAGCGTGAATGTATTGCTTGCAGGATTGGGATAGGCATAAAACACCACTGCATTTTCAACCCCTTGCACAGCAACGGGCAACGGCAGCTTGGCCGGAGCAGGTATTTCTTGTTTTGTTTTGGGTAATGGCGCATTGGCCGATACTTGCACCCTGCCCGTGTTGGTAACAGTAAGGGCCGTTTTACCAAAATTTTCTACTGTAGTAGGCGTGTTAATCTTATCAGCATAATAATAGCCGGCTTGCGCAGTATCGTCTTTCAGGTCTAAAATAAAATAGCCGTGGCGGTCAACATCGGCGTATTTCAAATGAGGGTTGTAGTGACTGTTGTTTAAAAAAGAGATGGGATTACTCACCCACTGCTCAAATTGGGCGGCTACAGGTACCCCAACACGTTCATCCATATTGGCCGATGAAATGGACGGCACACAAAACTCTACTGCTACCGAGCCTTGCCCTGTGCTTGCAATATAGGTAGGCGAAGGGCTTGCATAATTATTTGCCTGCGGATTAGGATAAATAGCAGGCTGCTTGGTAACATCAAACGCCCAACTCATGTGCGAATCGCCTGTTAAAATCACCACGTTTTTTATCCCGCCTTGTTCAATCGTATCAATAATTGCATCCCGCTCTGTGGGGTAACTTTCCCATGTATTAATAAAAACCCTCTCAACCTCGCGGATGGCGTTTATATCGCTTGGTGATGGAAACCCTTGTGAATTGCGTGCTGAAAAGCCCACATTTAAATCAGAAAACAATACTTGGTTGCCCACCACTTTCCACTTAGCCGATGAGGTTTTCAGTTCATTAATAAACCACTGGTATTGGGCAGTGCCTAACATAGCACGTTGGGGTATATCGGGGTCGTCAAAATTTGCAGGGGGTTTAGTGCGACCTTCTAAACGGGCATCCAGCAAAATCAAATCGGCCATATCGCCGTACTTAATAGTTCGGTATACCTTATTGTCAACATCGTTGCGTATGGGCATCCACTCAAAATACACCTTACGGCTGATAGCCCTGCGGGTTTGCCAGTCTCCCTCCCCTGTTTGATGGTTCTGCGCCCCATCTTTGTATGAGTCGTTGGCACTCTCATGGTCGTCCCAAATACTGATAAAGGTATGTTGCTGGTGGGCGCGTTGCAAGTCAGCATCCAAACGGTACATCGAGTAGCGAGTGCGATAATCCGCCTCTGTTACCGCCTCGTTTTCAGGTTGTACAAAACGGCTTGTGGTACTGTCACCGTATTGCTTGGCAGCATACTCATAAATATAATCTCCTAAATGAATAACAGCATCTATGTCGTTGCGTACACTTAAGCTATTAAACGAGTTAAAAAAACCTGCTTCGTAATTATTGCACGATACCACCCCAAAACGCAAGTGGCTTGCATTGCCCATAGGTGCAGTGCGGGCACGGCCAATGGTTGAATAGATGCCTTTTGCCTTAAACACATAATAGTAGGTAGTGGCGGGTGATAATCCGCTCACATCCACTTTTACGGTAAAATCTTTGGTTGAATCTGTTGTAATGGTACCCGATTTCACCACAGCAGCAATGCCTGTATCGGTTGCCATTTGCCACTCTACGGTGATGGTTTCATTGGGTGCATCGGGGGTTACTCTTGTCCAAATAATTACCCCGTCGGGCAAAGGGTCGCCGGATGCAACCCCGTGATAAAAGGGTTTTAATAAGGGATTATACGGCAATCCGCCGCTTTTACGCCTAAACCCGATAACGTTATCCGACTGAGCGTTGGTAATAACACACGCTCCAATAAAAATGATAATGAAAAATAGTTTCTTCATTCTTTACAATGCCTCTTTTTCAGCAAGTTGAACAATAGTAAAGAAAAAAGATGAATTGCTGCTTGTGTTACACCAGCATAAATCTTGTGTTCACTGCCACTTTAAAAGTAGTCCCTACACCTTCAGTACTATGAATGTCGATGCCTCCCAAATGCTTTTCAGCAAATTCTTTACACATCAATAAGCCAAGTCCTGAGCCTGCTTCATTATTGGTTCCATTGGTGGTAAAACGGTTTTCCCAATTAAATAATTTCTTTTGCCGGTCTTCACTCATACCCACCCCGGTATCCTTCACACTTAGCTCCCATCCGTGCTCGGTATCTTCTAAGGCCACATTAACGCTACCCTGTGCAGTAAATTTAACTGCATTGGTTATTAAATTACGGATAATAAACTTCAGCATATTTGCATCTGCCAGCACTATACCTTCTCTATCTACCGTATTAATAAGCTCAAGCTTTTTTTCAAAAGCTACGGGAGATATGCGTGAGTATTCGCTGTCAACAATTTCACTCACCCCTACCATTGTCAAATCCAGCTTATCCCCTTTGGTTTGAGATATTCCCCAATCAATCAAATTGTTTAGTAAATCAACCGTATGCGAAACATGTTCTCCCAACTGGCCTGATAACAATTTAAAGTCCTCTTCACTAATCATTTCACTATCCATCATATCAATCATTGATTTAACGGATACTAACGGATTTCGTACATCGTGACTAATAATGGCCAAAAACTTGTTTTGCAAACTGTTTAGTTTGCTTAAACGTTGGTTTTTCAACCGTAGTTCAAGCATATTAATCACTTGTTTTCCTAGTGTTCTCAGCGCAAATTTTTGCTCATCGGTAAGTTCACGGGGTTGTGAGTCAAGTACGCACAGCGTACCTATCTTATAGCCGCTTCTGGTTACCAGCGGCATCCCTGCATAAAACCTCACATTGGGATTATTAATCACATAGGGATTATCAAAAAAACGTTCATCTTCGATGGCATTAGGTACCACCATCAATTCATCGTTCAATATGGCATGGGCACAAAATGCAACATCTCGGTTGGTTTCAGGGTCGTCAATACCAATCCTTGCTTTAAACCATTGTCGTTGCGAATCAACTAACGATACCAGCGACATTGGGGTATTGCAAATGGCCGACGCCAGTTTCACCACATCATCATAATCTTGCTCTTCGGGAGAATCGAGTATCTGAAGATTTTTAAGTTCGTTCAAGCGTTCTGCCTCATTCTCAGGGATTGGTGCAACTATCATATTAAGTGTTTCCTAAAACTTTATCCCAATTTTATAAAATCAACGCAAATAAAAGCAATTTGTTTGAAGATACCCTGTTAGGATGTTAAACCTATGAGCATACTACAAACAAAAGCCTCTGTTTTTTATTACTTTTGCACCAAACTCAATGTAAAGAGATGCCAAATTTTAGCGAACACCCCGAGATTCAACGAAGCAATAAGCAAGACCTTTTCACTGCACCTGATTTTTATGAAATTGATGAGTTGCTTACCGAAGAGCATAAACTAATACGAAACACTGCCCGTGATTGGGTGAAGCGCGAAATAAGCCCCATTATTGAAGATTGTGCCCAACGCAATATTTTCCCCAACCACATTGTAAAAGGTATGGGAGAAATTGGTGCATTTGGTCCGCAACTGCCTGCCGAATACGGTTGTGGTGGTTTGGATTATATCGCATACGGTTTGTTGATGCAAGAAATTGAACGTGGCGATAGCGGTATGCGCAGTACTGCATCAGTACAGGGTTCATTGGTAATGTACCCCATTTATAAATTCGGTACTGAAGAGCACCGTCGTAAATACCTTCCTAAACTTGCCACCGGCGAAATGATGGGCTGCTTTGGCCTTACTGAGCCTAACCACGGTAGTAACCCCGGCGGTATGGAAACCAATATTAAAGATATGGGCGACCATTACTTGCTAAACGGTGCCAAAATGTGGATTAGCAATGCCCCATTTGCTGATGTAGCTGTAGTTTGGGCTAAAAACGAAGCCGGAAAAATACGCGGTATCATTGTAGAGCGCGGTATGGAAGGCTTTACAACGCCTGAAACACATAACAAGTGGTCGTTGCGCGCAAGTGCCACCGGTGAGTTAGTGTTTGATAACGTTAAAGTACCCAAAGAAAATTTATTCCCCGAGGTAGAAGGTTTGCGCGGCCCGCTAACCTGCCTAAACAGTGCCCGCTACGGTATTAGCTGGGGTGCGGTAGGTGCTGCTATGGATTGCTATGATACTGCCGTTCGTTATTCAAAAGAGCGCGTGCAGTTTGGCAAACCTATCGGTGGTTTCCAATTGCAACAAAAGAAACTGGCAGAAATGCTTACCGAAATTACCAAAGCCCAATTACTATGCTGGCGTTTGGGTAATTTGATGAATGAAGGTAAAGCTACTGCTGCCCAAATATCGCTTGCTAAACGCAACAACGTAGATATGGCTTTGCACATTGCCCGCGAAGCCCGCCAAATGCTTGGCGGTATGGGTATTACCGGTGAATATCCTATTATGCGCCACATGGCTAACCTCGAGTCGGTAATTACCTACGAGGGTACACACGATATACATTTGCTTATATTAGGTAACGAAATTACCGGCATACAAGCGTTTAAATAAACCACTATTGCATAAAAGAACGGGCATACTTGTATTTTTTATTGTAGCATGGCAATGTTGCTTTGCTTACAGAGATATGCCCGTACTTACCCATTTGGGTAAAACCGACCAAAAAGACACCTTTGGGTTTAATTTGGTTACCTCTGTGCCCCAACTTGTTTATGGGCTGCTTCAAAAAAAGCAGGTAACCCTTTGGGATTCTCCCGCAAAAAACATCAACATCAGTTTTGATGCCCTGCAAAGCATTGAAAAAAATAGCAATACGCAGTTTACCAATGCCAACGATTTGTTTTTGTATGAGATATGGAGCAGTAACCGCAAACGTACCAAGTTTGAGATTATCGGCTTTTCATTCATCAACAAAAACGAAAAGGGCGAGCCTGTTTCATACGGCTTTGTAGATATGGAGGAAATGACAACTTTGCTAAAAGACAGCATTATTGCCTCTAATGCCAACGGTGGTAACAACACCTCTTTTTACACCGCCTTGTACAGCCGCAACTATCATTTTAATGTGGTGCAGTTTGGCACCAATACTTTTAAAGATAATTTGCTAAAAGCCTTACAGATAAAGGATAAGGCGTTTAACAAAAAGAAGAAGATAGTTGGCAAAACAGCGCTACCTGCTCAAAAACTGGTGGTGTATGAGATTGTAAAATCAAACCGCAGCGAGTATTTCTACAAAACTATCAACAGTTTTTTAAACGATAACCCCGAGTTTTTCTTTAACAACGGCGGTACTCGCATTTTTAATCACCTGAACCACGATTTCAATTTTTCAGTAAGCAATATCGAGGTTACCGAGCTTTGGGAAAAAACAGGAGCAACAACACAAAGCAGCTCATTGCACGTGGTACTTTATTTTAATGCTTTTGCATTGCCGCCAATACCCATACAGCGCTTTACTGATTACCGATTGAAAGTTGATTTTCAAGACCTTAAAACCATACTCGCTACTAAGAGTTTTGATTACTTGTTGAAAAAAATTAACACGCAGGATATACCCCCCGCGCAATCGGGCAAGTATATTAGGGCGTTGGAAAATTACTTCTGGACACAGATAACCGAATACGTTAAATACGACTAATACGATGAACGAAAAAATTAAGTTTGGAACCGACGGCTGGCGCGCCATTATTGCCAAAGAATACACCCTTGATAATGTAGCCCGTGTAGCTGAAGCTACCGCCCTTTGGCTTACCAAAAATTATCCCGGCGCCAGTGCAGTTGTAGGTCACGATTGCCGTTTTGCAGGCGAAATGTTTGCTGAGGCCACCGCTGTAATACTTGCACAAAAAGGCATAAAAGTATATTTAGCTAAAGAGTTTGTGAGCACCCCGATGATATCGTTGGGTACTAACAGCCGCAAAGCATCGGCTGGTATTATCATCACAGCCAGCCACAACCCGCCCAGCTACAACGGATATAAGATAAAAGCAGGTTACGGCGGCCCCGCTACTCCTGCCATGATTGATGAGGTAGAAAGCCTGATACCCGATGCAATGCCTGTACCTACTGAAACCGTTGCACATTATGTAGCCAAAGGTTTAATAGAGTATGTGGACTTGGAGGCTGAATACATTGCCCACGTTGAGAAGAACTTTGATTTGGATTTGATACGCAACTCAGGTATTGAGATTGCTTACGATGCAATGTACGGTGCTGGCCAAAACGTAATGCGTCGCTTGTTTCCGGATGCTACTTTCCTACATTGCGATAACAATCCCGGTTTTGACGGCCAAGCCCCTGAACCGATTGATAAAAACCTTACTGAACTAAGCGAAACCATTAAAGCAGCGGGCGATATTGATTTTGGTCTTGCTACCGATGGTGATGCCGACCGCATTGGTTTGTATAACGCCAAAGGTAAGTTTATCGATTCGCACCATATCATCCTGTTGCTCATTAACTATTTGGTAAAACACAAAAACTTGGGCGGCAAAGTAGCTGTTAGTTTCAGTTGCACTGATAAGATTAAAGACCTTTGCAAAAATCTTGGATTAGAAGCTATTATAACCAAAATAGGCTTTAAATACATTTGCGAATACATGGTTGAAGACGATGTATTGGTGGGTGGAGAAGAAAGCGGAGGTATAGCCATTAAAGGCCACATACCTGAGCGCGACGGCCTATGGATGGGCTTTACCTTGCTTGAGTATATGGCAAAAACCGGCAAAAGCCTTGATGAGTTGATTGAAGAAGTGTACGCCATTGTAGGTCCATTTGCTATGGAACGTATCGACCACCACATTAGCGAAGAGCAAAAGCAAAAAGTGCTTACCAACTGCAAAGAAGGTAACTACAAAGCCTTTGGTGCTATTGCCATTGAGAGCGTTGAAGACATTGACGGTTGGAAATTTCACTTAGGCAATGGTGAATGGACAATGATACGTGCCAGCGGTACCGAACCTGTATTGCGCACTTACTGCCAAGCTCCTTCATCAAAAAGAGCATTTGATATATTAAACGCCCTTGCTACCGAGATTTTGAAGTAATTGAGCAGCTTTCTTATACAAAAAGCCCGCCTTGCGTTGCAAGGCGGGCTTTTTGTATTTAAAAGACATTATTCTTATTTAAATGCTAACTGGCGGGTATCTTCTTCTACCACCTTTTCAAAAAACTTTTTAAATTCATTGTATTCAGCCACTGGAACAATATCAGCCAAAATACGTACTGTGCGTTTCGCCTCAATTTTGTTGCCTATTGCTTTATATGTAACTGTATAATCAGCAGCATTACATTTTAAGTGAACGTTTTGGGGCAATTCTGCCAGTTTTTTCCCTTCGGGAAGAGTTAAGGTAATCACCTCTTCTGAAACATTGTATTGCAAGTAACCCCAAACTTTAACAGGATATTTTCGCTCCTCGTTAGACAGGAATGATATTGATGTAAACTTGGTTGACCATGGCAGGTTAAAGATGTTTAACCCTGTTATTTGGGTAACAGTATTACCTATAGTGTAGTTGTAATCATATACAATAGAATCACTAATGGCATCTAAATTATTAAATTTAAAGGTATTCAACTTAATACTTGAGTTATCTCCGGTTAGGTTCTGCAACAACTTTTTACGACGCTCGGTTTCCGGTATGTCGGCATATTGATGACGCACATCACTGGCCCAATCGCCGTATTTAGTGGTTTTTGTGTTTATCGTCATCTCTTTACCACTAAACTGTGCATCAGTAACACGAATAATATTGTCAGGCATTGCTGTAGCCGGGGCTAAATAAGAGGGTTCTTGGCTAGTACCTTCCAATTCATCATACACTTTTAACGCATACGAGTTTTTAAGGATGGTGGGGTGTGATGTAAAACCATTTTTTTCAGAAGTCAACTCAACAAAATATTCCTTACCATCAATCGTAACATTACCGATACAGTGATTGAAATCGATGGAAGGCAACAACAGGTCTTTTTGGCCATTATCACGAGTATTAATCAACACCAAACGAACACTATCAATGCCAACTTCACGACAAAGTGCAACAAACAAGGTGGATACGTCTTTACAATCGCCCACACGAGTATTAATAACTTTAGATGCCTTTTGAGGGATTAGACCGCTTTGGCGAAACGATACAGAGCTATAACGAATATTCTTAACGATGTACTCATGAATTAGCTTAGCTTTCTCCAATTTGCTTAAATTTTCTTTACCTTTAAACAACTCTTGCGCAGTTTCCTTCACCTCAAAGTCAGATTTTGCTTTTGTTTTAGCCAAATCAGAGTACCAGTTTGATATGAACTTCCAATCAGGGAATGATGAGATAAACAACACCTCGCCATAATCCACCAAATCAGTCATATACGATTCACTTTTAATGGCGGGTATGTCTCTCCGCTCCCATTGGTACATGGTGTATCCGTCCATAACCGTTTTGGTTGGCTCAGCATTTTCATCCACAAATAATTCTTTAGACTTAACGATAGTATCTGCTAAGGGTTTAACATAGTTTTTAACAGGCTGGAAGCCTTTGTTTGAAAACTTGTATTGGAACTTAACCGTTGAATCAATCAACAACGAGTACGATGAGTATTTAACAGGATAAAACAAATCAAAGTAGTGTTTATCTGTAAAATGCGGGGCAAGTTTACCAGTTTGGTAGTTCTCAACTTTATAAGTAATATGTATCCCATCGCCTGCTTCAAGGTTAGTAAATACGATATTAGCGCCGTTTCTCTCAGCTTCAAGTTTAGTGCCGTTTGCTTTTAGCACTTCCACTTTTTCAATCGTAACCTCTTGTGTTGAATAATAAGGTACTCTGTATTCCTTCCATCTGTCAATACCGGCTTTGTTAAATACCTTCACCACCAATGTGTGCTTTTCTTCCGAAACCCCGTCGCCATATACCATCCGCTGAACCGAGTTTACCAATATTGCACTATTATCGTCGGGATAGTCCGTTGCACTACCACCCTCATTAAATGCTTTGTAAACATCAATTTCAGGAAAGTTTTTAAAAACATCGGCCTCTAATCCTTCCAACTCTCTGCTTTTTGTGCGGGCATCAAAGTTAGTGGGGTTTAATTCAAGTGCCCGTTTGTAATTAGTCTTAGCTGATATGTAATCCTTCTTTTCTGCATAGCACTTACCCCTTAACTCCCAGTACTTACTTATGGTTGGGGCTATTCTTACAGTTGTATTTAATAGACTGATAGCTTCGTTATAATTCTGCATTATCACATATATATCAGCCAGCTCATACAGCAAACCTACACCTATCGGATTATCAGCCACCAGCTGTCTATATACATCCAACCCTTCGTAAACGCTACCGCTTGAAAAGTGTATTTGAGCTATTTGTTTTAAAATACTGATGTTGTAGTATTTTTTAGCGTACTTCTTAAGCACCTTAATCGCGCCTGCGTTGTTATTTTTAGATTTCTCAACTAACGATTTGTAAAACACAAAAAGGTAATTATCAGGGTAGCGTGAATATGCTGTTTCAATAACCCCGATTAATTCCTCGTTTTTCTCTTGAGCACCAAACAAATCCATCTTCTTCTCATACACCATCTCCGCATTACTACCCACTACCGCCTCTATGCGCTTTAGCAAAGAGTCGGCCTTAGCGTAGTTTTTATTTTCTACCGCTTCATCGTACAACATATCCAACGAAACAATATTGTCCTTATCGTTCTCTTTCAACCATTCAATAGCCTTTGCAATTGCAGTCCTATTCCCTTCGCTTTGATACACATTTATCAACTTAAGCACAACGTAGCTACTTTTTGGGGCCATCTCTTGGGCGCGGTTAAGTACTTTACGGGCTTGGTAGCGCATATCGCGGTCACTGTATGCCTTAGCCAATAAAACAAGGTTAACAAACGAGGGGTCTTGCTCAACTTTCTTTTCAAAAAACTCAAAATAAGAAGGGTTGATTGCCTTAAACGATACGGCTGATTTATCATACTCTTTATAATTCCTGTCCTCAAAGGTCAAGCCTTGTATGTTCTCACCATTCGCATCGGTTATACGCATCATAAAGTTAGAGTTATCGGCCTCGCTTTCACCAATTTGAATCAAAACACGGTTATAGCCTTTTTTCAGCGTAGTTTCAACCCAGTAACTATCAAAGCCATTGTTGCGTTCTTCAGACTCGCTCAAAATCAATTGGTCATTAAGCCACACTTTAATGGAGCCCGAAACGCCAAAACGTAATTGAACTTTTTGTTCAATAGGGGAATTCACAAAGTTTTGCGAATAGATGATTGAGTTGCCTGCATAAAAGTAATACTCAAGGTCAACCCAGCGGTCTAAACGAGCATCAAACAAGGTAAACCAGTTAACATTGGCTCCTAACTTGTTTTTAAACTGGGCATTAGCCTGAGGATTAGTAATGGGCTCGTAACCTTTATCAAATCCACTGGCTGAAATATTTTCGAAAGACCCCACGCACATCCATTTAGTGACTGAGCCTATTTGTTCAAACTCTTCTTTAGCGTCTTTAAACTCGCCTTGTGCTTCAAAATGATCGCCCAATGAAGAATGCAAGCGCGCCTTTAAGTCACCGGGCAGTTTAGGATCTTTCAGCAAGCTTTTCAAAAACTTCAACCTTTTTTTATCCTTTATACCGCTGCCGTTAGCAACGGCTGAAGTATTCCACAACACATCCATGTAGGGATAGGGATTTGCAGATATTTTATAAAAACTTTGAAAGCTTTCTAAGGCATAATCAGCATAGCCTTCATCGTTGTATACAAAACAAAGCCCAAGGTGTGCATCTTCAGCTGTAGCCGCATCATTGGTTGCTTGCTTAAATAATTCAATAGCTTTAGCACTATTATTATTATAAAAATGTTGCCAGCCTTCGTCGATTTTGCTCTTTTGTGCCGTAGAAACTAAGGTGAGGAATAACCCCAAAAAGAGTAGCGATAATTTACGCATGTAAGAATATATTGGTTAAACCGCGAATATAAAAACAGATATTAAATTCTATTTGCAATAAATGCAACTATTCGACGAAATTACGGCAGGATTAAAATAACATTCATTTAATAAAACGCCTGTTAAATAACTTTTACCATACCGTTAAAACACGGTATTAGCATTGGGTGTAACCACCCAATTTTAACATGAAATATATTTCATTTTACTGAAAATCAGTATTTTGTAAAAAACAAGATTTTAAATAAAGAATAAAAACTTAGCAACTTTACGTATAATTTCTATACTTTAGTGCAGCTAAATAAATGTAAAACCTAATTATGAAAAGTATGGCATTTGACGGAACAGAAGGAACTTACATCACATTGGAAGAGGGCTCAGCGCTTACTTCACATTATCGCAATGTTTTTTTAACCGGAAACAGACAAAGAAAAGGTGTCTTTTTTGGTAAAGACAAATTATTGGCTATTTTAAATCAAACCGAATGTGTTGGTATTCGTTGCTATTTTGGAGCTGTAGATGTAACAAACTCTGGAGGCCCCGCGACCGAAATCAGCCTTGTGCTAGTAGGTGCCGGTGCTGACGAAAACGATCAGCTTTCAGCTATGGACAAAATTTTGGATTATGGTGTACCATGTCCTACAAAATGTGGTTCTACTAACTCTTTAAACTCTTAACGATTTGAATTTTTATTCAATTCTTGCGTATGTAACAACAACGTCGGTGCTTGTGCCGACTTTAATTTCACTTATTAAATACAAAAGCCTTAACAATAGTTTAAGGCTTTTGTTCGTATATCTTGTTATCACCTGCTTCAAAGAAGCTGCATGCATTTATCTGGCGCTAAAGTTGGAAAACAACATACACATATATAATGCTCTTAGTATTGTTGAGTTTTTTATAATACCTTACATTTACTATAAAGAATTTACAAGCATAAAGTTTAAGAACATTACTAAATATGCAATCATAATAACATCTATTGTTTATCTAACCAATGTTTTATTTATTCAGGGATTATTTAAATTCAATACATATACAATTATCGCCGGGAGGTTATCGCTTATAACTATTACATTGCTGTATTTCTTTGAATTACTACAAAAAGTTGAAACAACAAGTCTTTACAAAGAGCCGATGCTGTGGGTAACAACCGGGGTACTTTTTTACTCGGTGGGGTCCTTTCTTGTTCACGGTTTATACGATTTACATTCTCAATTCCCAATGGAACTAAATTTGAAAATATGGGCCATAAACTCTGTACTAAATTTTATGATGAATATTCTTTTCAGTATTTCATTTTTGTGTGCCGATAATGAAAATAGGAATGGGCCGCACAACCTAAGGAGCGTTGATTAATGTTCAATAAAAAGGATTTATTTAAATTGATATTTTTACAAATATTATTATGATTTGGTTTGAAGCTGCTAACCGGCAAATATTGGCCGCTATAAGATACAAAAGGGGTGATTTTACACTTTACCTTATTACTTGAAAATAATCAAACCCTCTAAAAAAACAGTTTGCATCAGTATGACTCTAAAAATCGCTTCGTTGATGTTCCATAAAAATGTTATCAACCCACATTTAATAAGAATAACATTAAACATCGGTATTCCATTGATTATCAAAGACCTTTTGAATCTTCCGTTTATTGAAGGTTTATTCTTGTTTAATAGGGATTACCGTAATAGTTGTAACGTACATTTATGAAAAGCTTCATTATATTAACCGCAGGTGCATTAACAAAATCCTCTGCACGAAAAGTCAGAGTTGGCCTTTACTAAATAGCCATGATAAACTACCTAAACATAAGATGTGCTTTTACCATAACTTATATACAAGTATTAGCATGTTATAGACGTAAGCATAAAGTTGAATATATTATTTAGTATTGTAATAAGTTGCAAAATCAGGAGTCTGAAATAATAGTAATAATTGTAGCCAGCACAATGGTATTGTTGCTGTTAGTTAGCTTTATTGTGTTGTTTTTGTTCATTCATCAGCGCAGGGCTTTTAAACATCGCCGTGAAGTGCAAAAAATGCAAGAGGAATTCAGACAAGAGATGCTTAAAGCCCAAATAGAACTTCA
Source organism: Agrobacterium sp. 719_389 (assembly GCA_943370295.1). Lineage (GTDB taxonomy): Bacteria > Bacteroidota > Bacteroidia > UBA8524 > UBA8524 > SB11. The sequence goes on along the minus strand of CALRQL020000007.1, from coordinate 25,213 downwards.
GGAGCAAGTGCTGGGAAGCATATCAGCTGAAATTCATGACAACTTAGGCCAAATGCTGTCGGTAATAAAGCTTAACCTATCAAAGCTTAGCCGCATGGTTAAAGGTCAGGAAGAAGAAGAACTTATTGGCTTGGTACGAACTCAGGTATCGGGCGTAATCAGCGATATGCGCAGCATATCAAAAACCCTTTCACAAGATTTTATTTCGGATTTTGGTTTATATGAAGCCCTTAAACTTGAAATGGATAGGGTACAAAATACAGGGTTCATAAAAACTGAATTAACTACCGAAGGCGAACCCGAAAAGTTTAACCCAAAAATTGAGATTGTACTTTTTAGGATAACACAAGAACTTATTAATAACACTATTAAACACGCCGAGGCCACTACGCTTAAAATTAATTTAGCCTATAACGAGGATATGTTGATAATGAACGTGGCCGATGATGGCAAGGGATTTGACCCAGCAGCAATTACACAAAGGGCAGCTGGTGATAGCGGTAATGGGTTAAAGAATATGCAGAACAGGGTGAAAATTATCGGCGGATTATTAACTTTGGAAAGTTCAGGTGATGCCGGCACAAGGGTAAAAATTGAGATAAACACCCAAAAAAGTCCCATTGTGCAGCCTAACTAAATAATAGTACCTATATGGCCATAAAAATTGCTTTGGTTGACGACCATACCTTGTTTCGTAGGGCGTTGGCCGGTTTAATAGAATCTGACGACAAATACGAAATACTTTTTGAAGCCGAAAACGGCAACCAGCTTTTTGATTTGATTGACGCCAAAGGTGAACCCGATATCGTGCTTTTGGACGTAAATATGCCCGGGCAGGACGGCTATACCGTGGCCGGGAAATTGCGTAAAAACAACCCAACAGTGCGTATAATAGCCGTTACTATGAATGATGACGAGCCTGCTATCATCAAAATGATAAAACTGGGGGCAAGGGGATACGTATTAAAAGACTCAGAACCTGAGGAACTGCTTACGGCCTTAGAAGATGTGCACAGCAAAGGGTATTACTACTCTGATTACGTATCTAAAACAATGGCCAACTCTATTAACTACCACACCAAGTGGGACAAAGAGGCCAGCACCATTGAAAAACTTACCCAGCGTGAAATAAACTTCTTAGAACTTGTTTGCCACGACTACTCATACAAGGATATTGCCGAACGTATGAACGTGAGCGTGCGCACTGTTGATGGCTACCGCGACTCCCTATTCCAAAAAATAAACGTTCGTACCCGTGTTGGGTTAGTAATTTTTGCCATTAAAAACGGCATTGTAAAAATTGTATAACCTACTGCCATACTGTTAAAACTTCCCCCTCCTGTTTCTGCAAAAGATTCATTTACTTTTCTGAAATCATTAGTAATAAAGCAATAGTTAGCTGCCACTTGGCACATAAATAGCTATGCACTTGACACCCGCCATTAATCCCACTACTTTTGAGCCATGTTGCCCGATTCAGAAAATGCCCTTTTTGAGATAGCCTTTGATGTTGTAAATAATACCGCCTGTAACCTTTTCTTAACCGGAAAAGCTGGAACAGGTAAAACCACTTTTCTTAAATACGTACAACAACATACGCGCAAACAAACTGTAACTACGGCACCCACGGGAGTTGCAGCTATTAATGCGGGCGGAGTTACGCTGCATTCATTTTTTCAATTACCGTTCATCCCCTATATCTCCGAAGGTTTCTTTAACAACGGAGCAACTACCAACCGCCACGATTTACTTAGTAAAATCCGTTTTAACAGCGATAAAATAGGCCTGCTTAAAGACCTTGAACTGCTGATTATTGACGAAGTGAGTATGCTGCGGGCAGATATGCTGGATGCAATTGACGATATTTTACGTCATTATCGCCAAAACCGTAGCACCCCGTTTGGCGGTGTGCAAGTGTTATTAATAGGTGACTTGTTTCAGCTTCCACCCGTGGTGAGTGATAGCGAGTGGCCTTTATTACGCAACGAATACGAAAGTCCCTTCTTTTTTAGCGCAAAGGTGATACGTGATAACCCTCCGCTGTTTATTGAACTGAAAAAGATATACCGCCAAAACGAGGAACGTTTTATCAACCTGCTGAATAATATACGAAACAACGAAGTAGAAGAATGGGACTTACAATTGCTGGAAGAACACTACCAGCCCGAAATGCAGGATGCTTCGGAAAATACCATTACCCTTTGCACCCACAACTATAAAGCCGACCAAATAAACCAGCAACAGCTTAACCAATTAGACGGAGAACTGTACACGTTTACTGCCGATGTGAAAGGAGATTTTTCAGACAAGGCCTACCCTACTGAGGAGAAACTGACGCTTAAAGTTGGGGCACAGGTAATGTTTATTAAAAACGATGTTGAAAAACGCTACTTCAACGGCAAACTGGCTACAGTCAAAGCAATCAGCGATGGCAAAATAACCCTTGAACTTGAAGGCAGCGGCACCGAGTTACAACTTGAAAAAGAGAAGTGGCAAAACATCCGCTACAAAGTAAACAACGATACCAACCGAATTGAAGAAGAAGAAATAGGCAGTTTCACACAATACCCCGTTAGGCTGGCGTGGGCCATCACCATTCACAAAAGTCAGGGGCTAACCTTTGACAGGGCTGTGATTGATGCAGGCCAGTCGTTTGCCGCAGGGCAAGTATATGTGGCACTAAGCCGTTGTCGCACACTTGACGGCGTTACCCTATTATCGCGCATTAGCGGCCAAAGTATAAAAAGCGACGAACGCATTATACAGTTTGCCACCCAAGAAAACAGCATGGATGAGGTATTGCGCGTGCTGGAGCAAGAAAAGCCTGCCTATGCCGCCCAAGTGCTTATCAATACCTTTAGCTGGGATAAGCTGCTTAGCCGCTTAAATGCGTTTTACGAAATCACCCGCGCCAAAAATCTCCCTGAAAAAGAAAAACTGCACGTGCTGGTGCGCGGTATGGTTGAAAAAGCCGCCGAACAAAACGAGGTAGCGGGCAAGTTTATGGCACAGCTAAAATACATTTTCCATAACAAGCCTATTGACGAGACCCTACTAAACGAGCGCGTTACCAAAGCCAAACAGTACTTTGCCAACACCCTTAACAATGATATTGTGAGTGTGATTACCGAAATACACTCACTGCTGAAATTGAAACCCAAGGTGAAACAATACTTAGGCGATTTGGCTGAGCTGGAGAAACTGGTATGGGCCAAAATACGCGATATTGAAAAAATAACTTTCGGCGATATGCACTTTGAAGTGCCTACTCTGCAAGCACCCGTTGAAAAAATCACCGTAGAAAAAGGTAAAAAGGCTGAGAAGGGCGAAAGCAACCGCATCACATTAGGGTTATACAAAGACGGGAAAACAGTCTCAGAAATTGCCGCAGAACGCAGCATGGCCGAAAGCACTATCGAAGGCCATTTGGCCGAATACATAAGCACTGGCGAGGTGAATATTCTTGATTTTATGAGTAGTGAATTGCTTGACCAGCTTACCCGCTTGATTAATGAATTGGGTGGTGACCAAGCAAAACCTATTAAAGAAGAATTAGGGGATTCGGTTTCGTACGGGCAAATACGCATGGCCGTTAACTACCTTAAAGCAAAACATATTACAGCCGGATAAATCCATTCGCAATACCTTTGCAGCACAAACTGCAAACTATGGATACTACAATTTTTGAACAGGTAGATGGCTACATTGGCCAACTACTTGCCCCTGAAGACTCTGCGTTGATAAGCACCCTGCAATCATTAGCCAGTAATAACATTGATAACGCCAGCATCTCGCCTGTGCAAGGCAAACTGTTGCAGGTATTGGCCAAAATGTGCAATGCCAAAAACATTTTAGAGCTGGGCACATTGGGTGGTTATAGCACCATTTGGCTGGCAAGGGCTGTTTCTCAAAACGGGAAAGTAGTCTCAATTGAGTACAGCGAAGAACACGCCCTCATCGCCCAAAACAACATTAAAAACGCAGGACTTGAAAACACTGTTGAAATTCGTGTGGGCAATGCCTTGGATATTCTTCCTCAAATTGCCGCTGAACAGCTTGCCCCTTTTGATATGATTTTTATTGATGCCGACAAACCTCCTTACGTTGAGTACTTTGAATGGGCATTAAAACTGGCAAGACCCGGTACCATAATAGTTGCCGATAATATTATACGCAATGCCAAAGTACTTGATGCAAACAGCACCGATGAGAAAGTAAAAGGCGTACAGCGGTTTAATACATGGCTTAGCAACTGCACCCAAGTTACAGCCACCATATTGCAAACCGTTGGAGCAAAGGAATACGATGGGATGGCTATTGCGGTGGTTAACCATTAATTGTTGTTAATAGATATTTTTCAATCATTCATCCGATAAAAAATTTTCTATGCCGTTTTGCTTTTCAGTAAAAAATCTTTCAAACCCTTAACTATCAAAGGATGTGGCAGAAAATGAATCTCTTTTCTCACCCCTTTTGAAAATATTTTTTTGGTTTGGCATATAAGATTGGCATTCAATTTGAAATATACCATACAACGGTTCGATGGGATATCGCCCCGTTAAACTATTAAGCAACAATCAGCTTAGTAATTGGTTTATAGGTTAGTTTCCCCGTTACAACCATGTGACGGGGTTTTTTCGTTATAGGGACATATTAAACTAATTGTTACCTATTATGACAAAGCTCTATTCTTTATCTGCATTACTTTTCGCCTTAGTAATTGGCACAATACATGGCGTAGCCCAACCTGTTGTTTCGGCCACTATAGAAGCTAACAATGTAAAAGCCCAAGCTAATACAGCAGGCTTACTATTTAATAATATAGGTTTAGGCAGTGGGGCATTTATAGCCCCAAAAGGTCCCGGCGGCCCATCATCAATATACGCTTCAACGCTTTGGATAGGCGGGCTTGATAACGGCGGCAACCTGCACATGGCTGCGCAAACATATCGCCAAGCGGGAAACGATTTCCACAGCGGACCTATTGACCAACTAGCAGGAACACCCGTGAATTCGGTAGCTTTTGATTCTTTATGGCGCATTACAAAAGCCGATTATCTTTCTGCCCGTCAAGGGGTTTGGACAGACAACTTGCGTAGATGGCCTGTATCATACACTACTGCTAATGGCACTTACAAACTAGCTCCTTTTCACGATGCCAATAACGATGGTAAAATGGATGTTAGCGGTGGTTTAGAATACCCCATCTTCCCCGGTGATGAAGCACTCTTTTTTGTATATAATGATAAAACCCTTCACGGAGAAACAAGCGGCAGCCAATTAGGTGTTGAAGTAGCCGGTTTTATGTATCAAATAAAAAGCAACACTAATGAGTATATAAACAATACTGTGTTTGTAGATTATTACATAACCAACAAAAGCTCAAACACATACTTTGATGTATCTGCAGGCATTTGGACAGATTTTGATTTGGGTAATTATGCTGATGACCGCATCGGATCCGATTCTGCACGCAATATGTATTATGCCTACAACGGCGACGATAACGACGAAGGCCTAACAGGGTATGGTAATACCCCTGCTGCAATGTGTGTGATGTTTATTAACCAACCTATGTATGCCACAATGGGGTACGGTAGCGACTTTAGTGTAGTTGGCAACCCTATATTGGCCGAACAGTACTACGGCTACACACGCGGTATTTGGAAAGACGGCAGCCCGCTTACCTACGGAGGTAATGGCTACAACACAGGCTCACGCACCCGTTATACGCTTAGTGGAAACCCTTGTGCTAATACCGGTTGGACGGAACAAAATTCAGGAGTTGGAGCCGGAGACAGGCGTATGCTTGGCTCGGTAAACTTAGATACCCTGTTGCCCGGAGGCGTTAAAAAAATATCACTAGCCTACTTATGGAGTAGATCAGCTACGGGCGGAGCAAAAGGAAGTCTTTGCAAAATGTTCGACCAAGCCGATAGTCTTATCAACTGGACAAACAACAATCCTCCCCTTTCAGCAAAAAATCCCGCTACTGAAACTGTTAAAATTTATCCCAACCCTGCAACAAGTGCAGTAACCATCGAAACCGGGGAAGAAAATATTAAGGTTTCACTGTTTGATATTAGTGGTCGTGAGGTGTTATCATCCACTCAAAAAACGATAGATATTTCAGGCTTGACAAAAGGTATTTATGTGGTACGCGGTACTGCCGGTACTAACTATATCAGCCAAAAAATACTGGTCCAGTAAATTTTTCATTTCTTATTGGTTTCTTTAAAACCTGCTCTACGGGGCAGGTTTTTTATTTTTGTATTTAATCCCCTGTTTCACAGGCAACATTTTACCTGTTTTGTTGTATCTTGTAGAAAATTACCCTGGGGAAAAGAGCTCATGACCGAAGAGGAGTTGATAAAAGGATGCATACGGGAAGACCGCACTTGTCAGCAAAAGTTATATAAAACTTATGCAGGCAAGATGTTGGTGGTGTGCCTTCGGTATTGCAGGAGCAGGCAGGAGGCAGAGGATATTTTGCAAGACGGGTTTATACGGGTATTTGACAACATAAAAAAATTCTCTTTCAACGGTTCGTTTGAAGGATGGGTGAGAAGGATAATGATTAACTGCGCGTTGCGCAACTATCGCAAAAGCAGTTATCAAAAAGAGCAGATTGGAATAGCCGATGATTACGATATACCTGAAGATACAGGAGTATATGATAAGTTATCGGAAAAGGAGTTGATGGTGATGATAAACGACTTACCCGAAGGGTATAAAATGGTTTTTAACCTTTATGCCATTGAGGGATATAGTCACAAAGAAATTGCTGATACGCTGGGTATAAATGAAGGCACCTCGCGCTCGCAATTAAATAAGGCACGTAAGCAATTGCAAAAAAAATTATACGATACAAAAGGCTTTAAGGAACCTGCTGAACAAGCAGATAAAATTTTGACAGAATGAGTATGGAGACTAATAAGATTGATGAACTGTTCAGGAGTAAGTTGGGCGATTATTCGTTAGACGCACCTGACCATGTTTGGAAGAGTATTGATGCAAAACGTACACCGCTGCACAAAGCGATAAACTACTTTAAACGTAGAAAAGCCGCTGTGGTCGGTGCATTCTTGCTAATTGCAGGCATTAGTGCTGCAGCATTTATTGGGTTTGGCCCCACTGCTGATACACAGCAAACGGCTGTAGTTACTTCGCAATCAACAACCACAACCCCTGTGGCCAATGGCGAAACAAGCGGCAGCAATGCAGCCGTAGCTACTACTCCATCCGCTACTTCTGCTGAAAACCTTGCAAACACTAACACGCCTGCCACAAACAGTACTACTGTTTATACAACACCAAACCGCACAAATACCAACAATGGAGGTAATACCCGCAACAGTGGCAACAACGGCGGCGGTACTGATGCAACTTCTCACACGGTAACACCCGCTACAAACCCAACACAATCAACTTCTTCAACAGATAATAATACAACCCCTATAGTTACAACTTCTACTACTACAATAACTGATAACAGTACTCCGGCACTTACGAATGAAGAAAAAGAAGTAGTTGTTGCCGATGCACAACCAGTGTCTGAACCTGTGGCAACCATTACTGATGAAACCGAAGGTACAGACGCTACTGATGCGGCTGAAAAAGCTAACAAACAAGCTATTGAGCCTCAAAAACAACGTTGTAACAGCCTAAACGCTGATTTGTATGCAGGAATAGGTTTTGCAGGCCGCAGCTTAAACGCAAACGGTGTTGGCGCAGGATATTTTGCAGCTAAAAAACAAGCTGAAAGCTACACCCCTTCGTTCACTGTAGGCGCAAGGTTTAACTTAGACCTTAATAAATCAAAAACATTGAAGTTGCGCGTAGGTTTGCAATACACCCGCGTAGGTGAAAAATTGAATTACAACGCAGAGCAAACCTATACCCGCACTCAAGTTTATATTGGTGATATTATCGACCCTGTAACCGGACAAGTAATTGGCCACACCGACCCTGAATACAGGCAAGTTACTGAAACCCGCAGGGTTGCTGTAAGTGCTAATAACTCGTACACCTTTATTGATGTACCCGTTCAGTTAGAGTACAGTTTCTTCAGAACTGAAAAATACAGCCTGTTCGCTACAGGTGGTGCCAGTGCAAACCTTCGCTTCTCACAACGCGGCAGCCAATTAAATTCAGATTTAAACGGCACCCAAGAGATAAGCAGCAACAACCCTTACAAGCCAACGACAGGACTTAGTTTGTTAGCAGGTATTGGCGGTGAGTATAAATTTAGCCCATTGTGTAAGTTCTCATTGATTGCAGAAGGTACCTATAGCCACGGTCTCAACAACGTGATGCAGAATAATGCAGGTATGCGCCAAAACTTCCGCACATTTAACGCCAGTGTTGGCCTTCGCTACCGTTTCTAACAAAAAAATACGTACTTAGCCCCTATGCTAAAACAAGCGGCATTAAGTATATTGGCTCTTGCCTCGCTAACCAAGTTGGCGGGGCAATCCCATTTTACAACCCTTACGGCCAACAACCTCAATGCTACCATCAATGCAAACGGTATCTTGTTTAATCGGGGGCTTGAGGCTCCCAAAGGCTCAGGTACAAAATCCATCAGTATCTCGCAGTTTTGGATTGGTGGGAAAAGCAACGGTAACCTGCACATTGCTGCCCGTTTAAACGATAGCCTTAAAAACGATTTCTGGCCAGGTCCTATTGATACTGTTAACGGCAATGCAGGCGACAGTACTTTTTGGAATAAGATTTACAAAGTAACTGCAGCTGAAATAGCTACGCACAAAATCGACTATAATAAAAACGGGTATACAATGCCCGATGGCATCAAGCACTGGCCGGGCAGCAACCCTACTCAACAACCTTTTAAGCAGGTATTGGCAAAGTTTGTTGATTATAATGCAAACCGTATTTACGAGCCCGAAATGGGCGAATACCCTTTTATAAAGGGCGACGAAGCTGCTTATTTTATAGTAAATGATAAGGCCAATACCCACTTTGCAAGCGGTGGTATGCCAATGGGTGTTGAAGTACAGGGCTTGGCCTATGTGTATGCTAATAATCCGGTATTAGCCAACACTGTTTTTTTAGAATTAACTTTTATTAACCGCTCTACTAATAATTACGATTCGGTATTTGCAGGTGTTTGGACTGATTTTGAACTGGGTGCTAAGGGGGATGAGTACATTAGTTCGCTCCCCGCAAAAAATGCCTTTTTTGGTTATAACAGTGATACTTCGGATGCACTTTACGGAACGTACCCACCGGTGCAAGGAGTACTGTTTTTAAACCGCCCCTTGCAATACACGATTGAAATTGATGCTGACGGCGGAGTAGCCAACCGCGGTTTACCACAAAGCCCGCAAGAGTTTTATAATTACCTGCACCGCAAGTGGAGGAATGATATCCAACTTACCGAAGGTGCCAACGGGTTTATGAGCAGTGCTACCCCTGCTGATTTTATTTACAACGGCGACCCCTGCAACCAAGGCAACCCCGGTTGGACGGAGGTAGGCTCTGCGCAAGCACCGGGCAAACGCAGTATGATGGGTAGTGTAGGCCCTGTGCAGTTACCTTCAAACGGCTTTTTAAAGCTTGAATTAGCTTACGTGTGGGAAAGAGGCACCAACGGGCCACTTGAAAGTATTTGCAAGCTTAACAACACGTTGGATGCGGTAAAAGCCTATTACAATAAATTTATCAGCAGTGTGGATGTTGCCCAACCGTTACAATTTGGAGTGTACCCAAACCCTGCCGCCGATTATGTAGAGGTGAAGTTGCCCGAAAATGTTGATTTCCCTGCCGTAGCACAGGTGTTTGATATGCAAGGTAAGTTGCTACATACCGGAACCGTTGACGAAACCAACCAAGTTATCAATACTCAACAGTTGCCAGCGGGAATGTACACCCTCCAACTCACCACCCAAAACCAATCAGGTTACGCAAAGCTGATGATTGCTCGTTGATTGTACTTTGACGACATCAATGCCCTAACTTAGCTTTTTCAATATTTATAGTGTTCCTATAGGAGTTCAATTTGTATTTCCAGCTTTCACTTTTCTTACCATATTCTTCTATCTTTTCCTTTAGCAGGCTATTAATCTTTGATATAGAAGTGTCGTATTCACTTTTGCTTTTTACTAGCCACATCATCAAAACTTTATAAAAATCAGCGTTCTTTTTGTTTAGAAAAACTGTAGAGATTTTCAACTCAGCTCCAAATCGTCTATTCTCAAAATAATGAAACTCTCGAATCAATTTCATTGCCTCATGGGGTTTTAAATTAATTAAGTCCCTATTCGGAATGGCTTTCTCCATCGAGTTCAATACTCCCTTTATCTTTTTCAACTTAGCCCTGTTTTTAAAGGTGAATGAAAATATTGACTTTGTAAATGGCTGTATATTTAAACGTTGGGTTTTAATATCGTCAAGCTGCGCATTAGCCAGTTCATTTGCAATCATAACTAATTCAGGTTTAGCTGCATCAAAATGTGGCATATTGTTTATGCTTTCATGAAAACGTTTTTTTTCATTTATTGAATAATCACGTATTTCAAGAGCAGATTGACTTAGAAATAAAGCCAAATCACTCAACATAGAGTCAAAACTATTTTTATAATTTTCTATAGCCGTTTGTAATGGTATTTCTTTAATAGAATTTGTTAGAAAACGTCCCCCCATTGCTCCTCCAATTGCCCCAATAATACCACCAACAAGATTACCCACTCCCGGAAAAAAAGACCCCGCAAGAAAACCCGCCTTAGCTCCTAAAAATGCTCCTCCCCCTGTACCGACAACATCAAGAGCTATATTCTTAACCGATGTTTCAACCTCTGTTTTTTCATCCGCTAATAAATCCAACTCTCTTATACTTGACTTAATTATTGTAATGATAGGGATGTGAAATGTGGGGCTAGGAATAATCGTGTGGTACACATGATTCCCTATCGAGTATGTTGTTTCATGCAGATGATGCGCCCATGTATCCTGTATTGCGTCCAAATGCTCAGTAAAATTAAACGCAGGATTAAGTGTTTGAAATACTGTGTCAGCAGTAATAATTTGAAGAAAAGCAGCTCTTACTCCCCCACTTTCTAGCGCATTAATAAAATCACTAACATTCTCTGCCTCTTTAAAGTAATCTAAAATTGCACTGCAAAAATGCTCAAAACATTCCTTTATAATCTCTGGGTCTTGGATATTAACTACACCTTCAAGCAAACTTGCTTTAACAGAAATAAAACTTTCGGACATTGCATCTGTACCATGTTCAAAAACTGTCTCAGTAGCAAAAATTAAACACTCAGTAACCTTCTCAGGTGGCAAAACCATCAAAAGAAATTGTTCCATACCAACAAATGCAACACCCCTTTCAGCAAAGGTTTTTGTCAGATTTTCAGCGATAACTTTAATCGTTTGGTTTTGTAACGGTTCAGCAGGTATAGGGAAAGGCAGTTGTCGTGAGTTCTGCTTTAGATTATCAACAACGTAATCCGTATTATTATACTTATTGATTTGTATAACAAGTTCCTCCTTAAGTTTGGCATCATGCTTTAGTGTCGGCAATTGAAAATTATGAAGACGTTTTGAGTACTCTAAAAAACGTTTTCTAATCTTGATAAGATAAATGCTAAGTAAGACAAGTGCTATAACTGATATGATAATTACTACCCACATTATCAAATGGTATACGTTGATAGGTTAATTAGCTTTATTGTGAACTGCAGTGATTATACGAATATAAACTTTATACGATACAAACGAAAAAAGCCATTCCGAAATCGGAATGGCTCTATAGTTAGTAGGGTAACTTAAATTACTATTCAAGTGCGGCAATAACACCTGCGATTTCTGAAATCTCGTTGCTAATAGCCGCTTGGTGTGCTTGGTTGTAGGTAAGTTTCAACGATTTCAGCAGTTCGCCTGCGTTTTCAGTTGCCATATCCATAGCCACCCTACGTGTGCCGTGTTCAGATGCAAATGAGTTAAACAATGTGCGTTACACTGTCTGAACTAAGATTTTTAGAATTGGATAGCTAATAATCTACATCGACAATGCAGTTGCCCCGGCAGGTTTTTTGTTCAGCTAATTTACCATCAACAAATATTTTCACAGTAATAGTTCGCACTCCAATACTGTTGATTATATCGTCATTTTGTGCCATTAAGTACCCAAACCCCTTGCCTGTGGAATCAGTATAATAACGAAAACTCTTTTCCCAATTGCCCTTCACGTTTTCCACTTCTTCAAAATCATAGGTATCTGGGTTAAAGTACCTGATGTCTACATCCTCGCTGTCGCTCTCCAACCGGTAGGTAATAGTTTCATTTAATACATCATCCGATCCGCTGCAGGCTGCAAAAAAGATAATCAGCACCAGCAAGTAAAGGTTTTTCATTTCTGAAAATCAGCAAATTATGTTCCATAAAAGCTTATTAATAAGGGTTTTCGACGAAAATGAGTACTTGCCAAGGCAAGTGATACTGTTGCTGCAAGAACTTCATTCGATAGCATGAAAGTATAGATATCACGCATATTTTGAGCGTTCTATCATTTATAAGAAAAAAGCCATTCCGAAATCGGAATGGCTTCTATAGTTAATAGGGTAACTTAAATTACTATTCAAGTGCGGCAGCACCACCCACGATTTCTGAAATCTCGTTGGTAATAGCCGCTTGGCGTGCTTGGTTGTAGGTAAGTTTCAGCGATTTCAACAGTTCTCCTGCGTTTTCAGTTGCCTTATCCATAGCCACCATACGTGCGCCGTGTTCAGATGCAAACGAGTCAAGCAAAGCACGGTACAACTTAGTTTTCAACGCACGGGGTATCAAATCGTTTAAGATTTCAACCTTACCGGGTTCAAAAATGTAGTTTACATTGCTATCGCTGCCTTGCATTTCTTCCATATCCACAGGCAAGTATTGCTCATCTTGCAATATTTGTGTCGCAGCGTTTTTAAATTGGTTGTACACCAAATCCACACGGTCGTATTGGCCGCTCAAAAAAGCTTCAAATACATAGTTACCGGCTTCAAATGCTGTATCTGCGTTCAGGTTTTGGAACAACTCACGGAAACGGTTATCCACCTTGTATCCCATTTTGCCAAAAAACTCAGAACCCTTTTTACCAATACACAACAGCGTAATGTTTTCTTTACCCAAGTGAGCGTACTTGTTTTCAAGCAAGCTGCGGGTTTTCTTAATCACGTTGCTGTTAAAAGCGCCACACAATCCCCTGTCAGAAGTTAACACCACCAACATCAGCTTTTTGGTTTCGCGCTGGTCAAAATATTTTGCCAAGCTCTCATCCTCAACACTTCCGGCAAGGTTAGCCAGCATACCAAACAGTTTGTTGGCGTAGGGGCGCATTTGCATAATGCCGCCTTGAGCCTTGCGCAGTTTAGTAGCCGATACCAATTTCATTGCCTTGGTAATCTGCTGTGTACTGATGGTGGAACTAATCCGTATGCGTATTTCTTTAAGATTCGCCATTTGTTTGAATCTTCTTAATTAATTATGCTTTGTACTTGGCCGTAAGTTCTGCGGCAACCTTCTCAAGTACAGCGGTTATATCATCGTCAATTTTACCTTTGGCCAATAGGTCAAGTGTATCCCTGTGTTTAGCATCAAGGTAAGAAATGAATTCAGCTTCAAACTCTTTTACCTTGTTCACAGGCACGTTACGCAACAAGCCTTTGGTACCCAAGTAAATAACAGCAACTTGGTGCTCAACGCGCACAGGTTGGTATTGTCCTTGTTTCAAAACTTCCACGTTACGAGAACCTTTGTCAAGTACCGATTTAGTAGCCGCATCAAGGTCAGAACCGAATTTTGCAAACGCTTCCAACTCGCGGTACTGTGCTTGGTCAAGCTTCAACGTACCCGCAACTTTCTTCATTGATTTAATCTGAGCGTTACCACCCACACGTGATACCGAGATACCTACGTTGATAGCAGGACGCACACCTGAGTTAAACAAGTTCGACTCAAGGAATATCTGACCATCAGTAATAGAGATTACGTTGGTTGGGATATATGCAGATACGTCACCCGCTTGTGTTTCAATGATGGGAAGTGCAGTAAGTGAACCGCCGCCTTTTACCAATCCTTTGATTGACTCTGGCAAATCGTTCATTTTTTGTGCAATCTCATCAGATGCGTTCACCTTAGCAGCACGCTCAAGCAAGCGGCTGTGTAGATAAAACACGTCACCGGGATATGCTTCACGGCCTGGTGGACGACGAAGTAGCAATGACACTTCACGGTAAGCTACCGCTTGTTTAGAAAGGTCATCATAAATAATCAAAGCAGGTTTACCCCTGTCCCTGAAGAACTCACCAATAGCACAACCGGCCATTGGAGCGTACATTTGCAAAGGAGCAGGATCAGATGCTGAAGCCGAAACTACTACGGTATAATCCATAGCGCCTTTAGCTTTCAGCGTATTTACCACCTGTGCAACGGTAGAAGCTTTCTGTCCGATAGCTACGTACACGCAAAATACAGGCTGACCTTTATCGTAAAACTCTTTTTGGTTAATAATGGTATCGATAGCGATAGCCGTTTTACCGGTTTGGCGGTCACCAATAATCAACTCACGCTGACCACGTCCGATAGGAATCATCGCATCAATCGCTTTAATACCGGTTTGCAAAGGCTCTTGTACAGGCTCGCGGAAGATTACCCCGGGTGCTTTACGCTCCAAAGGCATCTCATACAAATCACCTGAAAGTGGTCCCATACCGTCGATAGGTTCGCCAAGTGTGTTAATTACACGACCCAACATGCTATCACCTACTTTAATAGAGGCAATACGGTTCAAACGTTTTACAGTATCGCCTTCTTTCACCTTGTCAGATCCACCCAACAATACCGCACCCACATTATCTTGTTCAAGGTTAAGGGCTATACCCTGCAAGCCACCGTCAAATTCAATAAGTTCGCCATATTGAACTTTGCTTAGGCCGTATATAATGGCAATACCGTCGCCCACCTGTAACACGGTACCAACTTCTTCAAGCTGGGCTTCGGTTTTCAGGTTTGAAAGCTGCTCCCTTATGATGGCTGAAACCTCATCGGGCCTTATTCCTGTTACTGACATATTAAATTATTGTCGATTTAGTTTTGATGAATTAATTCTTTTTTCAAACGGTTAAGTTTCTTCGCGATACTTGAGTCGTACAAGCTATCCTCGATACGTATCACAAGACCGCCTATTATATCAGGGTTCACAACTGCTTTCAGGTCAACCCTTCCATTTGTTTCCTTTTCAATAAATTCTTTCACAGCTGCCTGCATACCTGCATTAAGTACAGATGCACTGGTAACTGTGGCCGATTGTATACCGTTGAGCACATTGTATTGGCGCAAAAACTCTTCGGCCATCAGGGGCAATAACATTTCCCTGCGCCTTGAAGTTACTTTATCAATAAACAACATGGTTAGTTTATTAAAAGTGTTGCCAAAAACGGCGTTCATTACGGCAGCTTTTTTATCGCTTTTAATGATGGGGCTTTTAAGCACATTTAACAAAGCAGGGTTTTCTTTTACCACAATTTGCAAGTTGCGCATATCGTAGTTCACCTGCTCAAGCAGGCCCTTCTCTTGTGCCAATTCCATAAGCGATTTGGCATACCTTGCTGCTATTCTGATTTCAGACATTAGTTTAAAGTAGCGTTTTGCAGGTAATCTTTCACCAATTGCTCCTGCTCAGCAGGATTTTCAAATTTCTTTTTCAGGATTTTCTCAGCCATCTCAATAGAAAGAGCAGCAACCAATTCTTTAATCTCGGCTTTGGCAGCTTCTTTTTCTTTGTTTATGCTATCCTGTGCGCTTTCAATCAAACGCTTGCCTTCGATATCAGCTTTTTGTTTAGCTTGTGCTACAATCGTATCGCTGATTTCTTTAGCTTCTTTCAAAATTTTATCGCGCTCTGCACGGGCTTCGTTCAGCAGTTTTTCGTTATCTGCTTTCAAAAGCTCCATTTCTTTGCGGGCATTTTCTGCCATCTGCAATGAGCCTTCAATTTTATCTTCCCTATCTTTAAGGGTTTGCAATATGGGCTTCCAAGCAAATTTTCGCAACACAAGAAACAAGATTGCGAAAACCACTAAGGTCCAAAGGAATAATCCAAGATCCGGGGTCAATAAATAATCCATACGGTTTTTTGTTTAAATAACACAACTACGCAGGCCGCCTTGCCCAGCCTGCGTGTTGGATATATTTTGTTTTGAAATTACTTTGACATGGCAAGGAAACAGATTACTGCACCAAACAGAGCCACACCTTCGATAAAGGCAGCCAAGATGATCGCAGTAGTCCTGATGTCACCTGATGACTCAGGTTGACGGGCGATTGATTCAACAGCTCCTGAACCAATTTTACCGATACCCAAGCCTACGCCAAGGGCAACAAGACCTGCACCGATACCGGCACCCAAAGGACCATAACTGTTAATTTCAAGAAGCAACTTTTGTAATAACATAATTGTGTTTATTTAATGTTCGATTTTATATGGGTTTCTTTTTATTCTTTAACTATTAGTGCGCTGCATGAGCGTGCTCATCATCATGATGTCCGTGGTCTTCCATTGCTTGACCGATAAACAAAGAGGTAAGCATGGTAAAGATGAACGCCTGAAGGAAGGCAACCAACAACTCAAGGCAAAACAGGAACAGTGCCAATGGCAAAGCCGCGAACGACACCCCAAAACCAGCACCTGCATTTGTACCGCCTTCACTAAACATAAATATCAAACCAAGAATACTTAGGATGATGATGTGGCCTGCTGTAATGTTTGCAAACAAACGTATCATCAACGCAAAGGGCTTAGTAAAGATACCTAATATTTCAACAGGCCACATAATCAAAAGTAGTGGCTTGGGAACTCCCGGAGGATTGAAAATGTGACCCCAGTAGTGTTTGTTACCTTTAAGGTTGGTAACTACAAGGGTAATAACTGCCAATACCGCTGTAACTGCAATGTTACCGGTTACGTTAGCTGCACCAGGCAACAAACCTAATAAGTTGTTAAACCAAATGAAGAAAAACAAGGTAAGCATATAAGGCATAAACGCATCGCCTGTTTTCTTACCCATGTTAGGGCGCACAACATCGTCGCGTACAAATAGTATCAAAGGCTCCATAAACGATTGCAAACCTTTGGGTACCCATTGTCCTTTTTTAACATAAGCATTGGCCACACCTATAAAAACAAGACACAACAGTACCAATGATAAAATCATCGAAGCAACGTTTTTGGTTAACGAGAAATCCATTGGTTTAGCATTGGTAGCGTGGTGATGCTCATCCATAGTAAGACCGCCGTCAACATTAGCCAAATATATTTTCTCGTGATGCATCACGTAGTGTTTGTAATATTTAGGGGCGTCGTGGCCATGTTCACCCTCTTTGTGCTTAAATGCACTAGACATAAAAATATCTAAGCCATGCTCTTTGCTATATAATATTACAGGCAAAGGAAGGGTGGCATGGAATGATTTAGTGGCAAAGAATTCCCACTCGTGTGCATCACTAATGTGGTGCAAGATTACTGCTTCAGCATCATAAGCTGTTGTTGCATGACCGCTATCGTGAGCATGGGCATCATCGTGATGAGCCGCACCTTCAACAGTTGAATCATGGTGACCTCCATTTTCATGAGGAACACTGGCTTTTGTTAACGAAAAAGTAACAAAAAACGCTAAAAGCACTAAAAAATTTAGGGCTTTAAAATTTGAAAATCCTTTATTGACGCTACTCATCACCGATTGAATCATTTTTCGAATCGGGGCGCAAGTTAATCACTAAATGGTAATTTTCAAACACAGTGAATAATAAATAAAGAATCATGAACATCAGCGCAAAGGAAATACTTGAATTGCCTGATACTGAAACATATAAAACAAAGTACCCGAAACTTAGGAACAAACGGAGTATCAGCGTACCCAACAACAGCCTTAGTGCTGCGGCAGGTGATGCCTTTAAACTTGTTTTTGAAAGTATGTATATAAATAGTGAGATGCTAAAAAAGAAAGCAAACACTCCCCACGTGCCTTGGGGTATGATAGTAGTTACCTGTTGCAATGCAAAGATTACAACGGCCAGCAGAACTGAATATATTAACAGTCGTACAAAAAATTTCGACGGGTTCAAATCAAGTAAACAGGCTTAGTTTTTTTTGTTGTTATTCAACTCTCTCAATATTTTTATTACAGAGGCAGTTAACCCTGCAAGTATACCCAACATAAGAAACAATGGAAAACTAATTTTTAACAGGTTATCCAAATAATGACCCAAGAAGCCCATTAAACCTGTGGCTGCCACTAATTGAAAGCCCAAAGAAAAATACGCGTAAACGTTAAGATTCCGCTTCGGTTTTGATGGCTTTGGGGGCTGTCCTTCCATGTTGTTGCATTGTATTATCGGCCGGAATATGCTTGGTTGACAACATATTGCAGTTTCCGTTAAATTCAGCACCCGATTCTACCACCAACTTATTCACCGTTACATCACCGTGAACTTTGGCAGTACCCTTTAGGAAAAGAGTTTCTGTTACCGTTATCTTACCGGTAACCGTACCCGATATATCGGCGTTTTGTGCCTCAATATCTCCCTTAATAACGCTTGATGCGCCTATTACAACGCGTGCTTTTGATAGTATGGTGCCTTTTATGTTGCCATCAATACGAATATCGCCGTTAGAATTAACGTCGCCGGTAATATCTGTACCTACACCAATAATATTAATAGAAGCTGATGGTGCATCCGCATTGCGGCTTTTAGTTTCTTTAGTAAACATCATTAAAAAAGATTGACCGAAGTGTGTGTGTTAAGTATCTCCCTTTTGAAAGGGATTTCGAAGATAGCAAAATAAACCCGCAAACAAAACAAAGCTTGGCAAAGGTACTACCCCACCCCGCTAACTATTGCACCTGCTGAGTTGGCTTAATACTATCCGCACGTTCAAAACGCCCCTCCAGCACCTTTTCCATGTTCTGCCATTTCTCATAGCAACGGTTATTGGCACGCTCTAATGAATCTATGCGCGCTTCCTGCTCCATTTGCATGCGCAAATAATCTGTTTTATCAAAACCGGGTATATACTCTTTCAGCGGAGTGTAAAAAAGCAGTAATACAATAAGTGTAGTAAACACAACCAGCAGCATGCTAAAAAGAATAAAAACATTCATCGGCTTCAACACTATTGATGCACGTTCTTGCAAAGTACCATCGTTCATTATTATCAATCGGTACTTATTCTTTAGTCTTCTTATAAAACGTTTGTTTTTACCTTTTGCCACTACTTAGTATAAAACCGTTGGGTATGATTACTTCTTCAAACCTACGTATTTTGGGCAATAATAAGGTAATACCCTAAACTAATATTGCGAAAGTATCGTTATGTAGTATATTTATCTGCTCAAATGAAATAATTTTGCAGCTTTACAGTTAGTACTTACGGACGGAAAACAAGAGGTTTTGAACTTAGTTAAACAAACATATATAAAAGCTTTAGGACTGGCGGCATTGCTAATCATCACGGTCAGTTGTAACAAAAACAGCACCAGTTGGGCCAATCGTAAATACCAAAACATGGTATCGCGGTACAACATATATTACAATGGTACTGAGAAGCTTAAAGAAGTGCAGTTTAATCTTGCTCTTAACCACAAAGACAATTATACTGAAGTATTGGATGTTTTCCCTTACGGGGATGAGCAACAAGCCAAAGCACAAGAGGCCACACTTGATGAGGTAATAAAAAAAGGGTCGAAAATTATCCTTAACCGCCCCGTAAGCAAATGGGTAGATGATGCTTATTTGCTGGTAGCCAAAGCCTACTTTTTTAAAGCCGATTACTACGCCGCCATTGAAACTTTTCAGTACATCAATACAAGGTATAAAAACACACCCATTGCCCAAGAAGCTACTGTATGGATTTTGAAATCGTACATAATGCTAAAACGCTACAACGATGCAGAGGCACTGGCCGGCTTGATACGTAATGGAAGTACCCCGCTGCCGCCTGCATTGGTAGGTATGTTTGCCGCCGCCACTGCTGAGGTGTATAATAAGCAACGTAAGTACGAACCTGCGCTGGATGAAATGCGTACTGCGCTTTCAAAAACCAAAAAGCGCTCAGTTAGGGCCCGTTATACCTACATAACTGCACAATTGCACGAACGCCTGGGCCGGTCAGACTCAGCAAAGTACTATTTGGAAAAGGTGCTCAAGTTAAACCCAACCTACGACATGGCATTTAATGCCAAGATAAGCCTTGCACGAAATTACGACCCAAAAGATAACGGACAGGTGCGCAGTGCCCGACGCTACTTACGGAGCATGTTGAGGGACGATAAGAACATTAGCTATTTTGACCAGATTTATTATCAATTGGCAATGATTGATAAAAGCGAAGGCAATACGGATAGAGCCATTGATAATTTTACCCTTTCGCTGCAAAACTCACAAAGCAATAAAAATCAACAAGCCTTATCATATTTGGCTATGGCTGATATTTATTTTAACAAGCCCGATTACACGCTTTCGCAGCTTTATTATGATAGTACGGTACGCGTTATTGAGCCCGGTTTTTACGATTATAAAAACATCATCAAAAAACAGTCGGTTCTTTCTGAATTGATTAAATACAAAGTGATTGTGGCGCGCGAAGACAGTTTGCAAAAACTGGCTGCCCTATCTCCTTCTGACCTTGATAAAAAAGTTGACCGCTGGATAAAAGAGGAAGAGCAACAACGCAAAAAATCTGAGGAGCAAAAAGAAAAAGACAAGCAAAACGCGAACCCCGGTGGCGGAGGTGGTTTGCCAGGCTTTCCTGGCCAACCCGGTCTAAGCCAACAACCGGAATCGCAAGGTTCAGGCTCTAACTGGTATTTTTATAGCCAGCAACAACTTAGCATAGGCTATACTGATTTTATACGTAAGTGGGGTAACCGTAAAATGACTGATGACTGGCGTTACAGCCAGAAAGAGAAGGATATGTTTACAACGGTGCCCGGCGACCCCGCTAAAAAGGACCCTGAAGGAAATAACACCGACAACCCTAATGCACAGGGCAACACCACTGAAAAGGATGCAGAGCTGGATAAACGCCTTGCCAATATACCTGAAGCCAAACGAAGGTTTTATAAAGACATTCCGTTTACTGACGATGAAAAGGCACGCTCAAACGCTAAGATTGCTGATGCATTGTATAACATAGGCATCATTTATCTTGAGAAACTGGCTGATATACCCGAAGCCATTTCAGCATTTGAAACCCTGATTTCGCGTTTTGCAGGCAGCGAGTACGAACCTCGTGCTTATTATTATCTGCATAAAATTTATAAAAACGATAATCCGGCAAAAGCAGCAGAGTACAAGAACCTACTGATAACAAAATACCCCGATACCGACTATGCCTTGCTGGTGAATGATGGGGCAATAACTAATAAAAGTACCGCAGGGGTTGATTGGCGTAAAACTGATTTTTACAATACTACATACGGACTGTTTACCGGCGGCCGTTATGCAGAAGTAAAAAGCCGCCGCTCAGTTGCTGATACCATGCTGGCAGGTACCTCTATGATGCCTAAGTTTGAGTTGTTGTATGCCATGAGTGTGGCCAAAACCGAAAGCCGAGAGAACTATCGTAAAGAGCTTGAAAAAATAATTGAACAATACCCTGCTACTGAAATTGGTCAACGGGCAAAAGATTTACTGGAGGCAATTACTAAGCAGGCAGCAAAAGACAGTTCATCAAACAACAGTACTGAGCCTGTGCGCGATACGCGTGAAGATTTGTTTAAATATGAACAGGACGGACAACATTATACCATTGTGATACTGCCCGGTGCAAAAGCCGATATGAATTCAATCCGAATAAAAGTCGCTAATTACAATGAATCAACCTATCCGGGTAAAGAGTTTGAAGTAGTGGCCGGCCTTCTTAATGCAAACTACCGCATTTTATTAATACGTACCTTTGAAAGCCGTGATAAAGCAAAAGACTACGCAAAAGACCTTGAAAAGTTTCATGCAATGTTTTTAGGCACCATAGATAAAAAGGAAACAGAATATCTTACCATTACGCCCAACAACTATGCAGAGTTGTTAAAAATGAAAGAATTAGGCCCGTACTTAAGTTTTTATAAACGCTATTACAGCAAATAACTATGGCTGACAAGCAACCCAAAAAGAAACGTCACCCATTGGTGAGGTTTGCAATATTTTTCTGGATAGGGCTAATGGCCCTTTCAGTTTTTATACTGCTGCTGTTTGCAGGTATTAGTTTTGGTATGTTGGGTAAATTGCCCGATATACAACAGCTTGAAAACCCACAAACTTTTCTGGCGTCAGAAGTTTATAGCCATGATGGAGCCTTACTGGGTAAATACTATTACGAAAACCGCTCAAACGCTACATACGAAGAACTTAGCCCCAACTTGCTAAACGCACTGGTGGCTACCGAAGACGCACGTTTTTACAAACATGCAGGTATTGATGTACGCGGGTTGGGCAGGGTCTTTTTTAAAACCGTAATTCTGCGTCAGCGAAGTTCAGGCGGAGGTAGTACTATTACACAACAGCTGGCTCTTAACCTTTTTTCTGATGCAAGGGCAAACACTCTTTTTGGTCGTATTAAACAAAAACTGAAAGAGTGGGTTATTGCCATACAGCTCGAAAAACGCTATACTAAAGAAGAGATTATTACCATGTACCTTAATACGGTACAGTTTTCAGGCAACTCCTACGGGATAAAAAGTGCCACCAAAGTATTCTTTAATACATCACCCGATAAACTTACTATAGACCAAGCTGCGGTATTGGTTGGAGTGCTGAAAGCCATCTCTAAATATAACCCAAAGCTTAACCCTGATAACTCGTTAAACCGCCGCAACGTGGTGATGAATCAAATGAAACGCTACGGATACCTTAGCGCTGAACAATACGACTCGCTGAAAGTATTACCCATCACCCTTAATTACCAAGACGACACACACAACGAGGGGCAGGCGACTTATTTCCGTGAATACCTTAGGCAATACCTAAACGCCCAAGAACCACAAAGGGACGACTACTTAGACAAGTATGCTTACGAGATTGATAAGTACTACTGGGAAAACAATCCTTTTTACGGCTGGATAAACAAAAATACAAAGCCTGACGGTAGTAAATATGATTTGTACAAAGACGGCTTGAAGATATATGTGACTCTTGACAGCCGCCTGCAACGCTATGCTGAAAAGGCGGTAGACCAACACATGGCTGATTTGCAAAAATCGTTTAACCAGCATTGGAAAAACAGTACCCCTTGGGGTACCGATAAAGACTTTATCCCCTTGGCTATTAAACGTACTGAACGCTACCGACTGATGAAAGCCGACGGTGCGAGCGAGGAAGAGATTAACACAGCCTTTAACCGCAAAAGTAAAATGAGGGTTTATACCCACAGCGGCGAGAAGGATACCACAATGACCCCGTTAGACTCTGTAAAGTATTACAAGTATTTTGCTCAAACGGGTTTCATGTCGATGGACCCGAAATCAGGGGCAATAAAGGCTTGGGTGGGTGGTATTAACCATAAGTATTTTAAGTTTGACCACGTAAATATTCATGCTACAAGGCAGGTAGGTTCTACCTTTAAGCCCTTTGTGTATGCAAAATATGTTTCTGAAACTAAAGATATCTGCAAGCGTTTGCCCAACACCCGATCAAGCATAATATTGGATGATGGTACGGTATGGGAACCGCAGAACTCTGACGGTAAAGAAACTGAATCAGAACCGCTGTACAGAGCCTTGGCACTATCGCTGAATAATGTTACTGTAAACATTATGAAGCAGCTTGATCCTAATGCGCCCAAGGTGGTGCGCCAAACCGCACAAAGTATGGGCATACGCAACCACTTGGAAGATGTGTACTCGATTTGTTTAGGAGTATCTAACCTTTCGTTGTATGAAATGGTGGGTGCTTTTTCAACCTTTGCCAACAAGGGCAGCTATACCGAGCCTTATTTTATTGCCAAGATTGAAGATAAAAGCGGCGCAATGATTACCGGTAATGTGATGCCCCCTACCCACGAAGCACTGAATGAAAAAACAGCATTTTTGATGCTTAAAATGATGCAGCGGGTTACCACAGGAGGTACCGGCTCGCGTTTACGCTTCAAATACGGTATTGATTACAACATACCTATTGCAGGCAAAACAGGTACTACACAAAATAACAGCGACGGTTGGTTTATTGGTGTTACCCCCGATTTGGTTTCTGGTGCTTGGGTGGGCTGGGACGACATGAAAATACGCTTCCGCAGTACTGACTTGGGACAAGGTGCGGCTATGGCACTACCCATTTTTGCATATTATATGAAGAGTGCCTATGCTGATGGGTCGATTAAAATAAGTAAAGGTGACTTTGAGCCGCCCAAAGATACCGAGGGGCTGATTTATGACTGCAAAAAAGAAGACGACGAGGCAGGCGACGGCGGAGTTGACGGTCAGTCTTTGTTTGATAGATAACAATCTGTTTTTATACGCAACAAAAAACCCACCTGTTTTGCAGGTGGGTTTTTTTATTATCGTTTTACCCGTAGTTTGATTAATACAAACCATTCGTGTTTCTATTACCGGGACTGTTGTTGTACCAATTGGTGTAACCGCTACCGCCTGATATGGCCCAATCGTCAAAGAAGTTATATCCGCCGGTGATAGGGGTCTTTTCAATCGGATATACAAAGTTTTCAGGTATCAGTATTGCCCAAGGCATACCGTTGGTTGTTTTATAAAATTCGTTATTAATTGGGTTTGTCCTATCATCAAAGGTTCCGAACAAATTGGTGTTTGCCAAATCCGTTGGACGGTAGTTAGCCATGTGGATTTCGTACCCCCTTCTTTTATTGGTGAATATAAAGGGGTTGAATTTGGTAAAGGTAAGTTTAGAGGCTGCCTGCGGGGTGCTAAACACTATGTTTATCCTGATAGAGTCGGACGAGCCTGTTCCATTGGTTTTAAGAGTGTTAAACATAGAGCCGCCTACACGGTTCAAGGTAGGTTCGGGGCTGTCGTAGCAAATAATTCCTGCTTTGCTTTGGCCGGCCTCGGTATTATTAGCGTTGCGGGTAATCAGGTTTTGGGTAAGCACCTGACCTGTTATGCTGGCAATATCCGAAGGAACTAACCCATCCAATTGGAAACCGAAACCGTTTACATAAGACCCTCCGATGGCT
>CALRQL020000006.1:0-210167 GCA_943370295.1 Agrobacterium sp. 719_389 | reverse complement strand
AACGGTTTTGGTTTCCAATTGGATGAATTAGTACCAAGTGATGTTGCCAGCGTAACCGGCCAAGTATTAGTACGCAACTACATCACCCGCAATGCAAACAATACCGAAGCAGGCCAGAGCAAAGCAGTAATTGTATGCTTTGATTCACCGGAGCCATCGTTGCAACGTGCAGCAGGTTCATTCTTCAACACTATCCAAGCTAACGGAACAGGTACTTCTGATACCATGCGTGTGAACATCAGCTTCTCAACCCCGATAGTAGACAGCAAGTTGGAGATAGGTGACTTTAACCCCTTCATCATGACTAACAAACGTCGTGGCTACGAAGTACACTTGGGTAATATGCGTCCAACCGATTTGGCAACCACCAGCTTGTTTGGTACTGCACAAGACCGTACCAATGTAAGTGGTAATGTGTTCTACAAAACTGCTAACGGTATGCCTTGGGCAATATCACTTCCGGTTGATTTCAACTACCCTGTTGAGCGTTCATCGGTAACATCAGCCTACAATTACTTTGATGATTGGGCAGTATCAGGCGGTACTTCATTTACCAACTGGTATTCAAACAACCCCGGTAACCGCAACAACAGCAGCATATACACACCTAACTAATAAGAGACTACAATCGGTAGTGTTTAGTTTTTCATAATTGCCTCCGCGAGTTCGCGGGGGCTTTTTTTATTTTTGCCTGTCTTTGCAAAGTAAAAAAACAGAAAAACAAAACGCCTGACGTAATAAACAGCTGCATGCGGTTGAAGCCTACCGTTAAAACCACTAATTTGCAAACCCGATACATTAAAAAATTTATGAAAATCACAAACCTACTTGTTGTTGTAATAGGGTTTATAGTTTCGCTGCCGCTGGCAGCACAAAGCCAATACGGGTTTACCGAGCTACCCGCAGACCCTTATAAAACACGGATATATAAATTGCCCAACGGCCTCACGGTGATGATGAGCGTAAATAAAAACGCTCCCCAGATACAAACCATGATTGCCGTGCGAGCAGGTAGCAAAAACGACCCGTACGACAATACAGGTTTGGCGCATTATCTTGAACATCTATTATTTAAAGGCACAGAAAGCTTTGGTACCAAATCATACGGCGGTGAAAAATTCTTCTTAAGTAAGATAGAAGCATATTACGGCTTGTATGCCCAAACTACCGATAGTGTAAAGCGTGCGGAATTGTATAAGCTGATAGACTCAGTATCATACCTGGCTTCTAAAATTGCCATTGCCAATGAGTACGACCGTATGATGCAGTATTTAGGTGCAACCGGTACAAATGCCTTTACCAGTACTGATCAAACAGTGTATATAAACAACATACCCACTAACCAACTTGAAAAGTGGCTTAAGATTGAAACCGACCGTTTCTTACACCCAGTGTTCCGCTTGTTCCATACCGAGTTGGAAGCCGTGTACGAGGAGAAGAACATCAGCCTTGATAACGACAACGATAAAGCCTACGATGCTTTGATGGCAGGAGTATTTTACAACCATCCCTACGGAACACAAACCACTATTGGTACGGTTGAGCACCTTAAAAATCCATCATTGGTTAAAATTCGTGAGTTTTACGATAAATTCTACAAAGCCGATAACATGGCTTTGATAATTTCGGGTGATTTTGACCCTGACCAAACCATCCAACTCATTGACAAATATTTGGGACAACTTCCATCAGGAGCGGCATCTACTGCAATGCTGGTACCCGAAGGTGCCGACCTCTTTGCAATGGCTCCCGCCGACCAAGAGTACACCGTAATTGGCCCCAAAGAAGAAAAAGTATTTTTGGGGTACCGTACTTCAAAAGCATCCAGCCAAGATGCATTGTTGTTGTACATGACAGATATGATACTGGCCAATTCGCAAGCCGGTATGCTGGATATTAACCTTAACAAAGCCCAAAAACTACAGTATGCAGTGTGTTCGCCCTTGTTGATGAACGATTTCAGCATGCACTACTTTATGGCAACCCCCAAAGAGGGGCAAAGCCTTCAAGACTGCCGCAATTTGCTGCTTGATGAGCTAGAGAAATTGAAGCGCGGCGAGTTTGATGATGCAATTATGTCGGCCATTGTTGAGAATCTGAGGCTTAACCGCGCTACATCATTTAATGACAATTACGCCCGTTGCAACCAAATGTTGGATGCTTTTGTGTTTGGGCAAGAGTGGAAGGATGTGATTGAGCTCCCCGAACGACTATCAAAACTTACCAAACAGGATATTATTGATTTTGCAAAGCGCACCTATACTTCGCAAAAACGCACAACAGTTTATAAGGTAATGGGTAAAGATACTGCTATACAAAAGGTGCCAAAACCTGTAATTACCCCCATCGAAACGAACCGCGAAGCACAAAGTCATTTCGCCCGTAAACTGTATGCAGAGCAAGTGAGCCCTTTGCAGGCTGTATTCCCTGATTTTACCAAAGATTTAGTAGTAACATCATTTGGAAAAGGCAAGCGTGAGGTAAAACTGAACTACGTTGCCAATGCTGAAACTGACTATTTTAACCTGCAAATAAGGTTTGATATGGGTACCTTAAACGACCCATGGTTGCAACACTTTGCAGATTATATGCCATACATAGCCACTGCAAATAAAACCAATGAACAGCTGAGCCGTGAATTTTTTAACCTTGCTTGTGAGTTTGGCTTTGTTGCCGAAGCCGAAGAAAGCTACATATACTTGCGCGGTTTGAGCAAGAATTTTGACAAGGCTTACGCACTGTTGAATGAAATATTTACTACCGCTAAAGTTGAAGAAACTACATGGCAAAACCTTGTGGCGGATATACAAAAGACCCGCGAGGATGCTAAAACCAACAAAAATGTATTATTGCGCAGGGCATTGCGCAACTATGCACGTTATGGCGGAAAAAACAACCCTTTTACTACACTGGTACCCATTACCGAACTTAAAAAACAAAAGGCTGCCGATTTGCAAGAGAAGCTAAACAGCCTGTTGCGTTTTAAACACAACGTATGGTACTACGGTCCTATGAGCCAAGAGCAATTGGCCGAGAAAGCTGCAAGCGTATTAAAGGTAGAAAAGAAACTTAAAAAACTGCCAAAGGCTAAGAAGTTTGAAGCCGTGCAGCCTCAAAAACCGGTGATATACTTTGTACCGTACGATATGGTGCAGGCTGAAATTATATGGGAACGCCCCATCAAAAACTTTAGCAATGAAAACATAGCGGTGGCTAATGTTTACAACGAGTACTTTGGTAGCGGTATGTACAGTTTGGTATTTCAAACCATCCGCGAGTCTAAGGCACTGGCATACTCAGCCAATGCGTATGTGGCCACCCCTGCTGCAAGCGATAAACCTGCCTTTGTAAGTGCATACATAGGTACACAGGCTGATAAACTATTGGCAGCTATGGACGGTATGAAAGCCCTTATGGACTCTGTACCCAACGACCGTTTTGTGGCCGATTTACCCCGTGCCTCGGTACGTAAACAAATAGAATCAGAACGTATCACCGGCCAACGTTTGTTGGAAGAAAGCAACCGCGCCCAAAAACTGGGACTTAACAAGCCTGTTAACCAATTAGTATATGAGACCTTGGATAAGGTAACTGCTGAAAAAATTGCCGAAATGCAAAAGCAAGCCTTTGCAAACCAAAACTTTGCTATCTGTCTGATAGGTTCAAAAGACTTGATAAACTTAGAACAACTTAAAAAATACGGAACTGTTATAGAACTAACCTTGCAAGATGTGTACGGTTACTAAAAGCACTACAGAATACTGCGTCATTGCAAGGTCTTCCGTAGCAACCCATCTGCGGCAAAAGCAAACGGATTGCTTCAAAACTCAAAAGTAGTTTTTAGCTCTAACTGAAAGGGGCTGTCTCAAAAAATCGAGACAGCCCCTTTTATATTAAATAATACCTATTGATTAGGCCTAAGCAGAAGTTATTCTACCTTACTAATCTTCACGGCATTAGTCATTGATTTATCGTGAATAGGCATGCTGGCGGTGTTAATAACAATATCACCGGTTTTAGCATACCCGGCTTTCTTCATCATATCATTCACATCCTTAATGGTTTCATCTGTGGTTACAAACTTATCGTAATAGAAACCTCTGATACCCCATACAAGGCTTAATGTATTAAGCAGCGAAGCATTGTTGGTAAAGATGAATATACTGGCGCGCGGGCGGTAGCTGGATAGCTTAAACGCCGTATAGCCCGAGCGGGTCATAGAAGCTATTGCCTTAGCACTCTTAATGTGCATACTCATACGGGCGGCAGTAAAACAAATTACATCCGTAATATAGCTGCGCGATTCTGCATTATCAGGCCCGTCACCCTTGTGGTATATCATATCATGCTCCTCAACGTGGCGCACAATCTTCTCCATCGTTTTAATGGTTTCAGTAGGATATGCACCCACTGAAGTTTCAGCACTCAGCATCACAGCATCAGCACCGTCCAATACAGCGTTTGCAACGTCGTTAGTTTCGGCACGGGTAGGAGTAGGGCTAGTAATCATGCTTTCCATCATTTGGGTAGCAATAATTACCGGCTTTGCAGCGGCAAGACATTTTTTAACAATCTGCTTTTGTATCAATGGCACCTCTTCAAGCGGCATTTCAACACCCAAATCACCGCGGGCCACCATTATTGCATCCGTAGCATCAATAATCTTATCAATGTTTTTTAAGGCTTCGGGCTTTTCAATCTTAGCCACCACTTTGGTGCGTTTTTCGTGGCGGGCAATAATGTTTTTTAACTCATGAATCTCTTCAGGCTTGCGTACAAACGATAAGCCAATCCACTCCACATCGTATGACAATCCAAACTCAATATCTTCAATATCCTTTTTAGTAATGCTGGGGATAGACAGTGCAGTTTGTGGTAGGTTGAAGCCTTTTTTAGATGAAAGGTCGCCGCCATGTATCACCTTGGCTAATATTTCAGTGCGGTTCAGTACTTCAAGTACTTTCAACTCCACCTTACCATCGTCCAGCAAAATCTTGTGACCTTTTTTCACATCCTTGGTTAGCATTTCAAAGTCAATAAACAACTTCTCAGCCGTACCAATAGTTTTTTGCGTAGTGATAATCAGCTCTTTGCCCGTAACCAGTGTAATTTTATTGTTCTCAACCTCACCTATGCGCAGCTTGGGGCCTTGTAAATCAAGCAGTATCCCCACATTGCAGCCCAGTTCGGTATTTATCTTCCGGATGTTTTGGATAACACCCACGTGGTCTTCATGCTTACCGTGCGAAAAATTTAGTCGGCACACATCCACTCCGGCTACAATAATCTCTTTCAGCATTTTATAGCTCGAAGTAGCGGGTCCAATAGTGGCGATTATTTTAGTACGGTTAAACTTTGGCCTGTATTTCATGATTAGTGTTTAAAATGTGTATTTTTAAAAATATAAAACGTCTTTGTTTTTAAGCTTATTTAAGTCAATAGCATAAACAGTGAGGGCAAATGTCAGCTTTTTCATATCAGCCAGCAACTTCACCCAGCTATTTTCTTCCAACCCGCCTTTCACCAGCAAAAAATAATCAGTATTTTTATGTTCAGGGATTAAAATATTGTTACTAGTCTTATTGCCCACCACCCTGTAAGTGTATCCATACTCCTCATCCGTGTATTCAAAGCACTGAATATAAATATCTTCGCCCTTTTTGTGGCGGTAGAATAAATCATTGATGCGCCGTAAGTGCAAACCGGGCAGTGAATTGATTTGCCAAACCAACCTGTAACCCTTCTGATTAGAGGCTATCCCTGCCATTAAAAGGCTTTCCGTCGGTAGGGGTGTGCCGGCATCAAATAATGACAAATATTTGTTCTTAGGCGTATCCAAAGGGATTGAGGGCTGCTTTTAGCAATATTTTTTTTATTGTGTTTTTGTTTGAAAAAGCAGTTATTTGCAGCTTCAAATTTAACCAAAAAAGGAGAAGAAAATGTCAGACATCGCCACAAGAGTAAAGTCGATTATTATTGACAAACTTAGTGTAGAAGAGAGCGAAGTTACCCCTGAGGCCAGCTTTACTAATGATTTAGGCGCAGACTCATTGGATACTGTGGAGCTTATTATGGAATTTGAGAAAGAATTTAATATTTCAATTCCTGATGACCAAGCCGAAAAAATTTCGACAGTTGGTGACGCCATCACTTACATTGAGAACAACGCTAAGTAATCTTTTAAAAAAATTTATTAGCCCGTATGCAGCTTAAAAGAGTTGTGATTACGGGGATTGGTGCACTTACCCCGCTTGGAAACAGCGCTCCCGAATATTGGGAAGGTTTAAAAAACGGGGTAAGCGGTGCCGGCCCCATTACCCGTTTTGATGCTTCAAAATTCAAAACGAAATTCGCTTGCGAGGTGAAAAACTTCGACGTGTATAACTTTATTGATAAAAAGGAAGCACGGAGGATGGATCCATACACCCAGTACGCTGTAGTTACCAGCGATGAAGCTGTTAAAGACAGCGGTCTTGATCTTGAAAAATTAGACAAAGACCGTATTGGTGTTATTTGGGGTACCGGTATTGGCGGTCTTACCAGTTTTTTCCATGAAGTGGTTGATTATGCAAAAGGCGACGGAACTCCGCGTTTCAGCCCATTTTTCATACCTATGATGATTGCCGATATCGCGGCAGGACACATATCTATGAAATATGGTTTCCGCGGTCCCAACTATGCTACCGTATCGGCTTGTGCTACTTCAAATCACTCAGTGATTGACTCATTTAATTACATCAGGCTTGGGAAAGCCGATGCGATAATTACCGGTGGCAGCGAGGCTTGTGTGAACGAACCCGCTGTAGGCGGATTTAACGCAATGAAGGCTCTTAGTGAGCGTAACGACGATTACAAAACAGCATCGCGTCCGTTTGATAAAGACCGTGACGGTTTTGTATTGGGTGAAGGTAGTGCCACCCTTGTGCTTGAAGAATTGGAACACGCAAAAGCGCGCGGTGCCAAAATTTATGCTGAGGTAGTTGGCGGCGGTATGAGTGCTGATGCTTATCACATTACAGCTCCACACCCTGAAGGGTTGGGCGTAATTGCGGTAATGAAAAGTGCCCTTGCTGATGCAGGCATCACCCCTCAAGATATTGATTATGTGAATGTACACGGTACCAGCACTCCATTGGGTGATGTTGCCGAGTTAAAAGCTATTAAACAAGTATTTGGCGACCATGCTTATAACATGAATATAAGCAGCACCAAAAGTATGACCGGACACTTGCTGGGTGCAGCGGGTGCAATTGAGTCATTAGCATGTTTGTTGGCAATTAACAAAGGGATTATCCCCCCCACAATTAA
Organism: Agrobacterium sp. 719_389; assembly: GCA_943370295.1. Taxonomy (GTDB): domain Bacteria; phylum Bacteroidota; class Bacteroidia; order UBA8524; family UBA8524; genus SB11. The sequence goes on along the minus strand of CALRQL020000006.1, from coordinate 202,859 downwards.
CCATTTTACCGACGACCCTGATATTGACAGCGGCCTTAACCTTACCTTCAACACTCACCAAGTGCGCGAGGTAAACTATGCCCTAAGCAATACCTTTGGGTTTGGCGGCCACAATGCCACAGTCATTCTCAAAAAATATACATCATAAGGCTCCTTGGTACTTTTTTCTAAACTGTTAAAAAGCCACGACAAGCCCTTTGTAAAATCCTTAAAAAATTTATTGGGCTTTACGCCCCGTAATGCCGACTTGTACAAACAAGCGTTCAGGCATCACTCTGCCTCAACACGTTACGACGTGAAGGAGGGCAGGATTAGCAATGAACGTCTTGAATACCTTGGCGATGCGGTATTAAGCTCAATAATAGCAGAGGTACTCTTTTCAACCTACCCCACCAAAGGAGAAGGGTTTCTTACCGAATTGCGCGCAAAAATTGTGAGTCGTGAGAACCTTTGTGAACTTGCTCGGAAAATCGGAATCGAAGATTATTTAGAATATGATAAAAGCATCCGCGGCAACCGCCAGATTATACGTGCCATTAGCGGCAACGCTTTTGAGGCACTAATCGGAGCTATTTATTTGGATAAGGGGTACGATTTCACCAAAAAATTTATCAGCAAACGCATCATTAACCCCCACATCGATATCCATCACCTTGCCGATAAAGAGATTAACTTTAAAAGCAAACTAATTGAGTGGTGTCAAAAAAACCGTAAAACCATTGCTTTTGAAGCCCTTGAAGAACGCAGGCAGGGCAAACAGAAAAGCTATTTAGTGAGCGTGATGATTGATGGAGAAGAGTATGGCAGGGGTGAAGATTTTTCAAAAAAGAAGGCAGAACAGATTGCCGCCTCAAAAGCCTGCGAGGTAATATTCCGTCCGCAATAAGTTATCATTGTGTCAATTATGCGCGTTTGCTTTATATAGTAAAGCAATAACCACCGTTTAGCCTTACCTTTGCAAAAATATGAAGTTGACTATTTGGGGAGCCGCAAGGCAGGTTACGGGAAGTATGCACCTGCTACAATTGCCCGGCGGTTATAATTTACTGGTGGATTGTGGGTTGGATTATGATCAGCAAAAGCGTTTCGGCTCATTAAGCGATATAGATTTTCCTTTCTCTCCCGCAATGATTGATGCGGTGATACTTACCCATGCCCATATCGACCATAGTGGCAATTTGCCCACATTGGTGAAGCACGGGTTCAACGGGCAAATAATCTGTACGCCTGCTACGGCAGATATCACAGGACTTTTGCTTGCTGATAGCCTTAATATTATGGAGTCGGAAAGGCAAAAAAGAACAGGTAGGGGAAGAAAGAAAACAACCGTTAAAACTCCATACACTCTTAAACATCTTAAGCAAGCCGTTAGCAGTATGGTAACGGTGGAATTAGGGAAACCGTTTAGCATTACACCCGAAGCAGAACTTACTTTTTATAATGCCGGCCACATATTAGGCGCGGTGAGTGCTTTTATTAAAGTGGAGGTAGGAGGGAGGGAAACCCGCATAGGATTTACCGGAGATTTGGGTAATTACGGAGGCCAATTAGTGCCCGACCCTCAAGCCATGCCCGAAGTAGATTATCTGGTAACAGAAAGTACTTATGGTGGTCGCAAACACATAGCCCAGCGCACACCCGGTGATGAGTTACTGCATTATACCAACCTTGCTTGTGTTGATTACCCCGGCAGGTTAATTATTCCTGCATTTAGTGTGGGACGTACCCATGCCATTGCATTTACGTTTCACCAGCTGTTTAGACAAGGCAAACTGCCCCGTGTAAAAATATTTGTTGATAGTCCCTTGGCTATAAAAACGGCCAAGCACCATCATAAGTTTGTACACACCCTTAGTGCTGAGGCACAAGAGTTTTACAGGCAATACAATGATTTGTTTGAGTTTGACCAACTGGAGTTTGTGCCCGACGCTAAGGATAGCGATTGGTTAAAACACCACAACGACCCTTGTATTATCATATCGGCGGCGGGAATGGTGGAAGGTGGGCGCATACAGCAACATATTCGCGATAATATAAGTAACCCTAAAGCCCACATTTTGATTGCGGGTTTTTGTGCTGAGGGTACTTTGGGGTACCGTTTGTTACAAGGTCAGCCAACTGTTGCAATTAAAAACCGAGAATTGCCCGTTTTTTCACCAATACATAAAACGGATGCATTTAGCGCACACCCGGATAACGAAGGATTGATACGTTATATAAAACAAGTGAACGGTACCAGAACTAAAAAGATATTATTGGTGCATGGTGAAGAGGCAAGTATGACGGCGTTGCAAAAGAATTTAGCTGCTGAGGGTTTGAATCATGTGGAGATACCCCAAAAAGGGCAGGTATTTGTGATAGAATAACCGTATTTTAGAACCGGAAATTGCAAATGCAATTTTTAAGCATAACTTTCGTTTGCTGTTTAACGTTTTTTTGACTTTTTTGTGCCCGTGATGTTCAAGTATTTATTGGGATTGTTTTTTGTTTTATGTTTTTTGGCCGATGCTGCTGCGCAACAAATAAAGCTGCGCCGCATCAATCTATCAGAAAAATATACCGCCACCTATAACTGTAGTGTTGATGAGCTTTATAAAGTGGTACAAGGCAACGATAGCGTTGATGAAACTGAGTGGGTAATTTCTAATGCCACACTGGATATTGAGCAAGATATTCTTGAAAAAAAGAAAAACTTCCAGCTGGTTGACTACAAAATCTTCAATTTTTACCGAAAAGATTCTATACGCAAAGCCAATGGCATAGTTGATACTATGACAAACATGGGCAAAACCCCATTGGTTAAGGTAATATTTCAATATACCCGTCAGGGGGGCTTTTTGGGGCCTACCGTTGAGCTGAATGCGCAATTGCAGCAAATGCGTGATTTTAAGTATATGTATAACCGCAGCAAAAACCTGATGTTTAATATTGCATACTTAAACAGTGCACTTGCTGATACCATGTTAAAGCGCACCGACACCCTTTTTCATGCAGGCTTTGATTTGGTGGTTAACCATTCATTTAAAGTTCATATAGGTAAGCGTGTGGATACACTTGGGCTAAAATGTTTTGAACTATTTTTCGACTCTTATGGCGGCACATTTACCGGCTCTGATAATATGATGAAGGCACTGGGATTGTCGGCCATACACACCGGTAACGCCAAAGTGCAGGGGCGCATGCTGGTTGATGAACAAACAGGTCGCTTAGTGTTTTACGATGAATTTGGAAATTTTGACGGTACTGTAACCGTTAAAACCGGCACAGAATCATTTAACTGGCCTTCGGCATATATTTATCAGCGTAAAATGGTATTGAATACCCTTATCAAAAAGCCCCGCAAAAAAATCTTCGGCATATTCTAATTTGTTGATTATCAAGTCGAAAAATCTTTTTAGTGTAACAGGGCTACTATGTTATAAAAAGCCCTTGTTTTGCCCCATAACCAAAACCAAATTCTTACTTTTGCGCATCTTTTCATAATCAAATAAAAACCAGATGGACTATAGGATAGAACGCGACAGTTTGGGCGAAGTACAAGTGCCCGCAAACGTGTATTGGGCAGCGCAAACCCAACGCTCACTTCAGAATTTTAAAATTGGCGGCCCCGGTGATAAAATGCCGCTTGAAATTATAAAAGCATTTGCCATACTTAAAAAAGCAGCAGCACTTACTAATGCTGATTTGGGTGTACTTAGTGCCGATAAGGCTGCCTTGATTGGCAAAGTGTGTGATGAAATTTTGGAGGGCAAACTTGACGACCAGTTTCCGTTGGTAATTTGGCAAACCGGTAGCGGTACCCAAAGCAATATGAACGTGAACGAGGTGGTAGCTAACCGAGGCCACGTGGTAAATGGCGGAAACCTTTTGGATGAAAAGAAAGTACTTCACCCCAATGATGATGTAAACAAATCACAATCAAGCAACGATACATACCCCACAGCAATGCACATTGCTGCCTATAAGCAAGTGGTTGAGATAACCCTGCCCGGCATGGAGTTGTTGCGCGATACCTTGGCAAAAAAAGCTGAAGAGTTTAAAAACATCGTAAAAATCGGTCGTACACATTTTATGGATGCTACCCCGCTTACGTTAGGACAAGAATTTAGCGGATATGCTCAGCAAATAACCAATAGCATTCGTGCAGTTAAAAACGCACTTGAAGCTGTGCGTGAACTGGCACTTGGCGGGACAGCCGTTGGTACAGGTCTTAATGCACCCGCAGGCTATGCTGAAAAGGTAGCTGATAAAATAGCCCAACTAAGCGGCTACCCTTTTATTACTGCCCCTAACAAGTTTGAAAGCCTTGCCGCCCACGATGGCATGGTAGAATTGAGTGGTGCTTTGAAACGTGCAGCAGTGGCTTTAATGAAGGTAGCCAATGATATCCGTATGCTAAGCAGCGGCCCCCGTTGCGGTATTGGTGAGATTTTAATACCTGATAACGAGCCCGGTTCATCAATTATGCCCGGTAAAGTAAACCCAACCCAGCCTGAAGCATTAACTATGGTATGCGCACAGGTAATGGGTAATGATGTTGCCGTAAGTATAGGCGGCAGCAACGGTCATTTTGAATTGAACGTATTCAAACCCCTTATTGCGGCAAATGTATTGCACAGTGCACGTCTGATTGGCGATGCTTGCGTATCGTTTAACAACAATTGTGCGGTGGGTATAGAACCTAACTTAGCCGATATTAAAAAGAACCTTGATAACTCACTAATGTTGGTTACAGCATTAAATACTCACATAGGGTATGACAATGCCGCCAAGATTGCCAAAAAGGCTCACAAAGAAGGCTCAACCCTTAAACAGGCGGCTATTGATTTAGGGCTATTGACATCTGAGCAATTTGACTTATGGGTTCGTCCCGAAGATATGGTGGGCAACCTTAAATAAAAGCAATAACAGTTCATTTATAAAGCATAAACCCGGTTAAAAATAATCGGGTTTATTTTTTTGCAATCCTGTAAAAATCAGCAGTTTTTAGCTGTAGTTACTGATTTTTATGCAAGAAAGTTTAAAAAAATGTGTTTAGACCGTTGTTTTTTTAAATAAATGACGGTTTTTGTTACAACTGACATCAAATGACAGAATAAATAGTCTTAAAATAACAAAAATTTCAAATTTTTAATGATTGGGTCTAAAGCTGCCACCGGTTTGCAGTATTACCAATGAGGCCGAAATTGTACGGATAGTTTCTTCCTGCTTCTCAATGATTTTTTGTTGGTTCACAATAATCTCGTGATACACCTTTCGCTCGCTGGGCGTTACAGAACCATTGCTCATTTCTTCCTCTGTTAATCCAAGCAAGTGTGGCAGAGGCACATCCAATATCTGCGCAATCTGCTGGAGACGGCTCAATGATGCTTCTGATACTTGATTTTCGATTTTAGAGTATGCTTGTTGGGTTATGCCAAGCTTTTCCGCCATATAGTCTTGACTGAACGATTTTGACATTCGTAAACGCCTTATTTCTTCTGCAATTAGTACAACCATAGTATTACAACCCTAAATAGTTGCTTACAAATATAAGTTGTGGTAATTAAAAAACGATAGTTATTACTTGCATAAGTAAATTAAACACTACTTCCATACCCTTGTTTGCGATAAACAAGAATGGTTAAAACACTTGTGCGCCCTTCAATTGCATTAGCTTAGGCTAAAAACTACCGACAATCAGGCTGTTTATTTTTTTAAATAAGCAGCCTTTGTGTTTGCAGCCCCGTCAGAAATTGCTTAACATATTTTTAAAAATCAGGCTTTGGGAAAGCAGCTTGATAAAAACAGTTACACTCTCTCCCATTGCTGTGATTGAGGATTGTACTGTTTCAAAACCCGGGCGGGGTTGCCGCCCACCACGCTATAGGGGGGCACGTTTTTGGTAACCACACTGCCCCCTGCTACCACACTATGTTTACCTATGGTTATTCCTGCCGTTAAAACAGCATTTGCACCAATCCATACTTCATCTTCAATGGTAATTTGTGAGGTGGTAACTTTTTGGAGGCGTATTGGCGTGTTTATATCTTCATACCCGTGATTAAGACCGCTTAGCACCACATTTTGGGCTAAAATAACCTGATTGCCTACCTTCACAGGACCAATCAGTACATTTCCGAGCCCAATGCGGGTATTACTGCCTATGCTCACCGGCCCCACGCCGTTATTAACCACACTAAAATCTTCAATAGTGCTATACTCGCCAATTTCAAAAGGATTGAAAGGCAATACATCCATTCGCACATAACGACAAATACGCGAACCTTTTCCCTTTTTATGATAAAAAGGATTTACAAACCACTGCACCCACAAGCGCGGTCTTGCTTGGTTTGTGGGAATAAGCATCCAATGCACCAACTTTTTGAGCCGGGAATTGCTTTTGATTTTTGTAGCTAACGACACAGTGCTAATTTAGTGGCAGTGCGCCGAAAAACCAATCCCTATAGAAAGTTTATGTAATTTATCTGACCTGAAGATTGAGCGTATAACTTATTTGGCGGCTTCTGATTTTATTTGGTCTAAAATCTTGCTGAAACCCTCGGCGTTGTGATAGCCGGCTACTACCTGTATGTAAGTAACCTCATCTTTTGGAATCAAAAAGTATGTAGTAGGATAGCCCGAAGGGCTGTTGTTTGATAACATGGCGTAAAGCTGAGGGCCACTGTATGCAGTACTATCGATGTAATAAACACCTTGCGCCTCAGGGTTAAACTTAATGGGCACAAAATCTTTATTAATCTTTTCTATGATTTCTTTTTTAGCATAGGTGTCTTTGTCCATTCTTTTGCACCATCCGCACCAATCAGTATACACATCTATCAAACCTATCTTATCCTTGCTGCGTATTAAAGGATAGCCGGTGTTCCAGCTGTTCCACTTCAATTCATCCATCGGTTCTTCTTTAAAATTAAAAGAAACCGCGGAGGCAGCTATTATCAATAGGGCAACTATTTTAATCGTGTTTTTCATTAATATTTATTACATCTCCAAAAACTATTCCACAATAAACGTATGTACTGCATAGCAATATACTGCATTGGTTTTCAACATTACAAGCCCAAACGGTGGAGAGCATGGGTTGGTTTTTAAAGGCAAAACGCCGTAGGTTTGAAAATCGTTGCCCATGAACTTGCAAAAATTTGAAATAGAAGGTGAAATTGAGCACCCCAAAGGCAATAAGCAGCCAAGTATAGCAGGGCGTTTTGCCCTTTTCTTGTTTGTAATAGCAGTGGTAGGGGCAGTGTTATATTTTCCGTTTTTGCAAGACAGGTTTCCTGCACTAAAAAAAATTACAATCGGAGCAGGGGTTGATACTTTACAAATGAAACAATTGCAAAATACACTTGCATTTGACAGTTTGAAAAAGGTGAACGATAGTTTGGTGAAAGCAAATACACTTTTAATAGAAAATAGCGATGTTATTACAGGTGTATTTTATGAAGTACAAATTGGAGCTTTTAAAAATTTTGATTTAGCAAAGTATAAAAAAAACCTTGCGGAATTGAGAGGGATTGAAGAAGAAGGATACTCAAAAATGACTTTGGGTAGGTTTAGAGAACTAGACATGGCCAAAGAGTTTTTAAAAGATGTACGCGAAATTGGGTTTAAGGATGCTTGGATTGTGGCAAAAAAGGATGGGAAACGAATACCGTTTGATAATGCCCGCTTGGCCGAAGAAATGCCGTGAACATTTGATATAACAGCATATTCTTATAAGTTTGCATAGGATTTACAAAATTGATTTTAATATAAATAAAGACACACGAGCATGGAAAAAATAAAGGTGGCCAACCCCGTAGTTGAGATGGATGGCGATGAAATGACCCGTATTATATGGAAGTTTATTAAGGATAAATTGATACTTCCGTATATAGACGTGGATATAAAATACTACGATTTGGGCATTGAACACCGCGATGCTACCAACGACCAAGTGACTGTGGATGCTGCACATGCCATATTGGAGCACCATGTGGGTATTAAATGCGCTACCATTACTCCCGATGAGGAGCGTGTGAAGGAGTTTAATTTAAAGCAGATGTGGAAATCGCCAAACGGTACTATCCGTAATATTTTGGACGGTACTATTTTTCGCGAGCCTATCGTGTGTCAAAACGTACCTCGTTTGGTGCCCAATTGGACAGCTCCTATTTGTGTAGGCCGTCACGGTTTTGGCGACCAATACCGTGCTACAGATTTGGTTACTAAGGGTAAAGGTAAGCTTACCCTAACTTTTACACCTGAAGACGGGAGTGCCCCCCAAAGTTTTGAGGTTTACAACTTTAAAGGCGATGGTGTAGCCCTTGCCATGTATAACACTGATGAATCAATACGCGGGTTTGCCCACGCATGTTTCGGGCAGGCATTGCGCAAAGGATGGCCATTGTACCTTAGTACCAAAAACACCATCTTAAAAAAATACGACGGGCGTTTTAAAGATATTTTTGAAGAGGTGTACCAAGCTGAGTATAAAGATAAATTTAAGGCGGCAGGCATTACTTATGAGCATCGTTTGATTGATGATATGGTGGCCAGCGCTCTTAAATGGAACGGTAACTTTGTATGGGCGTGTAAAAACTACGACGGTGATGTGCAAAGCGATACCGTTGCCCAAGGTTTCGGTTCATTAGGTTTGATGACCAGCACCCTTGTTACCCCTGATGGTAAAACAATGGAGGCCGAAGCTGCGCATGGTACAGTTACCCGCCACTACCGCGAACACCAAAAAGGAAACAAAACCAGTACCAACCCCATTGCAAGTATTTTTGCATGGACCCGCGGCCTTGAGTTCCGTGGCCAGTTGGATGGTAACGATGCGTTGGTGAAATTCTGCCACGCTCTTGAAGAGGTATGCGTTGAAACCGTTGAAGCCGGACACATGACCAAAGATTTGGCAATGTGCATTTACGGTAATGATACTAAACCTGAACATTATATGTACACCGAGGACTTTTTGAGCTTGTTGGATACCAACTTGCGCAAAAAACTTACGGTTACTGCATAATTAACAGCTATTTGCTTTTGGCCTTTAGCTGTTTGCTAAGGGCCGGAAGCTAATTGCTAAAAGCTCCTTTTCATTGAACTACTTCGCCCACTACTTTTTTGACCACCAGCCCGAAAATCATTATTACAATGCAGGGTTGCTGATGCCTGATTTTGCAAGAGTGGCCGATGGAGCTAAACGTATCAATATTCACCTTGATTTTGACAGCGACCTACATCCTACGCTTCACCAGTTGAATAAGGGCAGCCAACAGCACTATCATACCGACGCAAGGTTTCACAATTCAACATTTTTTAAGCACCAAACATCCCGCCTTGATGAGTTGTTTGCGCTGCACAACTTTCCGCGGCATAACCAACGTTTGTGGTTTCTAAGCCATATTTTGTTTGAAGTGTTGCTGGATAGAGTGCTGATACAACATCACCCCCAAAAGCTGGATGAGTTTTACGCATCATTACAAAATGTACAGTTGGATACTGTTATTGAGTTTTTGGCGCACAGCGGCAAAGAAGGCAAAGGCCGTTTCAGCAATTTTTGGAATGGTTTTCTGGAATCGCAGTATATGCAGTATTACGTTAAAGACGAGAGCTTCTTATATTCTATCAACCGCATATTGCAGCGTGCAGCCCAGCCTGAACTGGATTTAATACAAAGCGAAGCGTTGCTGAATATTGTACACGAAATGGAAAAGGAATTGCCCGCACAAGTATCTACACTGCAACAAGAGTTGGCATCAAAGGGTTAATCAACCAATACACTTTAAGGTTCAATCAAACTCTCCCTTAAACAGTAAAAATGAAAAGAGGCTGCCGCGGCTTAGTACGACAACCTCAATCAATAAACTCGCTATTATTTGAAAGAATAATAGACTAGCGATATACCACCAAGTGGCGGGTTTGCTGCGCTCCCCCATTGCGCAGTTGGTAGTAATAATTACCGGGTGCAAGGTCGCTCACATTCAGCCTCACCTTGTGCTTGCCATACCCGTAAGTACCCTCGGCTATCGTGCTCACCTCGCGCCCCATGTTGTCATATAGTTTCAACAAAGCAGCTCCGCCTTCCGTAAAAAACTCAATTTCAGTTTCGGTAACGGCGGGGTTAGGATAGTTTTGGCTTAGTTTTAAGCCACCCGAGAATAGTGCTGCGGTTTGTACACTGTTACTGCCCGATTTTTTGAAGATGGGCAATATGGGAAACGTTTGCAGCATAGCAGCATTTATGTCAGCGGCGCTGATTTCGAACCAATCAGCAAGTACGCTGGTATAAACACTGCGAAAATCGTTTTGCATCGGCACGTTATCGTTTACCGATACACTGGCCGGAATAGTGGGGTTGTTGCCCACAATACCGGGATTCACTCCTTTGCCAAATACCAGCAAAGGCGCAGCAGCACCGTGGTCGGTACCCAAACTGGCATTTGACTTAATACGGCGGCCAAATTCACTAAAAGTCATACCGGCTACCTTATCATCAACGCCCAGCAATTTCAAATCATCCTGAAAAGCAAAAACAGCCTCAGAAACTTGTTTCAGCAAGTTGGCATGAAAACCGGTTTCATTACCCCCGGTGGCATTTACTTGTGCAGAGTGAGTGTCAAATCCACCTATACTGGTCATATACACAGGTGTTTTTAGCCCGCCCGCAACCAAACGTGCCACAATCTTTAACTGGTCGGCAAGGTTATTATTACTTGGGTAAAGAGTTGATTTATTAGTTGCTAAATCTGCCGCCGCTTTTATGGCTGTTGAATATTTTTGGGTTTGCTGGTTTACCAAGCGTATGTAGGTTAATTCATGACCGGCGGGCGTATTGGGAGCAGGGTCAGTAGTACCGGTTATCAATTGGTAAAAACTGTCGGGGTTGCTGATAGCCATCCCCATACTTACGTCAGGTCCTTGAAAACTCGGCGAAACTACCGAGCCTATTTGCAGAGCCAACGGGTCGGGCATATCCACGCTTGGATAGTTATCAGGGAAACCGGGATACTGTCCGTCTAAGAAACGACCCAGCCAACCGCTGTCCAGGTATTGGTTACTTTCTGACCCTGTGAGCCAAATATCAGTGGCGCGAAAGTGTGAGAAGTTAGGATTGGGATACCCCACATCCTGCACTACACTCATCAGTCCGTTATCAAACATTGTACGAAGCCCCGCCATAGCAGGATGAAATCCCGTAGCGGCGTGTCCGCTCAGTTTCAATACTTTGGTGTCGGGTATCAGCACATTAGCCCGTGCGTTTGATAAGTTGCTGTATTGGTCAAGCGGTATCACCGTATTTAAACCGTCGTTACCGCCGTTTAGTTGTATAAGTACCAGCACCCGGCCATTAAGGCTGCTGCTTTGTGCCATTAGGCTCAAAAGGGGCGATGCTCCAAAAGCTTTCATTGGCAAGCCGTTTACCACAAAGGGTACAAGGGCAGCAGGGGCGGTAGTTTTTATAAAATCCCTTCTTTTCATAATGTAATGCGTATTTAAAGTGGGTTATGATAACTGGTACTCAGCCAAATTCATCAGATATTTAAGCATACTTTGCAGGCGGCTTTTTACCATGTTGGTATTATTAGTATCGCTGGGAGTAGATTTATAGGTGTTCCAAACGTCGCTCCAATAATAGTCTGAAGCTTGTCCTGAAAGCAGGATGGATTTCAGAAAATCTTTTTGGGTTTGCGATACGCCAATGCTAAATAATATCATCAGTGTGTTGTCAATTAATTTATTTGGGTCAGCAGCATCGGTAAACTGGTCGGCAAATGCAATCGGGTCAATAATCAAAGTTTGCCCGTTTCGCTTGTATCCCAGTAGTATCATTAAATCGCTTATTTGATTGCGTTTAGGCAGCGTATCACTGTTTATCCAAAGCTCATAATACTGCGGCTCTTGATAGTAGGCGGGCCAGCCGGCCACATTGGGCGGGTCAAGCGGGCTTTGCTGCATAAGGGCATTCACCCCCCACAAGTAGTTCAAAAACTGGTATTCGGTAGTAACATTCGGTTTCGGAATACTCACATTAAACTGGCGCAATAAACCTATATTAAAATCAACAGGGGGCTTTATCACACATCCGTGGTTGTAGGCATCATAAAAATGCTCGCTCTTAAATAGCAATGCCAACACGGGTTTTATTTCCCAATTGTTGGCTACAAATTCAGTAGCCATCGGGATAATCACATTGTTTTCAATGTCTTGATCTATCACATAATACACAAAAAACTTGTATAGCTTGCGACAAATGAATCGAGCCACCTCATTGTGCTCAAAAATCATTTCAATCAGTTCGTCAGTTTCTTGTGCCCCCGCTGCTCCCATTTTACCCGTAATGGTTTTATTATTATAAAATGATGAAAACTGTTTGTTTCCGGTATCGTGTCGGGTACTGTCAAAGTAAGAGCTTACACTGTTTCGTGCATCTCGCCATCCCGTCAATACGCGCGCAGCTGCTTTTACATCAGCCTCGGTATATTTACTATCGGGCCCTTTACCCAGTGTAAACAGCTCCTGCAATTCGCGGGCGTAGTTTTCATCCGGGGCGGTTTTGGTATTTACGTTTCCGTTTAGGTAGCGCAGCATGGCAGGGTCTGTTGTTACTGCCTTCACCAAATTCTTAAAATTACCCACGGCAAAACTGCGTAGTAAGGCAAGGTGCTTATAACCGTAGTGCGCGTCGCCGTATATGTTCAATTCAGTGGCAAAATGGTTGTGCCAAAACAAGGTCATTTTCTCACGTATCGTAACATCTTCCAGCATTAATCCTATCCACCACCAGCGAAGCGATTGCTCACGCTGAAAGTTAAAATTCGCATCGGGGGCAGCCGTTACCCATGTTTGCCCCAAAGGCACATTGGGGTCGCTGTTTTGCGCTGTACTATAATTATTAAGCGGGGGAGAGGGCGGGGTGGTATTTACATTCAGCAACGCATCTACCGTGGCATTCATGCCTGCGGCCACAGCGGCATCCAGCATCTGTTTATTAAACCCAAAACCGGCGCGACGTAGTAAATGCGCGGCCAGTTCAGGTGTCCATGTGCCCGTAAAAGTACTTACTCCGGTCGCCGCCAACTCAAGGTCGGTGGGCAATGTTTGGTTTTGGTATATTTCTTCAGGCTTTTTACCCGGTTGGTTACCATCCACCATCAGCACAGTTGTGGCTGTTTTTATGTGTTTGGTTAAAAAATCCCGTCTGTTCATAGGCGATAGGTTTTACCCTTTTGGGTGGTTTTAGGTTTTTGACTCGATAAGTCGTGAAAGGTTTACAAGCAAGGTAAAATTTTTTTGACATTTATTTTAACCCATGCAGCAATTGATTTCTTGGTGCGGTCATAAATGTATCATTTGCAAAAATGGAGCAAAAGCTTTCTTAAATTGGTTAGAAATACTAAGGTAGGTTAGGTTAAGAGCTTTTTCCTTAGGCCCCTCTGTTATCAGTAGCCCCCGATGCAGAGGGGTGGCTTTTGCTCAAATCAAGAAGCTGTTTTTTCTTCAATCCAAGTTTTAAAATCAATAAACTCCAGCACTGTTGAAGATGTTTCTGCATCGGTATTTGCAGGAAACAATTGTGAATACAAATCGGCAAACAGGGCTTTGTACTGATGGGTAAATGCCTGCCCGATTTTAGAAAAGAATTTTAACAATGTCAGTTCGTGCGGTTGTATCACGGCTACTTTGTTCACATACCGTTTGGTGCTATCAACAAAGTGGCGTAATACAAATATGTTTTGCTGCTCAAAATGAATCATCAGATTTAACAGGCGTACTTGTATTTGCAAATCAGAGCGTTGCCCTTCAAACCGATTGTTCAACACCCTGTTCACCCAATACAATGCCCGGCTGTAATCTTTGCGCATAAAATTTATATAGGCCAATTGAAAGCTGAACGATAACAAATATTCAGACGGCATTTTGCCTTCATTTTCTATAATAAAGGCATCTATATTCTCAAGGTAATCTCTTTGAGCGGTGTAGTTTTTAACATCGCGGTATATTTCAAGCTCAATATTATAGGTACGTAGTAGTTGCTTCAACAAGGTTTTGTTCTCGCTCACCAGTTTCCATTGTTGGTAGTTAGCCTTTGCACGGGCTATTAGTTGCAATGCAGCGTCATACTTTTTCATAAACACAAGAAAACTAATAAGGTTATTGGCTGATGAGGCGTATAAACTCATATTGTGTTGCAGGTGTTTGGGGTTTTCTTCGAGTAAAGCCAACAACGTAAATAGCGAAGCTTCAGCCTCGGATGGTTTGTCTGCGACAAGGTGCTTAAAGTAAAGCGAATTATAATGGAGCACCTTTTCTTCAATGGTTCGGGCATTGGAGGCATCGTTCAGCAGGCTTTCATAAGGACTATCAGGTGTTTTTCCGGCCGAAAGTCGCGCCGTTAAATTGTTGGTAAGCTGCCAATACCGGTTTGTTGTAAAAAGTGACTCAATGGCATGTTGTTGTCTTACCAAAGTACTTTCAAACAGTTCAAAACTATTGGGGTGTGCCTGCTGCTCAATCCTACGCTTCCACTCCAGTACTTCAAACATTCCGGCATTCAGTTCATATTCAGCTGCCAGTTTTTCAGCACGAGAAAGTTCACTCTTGCAAAGGTCGAACAACTCTCTATTAAACAGTATTTCAACGTTTCGTAATAAATCTTTTAACTCTGCATTTTTAGAGATGCCTGCATGAAAATCTCGAAGACTTTTTAGAATCAATACCCGCAAGTAGTTTTTTGTTGTGTGAAGCTGTTTAGCAAATGTTTCACCTGCAAACTCACTTTTTAGCGCAGCGCCATTGTATTGTGCTTGTTTGTCAATTGAATTAAACAGCCGTAAGTAATTGCTGCCATCGCCCATGCTGCCGCAATACAGCTTAAAGTAACGTTTTTCATTACGACTTAATGACTTTATGAGGGTAAAAAGCTCTTGGTGTTTAGCCATTTAAAACATATAAAATTCAATAATAATACATTGTTTATCAATTATATATAAGTTTTATTGTTAATTTTGAAATATACGTTTTTTACTTTTTTTAGCAGTCTTCAATTTATCAGGCAAATACCTTTGCTTCATCAAAATCAAACAACTAATTTTATAACAAAAAAACTATGGCAAACGCAATTAACTGGTTCGAACTACCCACCAACAATTTCGAGCGCGCAAAAGATTTTTACGGCAAAGTATTTAATACCGAGATGCAAGAAATGGATATGCAGGGTATTAAAATGGCATTTTTTCCAAGCGATCAACAAGGTGTTGGCGGTTGTATTACTCACGGTGACGGTAATAAACCAAACGCTGAAGGTGCTTTGGTGTACCTGAATGGCGGTGATGATCTTAATACTCCCTTAAACCGTGTAGAAACAGCGGGAGGTAAAGTACTTATGCCAAAAACATCTATTGGCGAAAACGGACACATGGCCATATTTATGGATACTGAAGGCAACCGTGTGGCTTTTCACTCAATGGGTTAATTCCTATAAAACCCTCACTTGATTTCAAGTGAGGGTTTTATCTAAAGGATTATTGTATTGTGAAAATTTTTGGGTAAAGTTCTAAAACACCCAGCGTGCTGTAGCTCCAACTCCAAAACCACCCACACTTCCGCCTACTGAATTGCCCCTGTATTGCACAGTGGTGTAGGCATAGGGCGCAAGATTGAGCTTTTCTTTCACCACTAAATTAAGGCGGGCACCTAAAGTGTTGCTCATGCGCCAATAACTGTCTGACAGATCTACGGTAAGTAAATTCAAATAAGGGCTTAGTGCCACATTATCATTAATTGGGAAGTGATAGCTTACCCCTTCAGGAATTACAGCCGAGATAAGAAGGAGTGCCCAATAGCTGTTATCAAAATTGTTGTTGGTGGCATATATGGCACCAAAACCGGCCACTGCGCCACCGCCGTATAGCTTAAAGTAGTTGGGGCCAAAAGGATCTACAACGTACGAGATGCTGTATTCCATCGACCATCTGTCTGTTAAAAAGTAGGAGGCATTAATGCCGTAAATATTTTCAAACGCGGTGCTTTTTCCCAATAATTGGGTTTGGTGGGCCAAGCCAATGGCAAAGTTACCACGTTTAAAAGGTTGGGCTGAAAGTGCCTTACAAAGCACAAGTAAGCTGCACAGCAGTAATGGTTTATATATGCGAGGCATAGGTTTGCAACGCAAAATAACATTATTTTTTGCTGCCAAACTCCATTAGGTAGGCTTTTATAAAACCGTCAAGGTCACCGTCAAGCACTCCTTGGGCGTTGCTGGTTTCATAATCGGTACGCACATCCTTCACCAGCTTGTATGGGTGCAATACATAACTGCGTATTTGCGAGCCCCACTCAATTTTTTTCTTACCGGCTTCAACGGCGGCTTTTGCTTCGTTGCGTTTGCGAATTTCTACCTCATATAATTGAGAACGCAGCATTTGCAATGCGCGTTCGCGGTTGGCGCTTTGGCTGCGCTCTACCTGACAAACAACCACAATACCCGAGGGTATGTGTTTCATCATTACCTTGGTTTCAACCTTGTTCACGTTCTGGCCGCCTGCACCGCCTGAGCGTGCTGTGGTAACTTCCAAATCGGCAGGGTTAATTTCAATTTCTATACTGTCGTCCACTACGGGGTACACATATACTGATGAAAACGATGTGTGGCGACGTGCGTTGGCATCATACGGCGATATGCGCACCAAACGGTGTACACCGTTCTCGCCCTTTAGATAACCGTAGGCAAACTCCCCGTCAATTTGTAATGAGCATGATTTTATACCGGCACCTTCCCCCGCTTGATAATCAAGCTCGGTTACTTTGTAGCCGTTTTTCTCACCCCACATAATATACATACGCATCAGCATCTCAGCCCAGTCTTGGCTTTCAGTTCCGCCGGCACCTGCGTTTATGTTCACAATGGCGCTCAACTGGTCTTCCTCGCCGCTTAGCATATTTCTAAACTCAAGGTCTTCTATAGCCTCCAGGGTGATTTTGTATTGGGGGTCAAGTTCCTCGTCACCGGCTTCTCCTGCTTGGGCAAACTCAAACAAAACGGTCATGTCGTCAAGTTTTTGTTGCACAGCGGCAAAAGCATCCGTCCAAACCTTTTTGGTTTTTATGGCTTTAAGATGTTGTTCGGCTTTTTTTGGGTCGTCCCAAAATTCGGGACGGTGACTTACTTCTTCTTCTTCTGCAATTAATTTAAGCTTGGCATCAACGTCAAAGATACCTCCTCAAGGCCTCTACACGGCCCTTTAAATCTTTATATTGGTCGGTTGTCATAACGCTGCAAAGGTAGCGAATTTTAACCAAAAGGCATTTTGCTTACTCCTCTTGCTCTAATACTTTTAACCGTACCTCATCAATGCGGGCACCTTCTTTTTTCAGAATGGTAATCTCAAAATGCTCAATAGTAAGGGTTTCACCTGCGTCGGGTATGTCTTCGTGGTGCGAGATAATAAACCCGCCCAAGGTATCATAATCCCCTTCGGGTATCTCAAGCGTATAGTTTTCGTTCAGATAATCCACTTCCAACCTTGCTGAAAATTCATATTCACCATTGCCCAATTCTTTTTCAAGCAACTCCTCCACATCGTGTTCATCGTCAATATCCCCAATAATCTCTTCAATCACATCTTCAAGAGTAACAATCCCTGCCGTGCCTCCAAATTCATCCAGTATCAGGGCGATACTTTTACGTTCGGCAGTAAATTTTTTCAATAACTCATTGGCTGGTGCCGATTCAGTAACCATGATAATCGGGATAAGTATGTTCTTTATCTGTTTAGGATGTTTAAACATATCCACCTGATGCACATAGCCGATAATGTTATCAATACTGTCTTTGTAAACCAGTATTTTGCTGTGGCCGCTCTCTAAAAACAGTTTATACAGTTCGTCAATCGGTTCTTCCAACTCAATAGCCACCACTTCGGTGCGGGGTACCATACAATCCCTTGCCTTTAGCTTATCAAAGTCGAGGGCGTTTTTAAACATTTCCGCATCAATATCGGCGTCCTCTTCCAAATCCATATTAGCACTTTCGGTAATGTAGTGGTCAAGGTCAAGTCGTGTAAAAGCGTAGCTTTTTTGTTTTTGCGGGCGTACACGGGTTACAAGCGCGATAATGTTTACCGAAATCCACTCTACCAACCTTGAAACGGGAATGAACAAGTAATAAAACCCTTGAAACAGCAAGGCAAAACCAAACAACATTTGGTCGGGGTTTGAGCGGAAAAGTATTTTGGGCAAGAACTCACCGAACACCAATACAAAAGCGGTAGAAATAAAGGTTTGTACCAGCAGTATCACAGCTTCGTTTTGATAGCTCACAGGTAAAATTCCGCGGATGGCACTTTCTAAAACAGCACCCATAAAAATACCGTAAATAACCAGCACAATGTTGTTGCCTACCAGTGTAGTACTGATAAACCGTGAAGGTTCTTTAACATACACCGAAAGAATGCGGGCTATAAAAGAGCCTTGTTTGCTTTTTAACTCAATGCGTAGTTTGCTTGCAGTGATAAAAGCTATTTCTATTCCTGAAAAGAAGGCCGAAAGGGCAACGGTGATAAGTATTATAAGCCAACTACTATAATAGTCCATGCAGGGGTGTAAGGGTGACTAAGCACAAAGTAACGGTATTTTTTTTAAATACGGGTGAAACCATATTTATCAAAATTACAACAAGGAGTAGGACTTAAGTCCCCATCCTTCTTGTAATTGCAAAAGCGACGGGTTTTAACCCGTGGCGGCAGTATGAAAATAATTTTTCTGATTTTTATGTGTAAAGTAACTTTTATTAAAAGTGCTTGCAATTGTATGTTTGTGCGTTGGCAAATTTGTTTGACATAGCAATATTGGGGGCAGGCCCTGCGGGTAGCAGTGCAGCATTGACGCTGAAAAACAGTGGTTTAAAAGTTGCTCTGATAGATAAGGCAGGTTTCCCGCGCCATAAAACATGCGGTGATGCCATACCCGGCCCGACACTAAAAGCATTGCGGCAAATTATCCCCGATTTTAATGAAGAACTGCAACAGCTAACACTGAAACAGGCCATTAAATATTGCCAGATTGTTGCCCCTAACAACAAGGTAATTGATATAGAATGGAAAGCAGAAGCATACAACTCACCGCGGTTGGATTTTGACGGTTTCCTGTTCTCACAAGTAAAAAAACATACTACTACCGAAGTTTTTGAGGGATTTGAAGTAGGGCAGATAACCAAAGAAAACAACTTGTGGTTGCTAAAGAAACGGAACAGCGATGAGAGTATTCAAGCCCGTTTTGTTATCGGGTGCGACGGTGCTAATTCAGTATTAGCAAAGTACCTTGATAACAGTCCCATCAACCGCGAGCGTTATTGCACCGCTGTTGCAGCCTATTACACAGGGATTATCAGCGATAACCTGACCAATAAATTTTACCTGTTTAATAACTACCTGCCCGGCTATTTTTGGGTGTTTCCGCTCGGAAACAATACGTTTAATGTAGGGTTTGGCATTGTAGCCAGCGAAGCGGCCAAGCACAACATTAAACTGCGCGAGGTGATGGATAGTATAATTGCCAACGAGTCTGCCGTAGCACCAATGTTTACGAACGCTATACAAACCGGTGAAGTAAAAGGGTTTGGCCTGCCCATAGGTGGTGAAAATGCGCCTATCAGCGGGGAGGGGTATATGCTGGCAGGAGATGCGGCATCGTTGATTGACCCTTTACAAGGCCACGGCATTGATAAAGCCGTATATAGCGGAATGTTTGCCGCGCAAAAAGCCACAGAATGCTTTACGAACAATAATTTTTCAGTAGAATTTATAAAAGGATACGACGATACCGTGTACGCAAAATACGGTGCTGAACTGCGCCGTAACTACCGCTTAATGCGCCTGCTAAACAAACAACCTTGGATTGTAAATGCAGCTGCCCGTTTTGCCAATATCTCGGTAATTAAAAAAGCAGTATTAAAAAGATTTTAGCTAGCTAAAAGAAAACAGTTTTCAAGTTTTTGCACTTTGTGCGGCTGTTGTCCACGAAAAGTGTGAAGTTTAAGTTTTTCAGATATGGCAGGGCGTGCTTGTGTGACGGAAAAACTTAAATTTGGTTTTCGTGGTGGGTTTTTTGGTTACTTTTTGCCCAAACAAAAAGTAACAATAAAAGAGTTCTGTATAGCTGTAACAATGGTCTGTATTAGAATTGTGTTATGCCTTCAACGGCACTAACACCCCCTCACTATAAAACGGTACAATATCCGTTACATCCAGTTTAAGGCAAGTAAGCAAATCATCAATTCCCAGCTTTTCAAAACGTTGGGCATGGTTACTGTGGCGCATATATTCCTCAAGGTTTTGTGATGCAGTTAAAAACAAGTTCAATGCGGCCACACAACTGTCACTTTCGAGGTTAAAATGCCCGCGGATGGTATGTAATACCGCCCCTGCAAACACCGTATCTTCAAGATTAAATTTATTTTTCCAGCCTGCACAAGCCAAAACAACAGGCTGATTCCAGCCTACCAGCCAATTGCACAACGCGCTTATGTTGGTAAATGCACCCGTTACAATTTTATCAGCAGCTTTGCACTGGTGAAGAGTATAAGTGCCGTTAGTGGTGGTTAATACCACGGTTTTTCCGTTCACAATCTCGGGGGTAAAGCTTTCCGGCGAATTACCCAGTGTAAAACCTTCAGCCACCAATCCCTCACGTTCCGCTGCCACCACATAATTTTTGCCCAAATACGTTTTAGCCTCCTCAACACTTTCAATAGGAATAATCCGCTCGGCACCGTTCATAAACGCATAACACATAGTAGTAGTAGCGCGCAGTATATCAATTACCACTACTACTTTGCCCTGTAAATCGTAATAAGGTACTAAAGCGGGCGAAAGAATGACTTCGGCAGTTGGTTTCAAAAGGGTATTGGTTAGTTATTTAGTAGTATTGGTTAAATAGTTCAAGGCCGTTTGTATTGTAAAAGTAAGGTATTCATCCTCGCTTTTGCTTATGGCCGCTGATAATTTTTCTTTTACTTCTGTGCTGTTCAGCCAGTTTTTAAATAAGTTGGTATCATTCTCAGGCAAGTCAAATAAATACTCCTCAGGGTTTAGAATACAATTTGCAACAAAATAAGCACATTGTGCTGAAGAATCATCCGTGCATACTTGTATTATCGTTGTTATACCAATAATGAAACTTATTGCCTGCAAGTAATTGATGCTGTAGTTACTTGGAAATGAACGCAACTTATTTTTCAGATATACTTTCACCACCTCCACGATAACCTCCCTTTCTTCATTTGGCCAATCATTAAATCCTGAATACGCTATCTTGAAAAAAAAATTTTCTTCGAAAAGACCATCTGGCAATAATATTGATGTTTCGATTATACGAGGCAAAAAGTGCTTAAAGTCTTCAATATCACCCCACGTAGTCAAGACCTTCCCCGGTAAGCGGCCTAAGTCATTCTCACTAAGCTCTCTCACCGATTTGCTCAACGCTGCTAATTCATCTATAGAAGGGGGAGTAATCGGGCTACATCTGCTCACAAAATCCGGCTTGAATCTGTAAGCTGAAAAAACCGTGTAAATGCGCTCAACGAGAGTAGTGTGGGTCATATTGAAAATAAAAAGCGAAGCATACTTTTATTTTAGTTTGCTTCGCTAGTGTATTATTTAAATTCTGTTAAAACTAAATATCTGCTGATAATAAGCGCAATTACGCAGTCGCCTTCAATACGCCCAATTCGCGGCCTACCTTGGTAAAGGCAGCTACGGCTTTCTCAAGGTGATGACGGTCATGTCCTGCTGAAATTTGCACACGGATACGAGCCAACCCTTTAGCCACCACAGGGTAGAAGAACCCAATTACATAAATACCTTCTGCAAGCAACTTATCGGCCATTTGTTGAGCCACTACCGCATCGTATAGCATGATGGGCACAATAGGGTGCACGCCGGGTTTAATATCAAACCCTGCTTTAGTCATTTCTTCGCGGAAGTATTTAGTATTTTCTTCCAGTTTATCGCGTAGCTCGGTGGTCTCGCTCAACATATCCAACACGGCAATACTGGCACCTGTAATAGAAGGAGCAAGTGTGTTAGAAAACAAATAAGGACGAGAACGCTGACGCAACATCTCAATAATTTCTTTTTTACCTGAGGTGAAACCGCCTGATGCACCACCAAGTGCTTTGCCCAGCGTTCCGGTAATAATATCTACACGACCCATTACATTGTGGTACTCGTGCGTGCCGCGACCGGTTTTACCCACAAAACCACTGGCGTGTGATTCATCAATCATCACAAGGGCTTTGTATTTGTCCGCCAAGTCGCAAATTTTATCCAACTGGGCAATAGTACCGTCCATACTAAACACACCGTCAGTAACAATAATGCGGTTGCGCGCCCCTTGTGCTTCAATCAGTTTAGCTTCAAGGTCGGTCATATCATTGTTTTTATAGCGGAAACGTTGTGCTTTGCACAAACGCACCCCGTCAATAATACTGGCGTGGTTCAATTCATCGCTGATAATTGCATCTTCTTCATTAAACAAAGGTTCAAATACACCTCCGTTAGCATCAAAAGCCGCTACGTACAAAATGGTGTCTTCAGTACCCAAAAACTTCGCAATCTTTTGCTCAAGTTCTTTGTGAATGTCTTGTGTACCGCAGATAAAACGTACCGACGACATACCGTACCCGTGCGAATCAATATACTGCTTAGCAGCAGCAACTACCTTTGGATGAGAAGAAAGTCCCAAGTAGTTGTTGGCACAAAAGTTTATCACCTCCTGCCCGGTGTTTAGCTTTATATCAGCACCTTGTGGCGAAATAATAATGCGCTCTTTTTTGTAAAGCCCGTTATCTTTAATGTTTTGCAGTTCTTGCTCCAATATGGGTTTTAAGGTATCGTACATAGCCGTTTTTTACTTGTTAATGATTGCGCACAAAATTATTGTTTTTAAGGAATGTATAATGGTTTGAGGGGAAATATTGAAGATTGTTTTGTAGGAAGCTCGAAAACGCGGAATACTTTCAACCGGATTAAAATCTGGTTCTATTACAATTACCATCCCGTGGAGGACTTAAGTCCTCCGCGGGGAGGTAATTACAAAAGCGGTAGTTTCAACCTGCCGTTTAGTTGAACAGGAAATAAATTCCTGTTCTGCGAAGGTTGTACAGCACGGCAGGGTTTAAAACCCTGCCGTGCTGTATAATTCCAAAGCGATAGGTTTTATACCTGTCGATAGTTTTGTCAAAACTGCTACAAGGCTTTACCCTATCTTCGCCCCCGATGAAACACCTTGCTGTCCTTTTTACCCTGTTATTGGTTTTTACTTCGTGTTCAAAACCTCCTGAAAAGTTAGGGGTAGATAAGTTTTTTATACTCCTTAAAAACAAGCAAGTGGATAGGGTAGTGATAATAAACGATAAAGACGTTGAGTTTACCATCAAAAACAGCAAAGAATACCCAACAGGTAAATGGTATTTATTACCCCCGCTTACCGATAAAGAAAAGTTTGTACAGGAGTTTGATGCTATGCAGGCATTCATAGCGCCCGAAGAGAAGGCAATGATACGCTACGAAAGCCGCGTACCCTTTATACGTCCGTTATTTAACTACTTTCTGCCAATATTGGTATTTGCAGGGTTGGTTCTTGGTTTTTTGCGACTTCGCAAAAGCAGGTAAAAAATTAACACTGCCAAAGTTGCAGATTTTTTTAACAATGGCAGCAAATGACAAACCATTGTAACGTTTCATCCGCTTAATTTTACTTTTTATCGGTACATACTGCCACGTGGATTGGTTTTTGTGTATCGGGCTTTGTAAGTTTGATTTTTTTAAACCGGATTATATTAGATAATTTTGGAGCTTTTAGAAACATCCGAACATTTCTCAAAAGCAACCGTTAACAAGTTATAAACAACGATAATGCAGGATAACGAAAACGTGAAACGCCCTGAAAAAACAGAAGGCAATAAAAACCGCAACACAAATCCATTCAATAAACTGCCAAAAGCCCCCAAACCTCCAGTAGGTAACGGTGGCGGACCTCGCTTTAACCTGTATTGGATTTACGCCATAGTGGCCTCTTTGCTATTAGTAATGTTATTTTATCCGGGCTACAACAGCCCCAAGCAAACCAACCCTAAAGAAGTGTTTGAGATGCTGAAAAGCCACGATATAAAACGTATTGTGGTGGTGAACGAAAAAATAGCAGAAATATATCTTACAGAAGACGCTCTAAAAAACGAAAAATACAAAGAGAAACTAAAATCAACAGGTGGGTTGTTTGGTGAAGATCGCGCCCATTTTCAAATGGAAATATCCAACTACGAAGCCTTTAAGGCCGATTTGGATAAAACGCAAACAGGTTTCTCTGATGCTGAAAAAGTATACCCCGAAGCAGAAACACGCCGCAACATATTGTGGGAAGTTCTTAGTGTATTTGGGCCCATACTAATAATCGTAGTTATATTTTTATACTTTATGCGCCGCATGGGTGGTGCAGGTGGCGGTCCCGGCTCGCAGATATTCAACATTGGCAAATCAAAAGCGCAGCTGTTTGATAAAGACACACAAGTAAACGTAACCTTTAACGATGTTGCCGGTCTTGAAGAAGCCAAAGTAGAGGTAATGGAAATAGTAGATTTCCTTAAAAACCCTCAGAAATATACAAAATTGGGTGGTAAAATACCCAAAGGAGCTTTATTAGTGGGTTCGCCGGGTACAGGTAAAACCTTGTTGGCAAAAGCCGTAGCCGGTGAAGCTAACGTGCCTTTCTTCTCACTTTCAGGTTCTGATTTCGTAGAAATGTTTGTGGGTGTGGGTGCCTCAAGGGTGCGCGATTTGTTCCGCCAAGCAAAAGAAAAAGCACCTTGTATTATATTTATTGATGAGATTGATGCGATAGGTCGTGCACGTGGTAAAAACCTGGTAACAGGCGGAAACGACGAACGCGAAAGCACCCTTAACCAATTGCTTACCGAAATGGACGGCTTTGGTACTGACAGTGGTGTAATTATATTGGCAGCTACCAACCGCCCCGATGTGTTGGATAGTGCCTTGCTTCGTCCCGGACGTTTCGACCGTCAGATAGCTATTGATTCTCCCGATCTTGTAGGTCGTGAGCAAATATTTAAAGTGCATTTGAAGCCTTTGAAACTTGACCCTGAGGTTGACCCTAAGAAATTATCGGCTCAAACCCCCGGTTTTGCAGGTGCTGAGATAGCCAACGTTTGTAACGAAGCTGCCTTGATTGCTGCCCGTAGGGATAAAACGATGATTGATATGCAGGACTTTCAGGATGCGATTGACCGTGTGATTGGTGGTTTGGAGAAGAAGAACAAAATTATATCTCCCGAAGAAAAGAAAATTGTTGCATACCACGAGGCCGGTCACGCTATTGCAGGTTGGTTTCTTGAGTTTGCCGACCCTTTAGTGAAGGTTTCTATAGTGCCACGCGGAGTAGCTGCATTAGGATATGCCCAATACTTGCCCAAAGAACAATACCTATACCGTCAGGAGCAGTTGATAGATATGATGTGTATGACCTTAGGGGGACGTGCCGCTGAAGATATTATTTTTAACAGCATAAGCACAGGAGCTCAAAACGATTTAGAGCGTATCACCAAAATGGCCTATGCAATGGTAACTATGTATGGTATGAACCCTAAAGTGGGTAATGTATCATTTAACGACCCGCAAGGCGAATACGGTTTCGGCAAACCCTACAGCGATGAAACAGCCATGATGATTGATGAAGAGGTTCGTAAGTTGATTTCAGACGCTTACGAACGCACTAAAAAGCTGTTGAATGAACGTAGAAATGAGCTTGAAACCATAGCTAAAGAGTTGCTGGAAAAAGAAATTATTTTCCAAACCGATTTGGAACGTTTGATTGGAAAACGCCCCTTTGACAGCAAAACCAGCTATGAGGAGTATATGGACAAAAAAACGGATACCGAAACCGTTGCAGAACCTGCCGCAACAATAGCTGAAGAACCCAAAAAAGGCAATGAGCCTGAAATTGAAGTGTAATAATCAACACTGTACTTATTTATAAATTAAACCCCCTTGTCATTTTTTTGACAAGGGGGTTTTTTGTTTGCATTATAAAACCGTGTTAAAAACGTATTTGAAAATGAAAAAAAATATATAAGTTAGCAACACTATAACCAAAACTAAACCTATCATGAACCGCGTTTTACAGCATTTTAGCAAAATACTATCAATGGTGTGGCTGTTATTCCCCGCTATATTATTCATTATCCTCACTGCCTTGGTTTTTATATCACTGGCGCAAGGGCAGGATGTAGTATTAATTGCAGTACAAACCAGAGATTCAGCAACATTGCTTACATTGGCAGTTACCTTTCTGGCTTTCATGTCGTGGTACACCTCTCGACTTATCGTTTATATAAAAACCGAGCGTCAACCCTTACAGTTAATGGAGGCAGGGGAGCGAGAAATCGGTCTGTTTTGGTACGATGCATTTCCCCGCGTATTAGGTTATGCAACCTTTTTTGCAGTAGAAGCCGCTCTTATTAATCACCCTTACTTTGGTACCGATAATGATGGTTGGTGGGTATTGGCCTTGCTATTGGTGCAAGCAGGCATATATTATTGGGTATATCGGCATTTTAAAAGCACCGGCCATAATTATAAATCGGGGGGTACCTTGCTGGCAATAATAGCGTTGGTAACCATACTGGCACTTATATTTCTGTTATCAGCAAACGGAACCATACAGCGTAATTTGTGGGTGCAATTGGTAGCTCTTTGGGTTGCGCAAACAGCATTTTTAATTTGGAACCACCTGCGCCGCAAACACTTAGACACTACAAAAACAGAGGGAAAAACAACTATCACCTTGCTTAAAAAAATTAAAATAATCACTCTGCCTGATAACGAAGTAAAGTTTTTTAAAGGTTTTAATGCCTTAATGTTATTACCAATTGGCTTTTATTTAGCAGCGATATTCTCAGGCGATTGGGCAAGAATGGTAGGCCCTTTTAACATTGCCATGCTTAGTTTTGGGGTACTGTTAGGCTTTTTACAAGTTGTATCAATGATAACCATTTGGCGGCGTGTAAACTTCCATTTTTTACTTTGGGCCATTTCCATTATTACAGGTATGTTTTTCAGTCCGTATGAACTACGACACGAACCCACCGCTGATAAAGTATACAATCAACGCAATACCCTTGATACCTATACTAAACAATGGTTTACAAATAACTACAATGAAATAACCGATACTACAAGCACAAAAAAATTCCCTGTATACTTTGTATTGTCAGACGGTGGTGCTTCACGATCAGGCTATTGGGTGGCTTCAGCTTTGGGACGTTTAGAGTCTGAAACGGGAGGTAAGTTCTCAAACCATTTGTTTTGTTTATCAGGTGCATCGGGCGGTAGCGTTGGTAATGCTGTATTTTATGCGTTGCTTGACAGTGCTACCAGAAATGCTGAATTTATTAAGAGTGTGGACTACAGAAAAGCCGGCAGTGATTTCTTGCGCAGCGATTTTTTATCGTCAACCCTTTCACACATGCTTGGGCCCGATTATTTTCGTCATATTATCAGTTTAGGGCTAACGGTTGACCGCAGCGCTGCCCTTGAAGAATCGATGGAAAACCCGAACGACGACCATTTTATGGGCGGTATGTTTGCAAAAAAATATGTTGAGTATATTAATAGTTTTAACAACAATAAAGGCAATCTGCCACTTTTCTATATAAATACCACAAGGGTAAAAGACGGTTCCCCAGGGGTTATCGGCAATATACAACTCAGCAGGCGGTTCACACCCCGTATTGATGTATTGGCAATGATGGATTCGGTTACACCTTTCGGCAGCATCAACTACAGTTCGGCAGCCATACTAAGCGCGCGTTTCCCTTACATAAGCCCTGCGGCAGATATTAAACACGAATATTTTGTTGACGGAGGTTATTTTGATAACTCAGGAGCGGGCATAGTACTCGAAACCATTTCATACCTTAAAGGCTTGATGGACAGCGACCCTTTTTATGCGCCCATCAGAAACCGAATAGAATTCCGCATTATTCACGTATCCAATTCACAGGGGGGAGAAACCCTGCCCAGTCGTATGCATCCGTTGGTAAATGATTTGGTTACGCCCTTAATTACCCTCGCAGGATCATACGGACAGCAAACCAACGTAAATAACGACCGATTGAGGAAATTTATAGCCAGTTATGCAAATGTAAATTGCAACGATTGCTGGACTACCGTAAACTTATATGATGTGGTGAATCCTGCCGATACGACTCCCTTCTCGATGAACTGGGTAATATCAGATACCACGCTTAACAGAATGGATGCAAGGGTATTGGCCAATGAAAAAATAAACAAGTTGATAAAAACCATAAACGGGCAATAAATTACCCCTTCAAAGGTATTTCGATATAAAAGGTGGTACCGCGGTTCACTTCCGTATCAAACCAAATACGGCCATTGTGTGCATCAACAATTTGTTTAACGATAGACATGCCCAAGCCTACAGGTTTTTCGCCCTCGGTTCCGTGTCGTTTAGCCGTTGTAAACTTATCGTAAATAGCATTTCGTAGTTTTTCAGGAATTCCCATTCCTTCATCGGCGATAGAAATAAGCGCATGTCCGTTTACTTCTGAAAGCACAATGCGTATTTTACTGTTAGCGTGGCTAAATTTTATGGCATTTGAAAGCAAATTGCCCACAGCACGGGTCATTTTTTCTTTGCTCACAAACGCAGTTACCGGTTCTTGCGGCTCATTAAACTCAATAGTAATCTGTTTTTGGTGGGCACGGTTTTCATACAATCGTATTGCGCTCCGCACCACCTCAGCAAGCTGCTGATTGTTTTTTTCAATCTCAAGTCCGCCATTATCAAGGTGGGCAGCATCCAGCAAGTCGTGTATCACGTCCAAAGCATTCTCACACGAACGTTTTATCAGCTCCACCAATTGCACATCGGCCTCGTTCAATTTTGCAAAACTCTCCGACCCCTCAAGCAACTGCAATACACCGGTTATATTGTATATCGGCCCCCTCAAATCATGGGCCACCATACCTAGCATCCGGTTTTTTTCGCTATTAAGCAATTTCATTTCTTCAATTGCCTGTTCAAGGTCAATGGTATTTAGCGTAATCTGCTCGTTTTGCAGCGCAATTTGCTGGTTTAACTTTCTCTGTTCTTTTAGGTTTCTGCGGTAAATGTTCATAAAGAACATAGCAACCGCCAAAACAATAACCACCAAAACCGATATGGCTATAAACGTTTGCAGGCGCAGCTTGTTAGATTCATTATCCTCTTTTAGCCGCTCCAACATTGTTGTTTTTTCGTTTAGCTCTCTAAACAAAATCATGTCTTGCAGGTTTTCGGCCTCATTTATTTTGGTAATAGAATCTACCAATGCCATTTGCCTG
This sequence comes from Agrobacterium sp. 719_389, assembly GCA_943370295.1. GTDB lineage: Bacteria > Bacteroidota > Bacteroidia > UBA8524 > UBA8524 > SB11. Next base: position 173,460 of record CALRQL020000006.1, on the reverse strand, counting down.
CTTTGAAAATGATGCGCGCTTTTGTAATTATCTCTTTTAGCCTGAAAAGCCGACATTAAACCATACAATCGGGCCCTCCACTCCTTCATTCGTGCCTGTTTCACTTTAAAAGTAAGGTCAATGGCCTTACTAATATTTGTTTCAAAAGCCTCAATACTATCCAGTTGGTTATATATTTCAAGCAGATAAGTGTAAGAAGTTACCGCATCACCATTATCGTAGTTGAGTTTTGTATTGATGGCGATATTTGTTTTCAGCCTTTCAACAGCGGCCTCATACTCACCTTTTAGCTGAAACAACCTGCCAACATTGCCGCTTACTACCCCGTAGGCATTTTCTTTAATTTTGGTATCAAGTTTTTGCGTTTGGGCCAGCGCACTATCATAATACACAATTGCCGAATCAAAAAAGCCCTTTTGTACATAGCACAATCCTATGTTGTTATATACCTGTACCCATTTGGTTCCATGTTCTCCTTCAAATTTCGAAGTTTTTAAAGCTTGTAAAGTGTATTTAAAATTTTCGAGGGCGAGATTATAATCGTTCTGGGCATAGAAAATAGTGCCCAATCGGTTGGTAACAAAAGCCTGTGTTAAAAAATCGCTGTGAGATTTCGCAAAATCATGCGCCAACAAGTAAAATTCATTGGCTAAACGCTTTTTGTTTAAATCACGATAAATATCACCGATTTCTAACATCACATCCAGCTCTGAGGACGTTCCTGATGATTTTATAACCTCGTAAGCTTTGTGGCACCAGTTTAGTCCATCAAGATAATTTTGGCGCCAGCGCTCCATTGAGCCCCGCATCAGATAAACCCTTGCCAATCCTTCTTTATTTCCCTTTTCGATACACTTTTTTTCAAGGGCTTCAAGGTGTTGTTTTAACGGTTCATAGTTAGATTTATAACCCGTATCAATCATGGCGTGCGTAATCTCCACAAGAGAGTCAAGCTCGCTTATTTCAAGCTCTCGCTCCCTTATACTGCTACTTTGTTTGCACGCAGGTAAAATAAAGCCCACGGCAAATACAAAAAATAACAAGATATAATGCTTTTGTGTTGAAAGCACTTGCACTGAGTTTTTTAAAATTTCGCAAAAATAAACAAAAAAAAACTCAAAAAACTAAATATCAAATTACTGCATATTTACCCCACCACCACTACAAAACATTTCTATTTTTGCTCCGTTACTTGTTGTGAAAGTATAAACCATGAGCGAAAATCAAAATATGAAAGAGGAAGCCCTGCGATATCATGAGCAAGGCCGTCCCGGTAAAATAGAAGTAGTACCCACTAAACCCACTCTTACGCAACGCGACCTTAGCCTTGCATATTCGCCCGGTGTAGCCGAGCCTTGTTTAAAAATTCAGGAAGACCCCGCAAATGTTTACCGCTATACCGCCAAAGGAAATTTGGTGGCAGTTATATCAAACGGAACAGCGGTTCTTGGGCTCGGAAATTTGGGCCCCGAGGCATCAAAGCCCGTAATGGAAGGCAAAGGAATTTTATTTAAAATTTTTGCTGACATTGATGTATTTGATATTGAACTAAATTGTGCTGATGTTGACTCATTTGTAGCCACAGTAAAAGCCCTTGAGCCTACTTTTGGCGGTATAAATCTGGAAGATATTAAAGCACCGGAGTGTTTTGAAATTGAACGCAGATTAAAAGAATCGCTGAATATACCGGTAATGCACGACGACCAGCACGGTACCGCTATTATTAGCGGGGCAGCATTACTAAACGCTGCCGAGTTGGTAGGCAAACCGCTGGATACACTAAAAATGGTGGTGAACGGAGCCGGTGCTTCAGCTATCTCATGTACCCGTATTTTTATCTCGTTGGGGGTGAAGAAGGAAAACATTGTGATGCTGGACAGCAAAGGTGTGCTGCGCAAAGACGATACTACACTGGATGAAAATAAAACCTACTTTGCTACCGATAGAAATATAAATACGCTGGAGGAAGCCTTGCAAGGCGCTGATGTATTTATAGGTTTAAGCAAAGGTAATGTGTTGACTCCCGAAATGCTGATGGGTATGGCTGCAAACCCGATTGTGTTTGCAATGGCTAACCCCGACCCTGAGATTGATTACGCCTTGGCGGTAGCAACACGCAGCGATATTATTATGGCTACAGGGCGTAGTGATTACCCCAACCAAGTGAACAACGTTTTAGGGTTCCCATTCATATTCAGGGGAGCATTGGATGTACGCGCAACACAGATAAACGAGGAGATGAAGCTGGCCGCTGTGCGTGCACTGGCTCAACTTACCAAAGAGCCTGTACCCGACAAGGTGATGCGTGCATATAACGAGAAGAACATGAGCTTTGGACAAAATTACATTATCCCTAAGCCTATTGACGATCGTTTGATATACACAGTGGCACCGGCCGTGGCAAAAGCTGCCATGGAAAGCGGAGTAGCCCGCAACCCTATTACAGATTGGGATGCTTACGAAGCATCGCTGAAAAACCGCATGGGGCTTGAAAACAAACTGATTAATTATTTGACGGTGAAGGCGCGCAAAGACCCTAAAAAAGTGGTTTTTGGCGAAGCCGACAATCAAAAGATATTGCGTGCGGCCCACATACTAAAAGAAGAAGGGATTGCGCACCCCATACTATTAGGCAACCACGAGCGAATAAAAGCATTGATTGCCGAAAACAATCTTGACCTTGATGATTGCCCTATTATTGAGCCGTTTTTAGAGAAAGAAAAGCTGGAACAATACGGCGATATACTGTTTGAAAAACGCCAGCGTAAAGGCTTAAATGCCTACGAAGCACGTAAAGTAATGCGTGACCGAAACTACTTTGGTTGCATGATGGTTGAAACAGGTGAGGCCGATGCCTACATATCAGGGCTTACAAAAAATTACACTAATACTATTGTACCTGCCTTGCGTGTATTAGGTATGCACCGTGATATTAATACGGTAGCAGGTATGTATATTATCAGCACCAAAAAAGGCCCCTTATTTTTGGCAGATACTACAGTAAACCTAAACCCTACTGCCGAAGAGTTGGTGCAGATTACGTTACTTGCAGCCGAAGAAATTAAACGTTTCAACATACAGCCAAAAATTGCTTTATTATCCTACTCAAACTTTGGTTCGGCAAAAGGCGAAACACCAAGGAAAACAGCTGAGGCCGTGAGAATTTTGCACGAAAAATACCCTGATTTGATTGTGGATGGGGATATACAAGCCAACGTGGCCCTTAACAATGATTTGATGAAGGATAACTTCCCCTTTAGTAAATTGGTTGACCAAGGTGTGAACACCCTGATATTCCCTAACCTTGAGTCGGGTAATATTGCTTACAAATTATTACAGGAAACCGGCAATTTTGAAGCCATAGGCCCTGTATTGCTGGGTATGAAAAAGCCCGTGCACGTGTTGCAGCTGGGCAGTAGCATCCGCGAGATAGTGAACATGGTTACCATTGCCGTGGTTGATGCACAAGAAAGAGCATTATAGTGTACCTGATAAATAAAAAACGCCTGCTGCAAAGTTATTGCAGCAGGCGTTTTTTATTAAACTATTGATTATTGAAAATTAATCTCAGTACTGTCTCCCAAGTTCAGACTTTGCACAAGGCCTTTCAGCATGGCATCGTTGCCAATCAGTGAGTCTTCAAGTATGGCACACTCAATATGTGCATAAGGACCGATAATTGAGTTACGCACAATAGAATACTCAATAATGGCATTATCACCAATAGAAACATCAGGGCCGATAATCGAATTTTTTATGGTGCATCCTTCGCCAATATGTACCGGAGGGATGATAATAGTATTCTCGTATTGCTTGGTAGATGGAGCCGTTAGCTTAAACCGCTTTAGCAGGGTAGCATTGGTTTCGAGCAAAATATCTTTCTTGCCGCAATCAAACCAATTATCCACATCAAAAACAGTTAATTTATAACCACTCTCTGCCATGTGGTTTAGCGCATTGGTAAGATAAAACTCGTTATTTGTTTTAATATTATTGGCAATGATATATTCAAGCGCTTCTTTTAATACTCCGCCGTGTTTAATGTAGTAAGCACCAATAAGAGCAAGGTTGCTTTTGGGTATCGATGGTTTTTCAACCACGCTGGTAATAAAGCCTTCACCGTTAAGTTGTGCCACACCAAAAGCACGGGGGTCGTTTACCTTCTTCACCCCTAATGATGAATAAGGGCTTTTAAATACCTTCTGTAAATCGGTATAAAAAATAGTATCACCCAATACAATAAACACTTCGTCCTCATCATCAACAAGGTCTTTAGCAAGCCATATAGCATGGCCTATACCTTTGCCGCTGGTTTGTATAACAAAATGGTTTGTATTATTTGGGTAATTAGAAGTAATATAACTTTCGATTTTATCGCCTAAATAACCGATAATAAAAATAAACTCAGTAATCCCCACTTCGCTGAGGTTGTCAACAATGTGGGCTATAATGGGTTTTCCTGCAACCGGAATAAGTGATTTAGGTTGCGTATGTGTGTGTGGACGCAGTCGCGTACCTATACCTGCTACGGGTATGATAGCTTTCATAAGTGAGACAAAGGTATGAAGTTTAAGCGAAAAGGCCGATAAGAATTACATAACCTTCAAACGGCTGGATAATAAAGGGTTTAGTGCTTGTTTGCCAGCTGTCCGCAAGCAGCATCAATATCTTTACCGCGGCTGCGGCGGATATTTACAATCAACCCCTTGTTTTCTAAAAACGTCTTAAATTTCTCAATCTTATCGCCGTCAGCATTCAAGAAATCAGCATTGCTAATGGGGTTATACTCAATCAGATTTATTTTGCAGGGCAGCTTTTTGCTAAATTGCCATAACTCGCGGGCATCCTCAATTTCGTCGTTAAAATGATTAAAAACAATGTACTCAAAAGTAACCCTGCTGCCTGTTTTCTCGTACCAATAAGCTAATGCCTCGCCCAGTACTTCCAGGTTATTACTTTCGTTAATGGGCATTATTTGGTTGCGCTTTTCATCATTAGCAGCATGCAGCGATAAAGCAAGATTAAACCTTGCTCCGTCGTCGGCCATTTTTTTAATCATTTTAGCAACCCCTGCGGTAGAAACCGTAATACGCTGCGGCGACATACCCAAACCATCCGGCGAGGTAATACGCTCAATAGATTTCATCACATTGGCATAGTTAAGCAAGGGTTCGCCCATGCCCATATACACAATATTGCTAAGGGGTATTTCGTAGTTCTCGCGAGCTTGTCGGTCAATCAGCACCACTTGGTCATAAATCTCATCCGCATTCAGGTTGCGTTTACGGTCCATGTACCCCGTAGCGCAAAACTTGCACGTAAGGCTGCACCCTACTTGGCTGCTCACACAAGCCGTCATGCGGTCAGTAGTTGGTATCAAAACCCCTTCAATAATGTTGTCGTCGTATAGCTTAAATGCATTTTTTATGGTACCGTCGTTGCTTTTTTGTTGGGTAGCAATAGTCACATTGTTTATCGTGTACCTTTCAGTAAGCCATACCCGCAACTCTTTCGATAAATTGGTCATCTGCTCAAAACTGTGCGCACTTTTTTTCCACAACCATTCATACACCTGTTTGGCCCTAAATGCTTTTTCGCCCGCTGCCACCATGTGTTCCTGTAATTGAGGCAGTGTTAGTGAACGCACATCTGTTTTTTGCAATACATCCATTTGGTGCAAAGATACGTATATACCTCTTGGTAAGTATAAAACGGGCTTAAATGCTCAATTTTTTAAAACTAAGAACTACACAAAGTAAACTTTTATGTTGAGATTTGTATATTATTGAGATTTAAAAAAATAGGGTACTGATTGAAGCGGCGGTGCCTGTTTAAACTAGAACGAAATGATTATGGTGAATGGTAAAGTAATCAGCATCATGCTGGTAGAGGATGATGAGGTAGATGTGATGAATATTAAACGGGCGTTTAAAAAAAATAACATCAATAACCCGTTGTATTTAGCAGGAAACGGCATAGAAGCTCTTGAGATTTTGCGTAGCTGCGGCACGGACGAAAAGCCTATGCCGAAAATTATTTTGTTAGACTTGAATATGCCGAAGATGAACGGCATAGAGTTTTTGAAGGAGTTAAGGAAAGACCAAAAACTTCATCAGTTAAGTGTTTTTGTGATGACCACATCAAACAAAGACAATGATATTATTGAGGCATATAACCTTAATGTGGCTGGTTATATACTAAAGCCGCTTTCGATGGATAAATTTATGAGTGCCGTGGCAGCGCTGAGTAATTACTGGCAACTGTGTGAGTTTCCGGCCTAAGTGAAACGACTATACGACTGAAAACTATGTTTGGGATACAGGATAAAGTTAAGATTCTTCTTATTGAAGACGATGAAATTGATATTTTGGCGTTTAAACGTGCCGTATCAAAAGGCAACCTCGATTATGAAGTTGAGGTGAACTATCGTGCCGAAGAAGCTCTTAACTTGGCTCTTAACGGAAATTATACTTGTATATTTTTAGATTATCTGCTGCCCGGCAGTGATGGGCTTGAAGTGCTTAAAAGTTTGCGCTCAAGAGGTATACAAACTCCGGTGGTTATTGTTACCTCGCAAGGCAATGAAAAAATTGCCGTTGAGATGATGAAGAGTGGAGCACTGGATTATATCACCAAAGAAGAGATAACAGCTGAGCGTATATCAATGTTGGTGCATACTGCCAACCTACTTTTAAAATCAGAGAACGAAAAGGCCTTGGCCGAAACATCGCTGCGTAAAAGCAGGCAGATGATGGCTAATATTTTTAATGCCAGCGGCATGGGCATGCTACTTATTGATAGTGAGGGTATGGTGCAACGCGCCAACAAAGCCTTTACTGATATTATGGGCAGTGGAATGGATGAAATTTTGAACCATCCTATCGACGAGATTTTTAATAATAGGCTGCACATGACTGATTTGCTTAATCAAGGCGAACAGGCGTATGAGTTTAGCTTTGATACCGGTGGGCAAACCAAGTACCTTTCAGTAACGGGCAACACCTTTCATGATGAGGATGGCAAAGAATACATCATTATTAACTTTTACGATATAACTTCAAAAGTAAGTTACGAGCGACAAATTGTGTGGCAGAACACAAGAATGGAGGCACTTTTTGAAAGTACAAACAGCGTTATACTTTCAATAGATACCAATTACAAAATCACAGGTTTAAACAAGGCTGCTAAAAAGATATTCAAAACTTTTTATAACGTAGAGATAAAGGAGGGTATGGATATTTTCAAAATCCCCTTCGACGATGATAACCGCCAAATGATGAAAGAAAACTTTGAACTTTCATTCGGCGGAAAAAGAGCTACGGTGGTACACCGCATCAACAAACTGTTTTTTGAAACTACCTTTAATCCTATTAAAACTGAGGATAAAGGTATTTTGGGAGTATCAATATTTTCACAAGATATCACCAAAGAAAAAACCAACGAAACCAATTTGTTGGAGGCCAAAAAGGTGGCCGAGGAGCTTGCAAAAGCAAAATCACAGTTTTTATCAAACATGAGTCACGAGATACGTACCCCTATGAACGCTATCATAGGTCTTACCTCGTTACTGCAAGAATCTGAACTTACCGATGTGCAGCGTGAAAACCTGAACACCCTTAAATTTTCAGCCGATAATCTGCTGGTAATTATTAATGATATCCTTGATTTATCAAAAATAGAATCGGGCAAAATAACCTTTGAGCAGATAAACTTAGACATTAAAGAGATTATAGAACAGGTGGGTAAAACCTTTGCGCTGCAAGGCAAAAGCAAAAACATAAAAATGATTACCCATATTGATGATGCTATGCCGGCCCAACTATTAGGCGACCCATACCGCCTTATCCAAATTTTAAACAACTTGGTAGGCAATGCAGTAAAGTTTACTACAGAAGGTTCTGTTACGGTTGGCGCTAAGTTTTTGGGGAATGATGACGATAGCAAAGCACTTATTGAGTTTTCAGTATCAGATACCGGCATAGGTATACACAAGGATAAACTGGCAAATATTTTCGAGAGCTTTACACAAGCCTACACCGATACCACCCGCAAATTTGGCGGCACTGGGTTGGGGCTTGCAATTACTAAGCAATTAGTAGAGGTGCAAGGCGGTACCATTACAGTTGAGAGTGAACCGGGCAAAGGCACCACCTTTAGGTTTACAATTCCACTGATAAACGGGGTGCAAAAAAGTGCGTTTAGGGGTGATATTAAACAAATACCCGATAGCGTGCTTGAAGGGTTGAAAGTGGCAGTGGCTGAAGATAATAAAGCCAATCAGTTGGTAATACGTCAGATATTATCGCGCTGGAAGATAAATGTGGTATTGCTGAATAACGGCCGCGAAGCGGTGGATTACCTAAAAACCGAAACTCCTGATATTATGTTCATGGATTTGCAAATGCCCGAAGTAAGTGGGTTTGATGCCATTGAAATGATACGCGACCCTAAATCGGATGTATTGAACCATAATGTGCCCGTTTTGGCATTAACGGCTGATGTGTTCCCCGAAACCCGTCAACGCATATACGATACAGGCATGAACGACTATTTATTGAAGCCCATCAACATTGATGAACTAAAGGAAAAGCTGATACGCTATGCTGTACTGAAGGAAACCGAGGTATAATTTTTATCGTTTACCCATCACCAATTTTTGGTATTAAGCTTTAGAGGGTTATCTTTATGTTATAGATAACGCCCTTTACCTACCCATATCCTATAAGTAAGTGAATATGAAAAAAGCAATCCTTGTTGCCACAGTTTTAATCTTTTCCATACAAAGCAAAGCACAATTAATGTTTGTAGCCTCCTTTAATCCATCCATTAGCGTGGGGCAATACAAAGGGCTTAATCATGTGATAGACCGTTATAACCAAACCCGCCAAGGGCAAGCCGGCGCAGCTGTTTTAAGCCGCAGTATGCGAAACATCAACATAATGGCCAGCTTGGGTTGGCGCATAGGGGTAGGCATACCTTCTGATGAATTCAACGGTGGCGTTTTCTTTTCATTAACCCGTACCGGCCGTAGGGCGAGTACTTACGCACAAGGAAAAGATATAAATGGAACCTATTATCAACGTGATGTAAGGTTTACGGCAAACAGCCTTAATTTGGAAGGGAGTTTTTTTTATGGGGGAAGGGATGAAGGAATGATGCTAAGCTTAGGGGGATCAATGGACTTTATCTCACACAAGACTTACACACGCCTGAACGATGCTGCTTACAAGGAGGTAATGGATGAACTGAATGTAGGCATATCGTTTTTTGTACAAGGCGATTTGTATGTGTATGAAAACATATCAGTTGGTTTACGTCCTACCTACCAATGGATTCCAATAACCACTGCCTACACAGAGCTGAACGAAGCCATCAACCCTGCCACAGCGCAATTTGATAATAAAGAGGATATATCATCTACCGGCAGCAACTTTACCCTATCGCTAATGCTAAACTTTACAATAGGCGAAGATTAACTATTTCACCCGTAGTTTGTCGCCTGGTTTTATTGCACTTTCTCCTAAGTTGTTCAGCTTTTTAATATCATCCACTTTCACACCATACTTGCGTGCTATAGCATACAACGTTTCACCTTGTGCCACAGTGTGGTAGGTAAAGTTAGTGGTAACGGTTTCGCTTTTTGTATTCTCACTCTTCACCTCAGCTTTTGAAACCACCAAGCGCATTCCAACACTAATAGGGCTATCGCCAAGGTTATTCAACTTCTTCAATTCATCCACCGTCATGTTGTATTTTTTGGCAATACCAAATAGGGTTTCACCCTTTTGCACCTCGTGATAAAAGTCGGTAGTTTTAGTGTCGGGTTCTTTCTCTTTAAAGTTCTGGTTCACAATTATTTTCTGTCCCTCTTTCAATCCAAAATCCGAAAGATGGTTCAGTTGCTTCAATTGCTCTACACTCTTACCGTATTTGCGGGCAATGGCAAACAAGGTTTCTCCCTTTTGCACCACATGGTACTCTACATTATCCAACTGTTTTTTATCAATACGGTACTCTTTGTTCTTCTCCTCAATCTGCACATCATACTTCTCATCGGTTTTCTTCTCTACAAACACCGGTTTCTTTTCTTCTTTTGCCACAGGAGCTTGCTCAACGGGTTCCTCTTTTTTGGTTTTTTCCTTTTTAGGTGCAGGGTCATTGGGTTTAATAACTACCTCGGGACGCTCAATATAAGGTTCTGTTTTCATGGTGTCAGCAAAGGGGATACGAATAATCGTCTCCGCACCTTCTACACGCAACTCAGGTGGTGTGCGGCGTTTGCGGCGCAAATACACTATCTGCCCTATTGCAGGTTCAGTATCTTCCTTCATACGATTAAAACTGTATAGGTATTTCAACTTCACCCCATACAATTGCGAAATACTGTACATGGTTTCCCCTGTTTTCACCGTGTGGTAAGCCTCGCTGCCTTTGCGGTGCTTTGGCTTTAAGTACACAATACTGCCCGGCACCACATCGCTGCCCTCTTTCATATCGTTGTAACGGTAAAACTGACGTGGTAATAATCCGTAAACTTGGGCAATAGAAATGGCCGTTTGACCTTCCATTACCTTAGTAGCGGGGATGCCGTTAAACCTGAATAACTCTCCGGCAGCTTGTACAATGGGGTCGGGCTTAGGTTTAATTTCATCACCCTTTTTAGGCAAGGGCTCGTTTTTATCCAGCTTGTGAAGCTCGTGGCGTTCAATCAGCCCTATTAATATCTCAGCATATTGTGGGTTGGTAGCATATCCGGCTTGTTTCAGTCCTTTTGCCCAACCCTTGTAGTCTGTTATTTCTAAGTCAAACAAAAAAGCATAACGGGCATTCTCAATCAAAAACGTCGAATGGTCTACGTACGATTCTTTAGCAGTTGAGTAAGCACGGAAACATTCGTGCAACTCATCATCATCCGCATAAATGGTATTACCTGTCCAGTTTTTCTTACACTTAATACCAAAATGGTTGTTTCCTTCCGTAGCCAACCTACTGTTTCCGTTGGCACTTTCCAAAATACCTTGTGCCAAAGTAATACTGGCAGGTATGCGTGCACGTTCCATTTCGCCTACGGCAAGCTCTTTATAGGTATCAATATATTCCTGCACCGTCATCTTCTTATCTTGGGCAAAGCCCGCTGCCAACCAAAGGCACAGGAGTATCGAAAAAGCTGTCTTTTTAAGCATAATATACCACTATAACGTAATCAGTTTCAAAAGTATTTGCACCAAACATCAATACAGGGGGTTAGTTGTGCACTTTTCAACACTTAACAGGGTATTGTACAAAAAGGTAAAAACATGGGATAATTGAAACTTTGGAGTAGATTTTGTCGCCTAATACGCAGCTAACCTTTTAGCTTTACAGTTTTAAATTAAATTTGTCGAACGTAAAACAGATATTCTTATTGTGAGAAAATTACTGATAGTATGGTTGGCCGCCTTGTTGCCCGTTTTAGCCGGGGCACAATTGGTGTTGCCCGCTACATGGAGTTTTAGTGTTTCTAAAAGTGATGTAAAGGTAGGCGATGAAGTAGAGTTGATATTTAAGGCCGATATACCCAAAGATTGGTATATGTATTCTAACGAATTTAAAGGCGATGGCCCTATAAAGGCGGTCTTTAAATTTGATAAGAACGCTACTTATAAGTTGGTGGGCGGTGTAAAAGCAATTAACCCCATTACCAAGCAGGATGAGTTTTTTGGCGAAGTAAAAATATTTAAGAAGAAAGCTGAGTTTAGACAAAAGGTTAAAATATTAGCGGCTAACCCGGCCATTAAAGGGACTGTAGTAGAATACCAGATATGCAGCGATATAGACGGGAAGTGTGTTTTATTTAACGACGAAGAAGGCGATTTTGGCAAACTGCTGAAAGTGAGCGGTGGAACAAACGTTGTAGTTGAACCCGTTATTGATGAGCAATCCACACCGGATACAGTATCAAAAGATACAATAAGTACTCAAGCGACTGATACAGCAAAAGCAATAGCCAAAGACACAAGCGGCTACCACAGTACTTCTATTTTAGAAGGTGGTAATTGTGAAACCAAAAAGTTTGTTGGAGAAAGTGGTATTGTAGAAGCAAAAGAAGAAGACGATAATCTGTGGGTATTTTTTCTTGTAGCGTTCGTTTCAGGGTTAGTAGCACTGCTAACGCCATGTGTGTTCCCCATGATACCCATGACAGTTACATTTTTCCTGAAAAGCAGCTCAAGCAAAGCAGTAGGTAGGCGTAACGCTATCCTTTACGGGGTATTTATTATTCTTATTTATACCCTAATAGGAACAATTTTCTCGCGAATATTTGGAGCCGTTGGAGCAAACTGGTTTAGCACAGATGCTACGGTTAATACTATATTCTTCTTAGTATTTGTCATCTTCGCTATATCGTTTTTTGGCTTGTTCGAGATTACATTACCTAGCGGGTTTATTAATAAAGTTGACAAGCAAAGCGACAGGGGAGGGTTAATAGGTGTATTTTTTATGGCCTTTACCCTTGTTTTAGTATCATTCTCTTGCACAGGCCCCATCGTAGGCAGCATTTTAGTTGAAGCATCACAAGGCAGCTACCTTCGTCCAATCGTAGGTATGTTAGGTTTCTCGGCGGCATTTGCACTTCCCTTTACTTTATTTGCCATATTTCCTAATTGGCTGCAAGGCCTTCCTAAATCTGGTGGTTGGCTTAATAGTGTAAAGGTGGTTTTAGGATTTGTGGAGTTGGCGCTGGGTTTAAAATTCCTTAGTGTGGCTGACCAAGCCTATCACTGGCATTTACTTGACCGTGAAATATATATAGCCCTTTGGATTGTAATCTTCTTCTTAATGGGTGTGTATTTGTTAGGTAAATTAAAGTTTGCCCACGACAGCGATATGCCTTATTTGGGAGTACCCCGTTTATTTTTGGCCATCCTTACTTTTGGGTTCGTAGTATATCTTATACCCGGTATGTGGGGAGCGTCGTTACCCGGTTTAGCTGGCTATTTACCGCCAACCACTACACATAGTTTTAACCTGCCTGCAATGATTAAAGGCGAAGGAGTTGGCAATCTTTGTGAAAAACCCAAACACACTGAATTTTTACACCTTCCACACGGATTGAAAGGGTATTTTGATTATAAACAAGCAATCAATTGTGCCAAAGACTTAAACAAACCGTTGTTTATCGACTTTACAGGACACGGTTGTGTTAACTGCCGTAAGATGGAGGAACAGGTTTGGGCACATCCTGAGGTTTTGAGAAGGCTGGAAAAGGATTTTATTGTGGTTGCTTTGTATGTGGATGATAGGACAGAATTACCTGAAAGTGAATGGATAACATCTAAGTTTGATGGTAAGGTGAAAAAATCTATCGGAAAAATTAACAGCGACATACAAATTTGCTATTTTGGCAGCAATGCCCAACCTAACTATTGTTTGTTGGATAATAACGAAGAATTGCTTGCCGAGCCCAGAGGCAGTAATTATAATGTAAAAGAGTTTATTAAATTTTTAGACGATGCCAAAGCCTTGTTTTACAAGCGTGAAGGTATTAAACCCCCAGTTGAATAATGAGCGATGTGATTAGGAAAAACTTTTTGGAGGCCTATCAGGTGCTTCAAAATTTTTTGAGTGATGATGACAATATAAAAAGTATTGCGCGCGCCGGCGATACAATACTTGCAGCGTTAAAAAGCGGTAAAAAGATAATTTCGTGCGGCAATGGCGGCAGCATGTGCGATGCCATGCACTTTGCCGAAGAACTTACCGGACGTTTTAAAGAGAACCGCGAGCCTATTGCGGCAATCTCAATATCAGACCCCTCACACATTTCATGTGTTAGCAACGATTACGGTTATGAGTTTGTGTTTTCACGCTTTGTACAAGCCATCGGTAACGAAGGAGATGTACTGCTGGCTATCAGCACCAGCGGAAACAGCAAAAACGTATTAAATGCCATTGAAGCCGCCCATAAAAAAGGCATGAAAGTCGTAGGTTTAACCGGGAAAGACGGGGGTAAGATGGCTGCTGCTGTTGATGTGGAAGTTCGTGCCCCGCACAGCAAATATGCCGATCGGGCACAAGAAATACACATCAAAGTAATCCATTCATTAATGGATTATATTGAAGAAGGCTTAAACAGTAAGAAAAAATAGTCTTAGCGCAACCTGTCGGCACCGCGTAGTAATTGCTCGTCATAATTCATGCGAGACAGTGCCATGTAGTTGAACACAGGCAAAAACAGCGGAAAAAATAAACCGATAGCTATTTCGGTACCAACTTCTTGGCTTACAAGTCCGTGGTATTTAATACCGTAAAATACCATAAGTACGTACAATATCAATATAAAGATAAAGTTAAAGCTGGTGAGCAGCATTTGTAACTGCCTGTTTTTAAAGAGGAAAATACCGATAAATGCCAATGCTGATATTATCAACAAAGTATAACTCATTAGTGAAAGATTTACGCTTTCAAGCACAGTTTCGTTCAAAACTTTTTCTGCAGATTTAAAGTGCAAACTAATAGAGCCTTTATCGTTTTCTGTCCATTTATCATATCCCTGAATCTCAAGATAAGAAGGATTAAACAATAGCAGAAGTGCCGCTATCACAGCAATAATAAAAAGATAAACAGTTTGTATGCGTTGTATCATGCCAGGTTAGTAAATCGCTTCAATATTACAGCATTAAATTTGCACAAAAATGCATATTGTTTTTAAAAAAAGTTAATTTTTAGCAACAATGAGTCATTTCACAAAAAAACAAACCCAATGCTCAGCTGTTGCAAGATACAAAAAATGCTTGGTTCAGCAGTTACCTAAGTGAAACCTTCTTTGAATGCAGTTGCAAAACAGAGCTTATAAAAAACTATAACATTAAAAAATTAAAATCGTTCACCTGTGGCCTAAATAAATCTTTTTTAGAACTTTGGGGAGATAAACAAAAGCTGAACAATGAAACTAAAACACATAGTAGTAATGACAATAGCAGTATCGCTTATGAATACAGGATGCAGAGAAAGTAATGCTCAAAAGGGCAACGAAAGCGAACAAGTCAAAAGTGAATTTGAAGTAGTAAACGAACGTTTTGCCGACCTTCAGTTACTTCGATACGAGGTGCCCGGGTTTAATGAACTTACACCCAAACAAAAAGAGCTGGCGTATTATTTATACGAGGCTGCGCTTTGCGGCCGCGATATTATATACGATCAAAAGTACAAACACAACCTTGCCATCCGCCAAACTATTGACGCCATTTATGAAAGCTACAAAGGTGACAGAACTACTGAGGATTGGAAGAAATTTGATACCTATGCAAAACGGGTTTGGTTTAGCAACGGCATCCACCATCACTACAGCAATATTAAATTTATACCCGAGTGCGGTCCTGAGTATTTTAAAAGCCTTTTAGCCAACAGCGATTCAAAACGGTTTCCATACCCTATAATGGGCGATACCATTACTTTGATGGATATTTTGGGTGAAGTAATCTTTAACCCCGATGTGGATGCAAAAATAGTGAACCAAGCTCAGGGTATTGATAACGTAGCAGAATCAGCAAACAACTTTTATGCGGGGGTAACTCAAAAAGAAGTAGAAGCCTATTATGCTAAACTAAAAGGTAAAGGCGACAGCCAACCTGAGTGGGGCTTAAACACACAAGTATTTAAAGACGAAAAAGGCAATGTGCAAGAAAGGGTTTGGAAAGTAGGCGGGATGTACACACAAGCCATCGAAAAGATTGTGTATTGGCTGAACAAGGCTATTGCTGTAGCAGAAACCCCTGAACAAAAAGACGCCCTTGAAAAGCTGGTGAAATACTACAATACCGGTGATGTAAAAGATTGGGACACTTATAACATTGCTTGGATAAAAGACGTAAACAGCACTATTGATGTGGTAAACGGCTTTATCGAAGTGTACTTGGATGCGATTGGCAAAAAAGGCTCGTTTGAAAGCGTGGTATCTATTAAAGATATGGAAGCCAGCAAACGTATCGAAACCATTTCAAAGCAAGCTCAGTGGTTTGAAGATAACTCACCCCTGATGCCCGAACATAAAAAGAAACAAGTAAAAGGCATTAGTGCCAAAGTGATTACAGTGGTAGTTGAAAGCGGTGATGCTGCACCCAGCACTCCTATAGGTATTAACTTACCAAACAATCGTTGGGTACGCGAAACACATGGTTCAAAATCAGTATCGTTGGGTAATATTGTTAATGCCTACAACATTGCAGGTGCAAAAAGTCCTATGTTGGGCGAGTTTGTATCGAGCGAAGAAGTTAAAAAACGTATTGTTGAACACGGTGTATTGGCAGGTGAACTTCATACCGATATGCACGAGGTAATCGGGCACGCATCGGGTCAGATAAACAAAGGCGTAGGCACGCCCGATGAAACCCTTAAACAATACTCAAGCACGTTGGAAGAAGCCCGTGCCGACCTTGTTGCCCTGTATTACATTATGGATAAGAAATTGGTTGATATTGGTGTGATGCCCAGCCTTGAGGTAGGGAAGTGCGAATACGACAGCTACATAATGAACGGCTTGATTACCCAACTAACTCGTTTAAAACTTGGAGAAAATTTAGAAGAAGCCCACATGCGCAATCGCCAGTTGGTAGCCCAATGGGCTTACGAAAAAGGAAAGGCCGATAATGTGATAGAGATGTTTAAAAAAGACGGCAAAACCTATGTAAAGGTGAACGACTATGATAAACTGCGTGAGCTGTTTGGCCAGTTGTTGCGCGAAATTCAACGCATTGTATCAGAGGGTGACTTTAAAGCAGGCCAAGCATTGGTAGAAACATACGGGGTAAAAGTTGACCAAGCTCTTTTGGCGGAAGTGTTGGAAAGGTTTAATAAATTGGATGTAGCCCCCTACAAAGGATTTATACAACCTAAATTGGTACCTGTAATGGATGGCGACAAAATAAAAGATGTGAAAATTGAGTACCCTACCGATTTTTCAAAGCAAATGCTTGAATACGGTAAGAACTATGGTTTCCTTAAGCCATAATACGCATATATATAAACGAAGAAGGCCCCGCAGCTTGCTGCGGGGCCTTCTTCGTTTATAGGGTTATTCCTTTACCAGTTTAATAGTTTTGCTGTTATTTACACGCAAATAATAAACACCGGGTACCAGTTCGTCTATATTTAGGGGTGTATTAAAACCATAATTGGCCTCGAAAAATACCTCACGACCTGTTGCATCCAAAATGCTGATAGCTGCATTACCCTCACCACCGGTAACCGTAATCGTATTGTTTGTAGGGTTGGGGTACACCGTAAACGACGTTTCGGCTAAGGGTTCTATTGCCGTGGTGGGTACAGTATAAGTAACCGTAAGCGTGGGACGTTTGTTTGGGTCGGGGTTCTCAGTGCTTCCAAAAGCCACATTTCTATAAGGTTGTTCATCTTTTAACTTCAATACCAAGCCGTAATTGTTGCCCGATGCAACAATATCTTTTATCACCTCTTTTACATCCACAGTGTAAACCATATCCGAGCTGGTAAAAGCAATAGAAGAACCCCTGTTTACAGTAGTTGAAGATGGCTGGTTATTCCATGTAATGGTGTTTTCTGCCCACGATTGTGTAACACGTTCAACCCAAAAATCATTTTGTCCGGCCACAGGTACGGCTACAAAAGCAGCATCATAATAAAGACTTAAAGAGGCGGATGAGATGGTTGCATTTGCGGGAATTTGCGCTAAATCAATCCAAAGAAACGTTCTAATGATGGTTGGAGTACCACTTTGTGTCCAAGCATACACATAGTGCACCTTTTCGTTAGCGTAATTGTTGTTTACAGCATAATTAATCGAAGCAACTTCAGAGTCTTTGCCTTTTACTGAATCGGCGACAATGGTAACAACAGTTTGAGCATTTAAAACAGCACCGGCAAGCATTAGTGCCAAAGTGAGAAATAAGGGTTTCATAAAAATTAAGAATTAAGGTTAAAAAATAAATTCAACCTTGTTGGGCTGCCTATTTGCTGTTGTTAGTTTATAATGATGCGCTACATACGTTCAAATTCTATTACTTACTACAAATATATGATTAATAAACGCCTAAGATTTCCTTAATCGACTAATGCTCCAAAATCAACTTGCGCAGCATATTAAGTGCAGTAATAGCAGTACGTTCAATAACGGCTTGCCTAGTACCGTGGAAGTTAAACTTAAGGGGCAATACCTTGTTTTTATTAGCTACAGCAATCCAAACTGTGCCGACCGGTTTTTCAGGAGTGCCGCCATCAGGGCCGGCAATACCACTGGTAGCAATGGCATAGTCCGTTCCCAGCAATTCAATCACACCACGCGCCATTTGTTCTACTGTTTCACTGCTTACTGCACCCACAGTGGCAAGTGTATCCGGTTTTACACCCAGTTGTGATATTTTTACTTTATTATCATACGAAACCACTGAGCCCATAAAATAGGCCGAGCTACCGGGCACGCTTGTAACAAGATGGGCAATAAATCCTCCTGTGCAACTTTCAGCAGTTGCAAGTGTTTGGCTACGTTCTTTCAGCAACCTGCCAATCAATTGTTCTAGTTTTATATCCTCTTCGGCAATTACATACTCGCCCACAAGTTCTTTTACTTGTTGCGCAATCACATTAAGTTCAGCTTGCAATGTTTCAGCATTTTCACCTCTTGCTGTAAAACGCAATCGCACCGACGTAAAGTGAGGCAAATAAGCCAGTTTAATGTGCTTAGGCAGGCTGTCTTCTACAGATTCAATTTTCTTAGCTAAAAACGACTCACCAATACCCGCTGTTACAATGGTTTTATGGATAATCTGTTGTGTGTTATCCAACCGCTCAAGGCGTGGTAGCACAAAACCTTCCATCATCGAAATCATTTCGTAAGGCACTCCGGGCATCGAGATAAAAATATGACCGTCTTCCTCAAACCACATACCGGGTGCTGTGCCTTGGTGATTAAAAATGGTTTCACAGTTATCAGGCAGCATTGCTTGCTCAAGGTTCACATCCAAAAGCGGCAGGTTACGTGCCTCAAAAATTTTACGGATATGTTCTTCCACTGCAACCTCTTTGCGCCAGCCACTATTAAAATAAGTAGCCAGTGTTTGCTTTGTAAGGTCGTCTTTGGTGGGGCCAAGTCCGCCGGTAATCAATATAATGCGGGCGCGTTTTTTGGCATTGTCAAGTGCGTTAACTATATGTTCAACATTATCGCTGATGGCTGTTTTTTGAACAACCTCAACACCTATCTTATTTAATTCACGGCCTATCCATGCCGAATTGGTATCCACCACCTGCCCTATAAGCAGTTCGTCTCCAATGGTTATTATTTCGCAGTAGTTGTGCACAGTTTTATAGCGTTTTCGATTTCAAACCTACGGTTTTAATCCGTTCTAAAAATAAAAAAACAAAGGCGGTAAAAAGTTTTTCTCAGCCTGATTAATTTAACAAAAAAAGCAGCCCTTGGGCTGCTTTTCAAATTTATTTCGTCAAACTATTAATGTTCGTGTCCGTGATGATGGTTGTGTCCGTCACCTTCATGGTGTTCTTCTTCCTCTTCTTCAAGTCCGCCGCTTTGCGAAAGTATTTGTTGTATTTTCTCAAGTCGGTTGCTTTCAGAGGCAGTAAGGCCGTTAGCTACTGCTTTTTGGTTCAGTAATTTATAAATAGGCACATACTTATCGTTTATCTG
Source organism: Agrobacterium sp. 719_389 (assembly GCA_943370295.1). GTDB lineage: Bacteria > Bacteroidota > Bacteroidia > UBA8524 > UBA8524 > SB11. The sequence continues at coordinate 153,803 of CALRQL020000006.1, read as the reverse complement.
TTTGTTGATGCTGTACATCACAAACATCATAATCCAGTTACCGCTCATGTCTTGGCTTTGCAATAACTCTTGGCCTTTAAGTGTTCGGTCTTCGTCACCATTCACCATGTGTGCACCTAAGCCGGTAGCCAATAAAAACACCCCGTCGCCTTTAGCAGTTTCAAACTCTTTGGTAAACCAGCCCATGTAATCCCCGGCACCGTATTTACCCAATACATATAGATAAAGTGAGCGCATTTGCTCATTTTTCATCTTAACGTATTCAGTTTCTGCAAATTTTACAGCAGCCGCACTATCAATACGTGCAAGTGCTGAGATTGCCTCGCCGGCCACAAAATACGATGAGTCGTTCATCAGTTTGGTAAAGATGGGAGCATACGTTGCGTCATCCATTTCGCTAATGATATCAATCGCCTTAGCACGCACAGTAGATTTTTTATCAGATTCAGCCATCATACTGATACGACGGGCTAATTTCTCATTGTTAGCTGCCATTTCAGCATCTTTAATAATCTTCAAAGCCTTTAAGCGAATTGCCCAAAAACGGTCGCCCATAGCAGTAAGCACCATGTTTTCACCCACTTCTTCGCCGTTGCTAACTAATTCTTCAGCTTTGGTGATTGCTTCCATACGGTCCATATACAAGGGGCCTTCTGTCAACTGTGCCAACCATTGTTCATTGGCTTTATATTCAGTTTTCTTGGCAAGCAACATTTTTTCAGCATCAAAGTTCACCCAACGTACTTTTCCTGCGGGGTTAAACTCAAAACGCTCAAAACTCTCGTCAATAACAATCTCTTCAGTAGTTTTTCCGCTTTCAGTATAAATATCAACTTTCAAAGGCAGTTTATACACCGATGGGATGTTCTCTCCGCTTTGTTGTTGGGTTACCTCAATTGCATACACTCCGTTTTCTTCATCATAACTGTGGTTAATATCCAACACAGGGTGGCCTGCACTGTAAAACCATTGGTTAAAGAACCAGTTAAGGTCTTCTCCGGTTACTTCTTCAACGGCAAGACGCAATTGGTGCATCTCAACCGATTTGAATTTATTTTGGGTTAGATAAATGTTCAATGCTTTAAAGAAAGCATCATCGCCAACGTATTTGCGCAACATATGCAAAACACGACCACCTTTTTGGTAGCTGTGTGCGTCAAACATGTCATCGGGTTTATCGTGGTTAAAGCGAACTAATTCAGTTTTCTTCTCTTCAGCTTCACTTAGGTAGCGGCTCAAATCTTCGTCAAGGTGTTCATCAGCTTCCTCACGACCATAAGCGTATTCTCTCCACAAGTACTCACCATAAGTGGCAAAGCTCTCGTTTAGCGGCAAGTTGGCCCAGCTTTCGGTAGTTACCAAATCACCAAACCAGTGGTGGAACAACTCGTGCGAAATCACATCTTCCATCGGTTGGTCAATGTGCATACGGTCGTCGTGTTGCAACATATCAAAGTGTATCACCGCTCCGGTATTTTCCATTGCACCCGATACAAAATCACGCACAACTATCTGGTGATACTTTTCCCAAGGGTAATCAACGCCTAGTTTTTTAGAGAAAAACTCAATCATTTTTGGAGTGTTACCAAAAATCAGGCGGGCATATTTTTCATATTCCTTCTCCACATAGTAGTTCACCTCAATATTGCGCCATTTGTCTTTCACAATAGAGAACTTACCTACGGCCATCATAGCAAGGTATGGAGCATGGGGAAGGTTTTGTTTCCAGTGGTCGGTACGGGTACCGTCTTTGTTTACTTTAGATGCGATAAGCTTACCATTACTTAGGGTAACGTATTGCGTATCCACCGTCATAATAATCTCTTGGGTAAAACGTTCATTAGGAGAGTCAAACGTAGGGAACCAGCAAGATGAAGCTTCGGTTTCGCCCTGTGTCCATATTTGGCGGGGTTTGTTTTTATCTTCCAACAAAGGGTTTATAAAGTACAAGCCTTTATCTTCGGTAATGGCAGCATCTCCCTTATCAGTATCAAGACCGTCTGAAGGCAATTCATTAGGTTTGGCAACATAGTTCACAAACAAGGTCAATTCCTCATTGGCTTTGTATTCCTTACCCAATTTTATTTTAAGCTTGGCAAGGTTCTCATACTCATATTGTAATGGGGTAGTATTGTTTTTAGCATCCACCACAAACACTCCTAAAACGTCAAATCCTTTAGCATCCAATTCAACCGTTGATGTTGGGTAGAAATAAGGTTTTAGAGTGATATACGCCTTACCGTACATGTGTTGTTTTTCGTAATCAAACTTCACATCCAGCTTGGTGTGGGTAATATCAATCGTTCGGGTTTTTGATGCCTGATAAGGAGCAAGGGTTTGGGGTTCAGGGTTCCAGTCGTAATCGCCTGTGTATTCATCACCACCATCCCAGGCAGTGGTATCAGTAGCCCATTCGGCCTCGGTCATTGCTTCCGCCATCGCTATTGAGTCGGCCATTCGGGCTTCATTGGCAGCGATTTCTTCCGCCGTAAGTTTCTTTTTAGATTTACAGGCCGCTACTGCTACAAGCCCTACCAAAAGCACCACAAGTAATTTGCGCATAAAGGGATTTTTTTAATTATGAGGTTTTGCTGATTTTTGAGAAATTTTTATCCAATGATAAAGGCAAAAGTAAACGATAAACACGATTATACAATTACAGATAAAGATAAACTAATCGAAATTAACGGCGAAGCTGTACACCCTGATGTGTACCGTGTTGACGAAAAACGTTTGCACCTTTTGCTTGAAAACAAATCGTACAATGTAGAGTTGGTGGGCTTTGATGCCGACTCCAAAACCTACACCGTAAAAGTGAACGGAACTAAGCATACGGTAGCGGTAAAAGACCGCTTTGATATTTTGCTTGACCAAATGGGAATGGGCGCGGCTGCGGGAAGCAAGCTGAACGAAATTAAAGCCCCGATGCCCGGCCTTGTGATAAAAACCTTGGTACACGCAGGCGATAGCTTTAAGAAAGGCGATGCGTTGTTGGTGCTTGAAGCCATGAAAATGGAAAACATCTTAAAAGCCCCTGCCGACGGGACTGTAAAAGAAGTAGTGGTAAACCCCGGCGACAAGGTGGAGAAAAACCAAGTGCTTATTAAGTGCTAAATAAAGAGTCAAATCGGTCAATACTTATGGGTTTGAAAACCCATACTATAAAAATTACCTCCGTGCGAAGGGCTTAAGTTTCTTGCACGGAGGTAATTACAAAACAGCAGGTTTAAACCAGCCGTCATAAATACACAATAAACTATACTCTTACCACACTTCCTCGGCGGCTGTTATGTTGTGTACACAAAAGTTTGCACTTTGGCCTAAGTGTTAAAATGTTTTAGCCAAACCAAACAAACACCGCACTAACTTTGAGGGTTGCTGCAATTACGGGCTGCCTGCCTTCGTTATGCAGTATATAGTGTGTGGTGAAAAAGGCGTTTAAAATAATAGGGTATTTGGTGCTTGGCTTTGTAGGTCTTGTATTACTGGGCATTGCAAGCATTTATATTTTTAGCAAACCCATAAAAGATAAAGTTACCCAAAGCATCAGCAGCCAACTTGCCGTTAAAGTTGCCATTAGCGATATCGGTCTCTCTGCTTTCAAAAACTTCCCTTACATCACTGTTAGCTTTCAAAACATTCGTGCTGCTGAGTCTTCAAAAATTACCGGCTTACAATTAATGACGTTGCAAAGCCTCTCGGTAACCTTAAATCCTTTAAACCTTATACGCGGACAATACAGGTTTGAGGAAATTGTGTTGCAAAACGGCAAACTAAAAGCAGCCCAAGACGGCGAAAAAAATAACTTCTCTATTTTTAAGCCCGATGATGGCAAAAGCGGGAATAAATTCAAACTGGTGTTTGAAAAGATTACCCTTGCCAACATACAGTTGCAACACATTGATGTGCAAAAAGGCGATACCATTGGGGTATTGGTAAACAATGTGCAGTTGCAAGGCAGCTTTGATGAAAAAGAGTTCTTGGTAAACACCAAGGGCAGTATAGTACCTCAACAATTAAAATTCGACGGGCAAACATTGCGCATTGCCAAACCCGTCACCTTTCAAACCTCGTTTAAAGTTAACCGACCCGATACTTCATACAGTTTCACACAAACCAAACTTACGGTTGAAGATTTTAACTTCATCGTAAACGGTAAGATAACCACCCGCCAAAAAAGCAACCACATCAACCTGCAACTACTGGGCGATAACTTGGGGCTGCTGCAATTACTGGAGTTAGTCCCAAAAAAATACCTGCCCAACATCAGCGATTACCAAACCGATGGTAAGCTGGAGTGCAGGGTGAGTGTATTGGGTGAATTTGGACAGGGCAAAACCCCGGCGGTGGATGCCACATTTAAAATTGCTAACGGCAGGCTTGCCAAAGCAGGATTGGATGTACAAATGACCGATATTCAGCTATCGGGCAAATTGAAATACGAGCAACAAGGAGATTTTACATTATCGTCGTTAGAAATCCCTCAGATAAAAGCCTCGGTTAACGGTGAGCGTGTGCAGGGCGCGGTAAGTTTACTAAACCTATCCAACCCCATTGTAAAAGCTAAGATTGAAGGCACTTTCAACCTTAAGCAGTGGGCGCAGTTATTTAAACCGGAAAACATTGAAACATTAGAAGGGTTGGCAACTTTAAATCTTGAGATGGAGGGCAAAGTATCAGACTTTAACAAGAAAACAGAAACCCTTCCGGCCTTATTTCAAGGGACACTAACTGCCAAAAATGTAAAGCTGGCGCTAAAAGGCAGCCCCTATAAGTACCACAATGTAAACGGACATTTATTTGCCGATAATAACCTCTTAGATATAGACACGCTGTATGCCCAAATAAACGGCAACTCATTGGGCATTAAAGGCAAGGCGCATCATTTGCTCGATTATATGTTCAGCACAGGTAAGACCTTAGAGGTAGAAGGTCATCTTACCAGTCCGCACATTGATATTCCTTCACTGGCAGCCGTTGGCGGTGATAAGAAAACCGAGGATACCCTTGGGTTCACCATTCCTGATAATGTTACCTTCAAGCTAAAAAGCCACATTGCCAAACTCACCTTCAATAAGTTTCTTGCCCGCAACGTATCAGGCACAGTGGCGGCGGGCAATAAAGTAATTACGCTTCAAAACCTTGATTTTGATGCTATGGGTGGGTCGTTTGCCCTTAGCGGCAACGTTTTTGAAAAGACAGGCAAGCAGTTTGTTATCAGTGCCCAGTTAGAGGCGCAGAAAGTTGACATTGAACAACTGTTTTACCAGTGCAGCAACTTCGGGCAAAACCACATAACCTCCGAAAATTTAAAAGGAACGCTAACCACCCGTTTACAATTAGTCGCTCCGTTGGATAAATACCTGAACATCGACGTGTCGAAGCTATTTGTTACTTCACACTTGAGCATTACGGGCGGAAGATTATATAATTACGCCCCGATGCTTAAACTTTCAGGGTTTGTGGACGTAAACGATTTGAAAGACATAGCGTTTGAAAAGTTGGAGAACAATATCGAGATAAAGGATAACAGGATAATAATTCCTCAAATGGAGATTAAAAACAGTGCCTTGAATTTGTTGGCCGAAGGTTATCATACGTTTGAAAACTATATGGAATACAAATTCAGGTTGAAGTTGAAGGATGTGTTGTCTAAGAAATTTAACAGGAAAAAGGCTTCGACGGGTAATTATGAAGAAGACAAAGAGGGGATAAACATATTTATTTTGATGAAAGGCCCTGCTGACAACCCTACGGTAACGTATGACCGTAAAAGTGCCTTTAAAAATGTGAAGGAAAATATTAAGACTGAAAAAAATACGTTGTTACAGTTATTACGGGATGAGTTTGATATACAGAAGAAAGACACGAAGGACAGTGACGGAAAAACGCAGGATAAGAATAGAAAGAACCATGATGAGGTAGAAGAGTGGGAAACTGACATCCCCCGCTGAGAAAAAAATTATACAAACCTGCCGAATGTGGATTAAAGGGTATTGTTTTTGCTGACAAAAAACAGCACTTTTGCCCGTTGGTGGCTTACAAATATTATTGCCAATGATGAAAAAAACGTTCATATACTGGCTGGCGATAGCACTGATACTGCCCGCTTTTGCAGCAGCACAAACACAACCCGAGGATGAGTATCCGCGTGATATGTTGGCTGCGCTTGACAGTTTAACCGTGCTTTTGAACCAAAACTGCACCAAGGCGAATGCCGGTAAGTGTTTCGACCCATCTGTGGATGAGGAGAATACTGCCTCTTTGAGCCTTAACCCTGCGGATGTTCAAAAAACGTTGGACATGATGGAGTCGGGTATTCCATTAGATTACAACAAGCATGTTGAAGGGTTTGTGAACCTATATGCAGTAAGGAAAAAACAACTTACCGAACGCATCTTAGCCCTTTCTGAATACTACTTCCCAAAGTTTGAAGAAATATTAGACCGCGAAGGACTACCCCAAGAGTTTAAATACCTTGCCGTGGTAGAATCTGCCCTGAACCCACAAGCTCAATCATGGGCAGGTGCCTGCGGTTTGTGGCAGTTTATACACAGCACAGGCTTGGCCTATGGGCTAAAAATCAACGGGATGGTGGATGAACGCCGCGACCCTGAAAAAGCTACCCTTGCTGCATGCCAATACTTTAAAAACAGCTACGAGCTATACGGCGACTGGTTGTTGGTAATCGCCTCATACAACTGCGGTCCCGGAAACGTTAATAAGGCTATCCGCAAAAGCGGTGGAAAACGCAGCTTTTGGGAAGTAATGAAATACCTTCCGAAAGAAACACGCGGATACGTTCCTGCATTTATTGCGGTGGCTTATGTGATGAACAATGCCGAGCAATTGGGACTAAAACCTGCTGAGTTTGATATTCACGAGTTGGTTGAAAACGTTGAAGTTGACCAATGGCTGCACTTTGGCCAAATGAGCAAAGTGTTAGGCATACCCATGGAAGACCTTGAGTATTTAAACCCTGAATACCGCAAAAAAATTATTCCTGCCAGCACATCAAGCAAGCACACCATCACATTGCCCTACAAGTATGCAATGCGTTTTGCTGAATTGAAAGACAGTGTATATGCTACTCCTTTTAGTGATTACAGCAAAGAGGAAGAAGCAGAATACCTTAGCAAACGTGTTGTGCACAAAGTACGTAAAGGCGAAACTTTAGTTAAGATTGCTAAAAAGTACGGCGTTAAAACCAGCGACTTAAAAGCATGGAATATTATAAAGGGAAATTCAGTAAGGCCGGGTAAAAAATTGGTAGTGTATCAAAAGGTGAAAGTGAAACCTACTAGCAAGCCATCGAAAGAAGACGAGGACGAGGAAACCGAAGAGGAGGATGTGAAAATGGCTGCAAAGGATAAACCTGCACCGATTGTTGTTGTGGTTGATAGTGCAAAAACTGCCGCCGCCGATAGTGCTGCACAGGTTGCTAAAACCCAAACACCAAAACAAAAGCCAACCACCACCGTCAACACAATGCGCTACCACAAGGTAGAGCGCGGAGACACTTTATACAGTATCAGCAAGCAATACGGGCTTACCGTTGAAAAACTAAGAGTTTACAACCAGCTGCCCAAAAATGCCGTTATTAAACCGGGCACCAAGCTAAAAATAACACCCGGTAGCTGATTTACTTTATGAAAAACCCTGTAACGCTAATTGTATCGCTGCTTCTCCTTGTTGGTTTAAACTCGTGCGGAGAAGGAAAGAAAATTGATAAAAACCGTCCAAAGTTGCCCAATGCAATAGGGCACATGGGCGAGATAGCAATAGTAGGCGATGGGTTGTTGTTTGAAGGCACCGTTCGCGAAGCCTTCGATTCAGTGTTTGATATCCGTCAACCGTACTTTTTCAATGATGAAGGATATTTCCGCATTTTTGATGTACGCCCCGAAATGTTTCAAAGCGTTTACAAATCATACAGTACCCTGCTTATTATCAAGGTGCAAGATGATGGCTTTGATACCCGCAAAATATTGCCTGCACCCTATAACACACTTTCCGATTCGCTGAAAAAAGCCAACGATACGGCCGCAATTCGCTTATACACCAAAAAGAACATTTGGGCGTATCCGCAACAAGTAGTGTTTTTGTACGCCAAAAATCACGAGGTATTGCATCGCTATTTGTTGGATGAACGCAAAGCCATCCTTGATCTTATGTTGCGCACCGAGGCTGAAACCTTTGCCGTGGCCAACAAAAACGAACGTCAAGATTCAATAGGGAAGTTTATCAAACAAAACTTTGGTTTCACAATGGATGTGCCTACCAATTTCCGTGTTGCCCGTTACGAGGAAAAAGGTAACGGTAAATTTGCATGGGTACGTCGCGAAACCCCGCATATTAGCCAAGGCTTATTAATATACACCCAGACCTATACCCGTAAAGAACAATTAGGGGCAGAAGAAATGGTGCTTAGCCGCGATTCAGTGGTTGAGAAATACATCCCCGGAAGTGTTGACGGCAGTTACATGACTACCGAAAAAGCCTTTCCGTTTGCTACCAAAGCGTTTGAGTTTAACGGTAAGTATTCAGTTGAATTACGTGCACTTTGGAAAACCGAAGGCGAGTTTATGGGCGGGCCTTTTTACAGCATCACAATGATTGACGAAGCCACCAGTCAGCTAATCACCGTTGAAGGCTTTGTGTATTCTCCCCGCTACGATAAAACCCAATACCTGCGCCAAATGGAAGTGATTGTGAAATCACTGTCGTGGCAGTAATCTTATTCTTTTACGAGATTAGATCTAAGCAAAAACTTAGTAATGATATTTACAAGCAATGATGATTATAGCATCATCAGTTACTTTATAAACCAAACGGTGTTCAAGGTTTATTCTTCTTGACCAGTAACCTTGTAATTCATGTTTTAGTGCTTCAGGTTTGCCTGAGCCTTCAAAAGGATTACGCATGGTTTCAAGAATTAAAGCATTAATCTTTTGAGTAATTTTTTTATCAACAAGTTGCCATTCTTGGTATTGTTCAAATGCCTTAAGCGAAAACGTAACTTTTCTCATCCAATCTCATCGATTTGAGAAAAGCTGAAAGACTTTGTTTCACCATCTTCTACCTGTTTTATTGAAGCCATCAACATATCTCTGTTTGCTCCATTTTGCAGCAAGTAGTCGGTTTCATCTATATCCACATCAACAGTAAGGGTAATATTCTTTCCTTTAAACATCTTTTTTAATGCTTCTAGAAAATCTGGATTTAACTCCTCAGCCTTGATGTGAAAAATACTTGTCATAAGTGACTCAAATATACAAAATTCAAGCCTAAAATAATAGCTTACCCAATCTTCAATCCCAACTCAACCAATTGCTTGGGATTAATAGCACTGGGGGCTTCAATCATGGTATCACGGCCGGCGTTGTTTTTAGGGAAGGCCATAAAATCACGAATACTATCGGCACCGCCAAACAGCGAGCACAAACGATCGAAACCAAAGGCCAAACCACCGTGCGGAGGTGCGCCGTATTCAAAAGCGTTCATCAAAAAGCCAAATTGCTCTTGGGCTTCTTCTTTGGTAAAGCCCAGCAAATCAAACATACGGCTTTGCAATGCCCTATCGTGGATACGTATAGAACCGCCGCCAATTTCAACACCGTTTATCACCATGTCGTAAGCATTGGCACGCACAGCACCGGGTTTGGTATCAATCAGGCCAATGTCCTCGGGTTTGGGAGAAGTAAAGGGATGGTGCATCGCAAAATAGCGATCTTCCTCTTCGTTCCACTCCAACAATGGGAAATCCAATACCCATAGTGGCGAGAATTTGTTTTTATCGCGCAAGCCTAACTGGTTAGCCACTTCAAGCCTCAAATCGCCCAATGCTTTTTGGGTTTTTTCGGTAGCACCGGCAAGTATCAAAATCAAATCACCGTCTTCGGCACCAAAGGCTTTCACCCACTCTTGCTTTTGCTCCGCAGTAAAAAATTTATCTACGGTAGTTTTCAGCTCGCCGTTTTCCATTTTGCCCCAAATCATACCACTCATGCCGCGCTTAGGGTCTTTTACAAAATCGGTAAGCGCATCCAGTTGCTTACGGGTGTAGGAGGCACAACCTTTGGCATTAATACCTGCTACCAACTCAGCATTGTCAAACACCACAAAACCGGTAGGTTTTTGCATAATGCCGCCTTCATCGGCTACCAACTCTACAAACTTCATATCAAAACGTGTATCAGGCTTATCGCTACCGTAATAGCGCATAGCATCTGCATACGTCATGCGTGGAAACTCATCAATATCAATACCTTTTACGGTTTTAAACAAGTGGCGGGTCATACCCTCAAACGTGTTCAAAATATCCTCCTGCTCCACAAAACTCATCTCGCAGTCTATTTGTGTAAACTCAGGTTGACGGTCAGCACGCAAATCCTCGTCCCTAAAACATTTCACAATTTGGTAGTAGCGGTCAAAACCTGACACCATCAACAACTGCTTAAATGTTTGGGGGCTTTGGGGTAACGCATAAAACTCACCGGGGTGCATACGCGAAGGCACCACAAAATCCCTTGCACCTTCAGGAGTCGATTTGATAAGCACAGGCGTTTCTACCTCAATAAAATTTTGTCCGTCAAGATAATTACGGGTTTCGCGCGCTAATTGGTGGCGCAACTCCATATTGCGGCGCACCACATCACGACGCAAGTCCAGATAGCGGTACTTCATACGCAGCTCGTCGCCGCCATCAGTATTTTCTTCAATAGTAAACGGTGGGGTTTTCGCTTCGTTTAATATAGTAAAGCTATCCACCAATATTTCAATCTCGCCCGTAGGCATTTTTAAATTCTTGTTGCTGCGCTCGGCTACTTTACCGCGTGCCTGTATCACAAACTCGCGACCAAGTTTGCGGGCTTCTTCACAAAGGGGAGCGTTGGTTTCCATGTTAAACACCAACTGAGTAATCCCATAGCGATCTCGCAAATCAACAAACGTCATACCGCCCAAATCGCGCGATTTGGCCACCCATCCGGCCAGTGTAACCTCATTGCCAATATTGTTAATCGTAAGTTCTCCGCAAGTTGTTGTTCTAAACATGGTATTTTCTAAAAAGTGCAAAAATAGCAATGATTATCTATCAAACCCCAAGCAAGTTGTTTTTTGAGGAAAGACTTTGCTTCCGTTTTTGTGAGGTTTAAACATTAATTAATTGAAACTATTGAGACGAAATTGAGTAAATAATAAGTTTACCAAGGACTTTAGAGGCACTGTTCAACTATCAACACATTGTTACACAACTGTATAAATCTTTTGTGCGATAAAATTGACGGGTGTTAACAAAACGCTAAATTTGCGCAACCAAAAGATAACCCACCCACAAAAATGACTTTGATGAGATTTAAAGCTCTCGAAACTGCCCAAAGCCGTACACCGGTTAAAGTTGAATTCCCCTCTTCAAAAATTTCAGATTATTATGGTATGAATGTATTTGGCGAATCAGCGATGCGCCAATTTCTTGGAAAAGAAGCCATTAAAGCCATTAATGATGCTAAAAATGAAGGTTTGAAAATTGACCGTAACATGGCCGATGTGATTGCCACCGGCATGAAACAATGGTCAATGTCAAAAGGAGCTACGCACTACAGCCACTGGTTTCAGCCACTAACAGGAGCTACCGCTGAAAAACACGATGCTTTTTTTGAACCCATTGATGTTACCTCATCAATGGAGCGTTTCTCGGGCAATGCCCTTGTGCAACAAGAGCCTGATGCTTCAAGCTTCCCCAGCGGCGGCTTGCGCAACACTTTTGAGGCGCGCGGTTATACTGCATGGGATCCCTCATCTCCCGCTTTTGTAATAGGTCGCACCTTGTGCATACCTACCATATTTGTATCATACACCGGCGAGGCGCTCGACTTTAAAGCTCCTTTGCTAAAAAGCCTGCACTTTATGGATACTGCGGCTACCGCAGTATGTAAACTGTTTGATAAAAACGTAGATAAAGTAACTACCTCATTAGGTATTGAGCAGGAATATTTTTTGATTGACGAAGCATTGTACTATGCCCGTCCTGATCTGATGCTTACCGGCCGTACCCTTATGGGATATTCATCGGCTAAAGGTCAGCAGTTAGAAGACCATTACTTTGGCTCAATACCCGATAGGGTAATGGCCTATATGGCAGATATGGAAACCGAAGCTCTTAAATTGGGTATTCCGTTGAAAACACGCCACAACGAGGTAGCACCCGGCCAGTTTGAGTGCGCTCCACAATTTGAGGAAGCCAACCTTGCCGTTGACCATAATCAGTTGTTGATGGACGTGATGGAAAAAGTGGCGCGTCGTCATCACTTTAAAGTGTTGTTACACGAAAAACCATTTGCAGGTGTAAACGGTTCAGGCAAGCACAACAACTGGAGTTTAATTACCAGTACAGGTGTAAACTTGCTTTCGCCCGGAAAAACTCCCCTAAACAACCTGCAATTCCTTACCTTCTTTATTAATACCATTAAAGCGGTTGACGACCACGCTGATTTATTGCGTGCAAGTATTGCTTCGGCATCTAACCAATACAGGTTGGGAGCTAACGAGGCGCCTCCGTCAATCATCTCTATATTTATAGGTACACAACTTAGCAATGTGTTGGACAGTTTTGAGAACAGCCTTAGTGATAGCGAAGACAACACAGGCGGCTCTATCCATGTGAACAAAATCCCTGAGATTTTGATGGACAATACCGACCGTAACCGTACCTCACCTTTTGCCTTTACCGGTAACAAGTTCGAGTTTAGGGCAGTGGGTTCACAAGCTAACTGTTCTTCACCCATGATAGTGCTAAATACCATAGTTGCTGATAGGTTAAAGCAGTTTAAAGCCGAAGTTGACGGTAAGGTACAAGCAGGCCAAAAGCAAGAGGATGCTATTGTTGAAATATTGCGCCGTTATGTAAAAGAATCTAAAAAAGTGATTTTTGAAGGTAACGGTTACAGCGAAGAATGGGCAGAAGAAGCCGCCCGCCGCGGACTAAGCAATATTAAAGATGTGCCTACAGCATTGCACGTGTACACTTCTGAAAAATCAAAAAAAGTGTTTGGCGAAAACAACATTCTTAATGAGCGCGAACTTGAAGCCCGTTATGAAATATTGCTGGAAGACTTTGTGAAGAAGGTGCAAATCGAGTCGCGCGTGTTGGGTGATATGGCAAATACCTACATCATTCCTGCGGCTATCAGCTTCCAAAACAAAATAGCTGATTTTGCCACCAACATGAAAAACCTTGGATTGCCCGAAGAGGATTACAAAGTTGCCTTGGATGCACTTAAAGAATCAGCAAGTCACGTAAGCACAATTAAAACTGCTGTTTACAAGATGGTTGAAGAACGCAAAGTAGCCAATAACCTGCCAAGTACCGAAGAAAAAGCAAACGCTTACTCACAAAAAGTGAAACAATACTTTGATGTGATACGCAAGCACTCTGATAAATTGGAGCGTATTGTTGAAGATGCACAGTGGCCTTTGCCAAAGTATCGCGAGCTTTTGTTTGTGAAATAATACAAACAAGCAGTTAGCACAACTATTTTCCGAAATGCCTGAAAGAAATTTACTCTTTCGGGCATTTTTAGTTTGCTGGTTAATAGGCTTTTAGGTTAGTAATCGAAGAGATTAAAATTTTTTCTTGGCTTTAGATGTATCTTTTACCTGTGTACCCGATTATAGTATCAAAACAAAAACAGAAAGTCCTTTTTGCAGAATAGATGTCTAAAAATTTAAAAAAACTTGCAAAAGCATATCTATTTGCTGATTTTTGACTTTTAACACATAATTCCATTAAGCTAAAATACAGGCTTGGTATGAGAAATAAACCTATTAAACTTTTTACGTTCCTTTTAGTTCTTACTTCGGTTTTTACAGCGTGTAGCAAAAAAACACGTGTTGAAGCCGACAAAGCATGGGATGTGAGGTCATACTCGGAAGCGAGGGAGATATACAAAGATATTTTGAGCGATTTGCCCAAAGAAGACCGTGGTCCCATTGCTTTTAGGGTTGCAGAAGCCTATCGATTGGTAAATGATTACAAAAACGCTTTACGTTGGTACGAACGTGCCGAAAAAGAAAAATACGGTCCTGAAGCTTTGTTGATGCAGGCTGATATGTTGAAGCGTCAAGAAAACTATACCGAAGCTATCATTCGTGTAAATAAGTACTTAGCCGAAAATCCTAAAGATGAGTATGCTAAGAAATTGCTTGAAGGAGCAGAGTTAGCTCTTAAGTGGATGCAATCACAGGAGTGTATCTTGTTTAAGGTAGAAAACGTAAAAAAATTAAATAGTCGTTATTCTGATAACTGCGCAGTTCCTGTAAAAAAGGAATCTATCATCTTCACCTCAAACCGTGATGAAGGTGTTTCAGACAAAACATACAAATGGAGCGGTGGCGGTTTCTTTGATTTGTGGGTTGCCCCTATAAAGAAAAAACGCGGTGAGTTTACTATAGAAAGCCCTGAACCATTAAAAGGACCTGCAAACGGTAAATTTAACGAAGGATCAAGTGCCCTAAACTCAAAGGGTTCAGTAATGTACTTTACCCAATGTGGTGGTAAAGACGGGAAACTTACTACCTGCCAAATTTATTCAAGTGCGAAAAAAGGTAAAGACGAATGGGACGAGCCCATCATGCTTTCATTTTGCGATACAAGCCACACATTCGGGCACCCATCCCTTTCAGCAGATGGTAAAGTAATGTACTTCTCATCTGATATCGAAGGCGGATACGGTGGTAAAGATATTTGGATGGTGCGTGAAGTAGGGCGTGGAAAAGATTGGAGCAACCCTATCAACCTTGGTCCTGCTATCAATACCGAAGGTGATGAAATGTTCCCTTCAATTGCCCCTGACGGTACTTTGTATTTCTCGTCAAACGGCCACGTAGGTATGGGCGGTTTAGATATGTACAAAACAACAGGTACAGGTAACGAATGGAGCACTCCTGAAAACCTTAAATATCCTTTAAACTCGGGTGGTGATGATTTCTCACTGGTTTATAAAACCGACGAGCCTCAATCAGGCTATTTATCATCAAACCGCACAGGCGGACGTGGTGATGATGATATCTGGGAATTCTTCCCAATCCCACAAACTTTTAAAATTACCGGTCGCGTATTGGATTGCGATACCAAGCAACCTATTGAAGAGGCTGCAGTATTTATCTCAAACGATAAAGATGCCAATAAAGTAACCCTTCGTACGGATAAAAACGGCTTCTACTCGCAAGTACTTACCCAAGAGGTTAGCTACGAATTGTCAGCCGATAAAAACGAAGCCTTTTATATAGGTAGCAAAACTGCTTACCAAAGCACCAAAGGTCTTATCTGCTCTAAAGAGTTGGTGCAAGACTTTGAAATGTGCCGTTTGTGTTTGGATTGTATGTTTAACGTACGCGGTATCCTTTACGATTTGGATATGGCAAACATTCGTCCTGATGCGGCTAAAATCCTGGATGACTCTGTGGTAGCCTTGATGAAACGTTTCCCAACCGTAACGATTGAATTAGGTTCACACACTGACTGTCGTGCAAGTGCTGATTATAACCGTGATTTGGCTCAACGTCGTGCTGATTCAGCAGTAGCGTATATCATCTCTAAAGGTATCGACTCAGCAAGGCTGGTTGCAAAAGGATACGGTGAAGATTCACTTTACCTTAAAAAATGTAAATGCGACCTTTCTGACTACGAACGTATTTGTACAGAAGCCGAGCATCAGCTAAACCGTCGTACAACTGTGCGTATTACAGGTACAAACTATTATACCGCAGCTGAGAAAAAGCGCAGAGAAGAACAACGTAAGATTGAAGAAGAGCAACGCAAGCAACAAAACGCTAAACCTGAGGCTCCAAAAACAAAAGACGATAAAGAAAAAGAACGTCAGAAAAAGCAAGAAGAGCGCGAGCGTAAGAAAAAAGAGAAAGAAGAAGAGCGTAAGAAAAAAGCTGACGAGCGCAAAAAGAAAGCTGACGAAAAGAAACGCCAGCAAGAAGAAAACAAAAAGAATAAACAAAAGGATAAGAAATAATCCTGACGTATAAACCAATTAATCGCAAAGGCCACCGCAAAAACGGTGGCTTTTGTATTATTATCTCACCCTAAAAACGCGTATTTTCGCATACCAAATTTAACTAATACAATGACCGAACAAGCAGCTTTGAAAACAGTAGCCCTAAACGATTTACACATATCACTCGGAGGTAAAATGGTGCCATTTGCAGGCTACAATATGCCTGTACAATACAGCAACCTTATCCAAGAGCACTTGCAAGTGCGCAATTCAGTGGGTGTGTTTGATGTTTCGCACATGGGCGAGTTTTATCTTAAAGGTGAAAAGGCGCTTGAGTTGATACAAAAAGTTACCAGCAACGATGCTTCGGTGCTTGTTGACGGTAAAGTACAATACAGTTGCTTGCCCAACGATAAAGGTGGTATTGTTGATGATTTATTGGTGTACCGTTATGCCGCCGATGAATACTACTTGGTAGTTAATGCCAGCAACATCGAAAAAGATTGGAACTGGATTAGCAGCCACAATACTTACGGTGTTGAAATGCAAAACCTTAGCGACCAATACAGCTTATTGGCTGTGCAGGGTCCCAATGCAATTAAAGCATTGCAAAAACTTACCGATGTAAATCTTTCATCGCTTGAGTATTATAGCTTTACAATAGGCACAATGGCCGGTATTGAGCAAGTGATTATTTCAAATACAGGATACACTGGTGCCGGTGGATTTGAGTTGTATGTAATGAATGAAGATGCGCACAAACTTTGGGATGCAGTGTTTGAAGCCGGAGCAGAGTTTGGTATACTTCCTTGCGGTTTAGGTGCACGTGACACCCTACGCCTTGAAATGGGTTTCTGCTTGTACGGAAACGATATAAACGATGAAACCTCGCCTATTGAAGCTGGTTTGGGTTGGATTACCAAATTCACAAAAGACTTTATAAAATCAGACTACCACAAAGGTTTGAAAGAGAACGGCGTGAGCAAAAAACTGGTAGGTTTTGAAATGATTGACAGGGGTATTCCACGCCAGCACTATGCAATACAAGATGCTGAAGGTAATGTGATAGGTGAAGTTACTTCAGGTACTCAATCGCCAAGCTTAAACAAAGGCATCGGTATGGGATATGTTCAAACAGCCTTCGCTAAAGCCGGAACCGAAATCTTTGTTAACATCCGCGATAAGGCTATCAAAGCACAGGTAGTAAAAACTCCCTTTTTAAAACAATAAAAGTTTAAGCACTTTGTGAGGGTGTAAGGGCAAAAAATTGTATATCTTGTAAATACCAATAAAACTATGAAAAAGATTTTTTTGCCCTTATTACTGCTTTGTATAATTCAAACAGCATCTGCACAAAAAACACGCACCGCAGATAGCCTTCGCAATTCATACAAACGTGAATTTTTGTTAAGCCCGTTATCATTTTTTGTGGGTGGCTTTGAAGTAGGCTATGGAATGATTAATTCTAAAGGCCGCAGCCTTCGCTTCATCGGCGGATACTATTTTTCTGAAAACCCCGGAGCATACAACGAAGACGAGCCGTTAACATCTACTCCTACCTATACACGTAAAAATATGGAAGGAGCAAGACTTGAAGTACAATACTTGCTGATGAAACCCTCCTCAAACGGAATGAGGTTTTATGGCGGCCCTTACGGTGTAGTTAAAACCATAAGCATGGATGTTAGCCGTACCATTAATGGGTCATCAACAGTTACAACACTCAACTATAAAGCCCGTGCAACAGCCGTGAGTGCAGGTATTATACTGGGAATGCGCCAATATGTAATGGATAATATCTTTTTTGATGCCTACATCGGTGGAGGAGTTAATATCCCTGTTTCAAGCGAAAAGATAGACGATGTACACCTGGATGTAGTTAATCCCTACAAGCGCAGTATCAATCCACGTGCGGGTATCACATTTGGCTACGCATTCTAATCAACTGCACAATGAAAAAATGGTTAATAGTTGCAATATTGTGTGCTTTTGCGGTAAGTGCGCAGGCACAGCAAAGCAGCAAAAGAGACTCTGCCCTTAATGAGTACCGGAATGAATTTATACTTAACCCCTTGTCTTTTTTTGTAAGTGGTTTTGAACTTGGATATGGTGCTATTTTTCCGGATGGGTTTAACTTTAGAGTGATTGGGGGCTATTATATCTCAGAAACTGCCTCCTCGTACAGTGATCAATTTAAGAACATGGAAGGATTTAGGGTTGAGTGCCAGTATTTAGGACTTAAACCCGTTAAATCAAGTTCACGGTACTACTTGGGCGGATATGCCAACTACAAGCAAATAAGCTTAGAAAGAGAATCTGCCTTTAACTCAAACAGGTTTGATAAACTCCATGCCTCAGCAGTAAGTTTGGGAGTACTTTTAGGCGTAAGGCAATACAACAGTGGCGGGTTCTTCTTTGATTTCCATTTAGGCGGTGGCCCCACCATCAGCATAGACAATACTAACGCCGAAGAAGCGCATATACCCATAGTAAACCCCTATAAGCGCAGTATTAACCCACGAGCGGGATTAAGTATTGGGATTTTGTTTTAAAGTGACCTTATACAATCTTTTTTGAAAGCGGCGTAAGCCGCTTTTTTGTTATTTTAAGACATGCAAGAAGTATGGGCAGCCTTTGGTATTCACGATGCTAAAACAATTTTAAATGTGCTAACGAAAAATGGCATTGAGGGCAAAGTGCAAGAAGAAACCACTGAGGCCGATGCCTTTATGGCGATTGACCCCGTCCTAAGAACATACAGAATTTTTGTTGCAGAGCAAGATGCCCAGAAAGCCTCAAAAGTGATTGAGAACTATATCGAAACTATCGAAGAGGAAAAACCCCAAAACAATCCCTATGAAGAATTAACGGATGAAGACTTACTGGAAGAATTGGTTGTAGACTTTGCAGGAGAAAATCTTAATAGTGTGCACAAGGAACTTGAACGGAGAGGCTTGACAGAGGAAGATATTAAAAAAGGTAAACAAAAATTATCAGATACTCTGTTCAGCCCAAAGAGGGCAGAATTCTTTACCTTACTTTCTGGCTTTGTGGGCGCGTTAGGTTTAGGAATAGGTGGTATAACCACGGGAGTAAAGCTATACTATAGCAAGAATAAAAACCCAATTACGGGCGAAGAGTATTACAAATATGATAACTTAAGTCGTGATTTAGGGCTATTGATGGTATTTGTAGGCTCATTTTTTTATTCATTATTCTAGCGTTAATAGTTATAGTAGTATGCCTGTAAAACAACAAACCCCACATAAAGCGGGGTTTGTTAGAATATATAATCCGAAGTTTTAATAGATGAAACTGTTGTTTCGGTACGACCCGAAATTACGATACCAGTTAGGGTATGAAGTACCGCCCGACATGGCCCAATCATCAAAGTAATTGTAAGCCTGTAAAATACTGGCTTTTTCGATGGGATACGCAAAGTTTTCTGGTATTTGCATTGCCCAAGGTAAGCCCTGTGCATTTTTATAATACACGCCGTTTGCAGGCACCGAACGGTCATCGCGGGTACCAAATTTAGTCTGGTCGGCAAGCGACGTAGGTTTATGGTTGGCCATGTGCACCTCAAGTCCGCGGGTACGGTTTACAATAATAAAAGGGTTAAACTCTTCAAATACAGCCCTGCTATCATCAATCGCGGTAGCAAAAGTTACCGAAGTAAAATTGGTATCAGACGCACAGAAAGGGTTAGCCTTAATAGTATTGAACATTGAGCCACCCTGACGGTGTAAATAAGGTTCAGGTGAGTCAAAACAAATAATTACTGCCCTTGTCTGGTTAGCCTCTGTGCCATTAGGATTGCGGCTAATGTAGTTTCTCACAAAAGTTTGCCCTGTCACATTCAGTACCTCGTTAGGGTAAATATTATCAAGACTGAAACCAAACGCATTATCAAAACCTGCACCTACAGCGCGGGGTTTAATTTTCGTTTTGTAGTCAACCACCGTGTTACCGGCATTATAAACTTTGTGTACGTTAAATGCTACTACCAAGTCGTTGTAATCATAATCACCCTTTGATGGCCATAAATCTTCAAACACAATGTTTGAACACGTAGTAGCACAAGGATAAAAACGGTTGAACGCACGGGTAGGGTCATTAGGATAACCATCCAATACATCAGGCACACCATCGCTATCAGCATCAGGTACTACCAGCACACCAAAACCCTCATTGTTGCATGAGTTAGTTGCCAAATAGCCGCTGCAAGAAAGTTGAGCAGGCGAGGTATATGTAGCGTTATTAGTTTCAACGCCGTTATTATCGCAATAATTAATCTTTCCTTTAACAGTGCTGCCGCTGTTTAATGTACTTGTTGCAGTTACCTTCACATAACTTGTATTGGTACCCGTACCATTAATCTCGCCGGTAGAGGTAAGATTGGCAGTACTTAACAAAGCACCGTTTTGCAAAGTAGCTTTAGCCCCTGATGCAAGGGTGGTAGTTCCCACCACTTTGGTAAAACTATTACTGGTAAGCGTTCCGTTTACAATTAAATTATTAGTAGTAGAAAGGTTACAGTAGTTATATAAATTTTTGCCCGCATTCACAGTTACATTATTGTTAACTGTTACATGAGAGTAATTTGTGAAAGTGTTATCTACATTTAAGTTGTTTGACACATAGAGCTTTCCAAAGTTTCCAAAAGAACCGGTTGAAGTAACGCTAAGTGAACAGAAGATGTACATACGACCATGATTTTCAGTAACATTATTAGCGTCGTAGCAGTTGTTAACTTTCAAACTGTCACTCCAGTTGTATAATTGTGAAGTGGCGCTGTTAGAAAGGATTTTATCAATAGTAAGAACAGTGTTTTCTAAAATATAGATACGTGAGCTGTTATTTAAAGTAAGGCTATCTAAATTGCCTGAGGCACAAAACTTCACAATACCGCCGTTCATAGTTAGTTTACCGGTAAAAGTTCCGGTAATACAAGCCACACCGCTATTAATTACAAGATTGCCATTATAGTTATTATAGGTAGTTGCACAACCTGTATTACAAGTAAAGCCCGAACCTGCTTTAGTAAACACATAGGCATTAGGTTCAGCACCGTTATCAAACAATTTACTTACAAATTTATTGGCAGGCACTTTTTCATAAGTTTTGTTACCGCTCAAATCAACCTTCTCAATATAGATAAACTCTTGAGTAGCATCAACGCGCATTTTAGCAGTAAACTCATGCTTTTCGTCAGTCATACCCTGTATTGATAATTTACCGGTACTGGGCTCATCAATGTAGATATTGATACCAAAGCGTTCCTCAGGAAAACTTGGATTGGCCACTTTCACCCTGATTAAAAGATCTTTTGTGGTTTCGAAGTTAAAGTTAGAGGGCACCACCAATTTATCTATATCGGTGATATTTAATGTGTTATCTCCACCACCATCATTTTTAGATGGCTCATCCCTCTTGCACGATACAAGTAGAACGGGGATTGTTAAGGCCATCAAAAAAAGTTTCTTAAATTTCATCACTGTAAAAAGATTATTCCTATTTCGCTATACGAAGGTATTTATCACCCCACGTCTATAAAATTACTTTTTTATAAGTGGCGGCAATTTTATGTGAGTGGCGGTGAATAGCAAAAACACGGTAAAAGCACAGTAAATCTCTGAAAACACTGCATAATCGACCACAAAAGAGGACAAAACAAAGCCATTCTGAAATTTGCTGTAAATCAAGGACTAATTATTTGAAAATATGACTAAATAAGGCAATGGATGAACGGTTTTTTATATAATTCAACTAATTGATTTAAAAGAATATATGCATTAATTTATGGAAACATGAAATAGTATAATAATGGAAAGTAAAGTTACTTTTTTGTGAAAATCAGTCCACTCCTGTGCAAGAGTAACAACAAGTATAAAATACCAATGGGCAATGGTTATCTTTGCCCGCGATTCTACAAACTCCTTTAGCATGAAAACTGTATATGTGATAGATGCTCTTCGCACTCCAATTGGTAAGTACGGCGGCACACTTTCAACCATAAGGCCTGATGACATGGCTGCTTACGTGATAAAAAAACTGATTGAGCGCAACCCGCAAGTTGATGTTACCGAAATAGAAGACGTAATATTTGGGGCAGCCAACCAAGCAGGTGAAGACAACCGTAACGTAGCTCGTATGGCGTTGTTGCTGGCAGAATTACCCGTAACCATACCCGGTGCAACCGTGAACCGTTTGTGTGCCAGCGGCCTTGAAGCCATACAACAAGCTGCCCGCAGCATTGCAGCAGGTGTTGGTGAAATATACATTGCAGGAGGTGTTGAAAGCATGAGCCGCGCACCCTTTGTAATGGCTAAATCGTACGAAGCTTTTAACCGTCAGCCTGAAATTTACGATACTACTATTGGATGGCGTTTTACCAACCCTGCGCTATCGGCATTATACTACCCGTATGTAATGGGCGAAACTGCTGAAAACGTTGCAGAACGTTGGGGAATAAGCCGCTTGGAGCAAGATGAATTTGCTGCAAATACCCAAGCCAAATACCAAAAAGCACACGAGGCAGGCAAGTTTGCGCAAGAGATTGTACCTTATGTAATACCTCAACGCAAAGGCGAACCTATTGTGTTTGCAAAAGACGAACAACCCCGTCTTTCAAGCGTTGAAGTGTTGGGCGGTTTAAAACCTGCATTTAAGAAAGACGGCACTGTTACCGCCGGTAACTCATCGGGGGTAAATGATGGTGCCTCGGCATTGTTATTAGCTTCTGAAGAGGCAGTGAAAAAGTACAATTTAAAACCCATTGCCCGCATTGCCGGTTACGGAGTGGCTGGGGTTGATCCTGCTATAATGGGAATAGGCCCTGTGCCCGCATCGCAAAAAGCATTGAAGCGTGCAGGGATAACTACCAACGAACTTGATTTGGTAGAGCTAAACGAAGCCTTTGCTTCACAATCAATAGCCTGTATCCGCGATTTGAACCTTGACCCTGAAAAAGTGAATGTAAATGGTGGAGCTATTGCAATTGGTCACCCGCTTGGGTGCAGCGGAGCGCGAATCACAGCTACATTATTGCACGAAATGCAAAAGCGCGATGGGGCCCGTTACGGTCTTGCTACTATGTGTATCGGAGTAGGGCAGGGAAGTGCCATTGTGTACGAGAAAGTATAACTGTATTTTTTTACATTCATTTAAACCTTTTTAACTGCGGGGCATCCAATACAAAGCTATTCGATGCCCTGTATCCATTGGTATGTTAACATTGGTTTACAAAAGGGCACGAAAGTTGCCGATTTTTATATATTTGCATCCATTCTTAACCACATCAAATGAAGAGTAAGCAACTGGTAGTTTTAATTTTAGCACTGGTATTTTCTGCCTCAATTCCTGTTGTAGCGCAGGACAACGTTAAAAAAGCAAAAGAAATATTAAATAAATTAAGTAAAACTTATAAAGGCTACAAAAATATTAAGGCCGGTTTTACTATTACTTCTGAAAATCCCGATAAAACCAAGGTGTCACAGGCCGGAACTATTTGGATAAAAAACAAAGAGTTTAAAATCGAGATGACCGACCAAGATATCATGTGTGACGGTAAAACCATTTGGACGGCGCAGAAAGAAGTGAAAGAAGTTACTATTAAAGACTACAATCCATCGGCCAATGAAATTCAACCCTCGCAAATATTTTC
The DNA here is from genome assembly GCA_943370295.1 of Agrobacterium sp. 719_389. Taxonomy (GTDB): domain Bacteria; phylum Bacteroidota; class Bacteroidia; order UBA8524; family UBA8524; genus SB11. Next base: position 130,130 of record CALRQL020000006.1, on the reverse strand, counting down.
GCTGTGGGAAAAAGGTTTTGATTATCTGTGGGTTGAAAAGGTGACCGAAGGCGGTAAAAGCCTTGATGTAGTTGACCTTGTGCCTAAAGATGGTAAAGACACCAAAGACTATTCTAAGGTTAAATTAAAAATTAATACAGCTACTAATACAATAGCAAGCTGCACGGTAATTAAGAAAAACGGAGTTAAAATTTCGTACGCAATTACCACACAAGAAAGTAACTTGAAATTAGATAAGAAGTACTTTGAAATGGACGTAGAAGCCAAACGCAAAGCAGGCTACGACATTGTTGATTTGCGCAAAAAGAAAAAGAAATAAGTTATTGTAACTATAGATTGAAAACCGGGCTTGCCCGGTTTTTTTATGTGTTTACTTTTTGGCAAGCTCTTTAACAGCACTTATCAAAGCATCCAAATGCTGTTGTGTAGTGTACAAGTGTGGAGTAACGCGCACCCCATTTACAGCGGGGGTTTCAATACCTACCGTAAATATCTTATAACTATCATACAAAGCGGCGGCAAGCTGCGTAGGCGTATAGCCCATTAGTGCAAAGTTGGCAATCGCTCCCGTACGTTCGTTTTGAAGGGGTGTATTGAAACTAATGCCATCCACCTTGCTAAGTTGTTCTACCCAATAATTCTTTAGCCACCTTAAACGCGCCATTTTACGGTTACTGCCAATAATAGTATGAAACTTAATAGCCGCACTAAGGCTTAATTGTATGGCTGTGTTTTGGGTGCCAAAGCGTTCAAACTTGCGTATATCCGTTTTAGAGCGGCTGGTTTCACCAAACAACGGCCACACTTTTTCAATGTGTTCCTTTTTTACCCATAAAATTCCGGCTCCTAAAGGGTTACACAACCATTTGTGTAAGCTCGCTGCATAATAATCGCAGTCTAAATCAGGTATTTTAAAATCAATGTGTGCAAAAGCGTGTGCCCCGTCCACCATTACTTCCATACCTTTCGCATGTGCCATCTCGCATACTTTTTTAACGGGCAGTAGGTGCCCCGTTAAATGTATCATGTGTGTAACCAATAATAGGCGGGTTTTAGGGGTAATGGCTTTTTCATAAACATTCACCACTTCCTCATCATTAGCGGGTTGCAAAGGCAAATCAATGGTTTTTAGCACAATACCTTCGCGTTGGGCACGTTGTTTAAAAGCCTCCACCATGCTGTCGTAATCTTGGTTGCTCAAAACCACTTCATCACCTGCTTTTAAAGGTAAGCCGTGTATCAAAACATTTAGCCCGTCGGTAGTGCTACGCATCAATGCTACCTCATCAGCATTTACTCCTGCAAACTCCGCAAGCTCTTTTCGCACACGTTCACGGTCATCATCCTTTCTTCGGCGCATATAAAATGATGAATTTGCATTCACCATTCGGTTGTTCTCAACAAAAGCATTTAAAACGGGTAGGGGAGTAGGACTAAAATATCCGTTTTCAAGATTGATAAACTCGTCCGATTGGGCAAAACACTGTTGTATCGCTTTCCAGAACTCGTCGTCACTTGTAGCCTTCATGCCTTCAAGTTCTTCAAGCGTGGGGCCGGTTTGGTGGGTATAGTTCATCCACTCAAACGACGAGGCAGGTGCAAGCAATCCCATAACAGTCATGTTTTTCACAAAGTTTCTTCTGTTTTCAGCCATACGGCAAGATAATTATAAAACCGATAGATACGGAGACCTATCGATACTCCCCAACAGCAACAATTCCACCCTCAGCCCACTCTCAATAGCGTCGGGATTTATTCCCGACGGAATGATGGCAATTAATAAGCGTCTCAACAACTTCAATTCATCATCCTCAGTAGCGGGTTGTCTCAAAAGTAAGTTTTACAATGATTTTTTGTAACGACAGGTTAAAACCTATCGCTTTTGAGATTACCCTCTTGTGAAGGACTTAAGTCCTTCACAAGAGGGTAATTGTAATAGCAGGGGTTTTCAACCCCCTGTTGTAACCCTCTCTCAATAACATCGGGATTTATTCCCGACGTCAAAGTCAATAACATCGGGATTTATTCCCGATGCCTTTAAAATTTCCCATGCCCCTTTTTAGCAGGAGCCAGCTTTTCATCCTTCACCGTTTGCATCAACGCCAACCCGATAACAAAAAACGTAACCAAAGCCAAAATACCGCTGCGCATATCAAACAGGTTATCAATCAGTCCCCAAACAAACATACCCAATACAATGGATAGCTTTTCGGCCACATCGTAAAAGCTGAAAAACGAAGCATGGTCTTCAGTATCATGTGGCAACAATTTAGAGTAAGTACTGCGCGAAATAGCCTGCGAACCGCCCATTACCAAACCTACAGCCGCTCCTAAAATGTAAAAGCCTGTATAATCTTTGGCAGGTAAGAAGTATGCCCCCACGCAAATTCCCACCCAAATAATCAAAGCTATAGATAGGCTCACAATGTTTCCGAACTTCGATGAAATCCTTGAGAATATTACTGCCCCAAGTATAGCCACCAACTGTATAATAAGAATGGTGATGATAAGATTAGTAGTTTCAAGTTGTATTTCCTTTTCGCCATACACCGATGCCACATACATCACCGTTTGCAATGCCATGCTGAACACAAAAAACGAAACAAGGAACATCTTTAAACTGCGGATGTGTTTAAGCTGTTTCCAAACCTTGTTCAGCTCTTTATAACCGTGCATCAAAAGTTGCCTGCTATACGGGTGTTTATTTTCAGAAGGAGGAAGCAGTTTAAAAGGTATTTGGGCAAAACCGGCCCACCACAAACCTACTGATAAAAAGGCAAGCTGCGCGCCCAACGGCCCCTTTTCAGGCAAGCCGAACAAGCCGGGCATCATCATTACCACAAGGTTGATAATCAGTAAAATTACACTGCCCACATACCCCATCGAGAAGCCCCGTGCGCTCACCTTATCCATTTGGTCAGGAGTTACAATTTCGTGTAGATAAGCATTGTAGAAAACAATACTGCCCGCAAAGGCAAACGTAGCCAGCACAAACGGAACAGTGCCCATAAACAGAGGGCTGCCCTCAACAAAAAACCACAACGCCGCACACGATAAAGAACCGAGGTACACAAAAAACTTCATGAATTCCTTTTTATTGCCCTTGTAATCAGCAATGCCTGAAAGTAGCGGCGATAACAAAGCCACTAACAAAAAAGCCAGCGAAACACAATACGAGTACAAGGCTGAATTGGTGAGTGAATACCCAAAAACGCTTACGGTTTCGGGTACTGTTTTAACGAAGTAAATAGGAAAAACCGCCGTGGCTATGGTAAGCGAATACACCGAGTTGGCCCAATCGTACATTACCCAGCCTTTTATCACCTTAGGGTCGTTCTTTTTCATAGGTTGTTTTGTAACGGCAAGGTAAGGTTTTGGTGTTAAATTTATTAGTGTGTTTGATTAACCAAGAGATTGTGATAGCACGTAGTTGAGATGAGACTTACTACCGAGTAAGACACTGTTTAACAAGGAGTTTTCATCATCGTGACGATGGTAAGTATCATCCGGCGTTCAATATTCCACGCTTGCAGGGGCAGGGGATGGAAACAGCCACAACCCTCTCTTTTTTCAAATTCACCCAAAAAAGGCACTAAAGTTGTATTTTAGCACTGAAAATAAACCGTATGAAAAAATTTGCCGTTGCCCTTAGCTTTGTGGCCTTTACTGTTCCTTTCTCGTCTTGCGACCAAGCCGATGAAATTATTAATGCCGTAAACAGCGGCGCACTTACTAACGATGATATTGTAAAAGGCTTGAAAGCCGCCCTTACGGTGGGTACGGATACCTCGGTAAAACGTCTTTCAGCTACCGACGGTTATTTCTTAGACCAAGCGGTTAAAATTTTACTTCCTCCCGAAGCAGCTCCTATATTTGATAATCTTAGTAAAATACCCGGTGGCAGCACGTTGGTAAACAATACCATATTGGCTATTAACCGTGCGGCAGAAGATGCAGCCCCCGAAGCCACCACCATTTTTGTGGATGCTATCACCAATATCACCATTGGTGATGGGCTGAATATTTTGAATGGTAACGACAGTGCAGCTACAGGCTACCTGAAAACCAATACCTACAACCCGCTAAAAAATGCCTTTGCTCCTAAAATTTCAACTTCGTTGAGCAAGCCATTAGTAGGTGGTGTTTCTGCCGAGTCACTATACACTGATTTGGTGGACGCTTACAATACAGCCTCACTAAACGGAATATTGTTTCCAAAAATTACCCAGAACACACTGGGCGAGTACGTTACAACCAAAGCACTTGACGGGTTGTTCTTAAAGGTAGCGGTTGAAGAAGGTAAAATCCGCAACGATGCCAACCACCGTGTGAGCGATATTTTGAAGAAGGTGTTTGCCAAATAAAGTTTAACAACCATACCCTGATGAGAGTAATAAAAATTGCGATAGCTATATTGAGTTTTAGTGTACTTTCATCGTGTGATGTGGTACAGAGTGCCCTTGAGCAAAATGGCAGCGGTTTGGGCAACTTGCCCCTAACCCAAGACGAAGTAGTAAGGGGATTAAAAAATGCTCTTACCGTAGGAACGGACAGTGCGGTACGCCGACTAAACGCTGCCGACGGTTTTTTGAGCGATGCGGCCATAAAAGTGTTGTTGCCGCCCGAAGCCCAAAACATTATGAATTATGTGGGCAAAATACCGGGCGGGCAAGCCCTTGTTGATAAAACCATTACAGCCCTTAACCGGGCTGCCGAAGATGCCGCAGGTACGGCCGCTCCTATTTTTAGCGATGCAGTGAAGAAAATGACCATACAAGATGCTTTTGGCATTTTGCGCGGAGCTGAAACTGCTGCAACAGATTACTTAAAAACCAATACATACTCTCAGTTACAGGCTGCTTTTAAACCAAAAATACAAACTTCATTGGGCAAGCCACTGATTTATAATACGTCGGCAGAGAAACTGTACACCGATTTGGTAAGCGCCTATAATTTGGCTTCGCTCGGGGGCTCGCTCTTTCCTAAAATTACCCAAAACAGCCTTACCGACCACGTTACTGCCCGCGCACTTGACGGGGTGTTCTTAAAAATAGCCAACGAAGAAAAACTGATACGTCAAGACCCTGCCCACCGTGTTACCTCAATATTGGAGCGTGTATTTGGCAGCAAACAGTAATTACATGGATATTGAACAATACAGAGAATATTGTATAGCCAAACCGGGAGTTACAGAAGAATTCCCGTTTGATGAAAATACCTTAGTTTTTAAGGTGATGGGGAAAATGTTTACCTTGTGTGATGTGCAGGCCTTTGAAAGCATTAACCTGAAATGTGAACCCGAAAAAGCTGTTGAACTCCGTGAGCAATACGAAGGGGTTACTGCCGGCTACCACATGAGTAAAAAGCATTGGAATACAATAGTAATGGACGGCAGTATCAATGATAAGCTAATTCGCGGCTGGATTGACGATTCATACAACTTAGTAGTGGCAGGTTTGCCCAAAAAGATTCAAGCTGAATTGAAATAAGGGAACTTAGGGCTATAACAACAGTTCGTAGTGGTCGAGATTTCTCAAACAACTATTTACCTGTATGGTTAATGTAGCCATTTTTAAGGCCGAAATTGATAAGTTGTGCCGTATTTTTAGTATCTGTTTTACTGAGTAAGTTACTACGGTGAGTTTCTACTGTACGGTGGCTTAGAAACAACTTCTCGCTAATTTCAAGGGTTGATAAGCCTTCAAAAACCAACTGTAATATCTCTTTTTCCCTTGCTGTAAGCTTAATGGTTTTTTCCTCATGTTCCCTAATTCCGGCAGCAAGTTTTGCGGCTACCTCTCCACTATAGTACTGGCCGTTTTCGTGTAATTGTTTAATGGCATTCACTAACTCAGTTTTACCGGTATTTTTCAACAAATACCCGTGCACACCCAGTTTCACCATCGGCACCACATGGTCAATCGTATTGTGCATAGTAAGCATCATCACCTTTACGGCGGGGTACAGTTTAATAATCTCCTCGGCAGTTGCCATGCCGTCCATTTCGGGCATGGTAATATCTAGCAACACCACATCTGCTGCTTGGTTTTTAAGCAACCCAAGCAACTGTTTACCGTTTCGGGCAACTCCAAGTACATTAATCCCAGACTCAGAAGCCAAAATTAGTTCCACTCCGTCGGTAAACATCTTATGGTCGTCAGCAATGTAAATATCAATAGGTGTCATACAGGTATTTCAATTAATAGGGTCATGCCATGCCCCGGGTGAGTATCCAAATGCCAATTACCATTTAGTTTGGCTACTCTGGCCGCAATGTTTTTATAACCGATACCACCGCCGGTTTCAGTATATTTTTTATCAAAACCGTTACCGTTATCTTCATACATAAAATCAAAGGTGTTTTCCTTAAGGCTCAGCTGCAACGTAATTTCTGTTGCGCCCGAATACTTAAGTGTATTGCTCAACAATTCTTGAGTAATGCGGTACAGCTCCTGCGCATGATTTTTGTAAAAGCTCTCATCTACCCCGTTATCAATAAATAGTATTTTAACCGTATTTGCCTTCTCAATAGCCGCAATCAGTTGCAACAAGGCGGTTTTAAACCCGAATTTAGCCAGTGAACCTTCATACAAATCGTGCGAAATTCGGCGTACTTCATCCACCGCTTCGTCTAGCAGCAACGTAGCTTCCCCGTACGATTGGTGTTGTTGCTGTTTCAACGCATTCATTTGCTCCTCCACCACACTAAAATGCAACTTCACCGTCGATAAAATACTGCCCAACCTATCGTGCAACTCCTGCGCAATTCGTTTCCGCTCAGCATCCTGCCCTTTTAACATCGCATTCACATTCTCTACTTCCTGTTTTTGAAGGAGGTCATTAACCTTTTGACTTTGCAGTTCTGCTTCTTTTTGTGCAAGCCTGCGTTTATTATAATTTATCCAGATAATTAGAGCTGAAATGATAACAATACTAATAATAATTGATATTAAAATTGCCATCCACAAAGTTTGTCTTTCTTTGTCAGCTTTTAGCTCAGTATTTATACGGTTTTGTTCGACAACTTGTATTTCTGCCTCTTTAGTTCTATGGTATGTTTCAGCATCAGCAATGTATTTAATCACAGTACTATCTAATATTTTATTACTTAAAAGGATATAATGTTTTAAGTAAAAATACGCTTTACTTGAATCTCCTTTTTGCTCATACGCTTTTGAAAGATATTCATACGTTTCTGCTAATAATGGTTGATTCGGATACTTAAAAGCGATGTCTAGTGCTTTGTTATGATACTTTATAGAACTATCTATATGTTTGATATTTAGGTTTACTCTACCTAATCCATTCAATGTTTGAATAAAGTTGGTAATATCAGGTATATTTTTTGTGCTTTCAAATGCTATTGTATAATAATGAATAGCTAAGTCAAATTTTGCGCATCCTTCATACGCATAACCTATGGCATAATAATTTCTCCCTATTTGGCTGGTATCTTTACTTTTCCTTCTTGCATGTAGGCTATTATTTGCATAATAAAGGGCACTATCAAATTGCCTTCTCAAAGTGTAAATTTCTGATATATTACCCCCTATGTCGGCTATGCTTTTGTAAATCAAAATTTTGTTATTAATTGAGTATGCTTTTATGAAATATTTTAGAGCCTCATCCCATTTTTTTAAATGGTAATAGATTATACCAATCTGGTTATAGTTTGAAGCAGACGAAAACTCATCATTAATATTTGTACTGTATTTAATTGAAAGTAAATAATAATAAATGGCGGAGTCATAAATGCCTTGCCTTTGAAACAAAAGCCCGAGACGTCGAAGTACATCGCCTCGGGCTGTGTCGTTTTTGTATTTCACAGAAACAGCTAATAAATTATTCAATTCTTCTTTGTTTGTCTCGAAAGTATTGCCGGCTTCCCTTGAGTCATATGTATCAATCCATGCACTAAAATTGTCATTTTTTCCTTGTGAATATAAAGTTGTTACAATAGCTATTAAAATAGCCAACAATATTGTTTTACTAAGCATAAATTATTGCTTTGTTTCTGTCAATAAGTTTCCAGTCATCAGTAGAAATCGGTTTTTTATTGGTTACGATTAGCGCAATTCCTTTTGAATAGTCTGCTTTTGGAATATTAATAGGAGGAAAGGTAAGAATATTACCATTATTATTTGTTGTTTCTTGTACCTCTAGTATTATACAGTTTTTTACATTATTTCTGATAAGATTTGGAGGTTGTGAGATGGATTTTGCGTTGTAAAAAGGAGGAGTTGAATTGTTATATGAAACAGTAATGTCTACAGAATAATCTAGACCATTATCAGTAATTATAATTCCTTCAATTACGAAATTATCAGAAAAACTTGAAAATGGAGTTTGTAAACTTGCTACTGCTTTTTCATAATCAGTTAATAAAACAGGGCCTGCCCCAAAAAATTTAGGTCTTGGTGGAGGGTATGGTGTGTCATTAATATTTAATTCAAATAATTCATAATCAACTTCGCTAACAGGAGAGTCAACTTCAACAACTATAACTTTTAAAGCCTCGTATGCTGAAGTATGATAGGGTGAAAAATCAATTTCGTGTGAAACTTGATATGATGTTGTTTGCGACTGAGGCAGTCCATGAAGATTTATAGTTAGTTCTTCCTTATCACTACTGTAGTGAGTCCTGTCCTGCAAAATTTCTGGAGTTCCAGCGTTTAATTTTATTGTGACATTATAAACATTGGTCGTTCCATTTTTTTTTGTAATCCAAATCTTATTGGTTTTAAAATTGGCCATAATTTATTGGTTTTTTCCTACTCATAAGCTTTTCGGTGTCCGCTCCCTTTGCATAAACAGGGTGCATAGGGTATCCCTTTTTAATGGTTTGCTGAGGATTATCTTAGGTTGGCTTTTCGGGCATTAAGATTTTGACAGTAGATTTCATGTGTTGTATGGATTAATTTGTTAATCCAAAACTCTTGACTTTTACACAGTGCTACTGAAGGGATTATACCCGAAATATCTACGTGTTTTTTGGTAGTAAATAACATAAACAACAAAAGTTAGCAGAAACTAATTTAGAGAATTGCAACAGCAATGCAAGCGATGCGCTAAGGATTTCGATAAAATAAAAAAAGCCCTCGAATTTCTTCAAGGGCTTTGTGCGGATGATAGGGGTCGAACCTACACGCCTCGCGGCGCCAGATCCTAAGTCTGGTGCGTCTGCCAATTTCGCCACATCCGCAAAGGGAGTGCAAAGGTAAAACACATCTTTTAAAAAATCCAAATGTTTTTCTCGTTTTTTTATTGTTACTTTCGGATAAAGAGAGCTACAAACAGGCACCAAATTTGATGGCATTACCGCAAACAATGATAGATATTGACGTTGAGGCAGAGAAGCAAGAGATTTTGAAGCGTTACCGCCACTTGCTTCGTTCGTGCAGGCACAACCTTGAAAAAGGTGATAAACAGTTGATCCGCAGTGCCTTTGATATGGCGCTGGAAGCTCATAAAAATATGCGCCGCAAAAGCGGCGAACCTTATATATACCATCCGTTAGCTGTTGCGCAGATTGCTGCACAAGAGATCGGACTGGGTACAACCAGCATAGTTTGCGCACTTTTGCACGATACGGTTGAGGATACAGACATCACATTAGAGGTGATTAGGCTGAATTTTGGTGACAAAATAGCAATGATTATCGACGGGCTTACAAAGATATCAGGTGTCTTTGACCAAACCAGCAGCCTGCAGGCAGAGAATTTCCGCAAAATGCTCCTAACTCTGAGTGAGGATGTGCGTGTAATATTAATAAAGCTGGCCGACAGACTTCATAATATGCGAACGCTGCAAAGCATGAGTCGCAAGAGTCAGCTTAAAATAGCCTCGGAAACGCTATACCTATACGCGCCACTTGCTCATCGGCTGGGTTTGTACGCCATAAAAACAGAGCTTGAAGATTTATCCATTAAGTATTCAGAGCCTGAAATGTACTTTGATATCGTGCAAAAGTTGCAGGATACCAAAGCACAGCGCAATAAATACATCAAACGGTTTATTGAACCTATTGAGCAACGTTTAGAAGAAGAAGGGTATGCGTTTGAGATAAAAGGCAGACCTAAATCTATTTTTTCTATACTTAATAAAATGCGCAAGCAAGGCGTACCTTTTGAAGAGGTATACGATTTGTTTGCTGTCCGCATTATACTTGATGTTCCGGTGCAGGATGAAAAAGCAGATTGCTGGAATGTGTATTCAATAGTGACGGATTCTTATTTCCCAAACCCTGATAGGCTTCGCGACTGGATATCGGCACCTAAAAGCAATGGATATGAAAGTTTGCACACAACCGTTATGGGCCCTGAGGGTAATTGGGTGGAAGTGCAGATTCGTACCCGCCGCATGGATGAAATTGCTGAAAAGGGGTATGCCGCCCATTGGAAATACAAAGATGCAAAAGGGGGAGGAGGAGAGAGTAGTTTAGAATCTTGGTTGGCAAGAGTACGGGAAATATTGGAAAGTCCGGATGCCAATGCTATAGACTTTTTAGATGACTTTAAACTAAACCTCTTTGCGGAAGAGGTGTTTGTATTTACACCCAAAGGCGAGTTGCGTAAACTACCTGCTAATAGTACAGCACTCGATTTCGCGTTTGATATTCACTCTGACGTGGGTTATAGATGTATTGGCGCAAAAGTGAATAATAAACTGGTGCCTATTAACCATAGGTTGAGCAACGGCGACCAAGTTGAAATACTTACCGCCAGTCGACAGAAACCCAGCGAAGACTGGATTAATTTTGTGGTTACCGCCAAGGCAAAATCAAAAATCAAGCAGATACTTCGTGAAGAAAAGAAGCGGGTAGCCGAAGATGCCAAAGAAATGCTGGAGCGTAAATTCAGGCATAACAAGATTGCATTTACAAATGATAACTTAAACTTACTGGCTAATTATTATAGGTTTCCTTCATCATTAGACTTGTTGTATAGTATTGCAACCGGAAAGTTTGATAAGGATAAGCTTGATTTGGTGAATGTATTTGATAGCATTAACAACCCACAGCGAAAAGAATCAAAACAAGAACAAGTAGCAACCGGTGTTGTTAAACCATCCAAAAAACCAAAAGTAAGAGCTGCTAATGAAATAATATTAGGAGATGATTACGATGATTTGCCGTATGATTTTGCAAAGTGCTGTTCTCCTATTCCCGGCGATGAAATTTTTGGCTTTATAACTGTTGGCGAGGGCGTTAAGATACATCGTACCAGTTGTCCAAATGCCATACGTTTAATGAGTAATTATGGGTATCGAATTATAAAAGCACAATGGGCGCATTCACCCATTAAGAGCGAGCAATCTTTCTTGGCCGGAGTTCATATTACGGGGATTGACAGCGTGGGGGTAATCAGCAAAATAACAGATGTAGTGTCAAAAGATTTAGCTGTAAATATGAAATCAATTACTGTTGAATCGCACGAAGATGGTACTTTTGACGGACGGATCATGTTGTTCATCAGTGATACAGAACACCTTAATACGCTTATACAGCGCATTAAGGTAGCGCTTCCCACTGTGAATGTAAACAGGATTGATGTAAATTGATTTGGCTGATATTGACATTATAATTGAAAATGCTAATACAAATTTTATGTGATAATATCCATTCATGGATAATACCGTACGCTAAAGAATTGAGGAATCAAATTATTGCTTTGGGGCACGATGTGTATTTACTTCATGATCATCAGGATGTTAGAGAGGGAGACATATTGGTAATGTTATCATGTGAAAAGATATTCAAAAGTTTACACCTTAATAAAAATAACCTTGTTGTTCATGAAAGTGCCTTACCCCAAGGCAAGGGCTGGTCACCAATGACATGGCAAGTAATAGAGGGAAAAAAAATAATTCCTGTAACACTTTTTGAAGCAACTTCAAAAGTCGATGACGGATATATATATGGTCAAGAGACAATGGAACTGAGTGGGCTTGAATTGGTTGATGAATTGAGGGAGAAGCAAGGGGTTGTTACACAAAAACTTGTTATTAACTTCATTAAAAAATATCCAGATATAGTTGGTGTGCCGCAACATGGTGAAGAGAGCTTCTATTCACGTCGTAGACCCGAAGATAGTCGTTTAAATATCGATAAATCTATAAAGGAACAATTTAACCTACTGCGCGTTAGCGACAATGAGCGTTATCCTGCTTGGTTTGAAATTAATGGTGTGAAATATATCCTTAAAATATACAAAGAAGGAACTTTGTAAGTTAATAATTAGTGTTTTGAAGATTATGGATTATCCTTGAGTTTTGCGTTTTCTAGGCGCAATATGCTAACCTCAGCTTTTAGACAGGCATTTTCTTTCATTACCTCTACGATCATTTTGTTCTGCTCATCAATTCGACCCTCAAGGTTTTTTATCCTATCCCATAACTCATTTCGTACTTTTTCATCAAACTCTTTTTGTTCTTTCTTTGGCAAAAAATAAATTTCTATAATTTTTAATAGTAATGCGCCTCCTGAGCCAGATCCTAAAATGGTTATAATCAAATTCCAGTTTATCATATTTGTCGGTTTAAATAAGTTTCATATTGTTGTGTAATTGTAAAAAAAATGATTGAATCAATATCATTTAAAGCTTCGCCAATTGAGGAAAATGCTATATTGAAATCTGAAAGATATGATAGAGAGGTACTTAAATGCCTGCTAAGTAGAAATAATGAAATTGAAGGTGTTGAAGAACTAGCTGTGGTATTTTCAAATAATTTTGAAGTATTTTTATACGCAATTGAACGATTAGAAGCGAGCCTGCTACCTATGTAATTTCCTTTAGAAGAAATATTTGATGCTGTTGATGCAATATTTTGATTTATTGAAGACTGGAAGAGATTTCCAGTTTGAAACGGTAAGAGTTGGATTACATTACCGTCGCTGGCGCTACCGATCGCACATTTAAATCCAACACTAACATCATTCCTTATATAAGCTGACATGTGGAAGTTGTCTTTGTTTGCAGCTGCGATAATATAACCAGTGTCGCCATAGCCGGTTATTCCGTCTCCGGTTATGCCATTTGCGTTGTGGGTCACTCCCGTTGGGCTCCACGTTATTTTATACTGAGCCGGATTTTTTAGATTTATGCTATGCCTGTTTGCAGTTCCTCCTACAAATGGGTATAGTGCGTGCATTTTATTCCAAAGTCCATTTTCTTTTAGTTGCGTTACCAAATAAGTAATGGCAAATATTTGTGTTTCATCGTCAATACCCGTAGCTGCAAGAAATGCAGTTATGTCTTCATCCGGACGTGTAAATGGAACTTGACAATAGTCATAATCAAACATAAACTCCAGCGATACATTCATAATGTGGCCTGTGAACTCGCTGTCCCACTTTTCAGTAAAGGGTTGTAGATTGCTTTGCTTTGAAAGAGCCCATTCATAGCTCTCATCATTTAGTTTTGAGAGAATGTCCAAACAAATAAGTAAAGTATCACTCTCCACTTCCAGTTCATTACTTTCATCCCGTTTCACCAAGTCGCCTACAATTATTTCAAAATCATAAAAGAGACTACCTTCAGTTACACGGGCGATTATGGGGGTAACCCACATAAACGGCTGCTTTGAAGGGTTAGTAAGTCCGATTGTTGTTCTATCCACTTTGGTCATAGCTGATTCAAGTTCCCAGCGGTCACCATAGCCAAACCCACGGACTAATAAGTGGCTTTCAGCCAATTGCCTTAGTTTTGTTATTACTTGATTTTTTGTCTGAAACTGCATGGTCTTTCTTTTCTAGATAGTTGAGTAATTTTTGGATGTTTTCTTTTTTAATTCTCTTTTCATTCATAACTATTCGCAACAATTGTTTTCGCCTTTATCAATAGGTAAAGAGGTTGAGAAAGAACTTCCACGTGTATTTCCCAAAAACATACCTGTGTGATAGGTGTTAATTCTTGGGTGAATAGCATCAATGGTAGTATTTCCGCTAAGCCATAAAGGGTATTTTGATTGATTTTGCTGCAGGTATTTTACAATACGTTTAGCGTACCATTCAGCATGGTTCAGGTAATAGTTCTTTATCTGACTTAGTTGTTCAGGCGTTGCTGTAACACTGTTCTCGCTATTTTTTGTTACGATGGATTTATTCATGAACTTATACGTAAGCGGCAGACATAGTTCAGCCATACAATAGTGTTTTATAGCCGGTTGTAAATAGTCATTAAGCAACGTTTGGTTAAGGGCGGTTACAGTGTCGGCTTTCACCTGAGTTTTCAACTCGTTGTATAATGAGGTGCCGATAATACCCTGTATATAAATATCCTGCACCATGAGTATTGTGGGTGAGATTAACTTGTTATCCGTGTTCTCATTAATCACGGTATCTTCTTTCAGCCTGTCGGCCGATATAAAATAAACCTGTTCCATAAGGATGTACTAATTGATAGTGTAAGAAAATTTGTAATGGATTAGTTATCTGCAATTAATGGCTCGCTAACTGTGATAGGGAAGCCTACTTGTGCTAAGTAGCGACGTTTTTCTTCAGGAGTAAGTACTTCACTAATATCCTGCTCGCTCAACAACATTCCTAAACCGATAGGTTCGGTTGGAGTGAGGCATAATGGCGTGCTGATGCCATTGGTTTCAGCAAGGTTTTTCAACAATTGCTCAATAGTTTGCCTGCGTTTATTGATATAGGTGTTTTGAAACAACTCGTAGGCTTCCCTTAGCTCATTTCTTCCACCCAGTTGGCCGGGTGCCCTAACACCAAACAACATTGGGCTGGTAACTTTATGACCCACAAAAATGGTGTCCATTACTGTTTGTTTAAGTTGGTCGTACTGTTTATCAAGATCGTTGGGGCGCAGTTGTAATATTTGAGGGATACTTTCTACACCGTCTGTAAAGTAGAGTATAATTTCACCCGCATTATCCGTTCCCGCCACTTTGCGCTTTACCTGGCGTTCAATATCCCGTTGCTCATCTTCAGTGGGCACACCGTTAGTAAATGTGAGTAGAGTCCCAGCTGAAAATCCTGTTTTTATGTTGTTTAGATGAAAGTTACTGATTTCTATTTCGGTTTCAATGGAAGCATTGCATCCTAAATAACCCGGTAATGGATACACCTTCATTTGTGGGCTATACTCACGGAAATATAAGATGCTTTCACGCTGAGGAACATTGATATCGAAAGCGGGGAGGCCTCTTAAGTCTTCGGGCTGACGTGTACTTCCTGCAAATTTGTTAGTTAACGACTGTTGCTCAGTCCATTGTTTTGAGGTGTAAATTACCGATGCGTCTTCGTTGATACGGCAAGTAGCCCAATCTACGTGGTACATCTCGCTAATCTTGCCTGTAACTATGTTTTGGTAGATTTTTACAGCGAAACCATTAAAAAGCTCATAATCCAGAATCAATTTTTCGAGCAATTGGTTCAACGATTCGAAGCGGTTGGCTCTGTGAATTAACTGTTGCAGTTTAGCAGCATCAGCGGTGTTTGGGCTATTGGGCATTTCTACCCCTTTACCAAAAATATAATCTTTTTTGCCGCTCACAATGGCTTGATGTGTAGGCGAACCGTTAAAAAGATTTATCAGATAGTCGGGGTAATCATTAGCTTCACCATAGTTAACCCAATCGAAACGACGGCTTTCCTTAAAACGTGGTGGTTTATGCCACGTAGGAACTTGCAACGTTGTAAAAAAATGTTTTTGCTTATCCATTGTATATAAATGCGTTAGATGGTTGTTTATCGTATGTGTAGACAGTTTCAGCTATGCCCACCACATAAGCCAGTCCGGTTTCAACTAATTCATCGGCGTTAGCGGGTACAAGATTGGAGACGCTGTCTTGTGCATACACCTTGTATTCCCAAAAGCCGGCGGGGTTTAGTTCTATCTGCGCTAATAGTTGACTTGGATTTGTAATTTCTACGATTTCAAAACTATTAAACCTGTCGGGATAGTCAGAAGTGTCAGGAGCAATGCAAGTAATACTCTCTTTAGTTTGCGGGTTGCAAAACTCAAAAAGGTATTTTGGGTTGGGTCGGGTGGTTTTTTCTTTCAGAGTGAAGATAACCAGATTGTTGGTGCCTTTATTTATGAGTATCATCCCCCTTTAATTGGTAGGGGGTGTTTTTGTTTCAAAATTTTAGAGATGAATGATAATTGTTGCTGATTATGAAAATAGTATCGGGTGCATAAGTTGCTATAGGAGGGTTGTTTTGAATGAAATGGAATGACATTGCTACAATTCAAAACCCTGATATTCATCATTTTTTGCCCGTTGGTGTAGGCATAGTTTTGCGTCAAATTTTTCTGAATTATGACCGCAAAGAGAGAGCGTACATTGGCAGAGCCGTTCCGTATTAAGATGGTGGAACCGCTTACTATTACTACTGAGGCATACCGTGAGGAAGTGCTAAAACAAGCGGGTTACAATCCGTTTTTACTAAAATCACACGATGTATTTATTGATTTGCTGACGGATAGCGGTACATCAGCTATGAGTGATAACCAGTGGGCGGCAATGATGCGCGGTGACGAGTCGTATGCAGGGGCTAAAAGCTGGGAGCATTTTGAAAGCGTAGTGAAGAACCTTACGGGGATGCCCTACATATTACCTACTCACCAAGGACGGGCTGCCGAGCGCATTTTGTACGGTAAAATTGGAGGTAAAGGCAAGGTGTTTATCAGTAATACCCATTTTGATACTACCCGTGCCAATATTGAGTTTAGCGGTGCAATTGCAGTTGACTTACCAAGCCCCGAAGCTGCTGACCCTTTTAAGGAAGCGTCGTTTAAAGGTGATATCGATTTGGAAGCATTAAAAACTACCATAGCACAATATGGTAGTCAAAATATTGCTGCCGTGATTATGACACTTACTAACAATAGTGCTGGCGGACAACCTGTGAGTATGGGCAACGTACGTGATGTGGGAGCTTTGTGCAAACAGCAGGGTATTATGTTGGTCATTGACGGATGCAGAATAGCAGAAAATGCCTATTTCATAAAGCACCGCGAGGCAGGCTTTGAACACAAAACCTATTTGGAGATTGCCCAAGAGGTGTTTGCATTGGCAGATGCGTTTGTAATGAGTGCCAAAAAAGATGCGTTGGTGAACATGGGTGGAATATTGGCGCTTAGAGACTCTAAACTGGCGCAAGACTGCACTAATTTACTGATAATTTCGGAGGGGTTTGCTACGTATGGCGGGTTGACGGGAAGGGATATGGAGGCTATTGCAGTAGGCCTTCAAGAGGTGTTTGATGCGGATTATCTGAATTACCGTATTCGCAGTACAGCATACTTGGGCGACCATTTGCACAACAAGGGAATTCCTGTGGTACGTCCCAGTGGTGGGCACGCCATCTACATTGACGCACAAAAATTATATCCGCATATTCCCCAGCATGAGTTTCCGGGGCAGGCATTGGTGTGTGAGTTATATAAATTCGGTGGAATCCGTTGTGTGGAAGTAGGTAGCGTAATGTTTGGCAAGTACGATGAAAACAAAAACTTTGTGCCTGCAAGGCAAGAGTTGGTTAGACTTGCTATCCCTCGGCGTGTTTACACCCAAAGCCATATCGATTATGTGATTGATGTGTTTGATGATATTTTGGAAAACCGTGATAACGCCAAAGGCTATGCAATAACGTATGAACCACCCTTTTTAAGGCACTTTACCGCAAGGTTTAAAGAAGTAGAATAACGGCAAGTACAACTGAAATCTATAACTTGCCTGTAATGAAACAGGCAATACATCGCTTTGTACTTCTTTTTACTGTTGTTTTTCTTGTAACGGTGGGTTATGGGCAAACCATGCCCAAATTGGTGAGCCAAGTAACGTTTGATTTAGGGTTAGACGATGTGCAATCGAGCGCGAAGGGTAACTGGTTTTTGGTAGTTAGTGGCGATAATTTTACTCTTATTGACCAAACTTCAAAAATACAGTTAGGCACTTTGGTGTTTGATGCAGGCGGATGGGGGGCACAGGGAGTGGGCAAAACAGCGTTGATGGCTGATGGCAGCATGTTAATTTCTACAGGGTTTGTATTAGTAAAAGCCGACCTTATCACCGGCAAGGTGGATACTTTTTTTAATCAAATTAAATTCCCTGAGATAATAGAGAATTTTACCCTGTGGCCTGATGATGAAACCAAAGTGCTGATACATACTAAAACCTATCCTATGAAGAAGGATAGCACAATTAGCTATTTAAGTGATAACAAAGAGAAAAACGAATATTTAGGACCAGTTAACTGTAAGTTATATTTAGTTGATGCCAAGACAAAAACAGCTACACAAACTGCCCCAACAGTACATCTTATAACAACATTTGCAGCGCAAGCCAATAATGGTGGAATACTGGCAGGGACTTTATCAGGAGATGTTGTCGGAATTAACGAGAGCTTGCAACAAAATACTTTGTTCAGAGCCTTTGATACAGCTATCCACCAACTGTTAGTTGCTAATGGAAGTATAATTGTAGTTCCTTCCCGAGAAGCTAAATATGTGGGAGGTGATTATGGCGATGGACGTATTTGTATTTATAAAAACGGAAAGCGCGAACACGAATTATTATTAGATGAACAAGAACCAGCTGATAAATACAGTATGGTAGCCCCTTCGTCTTCGGTGTTTAGGGTATTCAAATATCCTAATGAAAATAGTGTAGTAGTAAATTATGGCTTTAGCCGTTTGCTAAAAGTGAATTTAGCATCAGCAGATACATCACATTACCCTGTTTCCTTAAATATGGCTAAGTTTTATTGCTGGAGTTCAGATAGCACACAATTACTTTCAGCAACGGATGATATTCAGGATTTGTTTGCTTCATCGCGCAATCAAGATTTATACGATATCAACCGCAAAAAATTCCAACCTGCATTCCGAAAAATTCAATTACAGGATAAATACTCACAATTTTTTAAGGTATTTGATGAACAGGGAAATTACCACATCATAGCCTATAAAGCAGATTATAGTTCAGATACTCTTGTGGTATTTTCAAGCAATAAAACCCAACCTACTACTATAGCTTGCAAATGGTGCAAGATTGTGTTGGATGGTAAAGATAATTCCCTCGCTATTATTAAATACAATCAGACTAAGTGGTGTAAGCTGCTGTTTAATAAAATGCAAAGAAGTAGTTATACTATTGACCTTAATGCTGAATTGAATATTTTAGAACCAATATTTTCGACAGAAAATATTAGTGAAGAAAAGCTTCCTAAATCTATTATTAATGTAAATAAATTGACAGAGGGGAATTATGCCTTGGCAGGCGATAATGCTGTAATGGTAGTGAATAATAATGGGGTGGTTTTGGAGATAAATAAATTAAAGCGGCTGTTTTCAGGTGAATTGTTTGCCATTTCTCCTTCAAAAAAATACTTAGCAATAATAAATGCCGGAGAAAAGCGACACAGTATAGAAATATGGGATTGGGTGAACGCTAAAAAAGTATTTACTGTAGAGCTTAAAAAGGATGTAGAAGTAAGACATTTCACGTTTGATAAGACCCTTGATGTGTTGTGGTATAGTGCCAATTATTGGACAACCAAAAATGGTCGTGAATTGATTAATGAGGTATATAGTATTGACTTATCAGTAGCGACACCCAAAGAGAAGTATGAATTTACTGATAGTCGGTTCTTTTCGTTTGAAGTAGATATGCGAGCGGATAGGGTTGCATTTGAAGCATATAGCGAGCTGTATGTGGCTAAGTTAAGTAATCGTGAGTTGTTGTGGCAGCAAACCCCGCGTGAATCGTTTTTTCACGTAAATCATTTAAGTAACGGTTTCACGTTTTCTACTGAAGAAGAAATGTACACGGTATTAAATGATAGTACACAGTTATATTTTACCTCTTATGCGGGTCGCAAATTTATTGAGGTAGCTGATAATTACCTGTATAGAGGGGATAAATCAGCGGTTAACAACCTTGCGTTTGCTTATAAAGGCAAAGGGTATTTACCCGTTGAATATGATATTTATTTTAACCGTCCGGATACGGTTGTTTTGCTTTCGGGGTCTTCTAACGAAGCATTCAACGAGTTATTGAACGGGGCTGTTGCTAAACGTTTGCGGAGAATTAAAGCGAAAACAATAGAGAACATTATTGGTAAAGAACCTGAGGTAAAAATTGTAAACAAAAGCCAACTTCCGTTGGTGCTAACTTCTGATGAAGTAGTGTTAGAAATTGCCATCAGTTCGTTGTATGCAGATGTTAATAAACTGCAAGTTATGGCTAACGGAGTACCTGTGTTTGGCAAAGAGGGGATGCCCGTTTCAGGTGGAAGAGAAGCGAAGGTGAATTGCAAAGTGAAGCTTCAAAAAGGCAATAATGTGGTACAAGTGTATGTAACGGATGTAAACGGGGTGAAATCGGCCACCGAAACAATTACTATTGTTGCTGAGTACGAAGCGAACCCTTCTAAAATCTATTTTATAGGTATAGGAATTGATGAATTTAAAGAACCTGGACATAATCTCAAATACAGTGTTAAAGACATTGTAAATTTAGCAGAGGGTCTAAAAGCAAAACTTGGAGACCAATTGGTGATTGATACTTTATTCAATAGTAATGTATCGCTTGAAAAGGTAATGGCATTGCGAAACAGATTATTACAAGCGAATGTAAACGACCGTTTAATAGTTTCATACTCAGGGCATGGGTTGTTGGATAAACAACTGGAGTATTATTTGTCTACTTACGAGGTAAATTTTAGAAACCCTAATGAGGGCGGGTTGCCGTATACGATGATAGAACAGTTACTTGACAGTTTGCCTATGCGCAGGAAGTTATTGTTGATAGATGCCTGCCACAGCGGTGAGGTGGATAAAGATGAGATGGAGAATATGCGGGTGGTTTTCTCTGATACTGCTAAGCACATTAATAACGGAGGCAAAAATGGTATAGAATTACTGGTGGATGATGAGCAAGTTGTGGGGCTGAAAAACAGTTTTGAACTGATGCAGGAAATGTTTGCTGATGTGGGTAGAGGTACTGGGACGACAATTATATCAGCGGCGGCAGGAACACAAGTAGCGTATGAAAAGGGCGAGCTGCAAAACGGAGTATTTACTTACTGCGTGTTGCAGCTGTTATCTGAAAAGCAAGCCTGCACCGTACAAGAGTTAAAAACATTTGTAGGAACTGAGGTGGAAAGATTAACCGATGGTTTACAACGACCTACCAGCCGCACCGAAACGGCAGGATTTGACTGGCAGGTGTGGTAGCTCACTTCTTCTCCATGCACAACTCTACCAGCATACCGTTGGTGCTTGGGGCTCGCTTACAGTTGTATAAAGTACACACTATTCTTCTATTTTAAAGTCAAGAAGTTCTCATTAGCCAAATCCCTTGCCGTCTTAGCTTGGTCTGCATAACCGTAAAACACCTTAGCTTCATCAAAATAATCCAATATTGAATTATCTCCAACACCAATAAGTATAAACATAGTATTTACCTCACTTCCTCCTTTGTTGGCCCACTCATTCAAAATTACCTTTTGGGTAAGATAGTCGCTGATAAGTTGGTGCAGAGTTTCTTTATCGGCCATTAAATGTATTTCGGGCCACAGCACATATACTTCGGGATGGTTTTGCACCCAATCCAGTTGTATATCATTAATCACATTATATGACTTGGGCGAAGTCTCAAACTCTATGGGAAATGCAGACTCAACTTTCTCAATATATTCTTCCCAACTTACTACATTTCCAATATCGAAACAGGGTTTACCTGATGATTTGAAATAGTTTCTAAAATCTGAATAAATGCGATCCCTTTCTGTTCCGCTTTCAGAGTGAAACAGCAAGTGCTTATTGTTTTTTAATAAATGTTCAATGTCCATTTACTTCTTCTCCATACACAACTCTACCAGCATACCATTTGTGCTTTTTGGATGTAGGAAGGCGATTAGTTTATTGTCGGCACCATCTTTAGGAGTTTCGTTAATAAACACAAAGCCTTCTTCCTTTAGGCGTTCTATTTCGGCATAAATATCTTCCACATCAAAGGCTACGTGGTGTATGCCTTCTCCCTTTTTTTCGATAAACTTTGCAATGGCACTATCAGGGTGGGTGGCTTGCAGTAGTTCGATTTTGTTCTCACCCGCCTTAAAAAATGATGTGATTACGTTTTCGCTTTCAACGGCTTCTTGCTTGTAGGGTGCGGTACCCAACAGCTTTTCAAACAAGGTGTTGCTAAGGGTAAGGTCTTTAACGGCTATGCCAAGGTGTTCAATTTTGCCAAACATTTGGGTGAGTTTTAGTTTGGCAAGGTTATTCATTAATACACAAATCAGCAAATCAAGCAATCAACAATTACAACGTTCAACCATCAAATTTTTTTGTTGAATGAACAAAATCATTACTACCTTTGTAGTTAGAATTAGTCTAAATAAGTCAAATTCTGCACACAATGTTAAAACTGCCCATATATCTTGATAGCAATGCAACCACGCCTGTTGACGAGCGTGTATTGCAAACTATGATACCTTATTTTACCCAAAATTTTGGGAATGCAGCCAGCCGCAACCATCCATTTGGATGGAGCGCAGAGGAGGCTGTTGATTATGCCCGCGAGCAAGTTGCCAAACTGATAAACGCCAACGAAAAAGAAATTATTTTTACTTCGGGAGCTACAGAAAGTAACAACCTTGCCATAAAGGGAGTATTTGAAATGTATGCCGAAAAAGGCAAGCATATTATTACTGCCACTACAGAGCACAAAGCGGTATTAGATACCTGCAAACACCTTGAAAAGTTGGGTGCAGAGGTAACCTATTTACCAGTAGGTACCGATGGACTACTTGATCTTAACGAACTTGAAAAGGCTATGCGCCCAGATACCATCTTGGTTACTATTATGTATGCCAATAATGAAATAGGGGTGGTGCAACCTATTCGTCAGATTTCAGCCATTGCAAAGAAATACGGAGCTCTTTTTCATACTGATGCTACACAAGCTACCGGTAAAATACCTGTGGACGTGATTGATGACGGTATTGATTTGCTTTCGTTTACAGCACATAAAATGTACGGCCCTAAAGGGGTTGGTGCTTTATATGTGCGCCGCAAAAACCCAAGGGTAAAAGTTACTGCCCAAATGGACGGTGGCGGACACGAGCGCGGAATGCGCAGCGGAACACTAAACGTGCCCGGTATTGTAGGTTTTGGTAAGGCTTGCGAAATAGCCATTGCCGAAATGGAAAGCGATGCAAAACGTTTGCGTGCTTTGCGCGATAGGTTAGAAACCAGTTTGCTGGAAGTGGAAGAAGCTTATTTGAACGGTAATAAAGAACACCGTTTGCCCCACGTGGCAAATATATCGTTTAAATATGTTGAGGGAGAAGGCTTGATGATGGGCGTGAAAGACATCGCCGTTTCATCGGGTTCGGCTTGTACATCGGCATCTTTAGAGCCTTCGTACGTATTGAAAAACTTAGGTTTGGATGACGAGTTGGCACACTCTTCGCTTCGCTTTGGCTTGAGTAAATACACCACCGAAGAAGAGATTGATTATACCATTTCACACGTGAAGGAAGCAGTTGCCAAGTTGCGCGATATGAGCCCATTGTGGGAAATGTTTAAAGAAGGCATTGATTTAAAAAGTATAGAGTGGCAAGAACATTAATCAGATGTGCCAATGTGCAAATTTGATAATGTGTAAATGATATAACATTGATTTAGTTGCCAAAAGCAACTTGAAACTGAAAACTAAAAACTTGAAATTAAAATTATGGCATACTCAGAAAAAGTAATAGACCATTATAGCAACCCCCGCAATATCGGGACGTTGGATAAAAGCAAAAACAACGTAGGTACCGGCCTTGTAGGTGCCCCTGAATGCGGCGACGTAATGCGTTTGCAAATTGAGGTGGGTGACGACGGAATGATTACCGATGCTAAATTTAAAACATTTGGTTGCGGTAGTGCTATCGCTTCGTCATCATTAGCTACAGAGTGGCTGAAGGGTAAAACGGTTGATGAGGCCCTTGCTATTGACAATATGGATATTGTTGAGGAGCTTTCATTGCCTCCGGTAAAAATTCACTGCTCGGTATTGGCCGAAGACGCTATAAAGGCAGCTATTAACGATTACCGCGTTAAAAACGGATTGCCTGCAATTGAAGAGAAACATTAAGTTGGTTATCGGTTATCCGTTATCGGGTAAACTGTATAATAACTTAAAACTGTAAACTTAAAACAGAAGACTAAGAAAATGATAACAGTAACACCAAAAGCACAAGAGCGTGTGTATGCTCTGCGCAGCGAAGCAAACCTTCCCAGCGAATACTTTTTGCGTGTATCGGTGGCTGGCGGGGGCTGTTCAGGCTTATCGTACAAGCTTGATTTTGATAACGAATTGAAAGATGGCGACCAAGCCTTTGAAGATAATGGCGTAAAAGTGGTGGTGGATGTGAAGAGTTTCCTTTACTTAATCGGTACCGAGCTTGATTTTAGCGACGGGCTGAATGGTAAAGGTTTTAACTTCATCAACCCCAATGCTACCCGCACTTGCGGTTGTGGCGAAAGCTTTGCCGTCTAGATTTTTTTCTTTTTTTTAATATTTCCCCTCATCCTGCAATACGGGTGAGGGGTTTTTGTTTTTATAAGCGGATGCCGATATAACCACTAAAAACAAAAGGCAGGTAGTATAAGTCTTCTTGCATAAAATAGTCGCGATTGTTCCACGACGAGTTTGGCGTATGGTATTGAAACCTTGCTTTGAATGATGAAGTTAGCGCAAGACCTGTGTGTATGCCAACGGTGAAATTGCCGATACTCCTTTCTACCGACAGCAATGGGCTGACACTGAAAAACCGTTGCCTATCGGCAGTAATAATAGTTTCTTCACTCAATCGGCTTGAGTGCCATTCGTTTTCAAAAGTGTAGTAATAATAATCATTTAGGGTGTTTATTCCGTATTTGAACGAGATTCCAACCCGTGTTGTGGCATCCATGTCCTCATCCTGTAGCACTAAGTATAGTGAAGGTTGTACAAAGAGTGTATTGTAATTTACCCTGACGTTAATGTTTTCATTGCTTATAAAAGCACTCTTATGTTGGTTATTAATAGCGGTTTTCCCCCAACCGAAACCCGTTGAAAAGTACAGGGATTTATAAACTTTGGTGTAAGCATTTATGCCTATTTCATCGCTTTTGCGGGGACTACCTCCGTAAAAGCGGCCTACAGTAATGCCCAAATGGTTGGTGATTGCACAACTGCCTTGAAACTCTATATGCGTAGGCGATGCGGCCGAATTGAAAGTAACATCGCCCTTTTCAGTAAACATGGGGTTATTGGGCAAAGGGGCGATGAAAGTATTTCTCTTAATTCCGCACGAGGTAATGAGAAGACTAATTAAAGCAATGTAAATAGGTTTCATATTTTCTTTTTATTACGGTGTTTGAAATAATCAAGCTTAAACCCAACGGTCACGTTAAGCATAAAGGGTTTGAAAAGCGGGTGGAGATGGGAGTTAACAATATCAACTCCTGATGTTATATCTGTGCCTCCTTTCTTAGCTGTGATTTGGGTTTTAAATCTAGGAGATACTTTTCTTACCCCTAATTGAAATTGCATAATAAGCGGTCCATTTTTAGGTTCTACTGATAATCCAATGAAGGGTGTTTTTATTGTTGTTCGGGCGTTTTGGGCTTCGCTAAAAATGCTGTAAGTATAGTAGGTTTGGCCTGATGAGCTGTGATAATCAACCTTAAATTTATTATAGTAAACATCTTCCTGTTTAAGAGATATAGAATATTTAATTATTAAATCTTGATTATTTTTGTTGACATAATAAACAGATGCCTGAAAATATTCAGAATGGAACTTAGAGTCGATAGCATAGCTTTTTCTTGTGCCAAGGATAGCACTATGTGTTGTGTAATCACCATTAAAAGTTCCGTTTCCTTTTCCTGCTGAAAAAGAAATAAACCATGTTTTTTGCTTATTTACCGGGAAAAATAAATTAGCTCCATATTCCTGCTGTCTAATCCCTTTTTTACCTCTGTAATAATCGTAAGTAACACCTAAAAAGGGTAAAACAGAGGCCGCACCTTGTAGTTCAGTGTGATCAAATGCTAAACCGACGGAACCCTGTGCCTGCAATGCGCCTGTAAAGTTCGGTTCGCATGGCATTGTTGGCACGTGCGAAGTAGGTGAGCAAGAGGCAAAGACGGCCGCCCCAATCAATAAGTAAATGGTTTTCATAGTTTGTATTTCAAAACTATGGAGCGGAGGCCGGTATCAATTGGTAAAATTTGCCACCATCGGCTTTATGTTTTGCAAAAAATGCAACTACTACAGTTTAGCAACTTGGATTGTGATTTCCCTACCAAGAATATTAGATACTTTTTCTGATAAATCTCTCAATCGATCTTCGGTAAATAATTGTGTTAATACACCTTTAGGTGCTAACCCCCGTTTCTTTACATTTCGGGCTATGGCAAACGTTAAAGCAATTTGCCGATCGTAAATTGTTTTACTTGTTTCTTCTTTTGGCTGATTGTTTTTAAGGGATGCCTTCTTAGGCTTGGCAAAGATTCCTTTCTTCAATGTCCAGGAGAAGATATTATCAATCATTTTTTCTGATGGCCCTAAGTGTTTGTACTGAAAGGGGCTGTTTTCAGCCCCTTTGCGGGTATAAAAAACTCCTTTCACACCATATTCAATGTAAGGATTAAGACCGCTAAGGCTAAACTCATAACTCACTCCAAATGCGGTATTAGTGATTTCAGTTTGGGGTATAACCTTTTCTAATCCCTCGTCGGCCAATATTTTATGAGCCTCGGTTTCAATAGTGCTTGCAAACTCTTCAAATGCTTGGCGAAGTTGCTGATTAATATTGCTCATGCTTTTGGGTGCTTTGGTATTCGTTTTTGTCTTTTAAAAAGCATAGGTAGTTTAAGAACTCAACAACGGGCATCATCAGGTAGAAGTCCCATTGGGCGCGGTTTTCCGCCACCGAATCAATCGTAGCCAGCCACCCGTAGCGCGCAGCAAACCAATTATCTTCATCCACCACTTCTTCTGTGGGGCGGCTTGTTGTTCCAAATAAGTTAGGATATGCGGCAACGAGTCGACCCAAAGCTTCAAAAAAAAAGTGGCAATTGGGTATGCGATGGCTATGCATAACTTTTGCTGAAACAGCTTTGCCCGTTGTTCAAAGCCATCGGCATGGTTCTTTTGACCTACAGGTATGCACAGCACTGCAAGTATGAAATGCAGGTTGGGAATGATTTGCTCAGGGTCGGCTGTGAAATGAGCCAAATCGACAAACTGTCCGGTGGTACGCTGTTTCATGTCATACACCAATTGGTAGTTTTCGCCTTCCAATTCAAACTGTTTGGGTAATTGGGTGGGTAAGGGGGTACTGTGTATCCAATCCAGTTGGCGCATCAGTGGCTTAAAGTCTTTTGTAAAATCAAGGGCAAGCAACTCATCGCGGGTATTTTCGGTGAGTGCACTAAGTATCCAAACCGCTTGGGTGATGGCATTATCAGGGTAGTTTTTAATGGCGGCATTTATTTGCTGAAACTGCCCGATAGAAATCTGGCTCCAATTTTTTGCTATGTTCATCGGCTGTTAATTGGAAACAGCGGGGATTGTTTCTGCAAAGGGTATGAAATCTTTTCTATTAATTAGATAAGTGGAAAGAGAGGTTAAGCTGTTATCTATAAGGAATTTATTTAAACAGCATGGTAAAAGCTGCTTTACTCTTTTTTGTAAGGCGTAGCAGCATGAAAAACAAACCGAGCGATGGAATGATACCCAACATTGTACCAAGCATTTGCAAGGATGTTTTTGCACCGTTTTTTTGGTCTGCCCATTGTGAGGCAACCAATATAAAAGCTACTAATATGTACTTTATTCGCAGAAATAATTTTATACCGTAACTGAACTGTGTGGTTACGTTTATTATGCTACCATTGATTGAAGCCTTGATTTCGCCTTCGAGAACAATATAGCCTCTGTCGCTGTAGTCGAAAATACTGTTGATGAAATAATACACCGGAGTTATTATAAATCGGTCATACTCAATTTCACCTTCAAAATCTTCTTTTGTTTTTTTAAAGATTCTACGAGGAATTATCCGTTGTAGTTTTACTTCATGAGTTACGTTTCTTAACCGCTCTGTTATCTCGCCAGTAGATAATTCACTCTCTATGACAAACTTTTTTTGAGGCCAGAATTTCATAAGTATAATATATAGTCTTTGAGTCACTTGCCGCGAACAAATTTTTTCAAATCAAACTAAAAAGAAAAAATTTTATGGCAATTACACTTCACAACCGTCCGCAGGCACTCACCCCTGTGTACAATGATATGATGTTTATTGTGGGCAGCACATTGGCGGCTACACAATATTTTAAAATGGTAGTTAAGGTGTACCATGCAGGCACGCTGCAAAAAACACTTAAGTATGATAAGTGGCCGCACGGTAACTACATTCAAGCGGATGTCCACCGTATGCTTGAACCCCGCTACAATCCTGTAATTGAAAATCTTGCTGAAGGTGCAACAGGATTTAAGGTGGCAAGGGGCACAATGGCTGATTATAAGGTTGAGTTTACCGAAGAAATAAACAACGTTCCCATTGCCAGCGGTATGGTTTCGGCTTCGGGGTACGCATTTAATGCAGCGTTGAAATACCTTGATTGGATTGACTTTGATTACACTGATTATGATTTGGTGAGCGGCACACAAAGACGGCTGCTTACAAACTCACCCCGCACATTAAAAATAAGAGAGAATGAAGCCGTATCGTTGAGCCATATCTCTATTGGTAAACAGGTGCCTAAAGCGTTGGTAACTACATACAATGCAGCGGGTGGAGTGATTAATGCCTATACAGTTACTCATACGTTGTATTCAGGCAGCGACCAAGGCATCAGCTACTCGCTTGATTTTATGTGCGGCCCATACAATTTGGGCGGCAGTATCATTACCAGTGAGGTGGTACGCTACACGGTGGTTTTTTTAGCAAGCGATAACAGCCCAGTTAGCGAGACTTTCACGTTTGTGGTAGATAGGGATTGTGGTCGCCATCAGTTATTCAGGTTGCATTTTCTGAACCGTTTAGGACGGTTTGACAGCTATACGTTTACGGGCAGCCATAAGCAAACGGCACAGTTTAAGCGCAGCGGTTACCAAAAGTTTACAGGCTATACAGATTTGGATACGATGGCTTGGACAAATAACTCGTATGCACGGGGTACAGTAAACTTTGATACTGTTGAAACGGAGCAATACTCAATAAATACAGGCTGGATAACGGAGGAAGAAAGTGTTTGGCTGCAAGAGCTGGCAGGTAGTCCGGCCGTGTATTGGCAAATTGATCCGTCAGACCCAAAGAAAACGGTTGCAGTAACTATAACTGAAGATAGTTACGAGGTGAAGAAATATGACAACAAAAAGCTGTTTAGCCTAAATCTTACTATTCAATTAGCACAACCTAATTACCGCCAACGTTTATGAGAACACAAATAGTTATTAATAATACACAGATTGATTTGCTGAAAGAGGTGAGTTTGAATATTACCAAGCAGTTGGTGGACATACAAAACCCTGAGCAACGAAAAACCGACCGTACACTTACGATTGAAATACCCGGCAGCACAAACAATGATTTGTTGTTCGGGTACCTTTTTGATGTGAATGTGGATTTAAGTGAGTCTGACACGGGACAGGCAGTGAAACACTTTAACCCTAATAAAAAAGCCCCCGTTATTATTTTTATTGACAGCCTGACCCAACTAAAAGGCTATTGCCAGTTGAAGGACATTGTAGTGGAGCAAGGGAATAAAATTGAATATAAAATTGTTTGTTACGGTGAGGTAGGCAATTTGTTTGCCAGCATTGATAACCAAAAAGACAGTTTGGGCAATGTGGTAAAAGGTGAATTGACCGACCTTGACATGAGTGAATTTGACCACATTTATAACCGTGGAAATATAGCCGACTCTTGGGAAACACAGATTTACGAAGGCGGGGTAACAGTTCCGTTCGCGTTGGGTAAAGGATATGTGTATCCGATGGTTGATTATGGCTACCAAAAACGATACACCCCCGGCACCGCCGAAGATCATTGGGGTGTTGAGCAGTTTAGGCCTGCCATATATGTGAAACAATACCTTGACAAGATTTTTGAAAAATCGGGATTTACATACACCAGTGATTTTTTTAATTCTGAATTTTTTAAGCGGTTGATTGTACCGTTTAACAGCGAGCAGTTTTTATTAAGCAAAGATGAAGTTGAAAGCCGATTGTTTTACGCAGGTCTTTCATCAGAATTAACTACTGATTTCCTTCCTGACCCGGGTTTTTTTTCGGGAGTTTCGCCGATAATTTTTGATATCGAAAGCGGCGCCACGTATTTTGATAATTCATTTCAATACGACACTACTACGGGAATATTTACCTGCAATAAAACAGGTAAATATAAGTTTAAAGCCAGCGTTGATTGTAAGGTGCGTAATACCTCTTTTACCACCTATAATTATAATTACAACGACTTTAATATTGTTTTAAGCATTGTTCACAGGGTATCCGGAGTTGATAAACACTTATGCTCAGTAAACTCAAACGTATATTTTGCACCACAAACACACCCTGTATCGGTGGGTCATAATATTACCAGTATCCAAAAAACGGCCGTTCTCCAATCAAGCGAAGTAACTATTAAAGAAGGCGAACAAATTTTTGTCGCCCCGATACGATTGGATTATTTGGTACTTAATAACGGGTATAAATATTTATCAGAGAAACGACCCGGTTATAAGTTAATTACCGCAGCCACTTCCAATACTTTTTTTGCCAATGGTGTGCCCAATGCAAAGATTGGAGAGGGTGATGAAGTGCCAATAAACTCTTGTATTCCTACGGGAATTAAGCAGCGAGATTTTTTGGGTTCTATCATTAAGGCATTTAATTTATATACCGAACCTAATCCAGATAAAGACAATGATTTAATTATTGAACCGCGAGCCGATTATTATACCGGACAATCTACTGACTGGACCGATAAATTAGATATAAGTAAGGAGTTCACAATTAGTCCGATGTCGGCATTAGATGCAGGGGAATATTATTTTAAATATGCTGATGACGGGGATTTGTTAAATAAAACCTACAAAGACCATTTTGGCCGAACCTATGGGGATTATAAGTTGAAAATAGACAATGATTTTGTTAGAAATACAAAAAAAATTGAGCTGATTTTTGCACCAACGCCACTGTTTAAAGAGTTGAATGACCCTAACTCGCGGGTTTTACCTTACATAGCTTTTTCTGACAGTAAAACACCCGTAACTACCAAAGCAAGTAAAATACGCTTACTATATTATGGAGGGTTAATGGAGTGTGAACGTTGGCAATTTGATGCCTCGGGTTTTAGTCCTTATCCATTCGATGAATACCCTTACAGCGGTCATTTGGACGACCCTTATTCAAGTACGTTTGATCTGAGTTTTGCCCCGCCGTTTGAAGTGTATTATCAATCTACATCAGAACGTCTGTTTGAGTACACGAACCAAAACTTGTATACACGGTATTGGTTTTCACAAATTAAGGAGATAACCGACGTTAACAGTAAACTGGTGGAGGGCTGGTTTTATCTTACACCTGCTGATATTAACGGTCTATCCTTTCGTAAATACTACTTTATTAAAGATGCGTATTACCGATTATTAAAAGTTGAGAATTACGACCCTGTTTTTAATAAAGTCACAAAGTGTCAGTTTATTAATGTACTTGAGTTTGATGCTCCATTGCAAAACCGGGCAAGGGTTAATGGCGGGCGCGGTACTTTCGGAACCAATGAAGCTACCTACACAATACCTACAATAGGCGGCACTGCTGCACCTGCCGGCACTCCTGATAACGGGCCACGTTTAGTGACAGGTTGGTTTAATACTATTGATACTACCGCTGCTTCGGTGCTGCTTACAGGCACTAATAACAATGTATTAAGCGGCAGTGAGCGTATAACAGTGCTTGGCGGCGGGGGTAATTTTATTTCGGCAGGGTTGCAAGACGTAACGCTGATTAACAGTAGCGGCATCACCGTTACTGAGCCCAGGGTATTGTACATTAATAACCAGAAATATTTTACTGCGTTGATGGGTGATGCTGTTTCTATCGTGAACGATGACTCTCCCTACACGCTTACGGATGCTGTCCGAACGTTGTTTTGTGATGCAACCGATGGAGAGATTACCGTCAATTTACCTTCGGCTCAAAACCGTAACGGTAAAATATTTGAAATTATAAAAACTGACAGTTCAAGTGATATTATTTATATCGATGGGTTTGATAGCGAACTTATCAATGGAGCTGCATCATACAGCCTAACTTCACAATACGATAAAGTTGTAATTGTGAGCAACGGGGTAGAATGGTTTAAATTAAATTAATTAGTAACGCATTGTTTTATGGAAAAGGATATTAAAGTTAAAATAGACGTCGATTCAGCGACGGCAAAAGAGAAAGTGGAGGTTTTTTCAAACCTGCTCACCAATGTAAAGGACGGTTTTACGGCAGCAAAAGATGTTGCCGCTATGTTCGGCCTCGAGAATAAAAAAATTGAGGGGATAATAAATTCAGTAACCAGAGCGCAAGATAACTTGGCTAAAGCGCAAAAAGTTGCGGGTGAAATTCAAAAAGGCTACGCAGCAGCAGTTAATGCAGTGGCTAATGCCAAAAAGGCTTTTACGCTTGTAATGCAGCTTGCTTCAACCGGATTGAAGGCTTTTAGGCTGGCATTAGCCGGCACAGGCATTGGACTAATTGTAGTGGCTATTGGGTTGTTAGTAGCCAACTTTGATAAAATAAAGGAAGTAGTGGGAAGGGTGATAAACAGTTTCCCTCCTTTGAAGGCTGTTGTAGACCAAGTTAAACTTGCTTTTGAGAAAGTTTCACAAGGGATAGGATTCTTCACCTCTTTGTTCAATCAAATAAAAACTACCCTCATCAACTTTGTGCTCAATCTTAAGCCCGTTCAAAACATTCTTGGCTTTGTGAGAGAAAAGTTTGATGGTGTAATAACTGTGGGTAAGAATGTTATTGACAATTTTAATCGAATTGCTAATGCAGTTCTTGGCTTGATAAAGGATTTTCCATTTTTGACTACTATAGTAGAAGGGGTGAAAAATGTGTTTTTCAGTATTGTAGAGACAGGTAAAGAGTTTCTTGAATGGTTAGGATTTGCACCGATAAAGGTCGAAGAATCCAATAAAGCTGTAGGGAAGTCTAATAAGAAGGCAGTAGAAGAGGCAAAAGGTGCCGCCAATGAGCAAGCTAAAATTGAACAAGGTAAAACTGATACTAAAGCCAATGAAGACAAGAAGCAAGTAGAAAGCGAAGAACAGAAAGGAAAACGTTTGGAGGAAGAACGTATTAAACGGTTAAAGCAAGATCAGGATTATGAAAAACTACGATTGGCCAATATGGAGGAAGGCAGGAAGAAAGAGTTGGCTGAGGAGGAGTTGAAATATGCTGAGGAAAAGGAACGTTACAAGGGCAATACTATGGCGCTGGATGAATTAGAGAAGCTGCATAAAAAGCGGGTAAGTGAAATTAATAAAGAGTGGGACACAAAAGAACAAAAGGAACGTGAAGATAGGCAGAAGGCGGTTATAGAGGCTAATGATAGGTGGGTAAAACGTAACGAGGAAAGTAAACGGAAAAGCCTTGAGAACGAGTTTAAGCTGCTGGAAAAGAGCTTGAAAGATAAGGAGATTACTGAGGAGGAAGCTCTTATACGTAAGCAAAGCCTTACTCAGGATTTCTACGAACAGCAAAAGGCAGATTTACAAACGCATTATGATGAGTTGCTTGCTGCCGAGTTGGAAAAGAAAGCCAATAATCAATTGAGCGTTGAAGAGTACGATGCCATTGAAAAAGCATTAAGGGCGCAAAAAATTGAGGATGAGGCAGCACTAAAGGTTCAACAACAGGAGGCAGAGAAAGAACTAGATACTGCTATTGAAGATGAAAAGAATGCCCGACTTCTTGCCCAAATTGAACGCGAGAAGGCAATTACCAAGGCGAAGTGGGAGTTCGCAGAAAAGGCAGCTAAAGATGGATTGGATGTAATTGATACCGTTAATAAAAACCTGATAAAGAATGCCAAAACCCAAAACGATATAGAGAAGGCAATAACCTTGGTAAAAATCGGGATTGATTCTGCAAAGGCAATAAGCAGTGCAATTGCAAATGCTAATGCGCCGACACCTGATAACGTTGCTACAGGGGGCATTGCAGGTATTGCAAAATTTGCGGCCATATCCGCACAAATAGCCTCAGCAGTGGCACAGGCTCACAAAGTATTATCAAGCGGTGGAAATATCGGCGGCGGGGGCGGAGCCCCTTCAGCTCCTTCGGTTTCAGCCCCACAAATTAGTGCGCCACAAATCGGTAGTACCCAAATTATTGCTCGTCAGCATAGCCCTGAACCTCTAAAAGTGTTTGTAACTGAGGCGGATATCCGCAGTGCCCAACAAAAAGTAAAAGTGATAGAAGACCAGTCGGTAGTAGTATAGTTTAGCTAAACAATACACTGCGCATGCTAATGCTACCCATTTCATTGCCCTCGTATATGTGCGAGGGCTTTTCTTTTGCATCCTGCAAGGCCAATGTATATAGCAAGGGCAAATAATGGTCGTTGGTAGGTACAGCCAAATTAGCTCCTTTAGTAAGGCTAATGTAATCAATTAAAGGCTGGTGGTTACCATCATTAATATGTTTTTTTACCGCCTCGTCAAACTCAATTGTCCAGTCATAGCCCGTGTTGGGGTTGTTCCAATCTATACGGCCCAAATTGTGTACAATGTTGCCGCTGCCCAAAATCATTACCCCTTTGTCCCTTAGTTTAGCCAAGTATTTAGCTAAATCGTAGTGGTATTGCGGTGGCTTTGAGTAATCAATACTTAATTGAAAAACGGGTACATCGGCATTGGGATAAATATGCTTTAAAACTGTCCAGGCACCATGATCAAGTCCCCAGCTTGTATCGGCCTGAACTGTGGTTTTATCTTTTAATAGCGTTTGTGTTTCTGTAGCAAACGTAGGTGAGCCGGGTGCAGGATATTGCACATCAAATAAGGCTTGAGGAAATCCGCCAAAATCGTGGATAGTTTCAGGCTTTGCAGTAGTAGCTACCCATGTTCCGTTGGTGAGCCAATGGGCAGAAACCACCAATATTGCTTTGGGTTTTTCAACCGTTTGGCCCAGTTTAGTTAGGGTTTGGGTAAAAGCATTGTTATACAAGGCATTCATTGGATTGCCATGCCCGATGAACAAGAGTGGTGCTTTTGCGGTGGGTTCTGCATTCTCAGTTATTTTGTGCCAATCTTTCAGGCCCATCAAAGGGGTGGTTGCCATAACAAGTCCTACTGTTTTTATAAAGTCCGAGCGTTTCATCCCGATATTATTTAACTCAAAGATACTAAATCAATGTTTAAACATCAAATTGTTTGCCAAAGAAGTTATGGGTTTTGTATTTAGAGAATGGTTGAACATAAATGAAGGTATTGATTCATAAATACTAATCCACAAATCCTCAAATCTTCAAACCGATAAATTTTAAAAGTGATACCTTTGCCTTTTATTTTAGGTGAGTACAATGAGCCGACAAACTGCCCCAGAGGAAGTACGTAAAATATTTACAGATTACCTTGAGCAAAAGAAGCAGCGCAAAACGCCCGAACGCTATGCTATATTGGATGAGATATACAGCAAAAAGGAGCATTTTGATGTTGAGTCGTTATACATACAAATGAAGAACCGCAACTACCACGTTAGCAGGGCTACGGTGTATAACACGCTTGATTTGTTGCTGGATTGCGGCCTTGTAACCAAGCACCAGTTTGGTAAAAACATGGCTCAGTTTGAGCGTAGCTTTGGCTACCGCCAGCACGACCACCTGATTTGTAACCGCTGCAATAATGTGATTGAATTTTGCGACCCCCGTATACAGCAAATACAGAGTATGATGGGAGAGTTGCTAAAGTTTGATATCACCGGCCACTCGCTAAACTTGTTTGGTTCGCCCAAGTTAGACGACGTTGGCACCTGCACAGCTTGCAACAAAACATTTAAACCCGAAGAACAAACCGCTTAAAACAGATAGATTACATACGATGGTAGATGTAGTATTGGGCCTGCAATGGGGCGATGAAGGAAAAGGAAAAATTGCTGATTTTTTGACACCGCGCTACGATGTAGTAGCTCGCTTTCAGGGAGGGCCGAATGCTGGGCACTCGCTGGAGATAAATGGAATGAAACACGTGTTGAACACTTTGCCTTCAGGCGTGTTCCACGAGGGATGTATCAACCTTATCGGCAACGGAGTGGTTATCGACCCTATTTTGTTGCGTAAAGAAATTGAGAAAACAATAGCTGCCGGTGCTAACATTAAAGATAGCTTATATATATCGCGCAAAGCGCATTTGATTTTGCCCACTCACCGTATGTGGGATGCTGCCAGCGAAAGCTTTAAAGGTGACCAGAAAATAGGCAGTACACTGCGCGGTATCAGCCCCACTTACCAAGATAAGTACGGACGCTACGGATTACGTGTGGGTGATATGCAAAGCAGCGACTTTAAAGGCCGCTACGACCAAGTGAAGAAGAAGCACATGGCGGTGATTAATTTTTACAATTACACGTGTGATTTAGATGCGCTTGAAGCTGAGTTTTTTGAGGCGGTAGAATACCTTACTCAGTTTAAACAGGTGGATAGTGAATATTTCATTAATGACTTGATTAGCCAAGGCAAGAAAATACTTGCCGAAGGTGCACAAGGTAGTATGCTGGATGTTGACTTTGGTACCTACCCTTATGTTACCAGCAGCAACACTATTAGTGGCGGTGCTTGTGTAGGTTTGGGTATAGCGCCTAAGCACATCAACAAAGTGTATGGTATTTTTAAAGCTTACTGCACCCGTGTGGGCAGCGGGCCTTTCCCTTCTGAATTGAATGATGCGTTGGGGCAAGAGCTACGCGATAAAGGTCACGAGTACGGAGCAACTACAGGCCGACCCCGTCGTACAGGCTGGTTGGATTTGGTGGCTTTGAATTATGCCATCATGCTGAATGGTGTAGATGAATTGATAATGATGAAGGCAGACGTATTAAGCGGCTTGCCCGAGGTGAACGTGGCTACTGAATATGTTGTGAACGGACAACTTACTAAGCAACTGCCGCATACCTATAACGATGGGGAAGTTACCCCGCATTACACCGCTTATGCCGGCTGGCAAGAGGACTTAACTAAAATAACTGACTACGATAAACTACCCCAAACTTTCTGCGATTACATAAAAGCCGTTGAAACGATAATACAGAAGCCTATTGGCATCATCTCGGTTGGACCTGACAGGGCTCAAACGATTATGAGGTAATGAGTTGCTTATTGGGTAATGTAATAGATTTAGTTTATCAACTACCCACGTGTGTATAGGCAATATAATAAAGCAGTGTTAAAATTGCTGAAACAAAATTACCAACTAAGAAATAGTCATTGGTTTTTATTGCTGAATCTCCAGTGGGCTGTATTCTTGTTGCAACCTTTAATGCACCAAACATTACATAGATTGTTGGTATCTGACATACAGCACCAAGGAACAGAGTCAGCCTTTCAAGTATTCCAATTAAAATCATCCTAAATCTGAGTTTTTTGATTTCCTTTTGGTTGTCGTTCGTTATATTTTCTTGCTTACTTCCCTCTACATTGAATTTTTTTCTTATAAATTTAAAAATCATAAATGCCAATATCTCACCTAGTATAAATACTTCTATAAATAGAAAAGGGCTTCTCATTTGATTAGATTTTAGGAATTTGTTGTATGGAGTTTTTTACTGCAAAATACTGGGCAATTTGAAGAGTTTTTTCTCTTCGCCACATTAATGATCTGTCCTTCCCAGTTGCTTTAGCGACTAAGTAATAATCCTTCAAATTGATAAATGCCTCAATTATATGATAGTCTTTATACTTCCACTGATCTGTAATTGATGTTAAGAGAAAAAATTGATCTGTTAATAGTGAGGCTAACTCACCGTTATATAAATTTATTAAAACTCGTTTTTCTTTAAAAAGTTTCACTTCGTCTAATAACTCTCTTGCAAACGTTAATCCTGTTCCTAACATTTCGTATGCAATTTTTGAATTTATTTTTGTATCAATTTTGCCTTCATTGATAACAAATCTCAACTTGAAGTTGCATTTTTGTCTTATTCGCTCTTCTTCAATTTCAATAATGATATTCAATGAATCCGCTAGTGACTTAACAATTGATTGAAATTCGTCCCCTAAAGTGATTGTGATAGGAGACAAAAAACGTTTATCATCCTTTTTTTTCACTGTATTCAGGAGACGTTTAAAATCTGTCATCAGTTGAATGCTATCTTTTTTGCCACTTTCAACTATGTCACCCATTAATACAAACCCAATCATTTTAACTCTTTTATGCAAAAATAGCATTTGTTGTCATATTTGTGCAACAAATGACTTTTTTGCTTCATTTGTGCAACAGCTAAACAAAAAACCCAACCCGCGTAAGCGGGCCGGGTTCCAAAAGTGTATCGAAAGTTGAGCAAAAGTCTATTTTTCGGCCTGCACAGGAACAATGGAGGCAGGTTGGTTGGTTTGCAAGGGTTGGTTGGGTTGGGGTACAAAAATGGGACCTAAGGGTTGCTGTGGAGTTATGTTTTTGCCTCCGGTGCTATAGCTTATTAGTGTACCGGTTTCAGGACTAAATTGCAATTGTGTTTTGCGTCTTGCAAACCCACCTGTTTCAATGGGAACTACTCCCATATTGCCAAATTGGGGATAGTTCATAAAACTATCGAAGGCAATGTGGTTGTTTCCGTCTTCGTTGCTTACATACACCATAGTACGCACTGATGCAGGCAGGTAATACAACACCCCGTCGATTGGGTTAAAATTGCCATTATCGTTTTGTATTAGTACGTTGGCAGTGTTGTTATTCAATCTTGCTACATCACTTAATACGATTGTTAAATCCGGAAAATCGCTGTTATCGTTAGCTTTGATTGTAAATTCCAGATTATTGTTGGCCCACTCCATTTTATCAGGGTCGACATAATACGTATAAGTCATGTCCAGTTCTGAAACTGATATTTTATTATGACTATTATACGTCTCAATTACCTCGTTGTACAATTCAATTTGGCGTTTATACTTCTTTATTAACTGCTCATTGCCTTTATCAATTGCATTAATTAGGTGTTTGTAGGCTGCAGAAAGTTTCTTTTTTAAATCTTCTTTATCAAGATCAGTAGCCGGGGCAGCCTGCGTGCTGCTGCGGTATACAGCAGTGTATGCCACTTTATTTTGGTTGTTTACGGGAGTAGCCGGTACCGGTTGTTCGGTTTGCAAATTGGTGAGCAAACCCCGCTCATTTAAGGCCAAGTGAACATCTTTAATATCAAACACATTTCCTCCGTTACTGGCACGAAGCACGTAAAGGTTCTCAGGGTCGTTAACCTGGGTTGTTGTTACAATTACAGGTTTGTTAATTGTGTATGAGGGAGGAATTTTGCGTTCAATGCCGTGTTCAGTAAATATCTTTTCGGTTTTGGTGTAGGTTACTTGCACCATCAACACAGTTTTTGGAAGGTGATATAGTAAATCGCCTTTTTTAAGTGGTTGCTTACCATCATAAACCAATGTACTGACTTTTGATGAGCAACCTGTTATAAATAACAAGGCTCCGACAATATATACAATACACCTTAGTGGTTTCATTAGGTAGGTTTTGATGAAAAAATATTCCTAAATAGCTGTATGCAATATACAACAATCCACAGTTTGTTGTGGAAAAGGGTTAGCAGGAAGGGGCTGTTTTTATGTTAATGGCGGTTTTGTTTATTTGAGCTGCGGCTGCTGCGTAAAATATTTAAATTATATATCTATAATTTAAAGTGTAATCCGAAAGCATGTTTTTTCAAAAAAAATAAAGTGTTTTTATCAAGGCCTTATAAAGTAAGCAATGCCGATTAAGGGGCAGTGATTGATAAAATGTTAGTTGTGGCAATCGTAAAGATTGTGTTTCTTTGCGGCGTAATTGGGTATAGAATTTACTATGACTGAATTTGAACTGATAATGCCTAAAATGGGCGAGAGTATTGCTGAAGCCACCATTATTAACTGGCTAAAGAACGAAGGTGATAAAATTGAAGCCGACGAAAGCGTACTTGAAATAGCTACTGATAAAGTGGACAGCGAAGTACCATCTCCCAAAGGCGGTGTGTTGCTTAAAAAGTTGTACAATGTAAACGATGTAGTAGAAGTGGGCAAGCCCATTGCTATTATCGGTCTTGAAGGCGCGGGTGCACAACCTGCTGCCCCTGCAAGCCAACCTGCTGAAAAACCAGCTGAAACTGCACCAACACCTGTTGCTTCCGTTCAAAATACTATTACCCAAGTTCGCGAAACGATTGCTCCAGTAGCTGGGGGCGCCCGTTTTTACTCACCTTTGGTGTTAAATATCGCCCGTAGCGAAAACATCAGCATGACTGAGCTTGAAGGTTTACCCGGTACTGGTAGTGAAGGCCGTGTAACTAAGAAAGATATTTTAGCATACGTTCAACAACGTCAAAATGGTGTTGCTCCTGTAGTAACTCCTGCTACTCAACCAGATGTGAAAGTGGTTGAAAAACCTGCCGCCCAAGTTAGCCAGCCTAAAATTACTGCTCCCGCGGTAAGCTTAAACGCAGGCGATGAAATTATAGAAATGGACCGTATGCGTAAGCTGATTGCCGACCACATGGTAATGAGCAAGCATACTTCTCCACACGTTACCTCATTTGTTGAAGCTGATGTGACCAATATGGTGCGTTGGAGAGAAAAAATGAAGGATGTTTTCCAAAAACGTGACGGCGAGAAGCTGACTTTCACTCCAATGCTGATTGAAGCCATTGCGAAAGCCATCAAGGATTTCCCGATGATAAATATATCGGTTGACGGTACTAATCTTATTCGCCGTAAGGCTATTAATATTGGTATGGCAGCCGCACTACCCAGCGGTAATTTGATAGTACCGGTAATTAAAAACGCTGACACTAAAAACCTATTGGGATTGGTGAAGGATGTGAATGACCTTGCTAACCGTGCCCGTAACAATAAACTTACTCCTGACGAAATACAAGGCGGTACTTATACTTTGACCAACGTTGGTACTTTTGGTAACGTGATGGGTACACCCATTATCAACCAGCCTCAAGTTGCCATTATGGCAGCGGGTGCTATCCGCAAAAAACCAGCGGTGGTAGAAACTGAGTATGGCGATGTAATTGCCATCCGTCACATGATGTACCTAAGCCATAGTTATGACCATCGCGTAGTTGATGGTGCTTTGGGCGGTATGTTTGTTCGCCGCGTTGCTGATTACCTTGAGCAATGGGATGTGAACCGCGAAATGTAAGCGTTTAACAAAAATATAACAGTAAAAAAGCAGGCCTTGTGTCTGCTTTTTTGTTTTTGGCAAAACCGTTGCAGTATAACCGTTGTTTAAACAATAAATAAAAATAGCGATGAACCAAGTTTGGATAATAACAGGATGCTCAACGGGCTTCGGCCGCGAGTTGGCAAAACTTACCTTGAAGCAAGGCTATAGAGTGGGTGTTGCTTCACGCAACACAGATGATGTGAAGGACATTGTAGAAGGTTACCCTGAAACTGCTTTGGCGGTGAAGTTGGATGTAACCAAGCCTGATGAAATTAAATCGGCGGTGGAGCAAGTGAAACAAAAATTCGGGCGTGTGGATGTGTTGGTGAATAATGCCGGCATAGGTTACTTTGGGGCTGTAGAAGAAAGCGAGGACGATGAAGTACGTCGTATGTTTGAGATTAACTACTTCGGTTTGGTGAATATGACTAAAGAAGTGTTGCCTATTATGCGCAGCCAACGTAGCGGTCATATTATTAATATAGCCTCTATTGGCGGTTTGGTTGGATTTCCAGCGTTAGGTCACTACAACGCTACTAAGTTTGCGGTTGACGGCTTATCAGAGGCATTGGCAAAAGAAACTGCACCGTTGGGTATTAAAGTAACGGTAATTGCCCCGAGCGGCTTCCGTACTGATTGGGCCGGACGTTCAGCCAAGAACAGTGCGATTGTGATTGATGACTATGCACAAACGGCAGAGGTAAACAAAAACACCATCAGGGGTTACAGTGGCAACCAACCCGGTGACCCTGTTCGCGCAGCACAAGCCATTATCAAGGTAACAGAGGTTGAAAACCCGCCTTTGCATCTTTTATTGGGTGTGGGTGCGCTGAAGGGTGCCCTTGCTAAGCTTGACTCGTTGAAGAAGGATTACGATGCTTGGGAAGAAACTACCATAGGTGCTGATGCTCCGGCTTCACAAACTGCATAAGTTGCAACATGATATTATTAAACTAAAAAAGCAGGCTCACGGCCTGCTTTTTTAGTTAAGTTAAGCTCCTCTTAACTAAAAAAACTGAAATTTAAGTTTTAATACCATTTTCTTAAATAATAAGTATCTTTGATTAAACTTTATTAAAAAATATTAACTACAGAGACTTGTTGTTTAAGATTTGGCAACATTATTATGAATACCTTTATAGCAGGCAGCTTAATCAGTCAAGGCTACTACAAAAGCTTTCAGCCCAATTTTATAAATAGAGATTGGCAGTTGCCCAATATGGAAGTGCTGTCTTTACTGAGTCAAGCCGACAGAAATTTGGGCAGGCTGGATATGTACTCTGAGTACGTTGATATAGACTTGTTTGTTAAAATGCACATTGCTAAAGAGGCTACTCAATCATCAAAAATTGAGGGTACGCAAACAAATGTTGAAGAAGCTTTTTTGAGTAAAGATGAAGTTTCTTCTGAAAAGAGGGATGACTGGGAAGAGGTGCAGAATTATATAGTGGCAATGAATGATGCTGTGAATATGCTGCACAGGTTGCCATTTTCTTCAAGACTTATTAAACAAACCCATAAAATATTGTTGCAGGGGGTTAGGGGGGAGCACAAGATGCCCGGTGAATACCGCAAGAGCCAAAATTGGATAGGGGGAGCAACTATAAATGATGCTGTATTTGTGCCTCCTGTACATACTTCGATAGATGAGTTAATGTCAGATATTGAAAAGTTTGCCAATGATGAGTTAAATCCGTTGCCTGACTTGTTGAAGGTGGCGTTAATACATTATCAGTTTGAGACTATACATCCTTTTTTGGATGGTAACGGCAGGGTGGGTAGATTGCTTATTACGCTGTATTTGGTGAGTAAAGGGATTTTAAAACGTCCCATTTTGTATTTGTCGGATTTTTTTGAACGCAATAGAATTCTGTATTACGATAATTTAACCCGGGTAAGAACACACAATGATTTAAACCAATGGCTTAAATTTTTTTTAACGGGTGTGATAGAAACTGCTAAGAGCGGGGTTACCACGTTTGACGCTATTTTACAACTGCAAAAAAATATGGAGGCTGAAGCGGCTAAGTTAGGTAGCAGAGGTAGTGATGCAAAAAAAGTGATAGAGTATTTGTACAAAAAACCTATCATAACTGTACAGGAAATTGAGGGTATAATAGGTAAATCAAATGTGACGGCGTATAAACTTCTAAGTGATTTTGAAACACGTGGAATATTGAGTGAAATAAAAAGCGCACAACGGGGTAAATTATATGCATTTAAAGAGTACATAAATTTATTTAGCAGTAACCCAAAATAAAAAAGGGCCGACTCAGAAGGTAGGGGTTTGAAACCCCCTATTATTACAATCGCCTCCCCGAGCAGGACTTAAGTCCTGCTCGGGGAGGAAATTACAAAAAGCGATAGGTTTTAACTTATCGTGGCAAAAAGGGACAGTAACACTTACTTGCGTGATAACCTTCTTTATTATAGCCCCGCTATGGGTTTGTCTTTGGGGTAATGGATTTCGTACGTAAACTTAAGTTTTTTGGTTTCTTTGGCTTTTAGCTTCAGTTTCCATTTCAGGCTGCCGCTGGGTTCGTCCAACTCTGCATCGTCGCTCTCTTTCAATACCACTTTTATTTCGTTGGTGCCGCTTACTACGGGTATCTGGTCTTCTACCTCCACATCAATGGCTTGGTTTTTAGTGTTCCGTACTACAATCTCAATGGTGCGGGTTTCAATCTTTTCATCCCCTATAAATCTCTCTTTGTGTTTTTCTTTTACCTTCTTGCGGGTTAGGGCAAAACTCTTATCCCTGCCTAAGTTTACGCTTAGTGTATCTTCGGTGGTTGAAGGGTCTAAATACATCTGGCCTACAAATGCACCGTCA
This sequence comes from Agrobacterium sp. 719_389, assembly GCA_943370295.1. Taxonomy (GTDB): domain Bacteria; phylum Bacteroidota; class Bacteroidia; order UBA8524; family UBA8524; genus SB11. The sequence continues at coordinate 85,853 of CALRQL020000006.1, read as the reverse complement.
AAATACAAACGGGCATTGCCGGGTATGATATTCATTTCTTCCCATCCGGTGATGCGGGCCATTAAAAATGCGTCAGAACTTATTTTAGGAACAGCTGCAAACTGCAAGGTCATAGGCACATCCTTGTCGTTAATCAGCACTTTATGGGTTTTTCCGTCACTGTTCAATGTGTAGTTCAGTTTTATCTCGTACTCTACGCGCAACAGGTTTTCTGTAACGCTGATATAATCTAACAGCGAGTTCAAGTCCTTTTCCTCCTGATCGTTCATATCGTCAGCATTATCATTTCTAAAGGTTAAACTTTCCTTTTTAAGCGGCATTGTTGAGTTTGTGGAAGGTGCGGGTGAATAATTTTTATACTCGTAAAAACTAAGGTACCAAGGGCTAAGAGTTGGTTTGGTATTACTTTCGGTAGGAGTGGAGGTACTTAAGGTAAGCTGAGTGTTTTTCCAATCAAGGCCTGTGTTTTGGGTCACGTTGGCAAAGTAATTTAGTTTTAAAGTACCGTTTACAGAAGATGCTTGCAAATCATAAGCGGGAACCCAGTTAGCACTTTCTACAAAATAACTAAAACTAAGTTGGGTGGTGGTTGGGTTTTCAGCGTACACCGTTACTAATACTTTGTGTATGGGCTTGGCATCGCCACTATAGCCGGCACCTTCACCGCTTTGAAGCAGTAGCAAAGCTTTGTGGCGGTTGTTAAGGCGGTTGCGCACTTTTGCAATTTTGTCCTTAATCTTTTCATACTTCAACTCTTCGGCATAAATGGCATTTAGTCGTTCTTTCAAAAAAGCCATCCCTTGTTGCAACAACTGCAACGAGTCTTTCAAAGGCTCGCCCTTAATAATGCGGTTGTTCATCAACATATTTTTTTCAGTAGTTAGCGCCTTCAAATGGTTGTCGGCATCCTTCTCATCATACCTCAAATCCTCCAAAGAGTCTAACACCTGTTCAATCTCCTTGTCGTACTTTTTATTGGCAGTCGGTTTTGGTTTGGCTTCTTCGTACACAAGTTCATATTTCACATCCATCACCACTCCGTTTTTAATACTGGCTTGCAGCGACGGTTGATTGATGTAAGGGGATATGTTTTCAAAGGCAAACTCGTTGATACCTGCACTCAGGTTCACGTTCTCGGTATAATGTAAATCAGCTCCCTGCAAATACACAGTAACTTTTTGCAGTTTGGCATTGATGGCTTTGGGGGATTGTGCATTTGCGACGCCGCAACAGATAATGGCGAATACGACAAGAATTTGTTTCATATTTGATGATGTATTTGGTTTGCTATTTGATGCAGCTATAACTGAAATTCCATAAGCTGAAATAAAATTTTTTTGAAACCCTTGTAGATGGCGGCATTTGAGCACCATAAAACGGATGAGGAACTGGTGGCAGAGTACCAACACACCCATAACAAATGGGTGGTGGGTGAACTGTTTAAGCGGTACTCGTTACTTAGTTTTACGGTATGCCATAAATACTTGAGGGATGAGGCCGCAGCCAAAGACGCCAGCATGGCTGTTTTTGAAAAGCTGTTTGCCGATTTATTGAAGCACAGTCCGCAAAATTTTAAAAGTTGGCTATACAGTGTTTGCAAAAACTATTGTTTGATGCAATTGCGAAAACCCGCACTGGAAGTGTTGGTAGCTGAGCCTGAAGAAGAAAGTGAAACTTTTTTTGTGAAATTTGGTGAGTTACTGCATCAAGAGGGTGAAGGGGAGGAAAAAGAGCACAAACTGCAAGCATTGGAAAATGCATTGGCACAGTTGAATGAGAAGCAACGGGAATGTATTGATTTGTTTTTTTTGAAGCAGAAAAGTTATGAAGAGATAAGCCAGCAAACGGGCTACACCGCTAATGAGGTGAAAAGTTATATACAAAACGGTAAACGTAATTTAAAAAACGCCCTTGCACAAAAAGGAATTCTTTTTGGATGGGCATTAATAGTATGGATACAGCACAATGTATAAGCAATGAGATGTGGGAAGGCTATGCGCAAAAAACGCTTAGCCCCAACCAATTGCAAGCCTTGCAGCAACATGTTGCAGGGTGTGAGTTGTGCGCGGATATGAAGGAAGGTATTGACACCCTTGCACATCCTGAAATGCTGCCCCAAACTGTGGCTGCTATTAATGCAGAAGTGGACGAACACCTGAAACCCAAACGGAAGCGAATGGCAATTTTATGGTACTGGAGTGCCGCTGCTGTTTTGCTGGTTGGGTTAGGCATAGGTTGGTACAATCTTACGCCCGTTGCTGATGATAGGATAGTTAAAAGTGAGAATATAAGAAAGGCTGAGGAAGGTGCGGCTTCTTCAGAAGTGGAAGAAAATGTTGCTAAAAAAGATAGTATTGCTGAATCGCGTTCGGTTACTTCAATTTCTAATCCTTCAAAAGAACGAGAAGTTAATAGTGCGCCTGTGAATGTCGAAAGTGTTTCTGTGAGTAAAGATGAAAGCAGCATTTTACCTGAAAGTGTTTTTAAAAGTGAAGCAGAGGAAACGGAAAAAGTTGCGGGTGCGGACGATATGGAAGAAAAAGATTTGGTAATAACTGAAAGTGCAGTTTCGCCACCCGCAGTTGATTATAAAAAAGAAGCTACTCAACCCCTTAAAAAGGAGCAGAGAAGGGATATTTACCCCTCACATAATAACGTCAGTAACAATTTCAGGAATAATAATCTATCTAACAACAATTTAGAGGGGTCTAACTTGAATTTCTTTAGCCCTCAACAGGATTCTTTAAATTACCTGACTGCACAAAGTTACTTTGATGCAAAACAATACGACAGTTGTTTGCTGGTATTGCAGAACGTGGTTTTTACCTATTACGAGCAGGGCCAACTGCTTAGAGCAAAAGCACTAATAAAGCAAAATAACCCTGCTGAGGCGAAGAGAGTGCTTGAGTCTTTGATTTTTACGGATGAAAAATTGAAGAAAGAGGCTGCGGAGCTGTTAAAGTCTATCAAATAAGGGCTGCGTGTAAGAATCGGCATTAGTTTATCTCAAAAGCTAACATATCATTAACTTAACAAAAGGTATAAATTAGCTAAGTTTGCAGTTGAATGAAGGGAGTACTTCGCTGCATATACATATTGGCCTGTGTGGCAATGCTGGCCGCCTGCAAAAAGGATTTTGACGGAACTGCCAAACCCAATACTGCGCCTGAAACACATTTGGTAGCTGATACTATTGTGAGGCAGGGTGATAACCGTTTCACTTCGCAAGTGCGGGTGCAATGGTGGGGTACTGATGCTGACGGTTTTGTTACCGGATACGAATACCGTATCAACGGCACCGCATGGCAAGCAACCAAAAAGCAGGATTCGGTTTTTACGCTAATAATCCCTACCAATTCTGATACGTTTGATTTTGATTTTGAAGTTCGTGCTATAGATAACAACGGCAACGCTGATGCTTCTCCTGCTCGTTTGTTTTTCCCTGTAAAAAACTCAGCCCCTACGGTTAATTTTTATGTATCGTCGGCAGTGCCTTCGCGCACCCCTGTGCGTAGTTTCCCCGCTATACGCTATACCTGGCAGGCAGGCGATTTGGACGGTGATATTTCGCTGGACTCGTTTGAGATTTGCTTTAACGATACCAACGGCCCGTTTACAAAAATTGCCCCCGGTATTCGCGATATATTGGTGGTGGGTAAAAACCTTACGGGTAGTGTTACCGATTGCGATATTTATCTGGGCAGCAACCAAACCCCATGGAACCGCACTATTAGCGGATTGAAACTGAACGACAGCAACAAGCTGTATATCCGTGCTATTGATAAAACAGGCAGTAAGTCATCATTTACTGCGTCTTACACCTTGTTTGTGCGCAAACCGCAAGGCGATATATTAGTGGTAAACGCTATTGAATCGCAGTTTTTAAGAGCATCGGTACAAAACTTTTATTTAACTGCGTTGGCATCGGCTACCCCAAAACCGTATGATTTAATGATGGCTACCGAGCGGAACGGAAATAATTATACAGAACTATCTCCCGACCCTTTTACCCAAGCACAGATATTCGGTTTCTTTAAACGCATATTGTGGTTTAGCGATGATACCGAAGCCAGTTTGGGATTACTGCAAAAATCGTCGTCGGTGTTTTTTGATAAGGGCGGACGTATGATGGTGGTAAGTGCAGCGAATGATAATCTTCCCACCGACCCTGCTTACTTAGACTTTACCCCCATAAAATCATATTTACCTGTTACCAATAAAGATGCGTTTTTGATGCAACAAAACGACTCGTTGTTGCCTGTGAGCGGCGCATGGCCAACGCTTCGCACCCCTAATTTTTTAACAGGTATCAGGCCGTATGAGTTGCCGATTGATAACAATTTGTATGCTTACTCGGTACTGTACAACGGCCGTATTACACGTGAAAACAACAGTGTGGTTTCGCCATGGACAGGTACATCGACACTTGTTTCTAAGCGGGTTCGTAAGGCTGACAACAAAACCGATTTCATTATCAGTGTAGTGCCCATGCACTTGTTTAACGGCTTGTCTAACTTCAATGCGTTTATGGGGCAGGCCATTAATACCGAACTTGAGTTTTAGCCGTATCTTGCGGGGGTGAAAAACATAGTGATTTTTGCCTCGGGCTCAGGCAGTAATGCCCAAAATATTATTGAATTTTTTAGGAAAGACGGCACTGCAAGTGTTGAGGCTGTTTTTTGCAATAACCCTAAAGCTGGCGTAATAAAACGTTGCGAAGACCTTGATGTACCCTGTGTGGTTTTTGATAGGGACGAGTTTTACAACACCCGCAAAATTGTTGATTTGATTGAGGCTTTTGATGCTGATTTGGTAGTGTTGGCAGGCTTTTTATGGCTGGTGCCTGCTAATCTTATCGAGGCATTTCCTAACAGGATTTTGAATATACACCCTGCGTTGTTGCCTAAGTATGGCGGTAAGGGAATGTACGGCATGAATGTACATATTGCTGTGATTGAAGCCGGGGAAGAGGAAAGCGGTATAACTATACACACGGTGGGCGCTGAATACGATAAGGGTGAAATTGTGTTGCAGGCTGTAACAAGGATTGATGCTGATGATACGCCTGAAACGTTGGCTAAAAAGGTACACGAGTTGGAGTACAAGCATTTCCCACTTGCTATAAAGAAGTATTTGGAGAAACTATAAGGTTTTTTCTGCCGCTAAGACACCAAGGCACTAACAAATTGATGCTTTATTGCTCCCTTGCGTGCGATTATCATTTCACTATAAAACAAAACCCCGCTTGCATGGCTACAAACGGGGCACAAATACCGGAGAACGGATGAATGAAACCGGTACGTTGTAAGGTTATGCTGTTAATGTAGCAATAAGGGTTGAGTCAACTTCTTTGGCCAATTCGGGCTCTTCACCTGTAAAGGTTAGTTCAAAGCCGCTCATATCGCCAAAGGCGGTTCCTGTGGTTCCTTTTCCGGCACTTAACAAAGCACCGCGGGTTTCGCCCACCAGCCAGTATTTGCCGTTGTTATCCTTCACAATTACCATCAGGTTGTTTTTGGCCAGCAACAAAATCTCGTTGCGTTTGTTTACCTCCAACTTATCTAATTTAACGGTAAGAGTTTGTTCGTAAAATACAGTGCCGTTTTCGTTGTTCACCTGTATGTTTTGCTCCAGCTGCCCTGTTTTTTTCCTCAACTCGTATTTGAAGAATTTTTTAGTAGCTGCCAATGTGAATGCAGTGATGACACCGCTTGCAGCAGTTAATGTTGCCTTGTTGGCTATTTCTGTAAAATATACGGCTTCTATACCGCCGTTGCTTTGTCGGCAATCCAGCGTGAAGCCAGTGGTTAATGCACATGACATATTTTTAGTTGTTAAGTTTTATGTTTTAAGAGTTTTGATTTTTATTTTGGGTTGGCTGCTTTTGGCAATTAGCATTTGGCTTTTAGCTAATTGCCAAGAGCCAAATGCAAACAGCTATTATGCGTTGGTGTATTGTACAATTTCGTTGGGGAATGCCACTTGTACGCCGGCTTTCCAACGGGCTTTCATGCGCACCTCGTCGTTGTCTTTGCTATACCAGATGTTGAAGTTTTCAAAATCGTTCAGCAAATCAGTACCGATGAAGAAATTGCTGCTACGACCTGCAAAAATGCGGTTGGTATCGTTTAGGCCGTGAACAGCCACCACACGAATGTTAGTACCGGGCAACCTCAATTCGCCGGCAATGTGATTATCAGGTCCGGCAGCATCGTAGAAGAAATTGTTTTCATCTTGAAGACCTAAAATCAGTTTGCGGAAAGTGTCCCATCCTTCTAAGATTACCACGTCGTCTTTGTCTAAAAGACTTGCGGGCAATGCAGTAAGGATGTTGTTGTGTATTGCCACGGCGTTCGCCACGGTGATAGAAGTTTGCGCGCTTGTGTTACCTGCTACGGCAGTTCCGGCAGCGTCGATAATTTTTACAAAACCGTCAAATTTGTTCAGGTTGGGGTTGCCGCTGGTGGTATCACCGCGCCAGTAGGCTTTTTCCATTTCCTGCGCAATAATCGCGGTCATAAAATCGGCAAGGGCTTCTTCGGGCACAAGGGTTTCGTAGTAGCTGCCTGCGTTTAGCAAAAATTGTGTCCATTTGCTTTCCAATTCATCGGGACACCATTTTTTATTCACTTTGATTTTACCTACAGTGATGGTGCGTTGGGTGAAGGTGGTATCTCCGCTGGCGGTGAAGCCGCATCCTGTGCCGCTTTGAAAATACACTTGGTCGTCCATGATGTTGATGACCTCGGCTGATTTGATACCTGTTTGTACGGGGAACAATTCGGCGGTGCGGCTGCCAAACAGTGATTTGGTTACCAAGGGTACTACGTTTTGCTCGGTATAGTTATCCAGCGAGCTGATGCTGTATGCAAACGAATGCTTAAGCAATCGGGGAATTGAGTTGTGTTTCATTGTTGTGTTGTATCGTTTTGAGTTGATAGTATTTTTAATCGCTATTAGCCGTTAGCCTTTGGCTTTTAACAGATGAAAACATAGTGTCATTGCTAAGGGTTAAAGGCCAATTCCCAAAAGCAATCAATTAGCTTTTCAGTAATGCGGCGATGCGCTCGGCTTTGGTGGGGTTATTGGTGTTATGGGCAAACTGACGGTTGCGGATAGGCTCGTCGGGGGTGTTTTCTACCAGTATTTCCAGTACGCGGCTAATTTTGCTCAGGTTTTGGCGCAAGGCTTTGTTATCGGCCTGCATAGTACTGAATTGCTTTTTTATAGCTGCCAACTCCACCGCGTTTTCTTCGTGCTGTCGGTACATCATTTCTATTTTCTCTTTCAGGTCTGATGCTTGGTTTACTGCGCCCGTTTGTGGTTTCGAGCCTGTTTTCACGCCTTTTCCGCCGCCTGCGGCTAAGGTTGCTACCGCTCCTTTTTTGGTGGTGAAGCGGGTGCCGTCTTCCAATTCGTACTTACCGTCGGCAATGGGCATTTCACCTTCGGGGGTAATTACCATCACCAATGTGCCTACTGCCAGTGCACCTTCGTACATAATTTCAGTACCGTCAGTCAGCATTGTTTCGGTTACTTCGCCAGCGGGCTGTTCGCCAAAGGCCAGTTTTTTAATTTTATCCCAGGCATCGGCACCAATGGCCTTCAGGATTTTTTCTTTAGTCATTTTCATTTTTGATAATCTCAATTAATTGTTGGATAATAATTTCCGATGCATCGGTTACGTGCATTTGGCCAAACATCCCTTCCACGCTAAACCCTTGCAGTTTGCCTGTTTTTATGTAGTTGTCCCACACTTGCGGGTTATCCACCTTAAAACATCCAAACCAGCTGCCGTCGGGCAATTCGGGGTAGTAAGCAGGGGCATTTACGCCGTTTTGTTTGTCAATCAAATAGCTTTGCACCATGTACACGCCACCCACTTTCTGTTGCGGGTTGTGCATGACATTTACATTGGCGGTGTAACGGTTGCGGAAGTATTTATAACAAACACTTTTAATGGTAGGCTCATCAAATACCACGTAGTATTCACGGTCGCCCTCTTTGCGGTAAATGGGCAGGTTGGCCACCATCAGCGCACCGCAGATAATGCGTTGCTCGGCGTGCTGCACCTTAAACTGCATGGGTTTTTGGCCGTTAAATGCCACCCAGTTAAATTCGGTGGCGGGCACATCTACCAATGCTACGTAATCAACCCCTGATACAGGGTCTTCATCGGTAACTTTTAATTTGTAAACAGGGAGTTGTTTTTGCATTTGCCCTGTAATTGGAGGGGGTGCAAAGTGTGCAATGTGGGGGAAGGAAATTTTTGATGGCGGGGGTGTTGTTGGTTGATAGTTGTTGGTTGTTGGTGGGGATGGATGTCTGATGTCAGATGTTGGATGTCAGGGGTGTGGGGTGGTTGATAGTTGATGGAGGCTTGCGCCTTAGAGTAGTCAGTTTATTGCGGCTTTCCGCAGGCATGATAAACAGGGGTAAGGCTTATAATGGGTGTACCGAATAATTATTCGGTATCTGAGGCCTGATTTTTGATTTTGGGAACTCGTAATTTTGTGAGGTATGTACGAACGAAAAATTAAGGAAGATTTTAGTTGTGGCATTACTGTGGCCATGCGGGTGTTTGGTGCTAAATGGAAACCCTGTATTATTGATGCGATAGACAAGGGCTGCACAAGGCCGAGCGAAATACACCGCTATATACCTGAGGCTACGCCACGGGTGCTGGATATGCAGCTGAGTGAATTACTGGGGATGGGCGTGGTGGTGAAGGAGACTACTGAGGGGTTTCCGCTGTGCAGTGAGTACCGCCTTACTGAGCTAGGCAGGAGTTTTTTGCCCATTGTGAAACAGTTGGACGATTGGGGTAATACCTATAAACATGAATTAATGGATAAATTGGCCGAGGCTGTTTAACCTTCGGCCAATCCATACTTTTTATACTTTTGCTTTGCGGCTTAAAAGTATCTCGTACACGTACAAGGGTACTGCCCAACCCATCCAAAATAAAGAGGGTGATATATCTTCAAAACTGCCTAAGCTCTTTACATAAGGGGTTTGTAGCGATAAACCCGATATAATAAAGGCAAGGGTTACCAAGTAACTTCTTGTCATCCATTGGCGATGCTGGGTAAATTTCTTTTTAATGGCGGTATAGTAAGCAATGGCTGTGGAGCTAATCCATACGAATGCCCATACCTGTACCGAAAACGCATACGCCCAGTTTACTTTGTAAGCTGTGGTAAAGGCCAGTATTACCGCGCAAATACTGCTTACTAAAATAGCCAGCAAATACAGTATGCCGATAATGCGGTGCACTTTGTAGCTAAAGTTCCGCAGTTTGGGCCAAAACTGTATAAGTCCTAATAATAATGCACCACCACCGGCGGTAATGTGGGAAATTAATACCCAACGCAGGCTAAAGTATTTGCCCAATGCTTCGGGTGTAAGGGTAAGGTAATGATCGGCGCTGTGCATAAACATCCATGTTAAGAATGCCACTATTGCCCAAAGTACAAAAGGGGCAACGTCGGTTCTATCCAATGATAAAGTCTTGTATTTCATTGTGTGAGTACTATTAAATTTTGCTGGTGCAAAGTTCTTGCAAGCACTCGGGCGGGTAAATAACCGAATAAAGATTCGGTACACTATCAATCTTTATAGAAATGATTTTGTTTATGTATTGGTTGCGTAGCACTTAGGTGGTTTGTGACAAAAATATGTATCTTTTTCATTGCTCAAATCACTATAAATCAAACGTTAAATGCTTATATATGGGGCTTCAAAATTTTTCTACTGATAATCAATCAGTAGCATTTTTTCTTTAAAACATACTCAAAAATGTTTCTATTAGTAAACAAAAATATATACTTTTGTCATGTCGATTGAAACAGAATTATTAATAAACAAGGAAGTAACGATGCAACTTAAGGTGATTAACGACGAATTGTACGAGATGATGTGGGAACTGCACCCCACGCACGATGCCCTGGTGGCGATTAAAGAAAAACTGGGCCGTTTGGTTGATAAGGCTTGGGAAGAGTACAAAGAGCAGCTTCAGCCAACGATACACACCAGCCCCAAACCCTATCAGCATGAAGCAGCTATTTAAACCCCGCGGAGTAAAGCAGGTGAACGACATTGAAGTATTAATTCTTGTGCTTACGGTAGCCATGATACTTGCAAACGTTTGCAGAATGCTTTTTTAAACCGCTATTAAACAAAACTATTGATTTCTTCTCCCTTCCTTTTGGATTTCTAATTGCAAGCCTTCAAGGCACACCTCTTACTATTTACAATTATTTATAGCTTAAAAATGAACGTATTAATTAAAAAATTAACGAACGGGCCGGTGCGCCACGGAAAAAATTTTTGTATAGCCCGCATTGAGGGCAATCAACTGGCTGAGATTGAAGGCAAGTGGACGAAAGGGACGTTTACGGTGAGTTTGCTGCACCAACCCAGCTACATTGAAACGTACGAACGGTACGGCCTTGCAGGAACGGATACCGAGTGGCGCATGGCGCTTACGCTACTATACAACCAAGTAGCGGGATTAACTGCCGATAGTTTACCATTGCCTAAGGATATTTTATCGATGCCTGCGCCAAATGCAGACAAGGGTTGAAGCGCAGCCCTGTTAATTGCAAAAAATGATTCGGAGGATATAACCTCTGCCTAAAAAATACATTGGAAAAGAACTTTTCGGAGTGGAAGGGTGCCGCCCTATCGTAAAAGGCCCTTCAAAAAAATAATAGGATACCCATAACTGTAAGCCTACAAAACAGCGGTGAAAACTGCTGACAGGTAAAGGTATGCGCATAAAAACGGATGAACGAAGCAAAATAAGAACAAAAGGTTATGGAATTAAATAAAATAATTGAAGAGATATATAACGACCCGCAATTGAAATTGCTTAGCGGAACGGTTGGAAAACAGGATAATGAAGATTTACTGCACGAAGTAATATGCCAGTTATACGATAAACCTGAAAAGGTGCTTGAAATACACGCGAAGGGTTATTTGAAATTGTATGTGGCCCGCATGATTATTTGGCAAAAGAACGATAAGTACAGTTTGTTTAATAAGAAATATACACAGCCTTTTTCGCCGTGGGATGATGAAACGTATGATGTGGTGGAGGAGATTATTGACCACGAGGGTATTAACCGCAGGGAACTACGAGCTTTGAAGAAGATTGCAGACGACAGTCGTAAAGAGCCGCCCCATTTTTATCCTGCGCGTTTGTGTGTAGAGGTTTCGGAATGTAAATCGTTTAGGGAGGCGAGCCGTAGGACGGGTATTCCCTTAAAATCGGTGATATACACGTTTAGGAAATACGTGAAGGAGGTGCGTGCGTATGCCGACCAAGACTAAGGTGTTACTGGTGGTAAATTACCGGAGTAAGAGCGACCCTTTTAATGTGGGCGGTGTTGAATACCACCGCCTGCTGATACCCTTTATCCATCTTAGTCAGCGCAGCCCTATTGAATTGCATCAGATTAATGAAATTGACCCTGAGAATACTCGTCTTGAAAATTTTGATGTGGTAGTGTTTAGTCGTGTGTTAAGCATTTTTGGCCGCGATGAGTTGGTGCTGAATGCACTTAAAAAGGCGGGTATTCCGTTTGTGGTGGATGTGGACGACTATTGGCGGTTGCCAACCTCGCATTTGTTGTACGACCAATGGCGGCAACACCGAATGGCCGACCGTATTGAGTTGGCGCTTAAAAATGCTACTGCGGTGATTACGACTACGTCGCATTTGGCTGCCCAAGTACGCAAGATGAATAAGAATGTGGTAGTTGCCCCTAATGCTATCGACCCTGAGCAGCCGCAATTTGTGCCGCAACCTTTGTACAGCGATGTGGTGCGTGTGGGTTGGGTGGGCGGTTTGTGCCATACGGATGATATACCGTTGTTACAGCGCGGGTTTGAGAAGTTGTATGAGGATGCTCCGTTGCAGCCTCATTTCGGGGTGAATTTGTGCGGGTATAGTCCCCAAAATTTTGATGTGTGGGGGTATTACGAGCAAATTTTTACGGCAGGCCGGGCAAGGCCTAATTACCAACGGGTGCATGGCCTTGATATACGGCATTATGCAAACTTGTACAATAAGCTGGATGTGTGCCTTGTGCCGCTGGCTGATACGTCGTTTAACCGTTGTAAAAGCCCGTTGAAATTGCTGGAGGCAGGCTGGTTTAAGAAGCCTTGTGTGGTATCAAAGGTGTACCCGTACACGTTGCTGGGCGAGCATTATAAGAACTTGCTGTTTGTTGAGAATAATAAAACCGATTGGTATAAGTACATTAAGAAGTTGATACAAACGCCCACGTTGCGTCAAGATTTGGGCGAAGCCCTGCATGAAACCGTACGCGAGCATTATGTGATGGATAGGGTGAACGGGGTTAGGGAGGGCTTGATAAATACGGTATAAGGTGGGTACAAAACCCAATGTTGCCCTGAATATAAAATTCAGGGCTTTTGGGGTGTAGCGTCCCGAATGGTTTAAAACCATTCGGAACGGAACCCTTTGATAGCGGCGGGCTTTATGCCGTCGGGGCGCTGGAATGGCGGTTGGGTGCGATTAAGGTGGGTATGAAACCCACCGCTGTTGAGAGTTTGCAGCACAAAACATCTTTATTGGTTTTGCTTTCAATGTTGCCCTGAATATAAAATTCAGGGCTTTTGGGGTGTAACGTTCCGAATGGTTTTAAACCATTCGGAACGGGACCCTTTGATAGCGGCGGGCTTTATGCCCGTCGGGGCGATTGAATGCGCGTTTGGGGCTGTTGAGGTGGTTATGAAACCCACCGCTTTGCGTTATTATTTTGAGGGCAGGATTTTACATTCTGTTCAAGATATAATTATTATTAATTTATTTTATGTTTAAGAAAAAATTGGCAGTGCTGTTAGATTCTATTTTCTATAAATATACTAGACTTATGTTTTAAGTTAATACCTGAATATAAAAACCTATGTTCGATGGTGTCAACAAGGTCTTCAATAAATAAATTATCAACAATTTTATAGTACTCTATTAGTTCTTTTGTTTTTGCGAGTAATACTCCATGATAATAGACATAAAACATGAATTCATTTGTAAATTGAGACCGAAGTATTTCAGAATAAAACTTGTATTGATCTGTAATTTCTTTTGCTAATGAGGAACCTGTTTTATCATTGGTAAGAGTTTTTTCACTCTTTTTTATAAATTCAAGGATTAAAAAAAACTCTTCTATTGTTTCTTTTATTATAATCCCATTTTTGGTCAACAAAAAATGTTTATACATGCCCCGAATCAACTCTATTTGAGTTTCATTATCTGTGATGGATGAATCTGCAGGAAGATTTTGTTTAACTCTTGTGATAATATTTTCTTGTAATGTTGAATGGCATTGCTGTTTATAGTAGTTTACAAATTCAATTTTTAAATGAAAGAACACTGCGTTTCCTTTTTTTGGTGGATTATCAAGCTCTAGTGAATTAATTTTATTTTTTATGTTATCAATTAAACTAAAAAAAGTACTCTCAAAGTTTTGTTTTTGTATCAGATTTCTTGATAACTCAAGTTCTTCTTTTTGCGAGATGTACGTTTTATAAACAAGGTATATTGTAATTATCCCTAAGATTGCTCCTAAGAAACCACTCAAAAAGTCACCAAACGCACCAAGATAATCGTGATCGATATCATTCTCAAAAATCCTATTCAAGTGTCCTGTCTTATAATACCCAAAAACTAATGCCCCTATTGTTATTAAAGCAATTGAAATACTGATTATCACAATGCGTTTTTCTATAAACGAGATTAAAGTCTTCATTAATCAAATTTAAATAATGGTTATTTGATAATTGTGATTAAATATCAACAATGCAGTTACTAAATAATATCAAAGGTGTGTATGAAACCCCGTGTTGCCCTGAATATAAAATTCAGGGCTTTTGGGGTGTAACGTCCCGAATGGTTTAAAACCATTCGGGACGGAACCCTTTGATAGCGGCAGGCTTTATGCCCGTCGGGGTGACGGAATGCGCGTTTGGGGCTGTTGAGGTGGGTATGAAACCCACCGCTGTTGAGAGCTTGCAGCACAAAACGTCTTTATTGGTTTTGCTTTTGTGTTACCCTGAATATAAAATTCAGGGCTTTTGGGGATAACGTCCCGAATGGTTTTAAACCATTCGGAACGGAACCCTTTGATAGCGGCGGTCTTTATGCCCGTCGGGGCAACGGAATGGCAATTGGTGGTGATTAAGGTTGGTGTGGAACCCACCGTTGTTGAGAGTTTGCAGCACAAAACATCTTTATTGGTTTTGCTTTCAATGTTGCCCTGAATATAAAATTCAGGGCTTTTGGGGTGTAACTTCCCGAATGGTTTAAAACCATTCGGGACGGAACCCTTCGATAGCGGCAGGCTTTATGCCCGTCGGGGCGGTGGAGTGGCCATTGGTGGTGATTAAGGTTGGTGTGGAACCCACCGTTGTTGAGAGTTTGCAGCACAAAACATCTTTATTGGTTTTGCTTTCAATGTTGCCCTGAATATAAAATTCAGGGCTTTTGGGGTGTAACGTCCCGAATGGTTTAAAACCATTCGGAACGGAACCCTTTGATAGCGGCGGTCTTTATGCCCGTCGGGGCGGTGAAATTACCGTTGGGGGCGATTAAGGTCGGTATGAAACCCACCGTTGTTTGGTAATTAGCGGAGCAGGTTTAAACCCTGCTTCGCTTTTCTGTTTTAGGAAGGGCTTCATGTCCTTTATGGGTTAACATCATTTCCTAACTTTGTTTTGATGCTTTGGCAAGTGCAGAAAAATTTTTGAAGAAATTTTCCAACCTTCGTTAAGTATCTATGTCAAAATAGTGTTTAAACCTGCGTGTGGAATGATAACGATATAGTTAAGGGCTGTGCTGATAACGACCCTAAGATGCAACAGGCGTTGTACCAAAGGCTTGCGCCTAAGATGCTGGCGGTGTGCTACCGCTACTGCAACGATAGGGACGATGCCAAAGATATAATGCACGAGGCGTTTGTGAAGGTGTTTATGAATATCGGCAAGTTTAAGTTTAACAGCACGCTGGAAACATGGATAACACGGATTATGATTAATACTTCGATTGATTTTTTTAAGAAGAAAACGAAGGTTTCGCAGTTGTTTGATACTATAAAAGACGTTGAGGAGTATGATGTGGAGCACGAGATTGACGACCCCGGCCCCGAAGTGAATGAGGAGGTGTTGTTGCAGTTGGTGGATGAATTGCCTAAGGGTAGTAAACTGGTATTTAATTTATATGCTATTGAAGGATACGGGCACAAGGACATTGCCCAAATGCTGGGAATATCAGAGGGGACCTCAAAATCACAATTATCGCGGGCGAGGGATTTGCTGAAAAAGGCACTTAAAGATAAAAAACTAATTGACTAAGAAGAGAATACATATTGACGATTTTTTCCGCCGTGGCTTGGGTAATATGCAGTTACCTGTTGAGGGCAACGATTGGTTTGCTATGCAGGCCTCGTTGGCTGCTGCCCAAAAAGGCCGGAAACGTCGCATAATGTGGCTGTGGGTAGTGGGAGTTTTGTTGTTGTTAGGCACAGGAACGGGTATTTACCTTATCAGTGATACTAAAGATACTAATACTACTGCATTCGCTCAACAACAAACAACAAGCTCAGCCGAGCAGCAAGCAAGTTCAAATATTTCTTCTCCCAGTCCACAAAACGGGAGTGCACAAACCCAATCTACAGAAACTGCAAACAGTAACAGCGGTTTAGGTTCTGATGTTACCACAACTCAATCTGAATCGAAGTTTGCAGATGATAATAAGTCTGTACAGCCTACGCAAAAAACTGCGCCTAAACAGACAGGCAACAATAAATCAGGGGGAAAAGAAACTACCGACAAGCCAAGCACTGATAATGGTGCGGGTGCAGGCAGCAAGGAAACATCAACAGCAAAAGAAACTGAGAATAAAGAAGACAGTAAGCCCATTGAGGCAAGCCATGAAGAAACTCCGATGGCCGATACAAAACCATTGGTGATAGCGACTAATGATACTACTAAGCCGCAAGAGCAGACAGAACCTTCAGTAGCGAAGGTTGATAGTATTGAACCGGAGCCCAAAACAACAAAAAATCCAACGTTTGGGAAACTCTCGCCTTTTAGTATCGGATTTAATTTATCGCCTACAGCCTCCATGTTTGCGGCTCAAAGCCAAACCAAGTACGGCAGCATATTGCGCAACGGTACTAAAAACGGGTTGGCAATAGCATCGCTTATCACCGTAAATTACAGCATCAACAACTGGATGTTGGGCACAGGCTTAGGTTTCACCTCCGTAGCTACCCGCGGTAATTACCGCTATACTCATCAGGTGTACGACTCGGTACCTGTGTTTAATACAGGAGGGCAAATCATAGGGTATTTTTATACCAATTTTAGGGATAGTAGCCAAAACCTTACCATTGGCAGCCGCTACACCTATATTACATTGCCTTTTCAAGCAAGTTATAACTTGAAACTAACTGAAAAACTGGGATTGCAGTTTGGCGGTAGTATTCAATTGCAACGGTTGGCAAGTGTGAGCGGTGAAGTGATAAGTCCTTTTAGTTTGTTTAGCACCGATGCTGCAAAGCAAAAAGATGTCTTGCGCAGGTGGAACGCAAGTGTAGCCATACAAACGGGGGTATATTACAAGTTAAGCCCACAATGGCAACTGAATGCAGGCTTGCAGTTGAGTAGCTTTGCGCGCGGGGTGTATAGCAATGCTATTGGTACCGTGGTTCGTCCGCGTAATTTTGGGTTACATTTGGGGGTAAATTATAATTTAACGAAGTGAAAGCGTTGATGAAGTTTTTAAAACTAACAGGCATATTGCTGTTGTTGGGTGTATTAAGCATCCGTTATGCAGCAGCGCAAATATGGAAACCCCTTGGCCAGGGTTTTCAGCAAATTCCTGTCGCGGTTACAGCAACAAACGATCAGATGTATTTTGCCTTTGTTGACTCTACCACAGCCCCTAATAACAATAAAATTTTTGGTGTGGCTCGTTGGAATGGGTTTTTTTGGCAAGATTTATCAACGTTTGTTGGTGGGCCATCATCGTACATCACTTCTATTGAATGGTATAAGGATAAGTTATATGTAGGTGGGTTTTTTGATACAGTATTTTTTGCTTCATCAAAAACAGGATTGTTGGTGCTTGACGGGAAAAAATGGCTGAATGCCGCCAGACGGCGCGTTGATGATCAAAGCCCTTTTCGTATTAATGCTTTGAAGGTGTTTGACGGATTTTTATATGCTGCAGGCGGTTTTGCAAGAATTGATACTACAAGAGCCAATGGAATGGCCAAATACAATGGATTTAAGTGGGAGGCAGTAGAAGGATTTCAGGGCGGCACATATACAGGCCACGCCACTGATTTAGAAATTTTTAATGACTCACTGTTTGTAGGTGGTAATTATACACATACAATCAGTAATAAAACCGTTTCTGTTTTTAAAATAAAGGGTGCAACAACCATTGCCGATTCTTTAAGCCCTTTTACATTTATTGGTCATTTACAAAACGCTAAAACCGAATTGATGGCCGTAGGTTTGGGAAATAATGCTGAGCGGATAATTTATTCTTATATAAACGGCGGATGGCATAGCCGCACAAAGGGCTTTCCTAACTTAAACATAGCTGTATTCAGTGATCTTGAGTTTTTTGATGATGAGGTGTGGGCTTGTGGTTCGTTTAATATCTCACCCAAAAACAATAGTATTATTAAATGGTCGGATACATCGTGGCTTACCCTTGATGAAATAAATCTTACAGGGGTAAAATATTTAAAAGCATTTAAAAACCGGTTTTTTGCCACAGGCAGTTTTTTGAATTTCGGCAGAATACAACTAAACCGGGTTGCTGAGTTTGATAATGATTTGGCTATTATAGCCGGTCGAGTGTACCACGACGTAAATAACAATTGCCGCCGCGATGTAGGAGAAAGGCCATTAGCCGGGCAAGTTGTTCGTTTGTTTAATGGGTTGGTAGTTGCCTACACGGATAGGGAAGGGATTTACTTTTTTGTGGTACCTCGCAGCGGCACTTATCCTATTACCATTTTACCCAAAAAATATTGGTCGTTAAGTAGCTGTAACCCCACATTATACCAGTTTACACCAGCTACCAATAATATAATTTTTGATACTGCCGATTTTGCCCTACGCCTTGATGGAAGTATTGAGGACATAGGGATTAAAATATTGCCCAATGCGGGCTACAAGGCACGACGGGGGATTACAGAGTTATACTCGCTGAGTTATAAAAATAATGGGGGTAAAACAATTGTACAAGGTAAGCTTAAATTAAAAATTGACACTGGCTTTAAAAATTTTGTTGCATTTCCGCCGCCACAATTAGTAACGGGCGGTGTGGCGCAATGGGAGTTTAGCAGCCTTGACCCTGGTGAGGAAAAAACAATTATTTTTAAAGGGAAGGTTGAAGGGGCATCAACCGGGCAAATTGAGTTTTTGGCCGATGCCGGTAGTGTGAGTGATGTTTTTGGGAGCGATAATTACGATACGCTGCAACAAACGGTGGACAATGATACTACTTTGAACGGGAAGTATATTTTTCCGGAACCGGAGGATGGGGATAGTGTTACCGTTTTTGATATTAATGGTGGACAACGCGAGGTGGAATACCTGATACGTTTTGAAAATACTACTACCGATACTGTACAAACTGTAGTGGTGGTTGATACCATAGATTTGAACTTAAGTATTGAGTACATACAAGAGTTAGGCGCCAGTCATCCATACACTACGCAGGTAATTAATCTGCCCCCGCAATTGGGCAAAGGGGTGCTGGTGTGGACGTTTTCTAATATTAATTTACCACCTAATTTGCTGCATAGTAACGATTTTGTTGAAAATAGAGGGCACATACGATTTAAGATACGTATGAGTGATAAAACACCTGCCGGAACGCTTGTGAAGAACAAGGCCGATGTGTGGTTTGATTTTGCTACCCAGCATGCTACCAACAAAGTTTATTGTACTATGGACAGGCTGCAAAGTGTAGCTGTAGCAAGTGTTGGCGCGCAGGGGATTACAATATATCCCAATCCTGCAACTACGCAATTAACGGTGGTTACTGAGGATGATGGAGCGGGTAAGATTTCTATTAGTGATATGCACGGCCGTGCGTGCCTTGCCACACAATACTTTAGAGGCGGGAAGGCTGATATTGATGTTTCGGGATTAGCGCAAGGGATTTACTTTTTATCGGTGAGTACAGGAACAACTACCACCTACACCAAGTTTGTGAAACAGTAATGGCCTTAAGGAAGTGTTATTAATCGATTTTGATTCCGAAGGCGATGTTGAGAAAGGGGCGGCTAGGTAGCCAAAATATGCGCTGCTGACGTGGGGCATCGAATAAACCTATCATCGGAGTTGATTTGGGTTGAAGTCCCATTTGAACGAGTATGATAGCGTACTTAGAAATTTCGTTTTCTAAAAAAGCCATCAACGTTAAAGACTTAATACTTAATTGTGTTCTGTTTACGGCATTCAGTGTGGTTGGAATTCTTCTGAAACTCCTGTCTATTTCAGTATAACTGTAACTATCATAATTAATGTAGCTGTGTTTAAGAATAAACCCGAATGTTTTTCTGTTATGCTCACGGTCCAAATACACATCGTTACCGTGCCAATATATTCCGTATTGAAAATGTTTCCCGGTATAGTTACAATTGATTGAGTAAAAATCTACTCCATTAATGTTTTTATTATCATCAAAAGAAGTATTAATAGTACCCTGAGAAAGCGAGCCTCCAGCTGTTACAAATAAATGCTTAGTTCTTATAAGCCTTGTGTATGCTGTTAGGCCACCCTCAAGTGCAAGTTGGTTATGCTCTCCCAAAAAAGCACCTCCATTTACTGCAAGATGGTTCATGGGTGAGTAGGCTATTTGTGCCTCGAGGTGGGAACGTCCCAGCGCAGCATTTGCTTTAAATTGCTCAGCATTGCTAAATGCAGCTGGGTTAGGCATTTGTGGTATGTAGGTATAGGTGTTAAAGGCGCAACTACTTGCAAAAACTACTAACAGCAAATAAAACAGTATGGGTGGTTTCATAGGCGGTAGAATTTTAAAAAATAGGGGCAGCTTTTGCGGTGCTGCCCCCTTATGTTTTCATAGTTTGTGATACAAAGGTGGGGTGCTTGGGTTGGCTTTCTCAGGCAGTTTTTGCAAATGCCTAAAACGTTTTTACGGAAAAATGCAAAAACGTTGATTTTACAGGCGGTTTACAGTGCTTTTGATAATCTGTTTTTATATGACTACCTTTGCACACTTTTTTGTAACAACGGAGAACCTACAGCCATGGCTGAGAAACCTAAATTACTATACATAACCCGCAAGGAGCATTTTAATGCTGCCCACAAACTGTACAATCCTAATTGGACGGAGGAGCAGAATGATGCAGTATTTGGACGTTGTGCCAATAAAAACTGGCACGGTCATAATTTTGAGTTGTTTGTAACCGTAAAAGGGTCGCCAAACCCTGACACAGGTTTCATTATCGACTTAAAGGAATTGAAAAAGATTATCCGCGACCGTGTGATTGATAAGCTTGACCACCGTAACATCAACGAGGATGTTGATTTTATGCGCGGAAAAATGGCAAGTATTGAAAATATTGTGGTGGAGATTTGGGACCAGCTTGCCGGACCTATCAGCGAGCATGGTTGCCAACTGCATTATTTGAAACTGGTGGAAACTGAACGTAATTTTGTTGAATATTATGGAGAATAAACCCAAAATACCTGTTTACGACCGCGAACCCAGCCCTAAGGCGTTTAAGCGTTCGATACTTATCACCATGATATTTATTGTGTTTTACGGTGGTTTCCTTATCTGGAAAAACTACTACAGAGAAGGTGCTGAGCCGCCTATACAGCGCAAGCAGCTTTCTGTACCCCAACCTTTGCAAGAGGATACTTCGGTGAAGAAGTGATTGGTTGTTAGTGTTTAGTGATTAGGGGTTGGTAGTATATCTAATTAGTCATTAACGGTTTCTTTCTATTCTTTACTTACACATTTCATCAATGCGTTTTACCTTAGCGGCATGAATTATGAAAAGTTGTGCCGTGAGGCTATTGAGGTAGTGCAGGAGGCAGGAGCTTTTATCCGCAAGGAGTTTACAAGCTTTGACCGCACGGCTACTGAGGAAAAAAGCCTGAACCAATTGGTGAGCTATGTGGATGTGACGGCTGAAAAGATACTTGTTGAGGGGTTGGACCAATTGATAGAGGATTGCGGATTTATTACTGAAGAGAATACGATAGCCCAAACCGAAGGGCACAAATACCGTTGGGTGGTTGACCCGCTTGACGGAACTACAAATTTTATTCACGGTATCCCTGTGTTTTCAGTAAGTGTGGGATTGCTTGAGAAAGACAAGTTGGTGATGGGGATTGTGTATGAGGTGTGCAAAGATGAGTGTTTTTATGCGTGGAAAGATTCTGCGGCATATCTAAACGGTACTGAGATTAAGGTATCGCCTGTAAATGCCTTGAAAGACTCGCTGCTGGCAACGGGTTTCCCTTATTATGAGTTTGACGGTATGGACGGCTATGTGAATAGTTTGCGCCATTATATGAAATCTACACGCGGTTTGCGTCGTATGGGTAGTGCCGCTATTGATTTGGCTTATACTGCAGTGGGCCGTTTTGAAGGGTTTTTTGAGATGGGACTTAGTCCTTGGGATGTGGCAGCGGGTGCATTTATTGTGCAGCAGGCGGGGGGCAAAGTGGTTGATTTTTCAGGCAAGGGAAATTATCTTTTCGGGAAAGAAATTGTGGCCTGTTGCCCCGGAGTTTATAAAGAGTTTTACGGGGTAATTAAGGATAATTTCAAAAAATAATACTTGCACTGTTGAGTAATGCCCGAAAATACCTGCTGTTTATAACCTTACTGCATGCGGTATTTTTTGTATTGGCCTTGTACAAGGGTAACATACAGCTACCTGATAGCGGTGACTATATATGGCAGGCAAAAAACTTTGAAGCTACGGGTAGTTTTTACGCCAACGACCCAACCCAACCTATAAAAATTGATTATTACAGTAAACGTCCGCCTTTGTACGGACTATTTATTTGGGTGGTGACGGGTATTTTCGGGTCGTTGTATGCCGTGCTGTTGTTGCAAAATATCATCAGTATTTTTTGTGCATGGCTGGTATATAAATTATTACGAAACGATTTCGGGATAGAAAAACCTGCGTTGTGGGCAGGAATTTTATGGGTGCTATTTCCTAATCAACTGTTATATGCCAATATGGTAATGAGCGAAACCTTGTTGCAGGTGTTACTGGTTGCGTCGTTTTATTGTTTTCTACGCTATTTAAAAACCAACAAACAATATTGGATAATAGCAAATATCGTATTGCTTGCATTGGCGCTGCTTACTAAACCTGTAATGCTGTATTTTTGGGTAATTAGCTTGGCCGTGCTCTTATTTTTTTCGGTTAAAAACAGGCATTATTTGTTACCTTTAACCGTAGCACTATTGCCACTGGTAGCCTACTGGTGGAGTGGGGTAAACTATCAACAAACAGGTTACAGGCATTATTCATCCATCACCCATGTTAATTTAAAAGATTATAACACTAAATATTATTTATTTGCCAAGTATGGCAGTGAGTACGGCGATAGTGTGATTGCAGTGATAGATAGTGCTGTTACTGAAAAGGGCAGTTATGCGCAACAATGCGAGTATATTAAAGATACCTGCAAACAAATATTACTAAGTGATGTGCCAGCTTATGGCAAGTTTCATGCAAGGGGGATGCTAAATTTTATGGCCGACCCGGGCAGGTACGATTATGTTAGTTTTTTTAATATCCCGCAAACAGATGGTTTAGGGCTGTTGCATTACATCAGCAAAGGTGATATGGGCGAACTGAAACGGTTTATTAAAACCCAACCTATTGCCTTAATAATTGTGCTGCTGCTGCAAATGGCAGCCAACGTGTTGATATTGTTACTGTGCGGTGTGTTTGTATTTACCAAAACCCCTTTGTGGCCAAAAATATACTTATTGGTTATGGCAGGGTATATTTGGTTTCTTACAGGACCAATAGGCAGTGCAAGGTTTAAAGTACCAATTTATCCCTTGCTGGTAATTGCGGTAGTAGTGGCAATTTATAATTGCAAGCCGTTAATTCATAAAATCAAAATCGGCAAGCATAAGGCCTAATCTAAAACCAAAATATATTTTGTTAAAACTATCTTGGTTGGATTGTTCTAGCTCTTTTGTTGTGATGAACCGGTTTTCAACCGCAACACCCACACTCACTCCATTGTTTGTAATTAGTTGCACGGATGCTCCCAAGGATGCTTTAACGGAATATGTAAACTGTAGCGGTGTAATTATGGCACTCCCTATTTTCCCTACTCTTTGCTGAAATGTTACTTGAAGTGAGAAATAAGGGGATACCTTACGCACCAATGAATCCGTATAAACCATCTGTTTTCTTGAAGCCACAGCTTGTGGCGATGCAGAGGTTTGAGAAGTATCGTAACTTAAAGGGGAAAGAGTTTCAAAATTATCAAACATAGCTTGCCCTAATTGATAACCTATGAAAAACCGATTACCGAAGCAATGGCTACCGCCAACGGCAAATAAAGCGTCTGTGGTTTCATTGTATATAACGGTTGCTTTATTTTTTGGTGAATCAATTTGATGAATGCCACTATAGTTGGCTCCAAGGGTAAAGTAGAAAGTGTTTTGTACAAAAGGCTGCAACGGTTTATCAATGTTTTGCTTTTGCAGTATTATCTGGTTGTGTTTCTTTTTTAGTTCCTGATATTCAGTAAATAATTCTTTTATAGCGTAATCAATTTCTAAAACTTGCTCAACATCGTAGTAGAATGTACCGTTGCTAACGGTTTTGGCATAAGCACGCCATACCAATTTTAAATTACCAAAAGTAGGGGTTATTGAAAAGAATAATTTTTTTAATGTATCAGTTTCAGCAGGGTATTTTTTGGATATATCTTTTAGTATGTTGTTAATCAGAAAACTGTCTTTAACTAAATAATTCATTCGGCTGGTAAGTCGTTGGTCTTCTTCATCCAGCAATGCCCAATACTCAGTGCGGGGTTTATAATGATTAATAAAATTGTTTGATGTACTGATACCTACTGTAAATGCTGCCGATGCTTGTGGAGCAGTAATACCATTTGATAAAAACGATGCTGTTCCCGCCCTGTCTGCGCCGTTTATTTTCATTCCTAAAACAGTGGACCTGCGATAATAGGTATTATTGGTCATTGCCAAAAACGATGCCCCGAAATTTGCATTTATCAAATCGGCATACACATTACCGCCTTGGTGCACAAGGGGTGAGTTTCCATTGATATCAGTACCCAGTGTTTGTGATTTCAGTGGGTTGATAAAGGTGATAACAACAAAAAAGAATAAAATGCAATTTTTCATACACCCAATGATACGAAAAGGCAATAAGAGTTTTTACGTCAACAATCGTTTTTAATCGAATAGTTTGTTTACTTGAGATATTCGGCCATTTCCAAGCAGCGGAAGGTTTCCGATGGGTGGCCGTCAATGTTTTTACCTTCGCGCCTGTGTCCAAGCCTTACTACGATGGTGTTAGTGGCATAATCCACCAAAATATATTGGCCTTTAATACCCCTTGCATAAAACAACGGGCGGTTTTGGTAATTCATACACCACCATTGGTAGCCGTATATTTTAAGCGGTTGGTTGCCGTCCATCAAATCTGAGGCAGGCTTTACCGAGTTTAGCACATACTCTTGCGGCACCAGTTGTTTACCGTTCCAGCGGCCGCTGTCTTTATACAACTTACCTAATCGGGCAAAATCGCGGGCATTGGTGTAAAAGCAGCAGTACGAGCGTTCATCACCGTCTTTAGCATCAATCGTCCATTTGGCAGGGTTTTGTGCCCCAATGGGTTGCCATATCTTTTCGGAGGCATATTCGCCCAGTTTTTTTCCGGTTACTTTTTCTACAATAAAGCCCAACAGTAGGGTATTACCGCCCATATAATCAAACTGTTTGCCCGGTTCAGTGGCAGGTTTGTAGTTGCCTACCAGTTCTTTTACCCCTTTTCCGTAGTAAGCTTTTGCCATCATCCCGAAGGGGTTTCCGTAGCTCTCGTCAAAGCCAATGCCTGAGCTCATGGTAAGCAAGTGGCGGATGGTGATTTTATCGCCCAGTGTTTCTTTAAACTCGGGTAGGTATTTCACGGCGGGTTCGTTTTCATCTTTTATCAAACCGTCGCCAATGGCACATCCTACCAACATAGAAACCACACTTTTAGCAACGGAAAATGAATTTGAGTATGAGTTTTCACCATAACCGTCCCAATAGCTTTCGTGTACAATACTATCGTTGTGTATCACCAAGTAGGCTACCGTCCCGATGCTTTCGTGGTATTTCTTGTCCGCATCTTTCAGCGGAGTTTTATTATAATCAGCTGCAAAGGGCCACGGCTGCGGAGTACCTGTTTTTACATCACGATTTTCAAACGCTGAATAATCATCAATGGAGGGGCCTGTGCGCCCGATAAAATAGGTGCGTGAAAGGGCTTTGTACAAATGTGCATTGCCTGTAGCCAATACCCCTACATTGAATATTATCAATGCGATTAAAAACCACTTAATAAAACTTTTGAGCAATTTCATACACTATCAAAGGTAAGATTACGAGGTTAATTTGTGCAATGATTATTATGAAGCCTTAAATTGATTGCTATAGGCTACCGTTTCTAACCAAACCAATAAGATCCTTCGAAAACCGGTGGTGGTTTTATTGCATGTTTCTGGCGGTGTAGTGTTGAGGTATTAATTTTCGATTAACAACGATTCTAGAAGCGGAACAGGAATTAGCAACGTATCATCTTGAGTAGTTCTTAGAAATAGATGGAATGGGAATAATATTAAAAGCTCTTCAATCTCGGTACGCGAAAGCGAGCTGAGAGGTTTTTTGAATTTTGTTTGAGCAAATTCATTGATATGCTCAGTATATCCATGAACAATATGTTGAAGTGTTTTAAATATTGTATCACAGGAGGCACTTTTATCCCAAATTAAATTGATAGAAAATCGATAGGATTTTTTGTAAGCATACAATTCCTTTAAATAATTTTTATATCGTATTTTTACTTCATCTACCTGTGAAATTTCCCCTTCAATTAGGAGTTCATTTTCAGAATTTATTCTTGTTTCAAATGTGTTAAATACGCACCCGAGATCTCTGTACAAATTAGGGTTAATCTGTTTTGCTTTTATAAATATAGCACGGTGTGATGAATCCATTTTTAAGATTACCCTGTAGTTAATAACCGGATTAATGGTATCAAAATAAACAGTAAGTAGTTTTGTAATTCCTTCAAACGAATTGTTCGGAGAAAATGTAACCACCGGCAATGTATCGGGACCACCGAAAAAGGTTTCCAGTTCAGGTCGGCAGAAATAGGAGGGGAGTTCTTGTTTATCCACAGTTTGCTTGCAGGAGAATAACAGCAGAAGAATGACTCCGATAAAAAGGCGGTTGTTCATTATTAACGTAACGAAAATACAACAACACAGGTTTACAGGCGGATAAAAGATGAAAGCATTTCTTTTATCTTGCGGCATGGCATTGATGCAAAAATTGGTGTGTATTGGCTTGCTGCTGATGGTGGCTTCCTGCTCACCGTTTGGCTACACCTACATTAACCCTTTGCCTGATACTGCCGCCTATACCGATGGCGGGCAAGTACGCGCCACAGGAACGATAGGGGTGTTGGGTGCGCATGCACAAGTATCTACTTCACCTGTAAAATATGTGGGTATTACCGGTGGTTATTTTTTGGGCTACAAAGGGTTTACTTGCTATAACTACGCAGGACAACTGTATGCACCTCTCTTTACAACCAAAAAAGCGGGGCGTTTTTATGCCTCGTTACAAGTGGAACGAGCCCACGGTATGCATCAACGAAATTTTACGGATAATGCCCCGTTTGTTAATAATAGCGAAAGTAGGATGGAGGTAGATATATCCTACATCGCCACTTCTATAACCCCCTCTATTTATACATCTCTTGATGTGGGTAAAAACGATAGGGTAAAAATGGGGGTCAGCTTTATGTTTACCAGAGCATTATACGATAGGCTATATTTTAAACGCTCTTTTTTTGTGAATGGACAGCCCTCAACAACAGGGAATAAAGATATTAATGCTCCTAACACCACTTTTACCGGTACAGGAGCGTGGGTGTTTTTTGCTTTTGAGAGTAAAAAGCTTCCGATTTTCGGGTACACTAATTTGGGGTATGCCCCTTTTAATTACCCAACGGGTGCAATACAAATGTGGAACTTGCAAAGCAACTACAAATTTGGGATGGGTTTTGTAAACTTTACCACCTTTGGCCTTTATTTGGATTGGAAACGGTTTCGTAAAAACAAGGCCGCAAATTGAGTCGGCAACTTGTTTATAAAGTATCGGTTTAATGTTGTTTTTTCGCGGTTTATTTCAAAACCAAAGGGAATGGACAAAAAAATCAAATCGGCTTTAGTATCTGTATATCACAAAGACCATCTTGACGAGCTAATCAAAACACTTCATGCCAACGGAGTGACGTTTTACTCAACCGGCGGAACACAAGCATTTATTGAAGGTTTAGGAATGCCTGTGGTTCCAGTAGAAGAGTTAACCGCGTACCCTTCAATATTGGGCGGTCGTGTAAAAACCCTTCACCCCAAAGTGTTTGGTGGTATTTTGGCTCGCAGGGATAATGCCGAGGATATGAAAACCTTGGGCGAGTATGCGATACCTGAGATTGATTTGGTAATTGTTGACCTTTATCCTTTTGAAGAGACCCTGAAAAACACCGATAACGAGGCGGAGATTATTGAGAAGATTGATATTGGCGGTGTTTCGTTAATCCGCGCAGCGGCCAAAAACTTTAAAGACACCATTGTAATTGCTGATAAGGCTGAATATACTAAGCTTACCGAAGTATTAAATGCTAAGAGCGGAGCTACCAGTATAGACGACCGTCGTTACTTTGCCAAGCAAGCATTTGCCCGTACCTCGCAATACGATACAGCTATCGGTAATTACTTTGCCGGGGTAACGGATACACACTTGCGTTACGGCGAAAACCCCCACCAAAAGGCGTTTTTCCGTGGAAATTTGGACGAAGTATTTACCCAATTGCACGGTAAAGAAATATCATACAACAACCTGAACGACGTTGATAGTGCCCTATACCTGTTGAATGAGTTTGAAGACCCCACGTTTGTTATTATTAAACACACCAACCCTTGCGGATTGGCAACCGATGCTAACCTTACCCAAGCATGGCACAAGGCCCTTGCTGCTGACCCTACCAGTGCGTTTGGCGGTATAATAGCCTGCAATCGTACGGTAGATGCTGCAACGGCTACAGAAATTAATAATCTGTTTTTTGAGGTGTTGATTGCCCCTGCCTTTGATGCAGATGCGCTTGAAATATTAAAACAAAAGAAAAACCGTGTGTTGTTGCAGCTGAAGAGTATTCCTGCACAAGAGATGGTGCATAAAACCTTGTTGAACGGCAGCATTTACCAAGATGCTGACAATAAAGTAGTAACCGAAGCCGATTTTACCTACCCAACCAACCGCAAACCTACTACACAAGAGGTGGCAGATATGTTGTTTGCCGATAAGATTGTGAAGCACACCAAATCTAACACCATTGTGTTGGCTAAGGACAACCAGTTGTTGGGCATTGGTTGCGGACAAACTTCTCGCGTGGATGCGTTGAAAAATGCCATTGCCAAGGCGGGTGAGTTTGGGTTATCGCTGCAAGGTTCTTCTATGGGCTCGGATGCGTTTTTCCCTTTCCCTGATTGTGTAGAGATTGCCGACAAAGCAGGTATTGTTAGTGTGATACAGCCCGGCGGCTCTATTAAAGATGAATTGAGCATTAGCTACTGCAACGAGCACAACATGGCGATGGTGTTTACAGGCATCCGCCACTTTAAACACTAATCAGTAGTTTAAAGTTTTTAGTTTAGGGTTTTAAGTAGTTGACACAGTGTGGAAGATTCTCGTTATTGCGGGTGAATGTGACGTGTTTTTCTCACACAAAAATTGATAAATCAAATCATAGGATAAAATCCTATGGAAACTCCTAAAGTATTGGTGGCTTGCCTTCATTGTGATCGCAAGGCCCACAATCAGTTAGTGCCGCACCAAAGTATTGCGGCATTAACTTATCAAAACAAAATTATTTATTACAGCATCGAAACCGAGGATGAGCAAGCTTTTGCTCCTCTTTTCAAAGCTATTAAAGACCACAAGGAATTAACTGTTCATACTGATACGTGGAAATTTGCCAGCAGTTGGTGGCGTAAGCCGGCCTTTGACCAAGACCAACAACGTTTGGTGCCAATTTGCATCGCTAGGAATATGAGTGTTGAAGCTGCTTTGGGGCTGGGGTGTGATTACCTAATGTTTGTGGACAGTGATATGACGATTGAACCTGATACTATTGAACGTTTTTTGGAAACAGCCAACAAGTACAACCGACCCATTGTGTTTGGCCACGTGCAGGGACGAAACGACCACAAGCACGCGGAGTATGTGTTTGGCGGTAAACACGGTTTGATTGAGTTAGGCGATAGGGTAGTTGAATTACACCACGGCAATATTGGGTTTGCGATGATACACCGAAGCGTGTTTGAAAAACTGCGTTTTAGGCACGGTCCGCACATTACCGATAATAGTGTACAAAGCGACGACCCTAATTTTATCAGCGATGCTGTACACGCATTAGGCATGGCTTGGCCGGTATTACACCGCGCTATAAAAGCCTTTCATAAGGATGAAGAAATCCTACCGTTTGAAGGGGGCGCACAGTATTAATTATTTTGTGAAAGGGAGGTGTTGAAACACTTTTTGCCATAACCAATTAAGGGGTATGGAATCAATATCATTGTTTAGTAAATTAATCATCATTGCCCTTGCATCGCTTACTGTCGTTCATTATTCAGGTATTGTAAGCCAATTAAAAAGGTGGCTGCATACAAGGTTTCAAATACCCTTGCACCAATTAAAACTAAAACCCCTCGATTGCCACATCTGCTTATCCTTTTGGTTAGCGGTATTGTATTTTGTAGCTGAGGTGACCGAAAAACGCCCTGTTAACCTGCAATCAGCCATTATTATCACCATCTACGGACTTGCGGCGTCTACAATCAGCCATTTTTTGTATAAAATATTTAAATAATAAAACCATGTTTAACAACTATCAATTACAAATCCTGCAACAGCTTGAAGAAAAATGGGCGTTGTGGGAGCAAACCAAGGTGAGCTTGTTTACTCACGAGGATAAACTGCGCATTGATGATTTACGGTCAATAGTTGGGGTGGCACCTGCCCGTAGTGGCTGCCATGCCTGCTTTATGGACGATATACAAGCACTGATGGCGGTTTATGCCCGACATAAACAAAGCGGTGAAAGCACCGCCCAAGGTGAGGCAAAAGGAGAAGAAAAATAAATAATTATGCCACGAAAAAAAGCAATACCGAAAACAATAACCGCGGCTGTGCTGCAAAAAGGTTTTGATGAATATTTTGATAAATGTAAAAACCACAGTATTGAAACTACCCTGAAAAGCGGGGAGAAGCAGACCGTACCGCAACCCAAAATACCCACCATTAAAGATTTTTGGTGCGTACACATGAAGTTGTCGTGGGCTATGTGGGGAGAACTGCTGGCAAGTGAGGCTACCGCAGCTACCTGCGAAGCCATCCGCGATACACTGGAAGGGGCGGTGTTAGATGCCCTGATAAACGGGGAAGGAAACAGTACGGGATTAATATTTGATTTAAAAGCCAATTATGGCTATACCGATAAGCAATTAACCAACGACGGGTTGCAAATCCGTAAAATAGAAATCAGTGTCAGAAGGAATAATTAATATAGAAGTAACCCCTGTTTTTGAGCGAAATTTTAACAGCAATAAACGGATAGTAATTAACCGCGGGGGTACACGTAGTTCAAAAACTTACTCGCTGGCACAGCTTTTTATTGTTGAATTATTTAGCGGAGAAAATAAAATATTATCGGTAGTGCGTAAATCGTTTCCGGCGTTGCGCGCTACCGCTTTGCGCGATGTGGTTGAAGTGCTTACCAAAAGCGGATTATACGGTTTGGTGCAGCACAATAAAACCGAAAATATTATTAAATACGGCAGCAATATTTTAGAGTTTTTTTCGCTGGATAATGAGCAAAAGGTGCGCGGGCGCAAGCGCACCCATTTGTGGCTGAATGAAGCCAATGAATGCACTTTTGAAGAATGGCAACAGTTGATCTTTCGTACGTCGGGCAGGGCATTTCTCGACTTTAATCCTGATGATATTAATTGCTGGATAAATACTGAACTGGAACAAAAACGTGCCCATATACAGGGCGATATAGAGGTAATTGTAAGTAATTATCGTGATAATACTTTTCTTGACCCGATTACTATTGCCGAGATTGAGTATTTACAGGAAAGCGATCCCGAATATTGGAAAATATTCGGGATGGGCGAGTACGGTAATATTAGCGGGCAGGTATTTAAAAATTATACGGTTGTGCCCCAGCTGCCCGATGACGCCAAATTGGTGGGTTACGGCCTTGATTTTGGCTTTAGCAATGACCCTACTGCTTTGGTAGAGGTGCGCATGGGCGACGGAAAACTGTTTGTACACGAACATTTATACCAAACGGGGCTAACTAACCCTGATATTGCAGCTCATTTTGATACCATTAAACTGCATAGGTTTGATGAGATGCTGGCCGATGCCGCCGAACCAAAATCGATAGAAGAGATTTACAGGGCAGGGTATAATATAAAAGCAGCCCCCAAAGGGGCTGATAGTATCAATTTATCAATAGATATTTTACGTCGGTATCCGTTGCACATAACAGCATCATCACTTAATCTTATCAAAGAATTACGCAGCTATAAGTGGCAAACCGATAAAAACGGTGTAACGATAAACAAGCCGGTTGATTTTAATAACCACGCTATTGATGCCCTTAGGTATGTGGTACTGGCCAAATTGCAACAGCCACGTACAGGTAAATACATTATAAAATAGCAGAGGGGATATAAAACAGGGGCAAGCTTATGCTATCAACTCTTTCAGTTGTGCAAGCAGCACAGGAGCAAGGGGTTCAAACTCAATATAAGCACCTTGTACCTTATCAGGGTTATACTCTTTGCGGCTGTAATACTCAATATCAACTATCTGCTTATGGATTTTATCGGCCTTCAGCATGGCCAGCAGCGGTTTAATTTTGTGGGCTTCTCTACCCATCGTATCTAAATCACCCGCTGAAAAACTTTTGGCAATTACCTCAATGCCGGCTTCAATGCTTTCTACGTTAGCAGCAAGCAGTTCCTTCATAAATTCGGTATCCCCCATTGCAAGGGCTTCAAGGTCGGCGAGGTCGTATAGTGTATCCATGTATAGCTTAACAAAATTATTCATTTCGGCATAAATCAAAAGCCCCAAGCCAATAATTATTTATTCAGCCTATTTCGTCCTTTTTTATCCTGTGCAGGAAAAATATCAAATCAAAACAATAAATTGCTTTTGGATACGCTTAACTAACATATTTTATGAAGATAGCCCAATACCATTTTACTGAAACA
Organism: Agrobacterium sp. 719_389; assembly: GCA_943370295.1. Taxonomy (GTDB): domain Bacteria; phylum Bacteroidota; class Bacteroidia; order UBA8524; family UBA8524; genus SB11. The sequence goes on along the minus strand of CALRQL020000006.1, from coordinate 53,192 downwards.
AAACAATGGGCATTTACCGGAGGGACTGAAGACATCAGCCCGTTATTATTGATAGTTTTCGGGCAGCGGCAGGCAATTGAAACCTCAGATGCAATAGGGCAATTGCGGCAAAAATTTCCCGAAGCGCAAATGATTGGCTGCAGCACATCAGGAGAGATATTAGAGGCTAAAGTTTACGACGGTACTATTACTGCCACAGCAATACAGTTTGAGAGTGCCCAAGTGGTATCGCACCAGTTGGTAATTGACAATTCGGATGAAAGTTATGAAGCAGGCCGCAAAATTGTATCGATGTTTAACCACAACAATTTAAAGCATTTGTTTGTGCTTACGGATGGTTTGGTGGTGAACGGAAGTGAATTTGTGCGCGGAATGCAGGAAGAGCTACCCCAAGGAGTATCAGTAACCGGGGGATTGGCCGGTGATGGCCCCGATTTTGTGAAAACCCTTGTGTTTACCCACGAGGCAGCACCTGGCTCAAACATTATAGCGGCCGTTGGTTTTTATGGAGACGGCCTTAAGCTGGGGTATGCCAGCATGGGTGGCTGGGATAGTTTTGGCATTGAACGCAATGTTACCAAATCAAAGCACAACGTTTTGTATGAGCTTGACGGTGAGCCGGCGTTGGATTTGTATAAATCGTTTTTGGGGGATAAAGCATCAGAATTACCTGCCTCGGCATTATTATTTCCGCTAAGCATACGCACTAATAGCGACGAGCGCCCCATTGTGCGCACAATTTTAGCAATTAACGAAGAAGATAAATCAATGACGTTTGCGGGCGATATTCCGCAAGGGTCGTACGTGCGGTTGATGAAAGCCAATGTTGACCGCCTGATTGACGGCAGCATGGAGGCGGCAGAAAAAAGCATGGCCGATTGGGACGGCGGTGCCCCCGATTTGGCAATACTTATCAGTTGTGTTGGGCGCAAGTTGGTATTGAAGCAAATGGTAGAAGAAGAGGTTGAAACTGCGCAAAACCAGTTTGGCGACGATACTGTAATTACAGGGTTTTACTCGTATGGCGAGATATCGCCGTTTATGAAATTCCTGAAATGTGAGTTGCACAACCAAACAATGACTATTACGCTGATGAGCGAGAACTAAGTATTGAGAGTATATTTAATAAGAAACTAACTAGGGTTTATTGAGTGCAAACAGCAACTCTTAAACCCTTTTTATATTTAACACAAACTATGCACAGGTTATTACAGCGGCAGATTAAAAAGTATTATAAGGAAGACAACCCAAGCCCGGAGTTTATAGCCTTAATGGATGACATAAGCGCATCGTACCAAAGTTTTGATGAGGATTATAAACGGTTAGAGCGCATTCTTGAACTTAGCTCGCAAGAGTTGTTTAAGGCCAATAATTTGGTAAACAAAGAGAAAGACCAAATACGGGAAGAGCTGACCGAATCGTATAAAAAGTATGAAGAGTTTGATAAGGCTGTTACCTCAAGCTTTTGTGTTAGTACTACCGACGTAAAAGGTACTATACTCTCGGTTAACCAAAAATTTTGTAAAGCATCAGGCTATAGCGAAAACGAGCTGGTGGGTAAAAACCACAACATACTTTCATCAGGCTATCACACCAAAAAATTTTGGCAGCAATTATGGGGTACCCTTAAAAAAGGTGAAATATGGAACGGTGAAATATGCAACCGCCGAAAAAATGGCGAAATTTATTGGGAGGCCACCAACATCATTCCTTTTTATAATTCGCATGGAGAGTTATACCAATTAATGGCCATTAAAGTAGATGTTACTGAGCGCAAAACAGCCGAAGAAGAAATTAAACGGTTGAGCTTGGTGGCGCAAAAAACTAATAATGCCATTATACTTATTGATACAAAAGGGATAGCTACATGGGCAAATCCGGCCTTTGAGCGCATAACCGGTTTTAGTATTGAAGAACTGGTAGGAAAAGACCCCGGTGATTTATTGAAAGGCGCTGAACCCAATGCCACACAAACACCCGAAGCCATTAAAAGACTGTACAAAGCCATTGCCATGGGCAAGTCTTTTGATGATGAAATACACGCATTTAAGAAATCGGGTGAGGGGTATTGGGCAGCAATGAGCATCACTCCGATGTTTGATGATGATGAGGTGCTAACCGGTTTTATTGTATTGCAAAACGACATTACCGAAAAGAAACGTATTGATGAGGAGTTACGCGTAAGCGAAGAACGCTGGAAGTATGCACTTAGCGGCAATGAAGACGGGATGTGGGATTGGAACCTTGAAACCAACGAGGTGTTTTTTAGTGAGACTTGGAAAAAAATGCTTGGATATGCCGACCACGAGCTGCCCAACGAACTTGCCGAGTGGGAAAAAAGAGTACATCCTGATGATTTGGAAGCCACTTATGAAAAAGTAAACGCTCATATAAAAGGCAGTACTCCATATTACAGCAGCGAGCATAGGCTACTGTGCAAAAACGGCAGTTACAAATGGATACTTGACAGGGGAAAGATAATTGAAAGCATAGACATAAAAGGCCACAAGCGCAGGCGGTTTATTGGTACCCACACCGATATTACTGCAATAAAAGAGGCAGAAGAAAAAGAAAAAATTGCTGCGCTAATCGTAAAAAACAGTCCATCTATACTGGTGCGGTGGAAACCCAACTTTAAACTAAACATTGAGTACATCACTGAAAATGTTTCGCAATTGGGGTACGATGCGCAAGTGTGGATTCAAAACAATGTAGCTTTTACAGAATTTGTGCACCCCGATGATGTGAAACCTACCATACAAAAGGTATTACAATCATTTAAAGAAAAGGCAGTGAGGGTAAGCCTGCGGTTTAGGATGCGCGATAGCCAAGGCAATTACCATTGGATTGACTCTGACAACAGTATTGAGTGGGATGTAAAACGGTCGAAGGCAATACACTTTCAAGGGATTATTACTGATATAACCGAAAAGGTAGAGGCTGAACAAAGGCTTACTGAAAGCGAAACCCGCTTTAGGTTGTTAGTGCAAAACAGTAACGATATTACCACTATTATTGATGCAGGGGGGCATACCATTTATGAGAGCCCCTCGTTTTACCGAACTTTTAACTATATCGAAGAGGAAGTAATAGGTAAAAGCATTTTTGAGTTTATACATCCTGATGATGTTGACAAAGCAAGTGTTGAGCTGGCCAAAGGCATAGAGCGAGGTGGCGTATCAGACCCTATTGAGTTTAGGCTTAGGCATCGCAACGGCAGCTGGGTAAATGTTGAAAGTATTGGCAGTAACTTGCTAAATACCCCCGGAATAAACGGCATTGTAATCAACTCACGCGATATTACAGAGCGCAAAGAGGCCGAAGAAAAAAACAAACGATTACAAGATTTTTACGAAGTAATACTAAACCGCATACCTACTGATATTGTGGTGTTTGACAATAAGCACCGTTACTTGTTCGCAAACGAAGTGGCCATACGCGACCCTGAGAAAAGGGCCTTTGTGATAGGCAAAGACGATTACGATTATTGCGAACAATACGGGCGTGATAAAGCCATAGCCCACAACCGCAGAGCCATATTTAACAAAGTTGCTTACTCCAGACAGCAGATAGAGTTTGAAGAACCCATAGATACTCCCCAAGGCCGTATTTGGGTATTGCGCCGTATGTCGCCGTTGTTGAATGATAAAGGCGAATTACAGAATGTGATAGGTTTTGGGTTAGACATTACCGAACGCAAAATGGCCGAAGAAAAGCTAAAAGAAAGCCAAGAGCGTTTATCATTGGCTATTAATGCAGCCAAGCTGGGTATTTGGGATTGGAATTTGGAAACCGGTGCGTTGCTGTGGGACAAAGAAATGTACTCGCTATTTAATCTTAACCCTAATGATTTTGGGGGAGATTACGATGCGTTTGATAAAACACTACACCCCGAGGATAAACAACGGGTGTTTGATAGTGTTCAAGACACCATAAGCGGTACGCAAGGTGATTACACTGACACATTTAGGGTGTTAGGCGGGGATGGAGAGATTAAATACGTGGCTGCCATATCTAAACTGTACAGAAACGCAATCGGAAAACCCATCCGTATGATTGGGGTGAATTTTGATGTGACAGAGAGTAAACTGGCCGAGCAACGGATACTAAAATCGCAAGCCGAGCTGGAAGAAGCCCAACACATTGCCCGCGTTGGAAGTTGGGAAATTGACATGAAAACCCGCGAGGTAACATGGAGCAGGGAGATGAGAACTATACATGAGGTGGACGAAACGTTTGCCCCCACGCTTAATAATGTGCACCTGTTTTATACCGAAGAAACCCGCGAAGCTATTATTGAAGCTGTAAAAGAGGCCTTACACAACAAAACTCCTTTCGATATCGAGTCGCAGGTAATTACAGCCAAAGGAAATTTACTGGACGTAAAAACCAAAGGGGTACCGGTGATAGAACATGGCAGGGTGCCTATTTTGAAAGGGGTGTTTCAGGATATCAGTAAAGAAAAAGAGGCCGAACGCCGCTTGAAAGAGTACACAGGGGATTTGGAACGAATAAATAAAGAGCTTGACCAATTTGCCTACATTGTTTCGCACGACTTGAAAGCACCCTTGCGGGCCATCAACAATTTAAGTATGTGGATTGAGGAGGACCTTGAAGGTAAACTGGCAGGCGAAACCGCCCGCCAGTTTCAACTGTTGCGCGGGCGCGTAAGCAGGCTCGAAGATTTAATTAACGGTATTTTAAGTTATTCGCGTGCGGGCCGCATAAAAGTAACCCCTTCAAAAGTAGATGTTACCATACTGGTGAACAGTATTTTGGAGATGTTGTCGCCACCCACGCACTACAAAATTAGCCTGCACGGCAAATTCCCCGTGCTTAATACAGAACGGATTGCCCTTGAGCAGGTATTTTCTAACCTTATCAGCAACGCCATTAAGTACAACGGAAGCAATCCGAAGCCTACCATTGACATTAATTGCTACGACGAAGGCGCATGGTATAAGTTTGAAGTGGCTGATAACGGGCAGGGCATTGAGCCCGAATATCACGATAAAATATTTGTGATTTTCCAAACTCTTGAAGCCCGCGATAAAGTAGAGGGAACGGGCGTAGGGCTTGCCATTGTGAAAAAGATTGTTGAAGAAAAAGACGGGAAGGTGTGGGTTGAATCAGCCAAAGGCCAAGGCGCACACTTTTACTTTACATGGCCCAAAGCATAGCGCTTGCAGGGTAGTTATTTTATACTGAGCAAGGGCACCAAGGCACAACTTTTATCTTGTTCCTTAGTGCCCTTGTAACAAAAGGGTTGCCCCCTTTACAGTGCTTTACGCTAAATACGTAGCCGCAAATTGCTGCATATACTCCTTAATTTGTTGGCGTACCTGTCTAAACTCCGCAGCAATTTCATCCTCGCTACCTTTTGCCTTTGCAGGGTCGGGGAAATTGTGGTGAAACTTCTTAGCCTTGCCCGGAAAAATCGGGCAGCTTTCCTTTGCATTATCACACACCGTAATCACGTAATCAAAATCAATATCAGCATACTCATCCACATTATTAGAGGTGTGCCCAGATATGTCAATACCGTCTTCAAGCATAGTAGCTATTGCCCTTGGATTCACCCCGTGGGTCTCAATACCTGCGCTATATATTTGGGCAGTACTTCCTGCAAAATGCCTTAAATAACCTTCGGCAATTTGGCTGCGGCAACTGTTGCCCGTGCATAAAACCAATACTTTCTTCATACAACCATTAAACAAAAAGCCAAACAATATTTATTATAGTAAATCGAGCATCAAACCCATACACCACATTTAGTATAAGTAAAGTGGCAGTAATAAGTATGGGCTTCTTATATTTTTTTATAAACTCTTTCATTAGCAACAGCCCCCTCCCGGCGGGCAACATTGCAATTCACTCAAAGCAATTTTCTTTTTCACCACAGGCACTCCGCATTGGTCTTCGGCAAGGCAAGCTGTTTTTTTATTGGTAAGTACAAATCGGGTACCGTTAAAATCAATGCCGTATTTGCCAATTGTTTGTCCTTGGTATTCCACCTCTACCTCTTGGTCTTCAATGCCCAGTATCCTTTCTGATGAGGCAATAATCTTCAGTAGTTTCTCAGGGGCAAGCCTGTGGTCGTAATCATTAGCATCCCATAGTTGCATACTCACCACCGTTTCATTGCGCACCGTATTACCGCAGTCAATAAAACGTTTAGTAATTAATCCCACCTCTGTAATGTGGAAATGGGCAGGCACCTGTTCCCCGTTTTCAAGCACAAAAGAAAGCGTATCCATTGTGCTAAGGTGTTTTTTCACGTCCGATAATCTCATATAGTTGTTGTTATTAGCAGCATTTATTCTTTATATCCTCATGGGCGGTAATTGCATTAAAAAACTCCTGCAATTGCCCCAATGCCTTTTCGTTTATGCAATAGCAAATACTGTTGCCCTCAATACTGCCTTTAATAAGGCCGGCAGTTTTAAGTTCTTTCAGATGTTGCGAAACAGTTGGCTGTGCAAGGGGCAATTCATTAACAATATCACCGCAAACACAGGCATCCACTTTAAGCAAATAATCCAAAATGGCAATGCGTGCCGGATGCGCTAATGCCTTTGCCAAAGCGGCCAATTGGTTCTGTCTGTTGGTAAAATAGTCTGTTTTTGTGGCTCCCATCGCTTTACTACTATATTGCAATATTACGATATAAATTTCATACCCAACAAACAAAAATTTTCTGCCTTTTGAAAACAACAATTTAGAATGGTTATAAATAATTGTTTCCGTTGCTTTTTGGTTATTAATTTATGTACTTCGATGCTAACTAATTAACTGTAAACTATCAATGATAATCACTGCATAACCCTTGAAAATACTATCAGTTTTCATCATCGGTAGCAACCTTAACTAAACCTATGAAAAGATTTTTAACCCTGGCAAAGGACCAACAGTCGCTTGCCCATGCATTGCAGGAGGCCATCGACATTGAGATGTCAACCATTCCTATTTACCTGTACACCTACTATTCAATTATCCGCACCCCTAATCAAGACCAAATTCAAGCCGATTACACCAATAAATACATTGATGAAGGCTTGCCCGCTGCCATTGCAGCAAAAACAGCCCTCGAAAAATCAGCTGAAATAATGGTGTTTGCCAACAAAGCAGGCGCCACCATTATGAGTGTAGTGATTGAAGAAATGCTGCACATGGCATTGGCATCCAACCTGCACCGTGCCCTTATAGGTATGCCTGATTTGGTGGGTATTTCCCCTACCAACTGGCCTACTAACTTGCCCGGTCGTTTTCCTGAACTTAGTATCAGTTTAGCACCGTTTTCAGCCGAGCAATTGGAGCAGTTCATACAAATTGAAAGCCCCGGCGGTGTGCCGAATAGCAACGAAATCCCCGACCATTGGGTATCAATCGGACAGTTTTACCAAAGCATTTTGGATTATATTGAGGCAAACATTAAGCCCGAGGATTATGAAAAGTTTGCAGGTCAGCCCCAGTTAGGCCCCGGTAATAATTACTATACCCATAACAACGTAGATACACTGTATTACGATAAATACCACAAACCTAAGTTTACTAATGCAGATGATAGCGGCGATTTGGTAATAATAGACAGTAATGCGGCTGCCCGCAAAGCCATTGAAACTATTGTGCACCAAGGCGAGGGTACTATTGCCGACGATCATACCACCGACGATAAAATGCACGACGAAGAATCGCATTACCGCAAGTTTGTTGATTTGCATGCTGAGTTTCCAAACTTTGCCGATGATGTAAAATACTTCGTAAAACCGTACCCCTTAAATCCCAAAACCGAACATTATCCTGCCGATATACAAACTGTATCAAACTTGCTGAATGCTGTTTACACCTACATGTATATGATGATGGAGGCTTGCTACCGCAACCCTATGCCCCAACAAAGCGAGATATTTAACTTTGGTATTCACAAGGGTATGGTGTTTATGCTTAGCACCCTGTGCGATTTTATTACCAGCCTCACCCTACCCGATGGCAACTATGCCGCCCCCACTTTTGAGAACTACGAGTTTTCGCCTGAATCTACAGCAAAATCGCAGATTATAGCCTTGTACAACGCCATACCAAGCAGCCTTAATCCGCCAAGCAGCCTGCCCGGCCGTTTTGCTACCTTGCCTGATATGAGCAGTATTGCAGGTGAACCCGTTAGTTTTTAATCCATTATCAACGCTAAAAATAAATATACACCCATGATTAACAGGATATATTATAGCAACGGTTGCGGCAGCAGTGGTAGTAATGGCTGCGGCAGTTCGTCAACAACACCGTCAACAACATCAAGCACCACTTTTGTACCGTTAGAGTTGCACGCATGTATGGGCTTAAACGCCTGCCAAGGCCACGACCGCTTTGGCACCAATAACTGCGCGGGTACAGGCTTTTGCGCCACCACCACGCACGTTTGCCATACCCTTAACAATTGCAGGGGACAAGGCGGTTGCGGTTTATACGGCAGTGCCGAAGAGCAAGATAAACCGGCAGCAAATGATTGCGCATGGAAAGGCAGTTGCGCAACCCCAATACAAGCCGAACGTATCAGCACACAGGGCACCAATACCGGACAGAGTGTTTGGAAACTTGCTCGCAAACTGTTTGAAGAACGCTTAACCAAAGAAGGTCGTGAATTTGGTACTCCGCGCTTTCCTGATGGTCCTCCATCGTGGTGGCTGAAAAGCCTTGGCCCTTACGACGCTTGTGGCAGCAGTGGTGATATGAACTGCACCTTTGGCTTGAAAGAAAGCAAGTGCAGCGTATTGTGCGGCAGCAAGGCAGAAAGTGCCAACACCGATGCCAATGTGTGCAAAACCAGTCCTAACGTATAATCATAATCAACGCATTGTTTTAAAACAGGATTAGCTGTAAAAATAAATAACCTAAAGTTTGGTAAGCAAGGCGGGTAACCCCGCCTTGCTTATATAATTATTAAAAAAGGAAGAGATTGAAATTGCAGGCGCAAAAGAGTGTTTAATTACCATGAAAACAACCCAAGAGTATGCACAAATGCTGAGCCGGTTGCCCAATATAGGGTTGGGCTTGGGTTTACGCAACATACATTTTAACCACATTACCGAGCATTGGCCCGCCGTTGATTGGTTTGAAATTATTTCAGAAAATTTTATGGATACCGGCGGACGTCCACGCCACATTTTGCGGCAGGTAGCAGAGCGTTATCCAATTGCCATGCACGGGGTTTCGTTATCCATTGGTAGCACCGACCCTGTTGATTTTGACTATTTGGGGAAATTGAAAAAGCTGGCAGCCGAGGTGAATCCCGCTTGGATTAGCGACCATCTTTGCTGGACGGGAGTGCTGGGAGTAAATACCCACGACCTGTTGCCCGTGCCCCTTACCTTTGAAAGTTTAAAACACATATCCGACCGTATAAAAATAGTTCAAGACTACCTTGAGCGTCCGTTGGTGCTTGAAAATCCCAGTACCTATCTGGCGTTTAAGCACTCAAATATACCCGAGTGGGAATTTTTAACCGCCCTTACCGATGAAACCGGTTGCGGGTTGCTGCTGGATGTGAACAACGTTTACGTTACCTGCTATAACAACGATATGGATGCGGTTGAATACATTGAAAACCTGCCCCACGACCGTATTGTGCAAATGCACTTAGCAGGCCATCAATACTGCGGCACACACATTATTGATACCCACGACAGGCAGGTAATACCCGGCGTGTGGGAGTTGTTTAGCCTTGCGTGGCAACGCACGGGCGGCACATCGTTATTGCTGGAGTGGGATAGTAACATTCCGCCGTTTGATGAATACCACGCCGAATTATTGAAAGCCAAACAATTTATGAACGGCTTGCCTGAAGGCTTTATAAAAACAGCAGCAGGGGCGGCTGAACCTCAAACGGTTTCAAATCCCCTGAGCTTTATGGTTCCCGAAATTGTAAGTACTGAATGACCGCAGAAGAAGCTGATAAAAATATCCCCCTTAGCCTTGTACAGCAATGGATGCAAACTGTATTGGTGAACCCGTTGGGCAACCCCGGCGGCCATCCTTCAGAATTGCTGCCCCAACACCTGCAAGGCGATATAGAAAACATTATTGCCCCTTCATCACGCCTTAACGGCAGGCAGCGATTGGCCATTTACCAACGCGGCTACCTTGCCCGCTTGCGCGATTGCATGGCAGGCCAATTCAGAGGATTGCAGTACGCTTTGGGCGAGGAATTGTTTCAGGCATTTGCCGATGAATACTTGCAACAATACCCCTCTGTAAGTTATACCCTTGCTGATTTGGGCAAACGCTTTGCCGCCTTTTTACAGCAAACCCGTCCCGATGCAACCGCCCCCGAAAGTGAGCGCGAAGATTGGCCCGATTTTATGATAGAACTGGCGCAATTAGAATACGCATTGGTGCAAATTTTTGACGAAGAATCGCCGGAAGGCATTCAGTATGCTACCGATATCACCAATGATAATGACCTGAAACTTGCACCCTTGTTTCATCTTTTCAGTTTTCGTTTCCCCACTGCCCAGTATTTGCTAGCAGTACACAAAAGCGAAAATCCGTCATTGCCCTTCCCATCTGACAGTTATTTGGCTGTAACCCGCAAAGACTATCAGATAGGGCTGTTTCACCTCAATCCCCTCCAACATAAATTTCTAACGTATTTGCAGCAATACCCGCAACCTGTAACCCAAGCCTTGCAACAGTTTGCCGTACAAAACAATATTGAGTGGGAAGGCTTGCAAACCCTTTGGCCGGTGTGGCGCAGTAAATGGATAGAATCAGGATTTTTTGTTACCTCATTTACGTATTAATCCATACATACCCAATAACTAATACATATAACTTGCATAGCATAATAGTTAATTAAAATGTAACCCTAAAAACTAAGAGTATGTTAATTGCAATTGATGTTACAGTTGGGCTAATACTTGTTTATTTATTGTATAGCCTTTTAACCACAATAGTTCAAGAAGGTATTTCTACTTGGCTGGGCTTCAGGGCTCGGAACCTTAAAAGAGCCATTGTACAAATGCTAACCGATGAAACAAAGGTAAATAAGTTGTCAGTCAAAGGATTAGCAAGTCGTGTGGCAAGCATAGCCGCCTTTAACAGCCGTAGCCATAGCGGCACCTTGGCTGAGGCTTTTTACAATCATCCGGGTATAAAATATTTAGGGGAGGGGCAATGGCACCGATTACCCGATAACATAACCTCTGAAAAATTCGCCGAAGTAATAACCGATACTTTGCTTGGCGATAGTTACGATGGAACTTCAAACCCTGCCAAAGTAATAGAAAATACACTTTCAACAGGTCAACAGTTGGCTACAGCCAATAATCAAAAAGGGATAAATATTACTGCAAGTGTAAGTAATGCGCCGGTTTTAATAGAAGAAGAAACCGCATATTACCTGAAACGGTTATTAATAAATGCCAACAACGATATTGATAAGTTTAAAAAATCGTTGCAAACCTGGTACGATGATATGATGAAACAAACCACCGTATGGTACAAGCGTAACATACAGGTGTGGTTGTTTGGCATTGGTATGATGATAGCCATAGCGTTTAATGTGGACACCCTTAAAATTGCAAGTTTCTTATCTACCAATAGAGAAGCCAGACAAAATATGGTAGAGTTGGCCATTGCCGTGCAAAAGAACTATGAAGGCAAAGAAATTGGCGATAGCATATCGGGTGAGGTAATTAAGCAAACCAAACAGGATATTGCAGCCTCACAAAAAATATTAGGCAACGGGTGGGATGACGAATGGATGTGGTGCTATGGCAAATGCCGCAAAAAAGTTGATACAGCATTGGTAGAAAGAGCCAATAAAAAAAGGCTGCTAGACTCAATAGATGTAAAGGTTAAAAAGATTGATACCGACAGTACGTTGCAAACCGATAGCAGTAAAAAAGCGGCAAAAATAAAACTGCTTGATTCGGCAAAGACTTTAAAAACAGAGATAGCGGTAATTGACGAAAAAGTTAAGCACTGTCAGCAATTTACAATCGGTAAATTTTTTGGGGCAATGGGGCAAGCAAGTTGGTGGTTGCGTTTTTTAGGGTGGGTACTCACGGCCTTTGCCATTTCATTAGGTGCCCCTTTTTGGTTTGATTTATTAAATAAGTTCATACGTTTGCGTTCGGGCATATCAACAGCCGAGTCATCAAAAGCCAAGGCAACAACGGGCGAAGCAGTTAACCCCAAAGCATAAACCATGAAAGTAACTGTAACCACATACCTTAACCGCAGGCTAAACACCCCGCAAACCCTGCCCGATAATAAAAGCGGTTATTTAGCCCCCGGCGATGTGATTGAAGTAGCCGAAGTGCTGCAAGGCCAGATGATAGAAGGCGTAGATACATGGCTCAAAAGCACCGATGGAAACTTCTTTTGGAGCGGGGCAACAAACTATAATGCGCTTACTAACTATGCAAACCGCATTGTAAATATGCCGCAAGCATGGAAAGACAGCAAAGGCAAAGGTGTAACCATAGCGTTATTAGATACAGGCATTAGCCCCACACATCCGTTTTTAAAATCAGTATTTAATAAACACCAAAACCTTGCATACGCTGTGCCTCCTCTTGCAATTACAGATAAGCACGGCCATGGCACAGCAATGGCCGGACTAATGGCCGGCACCGCGCCTGCGGCAGATATTATTTCTATAAAGGTGTTAACCGACGATAATATTTCTACCGGTCAAAATCTTGCACAAGGCCTTGATAAAGTAATTGAGTTATTACCGCAGGTGAAACCCGATATAATCAACCTTAGCCTTGATATTAGCAAAAAACAATACAACGAGGTGAATTATACCCATAACGAAACCATTGAAGCCAAAATTAATAAGTTGGCAGCCACAGGTATTGTAATTGTTGCCGCGGCGGGCGATAGGGATAAAGTATTCGGTAATGTGATAAATTATCCTGCCGTAAATAGTAATGTAATAAGTGTGGGCACCCTGTTGGCCGAAGATATAGGTAAAACAGTTAACCCGCGTGTTGATTTGTTGTTTTACAATGCAAACCTGCAAGCCGCCGCAATTGACGGAAGTTTTACCGCCACCACAAGCAGCACAAGTGCATACACAGGCCTTGTCAGTAGTATAGCGGCATCCATATTAGCTACAGAAACTACTCCCGTAGGTAAAACAAAAAGAGAGTACGTACTGGGCCGTATAAAAGAAATTGCCGCAAATATTTCAACCATAGTGGCTCCGAGCAGCACTGAAATAACTATCTATAAAACCACTTAATTATGAAAAAAACTCTAACGCTTTTAGTTGCATGTTTAACAGCATTGACGGTCTTTTCCCAGTCGATGGTTGAGGACGCTTTGCGGCTTTCCCGTTCGGTGGCATCCATTGATGCAGGTCAGGTTGCCCTTAAACGTTCAGACGACAGTGTGTTTACAATCCTTGATAAGTATTACCAATCAGATGTAAACAATTTAAAAAGCGATTTACGCGACGCCTTTACCGATAATCCTTTTTTAACCATCAGCGGTGGCGGCGATGCTTTTAACTGGCAAACTGCGGCGGCAACCGGCCAAGCTTTTGTTGGGGATGCGCTAAACTATGTAGGCGGCCTCAACGTTACTAACCTTGCCGATGCGTTGGCTATTGTAGTGGTGAACCGATTGAAAACCGAACTGAACCAACAGTTTTTTGAAGAGTTTGAAGAACAATTGAGCAAAACCCCTGAGTTAAAAACATTGTTCCCCAACACCTACATGTTGCTTTCTACTATTAACCGGGATATTTACGATTACGAGTCATACATTCCGGCATTGCGCCAAGCCTTTAATACCGACTACAGAAACTTGTATCAAAAGGTTGAAACGCTTTTAAACTCACCAAAATTTAAAGAGTATTTAAACAAAGCTCCCGAAGTGGCAGCCGTTGTTGGCGCAGCCTTAATAACTTCAAAGCTGGTATCGCATGATAAATCGCCCGCGGCTGTAATATCAGGTATAGCTGATGCAGCAGGCTCAGGCTCAAAAGGCATCGACGGCTTGTTTAAGACCGTTGGGTTGATAGCAAAATCGTTGCAAAACTCAGTAAACGCAGTTGAAGGTGCATGGGTAGGCATGGACAGTGTGAAAAAACTGGTAAACAACCCTGCGGCCTTGCGTATTTATGTGGGGCTGTTATATCAAACCTCGGCAAAAATTGAATTGGGTGGCGGCAAAACCCTGCAAACCGAATTAAATACGTTGGGCGTAAATAACCAGTTGAATAAGATTGCCGATATGGTAGTACTGGTTTCATCTGCTGTAAATGACGTAGAAGAGCTTGTGGCCCAATACAAAGCCGATACTTCACTCAAAGGATATAACAAGTACTATGATTATTACGAGTCGTACACCTCGTTAATTAAAACCCTTGCCACCAGCGTAGATACCATCTTTCATTTAAACATTGATAACCGTATTAATCAATACTACGCGGTGAGCCAAAACTTGGGCAATATTTATTTAAATGTGAATGAGGGTAACTATACAGGAGCCATTACCAATTTGGTAGCCACTATAAATATTATAGACAGCAACGGGGCTGTAATGTCAAAACCCGTTGTACAGCTATTATTGCGTTACGGTACGTTTATGGCTGCCATGGTTGAGGCCCAAACATCGCAGCAAATGGCGGCCGTATTGGAAACTTATATATTACCCAGCGGTAGTAGTTCCATGAAGGCTAAAACTGCCCGCTTGCTCACCCTTAATTCATATATTGGCGGGTTTTATGCTTGGAAAACCGACCAAACCGATAGCGCTAAAAAATCAGCAGGACTTAGTTTGCCCGTTGGCCCTAATTTCTCATTTGGTTTGGGTAGCAACAAAGTATTAGGAGCTATTTCGGTATTTGTACCTATAGTAGATATTGGTGCATTTGGCGCATACCGATTGAACGATACCTCAACAGCAACATTACCGGCCGTAAAACTGTCAAACATATTTGCACCCGGTATCATGTTGGGCTTTAATAGATTGTTCAACACGCCGCTAACCCTAATGGGGGGCATACAAAAAACACCTCCCCTGCAAACCATTTCGGCTTCGGGTGCTACCTATACAGAAAATAGCTGGCGCTATCAGGTATCTCTTGTGTGGGATATTCCTTTGTTTAATTTGTATTACAAACCCAAGAAATAATCCATTTCAACAAGCAGCCATTAACAAAGGCGTAAAGACACTAAATTAGTGTGTCTTTGCGCCTTTGTGGTTGTATAGTAGTAGTGTTTCTATCGTTTTTCAAATCAAAAATTAACAAATAAACCATAGTATTGCTGTATGAATACCCGTAGCCCTTTAGCCGTACTGGCTAGCATAGTTCTATTGTTTGTAAGCCTGCAAGTAAATGCACAAGGCAAAGTGTCGTTTATCGAAGCCCAAAAATTGGGCAATAAGATTGATTCACTGGCAAAAGCTGGCCAGTGGCAAAAAATTGAAACTTCGTTTTTTGATGCGGATGAACTGGCCGAAAGAGCCGCAAAAGGTTTAAAATTAACCAAAGATGAAAAAGCGTCTTTTGCAGCGGGTTTAAAAGAAGGTTTGGCAGAAGCGGGGCTGTTTGCACGGATTGCTGAACAAACCACAACATTTAATTTTTTGCGTATAAAAGATAACGGAGGAAAATACAGCATACTTTTCAGGGCAGAAATTGCTTCCGGCGGGTTCAATTACTTTGATTTCTCAATATTTAAGAATAAAAAGGGGGAGGTAAAAGTAGCTGATTTATATACCTATACACTTGTTGATTATATATCAAACGTAATCGGAAATATAATGATTGCTGCAATGCCCGATGGTTTTGGTGCTTTGGATAAAGAAGGGGAGATAATAATTAAGACAATTAAAGCCATGACAAAGGCTAAGAATGAAGGTAAAAATATAAAAGTGCTGGAGGAATATAACAAGCTACCTGTTCATATTAAAAAGCAAAAAGTATTTTTAGGTTTTAGAGTAGCCGCAGCACAGCAAGTAAGTTTAGAAGAATACAAATTAGCACTTGATGAATACTTTACGTTGTATCCTGATGAGCCGGGATTGAACATGATGCTAATGGATCGGTATTTTTTAGATGAGGATTATGAAAAAGCTCTTATCTGCATTAACAAAACGGATAGTTTGGTTGGTGGTGACAGCTACCTTGAGCAATACAGAGGAAATATTTACACGTATTTGGATGATTACGAAAAAGCTGAAGCCAGCTTGAAAAGGTTTTTGACCAATTTCCCCAAAAATGCAGACGCTTACCCAACCTATGTGTCACTGTTGGTTGCCAATGGCAAATACCCATTAGCGGTTGAAACGCTTAAAAAATGGGAAAAAGCAACCGGCCAAAACCCGCTTGAATTCTTTAGCGCTGATGATTTTCCTGATTTTAAAGAATCAGCAGAATACCAAGGCTATTTGAAAGAGCGAAAGTGATTTACCAACTTATGTAGCTCACTTCTGTTAAACGGTAGGCGCAGCAATGCTCCTTTTCTGAAACTGTTGCCTTGATTTTTTTATGGCAGGCATATTTGCCACTGCCCACGATGCCAACCCATCAATATGGGGCACAAGGCTTTTGCCCATTGGGGTAATTGTGTATTCTACACGCGGCGGCACTTCTGCATACACAACACGTTTTACCAACCCGTCAGCCTCCAGCACGCGCAACGTCACTGTAAGCATCTTTTGCGAAATATCGCCAATCTCTTTGTGCAACTCATTAAAACGCTTGGGTTCACCGTCGCCCAATATCAACACCACTAATATCGACCATTTGTCGCCCAACCTGTCCATCACCGAGCGCACAGGGCAACTTTGTATATCGCCGTCTTTTTCTAAATAATAATCAACTTTTTTCATCTCATTATCAGTATTAGTTACCCCAAAGTAAGTCAATTACAAGTTAGTGCCTTATTGTTTGCACAATACTTACTTTTTACCTTTGACTTACCAAAAGTAAGTAACTTAATTTTAGTTACCAAAACGTAATCAATAAAAATAAAACTAATATGAGTAAGATTTTAATCACGGGTGCCAGCGGCCATTTAGGCAAGGCTACCATTAACTATTTGCTTGAAAAAACTGATGCTGCAAATATTGTGGCCTTGGTGCGCGATGCTGCCAAAGCTGAAGAGTTGAAACAAAAAGGAGTGGAGATACGTGTAGGCGATTATGATAATTACGCGTCATTAACAGCAGCTTTTGCGGGTATTGATAAAGTCCTGTTTGTATCGGGGAGTGATGTCGGTCGTCGTATCCAACAACACGAAAATGTGGTGAAAGCAGCCAAAGAAGCGGGAGTGAAGCATGTGGTGTACACCAGCTTTCAGCGCAAGAACGAAGGGCCTGATTCTCCCATCGCACCTGTGGCTGAAGCACACATCAAAACCGAGGCATGGTTACGCCAATCAGGCTTGGCATACACTATTCTGCTAAACAATATTTACATGGATATTTTGCCCATGTTTATTGGTAACAATGTACTTGAAACCGGTATTTATTTCCCCGCCGGAGATGGAAAAGCAGCGATGATGTTGCGTGATGATATGGCGGCAGCTTGTGCAGCTATATTGGCTACCAACGGGCACGAGAATAAAACCTATGATATTGCCGGCGATGCGGCTGTTTCGTTTGGAGATATAGCGGCCATTATTGCTGAAATAAGCGGTAAACCCGTTGGGTATGTTTCGCCGGCAAAAGATGAGTTTATAAATACACTAACAGGAGCGGGTGTTCCTACTGAACTGGTGCATATCTCAGCCGGGTTTGCTGAGGCTATAAAGCAAGAAGAATTTGCTAAAACCTCTACTGATTTTGAAACACTTACAGGCCGCAAACCCGTTACCGCTAAACAGTTTTTACAACAAGTGTTTACAACGCAGACGGCTAAGTAAAAATTAAATAATGTAGCCTGTTATCAGGATATTAAAGCCACAAAGGCACTAAGTATTTGTATACTTAGTGCCTTTGTGGCTTTATAGCAAATGTGAAGGTTGTTAAATTTATCTAAAATCAATATCAAACAAATTATTCTTGATGGCAAACAACACTAAACCGGCCGTGTTGCGTGCGCCTGTTTTTGCCAGCAAATTATTACGGTGGCCATTAACTGTACTTTCAGTAATAAACAGCTTTTCGGCAATCTCGGGGCTGGTGTATTCGCGGCATATATATTGCAAAATCTCTTTCTCGCGTGTAGTAATGTCTTCCACATTTTGCAGCGTACCTTTTTGTTTTTTGCCGCTATTAAAGCTGCGCATTACCCCAATGGTTTTCTCATTAAAATAATAATCGTGTGTAGTAACCGCCTGTATCGCCCGTTTCACCTCTTCGGGGTCAGCGTTTTTGGCAAGGTAAGCGTTAGCCCCCTCCTCAATCAGCTTATGGATGAATTTATCCTCCTCGTGTACCGTCAAAATTATATTCTTTACTGCCGGGTGCAACAGGCGCATTTGTTTCAGGGTTTCAATCCCGTTCATCACCGGCATATTAATATCAATCAAGGCAACGTGTACAGGCTCTTGTGCGGTACTCATCTTATTTAATAAATCCTCGCCGTTTTCAGCCTCAATACACACTTTTATATCCTCAAAAGTTTTGAGTAAAGAAATCATCCCTTTCCGAAAAAGCACTTGGTCTTCGGCAAACGCAATATTTATCATACAACAGTATTATTAGTTAATGGTATAGCAACCGTGCAAGCAAAACCTTCACCCGGTGCCGAAGCAAAGTTAACTTCTCCGTTCATCACAATGGCCCTGCTCTCAATATTCTTAAGCCCAATGCCACGGCTACTTATTAATTCAGTACCTACACCATCGTCCTTATAGGAAAGTATAAGCAAACCGTTTTCAGTAGTAATATGCAGGCGTATGGTTTTGGCCTTGGCGTATTTGATACAGTTTGAGCTTAACTCCTGCACAATACGGTATAGGGCAAGCGCAGCAGTGGGAACAAGGGTTTCAAGCGGGGCAGTATTTTCAAAATCCACCTCAATACCCGATACCGAAGTTAATCGGTCAAAATAGTTTTCAATCGTTTGTTCCAAGCCCAGTAACTCCAGCTCAAAAGGCACAATATTGTGCGATATGCGCCTTACACTGTCAATACCTGATTGTATCAAATGTTTACCCGTTTGCAAGTGTTGTGCGTTTAAACCATCAGCCCCGTTTAATTGGTTAATAGAAAGCGAAAGGGTAGAAAATATGCTGCCTATTTCATCGTGTACATCTTTGGCAATTTGCATCCGCTCAGCCTCGGCAGTTTCAATACTTATTTGCAGCAATTCTTTTTTGTGCTGTGCATCCAGGCGCAGCAGTTCTTGTTGTTTAAAATACAGTCGTTTTTGGTAGCGTAGTACCGCAAGTATAAACCCACCTGTAATAATTACAAATGCCAGCATTACGGTAATAATGCCAAAGTAAAACTTTATTTGGTTCTCGCTTTCCATAGTCCTATTGCAATCAGTATATATAACTGTACTGCCAAAATTGTATGAATCGTCCAAACATTAATGCGGTGCGATACAGTCATTTGCTCCACATAGCTGCTGTACGAAAACATAGCTATAGAACCCGCAAAATAGATTAAAAACCCGCTGTTTATGTAATTAATTGCTCTACCCAACTGGCGGGTTTTTTCGTCTTCAGCCACAATTTTCACAAACCAACTGATGCTTAAAAATATGAAAATTAGTGCTTCTAATGAACGGCCATAAGTATTAAACGTATAAATATGCTCAATATATACCGAATCAATTATTGCAAATACGGGGAAAGCCACCGCTAAAGTCAAAAAGGCTGCACGCGGTATAAAATCAGTGAGCAAAGTGCTGTAAAACCAAAGCAACAGTAAATACTCAATAACAGTGTACACGTGCAATATGGGGTAGTTATTAATACGCTGTTTCCAAAAGGCAAATGATAATGCTTGAGTTACTAATGCAAGTAGTAAATAGCCGGTAATTATTTTTAATTTAAGTGGGTATGCTGTAAACCCTATTATGGCTAATAGCAGGGGCAATAACAAAATGATATTGGCATACTCAAAAAATATACTTCTTAGTTGCTCAAACATAATAAATGCCGGATAGAGGTGTTAAAAACTGCAATTACAAATCCATAATCCCTTTACCGGGGTCGGCGCAGGTAGTAGGGCAAGGGTATGAAAAATCAAAAATACTTTCTTCTAAGGTAGGAGGTTTAGAATGTGCCGATGGTAATGCAATAATATCATCGCCGCCCACATTATCATTAGGCGCAAACCCTGATACTCCTACGGCTACTAAACAACTGTACGGAGGTTCCGGCATGGTTGGAGTTACAACTTTACCAAGGTAAAAACGGACAGCGTTAATAGGTTCTGCGGGTGGAGGAGTGCTGTTATTGTACATTCCTATACGTGAGATTAAATCTGAAACATCCGCCAAATCAAAAGTAAACGCATTGATGTTTAACACAGGTGAATTGTACAAAGGCATGTTTTGCGTCAGTTGCTTTTTGATAAGTGATTGATCGCCTTGCCAGTTGGTTATTCGCTGTTGGGCATCGTCAAGAGAGATGGTAAAACGGCTGCCGTCACCGGGGTTTGTTTGTGGTTTCATGGGTTTTATGTTTATTGATGGTACAACTGAAATGTCAAATATATACAAAAGACATTCTTTAAAGGTTAACAACTAAAAAGTATAATATCAGTGATTAATTTAAGCATTATACAAACCTTTTATAATCAGTAAATGCCTGTAGTTAAACACTCTGCTGCGGTATAACCGGCAAAGTAGTTGTCTCTTTTTAGGGCATTACAAAAACAATCAATCCATGATGCTGTGGCCGGGGTCGGCACAAGTAGTGGGGCAGGGGTACGAAAAATCATAAATACTTGTTTCAGTAGTTGGTTGGGCGTTTACAACGGGTAGGTTAGTTACATCCGCTCCACCAAAACCCGGTGCGTTGCAATTGGTTACAGCAACACCAATCAAACAAGCATTATTAGCCGGAGAATTCTCTACCCCTAAGTAAAACCTCACGGCATTTATAGGGTTTGCAGCCAGTGTACTCTCGGCCAGATGCAGCACTGCGGTGCTGCCGGGGTTGTTGTATTTATATATTCGTTCAAATAACTCACAAAGGTCTTGCAACTTAAAAGTGAACGAGTTGATTGATAATACAGGTGAATACTCTAAACCCGGTGGTTGCGGTGCAGTGGGGTTTTGCAGCGCATTCATGATGTTCCCTTGGTTATCTTTCCAATTAGTGTAGCGTTCTTGGGCATCAGTTTGTTGAATGGTAAAGTTAGGTGCAGGCATAAAAGTATTTTTAAGGTAAAACGTATAGTTTAACATTGAGTGCCAAATGCAATCAGTGCAAAGCAAAGATTGGATAAGTTCTCAGCAATAAAAACAATACTTTTATCTTTTTAGCCAAACAGATATTTTTATCTGTTTCTAAATTACCTGAGAGTGTTATAAAAAAGCCGGCATAGTTAGCCGATTTTTTAAAAAATACTAATAGTTATAAAGTACAGTTGGTGATTACTGTATAAAAAAGGGACTACTTAAAAGCGGTCCCTTTAATCTATGAACAGAGAAATCAGCTATTAGTTGGCATTTTGCAGCGGACCTAAAAATACACCCAACGTTAACGAGTTATTACTGTCAAAGCCTACAGTAATATCGTTCGAGTAGCCGCCTTGGTCGTCATAGGCATATCCGTAGCCGATATTATTAAGCAAAGGCGCGGGGGCAGTTCCTAACCCATTGTGCAAATATCCTGAATAAATGTTTGAGTAGCTGGCCGCATTACTGGTTGGTGTGGGGTAAAAGGTACCGCAAATAAACTGGCAGGTATTTACTGGTAAAAGCTCATCAACAGGGCTTGTAATTACTATTTGCACCGGATTATTGCCAACCGTATTTGCAGCTACCACGATGGTAGGTTGTGCCGCAACCTGTTTCACAAGGCTCATTCCGGGGGCAAACACCGCTCCGCTTGGCAAGCCTGTAGTAATGCTTACTTGGTTATTAGTAATATCCGCAGCTGAAAATCCGGCATTAAACTGGATAAGATTGCCCGTAACGGGTGAAAGGCCTCTGTTTATTAAGCTCACCACTTGGTTTTCTAAATTACCCAAAAGTGTTGTGTTAGTAACACCGCTTTGGAACGACGAATCGGCAAATGCACCGGCACAGCCCATAGCCATAGCGGTTGCAGGCATGGCGGTATCAAGGTTGCTGGTCCACCAACTGGGGGGCGGTGAAAGCGTTACACTCGCATTTAGTGTGCCCGGAAATGCTGTGCAATTGGTGTTAAAATACGGGAAGTAAATGTTCAACAGCTCACCACCGCAGTTAAACTGCAACACATTGTAGGTAGAAGTACCGCCTGTTATATCCGTTTGAGAAACTGTAGTTACAGTACCTGAATAATAACTTAACGAAACCGGGTCTTGCAAGGTTAGCGTATTTGTCATGTAATAATTAAAGAACTGATAAATAGCAGTATCAAAAAACGTTGCAAGTGCGTTGGGAGTTACCCCTGTTTGAAAATCATTAATTAAATGGAACGGTGCTACCAATCTGCTAACCGAGTTATTACTCCAGTTGCAGGCACTAAATGGAGAAAATACAGAGTTGCTGATATTGTTTGTAAAGTTATTAATGATGGTTTCTAACGATAACCACGGTGTTATCCCTATTACATTGGGGAAGCCGTTAGTAGTGGATGGGGCAAATGTAGTTGGAGGAGGAAACGTTAAACCGTTTTCTACCGGGTTAACAAAAAGCGTGATAGGAATACCCAATGAATCAACCTGAGTAGTATCAATGTTTGCATTGCCTAAGGTAGTACCAACGGTAGGGTTGATGGCCAACTCCACAAAATCAAATACATAATCTTCAAACACAGTGGGTTGAACGATACCCCCGCTTGAATTGTGTGATAACGCCGAGTTTGACGAGGCAAACCATACCCGTCCGCCCGTCATTCCGTTTGAAGTGTTTAGGTAAAAATAGTGCAGGCCATTTTTGTTGGTGGGCAGTTTGTGCATTTCTATACAGCATGCAGTAGCGTTTATTGCCGCCGTCCAGCCATTAGAACTGTCAACTTTATAAAAATTGTTATTACCATCGGTAATATACACATACAAAGTATCGCTTGCCAAACCTGTGTTGTTTGAAATTAGCACTTCAACAACATTCTGTAATGAATTGTTCATACAAATAATAGTGTTTAATATTTATTAAAATTTTCACTCGCAAGTTCTGGCATTAATAGTTCATTTTTTTGGATAATGATAATGGATTTAAAAAACAGATAGAAGTATCTGTTTTGTTTTGGGTGGTTAATTATCCATGCTGTAACATATTAGTTTACTTCACTCTGTTTTGCACAGGTACAGCATCAATACAATAATTATACAGGGTAACACAGAGCCATCCTAAAACAAAAAAAGCCCTTCCGTCAACTTGTCTTTTTGCAACTACAAAAACAAAACACAACCAAAAATTTTCCATTTTCAGGTCACGGTTAATGAATTGTAAATGATGTTGCGGTAATATTTTCTGTTTTTCAGTGCGGCTGCAAAACCCTTTATTAACAATAGCGCAGTAAAACCAGCACAAGAAATGAGCAATTACTTAAAGAAGGTACTAATTTTCTAAAACTATAATGTAATAGGCTTATTAATAATGGTTTGTATGTTTAACATTGGTTTTATTATTTTTTTAAGTAAACGGACAAAGTAGGAAACATGATGCGGGGAGTTTTGCGGTGTATTTCTTTAAATTTATGAAAAAGCAAATCTTACCTTTCCTTATTGTTATTTTAACTGTAATTAACTCAACAGCACAATCAACACCTGCGGCGGGGGATATTATATTTACCCATGCCGATGCTGACGGTGAAATTTATGAGTTTTTTACGCTGACTCGTCTCAATCTTAATAACCTTGCAATAACCGACAACGGTATTTGCTCCAATGCCCGTTTCAGGATTAATGAAGGCACCGGAACCTTTCCCGCCTCCGGTTTTTCAGATGTCCCAGCCGGAACATTCGTGCGCATCAACTGGCAATCAACCAATGGTAATGAAACCAACACTTCGGATGGTGTTATCACCGTCAACTTTAATATCGGAGGATTAAATGCTTCGGGTGAACAGGTAATTGCTTACACAGGCACAGGCAATGGTGCTGCAGGTTGTGGCGGTTCAGGTACTAATAGTTATGTATCAGGAATTAATTGGGGAAATTCAGGCTGGATTACTTCAAATACACCTGATGCCTCCTCATCTTATGCTCCCGGCACATCCACCGATTTTGGCCCCAATACTACCCTTGATGAAATTTATTATAATGGGTCTGTTACCGGCGACTTCGCAACCATACGCAGCACCAGTGGCAACGGGGTGCGTAATTTTAGTAATTGGGACGGCACAAACACCGGCGGTGGCGCTCATTTTTTAAAAGACATTAAACTAAACGAGTCTGACTATTCATCAGGGTCATTAGCATTTAGCAGTGTTGGTACTACTTCCTTTACTATTAATGCCTCCGGGCTTTCATTTGCAAGTGCAAACAGCCTAACCCGCTACATGGTAGTGATACGCGCTGCATCAGCTCCCGATAACCCTGTTGACCGTTATACTTGCTATAGCAGTGTTAGCGGTAACTTTAGTACAGCCCCCGATGTAGTAACAGCCGTAACTACCCCGCCCTGTACTTCTCCTACTTCAGGCAATGGTAAAGTAGTATATTTTGGTTACACACTACCGTCAAGCCTATCAGTAACCAACCTTACCCCCGGTGTTACCTACCATGTTGAAGTATTTGCAGTAAACGGTAACGGGTACAGTGCCAACATGAGTGCTACTCCTGCTTCAGGCTCACAAGCCACAACTCCAATCACTTATACTTGGAACGTAGCCAGCGGTAATTGGAATACCGCCGCCAGTTGGTCTCCCTCACGCACAACGCCCTTAGCAACCGATGTGTTGGTATTTAACGGTTCAGTGCAAGCTAACCCAACCGTAACAGTAGATGTTGACCAAACTGTGGGTCAAATATCATTCACTAATAATGTAAACGCTACATTTCAAACCGCATCTAACAGGATACTAACCATTGATGGCGGAATAGCAGGTACAGATTTAAGCATTGCACAAGGATGTTCGCTAACGGTAACCAACACCGTTGCCGGTGCTGATTTTGTATTGAACATTACAAGTGGGGAAACCGGTATGGTTGCCGGTGTGTTGAGGTTTACGGCTACGGGTTTAGGAACTTCTGACGAACATCGTTTCCAAGCGGCAGATGCAAGTGCCGTTACGGTTACTTCCACAGGAACTATAATTGCGGGAACTGATTTTGATGATAAACTTTTTGGCGATGGCAACACCTACGGTAGCATGGTAGGGGGACTAAACTCAATCGTCTTTCAATCAGGCGCAACCTATCGCCACCAATCGGGGTTGCACCCCTTTGGGTATAACGACCCCCAATCGGCAGTTGTGTTTCAAAACGGCAGTAATTATATTTTTGAGGCATCAAGCGGCCAGCCTTCATTTGGCAATCGCACATACGGCAATGTTGAGATTAATTCGGCATCAACCGATGTTAATGCAATGACTGCCAACGACCCTTTTGTAATTAACGGTAATCTTACCATTACCGCAGCAGGCGGCAGCGCCACAGGATTTAATCAGGCAGGCGGCGGCAGTATTAACGGCAACATACACATAGCTGCCGGCCAAACCCTCTCGTTTGCTCCATCATCAGCCGCCACTTTCACATTAGGAGGCACGGGGGGTACGCAAACCATTAGCTCAACAGGCACACTCTCCATCGGAGCCAATGCCAACATCACCGTAGGTCCATCATCAGTAGTATCACTCGGCCAAAGCGTAACCATTCCTTCACTATTAACCATCAATGGTAAAATGGCTATAAATGCCAATACCCTTACCTTAAGTGGTACTTTGGCAGGTTTGGGCAGTTTCACTGGCTCAACCTCATCCAACCTTATCGTAAACGGCAGTGGTGCATTGGGCACCATTTATATGGATGCTACTACGCCCGGCACCACCAACGTGTTGAATAATTTTACCTTCAATCGCACCACATCAAGCTCGCTTGCCTTGGGCAATGCTATGCAGATAGCAGGCGTTGTAACCCACGCAGAGGGCACACTTACCACCAATAACCACCTGTTGCTAATAGCTACTTCCGCCACAGCATACGGGCAAATTGCACCCACAGGTACAGGCAGCATCACCGGCAATGTAACAGCACAGTACTTAATCCCTTCGGGGGCTGGCGGTAAATGGCGTGCCTTCTGTTCTCCCTTCACCGGAAATACCCTTGCCGATTTAGCTGATGACATCGTTATCAATACAGGTACCCCTGATTTTTCATACATCAACGCGTTTAAATTAGACGAATCACTGGCAGGTGTTGGTAATCCCGGAGCATGGCAGGCAATTACCTCAACCGCCCAAAGCATGGATGATATAGGGTTTTCAGTGTATGCGTTCAGCGAAAACTTTGCAACAAACGCGTTGATTGATTTCTCCGGTACTTATTCGCCATCAGATTATACCACGCCGGCTCTTAGCCGTACCGGCACCGTTACAGATACCACCGGTTATCACCTTATACGCAACCCCTGGCCAAGTAATTACTTGCACAATACTGCTATTACTAATTTAGTAGCCAACACTCTATATGTATATGACGGACAAACAGTAAGGGATTATAACGGATCCACAGGCTCATTACCCAACGGTGTTGTACCTCCGTTTCATGCTATAATGGTAGAAATTAACAGCAACGGCAGCACACTTACCTTACCAACTGCAAACAGGGTAACTGCAAACAGCGCAAACTACCTTGACAAAACCGGCCTTACTGATTATGTAGCTATGAAAGTAACGAATACCAATGGCGATTGGGATGAAACCCGTATATATACTGATGCCAAAGCTGACAACGGCAAAGATTACTGGGATGCCAACAAGATAATAAACGGTAAACAAGTACCTACTATATATACACTGGCCGGGGGGGAGGAAACTGCCATTAACTTGATGAAAGAAATACCTGCTGCGGGAATTAGCATACCAGTTGTTTATGTTTCTGAAACCGAGGGGCAGCACACGATGAGCTTTAGCACAGAAAACATTAGCGCAGGCATAGAGATATATCTTGAAGATTTACTTACAGGCAGGCTACACAAAGCAGCCGGCGGAAATTACACTTTTGCACACAGCAAAAACAACCCCGCACAAAGGTTTGTATTGCATTACCGCACCGCAACTACCGCAACCAATATCACATCTATTGAAAGCAATAGTGTATTTGTAGGCAGTAACAGTAAAAATATAGTTGTGGGTGTAGCCGCCGAGGGTACTTATACTATTGAGGTGTTTGATATAATGGGCAAGTTAATGACCGCTGAAACCGCCCCCATAACTTCAGCAGCAACTAAAACCGTCACCCTTTCTGAAGCATCAGCGGGGTATTACGTAGTTAAAGTAACCACCGCCAATACCATCCACACTGCCAAAGTGTATCTGCAATAAAAGGGTAACCTTACTAGAGGTTTTACACCGGTATAGTTCTACGGGCATAAAACCCGCAGCAATTATTGAAAACAACGTCCCGAATGGTTTTAAACCATTCGGGACGTTGTTTTCAAATGCCTTGAATTTTATGTTCAGGACATTTTACATAGTTAGGCGACCAAATTAATGGGCGCCCCCTCAATAACGATGAGTTTGATACCCGTTTTGCCCGGCCGGAATTTTACAACGTAAGCCACCACAAAGCACCCTTTGTACTAAAAGCTGGACTGCCGCAAAAGAACTTTTACTCCATTACACGAAAACACATTGGGATTAATACCTTTGCTTGGGTCTTTATAAGACACATCACGCTCACCATTACTTACTCTCTAAAATCATACAAAAAGATGTCAGACGAAATGAAACCTTGCCCGCAATGCAAATCTCCCTACGGATATTTAAACGGAAATGACCTTTATGAATGTCCGGAGTGCGGCCACGAATGGAACGCGACAGGAGTTGCAGAAGAAGCAG
The DNA here is from genome assembly GCA_943370295.1 of Agrobacterium sp. 719_389. GTDB lineage: Bacteria > Bacteroidota > Bacteroidia > UBA8524 > UBA8524 > SB11. Next base: position 25,113 of record CALRQL020000006.1, on the reverse strand, counting down.
CCCAAGAAGCAGGCTTGGTGGTAAAAGACTCTAACGGTACTATTTTAGCCGATGGTGATGCAGTGATTGTAATTAAAAATTTACCTGTGAAAGGTGCTCCCAACCCCATAAAAGCAGGTACAAAAGTAAAGAACATACGCTTGACTGACGGCGACCATAACATTGATTGTAAAATAGACGGCTTTGGCTCTATGAGCTTAAAATCAGAGTTTGTTAGAAAGGCTTAAAATGGGGAGCTGTGCATGTAACGCATAAAGTGTGGGCGGCAACTCCAAACCTTTTGAACGCTTGCTGTTTGTTTTCTTGTGCACTTTACACAGCTTGCACGATATAGGCGGCCATTATTATAAAGGCCGGTAGTTAAGCAATGCCATCCCAGACTCAAATGCCTTTGCACTTACCAGCCTCAGCGGCAAGGGGCACTCAATAGCGGTGAAGAACGAAACACCCTTGCCCAAAACAACCGGGTTTATGAGCAAATGATACTCATCAATCAAATTTTCTTTTACCAGCGAAGCGATAAAAGAAGCGCCCCCATAAGCAATCATATCCTTTCCCGCTTGCTTTTTAAGGTGGTTTATTTTCTCAGCAATGTCGGATGAGCAAAGCTCAACGGATTTCCACCCGCCCGGTATCTCATCCGATTTAGAAAGCGTGGTAGAAAACACCACCTTTTGTGTACGTACAATGTGGTTGGCAAAAGTGTATTGTGGGTTAGTTATATCAGCGGCTGTGTTTTTCCAGTGGGCAATAAAACCCTCAACGGCCATTTTACGGCTTAGTAGAATACAATCTGCCGATTGCGTTAGTTCAGTATGGTAATTCTTTAACTCATCGTCCCAGCTCCACTCAGACCCCCAGTTCCATATCATCCAATTCGTTAGGCCGTCTTCGTTGGCCAAGTACCCATCAAGTGAAAGTTGCACTTCAAGTTTAAGTTTTCGCATTGTTTTAGTTTGTGGTAACAAAGCTACAGGCCAATACAAGGACTGCTGATGTGTGAAAACGACAACGATAGGGGGTGTTTGCGGCAACATCAATTGTTGTAGTCGCAGTTAAAGATACTTTTGCTTGCTAAAACATAAATCTAAACACAAAGGCGTTTAGTCACTATAGTAATAACAAAAATGTATAATTTACTGAACAGCATAAAATACCCGTTTGTTAAAATTTTTTCACAAAAAATTAAATAATTATGATTTTTTTTAGCAAGTCACCGTGGTTACAGTTGGGTATTTCAGCAGAACGATTATCAGTGCGTATTTGTGATACGACTTTTTGAAGGGGTTTCGCCTTCTATTTTTTTATACACCGAGTTGAAATAGGAAATTGAATTGAACCCAACCATAGAGGCAATGGTCTTTAAAGGGTAGTTTGTGCTTTGAATAATCTTTTTGGCGTACTGTGTTTTGATAATGTTTATTTGCTTAGATAATGTGTTGCCCGTCAACTGTTTCACCTTACGTTGAAGCGTGGAACGACTTATTTTCATTTCGGCGCAAATGTTATCAATATCAACAGGTGTATCGATAAAACCATGCACCAGTTGAGTGAATTTAAAGAAGAAACTATCAGCGGTAGCCGCAGTATGCAAATCACTTTGATTCTCAAGTATTTTACTATTCTGTATTTTTTTTGAGAAGTCAACAGTGCCCTTAATTTTAGCGGCAATTTGCTGAAAGTTGAATGGCGTTTTAATAATTCCGTTTTCCATAAGCAGAAGAGCCCTAAGCTCATCCTCACTGCTCATCCAATCACCCATTAATATAAATGGTATGTGAGATAACGTTTGAGTATTTCTCACCAACGTTAAAAAATCAACCCCTGATAAATCGCCGGGTTTAAAGCCCGAAAGTATTATATCTACTTCTGTGTATTCTAAAAAGGTCAATGCCTCATTAATTGTTTCAAAACTTATTACTTCCACATAGCTATAAAGCTGTTGCAAGCTAAAACTGAGTTTATGCTCAATCTCAGCATTACGCATAGAATAATCCTTTACCAACAGTAATTTTATTTCACCTTTAGCCACCTAAGTGCAAGGTATATGAATTAATAATTAAATATTCTTAATGACTAAAGAGTTATAGAAATGACCATATTTTTATAATTATGACTGTATTGTGGAAAAGTGAATAAATAATTGGTGTTTAGTTTTGGATTTTAAAATAGGAGTAAATGAAGAAACTAAAATTGCTACTGATGTTTTTTTCTGTAATTGGATTACAGGCAAGTTGGGGTCAAAGTTGGTACACAACTAAAAAAATGGCCGGCGGCGGGTCAAACGCTAGGGTTAAATCTGATTATTTTGGAAGGGGGGGCAGCGCTGTTGATGGTGATATTATGGTGGTGGCCGCTCACACACATGATTATGATGTAAACAACCTGAATGCAAAAACCGATGCCGGGGCTGTTTATGTGTATTATAAAGACCAGGGGGGTACCGATAACTGGGGCCAAGTAAAAAAACTGGTACCTACGGGTACCAATGCAAGGATTGCATCAGACTTTTTTGGGTTTGCGGTTGCAATATCCGGCGATTATATTGCTGTTGGTGCCTATGGGCAAGATTATGATGCCGCAGGTGCGGTAAGCAAAACGGCTGCAGGGGCTGTATATATTTTTTACCGAAACCAAGGCGGTACCGATAATTGGGGACAGGTAAAAAAGCTGGTAGCTACGGGCACCAATGCAAGGGTTGCCAGCGATTATTTTGGATATAGCTTATCACTAAGTGGCGATTATCTTGCTGTTGGCGCACATGGGCAAGATTACGACAGTGTGGGTGGGTCGGCAAAAACGGATGCCGGAGCCGCCTATATATTTTACCGCAACCAAGGAGGAACAAACAATTGGGGCCAAGTAAAAAAAATCACAGGTAAAGGCACCAACGGCCGCGTAGCGGGGGATAATTTCGGGGTGTCAGTGTCTATTAGCGGCGATTACCTTGCCGTAGGTGCCCACAAGCAGGACTATGATAGTGCCGGAGCAACTGCCAAAACTGATGCCGGTGCGGTGTACATATTCCATCGTAATAGTGGCGGTACTGATAATTGGGGCATACAAAAGAAACGAACCGGTGTTGGTACCAATGCCCGTTTGGCAAGTGATAATTTTGGGTATCATGTGTCTTTGTCTGGTTCAACATTAGCAGTGGGTGCATATAACCACGATTATGACAGTGCAGGCGCATCAGTAAAAGCCAGTGCAGGAGCAGTGTTTGTTTATTACAAAGACCAGGGGGGCGTAAGTAGTTGGGGACAGGTAAAGAAAATCACACCCTCGGGCACAAATAACCGGGTTGGAAGTGATTTCCTAGGATTCAGGGTGTGTTTACAAAGTGATTATTTGGTAGTAGGTGCCTACGGTCAGGACTATGATAGTGCGGGAGCAAACTCTAGAACTACTGCCGGTGCTGCTTTTGTTTTTTCGCGCAACCAAGGTGGTGCCGATAAATGGGGCCAAGTAAAAAAATTGAGTGCAAGAGGTACCAATGCCCGTGTTGCAAGTGATCAATTTGGGATAAATGTGGGTGTATCAGGAAATAACATTCTTGTAACAGCTAATCTGCAAGATTATGATAATGTGGGAGCAAATGCCAAAGCCGATGCAGGTGCAGGATACATATATTATGTGGGAAGCAACTTTAGTCAGGTAACAAAAATTACGGAGCAAGACCCCTATTATGCAGTTGCCAGTGATAATTACGGTACTTCTGTATCAATAGATGGTGATTATGCAGCTGTTGGGTCTCCTTTGCAAGATTATGATAGTTTGGGGGCAAACTCAGTTTCTGCCGCAGGTGCGGTGTACATATATTATAGAGAAGAAGGAGGTTCTGACGCTTGGGGGATTGCTAAGAAAATTGTACCTCACGGAACCAACTCGCGCGTTGCCAGTGATAATTTCGGCAGGTCAGTATCTTTAAGCGGCGATTGGCTTATTGTTGGGGCACCCAACCAAGATTACGACAGTGCCGGAGGTGGAACTGCAGTAACAGATGCGGGCGCAGCCTTTATATTTAACCGTAATGCGGGCGGAACAGATAATTGGGGACTTGTAAAAAAACTAACCGGCAAAGGAACCAATGGCCGTGTGACAAATGACTTTTTTGGGTATAGCGTATCAATTTCAGGTGATTATGCAATAGTTGGGGCGTATGGGCAAAATTATGATTCGGCGGGAGCAAATGTCATCACAGATGCAGGAGCGGCTTATATATTTTATCGCCTTGCCGGTGGAACCAACAACTGGGGACTTGTTAAAAAAATAAGTGCCAGTGGAACCAATAGCCGGGGGGCAACCGATAATTTTGGCCGTTCAGTAGCCATTTCAGGAGATTATGCAATTGTAGGATCGCACTTACACCATTATGATAGTGCCGGCGGAAACGCACTTACCGATGCAGGTGCCGCATACATTTATTACCGAAACCAAGGCGCAACCGATAATTGGGGATTACAGAAAAAAGTAACCGGTAAAGGCACCAACGGCCGTTTGGCCAGTGATTTTTTCGGCTATAGTGTTTCTATATCAGGCAATATGGCAGTAGTAGGCGCATATCAGCAAGATTACGACAGTGCAGGTGCAAACTCTGCTACCAATGCCGGTGCTGCCTATCTGTTTAATCGCAATAGTGGTGGAACAGATAATTGGGGCGTGTATAAAAAGGTTACCCCATCAGGTACCAATGGACGTTTAGCCAATGATAACTTTGGCTACGCAGTAGATATTACCGATAATACAATGGCGATAGGGGCCATTGCACAAGACTATGACAGCTTGGGGGCAAATACCATATCAAATGGTGGGGCTACCTATATTTTTACCAAAAACCAAGGGGGTACAGATATATGGGGTTTAGAAACCAAACTAACGGGAAGTGGCACCAACGGACGTATTGCATCAGATAATCACGGCTATTCAGTAGCGGTATCTGGGGCTGCAATATTGGTAGGTGTACCGTTTCAGGATTATGACGACTTAGGCGGAACCCCCGTAACTGATGGCGGAGCAACATTTTTATACCAACTCGGCTATATACATCTTAGCTCAGGGTGGCTGTATAACCAGCCCGATGCCTCAACAGGGTCTTATAATGCCTTTGTAATTGCCGGAACTCCAACATTGCCATCAAACGCGGCGATAAAAAACTTAACAGTTTTATCAGGCACCACCATCACTGTACCTGCCAACGGATTTAATGTAAAAGGAACTTTCAACAATGCAGGCACCATTAATGGTCCCGGTAAAATAAAGCTAAACGGAACCGTAGAGCAAAAAATATATGGCGGCGGCACAATTGAAAATATTGAGATAGACAACAGCAGCGGTGTAACCGTAGAAGATTCTTTGATAGTAAAAGGAGTACTAACTCATACACAAGGCATACTCTCAACCAATGGAAATTTATTTCTTAAAGCCACCGGAGCCACCGCGTATGGGCAAATAGCCGGAACGGGTACGGGTGAGATTGACGGAAACTTTACAATGGAATACCAAGTGCTTACCGGTGGTAACGGCTGGAGGCCTTTTTGCTCACCTGTTACCGGAGCTTCGCTTGATGAATTGAGTGATGATATGATACTTAACTTTGGCACCCCCGATTGGGTAAATGCCAATGTGTACACATATGATGAAAGCCGTACCTCACCCAAATGGGTAATTGCTTCTGATGGGGCTAGCCTTGATGATAGTTGTTTCAGCATATATCTTGGGCCTAACAGCTGGTTTGGGGGGTATCCTTACAATATTGACGTTACCGGCGGGTACTACGGCACAAACGATTACACAAAATCAAGCTGCACCTATACAGGTTCACAACTCGATTCTTCGGGGTGGCATTATATTATTAACCCGTGGCCCAGTGGATTTTTATGGGACGGTACTTTAAGCAACATACAAGGTAATCAGGTGTATGTTTACGACCAAAATGGAGGTAGCGGCGGCTATTACAGGGTGTATGATAATATTACCCAAGGTGTATTGCCACCATTTACTCCTTTGTTAGTATTGCTAACCTCAAATAATGTGGATGTGACATTGCCTAACAGCAAGCGAACCACAGACAGCGTTGCCAACTACATGGATAAAAATTTCCCGGTGGATAATTACATTCAGTTGGGAATTCATAAGAACGACTCGCAACTAACGGATTATGTTAAATTTTATACAGACCCTGCTGCCGGAAATGGTTTTGAAAGGTTTGACGGGGTAAAGAAATTTAACGACCCTGCTATGCCCAACATTTATTTTACCGACAACACCTATAAACTAAACAAACAGGTTTACAATCAAATACCTACAGGGGTAACTAAACTGCCTTTATTATTCAAATCCACAACATCGGGTGATTATGTGATTGATTGGAGGGTTGAAAACCTTGAATCAGGCGTTACTGTATATCTTGAAGATGTAAGCACTTCGCCCGCCAAGCAACATCCTATTGCAAATACCGGCAGTTTGCTTGTAAACAGCAAAAACGGGACACTAAAGTATAATCTTGTGCTGGAAAAAAAATCTGCTACAGGTATCGAGGACTTAGCCGGTGATGATAAAAAATTAAACATAAGTCAGGATGGAAACACAGTTCTTATCAACGGCAACTTAAAAGCCAATACCCAAATAATTTTAATTGATTTGTTGGGAAGGACGGTTTACAGCAAAACCACTACAGAAGATACTAACGGTATTCAGTACGTTAATGCCGGAAACCTAACCCCCGGTTATTATTTATTGAATATTAGCAATAACGGGATAAACGAAACCCGAAAAATAGTCATTAAATAGAAAAAATATTTCGCAAAAAAGAGGCGGCCTATGTATTAGGCGGCCTCTTTTCGCTTTATGGAAGTCATTAACACTCCAGCCGGTTACTATACCAACTAAGTTATTGCTAAAACTAAAAAACCTCACCAAAGTGGCGAGGTTTTTTAGTTAAGAATATGCGACACTGCTTATATTCTTACTATTTATAGTTCATAGTTTTTTATACTTCAATACGAGGCCATTTCCATGCATAACGGATAATCAGGCAAAGAATCACCACTTCTACAGCAGCGGCAAACACCATGTGCATCCAAGCCTCTCCCGCCAAATTAAACAAGCTGTAAGGAATGTAAATAGCAGCAATAACGATATTTACCCAACGATTTACTTTAGCAGGCAGTGCAACAGAAAGAAAAATCATCAGTGCCGGAATTGATACTGATACAAGGGCAGCGATGATAAATCCCGGAGTAATATCAAATACAAACACTCTCCCTTTCAAAATATCTGCTACCTTATTCGGCATATATAAGGCAAAATGATCTACATAAATGTAGAGAAACATAAAACTCGTCCACAGCGCAGCAAGTTTCAGTTTCACGCTAACTTTGATGTATTCCAGTGAATTTTGTGTATTCATAATTTTAACTAAAAATTAAATCCGAAGTGTAACCCGGGTTCAGGAGTCCATTTTGGCCATTTATCATCTTTTTCTTTAAATCCGGCAGGCATTTCAGTAAAGAAAGGACGACCTGCAATACCAAGGGACGGCTCTATAAAACACCTGTCATTAAAGAGTTTAAAGTGATAACCAATCCGATAAGTGTTGAAAATAATGAAACCCTTACCCACCTTATCACCGTTATCATTTCTAAATGTTTGCCACATAGGCGTTGCATGCACTGCTGCGTACAAACCTTTCCAAAAATACCGTTGATAAGCTAAACCAATTCCATATTCCCTAATATAACCGGGATATTTCTCTTCGGGTGCCCCGTATTTATCATTATAAAAAGGGTTAATACCCAGCGGCCAGGCATGTTTCCAAGTAATTAATTCAACAGAAAGAACATCTTTTCCTGTAATCCGGTAACCTAAATTAAGCTGTGCAAAACCCGGAGGGTTTACTTGATCAAGATTACCCACTAAAAATAAAGTGCTGCCAACAAACCACCGTTTGTAAGTGCTGTCTGATTCGGAATATTGTGCCTTAAGGGGGAGTGTGCTTGTCATCATTACGACAAGAACAATGAATAAAATTTTCTTCTGCATTTCTTTTGATGTTAAACGATGCTGCAAAATTAGATTGGCGTGATACTACGACTCGTTCACTTAAGTTAAGAAATGAACCCTTTACGGGGTTTTTTCAAAAATCTTAATCTACTCAGTAATGGTGGTTTTTATACCTAAAGCAACCTGCTAATTGGTGTTGCTGAGATGTTTAAATAGTTAGTAGAATCATTAAAACTTAAACCCAAAATCAAGCCCCGGTTGAATAAAGTAATTAGGCCACCTTTTTTCTACAGCTTTAAAAGATGCCGGAACGCCTGTCCTTATCGGCCAATAACTTACCCCAATAGCCGGTTCAAAAAAGAAGCGGTTTTTAAAAAACGTAAATTGGTAACCTAAATAAAAGTCTGTATATAGCGTAAATCCATTTCCAATCTTCTTTTTGTTCTCGTCCATGTATTTTTCAAAAGCGTTCAAAACATAAACCGATGTATAGAGACCTTTCCACCAAAACCGTTGGTACCCTATTTGAGGGGCAAGTATGCGTGCACTTCCCGGATAGTTTAACCCCGGTGCATCAAAATCAGGCCCGAAAGGAATACCTAATGGCCAAGCGTACTGAGACCTTTTAAATCTAATTTGAATAACATCTTTGGGTGTAATCCTATATCCGGCATTTATTTGGAAATACCCGGGGTTGTTGGTGTTATCAAAATTACCTAAAAGTAATAGAGTACTGCCAACAAACCAGCGTTTGTAGGTACTGTCTTGTGGGGTGTATTGAGCCTTAATTTGTAACGAGCTTGTAATTAGGAAAGTTAAAGCGAACAATAAAAATTTCTTTTGCATTTCTTATATGTTAAACGATGCTGCAAAAGTAGATTGGCGAGTTTCTGAGGCTCGTTCACTTAAGTTAAGAAATACACTTAGCTCTTTTTTTCAAGAATTCGTGCTCTTAACCTGCTTAATGATTGTGGTTTGATGCCTAAAAAACTCGCTAACTGGTGTTGCGGAACGCGCTTAACAAGGTCGGGTCTTTTTTGCAATAAATTCAGGTAACGTTGCTCAGGCGGAGAAGTCTTAAACTCGTCAAAGTCTATTCGTTGGTTTGCCAAAAGCTCTTCGGATAGTTTTCTGCATATAGTTTCAAACCTTGGAAATTTACTGTTTATTTCTGCTTCCATATCCGTATTTGAAACGGTGAGTATCGTATCCTCTAAACAACTTACATAATATTGAGACGGGGTTTTGCTTATCACACAATGCGGTGTCAAAGCTTCCATTTCAGTGTAGAAGGCGGTTGTTTTTTCTTCCCCCTCTATTATGTAGTAAGTTCTTATACAGCCTTTTAATACAAAGTAACTCTGGTTGGATAGTTCCCCTTCTTCAAGTAAAACAGTCCCTTTTTTTACCGAGCGGAATATATCTGACGAGAGTATTGCGTTTTTCTCATCATCAGTAAGCGAAATGTATTTTGATATAAAGCCAAATAATATGTCTTGCATAGTTTTTAATGTTGTTACTTTTTCTGATACACTTGCAACGGCGGTTTGCCGGCAGGCACATTAGGCTATATAAAAAACCATCTGTTTACCCGCACCCAACCAAAGGTAAGATACAAATGTTTTTTAGCTGTAGCAAACGTAATTAGATGTGCCGATGTTGTCACTTGTTTTTGGATGAAGGGCATAAGATATAGGCATGAAACACGGCAGAAACAAAAAACTTTACTGTTTGGGGTGAGATTTTTACTATTTCTGCATATCCAAAACCTTTGATACAATAAGTAGGCAGCGTAATATTGTTAGAATTGTTATTGTGAGGCCAAAACAATTAAAAAAGAAAAGATAGCTACGAGCATCACCATGTAGAAACAATCTTAAGAAAAATCCCAAGGAGGCAACTAAAATAATAGATTTTATACAATCCTTTAAGTAAGTGACGGTTTGAAAATAAAACTTTGATTTGAAAAAAGTATGAAAACCAGGCTCCTCCTTATCGTTCGAGTTGGTTGAACTATCTTTAAACGTTATTAACACAGTCAGAATAGTTAGTATAAAGCCAGCAAAAGTTAGAGAAATATTAGTATAATCACCAGTTAATGCATATGAATCTTCTCTAGATGGCAGGGGAATTAATTGGTGTTTGTAGCAAAAAATAATTATTGATAGTAACGAAAAACCAATTAAATAATCCCAGAAAAGTGGTTTTGCAAAGTACTTATCAAGTATCATAATGATTCTACAAATGTATTCATTTCTGCTTCAATTAATTCATAAAATTGCTTGGTGGTTTTTGTTACATTCGGATTGATTTCAATAACGAATTCCTTTTTCCCACTCAGCAAATTAAAAAACTCTTCTTTTCCCTCATTGTCTTCAAACTTAAATTCAAAAGCCTTGAATGCATCAATATTAAGCCTATTACCTCTAATTCGATTAAGGAGATCTTTTACCATGTTATTTGCATTTGTGTTTAGGCCTTGGCTTTTAAGTGAGCCTCCAGGAGATTGAAAATAGGCTTCAAGACGTAGAAATTTAGGTTTCAAGGTCACCCCTAAAGTTCTCATTCCTGTAAAGTACTTATTGCTAATCTCTGTTTCCAATTTATTGAGGTCTTCTGGAACTACCTTAATGTCTATGTTTAAAACATTTTTAAGTTTGCTTAGTGTTTCATCAATGGGTGCATTTAAATATGCTGTAATTTCTGTTGCTTTGCACTGCCTTAATACTTGGTGAGCAATCTGTCTAAAATAAAATTCTATATCAGAAATTCGGGGTCCATGATGGTTGTATTCACAACATATAATCACTCCCGTTTTACTGTAGTCGATAAAAAAGTGAGTTACTTCTGCAATATCACCTTCAATTTTTTCTGAAATTGGTATTAGAGTATATTCTTCATGTGGTTTAATTAACGGAACTCTTCCATTTCGTAACAAAGCCATCGAACATCTGATCCGTTTGACTTTGGGTATAATCACGGCAGAATTCATGAAGAGTTCTCGACGATTTCCCTTCCTCGATTCGTGGCGGTCAATTAAATGCCCCTGCTTTTCATCAACTAATTTTCTTGACAAGTATGTGATGACATTTAGGATAATATCCTTGCTATTTAAATTTACATCCTTTAGTGGAGTGAATTGAAGTTTAAAAAACTGATAAGTTATTTCGTGTTTGATTTCCTCCATTTTATTTTCGCAATTAACACTTTGTATGATTTAGCTAAAATAAAGAACATTGAGTTATAAATCAAAATGTCTTCAAATATTTATTTTTTCCTGTTACTTGAAACTTTTGGTGTATTTCAAGTTTGGTTTTAGGGAATAGGTTATAGTTTCTAAGGATTGTGTTGCCTTACGAAATTTAAATATATAGTCTGTATTCCCATTTCGTTGCAGGAGAGAAAAATGGTTAAACAAAAAAAACCTCACCGATTAGGATGAGGTTTTTATTTTTTGTGGGGACAACAGGATTCGAACCTGTGACCCTCTGCTTGTAAGGCAGATGCTCTGAACCAACTGAGCTATGTCCCCTTTATTGCAAATATTTTGGCTTGTTACCCTCCCGACTGTTAGTCGGGATGCCCTAAACCAACTGGGCTATATTCCCTTTATTCGCGTCCCTTTTAGCAACCGTTCGTTGTTTTTAGGGAGTGCAAATATGGGGGTATCAGATATAATTTGCAACTTTTTTTGAAAAAAATTTTATTTCCCTTGATTCATAAGGGTTTCAATTTCTTCTACCTCTATCGGCATCCCGATTTCGTCCATCAAATCCAGCGGACCGTTGGCCGTAATCAATATATCATTCTCTATACGGATACCAATTCCCTCTTCAGGAATGTAAATACCGGGCTCGCAGCTTAGCAGCATACCCGCTTGCAAGGGCTCGTAATAACGACCCACATCGTGCACCTCAACACCCATAAAGTGCGACGTACCGTGGGGGAAGTATTTCTTAACCGCAGGCCACTTAGGGTCTTGGTTTCTGATATCGTCCATGGTAAGTAAGCCCAAATCCACCAACTCTTTCTCCATAATGCTTTCTACCTGTTTTTGGTAGGCAGGCCAGCTTGCACCGGGCACCAATAGCTTGCGGGCTTCTTTCATCACACGTAATACGGCATTATATACTTGTTTTTGACGGGCAGTAAAACGTCCGTTAACAGGGAAGGTACGGGTCATGTCGCTCACATAATTGGCATAATCAACGCCGCAATCCACCAACAGCAAATCCCCGTCTTTGCATTCTTTGTTGTTTTCTACATAATGCAGCACACAAGCACTTGCCCCCGAAGCCACAATAGGGTGAAACGAATGTCCTATGGCACGGTTACGGATGTATTCGTGTATCAGTTCGGCTTCTACCTCATACTCCCACACACCAGGTTTCACAAAGCCCAGCAAACGCTCAAAGCCTTTTTTAGAAACTCCGATGGCATAACGCATCAAATTCACCTCAATTTCAGATTTAATGGAGCGTAAACGGTGCAAAATGGGGGCGGTACGTTCGTAATTATGCAACGGGAATTTTGCCTTCATTTCGTGGGCAAAATCCAAGTCTTTGTAGGGAGATTTAAAGCTAAAACGGTTATTCTCGTTCAGCGGCAGGTAGATGTTATCGGCAAGGTTTACAATCTGGCGGATTTTTGCCTCAAACTCACTGTTCCAAAAAATAGATTTAATACCCGAAGCTGATGTTGCTTCTTCTTTGGTGTATTTATGACCTTCCCAAACAGCTATGTGCTCGTTGGTTTGCTTTAAAAACAATGCCTCCCTAAAATCAGCAATCGGGCAATCGGGATAAATAATCAAAATACTATCCTCTTGGTCGATACCACTCAGCCAGATTAAATCGCTGTTTTGCTTAAAATCATGACTGGCATCGCCGTTCCACACGTACTCGTAGTTGCTGTTAAAAATAGCAATACTGTTGGGTTTCATTTGCTTTATGAAACGGGCACGGTTTTCTATAAACAGTTTATTATCTATTTGCGGGTATTTCATTGCAGTAAAATGTATGAAAGGCAAATATAGCGATAGGGGGGTGTTTTCAAACAAAAAGCCCCGCGCATAAATAATGCGCAGGGCAAGGGGAGAGTTTAAACCTATAAGTGAATCAGTATTATTGTTCGTCGGGCATACGCAATACGGTAAACTTACCGTTGGTAACAGTTACAGGGGTATTGCCGGGATAAATTGTCATTGTGCCGCTAAATGTACCGCTTACTTCACCGCCGGGGGTTTCGTATTTTGTAATGGTACAGTTAGTAGAAATTCCTTGAAAATATTTCCCACCTGTTTGTATGAAAATACTATCGCTACTTGGGTTTTGCGGACCTAGTTTTGGGTCCATAAACATAAACTGTGCAGTATTTTGTGAGCCTTCGATAAGAATGTTCATGTAGTCAGATGTGGTATAATAAGTACCATTTCCGGTAGTAATGTTGCTAAAATTTACTGATTGAACTCCTGTACCGTCATCGTAATCAAAGCTGAATTTTGGGGTAACGGTTTTTGGCGGGCAGGCTACAAGGTTTCCCAAATCCACCGATTTTCCGGTGGCAGGCAGTGTAATGGTAATTTTGGTTAATTGGCCAGCGGTAGCATTGTAAAAGAACACATCAGCCGTTTCGCCGTTGCTGTAAACTTTGGCTTTTAGTTTGCCGTTAACTATAGGGCTTCTGAAGGTTTTAGAAGCAGTTTTTATAATCACATACCCATTAAACGGGTTGTTGTCGCAATCGGTAACAGTACCTTTCACTTTCTGGCGGCAAGGAACGGTAATAACTCCCATATCGTGTACTTGCTCATTAGTAAGTACCGGCACGGGGATGTTTAAATCAACGGTATTACCCGTTAAGAAATCATCTGCATCCAGTTCAAATTCAACTCCTGAGGGCACCCAACGTTCCCAACTGCCATCTTTGTCAACCCAAGCATTGGTTTGTCCGGTTCTCACCATCATGTCGTTTACCACGTCCCCTTCACAATCTTTTAGTTTGCCTTTCAATTTTGCTCGGGTTCCGGGTATGTCACAGTTCCAATACGTAAAGTGTGTTACTGTGCCTACATAGCTGCCGTTTTGCAATTTGGCACTACCTTCTTCAATCCATACTCCTTTGTTTTCGTCAAAATACCAAAGCGGAATTGTGGCAGGAGCATTTTGCATCCCCGCAGGCACAGGCATAGTCACGGTTGCTTTTTTACCGTCGGCAAGTTGCAGCGGTTTTCCTGTGTTGTCGCGTAATTCAACGCCTACCATACCGTATGAGAATAACATCACGTCTTGGCCTTGCAGGTTATAAGCACGCAAATCACCACCGGGGGTTACTTGACTAAAATTGGCATCGTTGGGGTTAAGGTATGTAGTAGCTACCTCAACAGCGCCTGTGTAGGGCTTACCGTCAAGGGTTTTAATAGCGTTCGCAGGAAAATCAACCGATGCACCGTTGGCAATGGTTATTGTTTTTGCATCTGTTGCAGCAAAGGTTTGTCGGTTGGTTTGTGATACCATTACTAATTGGGTAGCAAAGCTGCCGCCTGACTTTCCTTGTACGGTAGTAGAACCGAAGAAATAGCCGTTTTTGGTGGCTTTTAGGTAACAAAAATCACCCGTAAACGGAACTGATTTAAATTCAAATGCACCATTAACATCGGTAGTAAAGGTTTGGCCACCGGCGCTTACTACTGCATTTTGTACAGGGTTGTTGGCCTCGTCAACCACAAAGCCCATTACAGGAGCCGTAAAGGTTACAGTAGGAGGGTTGTATGGGTTGGGAGGAACTGTTGGGTTAGAGGTTCCATTAATGTCTCTTGGGGCCGGAGATTCTTGCTTTTTACAATTGCTGATAAAAAACATTAGCAGTATGCCTAAAAGCAGCACGGGTATTTTTTTTGTAATTTTCATAATAACTGGTTTTATAATGATAGGCGCCTTTGATACTATACACGTGCTGTTTTGCAAAAGAGTTGGGTGGGTTATTAAAATATCTACTAATACATTTTCGTAGAAATAAAAAACCCGGCACAAGTCCGGGTTTACATGGGTTGATTTAAAATGTGCGCTTGAAAACAGATGATTTTAAAAGAGCCTTTACAATGGAAATAAAGGATAAACCTAAGAGCAACAGAATAACTCATATAGTATTGATATTTTCTGTTTTAAAGAAGAAAGGAGTTTATATGTCAGCAATTGTAATTTTTTATAATATAAGCTTGTCATTCTGTCAGTTTTTTTGCAAAGCTGTCACAAAAAATGGATTGGCATAAAAGTAGCAAGTGAGGCAATACAACTTAAACTTTAAAAATAAAAGTAATTATATCTATGACACTAAAACCAGTAGCAGGAACTCAAAATAGAGTTGTTGTTGAGCCTGCACCCGCAGAAACCAAAACCGCATCAGGCATCATCATCCCCGATTCAGCCAAAGAAAAGCCCCAAAGAGGCACCGTGGTATCGGTTAGTGAAGTGGATGAGAAAGGAAACAAACCCGCCGTTAAAGCCGGTGATGTTGTATTGTACGGTAAATACGCCGGTACTGAAATAAGTGTAGAGGGTAAAGATTACCTTATTATGCGCGAAAGCGACATTTTCGCTATTCTTTAATCAATCATTAACCAAACAAAAGAAGATAAAAAGTTAAAAATATGGCAAAGAAAATTCAATATAGTGTAGATGCACGCGATGGTTTGAAGCGTGGCGTTGATGCATTAGCAAATGCAGTGAAAGTGACTCTTGGTCCAAAAGGCCGCAATGTGGTTATTGACAAAAAATTCGGGTCGCCCGCAGTAACCAAAGACGGTGTTACTGTTGCTAAAGAAATTGAATTGCAAGACCCTATTGAAAACATGGGTGCCCAAATGGTAAAAGAGGTAGCCAGCAAAACTGCTGATATTGCAGGTGATGGTACTACTACTGCAACCGTATTGGCACAAGCCATTGTAACTGCCGGTTTGAAAAACGTAGCCGCAGGTGCTAACCCAATGGATTTGAAACGCGGTATTGATAAAGCGGTTGATGCCATTATCACTAACCTGAAAAGCCAATCACAAGAGGTGGGTGCTGATAATAGCAAAATTGAACAAGTAGCCACTATTTCTGCCAATAACGACGAAGTAATCGGTAAACTTATTGCCGATGCAATGGCTAAAGTTGGTAAAGAAGGTGTGATAACCGTTGAAGAAGCTAAAGGTACTGAAACTGAGGTGAAAACTGTAGAAGGTATGCAGTTTGACCGCGGTTACCTATCGGCTTACTTTGTTACCAACACTGAGAAAATGATTGCCGAATTGGAATCACCTTTCATCCTTATTTACGATAAGAAAATAAGCAGCATGAAAGAAATACTACCCATTTTGGAGCAAGTGGTGCAAACAGGCAAGCCTTTGGTAATTATTGCTGAAGATTTGGACGGCGAAGCGTTGGCTACTTTGGTGGTGAACAAACTACGCGGTTCATTGAAAATTGCCGCCGTAAAAGCCCCCGGCTTTGGTGACCGCCGCAAGGCTATGTTGGAAGACATCGCTATCCTAACCGGTGGTTATGTTATCAGCGAAGAACAAGGCTGGAAACTTGAAAACGCAACCTTGGAACAATTAGGTAAAGCTGAAAAAATCAGCATTGATAAAGATAATACTACCATTATCAACGGTGCCGGCGAAAAAGAAAATATCTCTGCCCGTATCAACCAAATTAAATCTCAAATCGAATCTACCACTAGCGATTACGATAAAGAAAAATTGCAAGAGCGTTTGGCTAAATTGGCCGGCGGTGTTGCTGTTCTTTACATCGGTGCTGCTACTGAGGTAGAAATGAAAGAGAAGAAAGACCGTGTGGATGATGCCTTGCACGCTACTCGCGCTGCGGTAGAAGAAGGTATCGTTGCAGGTGGTGGTGTGGCTTATATCCGCGCTATTGAGTCATTGGCAAACCTAACAGGAGCCAACGATGACGAAAATACCGGTATCCACATTATTCGTCGCGCTATCGAAGAGCCTCTACGTCAGATTGTTGCTAACGCAGGTGGCGAAGGTTCTGTAGTAGTAAATAAAGTAAAAGAAGGTACTGCTGACTTTGGCTTTAACGCCCGCACTGAAAAGTATGAAAACTTGATTGCAGCCGGTGTTATCGACCCAACTAAAGTAAGCCGTGTTGCGTTGCAAAATGCAGCTTCTGTAGCCAGCATGATTTTGACTACTGAGTGCATACTTGCTGAGGAAAAAGAAGAAAAACCTGCTGCTCACGGTGGCGGTATGCCCGGCGGTATGGACGGTATGTATTAATCTTGCGCTGAACTTGTTTCAGCATATCACTATAAACAAAAAAATCCCCGCCAATTTTGGCGGGGATTTTTTTGTTTTATTATTTTTTAGATTAGCATTATTAATAATGGGGCTAAACGAATTACGGTATCAATGATTTGTTTTTGTCCTTCTTTTCTGTCTGATGTGTTCTTTGAAGCTAAGTTATTAATAATAGATTTTAAGTCGGGATCTTGGGGTTGATTGCCTGTTGTTTCAAATAAAGAAAGGAGTATTTTTTTTAATTCTTCTTTTCGTTCACTTTTTTTACTAATGGCTTGAGCTTGTTGAATTTTATTAAGATAAAAATCTAAATTTAAAAAGCTAAACTCTTGAGAGATAATTCTTTTGCCGGATAGCTTAACAATAATTGACCCCGTAAATAAGGAGTCATTAGAGTCATTAATACTATTAAAGCTTGTTTTATTAAGTGTTAGCTTAAATTCTTTACCTTTAGTAGTAGATAGAGCTTTGAAATTTTGAATTAGATGTGTGCTACTATTTTTGGGTATTTCAACCTCAACATTTCCTTTTACCCATGATGGAAAAGAGAAACTAAATTCAACGCTATTATTTTTTGCTTGAGATATAGATAACGATGTTATAAGATCTGGCCTGAACAACTCCCATATTCCCTTTAGACGTATGTTATTTGAATAAAATATTAATTGCGCATTATCATCAAAAACTAACTTTTTAGTTACGATAGTTAACTCATAAACTCCATTTAGTGCGTGTACTAGATTGACGGCATAGTTTGGGGATAATGATTCAACAGATATTTGGGCATCACCAATAGTAGTAATTTTAAAGGTATTAATAGATGTGTCAAATAAATTAAATTTGTAACCATTGGATATGTTAATGTCACCATTAATAGACGTTATTTTGGTTTGCCCCTCAAAATTCACATTATTTTGTTCCTTTATAACTTCACCTGTGATAATTGATTCCCCTTCAATAGAGATATTGTATTGTTTTTTTTGGAGAATTATGGGTAAGGTAACATTCTTGTTTCCAATACCTGAATAATCCGTTAATTGATTTCTGTCAAAAGAATTTTTGGATCCATTTCCATCGGAGATTTCAATTCGACTTAGTCGAATTGGGTAAACACCAGTTATGTTTAGATTAAATGTGATGCTTGAGTCAAGTAAAAGGCCATTATTTTTTATTTCTATTTTTGAATTCTCCCTAGGAGTTTGAGTGTTTTGAAATATCACTTCAGGTAATGAATATCTGATATTGTTAATTACGTAAGTTGTTAAAACTTCTAGCTTGAGCCATCTTCTATTATTAAGCCTCTCACTAAGAGTAGTGATGGCATTTCCGCTATTAATTTTTATGACTCCATCAAAAATTTTCCCATCAGTTCCATCTGGGGCAAGATTCATTTCAAACTTTTGGGTAGGTTCGTTTTCGTTAAAAATTACTTTACCAGATAAGGTTACGGATTTGATATCAGATAACTTATTCATGCCGACATCCCTAGCAGCAAAAACAGTTTGCCACATAACTTGCCCACTTCCATTGAAAAAACCAACATTTCTTATTACAGGGGTTGTTTCATCAAGAAATAAATCTTGTGAATATGTCGTTGTTGAAAATATGAGATAAATGATAGTCCAAAATACTTTTTTCATAATAGTAGTTTTTATTAATCAAAACTACCTTGTTATCAAAAAAACGTATTAATAACAACTACTGATAATTTCTACGTAAAAACACGTAAAAAAGCCCCGCTACCTGCATTGGTAACGGGGCTGTATAAATTGGGGTAAATGGTTCTTATTTCTCTACCACTATTGTAATAGTGTTGCTCCATTCGGGGCCATAAGATTGGTGCAAGCCATCCGCAAATTGCAAAGTTAATTTGTGAGGGCCGGGAGTTAGTTCTAACGTATCCGAAGTTTGTCCTTGCCCGTAATGTATGTGGGTAGCGTTTTTGGCCACAGGACGTCCGGTTTCAATTTCAGCACCGTCAATAATAATGTGATGATGGCCTTTGCCTTCATTTTTCACACCCGCAGGCTCTACTTCCATCCCATTGATGCCCATTTGCACAATCACAGGCGATTTTACCATATCACCTTCTTTAATGTTCACAAAAAACACTCCTTTTTTCTCACTGGTAGTAGCTGTATTTTCAGCAGCAGGAGTTTGCGCAGCAGGGCTATCGCCGTGGTGTCCTTCGTGGTTTTTTTCGGTTTTTTGTTTGCAAGCTGCCAATGCTACAATAGCTAACGACAGGGTTATTACTTTTAATTTCATATAATTTTTTTGGTTAGAGGTGGAATTAGTGGCTATGCAATATAACACATTACCCCTGTTTTTGGGCAATAATACAGGCACATTCAGGAGTAAATTGCTTTGCATTAAAACTCATTTCGGGTTCAAGCCCCACAGGTAGTGAAACAAACGTTAAAGGGCTTTGTTTTATCACTTCTTCCCACTCGTGGTTTTCGCGCAAGGCAAATCCGTATTGGGTAAAAGGCATCAGCAGCATGGTTTGTTTGGTACGTATTCCTGCAAAAAACTTTCCGCCCGGTTTTAGTACTCTATACACTTCAGCAAGATGAGCTTGTGGGTTTTCCCAAAAATACACCACGTTGCAGCAATACACAGCATCAAAACTATTATCGGCAAAGGGCATTGCATCACTACTGCCAAAGTGCAAATCCAATTGTTTTTGCTGTACCTGCAATTGGCAATTTTTAACCGCTTGTTTGTACATCTCCTCTGAAAAATCCAGCCCGGTAATGTGTAGGTTGTTTGCTTTAGCAAATACTTTGGAAAACAGATTGCCGTTTCCGTAACCAATTTCAAGCAAGCGGCTGTTATCAGCAATATTCATTTGCTCAAGCACCCAATCATACAGCGATGCATTGCCATGGTTCATTTTATTGCCCACTGCAACTCCTAATTTACCGCTGGGTTGGCGTAGCTGGCGAGCAACTGTTTTTTGTCCGGGTTGCAAGCCCAGTTTAAGTATAAGATTCAAAAAAAATTTCTTCATAGTTTTAGGTATATCGTTTTGCAAGTTAGTTATCGGCACGACCATTGAAAACGAAAAAGGCGGTTTGTTATAAACCGCCTTTGTATAAATTAAGCATTTTAACTATTAATCACCGTCGAGCAAATTACCAAGACCACCTAAAAGGCTGCCCTCTTCTTTGCGCCTTGCGCCGCCGTATTGCAAAATGCGGCTGGCCAAACGGCTGATAGGTAACGATTGTATCCATACCTTGCCGGGACCGCGCAACACTGCAAAAAACAAGCCCTCGCCGCCAAATATGGTGTTTTTAATACCGCCAACAAACTGGATGTCGTAATCAACACCTGAAGTAAAGGCTACAATGCAACCGGTATCTATTTTAAGGGCTTCGCCGGGCATTAGTTCTTTTTCAATCACCATACCGCCCGCGTGAACAAAGGCCACGCCGTCGCCTTCAAGCTTTTGCATAATAAAGCCTTCGCCGCCAAACAAGCCGGTACCCAACTTGCGCTGAAACTCAATACCCACTGAAACGCCTTTGGCAGCGCATAAAAACGCATCTTTTTGGCACACAATTTTACCGCCTAATTCATACAAATCAAGGGGGATGATTTTACCTGCATAGGGAGCAGCAAACGACACGTGGTTTTTTGTGTTTCCCAAGTTGGTGTAGGCCGTCATAAAAAGGCTTTCGCCCGTTATAAGGCGTTTTCCCGCACTAAACAATTTGCCCATAAAGCCTTGCTGTTGTTGGGTGCCATCGCCAAAAATGGTTTCCATCTTTATGCCGTCCTTCATCATCATAAAGCTGCCGGCTTCGGCTACAACCGTTTCTTGAGGGTCAAGTTCTACCTCAACAAACTGCATTTCTTCGCCGTAAATTTTGTAATCTATTTCGTGATTAGTTTTCATATTTTTTGAACTACTGATAGCAAAAATAACAACCTTGTGTAATTAGCAATGTTTTTTTCCGATGAAATTATGCTGTAATCAGTTGGCTGATAGTGCGGCGATACATTCTTCCCGTATTTTCCACAACTCATCCAACGTAAACGACAGGGGAGTGTATAAAATCCATTTTTGCAACAACTCTTTGTGGTAAGAAACTTTGAAATCGGTAATTTCGTTTGGGTCGATAGTAATTTCCACAATAAGGTCGTCAAAAAACTTATCGGGCGAAGCATCAGGAGTTGTAAAATCAAATACCTGCCCTTTGTAGCAGAGGTAATTATGGGCTTCAGGAATAAACTCTAACCCGTATTTACTAAGTACTTTTCCCACAGCAGGTGAGTATTTTGCGCCCATTCTAAAAATGCCCAGTTTTAATACAATATCAGCGTGTTTATTTTCAAACGCCAATTGCGCCAACAAGGCATGCTTAGTGCTACAGGTGCCTTGTTGCTCCTTGAGCGGGCCTAATATATCTGATTTATTACTATTGCGTTTGTAAGGCAATTGCTGTACATATTGTGCGGCTTTTGCAAACGACGTAATGCCCAGCTCGATAAATTTATCGGAAACCGGTCTGCCGGAAGATATACTGAAATCAAGGCGCACTTTATTGCCGGGGCTGATGGATATGGACGGCAAATAAAACACTTATTTCGCCATTTTCCTCGTAAAATTTCTCAAAACTAAGCCCCAGTTTTTCAAATACTCGGATAGAGGCAGCATTGTCTTTATGCGCTCGTCCTATGATGCGACTGAGGTTTAGTTGGTTAAAGCCAAAATCGATGCTGGCTTGTGCGGCTTCAGTAGCATAGCCTTGGTTCCAAAATTTGCGCAACAAGCGGTAACCTATATCCGTTTCTTGCCAATCCTCCAAGTAGCGAAGTCCGCACCAGCCTATAAACTCTCCCGTTTGCTTGTGCATCATCGTCCACCTACCATATCCGCGCAATTCGTATTGCTTGTAGTTGCGCACCAACTCCCGTGCTTCCTCAACAGTTTCAAAAGCCTTATCGCCGGTATAGCGCATCACTTCAGGGTCAGCGTTCAATTCATAAAAATCGGAGGCATCAGTTTCTGCCATTTCGTACAGGCATAGCCGAGGTGTTTCTAAGATGATTTTCCGGGACATACAATTACTTCTTAACAGCTCTAATCGAGTACACCATCGGGATAATTCCCTCAAGACCTTTTATTTGCCAACGGTCGGGAGCTATTTCTACCGTGTTTTGGAAGCAGTTGTAAGGCGAATAATAATGCTCGTTAAAAACTTGAATTTCCAGTCCCTTAGTTATTAAAGCATTTAATATTTCGCTTATACTATGGTTCCAGCTATACTCTTTTTCTCTAATAGCTGCCGATGTATCAGCATAGGTGCCTTGATTTTCAGTAATAATTACATCTTTGTTATAATACGGGTACTTTAAAAACGTCATATCGTCATCAAGCATCCATATCACAGGATGAAAATCGGCCATGTAAAATACGCCGCCTTTGTTTAGGCTTTCAGCAATTACCTGTGCCCACTTATTTAAATCGGGCAGCCAGCCAATAGTGCCGTACGAAGTGTAAACAATATCAAACGTTTTGCTAATGTGTTGGCGGGTATCGTACACATTGCAACAAACAAAATCAGCTTTAATGTCTGCTTTTTCGGCCAGTTGTCGAGCCTCTGTAATAGCATTGTCCGATAAATCAACCCCGGTAACTTCTGCTCCCAAACGGGCAAAGCACAAGGTATCCATCCCGAAATGACATTGCAAGTGTAGAAGGCTTTTGCCGCTCACTTCATTGGCAATTTCAGCCATTTCGATAGGGGTTAAAACATTACGGCCTTCTAAAAAGCCTTTTACATCATAAAAGTCAGTGTCTTTATGTATTGTGGTGCGTTTGTTCCACAACTCACGGTTGGCTTCAAAAAAGCCTTCATAGTTTTCCATTTAGTTATCAATAATTATTGCAGATACTTCAATTTCAATTAGTAATTCAGGGTTTATGAGTGCATTCACTTCAACCATTGTAGCAACAGGTTTTATGTCTTTAAAAAATTCACCGTGTGCTTCTCCCGCCTCTTCCCAACGGTTTATATCGGTTACAAACATTCGGGTACGCACCACATCACTCATGGTTGCACCTGCTTGCTGTAATGCCTTCTCAATTTTTTGCAGAATAAAACGGGTTTGCGCGTACATATCACCAATACCTACTGTAACTCCGTTCTCATCAACGGCAGTGGTGCCTGCTACCTCAATAGTATTTCCTACCCTTACAGCGCGACAATACCCTACAATATCTTCCCAAGGGGCACCGCCGGTAATATTTAATCGTTTTATATTCATAGTTTGTAAACAAATACAAATAAACTAAAAACCCTGCATATAGCAGGGTTTTTAAAATCACTTATCTATAAAACAACAAAAAAACTAATTACTTGGTGGCGTAGTAGGGTCTGTAGGTGTGATAGGTTGTACGGGAGGTATGGGCGGAACTGACGTTGTAGGTTGAAATGTGTTAGCAGGTGCGGTGTAGCTTGGCTGTACAGTAGGCGGAACCGCTGGACTTGGTTGGTTGGCAGCTTGTTGAGTCCCCCCGCTTATTCCATTTTCGTTCATCTTCAAAGCTACGTATGCGCCCGAGCTAATACCCAATAATAATAACTGTTGATTGTCGTACGTAGGTAAGGTATAATTAAGATTAAAAAAATCGGTAATATAGGCTATCCCAAAAATCACATTAAATACAAACGATTGAAAACGGTGAACACTGATACCGGTATCGTCTGATAACAAATCGGTAAAAAAGCCTTGCGATGCTTGGTTTTGGTGGCGCACAATATTATTGGTGCTTGATTGATTTACCTGATTATTATCCACCACACGGGCAAGGGTAGTAGTGCCCAGTCCTATACCTAACAAGGCAAGGGCTGTGTTATTAATGGCGGGTAGGTTTTCGTTGTAGGCAAACCCAAGTATAAAACACGAGGCAATAAGAAGTGTCCACCACAGCAGTTGCGTGCGCGAAAAGCTGTAGGGCTTGTTAGGGCTATCACTAATGTCTTTAATAATAGTGGTTTTTAGTGATAGGAAGATGGCGGCTAACCACATGGCGGCCACAATAATAATGGCAATAACAGAGGGATTCATACGGTAGTACGTTTAGTTAGGTAAATCAAATATAAAGGATAGGGAATTAAAATAAGTACGCATTTATACCTATTTTTATTTTGAAGTAATAAAAGAAAAACGAGTTTTTCGACGAATTGAAAGAACCCCGATGGATTTTCCGACAGTCATAAAGCCCGTCGCTACTCCTTTCTTATGCCACCAAAGCACTAAGACGCAAAACGGATATGTATTAGGGAACTTTGTGTCTTTGTGACTTCGTTGCAAAAACAAAAAATATGCATCTTGTGCTACACGCTATCAATAGCGACAGGTTTTATACCTGTCGTACCCTGACGGCATTCCGTTTCCCCGACGGGCATAAAGCCCGTCGCTATTAATAGAGCCCGTCCCGAATGGTTTTAAACCATTCGGGACGAGCTGTGGGCAAAAGCCCTGAATTTTATATTCAGGGCTACTGTTAAACAATTATTCCTAAGCTACAAAGTCGCGAAGACGCAAAACGGATATGAATTTAGGGAACTTTGTGTCTTTGTGACTTCGTTGCAAAAACAAAAAATATGCATCTTGTGCTACACTCTATCAATAGCGACAGGTTTTATACCTGTCGTACCCTGACGGCATTCCGTTTCCCCGACGGGCATAAAGCCCGCATCTATTAATAGAGCTCGTCCGAATGGTTTTAAACCATTCGGAGGGCTGGGGGCAAAAGCCCTGAATTTTATATTCAGGGCTACTGGTAAACA
>CALRQL020000005.1:0-222509 GCA_943370295.1 Agrobacterium sp. 719_389 | reverse complement strand
ATAAACGTGTCTTTGGGAAGTTTTAACTGCACAAATGGCTCTATCATGATGGTATCCACAAACGCATTTACACAAGGGGTGCTCGTACGAAGGGTTAAAAACAATCGGTTCCTGCCCGGTTGCATACGGATGGTGTCTTTCTTTTTGGTACTCGTAGCTATAGTAGCATCAGTACTGTCTTTTACTGACCATGTATTGGTTAAACCCGGATAGTTATTCTTGGCCGGGGTATAGTCAATGGCTACTTTTCCGCAGGTAAGTTTTGTGTATTGGATAGTACCTTTAGGACTCTCACGTACGGTAATACTGAACGAACGGATGGCCTGACCGGGACGGGGGCATGCGTCGTCTTTGGCAGTAATGGTAAAGGTATAGGGGATGTTACTCACATCACTCTCCGCAGGGGTCCAGCATACGGATCCGCCCGCACGTTTTGTTGCGCCGTTGTTGTTGCTGAACGTGGCTCGAGGAATACCACGGTTCCAGGAAATACGAACCGTATCGTCGGTGTCCGCATCATCGGTGGTTACCGTTACGCACACCTGTTGGCCTGTACATGCTGTTTGGCTTTGGCCGCTGATTTTGGGTACTTTGTTATCCGGACAGGGAGTTACGATAATCTGTATGTCCCGTCGGGTTACACCTACTACCGTCGGTGTGCCGTTGATGGTACGCCACTCGGTTACCTCAATTACCATTACCGTTACTTCGTTTTGTTTGGTAGGACGGAAACTCAAGTCTCCGGTAACACTGTCCAAACGGAAACCGGCAGGGAAACCCAAACTTGCATTAGGGAAACCTAAGAAAGTGATGGGCTTTTGTGCGCTCCATGATCCGCTGTAACCAATGGCTGTTCCTTCAGCACTTAAAGGGTTAATTAATTTATACGACAATGAATCACCCACGTCGATGGTATCAGAAGCACCGTTGTTAAACACAAAATCCTGACCTACGCAGATAATACCCGCAGGAGAAGATGTGAATTTGGGTGAGCTGTTACAAGGGGTAACGCATTTGTTGATACGGGCACTGGTGTAAAAGTTAGCGCCTGATGCACCGGTAGTGATGGCACTGTTACGGCAGCATTGCTCCCAGCCAAGTACTACTTCGCAGCAGTTAAGGGAGTTAAGGTTAATTACTCCTTCCCATACGTGCTCCTCAATACCGTAGGTGTAACTACCGCTGCAACGGCTTTGGGTGGGGCAATTGGAGCCTATACCCGTTACATCAGTAACCTTAATTTTGGTAAGGTTGAAAGATGTTGAGCCTGATCCCGATGCACACTTTGCTGTTAATGGCGAACTGCTAAGCTGTATACCGTTACAATCACGGTACACTGTAACTGTAACCTTGTATTGGCCGTTACCCAAGCATTGATAGGTAATATCACTACCCATTACGTGAGAGGCGGATGCCTCCTTAACAACCAGTGATGCAATTAGTACAAAAGTTAATAGTAAAAGTTTTTTCATTCCTAATCAGTTTTTTAGAATAGAGAACAATGTTAATTAATTTGTTGCCCCGTTTCCCTTTTTTGTGTTCGAATTATACCAAACCCCGAAAATAGAATTTAAAACACAAAAAAACAACTGATTAACATTAATTCCACACCTGAGTCCCCTCAGTGCAATTTTTGCAGATATCTATGTTTTGGCGGCCGCCAAGAATTTGGTTCCTAAACTGGTGGTATTTTTCACCCCTCCATATCTCGCTGAAAGTGTTGAACTTAAGATCGCCCAAACGGTGCGTTGCGTCTTTATCAAAGCAACAGGGCACTATCAAGCCATCCCAAGTAATCACGCAACTGTGCCATAACTTCCAGCAATGGTTTATTAATTTATTCTTAATAGAAAACCGTGAGCCCTCTTTTTTATAACGACTGTATTCTTCGTTTTGAGGTATTAAATCATGGCCGTTTTCGTAGTCATAAATTTGGGCTGTTTTAATACCCAATTCATCCACTCCGTATTCTTTGGCAAGACGTTTTACCTCGGGTATCTCATGTTCGTTATGGCTAAACACAATAAACTGCCAGATAATATGCGGGGTGGGACTGTTCAACTCTTTTTTGGCTTTGGCAAGATTGCGCGTTCCTTCCAATACTTTGTCCAACTTACCTCCAATACGGTACTTTTTATACGTTTCTTCGGTTACCCCGTCAATCGAAATGATGATGCGGTCAAGACCGCTTTCAACTGTTTTTCGGGCGTTCTCTTCGGTTAGATAGTGGGCATTGGTGCTGGTAGCCGTGTAAATGTTTTTATCGTGAGCATACTTTACCATGTTTAAAAAATCAGGGTTCAAGTAGGGCTCGCCTTGAAAGTAAAGAATAAGATACGTAAGGTCTTTGCCCAAATCGTCTAAAATGCCTTTGTACAAATCGCCCTGCAACATTCCCGTAGGGCGACTGAACGAACGCAAACCGCTGGGGCATTGCGGGCAACGTAAGTTGCAAGATGTAGTAGGCTCTACCGATATACTAATGGGATTGCCCCAGTGAACGGGGCGTTTGGTGATTTTAGCTACAAAATACGAGGCTACAATTTTAGCAGCGTTCCAAAGCCTACGTGGTGTGAGCTTTGATACAAAGTTTAATCCGTCTCTAACGCTGCGGTTCATTTTAATTAGTCGTATAGTTCAAAGTTAATCTGTTTGCGGCCATAGCCCATTTCCTTCAAACTGTTTTTGGCTTCACGTACCATGTTGCTCCAGCCGCAAATGTAAAAGGTTGCGGGTCTAACATCGGCAAATAATTGTTTGTATATAGGATGCACATACCCTCTTGCCCCTTTCCAGTCTGCACTTTCATCCCTCGATAATACAGGATGAAAATGAAAATCTGAATGTTTGGCGGCCAGTTGCTCAAACTCGCTACGGTACAAAATATCTTGTTGTGTACGGTTGCCAAACACAAGATGCAGGTTTTTGTGCGGCAGGTTGTTATCGTAAATATATTTCACCATGCTGCGCAATGGCGCTACGCCTGTGCCTGTGGCTATAAAGCAAACGTCGGTATCAATCGTTTCGTTCAGCACAAAACGGCCTTGTGCGGGAGAAACCTGCAAAACACTACCCTCTTTAATATCTTTAAACAAGTACGGCGTACCCGCGCCATCTTCTTTAAGCACCACGCACAACTCTATCAGGTTACTGCGGTCGGGTGCCGAAGCAATGGAATAACT
Source organism: Agrobacterium sp. 719_389 (assembly GCA_943370295.1). Lineage (GTDB taxonomy): Bacteria > Bacteroidota > Bacteroidia > UBA8524 > UBA8524 > SB11. The sequence goes on along the minus strand of CALRQL020000005.1, from coordinate 219,327 downwards.
GCGCGTGGTAAACTCATGTTTGATGGGTAAATTAAGCATAACAAACTGCCCGGGGACGTATGAAAAGGTTTCTTGTCCCTCAAAAAGTAAAAAATATCTTTTTACAATGGGGGTTTCGTTTATGATACGAACTACGCGGGCTGAAAGAAAGTCATCGGCCATAGCAGGCGCAAAGATAGGTAGCCAAGTGTATAAAAACCGTGTATTAAACAACCGGTGTGAATATTGTTCTTAAAACGCATTGTGTAAAGGGCTAAATTTGTAAAAAATTTCTTTATTTATGAAAACACGCATTTTACTCCCCGCCCTTGTTTTGCTATTAGTTCTATCCTCTTGCTCAAATATGCGTTTTGGTCATGTACCTAAAGTAAAAGCAAAGAAACAAGAAACTGTAGCCCAAAAACCGACTAAAAAGCAAAAGGTTGCCCAATTGCCGGCCCTTGACGTTAAGCAAGACGGTTTACAAGCAGTTGAACCTGATTACAGCATACAACACCCTGTTGTGGCTTCGCCAATGACTGTTTCTCCTGAAAAAACAACTACGGTGACTACTGAACAAGCTCCTGCAAAGAGCGACAATACAACAACCGTACTTTCGCCCAAAATTCAAAAGAAAATAAAGAAGATTGAAAACCTAACTGCTACCAAAAGAGTAGAAAAAGGCAGCTGGTTGTGGTTTGTAATTGTGGGTCTCGTGTTGGTGTTGCTTGGTGCTATAATACCTTGGGTACTTGGCTGGCTGTTTTATGTAATAGGCGTCATCTGCATCATTTATGGTTTGCTGATGTTCCTAGGCGTATTTTAGCGATAGTAATAATACAACGTAACCAATAAAAACTGCTCATCAAAGTAATCGGCGGTCTCTAACAACCCCTTTTCATTGTATTTATACAAGGTGAGCAGTTTGCTATTGGGCGTGTCTTTACTTTTTTGGATAAGGCTACCCTTTTCATCGTAAAAGTACTTACCGGTCTCTACAATTTTATCGGTAGTATCCTGCTCGTTCCAGTATTCACCTACCTCGGCATCTCGTTGCCCTTTTGCATTGTACACCGTTGTTATTAAATACTTGTATTCACCGCCTGTATAATCAACGCCCACTTGTGCGGTAATCCTTCCCTGTTTGTCCCTTTCATATTCTGCGGTGTATAAAACCATTTCGCTCGAGTTGCGGTTAACCACCTTTTGCAACACCCCGCCCTTAAAATAAATCTCATCCAAAAACGATAACGATTCCGATATCAGCAAGCGCTCTTCGTCGGCTTTATAAACCACTGTTTTTGCCAAAACATAATCGCTGGTATTGGTTATTGCCGTTATCCTACCCTTTTTATCATATTTAATAAGCAGTTTCATTAGCACATTGCCTTCGTTTAGTTGGGTTTCGGTGTATTCTATCACACGGTCTTTGTCGTCGTATTTGTACTGCAGTTTTTGGCCCGCTGTAAACTCATAATGCTCAACCAACCTGCCTTTGTCGTCAAACGTTTTCACATCTTCAAGGCAACCGGTAGAGTCACCGGGCTGCAAGGTCACAAGGTCGCAAGTCATTACCACTACCGTTTTTTGTGGCGAGTTTTTAAGCATTGCCCCTTCACCGTTTCGGTTAGGGTCAAACACTTTAAAATAATTACGCGCTTGGGCTTGGGCGGCAACGGTTACTACAAACAGTAACAAGGTGGCAAGAATGTGTTTCATAAAGTATTGCACCAAATATAAAAAACCTGAATGCCCTAACAAGCAAAAAAGTAAAAGGGCTACTTTTGTTGTATGATTATTAGCCTGATTGCCGCTGCGGGATTGAACAATGAAATTGGCCGAGACAACGACCTGCCGTGGAATATGCCCAACGACATGAAGTTTTTTAAAGAAACTACTACGGGGCACTGGGTGCTGATGGGACGCAATACGTTTGAATCGTTTGGGAAACGACCGCTTAAAAACAGGACTAATATTGTGGTAACTCGCCAAAACGGTTATGTGGCCGAAGGTTGCACCGTGGTAGCTACTATTGAAGCGGGTATTGAGCTGGCAAAACAAGCGGGAGAAACCGAGTTGTTTGTAATTGGGGGCGGTGAGATATACAAACACGCTATACATTTAGCCAACAGGGTGTACCTTACCCGAATTTACCACTCGTTTGATGCTACGGTGCATTTTCCTGCAATGGATGAGGCTGAGTGGAAAGTGGTGCATGAGGATAAAAGAGCGGCTGATGAACGCCACGCCTACGATTATACTTTTTATACATTTGACAGAGTAACCGTTTAATGCGGTTTTAATTGATACCCTATGATGGTTTTTACCCGTTTTTCCGCTGTTTTTATTTTGATGTTGGTCGCTTTGGGCGTACAAGCTCAAACTTGGCAAACCATTACTACGGATGCTGCCGGCGACGGAGCCTCTAATACTACTTTGGATGCTACGTTGTTTGAGCATGCCTATGACAGTATTGTTGATTCTGTTTATTTCAGGCTGACGGTGAACGAAATGCCCGAAAACCAACAGCAAAATTTTGGGGTACACGTGATGATACGCATGGCGGGCAAACCTGAGTTTACGTTTTGGGGAAATGAAAACAACCTGCGATGGACAAAACTGATAACCGTTAGGGTGAGCGGCACTCCGCCCTCAAACTATGCAGGTACTATAGGCATTTCAGACATTATAGGCATCAATAACAGCGATTACCAAAACCTAAGCAGTAATAAGATAAACATTACTGTAGATACTATTGCTAAAACCATTACCCTTAGCATGAAACGGATGGAATTGGTAACTGATGTTGAAATGTGGGCAGGTTCATCCATGAATATGAAAGTGGCAGCGGCGGTGGGTTCAAGCTCATCGTGGAACGATGATATTTTTGATACCACCAAAACCATCACCTTGCGCAAAGTATTGGTTTCTGTGGCTGAGCAAACGAAAAACGCAGTTACTGTATATCCTAACCCTGCCGCTACTGATTTGATTATAGAATTACCCGAAGGGAGCGGAGAAATTGCTGCGATAAGCCTTATCAATCCTATAGGACAACAAATAACTATCCCTGTTATTAGGGAAGGTAATATCGCCCATCTGAACGTAGCAGAACTACCCGAAGGTGTTTATACCGTTTCGGCTGGCGGAATGGGCAACAAACGAGTAGTAATAGCCCGATAATCTTTATATTTCATTTTGCCGCAAAGGCACGAAGGCGCTACTGTTTTTTGCGACTTCGTGCCTTTGTAGCATTTACTCTTACGTTCTACAGTGCTACCGTAATTACAACACTCTCGCTATGGCTGGTAGATTAATTATCCGATTAATAGTAACTCAACAATAAACACAGTAAGCCAAACGAGTTTTTCATTTTGCCACAAAGGCACGAAGACGCTACTATGTTTTTCGTCTTCGTGCCTTTGTAGCATTTAATCTTATGTTTTTACGGTGCTACCGTAATTATAATACCCTCGCTGTGGCTGGTGTATTCAGGAGCGTACATGCTTTGCACGGTAGCAATTCCGTTTTGGAATGTACCTGCTTGCGATACACGTAAGCTGTACTCAAACATCCACTGGCCTTTGGGCAAACGGTCGAAGAAGAAGTTCATACTGGCATCGCGGATGCTTTGGTAATAGCCTACCCCGTTTTGCCATTGGTAGCCCGATATGGCCGTAACAGGCTCAAGAGCCGCCGCACGCATATCTTTTAAATACACGTACTCCATATCGTTGTTTGCCTTTAAGAAAATACGAACGGTAAGTTTATCCCCTGCTTTTAATACCGTACCTGCAACAAGCGGAATTTGCACCACACCGCTATCGGTATTTTTTTCTATAAACAGTTGTTTAATAAGCGACAACGGGGTTTGGGCACGTGTAATTTTATCCAGTTTTTCAAAGTATTGCCAATACAAACCTCCCCAAGCCATCGGCAGGTTTTGGCCTGCTTGTGGTGCTACGGTTACCTTGCCCATATCAGCAGTAATTTCATCACCTGTGAACGACTTTTTAAAGTAGCCTGTGCCTGCCTCTGTCTTTATTTCAGGGTCGTTTTCAGTATCCAGCGTTTTAGAACCTATTTGTATTGCAGGTGCTTGCGTTTCTTCCAGCCATTCGCTGCCTTTAATCAGCAGGGCATAGCAAGCATCGGCGGTAGAGCGGGTAGTACCCCAATCGTTCAGTTGTTTTTGTTTTAACAACCACTTTTGGGTTTGCAACAACGCAAAGGTGTCGTTACCAATATTGCTAAACGCTTCAATAATTAATGACTGGGTTTCGATGGGAGCATCCGTCCAGCCGTATCCGCCCGTCATTTCTTTCCAATACATTCCGTTGTCTTTGTTCACCAAAGCGTTTTGGCGTAAGGCATAAATGATTTTGAAAGGTGTAATATCGTCGCCCAAACGGTGCAGCGCAAGTGCTATCATAGCTTGCTCCATGCGGCTGCGACCTTTCCAGTATTTGGTAGCTTGCTCGCGCCAATAATCAAAAGTAGCTTCGTAATCAGCCCTGTTTTCGTCCTCGTCCACATCAAAAAAGCTCGTGGCGTATAGATACTGCACTTGGGTAAAACCAAGCTGGTTCTTGCTAAGGTCGGCTTTGTTGCGCACCAGCATACCATAGTCGTTTTTAGCCTCACGGTGCAGGTAGGCCAACGAAGGTTGAATTTCTAATTCATACAATTGATCCCAATTACCGGTAATGGTTTTTAGCTTACCCATACCCGCTACTATGTATTGGGTAATGTTTCGATTGGGGTTCATTCCGCCAAACCACGGGTATGCACCGTTCTCTTTCCGCATGGTAAGCAACTTTTCCCGCGCCTGCTTTTGCGAGTTTGCCATCGTGTTTTCATCAAACAAGAGACCCAACCGTTGTTTGCGGGCGGTTTCGTCTTTGCCTTCGCACAACCAAGGACTTTCTGTCAACAACAGCGACTTTAGTTCCTCGTTCTTCTCAAGGTTAGACACAAAAGAGCCTTCCTCGCCTTGAGCCGCCGCATTTTTCCACGATTCAAATACATCTTTTATCAAAGGGTTGCTGTTGGCTATGTGGCCGGCTAATGCGTTAGCGTAATAACGGTTAAACAATTGCTCGGCACACTCGTGCGGAAACTCCATCATATAAGGTAATGCTTGTATGGCATACCAAGCAGGGTTGCCTGTGAACTCAAAAGTGAGTTTATGGTTTTTAAGGGTGGCTGAAGGTTTGCTTTGCACCAATTTCTTCAACTCGTAGGTTTGCGGAGCACTGCCGCTAAATGCTATGGGCAATGCTTCGGTTACCAAAATCTCGTCGCTCAATACGGGTAAGGTATTGGCTTCGGCATCGCTGTAATTACCGTCGTAGGCTTTTATAATCACTTTTAAAGCACCGTACCCTGCGGGCACAGTTACCTTCCATTTAACCGCCTCGGTACTGCCTGCCGCCATTTGAGTTATTTGTAGGGCATTTATATTGTTAAACTCTTTTATGTTTTTACCGGTGGTAGCATCGTAAATCTCAAGCACTGCGGATGGATTAAGCACCTTATCGGAAAGGTTTACCACTTTGGCCGAAATGTATATTTCATCCCCCTGACGCAAGAAACGGGGCATATTGGTTTGCACCATCAGTGGTTTTTGGGTGATGGATGAAAGAGTTACCATACCGCTTTGGGCATCTTCAGTGTGTGCAAACGCTCTGAAATTCCACCCTGTAAGGGCTTCGGGGGCAACAAACTTAACTATTACTGCGCCGCTATCGTCGGTTTGGAGGTGAGGGTAAAAGAACGCCATTTCGCTAAGGTTACGGCGTATTTTTACAAATTGGGGTGCCGTCATACTATTTGCCGTAGCCTGCGTGGCGGCCATGTCTTCAGCCTTTTCGGCTGCTGTTGCAGGGGCTGCCATATCAAACGCCATAAGGTTTTCTTTGGCCGATGCGTCGCGAAACCCATACGTTGCTTTGTTACCGCTAAGTCCGTAAACGCCGCCGCTACCGCCGGAGCCACCGCCACCGGAACCATGTCCTGAACCAAAGCCTTCACCGTCCATCCAGCCGTATTCACCATACGTATTCAACGGGTCGGTCATCCATTTAAAAAAGCGGAGGCTACCTGGTTTTACTGATGATGAAGAGATGCTGTAGGTAGGAAAAAATTTAAAGTCGAGTGAGCCAAGTATACTGATACTGCGTGCTGATGGCGCAATGTAGTTTGGTGTAATAGTGTAGTAATTGCCTAAAAAGTTGTGCCACTTATTTTCTGTAAAGGCGTCTAACGAGGCATCGTACATAGAGGCTACTACCTCTGCTGATACTTTTTGTGCATTAGGTCCTGAAATTTTAAGTACCCACTCTTCTTTGCTGCCGGGTATCATTTTATCGCGGTAGCTGCTTATTTTTATATCCAGTTGTTTCTTCTCGAAAGGTACTTGTATGTATTCTCTTGCGGTGTAGAAACGATTGTTATACACGGCCACGGCAATAATGTATAAACCGCCTCTATCTGCCTCAGTAATGGGCAGTTTCAGCCTTAATAAGTTATTATCCTGTTTTGCCCATTGCAACTCAGCGCTTTTGCCGTTGCGCTCAATAAAATAGGCTACATGGGTTTTGGGCATCCTGCAGCTTATCAGTACCTCTATGGTTTCACCGGGTTTTGCAAAGGGTTTCCTAAATTCTATTTCAAGGTTGCTGTGCAAAAAGGCTTTCTTGCCTTTAGGGTCAGCCACCGATAAGATTCTTTCTTCCCGGTACACAATACCTTTTTTATCTGCATACTCAAACACAACTTGGTATTGGCCTTGTTTTAGTTTGGCAGTGTTCCATTGTATCGTTTCTTCGCCTTTGGCAATATTTATTTGCGCTGAGTACACCTCCGCACCTTTTTGCGTAGCGGAATAGCTGTATGGATATTTACGGTTTGAGAAATAACGCTTTAGTGTTTTGGCATCAATCAGTTGGGTATCGGGCTTGTCCCATAGCATTTCGGTAATAAACCCCGACTCACTTATCTGTTCAGTAATTGTAAGCTTGCCTTGCAAGTGTATGTTTATTCCGTTGGCATTTTTTGCTTCGAGGGTAATTGAAGCCGGCTCATCTGTGTAAGCTACTGAGGGTGCCGTGAGGGTTGCAAATACACTACGCGGCCCTACGGTAATGTTTTGAAAGGTTGTTTGGGTTTCGCCGGTAATATCGGTTACTGCAATATTTACCGTAAATGAGTAATTACTGTTTGTATCATTATCAGGTATTGCAGCAAACTTTATGGTAAAGTTCCCTTCATCGTCCAGTGTAAGCGTACCCGATGTTACTGCAGCTTCTTTTCCTAATCCGTCCCACCAATAATCGTAGTAAAAATAATCGGGCTGCCTCATTACGTTGTATTCAAGGGTTGCCCCGCTGATGGCATTGCCTGCATACGCCGTTGCATTGCCTGTAACCGTAATTGTGTCGTAAAAGTCAAACGAGGCTTTAATGGTATCGGTTTGTACTTTAAACTTGGGGCGTTTGTATTCTTCTACCAAAAAACCAATGTCGCCGTATTGGTCGTGCAAGGTGTAATAGCCGGTAAGCCTGCCGTAGGGAATCACAAAACTGCCCGAAAATGTTCCGTATTGGTTGGTAGTATATTCCTGCGATGCTATTTCTTCTCCGTTAACATCGTCTAACTGCACCGTAGTGGTAACGTTTTTCAGCATTTCAGTCCGTCCCTCTTTAACATACTCCTTTATGTGGTAGCCTTTAAAATAAACGGTTTGGCCGGGGCGGTATATGCTCCTGTCGGTAACAAATCGGGTTTGGGGCATTATTTGCGTATTGCCCTCTTCAAAATAATACGAACCTGCATAAAACGAGTAGCTGCTGCTAACCAGCTTTTCGTCGTTTTTGTAGGCATCAATCTCTATCCCGTAGTGGGTTTCAGAAAGTGTTACTTCTATGCTGCCTGTTTTATCGGTAATCCCTTCCCCGATTATTTTTTTGTTGAGAATAGTCGAGCGGTCGTTGTATGTAAGGGTGCTTGCTACCAATTTCACCCCTTTTACAGGCTTTCCGGTAAGTATGTCGGTTATGAAAAAACGGTGGGTTTTGGGACCGGTGGCAGTTGTATATAATGCATAATCGGTTGACCAAAATGCTACATAGCCTGCCACGTTAGTATCGGCATCAAAGTTTTCGTTGGCTGAATACAGCAGTACATAATGCCCGGCGGGTAAGCCATTGTGGTACCACTCGGTGCGGTGCGGCATAAAATTGGTATCCTCAGGCAAGCTAACCGTTTGCGGGTCGATATAAGGCTGTTTCAGCAACTCACGCAGTTTGTATATTTGCCCACTATCGGTATTTATGTATTTGTGGTTGTTAATTGCCTCCAATGCCTCTTCGGTAATAGGCAAATAGCGCAGGTACAATTTCTTTGTGTTTTTATACCCGATACTGAACCTAAACGGTGCTTTTGATTTTACGGTATATTCAGTTCGTAAACTTAAGGTTTGGTTTAGTATTTCGCTTTTTAATTGGCGGCAATTATCCGTTGCCCCCTCTTTGGGGTATTTTTCAATGGCAGCATTTAAGTACCTAATTGCTTCAGCATTGTTACACAATTGGTTGTCCCAATTTGCGCTGTAGTTATATCCATCTGTACAACTCAATAGCTTTGCCAACTTATAAACCGCTTCGTTTACAATGGGGTAATTGCTATACAACGCTAATTGGTTTTTGTACCAATTTATGTGTAATTGCTTATCATACACATCGCCGTATGCAATGGCCGCAAATTCTATCCGCTCAATATCGGTTAGTAGCTGGGCTTCTTTTTTTCCTGCATTAATAAAGCGTTGCAGTAATAATTTAAGGGTATTAAGCCCCTTTAATCGATATGCATATTCGTTATCGGTAAGCAGCGGAGTATTCACAAAGATTGTAGCGTCAGCAAACAAGGTTTCCGCCTCAAGTACATCGGTATCTTTTGCAATATTTATTGAGTAATAATTATTGTAGAAACTGTACAAACGCCACATAAGCACATCATACAATGCAGGAAAGTACTCAGCACTCTTTTTTGAAGCATATACCAGTGCCGTATAATTGCCGATGGGGCTACCGGTAAGTATTTCTGTATTTTGTACTGAAGCTACAAAATAGCTTTCCGCACGTTTCAAAATAAGGTCTTCAGGCCAAAAAACAGGGTCGTTAGTATCGGGCTCTTCTTCGCCGTCGTAGTAATAACTTTTTTGGTTCAATACCTCCAGCCATGCACTACCGGCCATGCTTTGCAACACGCTTTTATGCGGCTCAGGCATTATTACTATTTCAGCATCTATTTTCTTTAATTGTTGCCACAGGTTAGTTTCGGCAAGCTTCTTTTCTATGTTTAGTTTACATATCAGCACTTTTACTACCTGCGAGTAGTTTTTGTGTTTTCGTGCCAATGTTTCAATTAAGCTCAACTGCTCATTAGCATCTTGGGTAAGCTCCTCGTTTAGCAAGCTGTCTGCTTTTAGCCAAAGTGCCTTGTAACTGGTATCTTTATCCATCGACGAAAACGGGAAGTCTCCCAAATCGAGCCAATTTCCCAATGAATTTGGGTCTTGTGCCGCAGCACTTTTAAGCCCCAGCAAGGCAAACAAAACAATAAGCAGTTTAAGTTTCATAATCACAGGCACAAATTAAAAGTTGTAAGATAACCAATTTATCAAAGGCCAAAGTTAGGATAAAGGGCATTTTTCCTTATCCAAATGTTGCATACGGTGGTGAGAAAAAAGGTAAACGGTTAACGGCTATTTTTTAAAAAAATATTTCTCGCTAAACCAAATGGCGAAGTTTCATCTCCGCAAGCAGTTTCTCGGGTATGGGCCTGCATGCACAATGCTCCCTGTGTTCAAGGTGCCATTGTATGCGTTGCTCTATGGTGGGGTTTTTGGGCATGGGATGTGCCGTGTGCCATTGGGCATTTAATTTTAAAACCTTTTTTGCCATTACCCAAAGTTAAGGGGTTATTAGGTTTTAGCCACTGTTTACAATCAAAAATGGGGTACCTTTGCAAAAACGTTTAAACACAAAATGAACCCTCTTTTCACTTCGCCCCAGTGTATTGATTTTATAAAACACAGCTTGCAGGAAGACATCGGCAGCGGCGACCACTCGTCGTTGGCTTCTATTCCGCAAGGAACAATGGGCAAAGCACGTTTGCTGATAAAAGACGACGGCATTATTGCCGGACTGGATTTAGCCCGTGTTATTTTTAACGAAGTGGATAGCTCCTTAAAGGTAGAGGTATTGCTGGCAGACGGCGACCGTGTGAAAAAAGGAGATGTGGGATTGATAGTTGAAGGTAGTGTACATAGTATTTTGAAATCTGAGCGATTAGTGTTAAATTGTATGCAACGTTTTAGCGGTATTGCCACCACTACTAATAGTATGGTAAAGCTGCTTGAGGGGCTGAACACAAAAATTTTAGATACGCGCAAAACCACACCCGGCTTGCGTTTTCTTGAAAAGTGGGCAGTTACCGTTGGCGGCGGTTACAACCATAGAATAGGTTTATACGATATGATTATGCTGAAAGATAATCATGTGGACTATGCGGGGGGGATTTTAGCAGCAGTTGAACGCACCAAAAAGTATCTTGCTGATAATGAGCTTGATTTGAAAATTGAGGTAGAAACCCGCAACCTTGACGAAGTAAAGCAAGTCATAGATGCAGGTGGTGTACACCGTGTGATGTTTGATAACTTTACCCCGCAACTGATGAAAGAAGCTGTAGCATTGGTTGATGGAAAAATGGAAACAGAAGCATCAGGCGGCATAACGATGGAAACGGTGAGGACGTATGCTGAAACGGGTGTTGATTACATTTCCGTAGGGGCATTAACCCACTCGGTAAAAAGTTTAGATATTAGCTTAAAAGAATTTATATAATATTTGCACGGTTTTTGTACCAATTACACAATCCGTTGATTTAAAAAGAATTTGACATGAAAAAATATATACTTACCCTTGTAACCATTGCCTTTGTAACTGCCCTGCAAGCGCAGTTTACCATTAACCCATCAAGTAAACACATTTACGGCCCATCGTCGGATTTTGAATTGATTGGCAAATCGTACGTAAAAAACACAGGTGCTACCACTAAAACATTTGTATGGCGCATGACCGTAGGAACAACACCTAACGGCTGGACGGCTGCTTTGTGTGACAAAAACCTTTGCTGGGATATAAGTGTTACCCGCGCTACGTTTGAACTTGCCCCCGGCGACTCGGGCAATTTGGATGTACACCTTTACCCCGGAAGTAAGGGCGGAACCGGAAATATTGATATGTATGTTTTTGAAGAAGGTGATAGCGTAAACGGCAAAACTGCTGCTTTTACTTTTGATGCATGGACCCTAAGCAACGGTAAAGTAGCCAGCAAAAACAGCAGCATGGAGATTTATCCCAACCCTGCTACCACCAAGCTTAATATTTCGTTAGAAACTACTAAGCCGGTGAGTATTGAAGTTTACAATGTATTGGGACAAGTAAAAATGACCCACGTACATAATGGCGGCACCAGCACTATGGATTTATCAGAATTGCCTGCAGGTATTTATTTTGTGCGCTACACCAACAGCAACAACCAAATAGTATCAAAACAATTTAAGAAAATACAATAAACGGCACATTGCCCTATATTAAAAGCCTTGCTGAATAGTCAGCAAGGCTTTTTTATTGTTTTTTAATTGACTTTCAATTACTAAAACTCTTACATTTACAAAAATAATACCCGCAAGTACAACGAATGAAAATTGCCGTATTCAAGGAAACGCGCCCCGCCGAAACTCGCGTTGCTCTTACACCACAGGTAGCCCAACAATATATAAAACAAGGACACGAAATACTGGTGGAAACCGGTGCTGGATTATCCTCATTTTTTAGTGACGAGGCTTATACACAAGCCGGCGCTCAGGTTACCGATAAAACTCAACTGGCAAATGCTGATGTTTTCTTAAAAGTAAACCAACCCACCGACGATGAAATAGCCTTGATACCACAAGGCAAGGTGTTGGTTAGCTTTTTATACGCCGCCCACAACCGTGAGCTGGCCGAAAAAATTGCAGCAAAAGGCATCAGCTGTTTTGCTATGGATGCTATCCCGCGTATCTCACGCGCACAAAACATGGATGCACTAAGCTCACAAAGCAATTTGGCCGGTTACAAAGCCGTGCTGATGGGTGCCAACGCCATGGGCAAAATATTCCCGATGCTGATGACAGCTGCCGGAACGGTTACCCCCTCCAAAGTGTTGATTTTTGGAGTGGGTGTAGCAGGTTTACAAGCCATTGCTACCGCTAAGCGTTTAGGCGCTGTGGTAGAAGCTACAGACGTTCGGCCAGAAACCAAAGAACAGGTAGAATCGTTGGGGGGTAAGTTTGTAATGGTAGAAGGTGGTGATGCGGTGAAAACTGAAGGTGGTTATGCCAAAGAGGTAAGCGAAGATTACCTGCGCCGCCAAAAAGAAACAATATTAAAACACTTATCGCAAGCTGATTTGGTAATTACTACCGCGCTGGTAATGGGTAAAAAAGCTCCGACATTGATAACTGAAGAAATGGTGAAAGCCATGAAGTTTGGCAGCGTAATAGTTGACATGGCCGTTGAACAAGGCGGCAACTGTGAGTTAAGCGAATTGGACCAAACGGTGGTGAAAAACGGGGTGAAAATTATAGGCCAAAGCAATATACCCGCTTTGCTGCCCCAAAACGCCAGCGATTTATACGCTAAGAATATTTATAACCTGCTTACCCATTTGGCTACCAAAGACGGCCTGAAATGGGAAATGGAAGAGGAAATTACTGCGGGTACTTTGGTGGTGCATAATAATAAAGTATTAAAGTAATTTTTGAATTGTGATTTAAGATTTTTGATTTAGAAATGACGGCCGAAGAGTTAAAAATTAGAACAAAACAGTTTGCACTAAGAAATATAAACTTGTATAGAAATCTACCCAAAACTGAAGAGGCAAAGATAATAGGCAGGCAATTATTACGCTCTTCAACATCAGTTGGTGCAAATTACAGAGCCGCTTGTCGTGCGCGTTCAAATGATGAGTTCTATTCAAAAATCAGCATTGTAATTGAAGAAGCTGATGAAACAATGTTTTGGCAAGAGTTATTAATTGAATCAGGAATAATAATTCCTGAAAAGTTGAAAGACCTAATGCAAGAAACAAACGAAATTATTGCCATAATGGCAAGCGCAAGAAAGACCATAAAACAAAAAACACGTCACGCAACAAAATCATAATTCATAAATCTAAAATCATAAATAATATGGATTCTATACTGAATTTTATTTCCGAAAACCAGCAAATGATATACATGGTTATCCTGATGATATTTGTTGGGATAGAGCTGATAGGTAAAGTACCAACCATATTGCACACCCCGCTGATGTCGGGTGCAAACGCAATACACGGAGTGGTAATTATCGGGGCCATTATTGTAATGGGCGAAGCCGATACGATGGGAGCTAAAGTATTGGGTTTTTTAGCCGTGCTTTTAGGCACCCTGAACGTAGTGGGCGGTTTTGTAGTAACCGACCGTATGCTGCAAATGTTTAAGAAGAGAAAGTAACCCCAAAAAAATTCTAAATACTAAATTCTAAAAACGGGATGGAATTAGAACGGGAAAAGAAGTATGATTTAGAAGAAAGGACTTTAGAATTTGCAATAAGGGTAAGGGGTTTTGTAAAAATCACTCCGAAAAGTGTTACAAACAATGTGTATGCAAAGCAGTTGATACGCTCTTCATCATCAATAGGAGCAAATTATATAGAAGCTAATGACTCCTTAGGTGGTAAAGACAAGTTAATGAGGATTTGTAAAAACCGGACAAGCCCGTTTAGAATTTAGAGATTAGAATTTAGGATTTTAAAAACGATATGGAAAACAACTTATTAGTTTTAAGCTATTTAATAGGCTCAATAACCTTTATCGTAGGGTTAAAAATGCTGGGCAAACCCGATAGTGCCCGCAAGGGAAACCTTGTGGCAGCCTTTGGTATGGCCGTAGCCATATTTGGGACTATATTTTTATATAAAACCACAGACGGCAAACACCTGCACAACCTTGAATGGATTTTCGGCGGGCTTCTTTTAGGCTCGGTAATAGGCACATTGGCCGCAAAGCGCGTACAAATGACGGCTATGCCCCAAATGGTGTCCCTGTTCAACGGGATGGGCGGAGCGTGTGCCATGCTTATCTCAATCATAGAGTTTGGGCATTTGGGCGAAATATTGAACGCAGCAAACACCCCGACCCAAGAAATTATGGGCGGTGCCATGAATGAGCTTGTACAAACCATTCAAGCAGCCTTAATGGCCTCTATGCGAATTAAACTGCTTATCATTTTTGCAGGATTGATAATCGGTGCCATTTCGTTTGCAGGAAGTATGATTGCTTGGGGCAAGCTGGATGGTAAGGTGAAAGATTACGTATTGCCTGCCCAGCAGGTAGTCAACATCGGCTTATTGCTGGTGATATTAGTATTGGCAGGGCTGTTTATAGCAGGCACTCTTAGCGGTGCATGGGTGTTCTACCTTGTATTGGCGCTCTCGTTATTATACGGGGTATTGTTTGTACTCCCCATCGGTGGCGCAGATATGCCTGTGGTAATCTCACTACTAAACTCATTTACGGGCGTTGCAGCCGCTTGCGGCGGTTTCTTGTACGATAACCAAGTAATGTTGTTGGGTGGTATTCTGGTGGGCTCGGCAGGCACTATTCTTACCGTAGTAATGTGTAAGGCCATGAACCGCTCGCTAACCAACGTATTGATAGGCAATTTTGGCGGCAACAAAACCGGTGGCGGCGGTGCTGCTAAAACAGCACAGGGTACTATAAAAGAAGTTAATGCTGCTGATGCGGCCATGCTGATGAAATACAGCAAAAAAGTAATTATTGTGCCCGGTTACGGCCTTGCGGTTGCCCAAGCCCAACACACCTGCCACGAGCTGGAAGAATTGCTTGAAAAGGAAGGCGTGGAGGTAAAATACGCTATACACCCTGTTGCGGGACGTATGCCCGGCCACATGAACGTATTGCTGGCCGAAAGTAATGTGCCCTATGACAAGTTGCTTGAAATGGAGGAAATTAACCCTGAATTTGCCACTACGGATGTGGTGCTGGTAATTGGCGCGAACGACGTGGTGAACCCTGCCGCACGCACGGACAAGGACAGCCCGATATACGGTATGCCTATTTTGGACGTTGATAATGCCCAGCACATTATTGTGATGAAACGCGGGATGAATGCCGGCTATGCGGGCATTGAAAACGAACTGTTTTTTGACCCTAAAACCAGTATGCTGTTTGGTGATGCCAAGAAAACCCTACTGGCTTTGGTAAGTGAAATGAAAAATAGTTAATCTCAGTTCAGGGTACTAATAGAGAATATAATTGTATCAATGTGCGGTTGAGGGTCATTCTCAACTTGGTTGGTGATCTGTGCGTTGAAAAGACTGAATAAGTTGCAAGCTTATTTTACACATTCTCACAAGTCCCTGCCGCTGCAAGCCACGCTACAGACTTGCGAGAGCGGGGATATTCGCCCGACGCACTACAATCCATGTAAATTTTAAAACAGATAGCGATGAAAGATATTAAAGTGGTATTTGTAGCATGCTTAACGTTGTTTCATCTTCAAAGTACGTATGCTCAAACTGCTTATGGTGGTTACACAGCAGGAATTCCTATTTACGCTAATTTGGGAGAGAATTATTTAGTGCTGCCTTATTATGGAATAATGGGAAGACTCTTTTTTGATACTAAGCATCAATTTGAGGTTGGCCCATTTGTGCATTACAATCAATACCAAATAAATATAAACAAAGTTTATTCATCAATTAACAACACTAGCGACTTTATGACCAAAACATCAGCCTTTCATTCCTCTTTCATGTTTGGCCCTGCAATTAAGTTTGAAAAAAAACTTGGTAAATTCGGTTTATTTTATGGAGGTAGCTTAGGGTTTAGTAGTATTCAAAAAAATACTTTTGAAACAACATTTTATCCATCAGATACTATTGCAGCCGGATATAGTTATGAGAAAGTTGCTTTGTACGGGGACGGTTTTTTCTCATCTTATGGTTATTATATTATGCCAACTTTTGACTTTTATTACAAGATTATTGACAGAAGAATTGGGGCTGACCACTTAGACCTTCGTTTGAATATTGGTTTTCATTGTTATTATCGAGATGGAATTGAAAAAAATATTTTTAGCACGCAGAATAGCAATCAAGTTTCTCCTGTAAAATTAAAGTATTCACAGAACCTTTCATCTATTGGAACAGGAATTCAACTAGGACTTGCAATCGTTTGGTAATTTCAATTAGCTATTTTATCGGTGAGATTTTTCATATGAAATAAACTAAGTTTTTAACTTAGGAAAGTAATTTGCAATATGAGCCGTGCCTACAAATTTCTCAATAAAGCTGGGCTGTATTTTGTAACCTTTGCTATTGTGGACTGGACAGATATATTCTTACAAGTCGCTGCCACACAACCTACGCTACAGACTTGCGAGGGCGAAAAGAACACAAAGCTTGCGGATACTAAGGATTATCATAATATTGATGTTAAATAACTGTTTATGAAAACGAATGTATTGACTGAAATTAATAAAATAAGAGAATTGAGTAAGGATAAGGATGGGTATATACGTATAATTGCTGCCGACTTTATTTTAGACCCCAGTATTATAGAGACGATTCAAAAGCATAAATATAAATACAACTTGTACCAAGCTTCTGATGACCCTGAAGTGCGTTTAATCATAGAACTAGGAAGTTTTTCAGATTCTAAATTTCAAATTGAATATTGGCATAATATAGTGTTCAGTAAGTTTGCCAAATTTTATAAAGAATCATTCTCCTATAAAATTAAAAATCACGACCCCGATTCCATTTTAGGGGATTTTTACAGCACTATTTACCGATTGCCAACAAGAAACCAATTTAATTATTATGAAGAAATCAAATTAATCTTGAACAAAAATTCATACGAAGAACTTGAAGCAAGGGATTATGATGAAGTACTTTGTGATATGGAATTTGTTGTAAAAGAAATGACTTTCTTTGGCCCACAGCCAACTGTTGATATGGTACTATTTAAAGACTTTTTTGACCTCACAGAATAGTAGTGATTGTTTAGAAATTTGATATAATGAAAACAGAGCTATTAAAGTATATCCGTTTAATTACTGACTTTACAGAACATAAAATTAATACAGAAACGTTTGAGAAGGAATATCTCAATATGGTTAAGCAAGAAGAGTTTTTGTTTAATGATTTGATTGCAGAGGTAATAGAAACTTTATTTAGTGATGTTGATGCTTATTGTGGGGATGCGAAAATAGCTGATTATGATATTTCTAATCCTTTTAGAGATATTGATGACCGTGAGCTACAAAAGCGAGCAAAAAAAGCTTTAGATAAACTAAAAGAATTTATTTAGGATAGTGGATGAGGTTCCTAAAATTATTCCACTCTCTATTAAAGACAGAAGTATACAGGATACTTTAGCGTCGTAAAAGTATTAACTAGTCACAGCAGAATTAACTAATGATAACAATAGAGGAACAAAACTCATATGATTTAGATTGGTTTATGGTAGATAAGCATGGTAATATAGGTCATTTTGCTTCCGGGGGATGCCGTTTGCCTGAGTCTATCTGTAATATTAATAATTTGGACTCCCTTATGTCTTTAACAGCTTTTTTTGATAGTTTGCCAACTATCTCTGAACGATATGAGATTGGTTCATGGTTACTCAAAGAAAAAATAACTGATTTAACATTGTTTGAGGAGAAATATAAAAGCTATATCTCTTATGCAAAAAAAGGGTTATTCTCATACGATACCGCTGAACCCATGAACCTCTCAGCTTCAAGTTACCATTTAATTACACTTCCTATTAAGAGGATCAACATTAGTAATATTCCTGAAGAAGTTAAACGTCAGCTTTGTTTTTGTGATGTTGAATTTGAAAAGTCTAACACTATTAATCTCCGTTTATTGGGTCTCATAGAAAATTAACTTTCTTTTGGCTTACATCAGAAAACTGTTTGTACATTAACAATAAACTTATTACCAAATAGTAAGATAACACTCAGCAACACTCGTATCTAGAATATTACAAAAACATGAACACCAAATCACTGAGTAAAAGAGCTACTTTTATAGCAATTGTTCTTTTTGTAGTTACAGTATTTATGCTTTTTAGCTGCAATAAGAAATCAAGAGATAACGCCACGAGTGAGTCTGGAAAATCATCGAACACAAGTCTTACAAAAGGGGAATCACAAACTAACAGGATTACTTCGAAGGTTGATAAAGTTGTAAATGAGCAAAACTCATTACTTGTAAAATCGGTTTATAAAGATGGGGAATATTACTTAAACGGGGATCTGATCGACAAACTAGCTTTTGAACAGGAAATATTATTTCTTTTTGAAGATAATGTTTTAAAAAAATTTGACTACCCTGTTCAAAGCCTAACTATTGATACCGGCGGCACTAATCTTGTCAAAATTCAAGAAAATATTATCACAAGCATAAGTGTAGTTACAGGAAAAAAAGGGTGGATTTATCGTGTTTGTGGCGCAGGAGTATTACCCAATCAAACTGAATTTTATGGATTATATTCACCTGTCGGTGAATTACTTTGGTATTCGTACACCACATACCAAAATTTTAAAAAGATACACCCGGGCTTTCCAGATGAGGGATACGGTGATTTGGACAGTGTACTTGAGGCATATAAAATTAGTGAGTCTAAGTTTAACCGACCACAAAACACCGTAAACTTATGGTACAAGTAATTAGATAGAATAGTAAACCACATTTATAAACATTTCACTTGATACCCCAACTCTCGCAAATCTGTAGAGCGGTTTGCAGCAGCAGGGTCTTGTGAAAGCAAATAACCTAAGTTTGTAGTTTATTATGAATTCTCACAACTCGCTATAACACAGCCTACGCTACAGACTTGCGAGAGCGGGGGCTCACCAAGAGGAACAGTAAAATTTTAAAATATTATGAGAATTAGAAGCCTATTAATTACTGTAGCAACTATTTGTGTTCTTTCATGTGAACAAAAAAACGAGCAAATACTTAATGTTAACGACCAAAACAAAGCAGCGTCTGAGGTAACATTAAGTATAGAGCAACTTTATAATGACACAAATTCAATTACGTTTACTGACGAAGGAAGTTTTTGGTTATTATATTTTGAACCCGGAAAAGTTTTTTTTGATTTTAATCCTTCTTGCGGATATTGGTTCCCATCATATTTAAAAAATGAGAAGATTATATTCAACTGGGCAACAAATATGAATTGTAATTTTGATAGGGGATTAAATCAATCCTTTAAAGGTATTACTTCCCCAAAATTAGGGGAGCCGTTTGGAGAAATTCTATTGGAAAATGACACCACATTGCGGATTAATTATTATTACAAGGATTGGGTTAAAAAAGTCAATGAAGCAGAGCATTTAACAATTGATACTCTTTTTCCGAGTAAGTTTAATATTATTCATCTATAGGGTCGTGTCCCAAATTATCACCTTTGTATAAAAAAATTATGGAAGTCTCGATTTCTCAGGACTTCCTCATTAATACCTATTTTCCAATTACTACTTATCCAATCAAGTTCTTTGATAGCCGCAACCGTCCGAAATATTGGCAAAACCCCGCAAGCCCCTGTGCGGTGCGTAACAAAAATAACAGCATAACCCAATAACAAGATAACACCGTAACTGCGATATAAAAGTGTCCCAAATTGTCCCATACTAACGGGACAATTTTGCTGATTGTTGTTTGCTTACAGTCAGTTATTTAGTAGTTAAAAAAGATTGTCCCGCGTGTCACACCCAAAAATACATTTGCTGAAGGGGTGTAAGAATCTTTGGCGATAGGTACGCAGACCTGCTGCTATTGATAAAGTGCCAGCACTCTATCAATAGCATCGGGATTTATTCCTGATGGTTGGGGTCAGAAAGTGAGATTTCCAATCAAGTTGGGAATGATGGGGTAGGGGTCTTGTGTCGGCAGGTACGCAGGCCTGCCGCTATGGATAAAGTGCCCAACATGCTATTCATAGCGTCGGGATTTATTCCCGATGGTTGGGGTCAGAAAGTGAGATTCCCAATCAAGTTGGGAATGACGGGGTAGGGGTTTTCGACGGCAGGTACGCAGACCTGCCGCTATGGATAAAGTGCCCAACCTGCTATCAATGGCATCGGGATTTATTCACGATGGTTTTGGGGTGATTGAAACATGAGATTCCTAATCAAGTTGGGAATTACGGGGAGGAGGCAGACATCCCTCAGTCCATCCTTAATCAGGGAGGGAAGCCGCGCGCGAGGCCGTTGACCCCTTCCTGACTATTTGCTCTGCTGACAGCCTTTAAATTTTTCCTTCCCCTATAGGGGAAGGCGACTATGGGAAAGTCGAGCCAATGATTAATCGGGTAGGGGTCTTGTGTCGGCTGGCGCACAGACCTGCTGCTATGGATAGAGTGCTGGCTCTTTATCCATAGCATCGGGATTTATTCCCGATGAAACAAGACACCTGTTATCTTCGCAATATGATAGGCATTATGGGCGCTATGCCCGAAGAAATTGATTCGCTTGTGGGGCAAATGCAGCGTGTGCAACAGCACAATGCGGGAATGCGCACCTACTATAGCGGCACGTTGTTTGGCCGTGAGGCGGTAGTTGTTTTTTCGCGGTGGGGCAAAGTAGCTGCGGCCACAACCGCCTTGCACCTTATTCATCAATACCAAGTTAAACAATTACTGTTTACAGGGGTGGCAGGAGCCGTCAGCCCTTTGTTGTCTATCGGCGATGTAGTGGTAGGGCACCGGTTGTACCAACACGATATGGATGCCCGTCCGTTAATGCAGCGATTTGAAATACCTTTATTGGGGAAAACCTATTTTGAAACCAACCAAATTCAACGTGAACAAGCGTTTGAACGGGTGAAAAACTTGTTGAGCATTGAGCAACTTCAAGGATCCTTAAACATGGAAACCCTTAACCAATACGGAATCACTGCTCCAACGGTGCGTATGGGTGATATCGCCAGCGGCGACAAGTTTTTTAGCTTGCCACAACACAAAACCGAGTTGTTAGAACATTTACCCGATGTATTGTGTGTTGAAATGGAAGGTGCGGCGGTGGCACAGGTATGCCACGAATACGGATTGCCTTTTAACATTATCCGTATAATATCCGATGTGGCTGATGATAATTCGCATATTGATTTTCCGGCATTTATTGCACAAGTGGCGGGGCCTTATTCTGCGGCTATTGTGAGGCAGTTGTTTTCATAACTGCTTCCGCATCTTTCGCCCAAAAACAATATCTTCGTTTTTAAAGCACACACCATGTACCCAGAGTTACTACGATTTAAGTCCCCCGGTTTTTTAGAAGGCCTTTTCGGCCCTTACATAGTTATCTACAGCTATGGTTTTATGATTTTAGTAGGGGTGATATTGGGCTTCCTGTATTGCTTGTGGCGTGGGAAGAAACTGGGGCTGAATCTAGACAAAACCAGCGAGCTTTTTATTTGGGCTTTTATTGCTGTATTTGTAGGCGGTAAGGTGTTTTTTTATTTTGAAGACTTAGGAACTTACCTGAAAGAGCCTTCAAAAATGTTTAAGAACTTGGGCGGTGGTTTTGTGTTTTACGGCTCGTTTATTTTTGCCGTCCCTACGTTTATCTGGTTTTTCAGACGAAATAAATTACCGGTTTTAGAAACCTTTGATATTGTAGCCGTGGCCGGAACATTGGTACACGGTTTTGGAAAGCTGGGCTGTTTTATGGCCGGATGCTGCCACGGTACCGTGTGCAGTCCTAAACACGGCGTGGTGTTTACTCACCCAAAAAGCGCTGCCGAACCACTCGGCCAACCGCTATACCCGGTACAACTGTATGATGCCGGCATGGTGTTGGGCATAACCGTATTACTTATTTGGTTGCACAACCGCAAGCAATTCCACGGGCAATTAATATTGTTGTATGCCCTTATCTACGGAGTAGGACGCAGCATCACCGAGGAGTTTAGGGGCGATGAGGCGCGCGGATTTTTGTTTGACGGTTTGCTTACCCACTCGCAGTTTATTGCCATTATCATTTTGGCTGTTGGAGGATATATTTACTGGAATCTGTGGAAGAAAAGAAAAGCCTGATTTTTGATTTCTTACGATTCTGACGGATTAAAATCCACCCCTATAAAAGTCGAAGCAGGGCTTAAGTCCTGCTTCGACGTGTAATTTTAACAGCAACGGGTTTCAACCCGTTAATATGGTTTAATTATCCTTGAAAATTCACTTTAGCGTGCGTGCCATCGCAAAACGGTTTGTTGCTGCTTTGTCCGCAGCGGCATAAAGCAGTGGTTTTATTCTCCAATGTTTGTTCGCCGTTTTTGTCTTTTAGTTTCAGAGTGCCGTATATCAACAATGGCCCGTTAGACAGCACTTCAATTACCGACTCAAGATGTGCTTCTTCTTTGTTCTCCTCATCGTTCATAAAATAACTCAAAGCACCGCTCGGGCATCTCTTCACTTGGTCAATAATTTGTTGTGTAGTACCCCCTTCAGGCGTTATCCAAGGGCGTTCACGAGGGTTAAAAACCTTTGGAAGCCCGGTAAAACATAGGGTAGAGTGTATACACTTATCAGGCTGCCATACTACGGTAACTTCACCGTTAGTATATTTTTTTGTGATTTTGCGATCCATACAGTAATAGTTTCAAACCTTAAATATACAAAATATCTGTACTACCATCACGCTGGCAAACCCATTGCGGTAATAGTGAGAATAATAAAATGTGCCGGATATATTTGATTATAGAAGAATCCTTGTTCTGTCATTCGAGAAAGCCGCCTCTCGTGAACGAAGTAATCTTTCGATTATGTTACGGATTGCTTCGGGAGACCTGGCAATGACGACAACAGAGTTCTTTACACTCTTAAAACACCCAGGCACATTCACCCTTTTATATGACCTACGCCTCAGCCAACGCTGCAAGCTCTTCAACGGGGTCGGTAACTTTTAACGGCGATGCAGTAAAAATTACACTCACCTCGTTACTTTTAATCCAGTTTGAGGTTACCAGTGTTTGATAATTAATTTCACCGATAATAAAATTATTATTTCCGCTGCTGTAAAACTCTTTTACCGTTTCAAAATCTGTGGGTTTTAATCCGCTACCGTCAGAAAAACGTACAAATACCTCTGCCAAAAAATCATTTGAAATACGGGCAGTAGGATTTTGCAGTAGTTTTTTATACTCGTATTTGTAATTATATGTAAGCGCTGAAATATCAGACAGTACCGCTGAGGCTGTGGGGTATGCGCCTGCTCCTTTGCCACTGAAAAACTGAGTTTCGGCAAAAATGCTCTCAATCACAATTCCGTTGTACTCGTTATTTATGGTATATAACTTATCGGAAGGAGTAATAAATTTAGGAAACACCGTAGCCACAATTTTATCGCCTGCTTTACGGCATTGCGCTACCAGCTTAATACGATAACCTTTTTCACGAGCGTATTGTATATCAAACGGCGAAAGGCGGGTAATTCCGTAATTAAAAATATCGATGGGGTTTACGGTGGCACCAAACGCATGGGTAAGAATAATGTCCAGTTTGTATTTAGGGTCAAAACCTTCCACATCCAAACGCGGGTCGCTTTCAGCAAAACCGGCTTCTTGTGCTTGTTTTAGTGCAGTATCAAAATCTAAATTCTCATCAAATATTTTAGTAAGAATATAATTAGTAGAGCCGTTAAAAATACCTTCAACCGCGGTTAATAAATCATTGTCGTAATATTCTTCTAAATTACGGATAATGGGAATGCTGGCGCAACAAGCCCCTTCGTACAGCAACGGCACATTATATTCTTGCTGTAATTGCAATAATTCTTCAAAATGTTCTGCAATCATTTTTTTGTTGGCTGTAACTACCGCTTTCCCATTCTTCAAAGCTGTTGACACAATTTCAAAGGCTGCCTCTGAGTCGTCTATCAACTCCACAATCACATCAATGTTATCGTTAAATAACAAATCGTTTTTATCGTATGTAAAAAACTCTTCGGGCAGGCTGCGCTTTTTGTCCCTGTTTTTCACACATATTTTTTCAATATGGGCTTTTATACCTCCGGTTTTGTGCAGTACTTCATACAATCCGCCGCCAACGCAGCCAAAACCAAATACACCTAATTTTATTATACTCTTGTTCGTCATTTATTATTTTATTAAAATTATTATATAGCCACTAAGGCGTAAAGTCACAAAGTATTTTCCTTAGAGCCTTCGCGTCTTAGTGGCAAAAAACTATACTGTTGCCCGTTGTCCGATGTTTTTTACGGCAATGAATGCTTGTTCTAAATCAGAAATTAAATCGTCGGCATTTTCAAGGCCTACCGAAAGACGAATCAACGATGAGGCAATACCTGCCGACAAACGCTGTGCTTCGGGTACTGATTTGTGGGTCATTTGTGCGGGATGACAAATAAGGCTTTTTACACCGCCCAAACTTTCGGCCAGTTTAAAGTAGCGTGTATTGGTTGCAAAGGCTTCGGCAGCTTGCACGGTGTCGTTTTCAAGCACAAAGGAGATTACTCCGCCAAAAAAACCGTTTTGCTGTTTTTTGGCTATTTCGTGGTTGGGATGTGAAGGCAAGCCCGGATAAAATGTCTTTTTCACTTGTGGGTGATTGGCTAGAAAATCGGCTATTTTTTGGGCGTTGGTACAATGCTTTTCTACGCGCAGAGGCAATGTTTCCAACCCTCGAATAACTAACCACGAGTCAAAAGGCCCTAAAATTCCCCCCGATGAATTTTGGATGAATTTAATTTTTTCGGCCAATTCATCGGTTTTGGCAACTACGGCTCCGGCAATCAAATCGCTGTGGCCGCCCAAATACTTGGTGGCACTGTGTATCACAATATCAGCACCCAGCAACAGCGGCTTTTGCAATACAGGCGAGGCAAAGGTGTTATCAACCACCAGCAATGAGCCGTTGGCGTGGGCTATTTGTGCAATGGCTTCAATGTCTGATACTTTTAGCGTGGGGTTGGTGGGGGTTTCTATCCATACAAAACGGGTGGCGGGGGTAATGTTTTTGGCGATGTTGGCAACATCCGTAGCATCGGTGTAGGTTACCTTCACACCAAATTTTTGATAAATGTGGGTAAATATGCGGAACGAACCTCCGTAAATGTCATCTACGGCCAGTATTTCATCGCCGGTTTGCAGCAGTTTCAATACGGCATCAATGGCGGCCAATCCGCTTGCAAAGGCAAAACCTGCTGCGCCTTCTTCCAATCGGGCAAGGGCATCTTCCAGTGCTTTGCGGGTGGGGTTGTTGCTGCGGGCATAATCAAATCCTTTGTGTATGCCGGGTGCATCTTGCACAAAGGTACTGGTTTGGTAAATGGGCACCGAAACGGCTCCGGTAAGTTCGTCTATGGGTAATTGCTGGATAATTTGAGTTTCAATTTGCATGGTTGTAATGTTTTAAAAGGGTTAAAAAAACGGGTTACAACGCTTAGGCAGAAAGAGAGGTGCGCGCAGCAGCCAATGAAGCGCGGACTTTCAGAAAGGATTTTTTTGAGATGCCAACAATGTATTGGCATTGAGATGCCGACTTTCATCGGCATATTGCACTCTAAGTTCCCGTTCGGCTATGCCGACCACGAAATAAGAGTGCAAAAAAAAATCCCTCCTGAAAAGTCAGAAGAGATTTTTGTATATCGTTGCACGTGAAAACGTTATGTGTCTATCTCGACTAACTTATCTTTCCCCTTTCGGGGTGGAGTTAGCACCTTTTGTTGACCGTCGCCAACAGGGTTGCTAAGACTTCATCGGGCCATTCCCTCAGTCTTTCTGGATAAGCGGTTGTTTAAAGAACTGGTGCAAAGGTAATGCAAAAAGTAGGATTGCTGTCAAGAGAAATTTTCATAAAAATTTTCAAGACACTGATTATCAACGCTAAAATTACATTTTTTGGAGAATCACTTTTTCGGTAAAGCTAAAACTATCCCCTTCAACACGTACAAAATACACCCCGTTAGAAAATTCATTCAGGTTCAATACATTGTTATCGGTTAAATTTAATTTATTCAGCACAATTTGTCCTAAATTATTAAAAACAGTTATTGAATACTCTCGGGTATATTGTCCAATATTGATGTTTAGTTCCCCATTTGCGGGATTGGGGTATAATTGAATATTGTTTACATTTTCAATACCGTTGATGGCACTGGGAGAAAGGTTAACTGCCTTACTTACCTGAACACCTGAGCAACCTTCTTTGTCTTTTTCTACTACAGAAACTTGCCCTGTAGCTCCACTATTTTCATTCCATCTAACTATAACTTGGTTTGTGCCTTGTCCGCTTACTATTACACCTCCGTTTATAGCCCAAGTATAGATTGAACCAGTAGTTGCAGTTACACTGTAGGTTTCTTGTTTTTTGCCTTTTGAGGTGGTTGGACCTGAAATTGCCGATGTAGTGGGAAGGGGTAGTATTCGAATATATTTTGTAATTGTGTCCCAGCAATTATTAAGTTGATCCGTCATTTTTAGTTTTACCGGAACGGCACCATTTCCAGTTATTAAAAGGGTTAAATCCTGAGTTGTGAATTTTTGTGTTGATACTGTCCATTCTGCATTAAACCAAGGGCTCTGTGTAATACTAGATGTGTTTACAAAGCTATATGAAGTTCCTGTTTGCTTTTGGCATTGTTGGACGGGGCTATTAATATTGAAATTTGCAATTGGGATGCTTTTAAAAACCACATTATAAAATGAGTTGAAAGAGTCTGCACAATTATGTTGATTGCTTTTAACAATTAGGCGAGGCTTATAGGTTGCTTTAGTAGAATAGATTTTTACAGGGTTAATTTGAGTAGACGTGTCCCCATCACCAAAATACCACACATAACTCATAGTGGAAGGAGAATCAATAGTTGATTTATTTGTAAAATGAAGTTTGTGATCATTAAAACAGATTGGACTACCTACGGGTTCAAGTTCATCTATTTCAAAAACTGCAAATGGCTTTGGGAGAATAGTAATTGTTTTTTTTGTTGAATCTACACACCCAAAGCTGTTTTTTGCAATTAAAGTTACTGTGTAAGTGCCGCTTTTAGTATAAACATTCTTGGTAAGTGAATCGCTGGCGTTTGAACCATCGCCAAATTTCCAAGTTCGTTGAGAAATTTTACCCGAAACAGGTTGACTTAAATCCCTAAATTTAAAAGTGTCTCTTGAACATTTATAGGAGGTGTCAACAAAAAATGAGGCGATAGGGTTGTCGCCAATAGCTATTAATTGTGTCCTGCTACTTGAACAGCCAAAAGTGTCTTTCAATGTAAGTTTTACTAAGTAATTTCCAGCTGATGTGTATCCGTTATAACTAATGTTTTTTGCTGTAGATGTTGATGTGTCGCCGTTCCCAAATTCCCATAACTGGTGTGTTGGCCCATATATGGTAGATGTATTCGTAGCACGAAATAGATGGTCGCTTAAACAAGCGGGATTTGCACCTCCGAAAAAATCAGCAACAGGGGTTGTATGATAATACGCAAAAGTGTCTGGAATTTCCCAGGCACCTGGTGGATAATTTGACCTAAGTCGAAGTCGATATTTGTTACTATACTTTGAAATTCCACTTTGCAATTTAAATTTTATTACCCCTGAAGCGGCAGAGTCAGAAAAGGCATTTATACTTTGTGCGAATTGCGGATCAATTATGCCGTTCGTATCACTAATTTCTATATAAAAACGATTATTCTTATTAAATTGTTCAAATGCATTTCCCAAAACAGCATAGTTTATAATTAAGCTGTCATTTTTACAATATTTTGGTTTTAACTTTGAAAAGGTTGCGAAGGTTTCTGTAAACTTAGCAATAAAAGACCCTCCTGTGGTTTGGTATGGCGTATATTGTGGGTAGGACGGATTATAAATGTCTTTACTGCTGGTATAACCGCTAATATATACTTTATCCGTTTTGTCTATACTTAACGAAGTGCTAATATCATCTTTGCTTCCTCCATAGTATGTCCCCCACAAATAATTCCCAGAAGAATCGAACGAACCAAGGAAGGCATCCCATGTGTCTCCGCCAAATTTTGTCTGATGTCCTGATGTTAATAACCCGGACGGGCTGGAGAAATAACCGGTAAAATAAATATTATTTTTAGAGTTCACAGCTAATTTATTAATCTGTTCTACTCCGTAGCCACCCGAGCCTCCAAAGTAAGTAGCCCACAATCGCGTACCTTGGCCGCTAAACTTTACGATAAAGCCATCTCCTCCCCCTTTCAGGGAATCTTGGTAAGCTTTAAAGGCAACTCCGCTAGAACTTCCCGTTCCGCCAGATAGATAGACATTCTGTGCTTTGTCTGTTACAACAGAGATTCCCGTTCCAGGAAAGTATGTGCCCCAAACTCTGGACCCAGTTGAGTCAAATTTGACTAAATACCCTGGGCCTGTTGAACTTTGATGCCCATTAAAATATATATTATTTGTACTTGAGGTTTGTCCGCACACATAAATACTACCCAAACTATCGGTGTTAATATCATTAGCGAAGTCCGACGCAGATCCACCATAATATGAAGACCATTTTCTTCTACCCGCACTATCAAATTTAACAATAAAGGCATCGTAGCCCCCTCCTATTGAATTTTGATGCCCAGAAAATGTAACACCGGATGTACTATTGGTTGTACCGGCGATATAAATATTACCATAATTGTCTGCGCATACCTTATTTGCAGCGTCAGCATTGCTGCCACCGTAATAAGTACCCCATAATCGTCTTCCTGAACTATCAAATTTAGCCAAATATGCATCGCCACTTCCCTGATAAGACGTTTGAAACCCGTTATATGCAATATTAGTATTGCTTTCTGTTTCACCGCAGATGTAAATGTTATTTCCTTTCTCTATAAATACGCCCGAGCTATTATCATAAGAGAATCCCCCGTAATAAGTACCCCATATTCTTTTGCCAATACTATCAAATTTTGTTAAAAACCCATCTATATTTCCTCCATAAGTTGTTTGGTGTCCAAAGCTGGCAATATTTGATGATGCATCAGTACTTCCTGTAAACAATATATTAGCGTCAGAATCAGAAGCAATATCCTTTATGGTTGTAGAGCCTCCTGTTCCATCGTAATAAGTGTTCCATATTAATGTGGGTATGGGGTCAATAACGATTGTTTTAGTGTTAATGTACTCACCCGTGATACAAAATAAATTTTGACTTATCTGGCGAGGTTTTAAAGAGATCTCCACCCCGGTTTCTTTATAAAAACTTAGTGGCAAGCGCTCTAATATTTCACCTTGTTGGGTAATGATTTTGATGTCATTTCCTGTTGTCAACTCCGTTTTATCTGCTCCGTTAAACAGCAACTTAATATCTTCCAGTTTAGCCCCGGGATGGAGAATAAAATTGTATTTTGGCTTACCATCTTTTACCAAAAATTGTAAGTCTATTTTATTATATATATTATGGTAATATACCTCTGAGTAAGTATGTACATTAGTAACCCCTTGTTTAGGTGTGCCCGCTGTATAGTAATTAAGGTAGTCATAAGATTTCCCTTTTCCTTCAATAATTGCATTGGGGTTGCAGCCTACTAATTCAATATCTACCCTATGAAAGTGCCATGTTATATCTTTATCAGGAGCCTCGAGCTTCCCCTGCGTAGTTTCGGATAATGTTTTCGCAAGAGCTGGCTTTTCGCTTATTGTATAAACATCATAACTAAAGCCGGTTTGTCGTAAATGAATGTTTAAACCCGGTGTATTTAGCAAATAAAGTACGGTTGGATTCGGTTGGTATTCTAGGTCTACTATTTGACCCTTGTTTTCAATAAATCCTTCTGTAGCGGTTTTTTTTGTATTTAAGTCAACATTTTCCTTTACTTGAGCATTCAAGCAAAAAACAAATAGAATGAATAAGAAAAGAGCTGAGTTTTTTTTGGAAAGAGACATTTGCTATAATTTTTCGCAAAGATATCTCATATGAGACACAACTCAGGTTTTTTTCGATAAATACCTAATCACCCTGTCGTCAAAGTTATTTAAGAAATTAATCCACCTCCACCACTTGGTCTAAGCGGGTGGTGTAGCGGTTGGATAGTTTTTCGCAACGCAGTTTCCAGCGGGTGCTGCTGCCCTGCGTGGCAAGGGTTATCTTTTCGCGGCCCACAAGGTTATTAATACGGTCAACCGCCTCCATTAATAACTGGTGTTTTTCGTCCGTCGGGGCGGTAAAAATATTACCCTGTATTTCGTTCATCGGTATAATACCCGATACGATTACCCCGGCATTTTTGTAATAAATAGGTCGGCCCAAATGGTCTTTTTGTTTATACACTGTGCGCAGGCAGTGTAAGGCATATTTCACAATCTCCAACGTGCTGTTGGTGGCAGTGGGCAAGGCATACCACATACGGGCTTTGTATTGGGGTAAATCTTGCCGGTTGGGGTGCGTGTAGGCAAACACATACACGGCTCCCGCGCAACTGTTTTGTGCGCGCAGCTTGGCGGCACAGGCGGTAGCATAAAAAGTGATTGCCTCTTCCAATAATGCGTAATCATTCAGCAATTCACCAAAACTGCGCGAGGTGCAAATGTTCTGTTTCTCTTCCAATTCCTGCTCCATGCCGATGCAGGGATTTCCCCGCAATTCTTCCCACGTGCGTAAGCCTACCACCTTCATGTTTCGGCTTACCCATTGGCGGGGCTTTTGGGTAAAATCGTACGCTGTTTCTACCCCGTGGTTCTCCAAAAACTTTTTATGACTGCGGCCAATGCCCCATACATCGCCGATGGGTACTTTTTGCAATGCCTCAGCAATAGCATCAGCGTTATCAGGGATTACCAATGCCCCTTTGCTGGCGCGGTTCTTTTTGGCAAGACGGTTGGCCACTTTAGCCAGCGTTTTAGTAGACCCCACGCCAATACTGATAGGGATGCCCGTGTAGCGTGTTGTTTTTTCTACAATTTCTGCTGAATAGGCCGGTAAATCAACAAAATCAAGGCCGTTGAGGTTTAAAAACGCCTCATCGATAGAGTATACCTCAATTTCAGGCGTGAACATTGATAGGGTAGCCATCACCCGCCGCGACATATCGCCGTACAAAGCATAGTTAGAAGAAAACACCTCTATGCCGTGTTGTTTTATCATCGGCTCTAACTGGTAGGCGGGGATGCCCATCGGTACCTCCAGTTCTTTGGCTTCGGCACTGCGGGCTATCACGCAGCCGTCGTTGTTAGATAATACCACTATCGGTTTTCCAAGCAAATCAGGACGAAACACCCGCTCGCACGAGGCATAAAAATTATTACAATCTACCAGTGCTATCATAGCTTTTTCACTACATACGTTACTACCCCCCACACGCTAAAGTTTTGCTCTTCGCTTACTTTTATGGGCTTATAATCAGGGTTGGCGGGCATCAGGTACATGGCATCCGCCGTTTTGTGGAGGCGTTTAATGGTAAGCCCGCCATCCAGCGCGCACAGGGCAATGCGTCCGTGCACGGCATCCAGCGAGCGGTCTATCACCACCAAATCTCCTTGTGAAATCCCCGCATCGCGCATCGACTGGCCTTTTACCCTGCCTATAAACGTCCAGTTGGGGTTTTTAATCAGCTCCTTATTCAAATCAATACTTTCCTCCATGTAATCACGGGCGGGCGAAGGAAACCCCGCAGCAAGCCCGTCGATAAAGTCAAGGCGCAAAGCTTCTGCCGACTCAAACTTTGCTATAATAGACACTTCATTCATAAAGTTGAATTTTTAAACACGTACTCGCCGTATAAATTAGCAAAGCATTGTGTAAAGTGCAATAAGTTTCTGCGTAAACCTGACGCAACTCATAGTAAAAGGATTGATTTTCCGGTAGTTTTGTGGGTAATAAATATAAGGGTTATGGTTATTGAAGCTGCATTGAAAGAACTGGAACACGCCACGCATCCCGTGGCTAAAATTGTACACAACGATGCTAATTACAAAACGTTGGTATTGGCGTTTAAAAAAGGCATGAAGTTGAAGGAGCACAAAACCAATACGCCAACTACTTTACTGGTGCTTGAGGGAGAGATTACTTACAGCGTGGACGAAGAGAATATTACCCTGAAAAAATTTAGCCAATTGGGCATACCCGTTGGGCTGTTGCATGCGGTGGAAGCAAACGAAGACAGCATTTGTTTGCTGATACAGGGGTGATTGGGGTATAACAGAATAGTGTTTGTGAAGCGAATAGCTTATTGTATCTTTGAGTATCTATGACAACAGTGACACTAACGGTTGATACCGCCGAAAATGCGGAGCTTTTGGCAAAATTGCTGGCCTCATTGGATTTTGTGAAGAATATAGAAACAATGGAGGAGGGAGAGGGTCTAACGCCAACACAAATTGCTTTGCTGGACGAACGTTTAGAGGCGATTGAAGAAGGAAAAATGGGGTTTAGAAGACTTGACTTAAAAAGTAATACCCGTTACTTTACAGTTTAATTGCCTTGCCGGTCGAAAAAAGTATTTTGTCAATATAGTAAAGACACTCTTTTTGCTCCTTAGGGTCTTTTCGAATATGTTTTTCCAGCCATTCTTTATAATTGCTGATACTTGTAGAATCTTTGCTTGTTAAGGTCTTTTTTTTACGTAATTTATTTATTGTTTTCTCATCAGATTTGTCTGTTTCATATACGGAAAACGCTCTGATAACGTGCTGGTCTATTATTGGCTCTGCACTTGGGTTTGCAAGGTGTTTTCCAAATTGATAAAAGACTACACTATTGCCAATATTTGATTTTTCATTCTTTATCCCCTCAATTATTCTGTCAATTTTCTTTAAATCTCCTTGTTTCCAAACCATCGCATACAATAGCTTCAAGACTGGATCGTTTGACTGTAAAACATATTTTTCATCAATTTCCTTTAAAGAAGCTATTTCTTCTTTTGTGATAGTAAAATTAATTTTAGGATATTTTGATTCGTCAAATTTGTTTTTTGGATTATCCAACTCCTTAAATTTCTCGGGGATTTTCTGAATTTCATTCAATGTTTTCGCTTTTTCTATTTCATTAAAAACGGATGTTACAAATTTTTTTGCTTCTTCATTATTCATAAGGCAATTTGTTTAGTTTACATGAGTTTGGGATAAAGAACCTTCTCAAAACTTTATAGCAATTGAGTGCGGTGGGTTGTCATTCCCAACTTGGTTGGGAATCTGCGGGTGGGACTGCAATATTTACTGCCAGCCGCACAGATTCCCATTTAAAATGGGAATGACTTACCCCCGCACACCCTCAAGCAGTTAATTTAATCGATTTTATTATCCCGAACTCACGTTCGTTAGATAGCAATATACTCTATTTTAATACTCAAATTCACTCACGCTTTGATGTATTTCTAAAATTTGTCAAAGCTGAAACAGGGTTGTATCTTGCAGCCGTATGGCAACACAAGCAATGAAACGCGATAACGTAATTTTTGACCTTATTAATGAGGAATTGAACCGCCAGGAACATGGCATTGAACTGATTGCTTCTGAAAATTTTGTGAGCAAGCAGGTGATGGAGGCCATGGGCAGCGTGCTTACTAATAAATATGCCGAAGGCTTGCCCGGCAAACGCTATTACGGCGGTTGCGAGGTAGTGGATAAGGTAGAAAATTTGGCGATAGACCGCATTAAACAATTGTTTGGTGCTGAGTGGGCCAACGTGCAACCCCATAGCGGTGCGCAAGCCAATGCGGCTGTAATGCTGGGTGTTTTGCAACCCGGTGATAAGATTTTGGGTTTCGACCTTTCTCACGGCGGGCACTTAACACACGGTTCACCCGTTAACTTTTCAGGTAAGCTATACAAGCCCTCGTTTTACGGAGTAGAAGAGGCTACCGGTCGTATTGATTTTGATAAAATTGAAGGAATTGCCGAGCGCGAGCAGCCTAAACTAATTATTTGCGGTGCTTCATCGTACAGCCGCGATTGGGATTATGCCCGTTTGCGCCAAATTGCAGATAAAGCGGGAGCGTTGTTACTGGCCGATATATCACACCCCAGCGGTTTGATTGCTAAGGGCTTTTTGAACAACCCGCTACCTCATTGCCACATTGTTACTACTACTACCCACAAAACTCTTCGCGGCCCTCGCGGTGGTTTGATTATGATGGGTAAAGACTTTGATAACCCTTGGGGATTGACTACACCTAAAGGTGAAATTAAACCTATGAGTGCCATTTTAGACGGTGCAGTTTTCCCCGGAACGCAAGGCGGTCCATTGGAACACGTGATAGCGGCTAAGGCGGTTGCTTTTGGCGAAGCGCTAACCGATGATTATAAAGCCTATTGCGAGCAGGTGATTAAGAACGCCCGCGCTATGGCGGCTGCTTTTGTGGCCAAAGGCTATAAAGTAATTTCAGGCGGTACTGATAACCACATGATGTTGATTGACTTGCGCAGCAAGGATTTGAACGGAAAATTGGCCGAGAACACCCTTGTGAAAGCCGACATTACCATTAACAAAAACATGGTGCCGTTCGATGATAAATCACCGTTTGTTACCAGCGGTATGCGCATAGGTTCACCAGCGGTTACTACCCGCGGTTTGAAAGAAGGCGACGTAGAGAAAGTGGTAGATTTGATTGACGAGGTATTGATGAACCACGACAACGAAACGGTGATTGCCGACGTTCGCAAGCGTGTAAACGCCATGATGCAAGGATTTCCTTTGTATGCATAACAGCATACTGATTGCATAAAAGAAACGCCTTTGGCATTTGCCAAAGGCGTTTTTGTTTTATGCAAGCAATTTGGGGCTTACAAATATCTTTCCCGTATCACTTTTAAGTGGTGCAGCGAGTGCCCCGCTTGTATATACCCTATCTCGGTTACACTCACTTGGGTATTGTTTGCCACTCCTTCAGCGGCAAGTGCCACCGCATCAAAGCTGCTGAAAAGAGCTATCGTACTTTGTCTTACTAATGAAAACTCTTCGGCTATTTGTTTTCCTGTCCGTGCATCGGCGCGGCTGTTTGCCACATAATCGTCTTCTTCAAACGGGGGCAGGTTTTGTTGCTCACCTCTTGCAAAACAAAGAGCGCGGTAGGTAAATATCCGTTCGGCATCAATAACGTGTTGCACCACCTCTTTAATGCTCCATTTACCGGGCGCATACCTGTGGCCCCATTGTTCTTCGGTAAGTTCGTCAAACAATTCACGGTACCGATCATGGCCTTGTTGCAATGCCATTGGCAGGGGAAAATCTTTTACTACGTTGATGTAATTATTGTAATAGTGGTCAGTGGTAAGCATTTTTATTTGTTTATTAAGTTAAGACCCACTTTCAGGCCCATACGTGGTGTAAATCCTATTCGGGTTTCTTTCCGCTCTGATAAAAATGTGTTGTTAGTTATTCTGTAAGCGCCGTTATTCCATTCATTGCGGCCACCGTCAAATGTTGAAAATCCCAAACCCAAACCATAATATAGATCAAGGTGCAGGTATTTGCCCACCATCATATATCCAAAGTTCAGGGTAAAATCATACCGTTTTTCAGTGGGGTTGAATAGAAAGTTACCGACATAACTATTGTTGTTGGCATTAGTAACCGTCGCGTTTTGGGTTTCGTACACCTTGTTGGTATAGCGGAACTGAAACCCGAAGTAAAGGTCGCGGGCAGACATTTTTTTGTAGGTATAATAATACGACATACCGCTCCAAACCATATTCTCGGGGTTTTTGTTTGATATACCCCACATATCCAGTCCCCTGTCTTTTTGTTCATTTACCTGCCTGATGCCAAACTCGTGTAGTTTCCGTTTGCCTCCAATTTGCACACTGCCTTGCACATTACCCGAAAGCAGCGGAAGTGGTGCAAACGATACAAAAAAGCGTGCGCCACGTTCAGCACGGCGTTGTTGCTTGGTTTGCTCTTTTTGGCAGGTATTGTATTTATCCGTCAGCTCTTTTGCCTTTGTGGTTTCATCGGCTGCTTCAAAATAATCGGCAATGGTTTTATAGTCATAGCAAACACCATAACCGTATAGGTTCTTTGTATCATAAATTGTGGCGGCGGTTTTTATCAGGGTTTTATCCTTTTTGCTTTTGCCTTTCTCCATCATTTTCAGCAAAAAACTACGGTCGCAATAGCCGTCTTTCAAGGCTTTGTCGTAATACTCCAGTGCCCATTTTTCTTCGTCAAGTTTTTCAAAGTTTTCTCCGGCCTTTGCCCATACTTCACCATTACGACTAAGTGAAGGGTTGCTTGCCAACAGACTATTCAGTTTATAGTAGGCCTGGGTATAATTTATCCAACCGCTGTCTTTTATTTTTTTAATATCACTGCGTTTAAGCCCGCTCATTGCGTAGATTACACTTTCCGACGGCTCTACCATTTCATAGCCTGTATAGTTTAGTTTGTTAGAATGAAAATACCACAAATGGGCGCACCACCAAAGGTTATAGTCCCCGTAACTCTGCATGGTATATCCTTTTTTGGCATGTTTAACGGCTTCTGCATCTTTGCTGAGATTGGTACATACCTCTAAAAATTCCACTAAAAGCCCTCTTTCGAGCGAGGTTCTTTTATCGACATTAATGATGTAGTTTTTGGTGCCGCTTGAGTACTGAATAGGGTAATAATAGCCATTTAATGTTGCCATTTCACTTTCCAGCGAACTGATTTTATTATAATTATCGCGGAACTCCCTTAAATCGTTTTTGAATGTGAAATCGTACTTTTTCAGTACTAATATGTAATGCCGGGACGCTTTTTTTGAGGCATCGCTGGTGCCTATTCTGGTGTATTGGTCAAAAAGATCAATGGTCTTATCAATCAGTATTTTTATTTCCTTGTATTGCTCGCGGGTTATTTTTTTATTGTCGTCAGCCTTCTCTCCCTCACCTTTTATCTTCTTGTATTGACTTAGCACGTTATCGTACTCTTCGAGGGCTTTTTTTAAAATCTCCTCGTTGTTGGTAGTAGCAAAAGAGTTGATTGCTAATAGGGCGAAAAATAACACACTAAAAATTTTAGTACAGTTTTTCATAGGCTTGCTAACGGTTAGGCTGTATCAAAAATAGAAACTTAAGGCCATAAATACCCTATGCAAGCAAGAAGTAAACAGAAGAAAGTTGATTGTTTAATACTCTATTCGGTAAACAACTTCTTTCGAAACTCTTTTATAATGTCTGTCCAAAAAGCGGCACGTTCAATTTCGTCGTGCGATTTAATTTGGTTGGCCAACTTGAGATTATTAAGCGAAACGACTTTACCCCTTTGAGCGGCCTGATATTTTCCCAAAACAGAGCTTTCCCAATCGCAGGGTTTAATAATAATAGGTACGATTGTTTTACCTGCTTCAATGGCCTTTTCTATCTCTATTTTTTTTATATAATCCGTATTTAAAAACTTCACACTAATCAAGCACACCATTATATCACATTCATCAATCTGTTGCTTTATTTCCGCATCCCATTCTTTCCCAAATTCGATTTCGCGACAATTAAACGTGCTCACCTTCCCCTCGTCTTTTAGTGTTACCAAATGTTCCTCAAAGTCTTGTAAATACTCTTCATCATGCTTTGAGTATGAAACAAACAACCTCTTTTCTTCTTTTCTTGTTGATTTTTTAATTGGTTCCTTTAATGGATTTGATAATCCTACATTATATAATAGTTCATCTATCTTCAATGTATCGCCGCTTTCATTACAGGTCACAATAGCTTTTTTTCGAGACCACTCAATTAATTTTTCATAATTAAATGTTGTAGGGTCTTTCCTTTTTAAACAATCTTTACAAGTGCAGGGAACGATTATTTCCGCTTTTACTCCTTTGTACCCTTCTGTAATCTGGTTTAAAGCTTCCATCGCCATTACGATAATAGTCCTACTATCCTTTCCCCCTTTTGCTTTCAAGGTAATCTTATGCTTGTAAAAAATTTCTTCAATTTGGCAATTTGCATTGTTATATGAAAAGTTAACAGCGTTATTCCAAACTTCGATATCATTTGTAATGTATCTGCTTAAATCGGCACTTAATTGGTTTACTAAGCCCTTTGGCATAAAATCATATTCGTATAGCACACATAAATAGGGCTGGTCATCAGGCCAACGTTTTTCGGCAGGCATTGAAAGTAGCCGAGCAGGAATGATATAGTTTCCAATAGTATGCTTTTTTGGAAAAGCAATTTTAAATACTTCCAGCATCTTTTTTAAGATACTGTGTTTATCCTCATAGCATTCTTCTGACCAGAGGCGATCAAAGTCAGCTGCAATAATATGACCGTTCCGTTTTTGTATTGCCTCGTCGTCAATTATCTTGTATACTGCATTCATGGCCCAGTCAGGCTGAAGTATTAACCAGTCTTTAAGATCAGCAATATTCTTATACCACAGGGCAACACCAATTGAATGAAAAAAATTAGCTGTATCTTCAATTTCTATTGGTTGCTTAAAACTATTAGGATTGATTTTTTTACACAATGTCTTAAATTCTGCATAGCTTATACAGGATTCATCTTCAGCTAGTTTGGCCAACTCTTTCCGAACCTGAACCCAAGATGAAGGAACGCCCTGATTATAATGGGACAGTTGTTGTAGCTGGGCTGTAATTACGTTCTTAATTTCTTGCAATCCTTCATTATTATTTACAAGGTTTAACTCGTAATAAGGCCTTTCGAGCGTTCTAACAATATTAAAGTTTTCATGTCCGATATAATAGCCTAAATCTGTCCAAGCCGCAGTATTTCCGTTGTGACAAGTTTGCCCTAAAATAATGGGACTTTTACCACCGAACTGAAAAATAGTGGGAATCCAATAATCAAAATTATGGTGGGTTTGTCTAGTTGAAGCGAGCAATACAAAAACAGAGTTCTCAGTTAAGAAAAAACGATGAACGGGAAAGTAAACGTCTTGACCACCAAAATCCCAGATATGTGCAATGTGTTGCTTCCCCTTTTGTTTTTTAAATATCCAATCTGATATTTTAATGCCCCTTGTTCTTGTTTCGCTTTTAGGTAATTGGGCATTAGTTTTTAGTAAGCGTTCTAGCAATGATGTTTTTCCTGCACTTCCTTCTCCTACTAATGTTAGTTTTGCTTCATAAATGTAGTCCTGACCTTCTTTTTCAACTTTATTATAATAGCGGAGTATAGCATTCTTACCTTGTTTAACAACCCCAAGCGGCGGGTTTTGAATTGGATTATTGTATAGGTATACGAAGCCTTCCTTGTGGCCAGTCTCACTCCACTCCACATCAATATTTCTTTCAAATAGCTCTCTTGGTAAAACTCTTAGAGGATTTTTTGCCAAAAATATGGTCTTAATGGGATGATTAATTAATGGTTTAATATCACTAATATTATTATTTCTTACTGATAGAGTCTCAAGATTTGGCAAGTATTCAATTACATTAATATCGTTTATTCTGTTGTTATCAACGCTTAATTTTTCAAGATCTTGTAGTTCTTGTAGTGGAGACAAGTCAGTAATTAAACAACTATCCATATAAAGCAGCCTCATCTTTTTTAAGCTTTTTAATGCTGAGATGTTTTTTATAGGGTTAAAACTAAGAACTAAAAAATTAAGGTTATATAAGTTTTGAAGAACTTCTATGTTAATTATCTCATTACTATGTAAGTATAAATGTTTAAGCGACGTTAGATTTCTCAAGCTTGACAAAGAACGTATCATTGTTCCCCCTATATTTAAATTTGTTAAGTACTTTAAACCGTTTAAAGCATCAACATTTGTTATAGGGTTTTCATATAACCCTAAAGTATTTAAGTTAGAGAAATCCTTTAGTTGTTCTAGCGATTCAATTTGATTAAAACTAAGTTCAAGATTATTAAGTGTTTTAATGTTTTTTAAAAAAGCTACATTAGTTAAATGATTACTACTTAAATCTAAATTTGTTAATCGTAACAACTTCGATAGCGGCTTGCTCAGTCGATTAATATCACTTAAATTGCTGTCTCTTAGTATCACATCAGTAACATTGTCGTTTATATCTAATAGATACCCCCTAGAGTACTTGAGAACTTCATTTCTATCAAGTATTGGTAATGTGATGCCTAATATATTTTCAATTTCTTCAACAATATCAAGATCTTTCATAACAGTAATTAGCGTAATTGATAGAGTAAAAATAAAAATTTATAGGATAGAAAAAAATTCTATCCTAATAGGAGTTTAAAGAAAATAAGAGATTATAGAAGTTAGGCCGCAATACCTTCTTTAAGGCGTTCGGCATTTTCGGCCAACTGAAGCTGGTCGATAATGTTTTCTATTTCGCCATCCATTACAGCATCTAAACTGTAAAGAGTAAGGCCGATACGATGGTCGGTCAAACGGCTTTGAGGGAAATTGTACGTGCGTACTTTGGCACTACGGTCGCCCGTGCTCACCATTGTTTTACGTTTTTTACTCACCTCTTCTAACCACTTGTTATATTCCAACTCAAAAAGGCGGGCGCGAAGCACCTTCATGGCCTTTTCTTTGTTCTTAATCTGCGATTTTTCGTCTTGGCACTGTGCTACAATACCCGTAGGAACGTGGGTAAGGCGAACGGCTGAGTAGGTAGTGTTTACCGATTGACCGCCGGGACCTGATGAACAGAAGGTATCTACGCGGATATCGCTTTCTTTCAACTCCACGTCAATATCATCGGCTTCGGGCAATACCACTACAGATGCCGCCGAGGTATGCACGCGGCCTTGAGTTTCGGTAGCAGGTACGCGTTGCACACGGTGTACGCCGCTTTCGTACTTCAAAATACCGTAAACGCCTGCGCCCAATACGTTAAATACAATTTTGCTGTAACCGCCCGCTGTACCGTCCATCATCTCTATCACCTCTATCTTCCAGCCTTTGCTATCGCAAAATTTTTGGTACATACGGAACAAATCACCTGCAAAAATTGCGGCTTCGTCTCCGCCGGCACCGCCACGTATTTCCACCATCGCATTTTTATCGTCCTGCGGGTCTTTGGGTATCAGCATCAAGCGAATTTCATCCTCCAAAGGTTCTTGTTGCTCCTCAAGGGTGGCAAGTTCTTCTTTGGCCATTTCGCGTAGCTCGTCGTCTTTTTCGGTGTTTAATATTTGTTTTGCCGTTGAGATATTTCCCAGCAGTAATTTATAGTCAGCCAGCTTCTCCACAATGGGGGTAAGGTCGCGGTACTCTTTACTCAGTTGTGCAAAACGTTTCATATCCGTCATTGCATCAGGGCTGCTGAGCATATTTTCCACTTCTTTCCAGCGGTTTTTTATGGCCTCTAATTTATCTAACATGACTGTCAAAAATAAGCTTGCAAAGATACTCAAATTTTAAGGAAAAAAGTTTAAACATCGTGCATCATAAACAAGCCTATTTTAGCGTATTGATAAGGAGGTAGTTTATATGCCCGAATGGATGAAAAAAAGCGACTGTTTTAGGGGTTTTTGGAGCATTTTGTTATTAATCCCTGTATTTGTTCAGGGGCAGGTAACCGATACAATGCCAACGCCCAAAAAGTGGTACCGGCAAATGAAACTTGCTGGGATTGGAGTTTCTTTTGGTGAGAGTTATACGCTGGATAAAACAAATTATTGGAAAGTGTTTGAAAACACTGCATCAACAACGTACGCCAAAGAAAAGTTTGCTGCTGATAATAAACATGGAGCCAGTTTTGGTGACGACTACCTAATGCCTGCCGATGACCAAAAAAACGATTTTGTACTTAGGTTTACTTTTAAAACAGCTGATACAACGGCGGGTTTTATACCAAGACACAGTGAGTTTTCGGCGGGTATTCGCACAGGGTTCTATTCTAACGATTATCGTGTTTTGGCCGACACACTTTTTAAATCACAGACCGGAAAAACGGTTTATCAAACATGGTATAAACTGCAAAACAGCTTTGTGGGTATAGATTTGCTGTACACGTTGCAAACACCGGCATTGTTCAACTTTCTCTCCTTTTATGCTGGTGCGGGTATGTACGGGGGTAAAATTACAAGTTATGTCTTTAATAGCAGCGCTTCTACCTTATATATAATGTCTTATGGTCAACCGGGCGGTAACTATTCCATTGATTCGGTTTATTATAAAGGGCATACTGATTTTTATAAGCCCACGTTCAATTTTGGGTGGTATTTCCCTGTGGGCTTAAAAATTAATGCTTCACCCCGAATTAATTTTTTCGTAGAGTACATTTATTGCCGCCAAACTACCATTTTTTCAAACGGGTATTCTTTGGCAAACAGCTACAAAGGTTTGGATTTGGGAATACGTTACAAATTTACCGGGCAGCCAACTGACAAAGGAACCAAAAAGAAGAAAGGACACGACGAGGCTCCGCAGCCTTTTTATTAAAAGAATTTCAGTTGCCGTAACGGGCTATAAAACAAGGGGCTAAAAGCATAATGTGCTGTCAATCTGTGCACCTTAATACAAAAAGCACGGTTTTTTGCCCAATTATTGCTATATTGAGGTAGCTGCCTATGAATGAATTCCTAAATAAACTGTCGCATGAATTTCAGACACCGTTTCACAACTCGGTGCTGATATTTTCTGTTATATTATTTATCATTTTATTATCGCCCATTATTCTGCGAAGGTTTAAAATACCCAGCATTATCGGGTTGATTATTGCCGGAGTTGCCATAGGGCCGCACGGGTTTTTTCTTATCGAAAAAGACTCTGCCGTTAATCTTTTCTCAACCATCGGCTTGCTGTATATTATGTTTATTGCCGGCCTTGAGCTGGATTTGAAAGAGTTTGCCAAAAACAAATACAAGAGTTTTGTTTTTGGTTTCTTAACGTTTGTGCTGCCTTTGGCCATTGGTTTGCCCGTTTGTATGTATTTGCTGGGTTATAGCTTTAATACCAGCTTGCTTACGGCCAGTATGTTTGCTACACATACACTGGTGGCCTACCCCATTGTAAGCCGCATGGGCATACAAAAAAACCAAGCAGTAGCTATAACTGTGGGCGGCACCATACTAACCGATACCGCCGTACTGATAATACTGGCTGTTATTTCAGCCTCAGCACAAGGGGTGCTTACCAATGAGTTTTGGGCGCGGCTGGGTATATCTATTGCTGTGTTTTTATTTGTGGTAGTGGTTGTTATCCCCCGCTTTTCAGCATGGTTTTTCAGGAAACTGGAAGGCGAAAAAAACTCGCATTTCATTTTTGTACTCTCGGTAGTGTTCTTTTGCGCATTTATGGCCGAGCTGGCCGGACTTGAACCTATTATCGGGGCGTTTGCCGCCGGACTGTCGCTAAATAAACTTATCCCGCACACATCCTCACTCATGAACCGTATCGAGTTTGTAGGCAACTCACTATTTATCCCTTTCTTTTTGATAAGTGTAGGGATGTTGATAGACGTGAGCGTGCTTACCAACGGTCCGCAGGCACTTATTGTGGCGTTTACGCTTACAGGCGTGGCATTGGGCGGAAAATGGCTGGCGGCTTGGACTACTGCGTTGATTTTGAAATACCCACCATCGTTTCGTAACCTGATTTTCGGGCTAAGCAGTGCACACGCTGCCGCTACATTAGCGGTGATTTTGGTGGGTTACCGCATGAATATTATTGACGAAAACATACTGAACGGTACCATTATACTGATTTTGTTTACCTGCCTTGTGGCTTCGTTTGTTACTGAAAATACTGCGAAGAAGGTAGCCTTGGCCGAGGAAACTCTTGACGTGGATAAGGTAAACGGTAACGAACAAAAAATACTGGTGCCGATATCTAATCCGGCGTTGATGGAGAAACTGGTGGATTTTGCCATTACGATTAAGAAACCGAAGAACCATTTCCCCGTAATGTGTTTATCTGTTGTAGAGGACGATGCCTCCTCACAAACCAAGCTGATTGAGGCGCAAAAAATGCTTGAAAAAGCACTGACCCATGCGGCGGCAGCTGACCAAAAAGCAGAGGTGATTACTACTATTGACCAAAATGTGCCCAGCGGTATTAAGCGGGTATCAAAAGAAATGTTTGCTACCGAGGTGGTGGTGGGCTTTTCGCAGCGCAAAAACTGGACGGATATTTTGTTTGGCAAAACCATGCAAAACATTGTGGAGCAAACGCACCAAACCGTTTTTGTATGCAACTTACCTTTGCCGCTTAATATTCACCGTAAAATTGTGCTGATATGTCCCCCGTATGTGGAGAAGGAATACGGGTTTGATAAATGGCCCGGCAGTGTTTTACTATTGGCCGAAAGGCTTAGTTTAAGCTGCACGTTGTACGCCACACCCAATACCCGCGATGCTATGCAGCAATACATTGCTAAAAATAAGTTTACTGCGGCCGTTGAGTACAAAGAGTTTAGTGATTGGGATGATTTCTTAATCTTATCGAGGGATATTGAACCTAATGATTTGATGATGGTGATTTTACCGCGCAAAGGGGGCGTTTCGTTCCAAAGCCAGCAAAACAGTATTCCGCAAAAAATGGCCAAACATTTTACAGACTACAGTTTTGTGCTGGTACATCCTGAAGTAAACGCCCACGAGGAATTTAGCGAGTTTTCTACGGATTACGACGGTGCACTGATTGAGAAGGGTATGAACCAAATTACCCAAGGGGCAAAATCAATTACTAAAATATTTAAGCGGGATGCTGACGGAGAAAAGTGATGGCTGTGGAGTATTTTGTTTAAAGAATAGATAACAATTGATAATTAGTTAATTACAATGATGATTTGCTGATGCTTTACACAAAGTTGGTGTAATGGTATAAAACCAAC
This sequence comes from Agrobacterium sp. 719_389, assembly GCA_943370295.1. Taxonomy (GTDB): domain Bacteria; phylum Bacteroidota; class Bacteroidia; order UBA8524; family UBA8524; genus SB11. The sequence continues at coordinate 174,539 of CALRQL020000005.1, read as the reverse complement.
AGTTTAAAAAAGAGGGGCAAGCTGCAAAGGCTCCTTTAAAACGTAAAGATTATACGCGAAGAATAAAAAAGGGAGAAGGTAATAATAGAAGCGCTTAAATAATGGAACAGTTAAATTTCAGGTTTAAGGATTTTCTACTTTATGGCAATATTGGGTCTATTATTTTAGGCCAAAAGAAAGAAGAGGTTGAAGCTGCTTTATGGGCATTTGATTATTATGAACCTATGAATGTGAGTTTTTTAGGCTACTACAATGACGATAAACCAGATCTTCAATTTTATTTTAATGATGAGGGTATATTATATAACTTTCATCTTAAACATTATGATTATCATATAAAAGGCCACGGATTTTCTAGCTCACAATTTTTTATTAGACAATTATTTTCGGATTATTCTCTTTTTTTGTCTGAACCCGAAGTAATATTAGAAACAATACTCGATAATAATGTTGATGAATTAAGCGGAGAGTTTAGTAATTATTATTTTGTTACGTCAAATAACGTTAAGATCTTTTTTGAATTTTCTTTGGCTAATCATAAAATAAAAGCGGGATTATGTTATATAGGCTGTTCGCCGAATTTAATTGAAAGCACTGCGTCCTATAAACCTATTAAAGTTGAGAAAAGTGGTGTGAGACAGATCTTGTCCCAAATTAGAGGCAGTGTTGGTAGTAGTCAAAAATAGGATCGTGTTTCAAATTATCCAGCTACACATTACCCGCTACAGACTTGCGAGGGCGGGTGGTGTTGAAGGCTTCTCTCTTTCGGACAAGTAAAATTTAAAACATATGAAACTCGTAGATTTAGTTAATTATTTCAGAAACGGAGGGACTTATGAGGAGTTCTGCAAGTCAAATTCTTTAGATACTGACTCAGAAGTTGTTGAGGTTTATATGGAGAAACCATTTGATATTGATAAAGACTTGATGTTTTTTGAGATTGAGAAAACCGAGGGCAAAATAGAATACTTGTATAAAGAAGTGAAATATTTTAATCTCTTTGATTTTTATTATTTCTTAGATGTTATTGAAGATTCGACTAGTATTGAGAAAAGATCTTTACCTAACAGTTTGATTGCGAAACAATTATTAAGTTACGGTATTCATGATGCATAAATAGGACTGTGCCCCAAATTATCAGCTGCGTATAAAAAGCTATGGAAGTCCCGATTTCTCAGGACTTCCCCATTAATACCTATTTTCCAATTACTACTTATCCAATCAAGTTCTTTGAGCATACTAAAAATGTATTTGTAAGTAAAACTCCGCAAGCCCTTGTGCGGTGCGTAACAAAAATAACAGCATAACCCAATAACAAGGTAACACCGTAACTTTTATGTAAAAGTGTCCCAAATTGTCCCATTAGTGTGGGACAATTTTTCGACTGTAGTTTGCTTACAGTCAGTTATTTAGTAGTTAAAAAAGATCGTCCCGCGTGTCACACCTAAATAAAAATACGTTTGCGGAAGGGGTGTCGGAATTTTTGGCGACAGGTACGCAGACCTGCCGCTATGGATAAAGTGCCCAACCTGCTATCCATAGCATCGGGATTTATTCCCGATGGTTGGGGCGTGATTGAAACATGAGATTCCCAATCAAGTTGGGAATGACGGGGAGGAGGCAGGTACATAGACCTGCCGCTATGGATAGAGTGCCCAACCGTCTATCAATAGCATCGGGATTTATTCCCGATGGTTTGGGGGTGATTGAAACATGAGATTCCCAATCACGTTGGGAATGACGGGGAGGAGGCAGGTGCATAGACCTGCCGCTATGGATAGAGAGCCCAACCTTCTATCAATAGCATCGGGATTTATTCCCGATGGTTTTTGACGTTGTCAAGAAGCGAGATTCCCAATCAAGTTGGGAATGACAGGGTAGCGACAGGTACGTAGACCTGTCGCTATTTGTAGAATACTCAAAGCGCTATCAACGTATAAACACTATCCCCGTCTCTATTTTGGCCCCTCCGTTTACTTGTTCGCTACTTATTTAATTAATAAGATACCCTTTACACCAAAAGGAATATTATTTTTGATAACCTACACCGCTATGAGAAAACTCCTTTTTACTCTGTTTTTTTCAGTCTGTTTTGTTATAGCCAATGCGCAAGACAGCCTTAAATACCCGTTGGCAGATAAATATTACCAACTTTCAGAACAAGCCTTCAGCGATGAAATTTATGATACTGCTTGCAAATATGCCGACTTGCACCTTGAGGTAGAGCTTGGTTTTCAAGCCCCGCGCAGCAGCAAAGTGCTGGTTTCGTATATAACAAAAGCGTTTTGCGAGTTTAGGCAAGGCAATTACAAACAGTCTATCGAAGTTTACAATAAAGGAATAAAATGGATGGACAAAAACGGTTCAGCAAAGTTTGCTAAATCGTTCTTTGATTTTGTTGACATATGCTACACCATGATGGAAGCAACCGACAAGGTGTACTTTGAATACTCAGATAAAGATTACCGAAAAACATTTCTTTTTAGGGTAGAAGAGGTTTTATGGCGAAAAGGCACAACGTTCAGGCTGCGTATAAACGCCGGGCTAAACGACGGCTTGATAATGGGAGCAGTGGCATTCCCCATAAGCGCGCCGTTGCCGGATAGCATCCCCGAGCGACTATTTCAGTTAGGCAAAGGCGAAGTAGTAGAAATTGGCCCATGGAGCGCAGAAGTTGAAGTGGATATTTACGACTCAACCGATACTTATAATTGGGTAAAAGAAGGTGACATTATTGAAACCCGCATATTCAGTAAATTTAAAGAAGAAACCATTATTTACGAACTGCTTTCAAAAGACGTGTCTTTTAGAGACAACAATCGTGATCGGATGCTAAACCCTCGTTACATTATCCATTACGACAGTAAAGAATTTAAAGAGTTGCTATTGTTACTAATGGCCGATCAAGTGTTTGATACCGAAGAATTTACCCGCGAAGGGGATATTTTTGTGAACCCTGCCGTAAAAGGCCAGAATCAAGGTAAATCCATACACGATTTGTTTTTAGAGCCCGACACTGCTGATATTGAAGATTATTTAGAGTTTGTAGCCTACTTCCCCCGCAAATACATGGGCAAGGACTACAAAGTAAACGAAACGTATGCCACATGGCTGCTCAACAATTCACCCTCTACCCCGTATGTAATACTTGATAGTTTGTTGGTTGAAAATGACCCTTTGCGACGGGTACAGATTTTTGAATTTAATAAAACCGACCTTATCGACGATTTTTATGAAAAATGGGCTGAAAAAGCAACTGCTTATGCCGATAAACAAGACTTTAATTCTGCATTAAAAACCCTTGATTTAGTTTTTGAAGCCGGTAGCTTTTTTAATAACAAAAAAATAATGGTGCACGGCTTGTATAAAAAAGGCACCGTGTTGGGTGAGCAAAACATGTATGAACAAGCTATAGCAAGCTATGATTCGGCCTCAAAACTATACCTGCTGCTTAAAGACACCATAGAACACATCCGCTCCATCTATAAAATGGCCGATATTTATGGGGATTGGGCACGCTATAAGCAAGCCGAGCAATACTTTGACATTGCCCAACAAAAATTACGCAAAAAAATAGGCAAAGGCGGCTCGTATGAAGAAAACGAACTGCTTGCATACATACTTTGGGATAAGGGCTACAATGTATCGCAGAAAGGTGATTACGATAATGCCCTAAAGGCTTACGATGAAGCCGAAAAAATACTAGACCGTATAGGCGGTTCAAAAACTGATAGGGCTACTATTTACCGCAACATGGCTTATGTAAGCAAACAAAAAGGCTTATATCAGCAAGCGGTTGATAAATACAGCCAATCGATGCAGTTGTTCTTAGAAGACGGAAACCAGAAGAAGTATGCCACCCTTAACGATGATATTGCCGACTCCTATTTTAAAATGGGTAAATACCGCGAGGCCATTGTTTATTACCAAAAAGCCTATGAAATTAAATTAGGGTTGGATGATAAATCGGGGGCAGGTTTCTCAAAATCAAACATCGGGCAGGCCTATTGGAACTTAGGCACTTATGATACTGCAATCATTGCCCATCGCGAAGCCGTTAGCCTAAATGCCGAGGCAAACGATATTGTGGGCATTGCTTACTCGTATGAAAAAATCGGTGATTTGTGGAAGGAAAACGGAAACTTAGACAGTTCTGTTAGCTATTACTTCAAGGCTGAGGAAAACTACATTGCCAACAACGATACTACTGATAAACTGGCCGCTTTGAAGGTGCTTTTCGGCGATTTGTACCTCAAAATGAAAAACTATGATTTGGCCATTTATTACTACAAACGTGCACAGCAGATATATGCAAGCATACAAAACGATTTGGGCGTTGCCAATGGCAATTATAACATAGGCATGGCCTACTACAATATGAAGTCGTTTGTGCAGGCAAAAAACTACATGAGCAAAGCCAATGTTACCTACACCAAAATTGAAGATAACGGGGGCATGATGAACACCCAGGTATTGCTGGGTTTGATTGCCTACGACAGCGAAGGAAACGGAGTTGAGGCCGAAAAGCTGCTGAACAATGGTCTTAACTATGCCAAAATAAGCAACAGCTATATAAACCTTGCGTGGGTATGGGAAAACCTAGGGTATATAAATACGCAACAAGGCAAACTCGATAACGCCAAAGCTTATTATGATTTGGCTTTGGATGCTTACACCAAAGCAGAAAGCTATTCAGGTATCGGAGGGGTTAAACTACGCATCGGGCGCTACTATATTGAGAAAGGTGAGTTTGCAAAAACCCGCGAAATATACTGGTCGGTAATAAACGATGCCCTTGAGCGAAAAAACTTTTACTTAGCCTCAGACGGATTTGTAGAGCTTGCCCACTATTACAACCTTGTGGGCGAGGCAGACAGCGCCAAGAACCTTGCCTATCAATCGCTGGATATTAATAAAACCCTTCGCAACGATTATATACAAGCCAGTGCCTATCTTATTTTGGGCAACACTTACAATGCCCTTACCCAATACAACACTGCTATTGAGCATTACCGAACGGCAGATAGTATTTACCGCAGTATTGATGATGTGATAAACCAAGTGGTAGCCAAAAACAACATAGGCACCATTTATTTTGCCCAAGGCGAATACTCAAGTGCTATCCGCATATTCGGCTCGGTACTCGAAGATTTGAACCGTATAAAATATGAAGGGGATTTCTTGGTTTCTGCCTTATTAAACTTAGGGGAAACTTATTTGGAAGACGGTTTTTGGGCTGAGGCGGAGCGATGGACAAAAGAAGGGCTTGCAGTAGCTATTAAACAAAAAAACCGCCGACAAATAACCAGTGGTAACCTGTTACTGGGGCATTTATTCTTAAATATGAAGAAATACCCCGAAGCAAAATCACACCTGTTTAATTCGTATAAAGACTATCTGGAAATTGGTGAAAAAGACCGCATTTCAGAAGCCAATACCCTTATTGGTAAGCTATATGTAGAAACAGGCAAAACCGACTCTGCAAGGGTATTTCTTAACAAGGCCATCGAAATTGCCACCCAAACAGGAAACAATTACTACCTGTGGGAGCCGTTGTACCTTTCGTCAACTTTATACCTTAAAAAGGGCGATACTACAAACGCCGTTGCCGACCTTAAAAAATCAGTTGAGGTAGTTGAAGGCATTAAACGCAACATTGCAGGCCGTAGCAACAAAATGGTGAGCTTTAGCAAGGCAAAAGATAAATATAAAATATACCTGAGTTTAGTGGATTTACTGGTAAGTCAAAACGAGGTGAGCTTGGCGTTTTACTATCAGGAAAAATCAAACATAGCCGGCTTAATGGAGCAAACAAGGGGCGATAACGGTCCCACCCGCACCAATGATTTATTAGATGCAGAGACTGAAACCACTGCTAAAGAATTGGAGCTGAAAATTGACGGTTACCTTGCCGAATTAATTAAAGAACGCAGCAAACCCAAAGAAAAACAGAGTGCTGAAAAAATTAAAAGCCTTGAAGGGTTAATTGACGTGAGCCAAACCAATTATAACACGTTCATCGATTCAGCGATGAAAAACTCTGACGATGAACACAAAAACTTTGGCAGCACCATAAACCCCCGTCAGCTTGATGATGCCCGCAATAGCTTGCCCGACGGCGATGTGGTAATAGAATACCTTGTTACCGAAAACCAACTGATAATATTTGTTGCCACCAACAGCACGTTAAATGCCCGCAGAGTAGCCATAAAACAAGAGGAATTGAATAAAGCGGTTAAAGAGTTTTATACTCAGGTAAGCACCTCAAAAACCGATGCAAAATTAGTAGCGGCCAACAGTGATAAATTATACCAGTTGTTTATTACTCCCATCACTGACTTAATAGAAGGGCAAAAGCGCATTGCCCTTGTTCCTACAGGTGTTTTATACTCACTTCCAATACAGGCATTAGGCAAGTTAGAGGATGGAAAAATACAGTATCTGATAACCAAGTATGACATTACTTATATCAACAACACTAAGTTTATTTATCAAGCCCAACCCAATGGTGAGATAATAGTAAAAGGCATCTTGTGTTTTGGGAACGCAGATAACACGCTTAGCAACGCTGAAAAAGAGGTGAATGAAATATCGGCCTTATTCCCTTCAAAAACATTTGTGCGTGATAGCGCCTCTGAGGATAAAGCCAAGCTGTTAATGAACAATTACACCATAGTGCACTTTGCTACACACGGCCGTTTAGATCCTATAAAGTTTGAAAACAGTTATTTAGTGCTTGCCCCAAATACGCTTATGGGCGATGATGGCAAGTTTACAATGAATGAAATACGGGAGTTTAAAACATTACGCGGAATTCGTCTGATGGTGCTATCGGCATGTGATATGGCTGCCAACGAAAATATAAACGGCTGGGTGAATACGCCCGCCAACGAGTTTGTGTTGAAGGGGGTAGGCTCTGTAGTTGCTCCTCAATGGAAAGTTCACGACGAAGCCACCAGCGTTTTGATGGTTGGTTTTTATGAAAACCTTAAAAACGGAATGGGTATTTCTGAAGCACTTAAAACATCTCAAATGGCAATGGCACAAAGCACTAATTTCTCTCACCCTTATTATTGGGGCGCGTTTGAGATAATTGGTAAGTGGTAACTTTTAAGAAATATGTATTTTGTTTTATAATTTGTTGTACTTTGCGTAAGAATATTACGCTGCTGTTTGTGCACAATGGTAGTAACTGAGAAAGTACATACAACTATAAATTATACACTGCACCAACTGATACAACAAAACCCACAGCTAACAGGATTTGTTATAGAAGCGTTTGAGTTGCTGATGTATCAAAACGGGGAATTAAAAAAAATTGCCTCGAAATACTCGCATGATTTACGTTCGCCGGTCACCAACATCAATATGTTGCTCCAACTGTATGATAAATCTGAAAACGATGCCGACAAGCGTTTGTATGTAAACAAAATCTCAAACTCACTGGATAGGCTGCAAGAAGGTTTTGAACAACTATCGCACGATAGAAAAGTATCTTTAAAACGTATTAGCGAGCAAAGCTTAGTGCAATTTGATAAGGTTTTTGCCGACATTAAAGCACAATCACCTTTAGGTTCTTCTATTATTATTGAGCTGGATGCCGGCAATGAAGTATGGGCACAACCCCGTTATTTTTTCAATGCGTTTTATCTGCTGTGCATGATTGCTAATGACGAGGGAAGTATGGTTGCACAAACTAAAAAGGCATGGGAAGGGTTGCAATGCGTAATTACCTACCCGGCTTTTATGAACCTAAGCGGAGAAGCCAAAACCGACGACAAGGAAAAACAAAGCGGCTCAACAGCCACACCAACTAGTAGTTGGCTATATTATTTTGCGCAACTTTTTTTAGGAGCCACCGGAGCGTCTTCACAAGTTGAAGAAAATGAAAGCGAAGGAGTAAGCAAAATAATTATTTCATTTTCACAAGCTAATTGAGATGATAAAAAATATTTGGATTATTGACGATGACGAAATTTTTCAGTTTACGGCACAAAAATACCTTGAACTAAAAAAAGCAGCAGACAAAGCCACTTCGTTTACAAACGGCCACGAGGCCATGAACCATTTACAACAAATTGTTCACGACCCGGATGATTTGCCTGATGTAATATTGCTGGATATTAATATGCCTGTTTTTGACGGCTGGCAGTTTATTAAGGAGTTTAGCCGCGTACAGGAGGCCCTTAAAAAGAAAGTGCTGGTGTTTTTAACCACCTCTTCTATCGACCAAGCAGATTTTGAAAAAGCCCGCGAAATAAGCATAATTGCAGGCTATATTGTAAAGCCGCTTAACGAAGAAAAAATCAACGATATTTTAAACCAATATAACGGCTTGCAAGCCGTTTAATTATCACCCGGCTGTATCGCCTTCTCTGCTTCCCGTTTTATTGTCGTCCCTATTTGGTCAACAATTTGGTTGCTATTGGTCATTATCAGCTGGTCAACAAACTTATCTTTACTGCTTTCCTTCACCTTTATCACAATGTTATACAACCCTCTGCTGTAACACTCCCTAAAGTCACCTTCGTGAAAGTAATAACCAAAGCTACGCGGTACCACAAAGCTAAAGCCGTCAAGCTCTTCGCCGCGTAAGTTGTTATAATACTCAGCATAGTTTGCGTTCGACTTGTTAATGGGCGCGTTACGTAAGTTCAGGTAAAACTTGCCCAGCTCCATGTTATTAAACAAGTTGCCTTGTTTGTTTACATAGTTAGTAGTAAAGGTGATTTCGAAATCAAGGTGCAGCTTCTCGTCCTCTTTCTTTTGGTACAAAGTCCAGGGCATATACCACCTGCTGCCCGATACCTTGGCCTTAGCGTATCTAACCTCAATACTGTCAAGCCTAAGCTTAAAAAATGAGTTGTTAAAAATATCATATACGCCCATGCTATCGGTTACTATCGAAAAACGAGCAACAATAGCCGTATCGGTTTTTCCTTCTTTATTTGTAAAAGTACGTACAAACGTAAAACCGCCAAACTGCATCCCGATGGGGTCAAACGCGCTTTTAATAGACAGCTGATCATAAAAAAACAAACCTGTTAAGCCGCTTTGGTATTCGGCCATGTATTTTTTGTTCTCATTAGCAATAAGCTGCTTTACCGCATTTGCCCCCAACGAAACCGCCTGAGTAACCAAGCCCGCAGTTAGTATTCCGCGGTCACGGTCGTTAGCAATACGGTTTGATACCGTAGGGATTTGCTGCCTCTCCAGTTGGGCATAGTTAATCACCTCACTCCGTTGGTCAATGGCCATTTTCACCTTCTCTTCTTTGCTCTTATTAGAGAGTTTAGAAGTAGCACAGCCTGCCAGCAGTATTGCTCCAACTACTATGTATCCTGTTTTCATTATCAATATCATTTATCTGTTATCCATCTTACTCTTCTCTGAACCTAATAAAATCGCGTCCAACCTCCCTTTGTCCCTCCTTACTTAAGGAGGGAAGCCCTCCGGACAATCCAAACAACGTCGGCCGGTTTTTACAAAGCTCGCGTTTATTAAGCTAATGAGCTTTGCGGATTTTTTCCTTGCCCAAAAGACAACTATTTATCCATTTACTCCATACAAAGGTAAATACAGCACCAATTTAGTAAATTTGTGGTTCTTTAAACTTTATCTCCCTGTGCAATTCCAACTTACTTCAGAATATATACCTACGGGCGACCAACCCACGGCCATAAAACAACTGGTTGAGGGCATTAATCGCGGCGACCGTGCCCAAACTCTTTTGGGGGTTACGGGTAGCGGTAAAACATTTACCATAGCCAATGTAATACAGCAAGTACAAAAGCCCACGCTTATCATCAGTCACAACAAAACACTGGTAGCACAATTGTACGGTGAGTTTAAGCAGTTTTTCCCTGAAAACGCCGTTGAGTACTTTGTTTCATATTACGATTATTACCAACCCGAAGCGTTTATTCCCACCACCAATACCTACATTGAAAAAGACCTTAACATTAACGAAGAGATAGAAAAAATGCGGATAAAAACCACCGCCTCTCTTCTTTCAGGTCGTAAAGATGTGATAGTGGTTGCCTCAGTATCGTGCATTTACGGTGCCGGTAATCCCTACGATATTATGCAAAGCGTAGTGCGGATTGAAAAAGGCCAGAAAATATCACGTAACACACTATTATACTCCTTGGTAGATGCACTTTACTCACGCACCACGGCTGAGTTTAAGCGCGGAACTTTTCGCGTTAAAGGCGATAACGTTGATATTTATGGTGCCTATACCGATGTGGCCTTTAGGCTAAGTTTCTTTGGCAACGAGGTGGAAGATATTTCGGTTTTTGACCCCACTACAGGGCAAACGCTTGAAAAGCTGCCCAACATTGCCATTTATCCCGCCAACCTGTTTGTTACTCCAAAAGAACGACTAAATGCAGCCATGCGCGTAATACAAGACGATATGGTAGCACAAGTAGAGTATTTTAAAAGCATTGGCCGTGTATTGGAAGCCAAGCGACTGGAAGACAGGGTTACTTTTGACCTTGAGATGATGCGTGAACTGGGCTATTGCAGCGGTATTGAGAACTACAGCCGCTATATGGACGGCCGTAAGCCCGGTGACCGTCCGTTTTGTTTGATTGATTACTTCCCTGATGATTTTTTATTGGTGATAGACGAAAGCCACGTAACCATGCCGCAGGTGCGCGCTATGTACGGCGGGGATCGTTCGCGTAAGGTGAACTTGGTGGATTATGGTTTCCGTTTGCCTGCGGCATTGGATAACCGCCCGCTAAAGTTTGAAGAGTTTTATACAATGGTGCCCCAAACGGTGTATGTGAGCGCAACACCGGCTGATTTTGAGATACAGGAAAGCGAAGGGATTGTGGTAGAACAAATTATACGCCCTACGGGCTTGCTTGACCCTGTGATTGAAGTACGCCCCTGCACCAACCAAGTGGACGATTTGCTTGACGAGGTGAATGAGCGTATTAAGATGGGCGACCGTATTTTGGTTACCACCCTTACCAAACGGATGGCGGAGGAACTTACCAAATACATGACCCGATTGGGCATTAAATGCCGTTATATACACAGCGAGGTGAAAACCCTTGACCGAGTGGAGATTTTGCGCGGCTTGCGTTTGGGTGAGTTTGACGTGTTGGTGGGTGTGAACTTGCTGCGCGAAGGACTGGACTTGCCCGAAGTATCTTTAGTGGCAATTTTGGATGCGGATAAAGAAGGATTTTTACGCAGTCAGCGCAGCTTAACGCAAACCATTGGGCGTGCTGCCCGTAACGAGCGCGGTAAGGTAATTATGTACGCCGATGTGATGACAGATAGCCTTACCAGAACTATTGAAGAAACTGACCGCAGGCGCGAGAAGCAGATTGCGTATAACCAAGAACACGGTATTGTACCCAAAACAGTGCGCAAAAGCCGCGAGGAGATATTTAAACAAACCAGCGTGGCCGATGCCAAAACGGGTACTATGCAAAAGGCTTATGTAGAGGAGGAGGAAGTGAACATAGCCGCCGACCCTGTAGTACAATACATGACCAAGCCGCAGCTTGAGAAGACCATTAAAGAAACCGAAGGAGCCATGCACAAAGCCGCCAAAGAACTTGACTTTATGGAAGCGGCTCGCTTGCGCGATGAGATGATGGGTTTGAAAAAACTAATGGAAGAACGCTACGGCATTGACAACGGATAATTACAGCACACTCAATATCTTCGCATTTACAAAAAGCCAATGAAAGAGCATGAAGAAGTTTGGGTAAAAACGGGCTACGATGTTTTTTCGTTACTGGGTAAAAATGGCCTAAAGGTTGAACAACTTGCTCAAAAAGTTGGAATTAGTAAGTCCTCTTTTTACCATAGGTTTGCCGATATTGGAGTTTTTGAAGAACACCTGTTTGATTTTCATTTGCGGCAAGCCAAAATTATGGCTGAAAAAGAAAAAGCAGTCTCGTGTATTAATCCTCAACTAATCAATATCCTAATTGAACACAAAACTGATTTACTTTTTAACAGGCAATTACGTTTTAACCAGCACGATAAGCGATATAAAGAAATACTTGAAAAATCAAATCAAGTAATTGGTAATGAGCTTATTGTTGTTTGGGTAAACGATTTAAAAGTAAGTTACACACACCAACAATTAGCTGGTATTTTTGAGTTAGCCGTAGAAAATTTTTTTCTGCAAATAAATGCCGAAAATCTAAATTTTAAATGGCTTGAACAATACTTTGGGAACTTAAAAAGAATAGTTCGCCGCTTGTCTTAACTATTGTACGCAAGCGTATAAAAATGTTACTGGCCGTATGGTTGATTTGTAGAAAAATACTACAATGACAACACACGAACACAAAAACTACCTAAAGATTACGGCATTTGTTATTGGCTCCTTCGGTCCAATATTTTTTTTGGGAACCATGCTTCCCACCTCAGAGTTTGCTAGATGGACACTTGACTTTTTAAGTTATCCTGTTGACGGAGTTCAAGATTATCAGGCACGCACAACACGCTTTTTATCGGCACTTACCGGAGGATTTCTTTTGGGCTGGGGAGTTTGTGTTTGGTGCTTGCAACAATGGGTGTATGATTTTAACCCTGAGGGTGTTAGAAAAGCCGTTCTTGCAGGGTTATTAGCTTGGTTTGTGCTTGACAGTACCGGTTCAATTGCTTCGGGAAACGAATCGAATGTGATATTTAATTGCATAGTTTTACTTTTAGCTGTAGGCCCTTTATGGAAACCCGCAAACGATAAGTAATTATCGATGTAGCCATAATTTTTTACTTACTGATGATGGCGCTGTTGGAGGTGTGCCTGCACCCCGTCATTCCCAACTTGATTGGAAATCTCACTTTTCGACCCCTACCCGATTAATCCTTAGCCCGGCGTTTTAACAGGATTGAAATCCTGCACTATTGCGATTACCCTATTGGAGAGGACTTAAGTCCTCTCCAATAGGGTAATTTTGAAAGCGATGGATTTTAATCCGCCTGAAAGTTTGAATAAAAACGTAAAACCGTTATAATAGTTTTTAAACTACATACCAAATGGCGTATTTAGAAAACTGATGAATAACAGTAGTATAAAAAGCCATAAAATTCCTAAAATGGTAAATATGCTGTTATATTTTCTACTGTTACCAATAAGATAAACCAGTAGCCCAACGGGATAAAAAATCATAAAGCATAGAAAAACAAAGATTATTGCAGCTATCATACCGTCAATAGTATTACCCCCAACTTCCTCCAAAAAAGGGTTCGATATATAATAAAAAAAGAAAAAGAGCCAGTACCACCCAAATAAGCCCCAAAAGGGTGAGAATAGCATTCACTATTTCAACCTTGGATTTCGATGAAAAGTAAATCAAAACAATAACGGGGTACGTTCCAACAAATGCGGCGATTAACAATAAAGTGATTTGAAACCATCGCCATTCGTCCAGCCAAATGCGCCCTGCAAGTTGACTTATCAGCGCACAGGAAGCAAATATTACCAAGTAATATTTGGTAAGCGTTACCTTCCACATAATTTGTGTTTAATGTTTAGAATAAAAAATTAATTGAAACCACTTTAGCTAAATAATTGGGGTAGTGTAAAGTTTATAAGCGACAAACGTTAGGAACACCCACGCCAACGACATCCCAAAATAAACAAGACTTAGCGATTGCTGTTTTCTACTTGAAGTAACGTATATAATTCCTACGATAGGGAATGTAGCTAAAAATACCAGTAGCATTATTATCATCAGTGAAACCATTACAGCGGTCTCATCGCTTATAGAGCCGCCAATAAGCGGAATCACAATGCCCCCAATTATAATTGAAGGTACATAATACCTTGCCAGTTGTAGTTTCCACATAATTTTTTATATTTAATGTAATACCATGCTTGCTTTGCGCACCCTTTGCCAGTAAACGGCAATTGCTGTTAAAATTAAACAAAACCCGATAATAAATAGCGTCCAGTTATATTGCACAGGTATAAACGTAAGGCCGGCCTTCATCAATTCTTCGGTCCCGGGCCATTTCCAGCCGCCGTATTTAGTGCCTGCATACTCAACAAAAGGCCCCATAAAAGTGATTAATATAATACCGCATCCTATTAGCATAGTTCCCCATTCTCGCTTGCGTAAGCGGCGCACTGCACCCTTGTGTTCATACCCAATAATAATTGCCGCCAGTCCAATCATGCTCAATGAAACCAAGCACGGGGTAATAACAGGGCCGTACCATGCCACAGGGATTAAGAATAATATATCCCATTCAAAAACGTTTTGCGGCCAACCTAATAGTACGTATAAGAAAACGTAATAAAATATATCCCATACGGCAAAGCAAAACATAAACCAAGCAAACCGAGACAGCTTTGTTTTTGCCAGCATAATGCCCACAGCAATCAGCATCACCACCGTAGCTGCCTCACGACCTAACTCTGTGATAATAATAATATTTGCCATTTCACGCAGTGGAAATACAAAGCCATCAGGGTAAAGCAAATATCGGAGGTATACCACCACAGCGCTCTCTAAAAAGGCCATTGCCACTGCAAAAACAAATGCAATAACGTATTTATTTTTTATTGCAGTATCCATTGTCAGTAGGGGTTGTTAGGGTGTCAATAGTCTCGTTTTCGGGTAGTGTAATGTAGTATTTATCATAGTTTAGCGGTTTTAAATACTGATAATTGGTGTGGTTAGTCAGGTTCCACGATTGCCAACCCTTTTGGCTATATTTCTCATTAAACAATATTGATTTATGGATGAATTTTTCAGATAGGTTATTATACTCCCAGGCTTTGTATTGATGCAAACGCGCAGGGTTAGCTGCTGCGCTACTCATCCACTTTTCAATTAAAGGCAGGTTGCGGCTAGATAAGCGTAGTAAATACTCTATATCAGGGTCTTCTCTCTTTAGTTCTGCATGTTTTATATTATAGTTGGTAATTATAACGTCCCAATCAACGGAGCTGCTTGCAATCAACACAATAAAAAAGGCAGTGAAATTTACCCGCACCAAATACCAGTTGGGTTTTTTGGTATATACCTTCATGGCGGTAAAAAACAAACCTATGGAGGCAAGTAATAAATAAAAGAAAACCCCAACTCGTTTGTAGGTTAGTCCGTCAACAATATCTATGTATAAATAGTTTTTATACGCTCCGGTGGCGGTGAGTAAAAGATTTTGCAGCATCCAAATAAGGGCAAGTACCTGCAAGGTTTTTGCTTTTTCATCAAAATTTAGTTTCCCTCTGAAAAAGTACAGAATAATACCAACGGCAATAAGTATTGAGAATATTAAAGCTCCAATACCCTGATGCACCATTTCCGAATAATTAAGGTTTTGATTGGCACTGATTCCTCCTGCTAAAAATGCAATATCCGATGAGTTTACCACCAGTAACAATATGTTTAGCAATACAAGTAAAAGTGTGCCGGCTTTGTTTTCAACAGTGTTTTTTTCGGCTTGCTCTCCCTCTAATGGCAGTATTGGCGCAAGTAAAGGCCGCCCCCATTTGCCTTCTTCACGGTCAAGAAATTTAAGACGGCGATTTTTTAGTAGCGCAAACGAAATAAAAAACCCCATTAGGGTCCACATTACCCAACCAAAAGAAATAAAGCGAAAATTAATTTGCTTTAATAATTCGCTAAACGCAGTGCTTGTGGCACTGTACAAAAGCACAAACAATATAAATACGCAAAAAATGATGATGTACACAAACCCGTATGGGCTTGCTTTTTTACCGTTTGTCCGTCGTTTATTTTCGGCAGCTATGTGATGTTGTCTGAAGAAATTTGGTAGTGAAAATGGCACTGCTATTACTGATTGTAAAAAATTAAGTACTGCTGAAGCATTGCCATTGTTGCTGTACCCTGTTACTATTAGCAGCGAAAAAATTACAGACACCCACGCAACCACACTACCGTACAGTACCATGCCGCACAACGAGATGGCTAATGCAGCAATACTTAACCACCAACGTTTGTTTGCTATATTCTTAGGGTTGCTCAGTAGCAAGCCTGCTACTACAAAAAGGCTATATACTAAATAATTAAGTCCTGCCGCCTGTTTATAGAACAGGTATGCAAACAACACTCCGCCAACTATTATAAACCAATCTTTTGTTTTCATGTTACTTATAAATAAGTGTTATTTTATGTTTCTTATCGTTTCTCTTACATCCAAAAAGAAATTGCTTCCGCCTTCGTTTATCAGGATGAACGTTTTTGTGGGGTCGCCAAAGAATGGGCTAAGTGTATAGGATAGTTGTGCTCCAATCAACGCAAACATTACAGCCCAAGCCATCAGAAACCACTGCGCTTTTTGCTTATTGTTAGTTGCAGGCATTATTAAATGCCCCGTCTCATCAGTGGTTACTTGCAGCTTAGGCCATGCGGCATTTATTATTTCGCCCATTTGCGCGTAGAAAAGCCTGATGCCTATAAATCCTGCAATGCCAAACACCACAATGTTTATGAATTTATAAAACTCATATCCGTTGGTAGTAATTAGGAAAAAGAAGGTAACCGGTGCAAAGGCCGCCAATACTAAACTAATGTAGGTAAGGCTTAATAGCAGTAGCCCCATCAGTTGTTTTAAACCCTGCCGAATGCCTAAGTAGGATAAGAACATATACAGGGTAGGGAAACAGATAGCCGCCGTGAGTAAAAACAGGAGGGGTAATTTGATGGCCGATACGGACGCCTGCAAGGCATCGTAGCGGGCACCAATTAAAAGACCGTAGCCCACCATCAGGCCGAGGCATAGGGTGAACAGGGCTGTGAACTCCTTGGTGGTCAAGCCTTCGCCAAGTGTACGGCCTACTACTTCGTCTTTATTTCGAAGCAGTTGTTGCAAAGTGGATGAGATACTCATTATTATTTTTATTTTTAAAAGTACTTTGAGTTTCAAAGTGTAGGTGTAAAAAAATTAGTCGATGTTTTTTATAAAATTTTCAAGGCTGTCAAGGTGGTTTCTAAAAGCCTTTTGGCCATCTTGGGTGGCAGCATAAGTAGTATTGGTTTTTTTACCTATGAAACCCTTTTGCACGCTTACGTAGCCCGCTTTTTCAAGCGCAGTAATGTGGCTGGCAAGATTGCCGTCGGTAACATCCAGCATTTCCTTCAACGTGTTAAAGTCAACACTGCTGTTCACCATCAGCACGCTCATTATTGCCAGCCGTGTGCGGTTCTCAAACGCCTTATCAAATCCGTTAAGTAGTGGTTTCATCCTTTACGGTCATACTTATACCACATCACCAAACCATATACAATGTGCATCAGGCCAAAACCTATCGCCCAAAACTCAAGTCCGTAGCCTACATTAAACATAGCTACCAAACCCAACACAATTTCGGTGATGCCCAAATAGCGCATTTCGTCAAGCGTGTATTTGCTTGCATTTAGCAGCGCCAATCCGTAGAACACTAATGTAGCAGGAGCAACCAATCCGTATTCGTTATGGTACAATAATGCCAGGCAAAAAATGCCGCCGGCTCCTAACGGTAACAGCATATTTATAAACAGCCGTTTTGTGGTGGCATCCCAAATCTTTTGCTTGCTCTTTGTTACTTTTCTAAGGGTAAAAAATGTTGCCGAGGCTATGGCAAGTACCAACGTTATTGCTCCAATCAGCAACAGGTTGGTAATTAGCCGCTTTTCAAGCTCAACCTCAATAAAGGCATTCGATTCAAACGTAGAACGGAGCCCTTCCTTGCTAAGGTAGAAATGGGTAACAATGGCAGAGCCAATTCCGCATACCCCCGCAGCAACTCCTGACATTCCGCTGAGTGATAAGAATCGCGAAGAGCGATCCATCAACTGGCGTATCTCTTTCAGGTCGTTTAATTGATTTTCTTTATTGCTCATTTAAAAAGCACTTTGTAATGCAAAGTAAGTAATGAAGGATTAAATAAACAAGCTATTTTTTTGATTTGGATGACAAAACCGATTATGATGGGAGAGGATTATCTTTGATAAACGCTTTGTGTGTATGGACTTTAACCTTGAAAAATCGCTGCAATTATTAGAGCGCACTCCCGCTGTGCTAAAGTTACTGTTAAACGGATTGGACGATGATTGGACAAAAAATAATGAGGGCAGAGATACATGGAGCCCGTTTGATGTGGTGGGACATTTGCTGCACGGTGAGCTTACCGATTGGATACCGCGCTTGGAAAAGATTTTGAACGAAAACGGCGATAAAAACTTTGTTCCGTTTGACCGTTATGCCCAGTTTAAAGAGAGCGAGAGCAAAACCCTTACACAAGTGCTGGATGAATTTATTGCGGCAAGAGCACATAACCTTGCTATTCTAAAAAGTAAAAATATAACAGTTGCAGATTATCAGAAAACGGGTGTACACCCTGTATTTGGTAACGTTACGCTTGAGCAATTGCTTAGTACTTGGACAGTGCACGATTTATCACACATTAACCAAATTACAAGGGTAATGGCCAAACAATACCGTGTCGCAACCGGCCCTTGGATTGAATACCTAAGTGTGTTGAGTGACCGAATGATTTGATTTTAAATTTTCGGTTGTTTGTTTTAACATTTTATTTTTTTAAATTCGTAATAGGGACATTGTGCCTTTCCCACCACAGTTGCTATTATGAAGAATACTGAACCAACAAAGGCCATAGGCTTGGGAGAAGCTCCAGCAGGTAGTTCACTCAATACACTTTTAGATTCTTTTGCGGGGATAGTATTTTTAATTGATGCCAAAACTGGCGAGACTATATATAGCAGTAAACATCCATTAGAGTGGTTAGGGTTTTCGCTAAAGAACGAGACCAATAAGAAAGGGTTTGTTCTGGAAAAACTGATGCATCCCGATGATTTAGCTGAGTATAAGGAACGGATAAATACGATTAGAGCCCTATCTCACAACCAAAAATACGAGATAAAAGAGCGTTACAGACATGCCCAAGGCGGTTACCACTGGTACGCAACTAAGTACATTGTATATGAGGCTGATAAGGATGGAACCCCCACAACACTCATGCGCCTCTCTTATGATATTAGTGCACAAGAGGGCCAACGGCGGGAAATGGAAAAGCTGGCTCTTATTGCGCAAAAAACCACCAATGCAATAATTATTACCAATCGTAACCTTAGGATTACTTGGATAAATGACGGCTACACCCGCCTTACAGGGTACACATTGGCAGAGGTAAAAGGGAAACGTGCTACCGATTTACTGGCCGAGCATGAAAGTAATGCCGAGGCTTTGGAACGAATTAACAATAGCGTGGCAAATGGCGCCAGCTTTGTAGAAGAATTAGGCGGATATACAAAAACCGGCGAAGAGTATTGGATGCGCATAAATGCTGACCCTACGCGCGATTTGAGCGGGAAAACAGAGAGTTTTATTGCGATAGGCCAAAACATTACCGAGCTAAAGAAAAACAGTGAAGAGTTAATAAAATCAAACGAGCGGCTAAAGCACTACGCGTTTTTTACGTCGCATCAGCTACGCTCGCCGGTTGCAGATATCCTTTCGATATTGGATGTATTTGATTACGACCACCCTGAAAACCCCGACAATAAAAGGTTGTTGCAGGATTTAAAAACAGTATCGGTGAAACTTGACGGTGTGGTGCATGACTTGAATAAGATTGTAGCTGCGGATAGGGTAAGGTATGCTGATGAAAACCGCAAAAACCATCCGTTGGAGAGTATAATGCTGGTGGATGACGACCGGGTGTTTAATAACATTACCACCATGATTTTGCGAAAACTGAACCCACAGCTTACCATTTTAAGCTATACACGCGCGGCAAATGCTCTTGAAACACTAAAGGGTCCCAAAGCGCCTGATGCTGTTTTTTTAGACATTAATATGCCCGACATGAACGGTTGGGACTTTTTAAACAACCTTGAAGCACTGGGGGTTAAAGTACCTGTTTACATGCTAACTTCATCGATAGACCCTGAAGACATTAAAAAAGCAAAAACATACGAGCATGTAAAAGGCTATTTTACTAAACCGCTTACCAAAAGCGTGCTCACCAAATACTTTGTTTTCTAACCCTGCCTTTAAGCAACAAAGGCACCAAAACTGTGTTTTAGTGCCTTTGCGGCCAAGTAACGGGGCTACGTTTATAACCCTTTTAAATGCTATTTTTGAGATGGAGTAGAGGTTTCTTTTACTAATCAGCCTTTTTGCGGCTAAATAGTTGGCTTTTATCAACCACTTCTACCATATCTCCGTCTTTAAGCGTTTTTGATACGGCACTGTAAGGGCCTGTAACAATCTTATCACCGGGCTTCACTCCCTCTAAAATTTGTATGTATTTGCTGTCTTGTATTCCTGTTTTCACCTCCACCATTACCACTTTACCGTTCTCAACTTTAAACACCACTTCTTTTTTCTCCTCCTTAGCATCCTCGTCTTTTTTAGCTTTTGAAGCTGAATTATTTGACGTGTTATCCTCTTCGCCCGGTGGTGGCGGTTCTTCTCCCCCATTTTCACCATCGCTGTCTTTATCCTTGTCGTCCTTGCCTTTTTTATCGTTAGAGCGTGTGGTAACTGCCTCAATCGGAATGCTCAATACTTTGCGTTGAACATCGGTTTGAATATCCGCTGTACCCGACATACCCGGACGGAACGGAGATAGTTTATTACTCATGCCTTTCATTAAGTCGGCATAAGACTCTCGTAAAATGCGCACCTTCACCTCAAAATTGGTCACTTGGTCGGTGCTGCTGGCAGTTGCAGAAGAAGTGGCAGAGTTGGCTACTTCCTTCACTACGCCTTTAAACTTCTTGCCGGGGTATGCGTCCACTTCTACAATTGCAGTATCGCCTAATGAAACGCGTATAATATCGTTTTCGCTCACATCCACCTTCATTTCCATTTGTGTTAAATCAGCAATACGCAGCAACTCTGTTCCCGCCATTGTTGCAGTTCCAACCACGCGTTCACCTTTTTTCACATTAAGCTTAGAGATAACACCGTCCATCGTAGCAAAAATTTCAGTACGCAGCAGGTTCTTACTGCTTTGGCTCAACAATGCTTCTGAGGCATCAATGCTATATTTGGCAGCATCTACGGTTGCTTTGGCGGCTTCAATTTCGCGCACGGCAGCTTGGTAGGTACTTTGGCTGGCTTCAAATTCAGCATCAGAAATTACATTATCATCATGTAGTTTTTTATTACGCTTATACGCCGGCTCAATTTCCGATTTCATCCTTGCCTCTTGCTGTGCCAGGCGTGCTTTTGCATTTTCGTAGTTTGCACGGGCATTGTTTAAGTTGGCGCGGCTGCGCGATTCATCACTTTGCAAAAGGTCGGGGTTGATACGCACCAATAGCTGACCTTTTTTCACACTATCGCCCTCGTTCACATACAGGTCAACAATTTCCCCCGATACTTCAGGGGCAATTTTCACCTCCACCTCAGGTTGTATTTTACCGTTAGAGCTTACAATTTCAGTAATGTCTCTTTTCTCGGCAGCTTCAGCAGCCACTTTCTGATGGCTTTCTTTACTACTGAATACAACCATCAAAATACCTATGGCTACTACAAAAATCAGTACCCAGTAGTACCATGCCAGTTTAAATTTCTTTTTCATGTATGCTAAGTGTGTAGGTTATTGGTTGGTAATTTTTCCTGTATTGTAAAACTCAATGGTTTTTATGCGAAACAACAGTTCGTATTTAGCTTGCACCATGTTAGTTTCAGCACGGGCAAGGTTGTTTTTTATTAGCGCAAACTCTGCAAAGTTCATCAGGCCTGCTTCGTTGCGGGCATTGGCAAACTCATAGCTTTTTTGTTGAGCCTCAATATTTTCTTTTGATGAGGTATATTTTGCTTTTGCAGCCTCGTATTGCGTAACGGCAGTGGTAACATCTCTATACACCGTATTTTCGGCCTGCTTTTTATTCAGGTCGGCAATCTGTATGCTGTTTTTAGCATTGCTGATAGAATTGTTTACCTGCCATCCGTTAAATATTGGGATACTCATACTAAAGCCAACAAACTTACCCAGGTTATCATTTAACTGCTGGCCAAATGGAGTTACCGAGGCTGAGGTTGGGATGGTATAAGGCGCAATTACAGGATTTCCGTTAAGGTCGGTGTACAGCTCGCGGGTACCAATGGTGGTATAACCGCCGTAGCTTTTAAACGACTCTGAATATACGGAGCTGATAGAGCCGCTAAGCGAAATACGCGGACTGCGTCCGCCCAGTGCCACTTTGTGCGCATACAATGAACTATTTACGCGGTATTGTGCTGCCCTTATTTCAGGCGCGGTTTGTGAAAAATTTTCATAAATAGTTTGCGGGCTGTAAACAGGCAGGTTTTCAAAATCTTGGGTAATAGTAGGTTTAACTACTTTATCGCCTACTGCCGGCTGGTACATCATCAACTGCCACAAATTAAGATATGATAGCTCTAATTGGTTTTGTGCATTTACCAGCGTAAGATTCTCGCTGCTTAATTGGGCTTTTAAATCAAGTACCGTATTTATCGGTTGCCTTCCGGCATCTACTAATTTCTGTGCCCTATCTAATTGCTGTTGGGTAGTTTGCATTTGCACGCGGCTCACCTCCACAATTTCTTCGTTCAGCACTACTTGCAAAAAGGCGGCGGCAATATTCAGGGCTACAGTGTTTCGGGTAGCTTCTAAATCCTGCTTGGCAGCCTTTAGTGTGGCATCGTTTTGTTTAATGGTGTTTTGGTTTTGCAATCCGCTAAACAAGGTAACATTACCGCTAATACTAAAGTTATTGCTGCGTATTTGCTGCACGGCAAATGTGTTTGTAAAAGGGTCGATAGAACGACCGAAGTTATAGTTGTTTGATGCGTTGGCATTAATGCTTGGCAATAACGATAGCTTACTTTGCAGCAGGTTGTTGGTGGCTGTGCTAAGCTGGGCTTGACTTTGCTGTACGCTTATGTTGTTTTTAAGCGCGTGGTTTATGCAATCTTCCAGTGTCCAGTTGGTTTGGGCACCTGCTTGCAAAGTTGCACTTAGTATCAGCGCAACAAATATGTACAGTTTGTTTTTCATGGTACTGATTAAAAAACAAAACAATATTATTGTGTAAAGTTAAGGACAACAGGTTTTTCTCGATAAATAAGACAAATGTTTCGGTATAATACCCCACAACTAATGCCATGGCTAATGCCTGCTATTACCTGGAGGATGCCGCAGGAGGGCAAAAGCATCTATCTTACGTTTGATGACGGCCCTCATCCTGAGATAACCGAGTGGGTGATGGACGAACTTGAAAAGCACAATGCCAAGGCCACTTTTTTCTGTGTGGGCGATAACGTGCGCAAATTTCCCGAAACATTTAACAACCTTTTACAACGCGGGCACCGGATAGGTAACCACACATATAACCATCTGAACGGTTGGGCTACCGATAACTCAACCTATTTAAACAATATTGAGCTGTGTGATGAATATACACACAGCAACCTTTTCAGACCGCCTTACGGAAAAATAGGGTTGCGCCAGTTTAGGGCGGTGCGCAAAAAGTACCGGATTATATATTGGTCGATACTTTCGCGTGATTTTGAGGCCACTTTGAATGTTGAAGAAAGCTTGGCTTATATGCTTGAACATACTACTGATGGTTCCATCGTGCTTTTTCACGATAGTGTGAAGGCGGAAAAAAACATGAAAGAATTGCTGCCCCGCTTTTTACAGCACTTTTCACAACAAGGGTATAGTTTCGTTACTCTATAATCACTCGTAGTTTATTGTCGTCTACCCATCATTACCAAATGCACTGAGCTGTTTCCGTTTGCCATGGTGTAAGGTATCCGCTCAACGGCTGTTATTGCAAAACCGTTTTGTTTCAATAAATCCGTTAAAAGAGACTCACTGTAATAGTACACATACATCGGGTTATTGCCTTTGCTATCTGTCCCCCACCCCGAAGCAGCATAATCACCTTCAATAGCACTCACATACAAAACCCCATCGGGCAGCAACAAACTTGCGCAGTCTTTAAACAAGCGTTCGCAATCGGTTTTCTCCAAATACGGCAGGCAAAAACCGCACACAACACCGTGGTACTTTTGGGTAATGCTGCCAATCTCTCTGCAATCCATCACACTCACATTTGCCTGCGGATTGTTTTGCTTGGCCAATGCTGCCATAGCCGGCGAAGCGTCAATAGCATCAATGGTGTACTCGGGTCTTTTTTCAAGCAAGTATTTTGTAATATTTCCCGGGCCGCAACCTATTTCAAAAATCCGGGCGGCAGGCTGTTCCACCAAGTTACAAAACCTGTCGTACGTGCCGTTGTACAAATCCAAGTACATAAACTTTTCTTGGTAAGCGTCGGCTAACTTGTCCCAGCTTTCAAGCGTAGTAGTATATCTTTCTGACATTAATGTAAATGTACTTCAAACCGCTTGACGATGCACGCATATTTTATACCTTGCATTGACTAAATCCTAACGAATGCAAAACGAAATTGTCTCTTTCAGAGTTTACCCGCTCGAACCCACTGACCAAGTAATATCCATCGGTGTTGTGCAGCTTAACCGGAATAGCTTTGCCGCACAATTTTCTGTTGCGGTTAGCGGTAACAACAATTTTGAACCGCCCATGCAATGTCAAATTGGTTCACCCGTGTACATTGAAGCAGGGTATAATGACAACTTGCAGGAGCTTTTTGCAGGTAAGATAACAGAAGTTGAACTTAACAGTAGCGAAGCACTTGGGGTTTATTATACCTTCAAATGCCAGAGCAATAGAGACAAACAGCTAATGCAATCGGCAAATGCGGCATTCAGACCTGAACTGGGGGTGAATGTGCTTAGCCTTAATTTAACTAATAACGGAAACAAAACAGCCGGGAACATAAAAGTACAGGGTACGAGGGACATTTGGTATGATGATGAAGTTGACCTTAGCGGTATAGGACGCTTGTTTGAAAAAAGTAAGGCGGGTCGCGTGCGCCATATTATTACCGATGGGGCTTGGACTACTGAAGTATTTATGGAGAATGAAACACCTGCCGACGATACCGGCACTGTTGTATTGCAAACACCCAAGGGCAACAGTATTGTGCTTGATGATACTACCAATAGTATTGTATTGAAGGACACTGTAGGTAATAGTATAAAAATGGGAATGGGAGGTATTGAAATAACCTCAGGAAATGAGATTACTACCCAAGCAGATTATATTAAACAGGTTTCTAAAGGTAAACAGATCATCAAAGCCGAAGGGGAGCTTAGGCTCGAAGGAAGAATTGTAAACATTAATTAAACCACTATGAGACCTGCTGCACGCGAAGACGATACACACACCTGTCCTTTAACAGAACATACAGCAAAAGGCGACTTTCCGCATAGGGGCGGTACAATTTTATATCCTTGTTCGCCAACGGTTTTTATTAGCGGCAAACCTGCTGCCCGTGCGGGCGATAAGTTGCTTTGTCGCGGCCATGAAAACAATATTGCAGGCGGCTCAGGAACGGTGATGATTAACGGTCGCCCTGCCGCTCGTGCCGGAGACCCTACCACACACGACGGGTTTATTACAGGTGGCTCCTCAACCGTATTTATCGGATAATCTTTTTGCGTCTTTTTCGTTCGCCTGAAATCTATTGGGTGTTAAATAAATTTAGTAACCCTTTAAACAATTTTCAGGTATGAAAAACAACGATGTGATTTTGAAAAACGACGACTGCTGCGACGATAACACTTGTTGCGGTACAATTACTGTTATTGGCTGCGGAACTTCGGGCTGCTGCTAATTACTGTTTTTGACGGGTTTAAAAACCGTTTTTATTAGGCAGGGGGATTCCCCCTGCTGTTAGAAAAGAGGGGCTCAAAAGTAGATTTCATGCGCTTTTCGCTATGATAGGTTAAAACCTATCTCTTTTGCAATTACCCTATTGGGAAGGACTTAAGTCCTCCCCAATAGGGTAATTTTAATAGCAGGGGGTTTCAACCCGCTGCCATTTGAGAGAGGCCTTTGCAATAGAAACAGGTTTCAACCTGTTGGTATAAAACGCCTGATAAATTATGAGCAGCGTTGTGCGCAATAACCGCCTTGGCGCGGGGTATAATCAATAATATTGCCGTAGGTATCGTGGGTTATTTGGCAGCATTGTGTCAGCAATTCTTTTAGCTTGGTTTTGCCGCGCTGCACTCGAGATTTAGCTCCTGAGTATGAGATGTTCAGCTTTTTTGCCAATTCGTATTGGGGTATATTCTCCAACTCGGCCAATTGCACTGCCGAGCTGTATTTCTTTGGCAATTCGCCGATAAAATAGCCTATACAATCTTCAAGTCCGTTAGCAGGTAGCACGGGTTCGATTGCCTCTTCCGTCTCTTCGGTGGCAGGCTGAAACTTGTTTTTTGAATTGAAATACCGGTTGGTTTCGTTACGGGCTATGCTAAACAGCCATTTCAACAGCTTATCGGGTTTTTTCAAACTCTCAATTTTTGTAAACGCCTTCACAAACACCTCCTGCACAATGTCGTTGGTTTCATCGTTATCCTTCACCAACGAGAACACATAGCCCTCAATCCGTTGTTTGTGCAACGGCCATTGTGCTATCAATTCGTTTTTAGTATCCATACTTCTGTTGGGTATTGATGAAAGGGGTGCGAAAAAGACGCAAAAAATTTTACTTTCGGGCTCAAGTTTTATGCCAGCGTTTAAAAAGAACGACTTATTATCATGTCAGATTTAGTTATTGAATACATCCTACGCATAATTGCTGTTCTTTTTTTTGGCGCAGCCGGTATTGGCATCGTGCTGTTATTTATTAGTATTTTGTTTGATACCTATTTCAAATATTTGAATTACTACATATACGATATAACAGGGGTTTCTATAAGTGCTTTTTTTGAGTTTAACTTATTTCCGCTTCCTGAAGAAAAGGCATCAATAATATTCCGACATTCTTCTTTTTATAGGAATTTAAGCCATTATCAGCAACGAAAATTCGGGTGCAGGGTACGGAAATTTATCAGCAAGAAACACTTTATCGGACGCGGGGGATTTGCCATTACCGAAGACATTGAATTATTAATAGCCTCACAGGCAGTAATGCTTAGCTTTGGCATGAGCGATTATCTTTTGTCAGGTTTTGAAAAGATATTTGTGTATCCGCAGGAGTACTCCTCTAAGATAACAGGCAAATACCACAAAGGAGAGGTAAACCCGGGCGGGG
The DNA here is from genome assembly GCA_943370295.1 of Agrobacterium sp. 719_389. Taxonomy (GTDB): domain Bacteria; phylum Bacteroidota; class Bacteroidia; order UBA8524; family UBA8524; genus SB11. The sequence goes on along the minus strand of CALRQL020000005.1, from coordinate 147,414 downwards.
CTATTGTATTGTCGTGGAATAACTTTATCGAAGGTATTGATGACGAAAATGACAACTACAACTTAGGCCTGCACGAGTTTGCACACGCATACTTTTTACAAGCCCAACAAGACGGGGTACACGGTGAGGTGTGTATGGTAAGCCGACTTAACCGCTGGTATAACCTTTACAATAACCAAGATTACAGGCAGGAACTCCAAGCCCACCATGCCCTGCGTGAATACGCGTTTACCAATTACCTTGAGTTTTTTGCCGTATCGGTTGAGTATTTTTTTGAAACCCCTGAAACCTTTAAGCAAAATGCACCCTATCTATATGGTTTACTTGCCGAAATGCTCAACCAAAACCCTTTAAAGGCAAGAAGGTAAATTACTCCTTTGCCCGCTCACGGATATTTTCAAAAGAGTCATTCACCAACAATTTACCATCTTCAAAAACAGTATGTAATTGGTCTTGCAAGTGGGGCAATTCTTCTTCTCTTACGGTTTTGTAGCCATCATCGGTAAGCACCAGTTTTAACCTACCTGCTTTTGATTTTTTAAACGACAGGGTGATGTTGCCCTTAGCGTCCAGCTCCATGGGGCGTTTTTGCACATCTACTGCTTTGCCCCCCACCTCGGCATACGAGCATTTAAAGGCAAATTTTTGGGTATCGCGGTCAAGTTTTTGTAGCAGCGCACCGCCCATGCCCAACACAAGGTTTTCTGCACCTATGCCGTGTTGTTTCAGGGCGGCATATATTTCTTTTATCGAGTCGTAATTAATCCCGTCGCCCTGTATCACCCGTACTTGTGGGGGTAATACTTTGTAGCCCTTGCTGTTTATGGTGTACCCGAATTTGTCCATCAAAATATCAAATACACGGGTAAGGGTAGCCACAGGGTCGCCGCTATCGGGGCGGATTACCAGCGTACCTTCACGGGCAAGTACCATCTCTTTCAACTCCGTACCCCAATACTCGGCACACGCCCTGAAAATATCAAACGAATCAGACACACAAGCTACTATCCCGGTAGGAAAGGTTGTTAAAACGTGTTTAAAGATGTCTAACTCGCCTTCTTCGCCCAACAACGTACAGATAGAGTGTTCCGTAGCAGGGATGGACATACCGTACACTTTTTGGGTGTTGTAATACCGCTGTGCAAACACACTACCCATCAGGGTATCACTCCCCATAAAGTTTAGCAGGTGGGCTGCTCCGCCCAATCCGGCACTTTCTACCGAACTCACCCCTCGAAAGCCGAAATCATTCAACACAAAATCAATCCCTGCCTTTGCGGCATCGTCAGCCGTTTCGGTGTAGTATTGCTCCACCACCTTACGTATTTGGTGCGATAACGTGGCTACCGTGCTGGGGTACCATACCTGCACCAATAATGTTTCTAAAAAGTTGGGCAGCCAAAAGCATTCGGGGTCGGTGTTTTCAATTGTCATCATCACATTGCTCACCGGCACGTTACTGCCTTCGGGCACGGCTTTTATACGCACAGGCAAGTGGCCGTTGTGTTTTTGTACGATGTAATCAAATTTGCTGCGGTCAAACACATCAGCGCGACCAAAAACCCCTTGTAACACCTTTTCGGCGTCGTCGATTTTTTCGGTAGTGATTACTTCCCCTTCAAGGTATTGTTTGACGAAATATTGCAGACCGAAAAACACCGTTTGGGGAAACAATCCGCCCCTGCTTTCAAAATAAGAATATACTTTGCTTGTACCGGGATAATATAGTTTGTGGTGCGAGTATTTGTAGGCATCGGCCAACAGCACCAAATTTTCTTGTGTTGTCATTATGGTTGTGCTTTTAATTTTTTGCCACAAAGGCGCAAAGGCGGGAGGGTGTTCTTTGTGACTTCGTGGCAATATTTAATTCGTTCCAGTCCCGCAATACTTCTATTAGGCCGACAAATTTTGCAAGAGCATAGTTACCAAAACTGTATGTTCTGCGGTTATTTCTTTACGCTCAATCATTGTTTTTAAGTCTTCTACGGCAAACCACTGCACGGCTTCAATATCATCCGCTGCTTGGGGCTGGCCGTAAACGTGGTGGGTTTTGTACAACAAAGTGATAATCTTATCCTCTTCGCTGCGGTAGCGCCAATCGTCAATTTTTGCAGAGCCTACGTAGGTCATTGCCCCGGTTTCTATGCTGCTGCATTCCTCCATTAACTCGCGACGGGCAGAAGCCTCGTACGAATCGTCGGTAGGGTCGGTAAACCCGCCGGGGAAACGCCATTGGGTAGCTCCGTGTTTGCGCCCCAGCAATATTTTGCGGTTATCGCCTGAAATTACTGCAATATCTACCGTGGTGTACGTTTTAGGAAAGGTGTTTTGCAGGGCATAGTTCACCCCCAGCCTAAAATCAACCGAACCCAACACTTTGTCGGCCTCATCCTGACGGATGGTGGTAGAAGAGTATTGACCTGCGGGAGGCAACTCTTTTACTTCTAATTTGCCGGTGTAGTAGGGGATAAAACTATCACGACTGCCATACAGCACAAAATGCTCGTGCGGAAAGACAGAGAGTAATAAATTATCAAGGTTTTTGCTCCACACCTCGTCAGAAGGGTGGTCGGATAGGGGAAGCACCACCATATCTGGCAAGTACTGGCGAAGCATTTTTTCGCGGGTATAAAAGTCAAACGGGTTGCGTTTGCTGCCTTTAATAGCAGTGATACCCACTACTGATACTATTTTGTTGTGCGACGAACGGATGTCGTCAATCAACGTCCGATGCCCTTGGTGCAGGTAGGGCGTTTGAAAACGGGCAACAATTACTCCTGTTGTTTTCATTTTGCGTAATTAATACGCAAATATATATTGACTTCTTTTAACGAGCAAGGTATTTGCGTAAAAATAACAGTAATTATAAGCAGGCTTTTTGTAAATTGCTATACGTTAATGGCTTATTGTATCCAAGCAGCCATCTCGTTTTGCACTTTTTGGGCTTCTCCGCGGGCTTTTTCAGCAAAATCTTCCCCACTTGATGCATAAATCACTGCCCGTGAAGAGTTGACCAACAGCCCAACATTGCCGTTTATGCCGTATTGTGAAACATCGGCCAAACTACCGCCTTGTGCACCTACACCAGGCACCAGTAAAAAGTTGTCGGGTACAATTTGGCGTACGTGCTGTAATTGGGCGGTACGGGTGGCACCCACTACAAACATCAGGTTATCAGGAGTGCCCCATGTTTGGGCGGTTTCCATTACGTGTTGGTACAGGGGCTTCTCAGCCGACTGTAAATGCTGAAAATCATTGCTGCCCTCGTTAGAGGTTAGCCCTAATAAAATCGTCCACTTATCGGTAAACTCTAAAAACGGTTTCACGCTGTCGTGCCCCATATAAGGAGCCACCGTTACCGAGTCGAAATTCATTGTATCAAAAAAAGTGCGGGCATACATGGCGCTGGTATTGCCAATATCGCCGCGTTTAGCATCGGCAATGGTAAAAATCCCTTGGGGAATCAGTTTCAGGGTTTCTTCTATTATTTCCCAGCCTTTTGGGCCCATCCACTCGTAAAAAGCGGTATTGATTTTATACGCTACGGTATAGGGGGCAGTAGCTTCAATAATTTGGCGGTTGAACTCAAGCACGGGGTTGGCATGGCTGTGCAAGTGGGCAGGAATTTTCTTTAAATCCGTATCAAGTCCTACGCACAGGTAGCTTTTTTTGGCTCTTATTTGGGAAACTAACTCTTGTTTTTTCACGGTTGATTATTTCTGCCCGATGGCATTATAGTACAAAGGTTGTGTGTGCCAACTAATAATACCAATCTTTTTTTAGGCAGGATGTGGATAGCGTGTTCTCTAATACCTCCCTCTGTTCCTCCTTTTCATCCCACAGGCTTTAGCAAGGAGGGAAGCCACGCGCAGTCCTCTGAACGACGAACGAGTTTTAATAACTGTTGCTATTGTGGGTACATGAGCTCGCACGGCTGTTCCCCTCCTTTGCTAGCAGAAATACTGAGCCTGTCGAAGTATGAGCGTAGGGAAAAGGAAGGGTTAGGGAGGTCGGTAAACTGTTTTAACTCACCCCTGACTTAATTGATAATCTCAGAAGAGCCTAACTTTTCCCCTCTCTAAATTTAGAGAGGGGCGACTATTGGCTTTGGATAGAGTGCTGGTACTCGAGGGTGAGTTAAACAAATCTCCAAATCAAAAATCTCAAATTCCCAATCCCCCAAATCCCTACCTTTGCTTCATTATGCAGTTTCCATCGCAAACACTTGAGCAGTTGGTGAACCAGTTTGCAAAATTCCCCGGCATAGGCAAAAAGACAGCTCTGCGCATGGCGTTGTTTATGCTGAAGCAACCCGATAACGAGGTGCGGGAGATGGGCGAGGTAATCTCTACCCTGAAAGAAAACATTAAATACTGCCAAGAGTGCGGCAATGTGAGCGATAACGACATTTGCGAAATATGCGCCGACCACCGTCGCGACCATACAACCCTTTGTATTGTAGAAGACCTACGCGACGTGATAGCCATTGAAAACACAGGTCAGTACACAGGTATTTACCACGTGCTGGGCGGCATGATTGCCCCCGCCGACGGTATTGGTCCCGACGACCTGAACATGAATAGCCTGCCCGAACGTATTGCCAAAAACGACGTCAAAGAGATTGTGATGGCACTTAATGCAACCGTTGAAGGCGATACCACCGTGTTTTATCTGAGTAAAAAACTAAAAGGCACGGGAGTAAACATCAGTACGCTTTCTAAAGGCATTGCCGTGGGCGGCGAACTGGAATATGCCGATGAGATTACACTCGGTCGCTCTATACTTAACCGTGTGCCTTACCAAATTTAGTATCTTGCCTGCGTGAAGTTATCCGTTATCATCGTCAACTATAACGTAAAGGCGTTTTTAGAGCAGGCTTTGCTAAGTGCGCAAAAGGCTGCCCAAAAAGTGCCTACCGAAATATTTGTGGTGGATAACGACTCGGTGGATGGGAGCGTGGAGATGGTTCGCGAAAAATTTCCCGATGTAAAACTCATCGCCAATAAAAAAAACGTAGGGTTTTCAGCAGCTAATAACCAAGCCATAGTAGAAAGCACGGGCGAATACGTGCTGCTGCTAAACCCCGATACCGTAGTTGAAGAAAGTACTTTTGAAAAGGTAGTGGCCTTTATGGATGCTACCCCCGATGCAGGCGGGTTGGGTGTGCGCATGATTGATGGCAAAGGAAAATTTTTGCCTGAATCAAAACGTGGATTGCCTACTCCGGCAGTTGCATTTTATAAAATGTGCGGCTTATCGAAGATTTTTCCGAAATCGAAAGTTTTTGGCCGTTACCACCTGAAATACCTGAGCGAACACGAAACCAATGAGGTGGAAGTGTTGGCAGGGGCTTTTATGCTGATACGCAAAACCGTATTGGATAAAATAGGCCTGCTGGATGAAACTTTTTTCATGTACGGCGAGGATATTGACCTTAGCTACCGCATCACGCTGGCGGGTTATAAAAACTATTACTTTGCTGATACCACTATCATTCATTACAAGGGCGAAAGCACCAAAAAAACCAGTGTAAACTACGTATTTGTGTTTTACAGGGCTATGGTAATCTTTGCCCAAAAACACTACAAAGGCGGCAATGCACAGCTGTTTAGCCTGTTTATTAATGTAGCCATTTGGTTCCGTGCTGCGCTGGCCTTGTGCTGGCGGTTTTGGCAACGCAGTAAGTATGCTGTAATTGATGCCCTGATACTGTTTATAGGCCACTATTACGCCAAAGAGTATTGGGAAAACAACCACAAATACGTGCTGGGCGGCGAGTACCCTTTAAAATACCTGTACTTTAACGGTGTGCTGTACGTAGCCCTGTTTGTGCTGGGTATGTACCTAAGCGGGGGATATCATCGCAAACACACGCTTAAAAACATCTTACAAGGCTTGTTTTGGGGCACCATCATGATAAGTGTGGTGTATGCCTTTTTGCCCGATTCGTTGCGTTTCTCACGTGCGCTGATAATACTGGATGCCCTGTGGGGAGCAGTGTTTTTGTGCGGCTGGCGTTTACTGCTGCATTCGGTACGGTTTCGCAACCTTAACTACGGGCAGCAATTTGCCTACAATACCATTATTGCGGGCGAGGAAGAGGAAGCCTTGCGCGTGTACGACCTGCTGAAAGAAAGCAATGCGCCGCACACGTTTAAGGGTTTTGTGTCGGCAAACGGGCCGTTTAAAGACGGTAGCCGCTATTTGGGCAACATGAACCACCTGAAAGAAATTTGCGAGGTGTTTGATGTGACGGAAGTGATTTTTTGCGCCCGCGATATTTCTGCCGAGACCATTATGGGCTGGATGAGCCGCATGGACAATGAGCAGGTGAATTTTAAAATTGTGCCCCGCAACAGCTTTTATATTATTGGCAGCAACAGCAAAAACACCAACGGCGAATTATACACCGTTGATTTGAAACTGAACATTGCCGAACCGGCTTTGGCAGCCAACAAGCGGGTGTTTGATATTATTGCTTCGGTGGTGTTGGTGGCTTTGTTTCCGGTGTTGGGGTGGTTGATGAAAAAACCTGCCCGCGCTTTTGCCGGATTGCTAAACGTTATCGGGGGTAAACGCTCGTTGGTGGGGTATGCTCCTGCCGAAAACATGAATACCTTGCCCACCATAAAGCCCGGTTTGCTTTCGCCGTTAGATGCGCTAAAGGGTAATACGCACTTTATTTCTGCCGAAAAACTGAATTTCTTTTATGCCAAAGACTACTCGATTGGCAACGACCTAAATATCTTGGTGAAGGGCTGGCGCAACCTTAATTTTTGATTTGTTGGATTTATTGATTGGGGGATTTGTTTGCCGTTTTTACCGTCAGGGTTCGATCATGTGCTTTTTTCGGATTGCTAACGTCCCTTTTGGGTTTGTCTTAGGCGAATACGCTTATTGTAATAAATGAAAGAAAAACAGGTAGCGGTATTTTCATGCTGGCGAAGGTAAAAGTTTTTGGAATTGTGGGAAGAGATTTGGACGAGTGGCAGGGGGATATTAGTGGCATTAAAATCATCAGAAAAAATGTCATTATTTTGAAATTATAACTGACAAAAAATAAGATTTACTCCTCTGTTATAGAAAAAGATAATTCATTGTTGCATAAAGTAAAAAAATTTACAACAGGTAATGTGGTTCGTCTAAAGTCTGGCGGACCCAAAATGACAGTTAAAGAATATGAATGGATTTACCCATTTGGTGAAGATTCATATCAAAGTGAAAGTTCTGTGGTTTGTGTTTGGTTCGATGAAAAATCAAACACACGTCAAGAGTCGTTTGAACAAGACATGTTAGTATTAGATTGGTCCAGTAAATGTAACTATCCTAGGTGGACTCGTTTTTACATTAAAAAATAGTCACCTTTACCTTGCCAATCTAATTAATAATTATCAAACCACCCTCAGTCCCTCCTTATCCAAGGAGAGAAGCGACGTGCAAGTGTGGTTAGAGAACTGGTTACGGGGATGAGGCAGCCCAGCACGCAGCATTTCCCCTCCTACAGTGGGCAGCGGGTGGTTTAGGAGGGGACTAAGGGGTGGTCAAAATAGTGGAACCGTTGGGCTATTCCACAATTATCAAATATTCAGGGGTGAATTAAAACAAGCACAAGCGGGACGCTTGTTTAAGGGAATTTTATGTTCCCACTTGTTTTTTACCTAACCACTTCTTATTATTACTTTTATGGAAACATTATCAACTGTATTTTATTCATGGCAATCAGATTTAGATAGAGAAAAAACTTCTTCAGCTATAAGAAGTGCTATTAAATCGGCCTTAAACTCATTGGATGAGAATGATAAAATCCAACTTCATTTAGATGAAGCCACAAGAGATGAAGCCGGTAGCCCTGAGATTCCAAGAACAATATTTAAGAAAATTAGCAAAGCGGATATTTTTGTTTGTGATATTACTACCGTAAATCAAAATTATGATGGGAGAAAAACTCCAAACCCAAATGTGTTAATTGAATTGGGTTATGCTATTGCTAATTTAGGGTGGGAGCGTATAATTATGTTATATCACAATGATTTTGGAGATTTTTCAAAAGACAGTCCTTTTGATTTAGAAAAAAGAAGAATAACATCTTTTTCAATTAAAGATAAAAAGGATAAAGATCGAAAAGCTGATTTAGCAAATAAACTTTATAATGGCTTGAAAATTGTTTTAGAAAAAAAACCTAAAAGGCCAAGCGAAAGCAGAGTTGATATAAAAAGAGAGAAAGATATTCTCGTACTTAATAATTTATTTTCAAAAATTGATATTAATGGTATCAACAGATTCGTCCAAAGCTTACCACTTATATTAACAAGGGAAGGAGAATATTATTGTGAAAACTATAAAAATATTATTGAAAGTAACACCTTTCATCTTTACGATAAAGATCTGCAAAAGCTAATAAACGAATTTAATTATTTATGGAAATGGTTTCTATATCATAAGCCTGACATTGAGCCTTTAACTCGCGATCACTTTGCCGATTTTTCGAATTCTGATATGGCCTTGGCAGTTAAAAATTTCACAGAAATAAAGGAAAAATTCAAAGAATTATTAGCTTTTATAAGAGAAAACTATGTTGAAGTAGATATAGATAATTTAAGCGAAAAAGCACATTTAAATTATATTCAGTTTATTGGAACCACCCACCGATAATCCTCCACCCCTCCTCCAAATCCTCCCCACAATTCCAAAAACTTTTTACCTTCGCCTTTATGAAAAAACTGTACGCTGCTATTCTTTCATTAGCCGTTATAAATGCGTTTGCACAAGACAAAGCCCCCAAGTGGGACGTTAGCAACCCTCCGGGGCCGTATAAAGAAGTAACCATCACCACCCACGAGGGCACGTGGATGAACCTCGACGTTAGCCCCGATGGTAAAACCCTTGTGTTTGATATGCTGGGCGATATATACAGCCTGCCCGTTGCAGGCGGCACGGCCACGCTGTTGCGCGGCGGTCATGCGTTTGAGGTGCAGCCCCGTTTTAGTCCCGATGGTAAAAAAATATGCTTTACCAGCGATGCAGGCGGCGGCGATAACGTGTGGGTGATGGATGCCGACGGTAAAAACGCCAAACAAATTACCCAAGAAGATTTCCGTTTGCTAAACAACCCCGTGTGGACTCCCGACGGGCAATACATCATTGCGCGCAAGCATTTTACCAGCAGCCGTTCGTTAGGTGCGGGCGAAATGTGGATGTACCACATCACAGGCGGCAGCGGCATACAGCTTACCAAACGTAAAAACGACCAACAGGACGTGAACGAGCCTGCCCTCTCGCCCGATGGCCGCTACCTGTACTTTAGCGAGGATATGTACCCCGGTGGCTATTTCCAGTACAACAAAGACCCCAACAGCCAGATATACATCATTCGCCGTTACGACCGCGAAACAGGCGAATTGCGCGACCTTATCAGCGGGCCCGGCGGTGCTTGCCGCCCTCAACCCAGTCCTGATGGCAAGCAAGTGGCCTTTGTACGTCGCGTGCGCACCAAAAGCGTGTTATACATACACAACCTGCAAACGGGGCAACAAATGCCCGTGTTTGACAAACTAAGCAAAGACCAGCAAGAGGCATGGGCCATTTTTGGCGTGTACACAGGCTATAACTGGCTGCCTGATAACATCCACATCGTTATTTGGGCGCAGGGCAAGCTGTGGAAGATAAACACCCAAACCCAGCAAGCGGCTGAAATTCCGTTTACGGCCACTGCCACCCACCGCATACACGATGCGGTGAAATTCAAACAGGAGGTATCGCCCGACACCTTCGGGGCAAAAATGATACGCCACGCCATCACCTCGCCCGACGGTAAAACCCTTCTGTTCTCTGCCGTAGGTTATTTATGGAAAAAAGAACTGCCCAACGGCACGCCTGTGCGCCTCACCAACCAAGCCGATGCGTTTGAATTTGAGCCTGTTTTCAGTCCCGATAATAAAAAACTGTTATACGTTACGTGGAACGATACCGCCACGGGCGCTATCTGGGAATACGAGTTTAAAAAAGGAAAAACCAAAAAAATAACCACCGAAAAAGGCATTTTCCGCGAACCTGCTTACTCGCCTGACGGTAAAAAAATCGTTTACCGCAAAGAACACGGTAACGACCACCAAGGCTATACGTTCTGTGAAAACACAGGTGTTTATTTGGCCGATGCCGACGGTAAAAACGCGGTATTAATCAGCGAAGGCGGCAGTAATCCCGTTTTCACCGCCAATGGAAAAGGAATTTATTTTCAGCAGGGTAAAAAGTATTTCGAGGTGGATTTATCAGGAAATAATAAAAAAGAATTATTTACTTCAGAATATGGAAAAGATTACACCCCAAGTCCCGACGGTAAATGGATAGCCTTTACCGATTTGCACAAAGCCTACATTATTCCCGTTCCAAAATCGGGCAAAACCTTTGATTTGAACCGCAATACCAAAGCAGTCCCTGTTTCGCAAGTAGCACGCGATGCCGGTTTCAACCTGAATTGGAGCGGCGATAGCAAAAAACTGCACTATACGCTGGGCGAAGAATATTTTACGGTAGAAATTAAAAACCGTTTTCTTTTTGTTGAAGGCGCAGCCGACAGCATTGTACCCGTTGATACCGTTGGGATAAAAATAGGGCTGGAATTAAAAACCAATAAACCAACAGGTACAAAACTGTTGACCAACGCCCGTATTATAACCGTTGATAATAATAACAACGTGATAGAAAACGGGTATATTTTAATTAAAGACAATATTATCACCGATATAGGCTTGATGACCGATGTTTGGAAAACCAGCCCCAAAGCGGATGATACCATTGATTGCAGCGGCAAAACCATTATGCCCGGTTTGGTAGATGTACACGCGCATTTGGGTACCTTCCGCCAAGGGTTGCACCCGCAAAAACACTGGCCGTATTATGCAAGTTTAGCCTACGGAATCACCACCACGCACGACCCCAGCAGTAACAGCGAAATGGTATTTACCCAAAGCGAGATGGTGAAATACGGCAGTATGATTGGCCCCCGCGTGTACTCAACAGGGACGATATTGTACGGTGCCGACGGCGATTTTAAAGCCGTGGTAAATAGTTTAGAGGATGCTAAATCGGCGATACGTAGGACTAAAGCATTGGGTGCTTTTTCGGTGAAAAGCTACAACCAACCCCGCCGAGAGCAACGCCAGCAGGTGATTGAAGCTGCCCGTGAATTGGGCATTATGGTTGTACCCGAAGGCGGTTCGTTCTTCTACCACAACATGAGCATGATTTTAGACGGCCATACGGGCATAGAACACAACATACCCGTTGCGCCTGCATATAATGACGTAATACAACTGTGGAGTGCCAGCCAAACGGGTTACACTCCTACACTGATTGTAAACTACGGCGGTGTAAACGGCGAATACTACTGGTACCAACACACCAACGTGTGGGAAAAGGAGCGTTTGCTCAACTTTACCCCTCGCGGCATTATTGATGAGCGCAGCCGCCACCGCACCATGATACCCGAAGAGGAATACGAAAACGGGCATATTTTGGTAAGTAAGTCGTGCAAACAACTAAGCGATAGCGGTGTGAAGGTGAATTTGGGCAGTCATGGACAGATACAAGGCATTGGCGCACATTGGGAACTATGGATGCTGGCACAGGGCGGTATGAGTGCGATGGAAGCCATACGCAGTGCTACGATGAACGGTGCGCAATACATCGGCATGGGCGACCAAATAGGCAGCCTTGAACCCGGTAAACTGGCCGATTTGCTGATTATGGACAAAAACCCGCTGGATACGATTACCAATACTGAAAGCCTGCGTTACACCATGATAAACGGTCGTTTATACGATTGCAACACGCTGAACGAAGTGGACAGCCCTAAAAAACGCGCACCGTTTTGGTGGGAAAACAATGGCTACAACGCCACCTTCCACTGGCACGAAGAAACCAACAGCTTTATGCCCACCCAATGCGGATGTGGGGGACATCACGGGGAGTGATTTATTTATGATTTTCGACTTGTTGATTTGGAGATTATTGTTGAGAAGAGCAGTATTGACGAATTTATTTCAGCATCTCATGGTTCAATGCTACTTTTTTATATAATGAGCTTCCCAATCAAGTTGGGAATGACGGGCTAGCGACAGGTACGTTGACCTGCCGCTATGGATAAAGTGCCAAACCTGCTATCAATAGCATCGGGATTTATTCCCGATGGGTTAGGGGTGGTCGGTAAACTGTTTTAACTCACCCCTGACTAATTGGTAATCTCAGAAGAGCTTAACTTTTTCCATCTCTAAATTTAGAGAGGGGCGACTGTGAGAACGTCGGGCAAAGTATATTTCGGGGGTGAGTTAAAGATGGAAGCCATGCACAACCCTTTGACCCCATCCTACTGTTTATTTTGCAAACAGCTTTTAACTTTTCCTTCCCATACAGGGGACGGCAACTTTGGGAATGTCTGGCTAAGGATATTTCGGGTAGGGGTTTTTCTCGGCAGGTACACAGACCAGCCGCTATGGATAGAGAGCCCAACCTTCTATCAATAGCATCGGGATTTATTCCCGATGTGTTAGGAGTGGACGAGAAACCATTTTAACTCACCCCTGACTAATTGGTAATCTCAGAAGAGCTTAACTTTTTCCATCTCTAAATTTAGAGAGGGGCGGCTATTTGAAAGTCGGGCTAAGGAAGTTTCGGGGATGAGTTTAAGGGGAAATGCCACGCTCAAGGCCGTTTACCCCTTCCTGACTATTTGTTTTGCAGACAGCTTTTAACTTTCCCTTCCCCTGTAGGGGAAGGCGAGTGTGGGAATGTCGAGCTAAGGATTAATCGGGTTGGGGTCAGAAAGTGAAATTCCCAATCAAGTTGGGAATGACGGGGGACGGATAATTATTAAGCTTTCACCAACTCAATTACTGTAATTTCGGGTAAAATGCCCACGCGGCCGGGATAGCCCAAAAAGCCATAGCCCCTGTTCACGTACAAATGTTGGTTACCTTCAGTATATAAACCTGCCCATTGTTTGTACATCCATTGCACAGGACTAAATTTTATCAGACTGTTTTCAATACCAAACTGCATACCGTGTGTATGACCGGAAAGCGTAAGGTCTATGTCGCCGTGTTCAGGACGCACCTTGCTGTCCCAATGGGAAGGGTCGTGTGATAATAGAATTTTAAATGGTGTATCAGGCATACCGGCACGAGCCTTGTCCAAATCGCCGTATTTAGGGAAACGCGCCTTGCTTCCCCAATTTTCTACTCCAATTACTCCCAACTTTTGGCCCTTATGGTCAAGCACCACGTGCTCGTTGCGAAGCAAGTTCCACCCCAAATCTTTGTGGTGGCTGTATAAAAGCTCCATGTTTTGGGCTTTTTCCTCCTTGCTTTTCCATGAAGGAGCGTAATCGCCGTAATCGTGGTTTCCCAATGTTGAATAACTACCCATAGTGGCTTTAATAGGAGAGAAAATGTCTTTGTAGTCGTTCATTTCGTGGGCAAACACATTCACCATGTCGCCCGTAAAAAAGAATACATCCGGTTTTTCGTCCACAATCATTTTCACCCCCTTGTACACTGCATCTTTATCAAAAAAAGAGCCCGAGTGGATATCAGAAACCTGCACGATTTTTAGCCCGTCAAACGCATCGGGTAAGTTGGCCGAGGGAAGTTTTATACGATGTACTTTGTAATTGTATGCGTCTTTCATCGCTCCGCGCGAGAAAAAATAAATGGGTGATGCTGCCACCACTAATCCCGATTGGTAGATGAATTTGGCGCGGCTCATGGTTTTAGCTTTGGGAGCCTCGTCGGTGTTTTCTTCAGTTACTGGAGCCGGCTTTAATTGTTGTTTTTTGCCCCATATTTTGCGTATTACCCATTGTACGGTATGCAGTAGGTCTTCAATCACCACAAACAACAAAAAGCTGGTTTTAGAACTTATTACGGCAATCATAAAGGTGCTTAAGAATGCTCGCAGTCTGCGCATCTCCTCAAGTTGAGGAAACATCATAACGGCAATCACCTCAAGCAATACTACTACGCTAAGCCCAAAAAATATGTACTTTATTGCCCGTACTTTTTTGGGCGACATTTTCTTTAGCAATGCCCGCAAGCCCCGCCAACTGTATAAATCAATTATCAGCAGTACCAGTAGCAGGATACCAATTAATTGCAGGCGGAAAAGAAGGATGTTTGTTTGCATGTAGCAGTTATTTACTTTTGCAGGGTTGTGTTTAATGCTGTAGTTTAAAAAAACAACGTTATATAAAAACGGTTAGCCTTTAATATGAGTACGCACCCATCGCCAGAGACAAAAACCCTGCCCTTTTCATTTGATGACACCCAAATTGCTTTTAAGCTTAAAAGTGATGCCGAGCTTAAAAAAGCTCATTTATTGTTCAGGTTTTTTGGGTTTAAATGGCTAATTGCTGCCGGACCCGTGCTTACCAGTGCGGCTTTTGCACTTAGGCTACCGATAAAACCTCTTATCAAAAATACCATTTTTGCTCAGTTTTGCGGCGGTGAGAATATCGACGAATGTAAACATGCCAGCGACCAATTATGGAAGCAACACGTGAGCACTATTTTGGATTACTCTGTAGAAGGGGCAGAGGAGGAAGCGGTGTTTGACCAAACGGCTGCTGAAATTATAAAAACGATTGACAAGGCTGCTGAGGCTGAAAACATATCGTTTAGCGTGTTTAAAGTGACCGGAATTGCACGTTTTGCACTTTTGGAAAAAATGAACCATAACCGAGCGTTGACACCTGACGAAGTGGCAGAAAAACAACGTGTTGAGGCACGATTTGATAAAATATGCGCCCATGCCTACGAAAAAGGGGTACGCTTGCTGGTAGATGCTGAGGAAACCTGGATACAAGAAACCATTGACCGTATGACAATGGATGCCATGTGCAAGTATAATAAGGAGCGTGCAATTATTTACAACACACTGCAACTATACCGCCATGACCGTGTGGAGTTTTTGAAACGCAGTATTGCCAATGCTATTGGGCACGATTGCCATGCAGGTTTTAAACTGGTGCGTGGTGCCTATATGGAGAAGGAGCGCAAACGTGCTCAAGAAAAGGGGTATTTATCGCCAATACAACCAGATAAAGTGTCGGCGGACAAAGATTACAATGCTGCGCTGAAAATTTGCATGGAGCATATTGACCGTGTGAGCATTTGTGCAGGAACTCACAATGAGGAAAGCTGCTACTACCTTGCCCGTTTGATGGAAGCCAACGAGATAGCTCCAAGCGACGAGCGTATCTATTTCTCACAATTATTAGGTATGAGCGACCATATTAGCTTCAACCTTTCTAATGCAGGGTATAATGTGGCTAAATACGTGCCCTATGGCCCTGTGAAAGCGGTATTGCCATACCTTACCCGCCGTGCACAAGAAAACTCATCGGTAGCAGGACAAGCAGGCCGTGAATTGACCTTGATTGAGCGCGAATTGAAACGCAGGAAACTTAACTAATAAAACTACTAAGTTCGTCATTGCGAAAAACTGCTTTTGAGTTTTGAAGCAATCTGTTTGCTTTTGGTGAAAGATTGCCCACAGGTTTTACGGTTTTCATACAAGATTTTATAAAGCAAGTAAGGCTCAAAATCACTAAAAGTATTAGTGATTTTGAGCCTTACTGTTTATAGTTTTCTTCGATAAGCCCTGAGCTTGCTCTGAGTTTGTCGAAGAGGGGTGTATTAAGCAAACTTAGGATAACTGCCGGGGTCAACCTCGTGCATCATCTCATAAATTACTTCAAACACGGTTTCAGCACCGGGTTTGCTAAAGTAATCACCATCGGTTCCGTAAGCGGGGCGGTGTGGCTGTGCACTAATGGTGCGGGGCTCACTATCCAACCACTTAAAGGCTTGTTGGCCTTCCATTACTTGTTGGAACATATATGCCGAAGCTCCACCGGGTACGTCTTCGTCCAAGAAAACAACACGGTTGGTTTTCTTAACCGATTCAATAATCTTATGATGAATATCAAACGGCAACAAGGTTTGTACGTCAATCAGCTCTACACTAATTCCCACTTCGCTCAGTTGTTTAATAGCATCTTC
This sequence comes from Agrobacterium sp. 719_389, assembly GCA_943370295.1. Lineage (GTDB taxonomy): Bacteria > Bacteroidota > Bacteroidia > UBA8524 > UBA8524 > SB11. Next base: position 131,359 of record CALRQL020000005.1, on the reverse strand, counting down.
CGCAATGCGGGTGCTAGAACCATAAGTAACCAGTGTTACATCATCGCCCTCAATCAAAGTTTCAGGCACACCTAACGGCACAGTAATATCGGCAATGTTTTCAGGCATTTGCTCCTTCAAACGGTAACCATTCAAACATTCCACTATCAAACCGGGTTCATCGCTTTGCAACAAGGTATTGTACATCCCTGCGGCTTGTGTCATATTGCGGGGTACGCACACATACATTCCGCGCAGCGAGTTAATAATCATACCCATGGGCGAGCCGCTGTGCCATATACCTTCAAGCCTGTGGCCGCGTGTACGCACAATAAGCGGGGCTTTTTGGCCGCCTTTGGTACGCCACTGCACGGTAGCAAGGTCGTCGCTCATAATTTGTATAGCGTACAATAGGTAATCAAGGTATTGTATTTCTGCAATGGGACGCAGACCGCGCATTGCGGCACCAATACCTTGCCCGATAATGGTACACTCACGGATGCCCGTATCAAACACGCGGTTTTCACCATGTTTTTCCTGCAATCCGGCAAAACCTTGGTTCACATCACCAATTTTTCCTACGTCTTCACCAAAAGCAAATACGCGGGGGTCGCGGGTGATAGCACTATCAAAAAACGCTTGTAGTACCTCGCGGCCGTCCATCATTTTGGTATCGGCACCGTATATAGGTTTCACCTCTTGCACCTTCAACGCATTCCATTCTGATTCACTGTGCAAATAAGTGCTGTAACGTTCGTAATTATCGGCAGTAAACTGTTTTTTATGCTCTGCAACGGCTTGGCGGGCAGGCACGTTTTCGTGCAAAGTAAGACGAAGAGCAGTATTTAAAGCCACGCCTACATCTTTGCGCATAGGCTCGCTAATTGCGCGAAGATTGGCGGCCACTTCGGCAATGGCAGCACCGTTGCTACTTTGTGCAGCAAGGTCGTCAAGCAATACGCCTGCTTCGGCCACATCGGCTTTTATATCGCCTAAATAGGCTTCCCATGCTGCTTTTTTCTCAGCATTAACTTCTTTTTTCCAGTCGTTTTCAAGCGTGTCCAGTTCCTCAGCCGTAGCAATAGCATTGGCTTCCATCCACTCGCGCATCTTTTTGATACAATCAAACTCTTGTTCCCACTCCAAACGCTCTTTGCTTTTGTAGCGCTCGTGCGAGCCTGAAGTTGAGTGTCCTTGCGGTTGGGTAACTTCAGTAACGTGAATCACAACGGGTGTATGCTCCTCGCGGCAAACAGCCACCGCTTTTTGGTAGGTTAAGCACAGTTCTGCATAATCCCAGCCTTTGGCCGTAAATAGCTGCAAACCTTTGCCATGTTCATCGGTTTGGAAACCGCTTAATATGCTGCTAAGGTTTTCTTTAGCAGTTTGATATTTGGCGGGTACCGAAATGCCGTACTGGTCGTCCCAGATAGACATTGCCATCGGTACTTGCATTACACAAGCAGCGTTGATGGCTTCCCAAAACATACCTTCACTGGTACTGGCGTTTCCAATAGTCCCAAAGGCAACTTCGTTTCCGTTGATAGAGAAATCAGTGTGCGATTGTAACTCTTTGTTCTCGCGATATACTTTTGAGGCCATTGCCAAGCCCAACAAACGGGGCATTTGCCCGCCCGTTGGTGATATATCGGCAGAAGAATTATAGCGGTCGGTTTGACTTTTCCAGCTTCCGTCAGGGTTTAGCAAACGGGTACCAAAGTGCCCGTTCATACTGCGTCCTGCCGAGCAGGGCTCAGCCTCAACACTGGTGTGTGCATATAGTTGCGCAAAAAACTCGCGCACATTACTCATACCCAAAGCAAACATAAACGTTTGGTCGCGGTAGTAACCGCTACGGAAATCACCTTTCTTAAAGGCTTTGGCCATAGCCAGCTGGGCTACTTCCTTACCATCGCCAAAGATGCCAAACTTGGCCTTGCCAGTTAGCACTTCCTTCCGGCCAATTAAGCTGGCCTGACGGCTTTGAAAAGCCACTTTGTAATCATTAATCACCTCTTGCTTATATGCTGCAAGGGTTTCCTCAGCCATTTGCGCTGTTACCATGCCGCAAAAATAAGCATTTTGGGGGATTTACTTTTTTGATTTACTGACTTGTTGATTTTGAGATTTATGCATCATGTCAGCACCACCCAAACATATTTCTGCTAACGCCATTCCCAACTTGATTGGGATCTCACTTTCTGCCACTCCCAACCATCGGGATTTATTCCCGGGTTTTGGGGCTAATCAAACTCAAGTTTCATCTTTTTGATACGTTCCTCAATAGGCTCATTACTGTATTTTTCACGTAGGCGGTCAACCATAATGGGGAATGAAAACGGTGTAGGTTGCAATGGGTAACGAATAATTATCTCTTGCCGGTTGATGCGCTCCATAGCCTTTTGCATACGGGTTTGCTCCAGCTGAAAGTCGTACACCTCCTCGTAGGCTTGTTTCAGTAATAAATTATCAGGTTCATGCTCGTGGAATACATCAAAAAATAATTGGGAAGAGGACTGCAAGTGCCGCTCTTTTACGCCTTTGCCGGGGTATCCTTGAAATACCAGCCCCGCCACCTTGCAAATCTCGGCAAACTTGCGGCGAGCCATCTCGGTATCGTTTATACTGGCGCGTATATCAGCAAACAAATGGTCTAGCGTAAAAATATCGCTATCCACCGCCTGCTCAATGGGGATGTCTTGGTCGCTAAGCAACTCAAAACCGTAGTCGTTCATCGCAATGCTAAAGCTGAAGTTTTTAAAATGCCCTAAACGATATGCCAGCAAAGCAGCCATCCCTTCATGCACCGCCCGACCCTCGAACGGATAAAAATAAACGTGGCAGCCCTCTTTGGTAGTAAACTTTTCAATCAAAAACTGATTTTCATTGGGCACTATCGAGAGTTTATTTTGCACCTCAAATAAAGGGCGCAGCAACGTTAGTTCTGCTTCGTTACTGGTGTCGGCAGTGTGTAATTTGTGGCGCAACATTTCAGAAAGTTGTGATGATAGGGGCATCCTGCCTCCGCCCCAACTGGGCGTTATCCCTTTTTTCCCGTCTGATTTTCGTACCAAAACATCCATCTCTTTCACCTGTATCAATTCAAGGTTGCGGCCTGCAATCCAAAAAGTGTCGCCGGGACGTAATTTGCTGATAAACGACTCTTCAATAGTGCCGATGTTTTTTCCGCTCAAAAACTTAACCCTCAGCACGGTATCCCCCACAATCGTACCAATAGAAAGGCGATGGCGCATGGCTATTTGTCTGCTCTCTACTTTAAACAGGCCGTTTTCAATCACCACTTTGTGGTACTCGTCGTAGGCTTGCAGGCTGTCGCCTCCTGAAACGATAAACCTAAGCACCCATTCAAACTCTTCAGGGCTTATGCTGCTGTAGCAAAAGGTGGTAATTATTTCATCATATACTTCTTGTGCGCGGAACCCTTCGCCCACAGCCAGTGTGACAAGATATTGCACTAACACATCAAAACTGCGTACAAAAGGAGTTCGGTCTTCCATCATCCCTTGTTTAATGGCTTCGCGGAGGGCGGCACCTTCTATTATTTCTAACGAATGTGTAGGTACAAAGTAGATTTTGCTGGGTTTACCCGGCTGGTGTCCGCTTCGTCCTGCCCGTTGTAAAAAGCGGGCAACACCTTTTGGGCTTCCAATCTGGACAATGGTTTCCACAGGGCGAAAATCTACACCTAAATCAAGACTACTGGTGCAAACCACGGCCTTTAGGTTGCCTATGTGCAGCTGTTCTTCTACCCAATGGCGTAGCTCAAATCCAATGCTGCTGTGGTGCAAGGCCATAATACCTGAAAGGTGGGGAGCAGCATCCAGCAAGCGTTGGTACCAAATCTCGCTTTGTGCGCGGGTATTGGTAAAGAGTAGCGTGCTTTTACCCCCGTCTATAATGGGTACTACCTTTTCCAGCAGTTTTATTCCTAAATGCCCTGCCCAAGGGAAATTTTCAATCTCATCAGGGAAAACCGTTTCAACAATAATTTTCTTTTTAATATCGGATTTTACAAGCACCGATTGGGGATAATAATCCGTACCCAGCAAAATCTCTCGGGCTTGCTCCATATTCCCAATTGTCGCAGATATTCCCCATATTTTCAATTGGTTAGATATTTTTTTTAAACGACTGAGGGCCAATTCAACTTGCACCCCTCGTTTGCTGCCCACCAACTCGTGCCACTCGTCGGCTACTACGCATTTAAGGTTTTTAAACACCTCGCTATTACCCTTTTGGCAAAACATCAAGTGCAAACTTTCAGGCGTGGTAATCAATATTTGCGGCATTTGTTTGGCTTGCTTAGTCCGCTCTTTGGTAGAAGTGTCGCCCGTACGGATGCCCACTTCCCACGTGCTGCCCAGCCCGGCAATAGCCCTGCGGGCAGATAGTTCAATTTCTTTCGCCAATGCCCGTATGGGAGTGAGCCAAATAAGCTGCAAGCCTTTGGAGGTTGGTTGTGTGCCGTTGGCAAGCCCTTCTAACAGTGCTGGTATCAGCAAGCTGTATGTTTTGCCGCTGCCTGTAGGGGCATTAACCAGTCCGCTTTTACCTTGTAAATAGGCATTCCATGCCTGTTGCTGGAATTTTTGGGGAGTCCAGCCCATCGATGAAAACCAATTAATTGCAGCTTGTGTATTAGCGGACATTATTGTTTCAAAATACAGGCTTTTGGTTGAATTATGGGGCAGGTTTTTTTATAACGGTTTAGGCAACGGCATAAAGCCCGTGTTTTGCTCAATGGTTTATCCCGAATGGTTTAAACCATTCGGGATATCACTCGCAAAAAAGGCTGTATCAAAAGCAAATTTTACGAGCTTTTCTCCACAATAGGTTAAAACCTATCTCTTGTGTAATTACCAATTTGTGAAGGACTTAAGTCCTTCACAAATTGGTAATTTTAATAGCAGGGGTTTTCAAACCTCTGCCTTTTGAGGCTGCCCTGGTAATACACCAAACTACTCAAGGCTTTGCGTCTTCGTGTCTTCGCGGCAGTACCAAAAAGCAGTACCTTGTGTTTTGAAGGGGTTTGATTTTAAAGGCGCTTACAAAAGTCTAAAGTGCTATTGCAACTTTTTGTTTCTTTGCAAAACAAAAAATCCTTTGTAAAAATGATCCCTAAGCAAACAGTTGAAGACATATTGGCCGCCGCCCAAATAGACGAGGTGGTAGGCGATTTTGTCACGCTGAAAAAACGGGGGTCAAACCTAATGGGATTATGCCCGTTTCACGGCGAAAAGACCCCTTCGTTTGTGGTGTCGCCCAATAAAGGTATTTACAAATGCTTCGGTTGCGGAAAGGCGGGCAACTCCGTTGGTTTTATCATGGACCATGAGAAAATGGAGTACGCCGATGCTTTACGCTACTTAGCCCGCAAGTACAATATTGAGGTTGTTGAAGAAAAGAACCAAACTCCCGAAGCGGTGGCCGCTGCCAGCGAACGTGAAAGTTTGTTTATAGCCCTTGAGTATGCTGCACAACAGTTTCAACACAATTTGTGGGAGGAAGAAGAGGGCAAAACAGTTGGCAAAACCTACTTTTACGAACGAGGTTTTAGGGATGAAACCATAAAAAAATTCGGGCTGGGGTACACAAAGAAGGAGTGGGGCAGTTTTACAGATAATGCTGTAAAAATTGGTTACAGTCTTGATGTGCTGCAAAAAGCAGGATTGAGCAAAGTAAACGACCAAGGCCGCGCCTTTGATATGTTTCGCGAACGGGTAATGTTCCCCTTTCATAACCTTAGCGGCAGAGTAGTGGCTTTTGGCGGACGCCAGTTAGTAAAAGATGATAAAAGCCCAAAATACCTAAACAGTCCAGAAACGGATGTTTACAAAAAGTCGGAGATTTTATACGGTATTTACTTCGCCAAAAACAGCATCCGTCAGCACGACAAATGTTATCTGGTAGAAGGCTATACCGATGTTATCACACTTAGCCAGGCAGGAATTGAGAACGTTGCGGCCTCATCAGGCACATCACTTACTGATGGGCAGGTAAAGCAAATCTATCGGTTCACAAAAAACGTAAGTATTATATACGATGGCGACCCTGCGGGTATAAAAGCTGCTTTGCGCGGTATTGATATTATTTTGGCAGGAGGGCTGAATGTGAAGGTGGTACTGCTGCCCGAAGGTGAAGACCCGGACACGTATTGCCAGAAATTGGGCGGTGCTGCCTTCCAGAAATACCTCGACGAAAACGAGAAGGATTTTATCCTGTATAAATCGGAGTTACTGATAGGTGAAGCTAAAAACGACCCGATAAAGAAATCGGCGGCCATACGTGATATTGTAGAGAGCATTAGCAAAATAACCGATAGCATAACCCGCAGCACTTTTATTAACGAGTGTGCAAGGGTGTTTGAGGTAGGTCCTGAGTTGCTGATGGCGGAGGTGAACAAAATACGCCGTAAAACGGATGTAAAAGACCCCGAAGAACGCAAGCTGCTGGATGAACTTGAACACATAAACGCCGAACCGTTTTGGGAAGAAGAAACCCAACCTACCATAAGTATTGGTGTAGAACAGGAGAAGGGTGTGGCAAGGGTGTTAATGCAATACGGTCATTTACCCTACCGCGATACGGTGTTTACTGTCGCTGATTATTTGCTGCAACAAATTGAGGCCGATGGATTTGAGTTTGAACATCCCCTTTACAAACGGGTGTTGCAAATGGTGAAAACCGCCATTGAAAATATGGAACCTTTGGGTGAGAATTTCTTTTTACACAGTGAGGACTTGGAGATTGTGGCACAGGCGGCTGATTTTTTAACCGAGAAGTACAAAATAAGTCCCCATTGGGAAGAGAAGTTTGAAATTTATATTACCGAGATAAAAGACAACTACGCAAACGATGCGGATAGTGTGATGTTGCACCTGAAACTAAAGAAACTGGATGTGATGATGCAGCAAAACCTTGAAGAAATGCGTAGGCTAGAGGAAACGCCTGTCACTGTTCAAGCATCTTTTAATGAAAACAGCAATGTGCAGGTATTTGTAGACGAAGATGGAACTATTATTGAGATGCCGGGGCCGACGATGGAGCAGGAAGAAATACCGGTGTTTATTGATGAAGATGGAAATGTGATTGATTTACCACCGGTTAATAGCGGTACTTTTGAAAGTGAAGTTGGGCAAGATGTTGAAACAGAGGATGTGGCCCAAAAATTGGATGTATTATTGCAAAAACACATGATGTTTTTGAATTACCGTAAGCAAATTACCGATTTGCTTGGGGCAACAATTATAAAATAACCCCTATTGCTATGAAAAAATTGATTGTTATCCTTATTGCCATTGCAGGACTTACTTTGAACGCCTGCAAGAAACTTGAAAAGCTTACCGAGTTTTATTTAGACTATACTGCCTCGGTAACGGTGCCTGCCAATATGGGCATTAACCTGCCCTTTGATATACTAACGCCGGATATTACAACCAATTACGAAGAGCAGTTTAGCGCCAACGATACCCGCAAGGATATGGTTGACGAGATTAAAATGGCAGGAATGGTAATTAGTGTAAAATCTCCTCAAGGCCAAAACCTTGACTTTTTGAAATCGATAAATGTGTTTATTTCTGCCGAAGGTTTGCCCGAAAAAGAAATTGCTTCAAAAACGGATGTTCCCGATGGTTTAAGTGTACTTGAATTGGATTATACGAGCGATAACCTGAAAGAGTATGTGATGAAGGATAAAATTAAACTGAGGGTGAAAACAGTAACGGATAAGGCCCTTAACCAAAACGTTGATTTGGATGTAAAAACCCGCTTTTTTGTAAATGCAAAAATTTTAGGGGCATAAGCTACTTCAAATCGCAATATTCAATAAGTTCTAAGGCTGTATACAGAGCACACAAGCTATATATTGCCTCTGATTGAGTATCCGCATTATCGCTACCCAGTTTTTGCCAAAACCTTATCAGGGGCAAAAATTTTGTTCGGCTACTCTTATTGGTCAGTTCGGCGCAAAATTCCTCATAACTTATAATGCCATCACCTTTCATAACGTATGTGCCAAATGAGTTGTGCATATTGTAAGGTAGCCCGCCGCTAAACACTGTAGATAAGCGGATGGCCTCAATTAAAGTGTTGATGCTTTGTATTGGCCCCTTTTCGCGTATTTCAACCAGTTTGTTGCGGTATCCTATGCCCACTGAATCTTGACTTATTGCCTTTTTGCAATAGTTAAAAAACTCAACGTTACCCGTGCCTACCCCCGCACTTTTCGGCGGACTAAACTTATTTAGTTCAACCGACATAAAAGGATATTCGTTTTGCAGAATGGTAATTTGTCTGAATAGCAGACAGTGCATATACAGCGATGAAGTAAAAAAATACCCGCCGGGGATAATCGGGTCGCTGTTGATAGGGCGCGAATAAAAGTCAACAAAAAACCAATCGGTTTTTTCAGACGGGATATCCAACGTTGAGCCCTCTTTAAAGTGGGCTTTCATTTTAGCCTGGTTAATTTTTTTAACCCCGTCATTATTACCTCTAAACCCGCTCAAGTCGCGGGCAATGTGTTTCACGCGGTGCTTAAACTCAATACACTCGTTTTTAAACGGAAAGAAGTATTTAAATTTTTGCTCAAGCCTTTTTTCGGTTTCAAGCCTGCTCTCGTCACTGCGTCTTGTAAAAAAATAAGTGATCCAAGCTGTTGCAGCTGATGAGATGATGCCCAAAAAAACAGTAGATAGTTCTGCCTTCATTTTGGGTCAAGTTACAAAAAGAGTATTACTATTTCTTAAACAGTTTAAGCCACCAAGGCAACCTATTAATCCGCAGGTGATAATAGGAGAGGGGTTTAGCTCCCAAACCGGCATAAAAACGGGCAATGCCCTCAATATCGCTTCCTTCAAAATCCAGTACTAAATCCAAACCGGCATACCGTTTAATTAATGCGTCAAACAATGTATGCATGGCACCGTTGTAGCGTCCCGCATCATCAGCTCCGCCCAAAAGGTAATAAAGGTTTTTATGGTCGGTTAAAAAAATAGCCCCACCGCACAAAGAGTTGTGTTCATCGTATAAGCCCCACGCCTGCAACGCCCCCATTTTAATAGCTTTTGAAACTAATCGGGTCAGTCGGTCATAATCCGTATCGGTTATTTCGGGTGTTTTATCGGCGTAGTTGCGCCTATACATTGCAATTACCGAGTAAGGGTCGGCATTTTCAAACGGAACAATTTTGTTGGCTTCCGCTTTTTTTATATTGCGTTTGGTGTTGTTATTGTAACCCGATGCAATTTTTTCATACACCTGAATTAACGGCAAACGGTAGTTGATTCGTTTTTTTAGCACCCCAATGCCTGTTCCGGGTTTAGAAAAAGAATTAAGCTGCACATCAAAAAGAGTGTAGTGTGCCGGCAATGCACTAAAAAAAGCTGCCACCAATGCTTCGCCGGTTTCGGTAGTAGAAAAAACACCCAACTGTTGGCAAAAAAAAGGTTGGTAGCAATAGGTAAACCCCCACTTACGTCGGTGCGGCAATGGCATAACGGCCTTGTAATCGTCATACACCAAGGCATCCCAATCATCACACACTTCATCTAAATACCACGAGTAAGCATAGATAAGGCTGTTAAGTGCTTTGTTTATGCAAGCATCCCAGCGCGAATCATCAATCTCGTCTCTATGTAAAAACTCAATCATCATTTGTAGTGCAAAAAATAGTCATCGCTTCATACACATCGCTCCAGCCCCTCCATTCGGGCAGGCTTCCCAGCGATTCATTATGCCACAGGCTGCAAAACTCACCTCCGTATTGTTTCACCGGTGCTGCAAGTCGCTTAATTTCTTTTGTGGCGTTGCGTGTATTTAACTTCATATAATTTTTAAGCGTCACGTCCATCACAGCAAATGGGTGCACGGTAAGTGAGCTTACCTCGTTTCGTTCCAAATCAAACCAGCGGTAAGGGGCGGCAATGCCTGCCCTATAGCCGGTATTATCAGCATAGCCCATGCTATATTCGTGGGTAATACCACAGGCGGCCAACAATCGGTAGGTTTGCGGTAAGGTAAACCTAAGATAGTGTTGCCTGCTGCATTCAACGGTACGGCCAATAATCCCCTCCAACCGTTTTTTCTCAGCCAAAATAACACTGCTATTATTAAACGAACGATAAGAAGGGTGTATACCCGTCGTATTTTGTAACGAGACAGAATTAATTACGGCTAAAACTGACTTTTTTGTGTACAAAGGTATCGGGTCGTGCTTACCCCCCTCACCCATGTGAAAAAAATACAAAGGGCTAATGTGATGTCGTTCATGTAATGCTTGCTGGTATGCAAACGTATCGTTAGGGTCGGCAACAAGATTAAGTGCAGTTAGTATTCTTTGCCAAAAACCTTTAAAGTTGCCTTTGGCCAATTGTTTTCCGGCCCCCAGCATGCTACTTATCAGCGGGCGGTGTTTGTAGTAATATACCTGGTCAATATCCAGCGTTGGCAGGTAATTATATGCTAACGGGTTTAAGTTAAGCGCATACTCATCGTTTAGCAGCTTTCGTAATCCATCAGCCCAAATATTAATCAGCGGTAAGTGTAGTAAGTTGTTTTTAAACAAAAAACTTTGTTTAGCGCTAAACCTTCCGTGCTCGTCGCGGCTTGTATCAGTATATTCCTCATAGCGGCTTGTTAGCCAAAACGCCGCACTAAAAATATCAAAAGGCACATCTCCCTCGCCGGCAAAAAGGGTAGTGTGCTCCTGCCACTGCCCGATGGTAGGATTTACAGGGGTAATGCTTGTTTGAAACAGCAATCCCTGCGGAAAAATATTTATTGCTCCTTGTATGTAAGTGCTATCGTAATTAATACGTGCAGCTTTACTTTGCAAAAAAGCATCTTTGTTATCGGTAACTTCATAGTTGGCCCCGGGCATAAGACTAAACACTTGCTTGACCGCGTAAGTGAACCGAACGCTGCTTTGAGGGCAATAAATGATTACCATTAACGATTAATTAAATACTTTTGCAAATTAACTAAAACCGCTCAAGTACCACTTTTTTGAATGAAAACTGCACTAATAACAGGTATTACAGGACAAGACGGGGCATACCTTGCCGAATTTTTGCTGAATAAAGGCTATGAGGTACACGGTATTAAACGCCGCAGCTCGCTGTTTAATACTGACCGTATAGACCATTTGTACCAAGACCCGCACGAAAAGAATGTGAAACTGAAACTTCACTACGGCGACTTGACGGATAGTACCAACCTGATTAGGATTATACAAGAAACTCAGCCTGACGAAATTTATAACCTTGCTGCCCAAAGCCACGTACACGTGAGCTTTGAAACGCCTGAATATACTGCAAACAGCGATGCTATTGGTACGCTAAGGTTGCTGGAGGCTATCCGTATATTGAATTTGACGGAGAAAACACGCTTTTACCAAGCGTCAACATCAGAGTTGTATGGTTTGGTGCAAGAGGTGCCTCAAAGTGAGAAAACGCCGTTTTACCCCCGCTCTCCCTATGCGGTGGCTAAAATGTATGCATACTGGATTACGATAAACTACCGTGAAGCCTACAATATGTTTGCTACCAACGGTATTTTGTTTAACCACGAATCGCCGATACGCGGGGAAACTTTTGTAACCCGTAAGATAACCCGTGCGGCTTCAAAAATTACGTTGGGCTTGCAAGAAAAGTTGTATGTGGGTAATTTAGATGCTCAACGCGATTGGGGCCACGCGAAAGATTATGTAGAGGCCATGTATTTGATGCTGCAACAAGAAAAAGCCGAGGATTATGTAGTAGCCACTGGGGTTACCACCCATGTGCGCGATTTTATCCGCATGGCGTTTGCGTATCTTGGCATTACAATTGATTTTAAAGGTGAAGGAGTAAAGGAAGTTGGTGTGGTATCCTCGATAAACCTTGACCGCTTAACCGCGTTAGATATTAGCACAGTTTTGAAGGAGGGGCAAGAAGTGATTGCGGTTGACCCTCGTTATTTCCGTCCTACCGAAGTAGACTTGCTGATAGGTGACCCTACCAAAGCTAAAACCAAATTGGGTTGGGAGCCTAAATACGACCTGAAAGCCCTTGTAGATGATATGATGCGCAGCGACTTGAAACTGATGAAAAAAGACAAGTACATGCGCGACGGCGGCTACAAGACGATGAACTATTTTGAATAGGTTTTGGTGGTTAGGAATTGGTGATTAGTGTTTTGTGTTGGGGCATGGAAAACAAAATTAACAGTTTCAAAGATTTAGAAGTTTGGCGAATGGCGCACGAGTATGTGCTCGCCATATATAAAACGACAGCTTCCTTTCCTAAAACTGAAGAATATCGTTTGACCAACCAACTAATACGGGCATCAATCTCAATCCCAGCAAACATTGCTGAAGGCTGTGGTCGTAAAACTACCGCAGAGTTAATTCATTTTCTAACCATTTCAAGGGGTTCAACCGAAGAATGCAAATACTTTATTATTCTTAGTAAAGACTTGGGTTATATCAAAGTAGAAGAGTTTACGAGTCTTAATTTTAGTTTAGATTCAATTGGAAAAATGCTGAATGGTTTATTAAACAGGTTGAAACAAAAGTTAACCCAAACCACTAATCACCAATCACAAAACACAACTCATAATGGATAAGAGTTCAAAGATATATGTTGCCGGCCACCGTGGTATGGTAGGTTCAGCAATGGTTCGCAAATTACAGGCTGAAGGATACAATAACATAGTTACCCGCACCAGTGCTGAGTTGGATTTGCGTAATCAACAAGCTGTTACTGATTTTTTTACGGCTGAAAAACCTGAGTATGTTTTTCTCTCAGCAGCAAAAGTGGGCGGTATTGTAGCCAACAATACTTACCGTGCCGATTTTTTGTACGACAACCTGATGATTCAAAACAACATCATTCATCAATCGTACGTAAACAATGTAAAAAAACTAATGTTCTTCGGGTCGTCGTGCATATACCCTAAGTTGGCACCACAACCGCTAAAAGAAGAATATTTGCTCACAGGGTTGCTGGAGCCTACCAATGAGCCGTATGCCATTGCTAAAATATCAGGCATAAAAATGTGCGAAGCCTACCGCGACCAATACGGTTGTAATTACATAGCCGTAATGCCCACCAACTTGTATGGGCTAAACGACAATTATCATCCCCAAAACTCACACGTATTACCTGCCTTAATACGCAAGTTTCACGAAGCCAAAGAAAGCGGGGCTTCTTTTGTTGAAATTTGGGGGACAGGTACACCGTTGCGTGAATTTTTGTTTGCCGATGATTTAGCCGACGCGTGTTTTCATTTAATGCTTAATTACAACGAAAAGCAGTTTGTAAACATTGGTTACGGCGAAGACTTGACCATAAAAGAACTGGCTGAAACCGTTAAGAATGTGATTGGCTTTGAAGGCGAGTTAAAATTTGACACCACCAAGCCTGATGGCACTCCACGCAAGCTAATGGACAGCAATAAACTGTTTGCCACAGGCTGGAAGCCCAAAACAACTTTAACAGAGGGCATTAAGATTGCTTATGCCGATTTTCTGTCAAAAAACACTAACCCCGTACCAACAAATTAATATCCGGTTGAATTTCATACACAAATAGTGTATTTTGCGACTCTTTTGAAATAGCATTATGGCTGTTATAGGTAAAATTAGACAACGTTCGGGCCTTGTTATAGGCGTTATTTTTGTTTCGCTGCTTGCGTTCATCCTTACAGATGCCTTCTCAAGCAACAGTTCTCTTTTCAACCGGCAAGAAAATACCGTCGGTAAAATCGGGGGCACAAAAATCAAATTTGAAGACTTTGATAAAAAAGTTAACGAAGTAGAAGAAAACTACCGCAAGCAATACGGCGAAGTTCCCGGCGAACTTCAAGGTATGATACGCGACCAAGTTTGGGAAAACTTCTTCAAAGATCTTGTATTGAAAAAACAATACGAGAAAATGGGCATTACAATCAGTCCTGAGGAACTTACTTGGATTGAATTTAAAGCGCCAGAGCCTTCACAACGTTTGGTGAGCTATTTTACCAACCCGCAAGAAGGTCAAATTTTTGAACAGTTTCGCAATCCGATGGGTCAACTCGACCTTTCAAAAGCACTTGGTCATCGCCAGCAATTAGAAGAGGGTAGCGACGAAGAAAAACAATGGATTGAATACATTGATAACGGTATCATGGAAGAAACCCAAAACAAAAAGTACTTCACGTACTTGCGTCAGGTTTCTCATGTTACAGCATTGGAAGCTAAAGAAGATTTTGCAGCTACCAATAACAATGTAAAAGCCCAAATTGTGAAACTTGATTATTTCAGCATAGCTGATTCAACTATTAAAGTAACCGATGCTGAGCTAAGCGAATACTTGCAAAAACACCCAGAAGATTTCAAGCAGGAAGATTCTCGCAAAATGGAGTATGTAGCCTTTAACATATTCCCTTCAAAAGAAGACTCTGCTACTACCCTTAAATGGGCTATTGAAAAAACCGAAGCGCTAAAACAAACTGCCAACGATTCAATATACATTGTAAACAACGGTGGAATGTATGATACAACCTTCAAACGCCGCGGTTCTTTTGCTCAAGATGCTGAAGGTCCTTTGTTTAGTGCAGAGAAAGGTACTGTAGTTGGCCCTCTATACAAAGACGGTGCTTATAAAATATACAAAGTGTTAGATGCTAAAAACGATAGCATTTTGTTTTACAATGCCGCACACATTCTTATCAGACCTGAAGGCATTACTAAAGACGATACTATTAACGCCCGTAAAAAAGCTGCTGATGTGTTGGCACAAATACGTGGCGGAAAATCGTTTGAGGATGCTGTGAAAGAATTTAGCTTAGACCCCGGTACCAACACAAAAGGTGGTGATTTAGGATGGTTTGAGAAAAAATCACCGATGTTGCCTAAAGACCTTGTAGATGCAGTAACACGCACCCGCACCGGTGATTATACCATTGTAGCCACAGGCCAAGGTGTGCACCTTGTAAAAGTTACAGCTGAGCCAAGCTCACGCATGATAAAAGTAGCTGAGATTAGCCGTGTGATAGAGCCCGGAAAAGAGACTTTAAAAAGTATCTCTAACAAAGCTGCTGAGTTCTACGGTTCAGCTTCAAACGAAGAGCAGTTTAACCAAATGATTGAGAAAATGGGCATGAGCAAACGTATTGCTGACCAAGTAGGTCCTAACGACCAAACCTTCTCAGGCATTAACGATGCTCGTCGTGTTGTACTTTGGGCGTTTAACGACGACCGTAAAGTAGGCGATATTTCAGAGCCTATGGATGTTGACGGCAATAGCAAAATTATTATTGCACGTGTAGTAGGTATCCGCGAAAAAGGTACTGCTAAAGTTGAAGATGTTCGTGAGAAACTCGAAGAACAAGTTCGTAAAGAGAAAAAAGCAGCCCAATTGCGTCAAAAAATGCAGGATGCACTTAACGGTGCTACCAGCCTTGACCAAGTGGCTCAAAAGTTAAATACTCAGGTGATAGATATTCCTTACCAAACTTTTATATCACCAAACGTTACAAGTATTGGTATGGAGCCTCGTTTGTTGGGTTATCTGTTCGGAAGCGAGAAAAATAAAATTACAGGCCCGATAAAAGGTCAAGCAGGTGTGTTTGTATTCAATGTTACAGCACTTGATGAGGCAAAAGCCCCCGAGAAGCTGGATGAAGTAAAATTACGTATGGTACAACAAGCTACCAGCGGCTCAGAAATGCGTGCTACTGAAGCATTGCGTAAACTGGCCGATATTAAAGATATGCGTTACAAATTCTATTAATAGATAAAAGAATTTTCAAAAAACGGGGCTGCCATTTGGTAGCCCCGTTTTGCTTTTAAACGGTTGTATAAAATAAAGACGGTGTGTACTTAAAACCATTAATTTAGCAAGTTGTGGCACTCAATGAATAAAACAACCACATTCGGCACAGATTTTACAGGGAATAGAATAATGAAAAGTTTTTTGGGAATACTTTTACTGTTTGTAGCTGTTGTTGGCCGTGCCGAGTTGGTTAAAAAAGGCACCACTGCTTTACAGGCAATGGACGGCAATGCAATGGTAGCGTTTGCAGATAGTGCTATGGTTTATCCATACGAGCCTGAATACGGCAAATGGCGCATGATTATGTGGGTAGGATATGTTGATACCCAATACATAAAAGAGGGCAATAAGATAAAGGCAGGCACCCCTTTGCGTGAGTTTTTTGATTTCAGTATTCGTTCTAAGACTGTTACTGATTTTACATTGCCTTTTTTTGATGATCCCTTGCAGGGCAATTACAGGCATTTAAAAAAGTTTGCCCTCTATTTATACATTCCCGATACGGCCATTATTGAATCAACCCGCATGGAGCCGCGCTTTGAAGCAGTTGCTAAAGCCAAAAAGAACAAACAATGGGGGGTATTTGAAAAGTTTGCTGTTGATTTCGGCTTTATCAAGGCTGAATTGACAGGGCCTTATACGATGTGGTTTGCCCACGACGGACGTTCGCCCGAAGGAGCCAATGATTTCCGCATGATGGTGTTTACAGATACAGCCAATCGTGCGGTAGCGGTATCTACTGACGGCTATCGCGAACTGGATATTAAATACAAAGAGAAAAGTGCCTTAGACCGCACCTATACAATCTTTTACCTGGTAGCCTTGCCCCCGCAGGACCGCACCCAAATTGAAACCACTTTTAAAGAAGTGTATCGCTTTAGGGATTAGTAGATAAATTATTATATGCGAATGATTTGTAATCCTACAATTACGTTTACGTAAACGCCTTGAATAAATTTATAGCCACATTCAAACTTTGTAGAGAATCCGTAAATACGCGCTCTAAACCCTTTCTGGTGTTTCCTAGCTATTGGGTACAGCTTTTGTGCGTTAGCTCTGATGCCAAAAGGGAGACTTTTTCTAAAGGCAACACCCGGTTTTTCTCTAATATCGTTAACTATATATGGGAAATACATAAAGTCAAAGTTTAGTATGTTAAGCTTACTATAATCAATGTGATGTAGTTCGGAATTTATCGTTGCCTGACTGTAATTATTTGATCGCTCTTGTATAGTAAAGCCAAAATAAAAACCTCCTGTTGAATACCGTGTTTGATTGTAAACAATGTTTTCGTTTATCAAACCACCCCTTATTCCTTTATATCTTAGCACACGTACAGGCCACTTTATACCCGTTTTTTTAACTACTTTTTGGGTGCCCACATAGAAGCTATTAACACTTGTTATGATGCGTTCATTAGCAACGCCCTCCTTTACTTTATAATTCTTATAAAACCCTGCATTGATAAAGCTATTTTTCAAATGGTGTATTCCTCCTGCAGCAACAACAAATGAATGGTCATAATTAATTTCAAAGCCATATTTATTGTGGGTTTCTATGTAAAATAATTGTAGGCCTGTGTATAATCCTAAATTGCTTTCGGCGCCCAAATCATAGTAAAAATTCAATGGCTTAACCGTCAGCAACCAGTTGGCCATATTAGAGTCAGGGTTATCTATTATCTTGACAGCAACAATTGTTTCTTTATCTTGTAGCTGTGGTTGAAAATTTTTTTTAATTGAATCATAGGGCTCGAAAGTTTTAAAAGGCAATTTTTTTGGTGGATTCTGTGCGTTGGCAGTAGAAATACCAATTACGATGAAAACAAGGACAACTATTAATAAGTGCAGTTTCTTTAGCATATACAATACTATTCAACGCTATTGCTTTATTAAAAGCAATAGCGTTCTATTTTTGATTAAAGTAGATTATTACAACGCAGGTTTATCGTTGTCGTTAGTGGGTGTAGTAGTGTTGGTAGGGGCATCCGATTTTTTATCGTCTCCTTTCAGGTAATTGGGTAGGTTCATTCCTGCCATATTAAACAAATCGTTTAATGGGGGCACGGCCTTCATCATTCCTGAAATAAAGTTAGAGGTACTGGTAGTGCCATCGGCATTGCTGCCGTTTTCCCAAACCGTAATCTTATCAATTTTAATGTTTTTAACGGCCTCTACCTGTGTGCGCACCAATTCGGGCAATTTATCAGCAATTAAGAAGGTAACCGCTTTAGCAGGGTCGCCGCCCGCAGCCGCTACAATGCGTTGGTAACCTTCGGCCTGCTTGGTGAGTATTTCGTACATACCGCGTGCCTCAGCGTCCATTTTAGCGAATATTGCATCTGCCTCACCTTTAGCCCTGCGGCGCAGTTGCTCGGCCTCGGCTTCAGCGTCGATAATCGCCTTTTCTTTTTCTATTTGTGCAGGGATAATAATGTTAGCTTCTTGGGTTGCCTTTTCGCGCTGTGCACGGGCTTCTTCCGCAAGTTTTTCAGCATGGTATGATTCTTCCAATGCTTTTGCAGTTTGCACCTTTTCAGCCGATACCGCCTTTTTGTTAGCCTCAGCTTCACGTTCACGACGCAATGAATCAGAATTGGCAATGGTGATTTTTGCCGTGTTTTCACCTTCCACCGCAATTGAGTTGGCCTCAGCGGTTTTTATACGGGTTTCGCGTTCGGCTTCTGCCTTACCGATGGCCTCGTCGCGTTTTGCAATCGCAATCAATACCTCACGGTCTTTTACCGTATTGGCAATACTGGCATCCCTGTCGCGTTGGGTTTCGGCAATACTTACGTCTTTATCCCGCTCGGCTACAGCCTTACCAATCTCACCAAAGCGGTCTTGCTCTGCAACGCTCTTTTTAGCCTCGTTAATGGCTTTTGCAGCAGCTTCCTTACCCAGGGCCTCAATATAACCCGATTCGTCTCTTATATCCGTTACGTTTACGTTTATCAGTTTCAAGCCTATTTTGCGCAATTCTGTATCTACGTTGGTTGATACGTTGGCCAAAAACTTATCACGGTCGCTGTTAATCTCTTCAATATCCATGGTTGCAATCACCAAACGCAGTTGACCAAACAGCATATCTTTTGCCAACTCGTGTATTTGGTCGTTGCTAAGACCCAAAAGACGCTCAGCAGCGTTGTTCATGCTATCAGGATCAGTGGTAATTGCAATGGTAAAACGGCAGGGAACATCTACACGGATGTTTTGCTTACTAAGTGCATTAGTAAGGTTAGCTTCGATAGAAATGGGCTTCAAATCCAAAAACGCATAGCTTTGGATAACCGGCCAGATAAAGGCGGCACCACCGTGCACACATCGTGCGGTTGACTGTTTTCCGGTTTTACCGTAAATAACCAAAATTTTGTCTGACGGGCAACGTTTGTAACGCGATAAAAGGGCTGCGAATGTTACAAACAGAACGGCAGCAATTACAACTACAAAAATTAATTCGGGCATAAACTAATGAACTATTAAAGAGGTTAGATTTTTTCTACTAATACTATTTTATCGGTAAGTATTTCTTTCACTTTTGCCATAGATCCGGTGGGCAATGCATCCCCTTCGGTCATTGCATCCAGCTCGTGCAAACTGCCTTGTATTTGTACGTGTACTTTACCCGCACCGCTTTTATTGGCCGGAACTGTAAGATATACCTGTGCGGTTTTATCTATGGCGTTTTTCAACTCCATGTTGCCTGATTGGCTAAGCTTGCTGATGGCGAAAAACATATACATAACGGCAGCCACCAATAACGCTCCCACTATTACGCCTACTACTAATGTGATGGCGCGGTTGCCTATGGTGTCTTCTAACGATAATACCGTCCAGCCGAAGCCTAAAAAGAAGTTTACAAAGTTGCGGAAAGTGAACAGTTGAAACGGAGTATCACCGCCGTGGTGGGTTTCCATATCACCTGAAAAATCGGCATCAACACCGCCGTCGCTATCCATGCCTGTGAAGGTGGCGATGGTTTGAAAGATAAAAATAAGGGTAGCAACAAGGGTAATGGCCCACAGCATTTTATCAAAGCCGTCGAGGGCAGTCCACCATTCTGTCATAGGTTTAAGAGCGTTTTTAACAAAAATACAAGACCAGCCCTAATAAACATAGAAAAACCCTAAGTTTTCGGCCAACTTACCTTTTAAAACTTAGTGCCTACAGTAAACAGTAAACGGGTAATGCCTATCTTATTGGCAGAGGTAAAGTAGGGCCTATTTGTTGTTTCTAAAAGATAGGGAGTGTAATAGTCGTCAAACCTTTCATAGGTAACGGCGGCATCAAAAAACAACTTGCCGTCAGGCTCCTGATAGCCAAAACCAACGCTATATACCTGCAAAGCAAGATTATCGTTGTTAACTGCGCTTAAAATAGCATCATTAAACGGCGATGCATACAAGGCATACCCTGCCCTGAAACGATAATCCAAATAATTATACTCGCCACCAACGCGAATATTGCTGGCTGATTGGAAATTGCTGTTAACCAAATTATTAACAAAAATAAGCTCGCTGGTGGGGCTTTGGGCTTCTTTATAATTCACCGTCTCGTAATCAAACGCTAACATGGCTGTTTTTTTGATAACAAAAGCGCTACTGAATACCAATTTGCCCGGGGTAACAAATTTATATTTAAAGTTACCGGGGTCGGAACTTAGCAGTTGCCCTGATGAATACACAAACTGGCCGTTGGTAAAGTTACGCGACATGAAGGTGTAACTAAACTGGTCGGTTAGTGTGTAAGACGTGGGCGTGTGATATGCCAAGCCAAAACGTAACCAATCATTAGCCCTAAACATTAGTCCCACTTTACCATTAAAACCGGTGCCTGAAGTGTTAACGGTTGTAGTATGTTCAAACGATACATCGGGGCTTAGATTGGGGTCGTCAGATTGCTCTGTGATGGTTTCGGTTGAATTATACCGTATCGCAGGAACGCCGATGGCTGCCCCAAAATATATCCTGTGACTAAAATTACCACCCCACGAGATATTCCAGTCGGTTTGCCTGCCACCTTGCTGGTAGCGGTAGTTTTGGTTCATGGTTACTACGTTGGGCAGGTTTGCCTCGTATTTGTTATCGCCTACATGAACAATTGCATTTGCTGCTAAGGCTAATTCTTCGGGATAAAAAGGATAAAAATTGTTTGCCGTACTATTCCAGTCAACATATTTAGTAGCTTGTTCTGCCAAATAATCCAAATAGCTGCTTTTGTTATTAGTGCCCCCAATGCTAATGGTGCGGTTAAAATCATTTACACGGTTAAATCCAAACCCAAACGAATAGCTAACTAAGCCCGTTGTTTTTTCCTTCCCCATTTTGGTTTGCACTTTTGATAGCACTATGCCCATGTTAGGTATTGAAAAGTTAAAACGACTGTCTTGTATATTATGGTCAAGATATGTACCACTGTTATTGGTGAAATTAAGACCGATGGTACCCGATGCCTGACTGACGCGAATTTGAGCCAAAGCGGCAGGGTTAACTTGTGATACACTAAAATCAATACCCGTAGCCCCAATGGCACCACCCATACCCATACTGCGTGCGGTACCAAACTGACGAGTTACCGAATAGCGTTTGAGGTCTAAAAAACCTTGTGTATGTGCTTGCATAGCAAGCCCCGCCAGTATGGTTGCTAAAATTAATTTCTTCATGCAAAAGTGCTTACAAATAAACAGCTTAGATTATCTTCTTCTGCCGCCGCCGTTTCCACCACCGTTACTTCCACCACCGCCTGTGCTACCGCCGTTACGGTTAAAACCACCATTGTTTCCGCCTGTGTTTTGGGGGGCAAATACATCACGAGGATTATTATTTGTGGGGGGTGTATAACGCTGTTGAGTAGGCGCTTGTGGTGCAGGCTGCACATTAGTAGGCGTGTTGTTGTTACGCGATGGTGTTGTGCTTGCATTTCCATTACCATACGTGCCGCCAGCGGGCGAAGGGTTGTAATTTGTTGGCGGAGGCGTTGTATTGGTTGATGGAGCAGAAGGGGTTGACGGTGTATTACTACCCGTTGGGTAAGTACGGTAATCGGGTTGTGTGCGAGTACCGGTAGTTGTAGGAGTAGTGGGTGTTGTGTTAACATCACCCCTTGTATAAGTGCCGCCGGTGGGAGGAGTTGTAGTTGTTGGGGTAGGAGCATTGACCGTAGTAGGCTGTTCAATGCGTTCGGTTCTACCCACAATTTGTGAACCCCCGTTAGGGCTCGATGCTTGTGTGGCAGGCATAAAACTATTGGTAGGCCTGCGACGTGTATTTACGGTATTAGATACTGTGCTGCCGCCGTTGTTATTGCCAATACTCCAAAAGGGGTCGCCCCAATAGGGTGAATACGGCGAGTAAGGATTATACCCCATAAAAGGGTTGTATGGATTGTAGCCCCAGTTATTATAGCCAAACGGCATATATACCCAAGTATTCATCCAGGGATCGTACACAAAGTTATTATTCCAGGGGTTATATCCCCATGAATTATTCCAGCCCCAATAGTTATTGTTCCATCCCCAAGGGTCGTAGGGGTTGTATCCTGTATTCCAATTATTGTAGCCCCAACCTGAATTAAAAGTGGGTCCTATGTACCACGAATTATTCCATGTGTTGTAGGAAAGTGACATGCCCGGGCTTGACATCCAAGGGTAAAACATGGGAGAGTATGGTCTGCGGCCAAAATACGAACCACCGTAGTAGTTATTGGTAATGTTGTATTGTGGGGTGCCTTGCAATGAATTTGGGTTTGAAGGCGGAGGAGTAATATTAGTGGCTGTATTGTTTTGAGAATACTGCTGGTAATTGTTGCTGCGTTGGGCAGCATTAGGGTTGGCAGTTTCGTTATGGGTATTATCATAGTACGAAGAGTTGCCTTGGTATTGCTCTACCTGCGCTTCTTCAACTTCTGTCTTAGCCTCCTCGCGTTTTGTCTTCGCATTTTTTTTCACATCATCGGGTGAAAAATACGCATCGTCGGTATTATTCTGCCTTTGGTATCGGCTATTTGAATATTTTTGCGACGTTGAGCAAGCACTCAACAAAATAACAACAACTAAAGAAGATACCCATTTCATAACGTGTGTGGTTTTGGGGTGAATACCGTAAATACTTCAAAAACCATTCCAAAGCAAATGGTAATAAAGCCTACCGATTAGTACAAGGTAAGCAATAAATTTGAATAATGTAAACACAATGGACAATAAAAAAGTAAAACGCAGCGAGGATTACTCGCTTTGGTACAACAACCTTGTGAAAAACGCCGACTTGGCGGAGCATAGTGCCGTTAAAGGATGTATGGTGATAAAACCATACGGCTATGCAATATGGGAGAAGATGCAACAGGATTTGGACAGGAGGTTCAAAGCTACCGGACACGTGAATGCATATTTCCCGCTTTTTGTGCCCAAAAGTCTTTTTGAGGCCGAAGAAAAAAACGCCGAAGGGTTTGCAAAAGAATGCGCGGTAGTAACTCACTACCGTTTGAAGGCCGACCCCGATAACAAAGGTAAATTGATTGTTGACCCCAACAGCAAACTGGAAGAAGAACTGATAGTACGCCCCACCAGTGAGGCGATTATTTGGAATACTTATAAAGGCTGGATACAGAGCTACCGCGATTTGCCAATATTGGTAAACCAATGGGCTAATGTGGTACGTTGGGAAATGCGTACCCGTTTGTTTCTTCGCACTGCTGAGTTTTTATGGCAAGAAGGGCACACCGCCCACGCAACTGCACAAGAAGCCGTGGCCGAAACCAAACAAATGCTGGAGGTGTATGCTGATTTTGCTGAAAACGTATTAGCGGTGCCTGTAGTAAAGGGTGTAAAAACCGAAAACGAACGTTTTGCAGGGGCTGATGATACCTATTGCATTGAAGGATTGATGCAGGATGGTAAAGCCTTACAAATGGGTACCTCACACTTTTTAGGGCAAAATTTTGCCAAAGCATTTGATGTGAAATTTGCTGATAAAGAGGGTAAACTGGATTATGTATGGGCAACATCGTGGGGTGTGAGCACCCGCCTGATGGGCGCTTTGATTATGGCGCACAGTGATGACGATGGGTTGGTACTGCCTCCGCGTTTGGCTCCTATACAAGTGGTGATAATTCCTATTTACCGTAGCGAAGAAGAGTTTGCATTGGTGAACGAAAAAGCCCTTGAAGCCAAAAAAATGCTTGAAGCAAAAGGGTTATCAGTAAAGTATGATAACCGCGATACGCACAAGCCCGGCTTTAAATTTAACGAGTACGAACTAAAAGGGGTGCCTGTGCGCATAGCTATTGGTCCTAAAGATGTGGAAAAGGGCACTGTAGAAGTTGCCCGCCGCGATACCAAAGAGAAGGAGTTTTTAAGCATGATTGATTTGGACGAGAAGATTGTACACCTGCTTGAAAACATCCAAAACAATATTTACCAACGTGCCCTTGATTTTAGGGATAGCAATATACACTATGCCAACACTTGGGATGAGTTTACCGATATATTAGAAAACAAAGCAGGCTTTATAGCAGCACATTGGGACGGTACTACTGAAACCGAGGTGAAAATTAAAGAGCTTACTAAAGCAACCATCCGCTGCATACCCTTAGATAATAAACAAGAAGAAGGCACTTGTATATTAACAGGAAAGCCATCTACTCAAAGGGTGTTGTTTGCAAAAGCATATTGATTTTTGTTAAATATTTAGCTACTATATCTAGATAATATAGCGCGTAGCTCTCTTTTAAAAAAAATCCTAATAAAAAGTCCCTGCTTAATTATTAAGCAGGGACTTTTTATTAGGATGCAATTGTATTAATTGACAAAAAGTTTACAAAACAGTGAAAGTGTTTTTGAAATAATTTCACCAAAACGTGTGTTTAATCCCTTTGTTTTGAAATATAGACAAGGGGATTATTTATTTATAGTGTTATCGTATAATTTCAATTGTATTCTCGCTTACAATAAATAATAAATAGTTTGAAAAAACACGGCTACATATAACAATGTTTTTTTAAAGCAATATTTTTCTTTGAAACAAAGTAGCGTAGATTGCTGTTGCATCATTTCAGCTATTTAGGAATAAAATGAAAAAAGCAATACTTTTTTATGGGCTTACTATGCTTTGTACTGTCCTGTTTTCTCAAGATTTTAATTACATAAAAAAAATAACACCACCCAATACAGATAGTGCAAGGGTATTCAACGATCAGTTTGGCAATGCAGTAAGCCTAAGCGGTAATTATGCAATAATAGGTGCACGTTTTTCCGACTACGATTCGGCAGGAGCCAACTTAGCCAACAATGCAGGCGCTGCATTCATTTGGGAACGCAACACAAGTACCGGAGTTTGGGAAATGAAAAAAAGGCTGACACCCAGAGGCACAAACGCACGGGCGGCAAGCAATAACTTTGGGACTACTGTTTCCATTAGTGGCGATTATTGTATTGTATCCAGCACAGGCAGCAACCGAGACTCTTCGGGCGGCGGCAGTACATTAACTAATTCGGGGGTTGCATTTATATGGGAGCGAAACAGCGCAGGGGTTTGGACACAGGTAAAAAGACTAAGCGCCCCAGACCGTGCCCTGGGCGACAATTTTTCTTCAGACGTTGCCATAAGCGGAACTACAGCAATTGTTGGCGCACAAACACAAGACAGAGACAGCGCAAACGGAAATTATAAATTCGAAGCCGGTGCAGCCTATATATTCGAACGGGTAAACGGCACTTGGGGTTTTGCCAAAAAACTAAGCCCGCCCAATACCGATAGTGCAAGGGTGGCCAACGATCAGTTTGGCTCAAGGGTAGCTATAAGCGGTGATTATGCCGTTGTAAATGCTGGTGGCCAAGATTGGGACAGTGCAGGGGGCAATTACAAAGCCTCAACCGGTGCTGTTTATATTTTTGAACGCAGGAATGGGGTTTGGGGCTATGCAAAAAAGCTTACTCCCCCTAATACCGATAGCGCAAGGGTAGCAGGCGATGCCTTTGGCTCTTCTTTATCTATTAGTGGTACTACATTGGTAGTGGGTGCACCAGGCCAGTATTGGGATAGTGCGGGGGCAAATTCTTTAAACTTTGCTGGAGCAGCGTATATTTTTGAACGTAATAATGGAGTATGGGGGTATGTGAAAAAGATTACCCCACCTGCTACCAACAATGACAGAGGATTTAACGACCAGTTTGGCAATTCAGTAGCTATCAGCGGTAATTATATTATAGTAGGCGCTTACCAGCAAAATTGGGACAGTGCCGGTGGTAACTACAAAAGCACCGCGGGGGCGGCTTACGTTTGGGAAAAAAGAAACGGGACATGGGGGTATGCTAAAAAACTAACACCTCCTAATGTAGACAGTGCAAGAGTAGGTGCTGATTTCTTTGGAACTGTTACCGCAATTAGCGAAAACTACAGTGTAATTGGCGCACGTGTACAAGACTGGGATAGTGCTGGAGGTAATTATAAAAGCAATGCCGGGGCAGCCTATTTTTTTGAAAAAGCACCATGTGCGCTAGAGTACAACAATGGTTGGGCTGGTAGTAGCCCTAGCAGTTCAACCGGAAACTGCAATTGCGGCGTTACGGCAGGTACGGCAACTATTGCATCAGGAGCCTCTGTAAAAACCCTAACTGTGAATAGCGGAACCACCGCCAGCCTAAGCGGCGATTTAAGCATAAAGAGCAACTACACCAACAACGGAACCGTAAGCGGAGTAGGTAAAATAGTATTAGACGGTACCTCTGCCCAAAACATTTACGGCACCGGAACTACCGGAAACCTGCAACTGAACAACAGCGCAGGAGCCACCATACAAGATTCCTTAGGCATCAACGGAGTACTTACTCTTACCAGCGGTACCCTAACCACCAATGGAAAACTAAAATTAGAAGCTACGGGAGCAACCACCTACGGGCAAATAGCAGGTACCGGTACAGGTACCCTAAGCGGCAACCTAACTGCCGAAATGCTAATAGCAGGAGGCGGAGCCGATTGGAGACCGGTAAACTCACCGGTAAGCGGAGCTACCTTGGCACAAGTAAACGACGATGTAGTGCTGAACTTCGGTACTCCCGATAATGACTTTGCCACCGTATATTATTTTAACGAACAGACTTCTCCCTATTGGTCAATCCCCACAGGAACGAGCGAAGCTTTTGGCGACAGTGCATACTCTATCTATATGGGTGGAACTTCAAGCTGGGCGAATCCCTTACCCCTTACCTTGGATATTCAAGGAACTTACAGAGGTACCAGCGACTATACCCATGCCAACCTCACTCGTACAGGCTCACGTGCAGATACCACAGGCTGGCATTACATAGGTAACCCATGGCCCAGCGGATTTACTTGGGACGATAACAACATCACGATTAACAGTGGTGGCGTACAAGGCAACCAAGTATGGTTATACAACCAAAGCGCAGGAGCTTACCAAGTATTTGACGGAACAGATAACGGAGTAATCCCTCCCTTTACCCCGATGCTGATAGAAGTAACTTCTAACAACACCAGCATCACTTTAAAGAACAGTGCCAGAACAACCGACAGCTTAGTAAACTACTTTGATAAAACCAGCCTGCCCAACTTTGTAGAGATGGAAGTAGCTGATGCCAACGGATGGACGGACAAAGCCAAATTTTATACCGATGCCAATGCTGCTAACAATTACGATGCAATGGACGGTAATAAAATGATGAACCCCGGCATACACAATCTGTATTTTGTGCAACAGGATAAAAACGCCAACAAGCTGGTTTATAACACTCTTCCACAGGAAAACGAGCCACTTTCTTTGAATTTTGAGGCAAAAACAGCAGGCACTTATACCGTGAGCTTTGCGCATGAAAATATGGAGAAAAATATTGTGGTAGAATTGATTGATAAATTAAGCGGCGCCAAACACGATATAACCAAAGGAGACTACACCTTTGCCCACGACCTTAGCAACGCAGCCAACCGTTTTGAACTACGTTTCAGCAAGAAAAGCGGCGTAAGTGTAGAAGAAGTAACCGAAAACAAAGTTCCTGTATATGTGGGTAGCACGGGTAACACCATTACCATCAATGCCCCCAATACAGCAAACTACACGGTAGAAGTAATGGACTTGTTGGGCAGAACGGTGCAAGCCCCGATAAGCTACACAGGCAACCAAATACAAACCCTAACCGTAAACGGAGTATCAACAGGGTACTACTTAGTAAAAATAAACGGCAACAATGTTTACAAAACTGTGAAAGTGTTTTTGAGGTAACCAAACCCACTGAAAATATCCCAGCACAGCCCCAGAGCATTAATTGTTTTGGGGCTGTGTTATGTTTATAGTTATAATATCGAGTTTATTTTTTTAAAGAAGCTACATGAAATTTAAAATAAAATCGCGATTTAAAAAGTAATCATACTTAGTAGTGTGTATTATTTTATACGTAAGTATCTGGTTTAAACAAAAAACGGTTGATTACGTATGTAGCAACAACTAATTTATAAGTACACCTTTGTTATTGAAATAAATAACTGCTAAAGTACTTATGAAAAATTTTTTATTGCTCACGGGCTTTATTATGCTTAGTTGGCTCGGAAGCTATGCCCAAAATTTTAATTATCTCAAAAAAATCAGCGGAAGAAACAACGATAGTTCTCGCGTAGCCGGTGATAACTTCGGGTTATCTGTAAGCCTTAGTGGCAATTATGCTATTATAGGCTCGGCCGATTCTGATTGGGATTCTGCCGGAACCAATTATAAAAGTGGTGCCGGTAATGCCTATATATGGGAGCGCAACCCAAGTACGGGTGTATGGGGCAGGGTAAAAAAACTGTCGCCGAGCGGCGGAGCAACGGACAGTTTTCGTGTTGCAAGTGATTTTATGGGTCTTTCTGTAGGTATCAGTGGTGATTATTGTGTGGTAGCTTCCCGCGACCATGATTATGACTCAACTTCAAGCCCAACCACCTTTTTGAGTTCTGCCGGAGCTGCTTATATCTGGGAGCGAAACAGTGTTGGTGCATGGACGCAAGTGAAAAAAATCACTGCACCCGACCGACAAGGAGCCGACCAGTTTAGTACAAGGGTGGCCATAGATGGAACTACTATTGTAGTGGGTGCCCCGGGCCATGATCGCGACAGTGCCGGCGGTAACTTTAAAAGCAATGCGGGTGCAGCGTGGGTGTACGAACGTGTAAACGGCACATGGGGCTTTCAAAAAAAGCTAACCCCGCCCAATACCGATAGTGCCCGGGTTGCCAGTGATAACTTTGGTGCATCAGTAGCGGTTAGCGGCGATTATATTGCAGTGGGCGCCAATGGGCAGGACTGGGACAGTGCAGGCGGCAGCTTTAAAAGTTTGGCCGGTGCGGTATATATATTTGAACGAAGGAACGGGGTGTGGGGGTATGCTAAAAAACTAACCCCGCCCAATACAGATAGTGCAAGGGTAGGCAGCGACCAATTTGGGCAGAACTTAAGTTTACAAGGTACTACGCTTGTTGTAGGATCTGTTGGGCAAGATTATGACAGTGCAGGGGGTAATTTGGCCCTACAAGCCGGCGCGGCGTACATTTTTGAACGCAATAACGGTGTATGGGGATATGTGAAAAAACTCACTCCACCCACGAATACCTCCGACAGTGCAAGGAAAGTTGGCGATGGCTTTAGTAATTCTTTAGATATTAGTGGGAACTATATTATAGTAGGAGCTTCACAACAGGATTGGGACAGCTCTGGTGTTAACTACAAATCTACATCGGGGGCTGCTTACCAATTTACAAAAAGCAACGGCGTTTGGGGCTACAGCAAAAAATTAAGCCCGCCTGATACTGACAGTGCCCGTGTTGCCGGTGACCGTTTTGGCACTGCAGTGGCAGTTGACGGAACGTATGCATTAATAAGCGCTGGTACACAAGGTGCAGGTAACGACTGGGACAGCGCCGGCGGAAACTATAAAAGCAATGCCGGAGCGGCCTACTTTTTTCAAAATGGTATCTGCGAACTTGAATACAACAACGGTTGGGTAGGTAGCAGCCCCAGCGGCTCTACCGTATCTTGCGCTTGTACTATTTCAGCCGGAACGGCTACAATAGCTTCCGGTGCAGTATTAAATAGCCTAACGGTGAATAGCGGAACCACCGCCAGCTTAAGCGGCGATTTAAGCATAAAGAGCAACTACACCAACAACGGAACCGTAAGCGGAGTAGGTAAAATAGTATTAGACGGTTCTTCAGCCCAAAACATTTACGGCACCGGAACTACCGGCAACCTGCAACTGAACAACAGCGCAGGAGCCACCATACAAGATTCCTTAGGCATCAACGGAGTATTGACCTTAAGCTCAGGTACCCTAACCACCAATAACAAACTAAAATTAGAAGCCACGGGAGCCACCACTTATGGCCAGATAGCAGGAACGGGAACAGGTACCCTAAGCGGCAACCTAACTGCAGAAATGCTGATAGCAGGAGGCGGAGCCGATTGGAGACCAGTAAACTCACCGGTAAGCGGAGCTACCTTGGCACAAGTAAACGACGATGTAGTGCTGAACTTCGGTACTCCCGATAATGACTTTGCCACCGTATATTATTTTAACGAACAAACTTCACCCTTTTGGACTATACCCTCAGGAACGAGCGAAGCCTTTGGTGATACAGCCTACTCCATCTACATGGGTGGAACTTCCAGCTGGGCGAATCCCTTACCCCTTACCTTGGATATCCAAGGAACTTACAGAGGTACCAGCGACTATACCCATGCCAATTTAACCCGCACCGGCTCACGTACCGATACCACAGGCTGGCATTACATAGGCAACCCATGGCCCAGCGGATTTACTTGGGACGATAACAACATCACCATTAACAGTGGTGGTGTACAAGGCAACCAAGTATGGTTATACAACCAAAGCGCAGGAGCTTACCAAGTATTTGACGGTACGGATAACGGAGTAATCCCTCCCTTTACCCCGATGCTGATAGAAGTAACCAGCAACAACACCAGCATCACTCTTAAAAACAGTGCAAGAACTACCGACAGCTTGGTTAACTACTTTGATAAAACCAGCCTGCCCAACTTTGTACAAGTACAAGTAAGCGACAAAAACGGCAAAACAGACAAAGTGAAGTTTTATACGGATGATAACGCCACCAACGGCTACGATGTGATGGACGGTAATAAACGCCCCAATTTGGTAGCTCCTAACCTATACTTTGTATTAGAAGGCAGAAAGGCAAACAAAGAAGTGAGGAACACCATAGAAAACCAGTCAGCCCAACTAAGTTTTGAAGCCAAAGAAGCAGGACAATACACCTTCAGCTTCACCACAGAAAACATGACTCCGGATATCACCGTAGAGTTGGCAGACAAACAAAGCGGAGTTAAACACGACCTTAGCAACGGCGACTACACCTTTGCCCACGACCTAAGCAATACAGCCAACCGTTTTGAACTACGTTTCAGCAAGAAAAGCGGCGTAAGTGTAGAAGAAGTAACCGAAAACAAAGTTCCTGTATATGTGGGTAGCACGGGTAACACCATTACCATCAATGCACCCAACACAACAAACTATACGGTAGAAGTAATGGACTTGTTGGGCAGAACGGTACAAGCCCCCGTAAGCTTCACAGGCAACCAACTACAAACCCTAACCGTAAACGGAATATCAACAGGGTACTACTTAGTAAAAATAAACGGCAACAACGTTTACAAAACCGTGAAAGTGTTTTTGAAATAAACATTCCCGATAAATTCTATGAAACCCGCTTGTAGTTTTTGCAGGCGGGTTTTGTTTTAAAAATTACTTTCTTGTTAAATCTATTGTTTTAAACTCGAAAGCAACCCGCCTAGAAAAATTATGTTTTTCTAGCTCGGCAAAAAACTCTTTAAATTCTTTTAAATATTCCCACTTTCCATCATCTTGCTCATTTAAGACTTGTTTGAAGTTATTGTAGTTGCAAAAAAGAGAGAGGACAATTTCGCTTATATAAAATCTATTAGGGTCAAAATCACCTGTTATTATGGTAGCCAAGAAGCCGTCAAGGTCTTTGTTGAGAATGAAATTTTTAAAAATATCATCAGCATTGTTTGCCTTCCGCGTTTTAGACACTTGACTGTTGTTGCCTGTTGGCTCCCATTCGATTAAAGTACAGTTACGATATAACTCCCAAATATTTGCATCTATTTTATCTGATTCATTGCAATATTTTTCTAGATAGCCTGTGATGAATGTTTCTAGTTCTGGTTTAGCTATAGGGAAATACTCACTTTTGAGATCTCTCCAATATAAAAGATTCGCTAACGATGATTCAAACAAGTATGGGCTTACTGCATCTTTAAAAAAGGATTCCACGAACTCGTTATATTCTTTAATATTAGCGTAATGTTTTTTACCAATTTCACCATCATAATTCACCATTTTATCAATTAGGTCTCCAATGTCATACCACACTATACCACTCCTATGGAACTGATTGCTCACAGACTTCTCTTTTAGGTTTGCTAAATAAAAGATGCCTGTAATTATTTTTTCAAAGTCGTCTTTATTATCAAAGTCCTTTATTTCTTTAAGCCTAGAATGAACTTGGGGTGTGAGCCCTTTATCAACCCATTCTTTTAATTTATATTTAAATCCATCAATGTCAAGTTCTCGAGACTTACTAAAATCAATCTCTGAGAGCTCACTATCTAATAGCCCATACGCAAAATACCTTCTAAATTTACTGGGGTATCTAACAGATAAGTAGCTACCAGTTGTGGG
Source organism: Agrobacterium sp. 719_389 (assembly GCA_943370295.1). Taxonomy (GTDB): domain Bacteria; phylum Bacteroidota; class Bacteroidia; order UBA8524; family UBA8524; genus SB11. The sequence continues at coordinate 98,846 of CALRQL020000005.1, read as the reverse complement.
TGTAAAATAGCCGTCTTGAAAGATCCCGTCTACCAAATCAACAATTTTATCAATGGCAGTTTTATCAATAGCTAGGGGCTCTATATTATTTGTTAAGTAATCTTCAAATTCTTTTTTATTTAACGTATAAAGATTCGATGGTTGAAGGGATTTGTTTTGCCTGACTAAAAATTTAGCAGTCATATTAAACAATAACTCATAGATAGATGGGTACTTAAGACGTAACATTTCAAAACGAAGAAAATCATGGAAAACAACTTCTCCTTTGAGTTGCTTAAAGTTAATAGCCAAAGAGTTGGCAAGTCTTGTAACATCTCTAAGGTTTTCCAGCCAAACATCAAGATAATAGGGTTTTCCTAAAACTGACCCGATAAAATCTCCTCCAAAATCTATATCAAAATCAGGATAGATAGTGGTTAGTTTTTCTTTGAGTTCGGCTCTTAAAATACTTTTATCATAGAGCGGTAGGGTTATTTCTACTTGGAAAATTTTCTCAAGAAATCGTTCATGATTGTGAGAATTAAAATCTTGTAGAGCCTTTAACACATAGCTTCTATCATAGCCTACAATAAAAAATGTGTTGTAAAAATTTGCAGTGTTTCTTATTAGTCGTATTACTTCTATGATTTCTTTTTTATCCAAACGATCTAAATCATCAATATAGATGAGTAATTTTTTATTGATGGCTTTTAAGTCAGTTTCAATCTTGTCTTTTAACCCACTTAATGATTCGCTCCCAATAATGGCATTAATAGCCTGCGTAACCTCCGAGTCATTTAGCTCTATAAGTTTTTTAGAGTACTTATGTAACAATCTTGCTAATGATGGCCGATAAGGGTGAAGTTCTTCTTCAACTCTGTCAAAAAAATCCTGAATAATGCCAATTGGGGTTGAACTATCCCAAGGGTTAAAGTCAATAGCGATTACATCTTCTTTTTCAAAATGTGCTTTCAGCATGTTTATGAAAGATGTTTTCCCCGATCCCCACTTCCCATTAATACCAATAGCAAAGGCTTCTTTGTAGTGGGTGTCTTTTATTTTTGTTGCAAGTACTTCAATGTATTTTTTAAACCCTAACAAGTCTTTCCCATCAGAGCTTATTGGAGCATCATAGAAAAAGGAGTTTTCAGTATTCTTGGCGAGTTCTTTTTCCGGTTTAAAGAAACTTATTACCAACCCAACGGCATACAAGTAAATGATATCCAAATATTTAATAGGAGTAAACCCATAAAGTGAGACTAATTCCCATCTATCAGAAAAACACCTATACGAGGTGTATATAATTAATATAAATAATACAGAAACTATAATAGTGCGTGAGTAGGACAGTCCTTTAAAAATCGATACTAGAATAAATAAAGCTCCGGCACCAAAAAAAATAACATTGATTAGTACAGAAGGATAAACCTTTGAAAGAATCTTGTTTACAAAAACAATTTCAATTAAATCTTCTATTGGTCTGTGGAAAATTATATATATAGCTATTAAACTTAGGAAGATATGAATACGATTTTTTATCAAACTCAAGTACGTATTATTTATCGTTGATTTAAATTTTGACAATGAATAGGGCATAAAATAGTATTTAATCAAATATAAAGCTTTGTGCAAACTCTCTTTGTTTTTATGTACAAACAACTAAACTTTGCGTACCATAAATTAATCCTTGAAAAATGTCTAAAACCCGTATTGAAGAGATTGTAGATATAATGCGCAATAAATCGGTAGCAAAGCAACAAGCCTATCAGGCCACTGTTGAAGTAATGGCCGAGTTTAAAAAAGTGATGCAGGGATACGAGCAAAACCTGAATAACCAAATACAAGGGCTGCACAAAAATCTTGATGTGAAATTTACTGAGGTAGGCCCTTTTGAAGCCCATTTGAAGTTTGGAGGGGATACGCTGGTGTTTATGATGCACACCAATATCTTTGATTTTGACAGCGGGCACACGATAAACAAGATTCCGTATGTAAAAGAAGACCCGTTGCGTGAATATTGTGGGCTGATACAGGTATATAACTTTCTTTCAGACTCACTGAAATACAATAGAGGGGGAGATATGGGTTCGCTCATCACCCGCTTGTTTGTGAACCGTGAACGGCACTTTTTTATGGATGGCAACCGCCCGTTTAACTTTTTGTACAACGATTTTGCTGCCTTAGAAATGAATGAAATGTACACCAACAAAATACTGGAAGAGTGCATGCTGCATTGCCTTAATAATGATTTACTGGTGCCGCCGTTTGATATGTTTAACATTATTACAGTTGAACAAAAAAATTACAACAGCTATAACTCAGGGTTTAATACTTCAAAAGTTGGGTTTAGGGCCAGATTTGAGGGTGAAGAATAAAAGCTATGCGTTGTAGTTGGTTGGCGGTATTGGTTGTTGTTATTGTGGCCGCTTGCGGCCAAAAGAAACCTCATAAACAGGGCTTTGCCAAAATTGCAGACTTGTTGAAAACTGTATATCCTGCTCCGCCTAAAATAGATACGGTATCGTTAACAACTAACCAAACCAACTTTGTTTATAAGGGCGATAGTATAATCATAAGCCACCTGTTTGTTCCCTTGTTTCCTGAATACGAGAGCAATGACAGTGGGGAAAACATTGCCATAGTTGTTACGCCAAGCCTTGGCTATAGAGGTAAAACATGGATGCTTCCATTGAGTTTGCAACGGGCTCGCCTGCAATTAGATGCTTTACTGTACGTGCCGGTTTTGCAAAGTGGCTTTATTGTGCTTGTGTTGAGCGACCCGCAGGCTATGGGGACTTTTTCGGCTAAATGCACATTAGTAGTGATAGATACGGATGAAACCATGGGTGTTACTACGTTGCAAACGAATTGGCTGCCCGATGCGTTGTACATTACTGATTATAACAACGACGGAGTGATAGAATTAATAGATTACAAAAACAACGGCTTTCACGGCAACGGCCAATACCTGAATGGTTATTATACAGCTACGCTAAGGAGTCTAAATACCCTTGACGGAGTTGAAGGGCAACAGCCGGTTAATTTTTTCGATTCAGCCCAAAACAATCAAACGCTTTTTTATCTTAATTGATAGAGTTGTGGTAAGCTGCTGCATAAAGCAGGTGCTACAAAAAGTATAACTACAAAATGCTGAAAATAGCTTGGAGTCCTATTTACGCCCACCCATTGCCCGAAGGTCACCGTTTTCCGATAGAGAAATACGACCTGATTCCTAAACAGTTGATGCACGAAGGGGCAATAACTCCTGAAAATCTTTTTGAACCTGAACCGTTGGACGATGAAACCATATTGCTAACCCACGATGCGGAGTATTGGCAGCGGATGAAGCACCTTGAGCTGACTCCGAAAGAGATGCGCAAAATCGGGTTTCCTTTATCGCAGGAGTTGGTACAGCGTGAGATTATTATTAGCAAGGGAACTATCGACTGTACAGTCCATGCACGTGAGTTCGGTGTAGCGATGAATGTGGCAGGAGGCACCCACCATGCTTTTACCAACAGCGGAGAAGGGTTTTGTTTATTGAATGATTTTGCAATAGCAGCAAACTATCTCTTAAAACAAAACCCGGCCGAGCGGATATTGATAATTGATTTGGATGTGCATCAGGGTAATGGTACGGCACAGATTTTTGCGGGCAGCAAACAGGTGTTTTGCTTTAGCATGCACGGAAAAGACAACTACCCTTACAAAAAAGAAAAATCGCATTTGGATGTTGAAGTACCCACCCATACTGCCGATGCTGAATACCTTGCTTTGTTGCATTCTCATTTGCCTAAAATTATAGCCGACTTTAAACCCACTTTTGCCTTTTACCTGTCGGGCGTGGATATTTTGGCCACGGATAAATTAGGTAAGTTATCCGTGAGTATGCAAGGTTGTGAGCAGCGAGATGCGTATGTGTTTGAAACGCTTAAACCCCTTGGTATTCCGGTGGTTGTGAGTATGGGCGGCGGGTATTCTCCCCGCCTTAGCGATGTGGTAAACGCCCATTGTAATACCTTTAAGCAAGCTCTGCGGGTATATTTTTAAGCATTTTTATAAATTTCACTTGCTATTGTTTTTCCTAATTCCTTTAAATTAGCATAAAATTTCTATTTTGAGATGAAAATGCAGGGAACTATCCTTCAAGGTTTTAACAGTGTAATGTTTGGTGCAGCAAACTACGGTGCTGTGCGCTCGGCGGCTAAACCCAAGAACAGCGACGAGGAAGAAGAAGAAGACGAAAACTTCAGCGAAGTTGAAGAAGAGGAAGACGATGATTTTGAGGACGACACCGACGCAGGGTACCAAACAGGGTTTAACGATTTTGATGATGACGACGATTTTGAAGACGACGATTTTTAATCGTCGCACTTCATTTAAAAGTCAAGCATAATCAAAGGTGTTTTTATCAAATTGCTGCGGTTAAGGCTTCGGTCAACCAAGGTAATTTCGTAATATACTGAATCGGGCTTATAGGCAGCCAAATCAAGTAGGAAAAACGGAGTAATTACATCTATTCTTCCTTTTATACTTTTATTCTTTCCTTCAGGCGTCAGGTATTTTATTCGTTGGCTAAAATTCACCGTGTCTTTGTATAACGTATCAGGGCCTATGAATTGCGAAGTAATTTTAGAGGGGGTACCGTTTTCAATTACATAAAACTCAACAAAAAGATTGTTGAAAAACGGGCTGCCGTATGAATACGGCGGAACGGAATCGCTTTCGCTTAAACCTATATCACCGTCGCCGTCTTTAAACGTAAGATTTAGCATAACAAAGCTATCTTTTCCGGCTGTGTTTTTAAATTTGCTGTACCCCGTATAACCTAATTCGGGCACAGGAGGGCCGCCATCATCGGAGCGCGAGCAACTTTGCAGCGCAGTGATTGTTATAAGTGCTACGGCTGTATATTTTAATAATTGTAAACCATTCATAAATGCTTACCCGTTTAAAACAGGAGATGTTTATTACAAATAACGATTTTTTTGAAGAAAGCGTTTATGAAGTTTTCAGATTTCAAGCAAAACATTGTGCCGTATATGCACAATACCTCAATTTTTTAAAAGTAAACCCCGATAAAGTTCAGCAATTGCACCAAATACCTTTTTTGCCTATTCGTTTTTTTAAGACCCATGATGTATTGGCAGAGGGTATGCAAGCACAACATACTTTTTTAAGCAGCAGCACCACCGGCACTGGCCAAAGCCGACATTTAGCCGCTGATTTAAGTATGTATGAAAACTCGTTTACCAAAGGCTTTGATTTGTTTTACGGCTTGCCACAGCAGTATTGCATTCTTGCGTTATTGCCCGGTTATTTAGAGCGTACAGGTTCATCATTGGTGTATATGGCGGATAAGCTGATACAACAAAGCGGGCATGCCGATAGCGGCTTTTACCTGAATGACTTTGAGGGGCTGGCTAAGGTAATACGCCAGAATGAAGCGAATGGGCAAAAAACATTATTGCTGGGGGTATCGTTTGCTTTGCTTGATTTTGCGGCTCAATACCCGATGGAGTTGACACATACCCTGATTATGGAAACGGGGGGGATGAAGGGCAGGAGGAAGGAAATTACCCGCAAAGAGCTGCATACAGAGTTGCAAACGGCTTTTGGACCATCGGCCATACATTCTGAGTATGGGATGACGGAACTGTTTTCCCAAGCCTACTCGAAAAGCGAAGGGCGGTTCTTTTGCCCGCCGTGGATGCGTGTTTTGGTGCGCGATGCCGACGACCCTTTTAATTATGCCGCCATTGGCAAAACCGGTGGAATAAATGTGATTGACCTTGCCAATTTGTATTCGTGCAGTTTTATAGAGACGGAAGATTTAGGCCGACAATATACCGACGGCAGTTTTGAGGTGCTGGGTCGCCTTGATTTTAGCGAGGTACGCGGTTGCAATACCATGGTGGTATAAAAGCAAAAGGGCAGGTTGCCCCGCCCTTTTCTCGCAATAATAAATATCGTTTACTTTACTATTGGGTAATAGATTTGAGTAAGCCACTTGGTAGTATCTTTTTCAGTCATGGGGCCAGTAACATATACTTCCCAAGGATTGCCCAGTTTCAGTTTTTTGTATTTGGCATAGGCATCAATATCCATGTGGGCTTTCTCTGAACCAGCATAGGCACCATAGTAATCAACTTTTAACCCTTTGCCTTCAGGCATCGGGTGGTGGGGAAACTCGCTACCCTCCATTACTACTTTATCAACTTGTAAAACAGCTTCAACCTCAGTTTCTGTGCCTGTCCAAGAATGATATATTGCTGCCGGTATTCCGGGTTTTTGACCGTTTTTCTTTGCTGCTGCATATAACTTGGGAAAATATTTACCCAAATAGGCTGATATCTGCTCTGCTTTTATTTTGTTTGGAGGTGCGGCAATCACACTCATCGGCGCCAAATCCACTTCTTCAATTGTATAAGTTAATTGTGGTGCTGCTCCGGCACCTGCTTCAGCGGCAGCTTTAATACCTTTCAGACCTTCTTCAAAATCAGGACCCAACATGCCGTCCATCATCAGGTTGAAGTATTTGGCTGGGATTTTAAATAAAAACGGAGTTTGTGAACCGTCGTCTTCCATGTACCACGTTACTTTTGAGCCGCTATCGGTTTTTTCAATTTTGAAACCTCCCTTGGGTTTTCCGCCTTGTCCAAAATCAAGTTCGGTAACTACTGACTCAAAAGGTTTCAGTTCAGTAATCATCATCGAGCCATTACCTACTTTAGGGTGTTCACTTTTCCAGGTGTTTTTTTGGCCAACAGCACCGTCAGTCCCTTCATAAGTGTTTTGCATATTGGGGTCGCGTTTTTTCCAAGGCGACCACGTGTCCCATTTTTTCAAATCACTGATGTGTGCATATACCTCTTCGGGAGAGGCATTCACAGTAATTGAACGCTCAACTCTTACGCCAGCTGGTAAAAACAGGGATATTATTATTACCAGCAGTAAAATAACCCCCAATACTTTAAGAATAGTTTTTAAAATTTTCATAGTTAGGTGTGTTTTGTTTAAGTCAAAGCTATAATTTTTTCAGTAAACTTTGTTATTCGTTTATTTTCAAATAGATAGCTTGTTTGTCCGTCTGTGCTTGATTAAGGGCACAGGCTGCTTAAAGATTCGTTTATGCTTTTTATATCCAATGCTTTTGCCCTTGTTATGTCTGCACAAACATCTTTATTTCCGGCCATGTTTTTCACGTAAGCACGTATTACATAAAACTGAGCCTCTTGTGGAGCAAACTGTATGGCTTTATCACAATAGCCAATGGCATCTTGCATTAATTTTTGCTGGTTTTGGGTAAGTTTTATGGGTTTACTTTCAAACTTTAGCTGTGAAGTTCCCGAATTCCAAGTGCCTGAGAATCCGAATTTCCTGTATGTTTCAGGCGTTTCAGTAGCTTTGTATGCCGTTGCTAACCCCATGTTTATGTATCCAATCGGGTTTTCTGCTTCAAGTGTGAGAACTTTTTCAAACTCTCTTATTGCTTTGTCGTAGTTACCGGCGGCCAGGTAAGATCTTCCCAGCTGGTTATAATAATCGGCAAGGGGAATGCCGCTGCCGATGGGTGCAATGTTTAAGGCACTATCAGCCGCTTTTATGGCTTTATCGTAATACCCCATTTGCAGATATACTTCAGATAAACCCAAATATGCTGAGGCAATAAATCCTTTGTAGTACCGCTCATTGGCTTGAGGGTCGTCGTATTTAAAGCGTTCCGCAAGCGTTTTTTTCAGTTCCTCGGGGTTTTGCATCGATAATAAAAAGTCTTTCTCAGCCTTTGCCCATTCGCCTGTTTTCACGTAAGCATTGCCCCTAAAGTTGTGCATCACGGGTTGGTTTACAAACTTTTCAAGCCCCGCTGTATAAAAGTAAATAGAGCTATCGTACAAGCCGAGGTTATACATAGCTACCCCTCTTTGGTAATAATAACCGGGCTTACTATTATCGCAAAACTCCTGTTGTTTATGCAGCACCAGCGTTTGCATTTCTATATCTTCTTGCATAGTTGGCGGGTCTTTTTCAAAGGATTCTTTTGAACGTTGTAAGTAAAAACACATCGAGTCCATGTCTTCCTTTATCAAATAAATTTCTGAAACCTTGGCGTTGTAGAATCCACCTGCACCGTTGTACTTTAATGCAAGTATGTAGTCGTTCAATGCCTCTTCATAATTGCCTAAATGATGATGAATGCCTCCTCTGTATCCGTAAAACTCACCCTCTTCACTATTCAGCTCAATCGCCTTATTAATAATGGGTAGGGTTTCTTTATAGTAGTTGATGGTAAGGTAAATTTTGGCCTTCAAAAAATAGTATGCGGCAACATTAGGGTCTAACTCGATGGCTTTAGTTACATCCTTTATCGCCCCTGATTTTCGTTGATTTATAAAGTTAAACTCACCGCGTAAGTAATATACACCGGCGGTATCAGGGTAATCGGCTACCAATTCGTCATACACCGCTCCTGCTTTCTCAAGCTGGCCTCTGTTCCAGTATATACGGGCTTTCAGTGCTTTTATATCCATGTATGAACTAAGTACTTTGCCTGTATCGGCATATTTAGTAAGTACACTGTCGGCTTTGTGCAAAGCAGCATCGGTTTGCTGCGCCTCAGTTAGCATAGAAATCAAAAAATACTCGCAATACAAACAGCGGGGGTTTTGCTGCAACGCTTTGTCGAAACTGGCTTTTGCTTCTTTGCTTTTTTGAAGGTTATAATAACATATCCCCTTGCGGAACATGATAATATTGTCGGTTGGAGAGGTTTTTTGTGCTGAATCGTAGTATTTGATGGCTGTTTCATACTGTGCCAACACAAAAAAGGAATCAGCCATTTGCTGGTGCTTGTTTGCTTTTTGTGCAATGCTTTGGGTAGCAAACACTACTACCATTAAAAGTACCCCAATATATCTTACCATAATACAAAGTAAGACGGGTTTTATAAAAAACCAATGTGCAGTTTTGTTATTGTTTACTTGAATGGGGTTGAAACTCTATTGTTCCGACGGGCATAAAGCCCGCCGCTTTTCAATGGGTCGTCCCGAATGGTTTAAAACCATTCGGGACGATGGACGCAACAGCGATGGGCTTTATGACCGTTAGCAAAACGGGTTAGGTACAGTAGTTGTTATTTAACTAATTTTGCGCTATGAACGCCCTCATCCATACACCTGATAATGAGTTGAAAGAGGTGGTTGAGTGCATTTGGTACCAAAGCGAGGAGCAATGGGAGTATGCATCGGTAAGCATCCCCTTTTTGCAGCAGGAAATCATCATCAATTTCGGTGAAGAGTTTTCAATCCAAACCGGTAATGCTGCATTTTCCTATACTAAAGCTGGGGGTGTATCTGGCATTTACCAACAACAATTAACTACCAAAGTATCGGGAAGGTACAAAGCGTTGGGCATTATGTTTAAACCCCAAGGATTGCACCGTTTGTTGGGTATTGATATATCAGGGTTGGGGGTTCCGCGCCCGTTGTCTCATATTTTCGGTACCGCAATAAGTTCGGTGATTGCAGAAATTGAGCATACAAAAAACGCGACGGATAAAATTAAGCACCTTGAAAGGTTTTTGCTAAAGGCGGCACAACCGGCAAAAACAGCCGAAGATGTGTTGGAGTTTGCTGAAATAACCACCCAAGAGCCTTTGCAAAAGGGACGTATTAAACAGTTTTTGGACGAAAAGCGATTTTCGCACAAAAAGTTTATTCATGCGTTTAGTGAAGTGTACGGGCTAAGTCCGCAAAAGTATTTGCGGCTAAAGCAGGTAAACGCAGCCATTGCACAGATAGCTAACCATCCGCACATTCCGTTGGTGGATGTGGCATTGGATAACGGTTTTTACGACCAAGCCCATTTTATAAGAACGTTTAAGGCATTTACTACAATTACACCGCTGGCCTATAAAAAAGCCGTGTTAGAAGGACGGGTGCATCTTTCGTTTCCAAACACTATTACATTGTAGCGGGTAATAATTTTACGTTATTCGCCCGTATGAGGGGCTAAAAAGTTTAAATTATTTAGTAGTTCCTGTTTTATAAATGTTATTGTACTTATCTATGAAAACAGTTAATGTTTTATTATTTGGGTAATAACGTAATTGGTTCAAATCACCATTATTCCACTCATAAAACACGTCATCTAAAAGAATTTTGCCTGTTTGGTCATAAATAAATCCGTTTGAGAAGAACAGATAATTTGGCGAGCTTATATTAACAGATTTTTTATATTCTATTATATCGTTGGGCCAAATAATTAAATTATGATTTTTATCTAATAATCCTTCTTTATTTTCGTCATCGAGGGACGAAACAACGGTAAAAGAGTCTATAAAACGTTTAATAGGCAGCGCGCTGTAGTTTGGTTGTCCGTTAAACCCCGGCCAATGGATAGCCGCTACAAATTTGTGTTTGCTATTTCTAATCGTAATTATATAATGGTTAACGTTTCCTGATGGGGAATACCTCACATAATACTCATACTCTTCATTGGTATTGTAAACTACCTTTCCGTTGTTGTCATAAATCCAGGTGTGGTTTTGTTTATCCTTCATTATAAATAATACATCATAATGGGGGTTAACTTTCGTGATTTCCATGTGGGGTGTTATTAGCGCCGAATCACAATACACGTTATAGGTTTTTGATTCGTAGTTGTATCCGGTAAAAATCTTTTTATTACTCAACGATGAAAACATATCTCCAACCCTACGTAAAGAGTCTTGTGCTTTTTGGTAATAATTATAGCGCGCATTAGCATTTGTTGTCGAGTCAATTTCAATTATGCTGTCCCCTGTCCATATAAATGAGCGGGCGATGCGATCTGCCCATGTCCAAATGTAGTTGTAAAATGGATTAATAATAGATGTGTTGCTTGTTTTTACGACTTTAATATTCAAAAATTCTTTTCCGGAAGCTGAAACTACTCCTACTGAGCTGCTATCTATAAACAGTAAGGTAGAGTCATTAAAAAAGGTTAAATACGAATAATCGTTTGGTAATACTTTTCTGCCGCTATTATTAACCAAATTTAACTTGCTGTTTTTTTTAATTAGATAATTAGGGCCTGACTTGCGAATCAGTTCTGCGCAAGAACTATTAAAGGAACAGGCATCTATTGAGTCTTGGCTGGGCCATTTGCCTGTTAGCGTGTCTTTGAATATGATGCCTTTATAACCTATGCTTAACGTGTCAAACAAAAGGGCGTTATTCTCAACGGTTGGCATTGGAAACCCTCCTGAATTAAGACTTAAAATCTCATTTCCTGCACTATCAATAATATGAGTTCTTTTATAATGTCCTCCACAACATCTTTTTATAAACTCCAACTGGCTACTATCCATGGCTTCGTTGTTCCCAGCTGCTATGTCATAGTCTTTTAATGCAGATGAATTTCCAAAAGCATTTGGAAAACCTATATAATAGTATTCATGTCCGGTAAGCCGAATCACTGTATCGGGAGTTGCTTTAAAAAGAGCAAACTTTCCATTGTGTTTTTCTTTAAAATAGCCGTTGTTAAACTCAGGTTCAATAGTTTTCGATTTGTATAAAATGCCTTTAGGTGAAATAATAAAGTGCGATTTTATTTTATACGGGGATAAAGCAAGCCACAATAAATGCAGAGGATCCTTTGATTCGGTAACTAAAAAAACTGGAGTGTTTTGATTAACAGTATAGTGCAAAAAGTGTTGTCTTTTGGTCTTGTAGTATAAGGATGAAATTATTACATCGCGTTGATTATCGTAGATGAGAAGGGTATCGTTTTTATAAACCAAGCTGTACTTTTTACCGCTTAAACGTCTGTTAAACGAATCGGTATTGTAAATCCATTGTCCCGAAAATTTGTGTAATAAAAAAGTATTGCCTGCTTGTTCAACGCTATAGTATTCGGGTGATTGGTGAAATCTTACAAAATCATACTTTGGTTCAATAAGTATATTCATTGCGCTGTCGCAAAATCCATACTTACCACCCGATAGTATGGGGATGTAGTTGGGGAGTTGTGATTTTCCATATATCACTATTAAGTTTATGGCGATTACAAACAGAAGCTTGAGGCAGTAATCTTTCTTAGGCATGTCCACCTTGTAAACGGTAAAAGTAAGGATTGTAGTGTGTATTTGTCAATGTTCATAACTAACAATTGACTATATTGCCCCTTGCCTTTAATTTTGGCATTTTAAATAACAACAATAGTAGAGCAAGGTATGAAGTTTATAGTTTCAAAAACAGTTTTGCTGGAGCACCTTTCGGTGGTGAGTGGTGTGGTGGTATCAAAAGCGGTTATTCCTATTTTAGAGAACTTTCTGTTTGACATTAAGGAAGGTAACCTTACCATTAGTGCTACCGACCTTGAAACCAGTATGACTACTACCTTGAAGGTAGAAGCGCAGGAAGAAGGCCAGATAGCTGTTCCTTCTAAACTTTGCCTTGATATTTTGCGTTCGCTGCCCGACCAGCCCCTTACGTTTACTATTGATGAAAAAACCCATGCCATCGAAATCAGTTCGGGTAACGGCCGTTTTAAACTTGCAGGTCAGCCCGGTGAAGATTTCCCAAAAATACCTGAAGTAGAAAGTGATAAATCGTTCAGTATCAGAAGTGAAGTGTTGTTGAAGGCGATAGCCAAAACGGTATTTGCTACAGGCAATGATGAATTGCGCCTTAACCTTACGGGTATTTTTGTTGAGTTGAAAAACAACGACATCTCTTTTGTAGCTACCGATGCAAACCGTTTGGTGCGCTACAAACGTGTGGATGTTGCCCCGGGAGTTGAGCAATCGTTTATCTTACCTAAAAAGGCATCTAATTTGCTTAAATCATCGTTGAAGGATGATGAAACTGCTGTGCGTGTTGATTTTAACAACGCCAACGCATTCTTCTCGTTTGGTGATGTGAGCTTGGTGTGCCGCTTGATTGACGAACGTTACCCTGATTATAACGCGGTTATCCCTAAAGAAAATCCTAACAAACTGGTGATTGACAGGGGTGAGTTTTTAAGCTCAGTACGCCGTATCTCTATTGTATCAAACAAAACTACCCACCAAATACGTTTGAAACTGGCAGGTAGCAATATGATTATATCTGCTGAAGATTTTGACCAAAGCAACGAAGGACACGAACGTTTGAATTGCGAATACGAAGGCCAAGACATGGAGATTGGCTTTAACAGTAAGTACCTGATGGATATGCTTACCAGTATGGATACTGATAAAGTACGTTTTGAAATGAGCACTCCTAACCGTGCAGGTGTATTGTTGCCTTTTGAGAACGAGCCCAGCGAAGATATGCTGATGCTTGTGATGCCGATGATGTTGAACAACTACTAATAGTTTCCCTTATAAGCACAAGCCCCGATATAGTTCTATATCGGGGCTTGTTTGTTTTGGGCTGTGGGCAGCTTATTGCCAACGTGAGGCCATATCCAGCGAGTAATCAACAAAGGCTTTTAGTCCCTTATCGTACTCAGCATTGCCTAATGAATCGCCGTTTTCGTCCAATACGTTTTGTGTAAACTGCGATTCAAACGTTTTACCGCTGCTAAATGAGCGGGTAGCCAATACGTTTATCAATTTGTTGTAAACAGTGGTTAACTGCATGGTAGGCATACGCCCGCCGCGACCGTTTGAAACTCCTGCAAAGGCAAATACCTTTCCGTCGAACAGGTTTTTGTGTTGGCGGCTACCTAATTGGTGCAGGGTGTTAATTAACTCGGCACTGGGAAACCAGTTGTATTCAGGCGATACTACAATCACCAGTTTGGCATCTGCCCAGCCGTTTATCAGTTGTTGCTGAAAAGGGGTGAGGTTATCCATCTCAACACTGCCTTGGTTAATAAACGGTATGTCGTAGTGGTGAAAATCAACAATACTATGGGTATGTTCTGAGCCTATTTGTTTTGCTATTGCCTTGGCCACGCGCAGCGTAAGGCTGTTTTCCTGTGGCGAGCCGGCTTGTATTTGTATGTTCACACCAGTAATAATAATTGCTTCTACAAAATTGTTTGGTTTATGATAAAAGCACTTTCCATGCTTCTACGGTTTTGCCTTGTGCCAGGAGGTTTTTGGCCATCAGGTGTTTTTGGGTTTCCAAATTATCAGGGTCGTTGGTTAGTCGCTCCAAAAGTTCTTTCAGCTCTACATTTTCATACTTATAACCGTTTACTTCATCAGGGGTAGGTAGTATTTCTAAATTACCCAACTGGCCTAAGTTGTTGCCAGTAAGCACATTGCTAAGACGTATGCGGGCAGGTATGGCATCAACACCTACACCTTTTTTGGTGTTGGGCTTCTCTACCTCAAACAAAGCATCGCCAAAGGCTTTGCAATACCAGTCTTTGCCCAATCTTGCCACCAAGTGTATTTTACGTTGGTCTATCATCCCGTCTTCACCCAAAATATCCTCGTTAATGTGCATTTTCAAAATTTCGCACACTACTAAGTTACCGGCTCCGCCTTCTTGTCCCGTTTCAATAATCGCGCGCACTTTGCATTCAATTTGTACGGGACTTTCCTTTACACGCGGGGCTTTAATTAAATCAGAGGCCACCGGGTTAAAACCTGCTTTCACAAACTCATCAACCCCTCTTTCATATTCTGTACTGGCAAGGCTGGCTTGGTACACCATTTCATACGTTACTACGTTAATGCACACCTCTTTGGTAGCCATTACGTTCTCAAGCGTGTGTTTTATGGTGTTATCGCGTACGCGCCTTGCAGGCGAAAAGATAAGCGTGGTAGGATTGCTGCCGAAGGCATTAAAAAAGCTATACGGACTTAGGTTTACATTCCCTTCAGCATCTACAGTGCTGGCAAAGCATATGGGGCGTGGTGCAACCGATGCAAGCATATAGGCATGCAATTTTGCGGTGGGTAGTTGGCCGGGTATTACTTCAATCATAAGGTGTAGGGGCAAAGGTACGCTTTTTGAAAGTTTGGGGTAATGGGACTTTCTCAAAAGTCAGGGGTTTTAGCCTGTCGTTGCAAAAACACGCAAAACTTACTTTTGTGACAGCCCTTTATGCCTTGCTTTTATAAATCAAGCGGCTGGTTTGGCTTTCGTCAAACACTTCGCGGGCTACTTGCAATATTTGGGCGGGGGTAACGGCATATATTTTCTGGATGACTTCGTCCAGTGTATCCACTTTGTTATAATCCAACAGGCTTTTACCCAATGAAAGCATCAGATTGGCTTTGTTCTCTTCAGCCAATAGCATTTGGCCTTCCATTTGTCGTTTGTATTTGTTTAGCACCGTTTCGCTAAGTTCTTCTTTTTGCAAGCGTTTTAGCTCATTCTCCACCAGTTTCATGGTTTTATCAAGGTACTTAGGGTCGGTTCCAAAGTAAATACTGAAATATCCTGTATCTTCATAAGTAGAAAAACTACTGTCTATTTGGTAGGCATAGCCGTAACGTTCACGTACTGCCAAATTCAGGCGGGAATTCAACCCCGGACCACCCAACAAATTACTGAGCAATGACAACGTAGGTTTTAGCGGGTGTGAATTATTGTATGATAAGTTGCCCATTACGCAATAGCACTGGGCGTGTTCGGTTTCTTTAACGGTAGTAAAGGGCACATAGTTTTTAAACGCTTCACGTTTTTTGGGTTTTGTGCCGTTTTGTACCGTAGGCATATATTTCTCGCACAGGCCTATTACCTTCTCTATGGACGAATTGCCCACGTAGGCATACACAATGTTGTGCGGTAAGTAGTTGGCAGCTATAAACCCTATGGATTGCTCGCGGGTGAGGGATTTTACGGTGTCTTGCGTACCTAATATGTTATAGCCCAGCGGATGGCTTTTAAACATCAACTCCTGAAATTCGTCGTTTACGCATTCTTCGGGGTTATCGGCATACATATCAATCTCTTCCAGTATCACATTTTTTTCTTTCTCCATCTCTTTTTCAGGGAAACTGGAGTGAAAGGCGGCATCGGTAAGCAAATCAACTGCACGGGGCAAATACCCGTCGATAAACGAGGCATACAGGGTAGTTTTGTCTTTGGTGGTATAGGCGTTCATTTCGCCGCCTACCTCTTCCAGTCGGCTGATAATTTGTAAGGCGCGGCGTTTTTGGGTACCCTTAAACAGCATGTGCTCTATAAAATGAGCCATACCCATAATGTTAGCGCTTTCATCACGGGTACCCGCATTGATATGAATACCAAAGTGGGCAATATTTGACGGGTGGTGTTGGTATATAAGCCGAAGGCCGTTGGGAAACTGATGTATTTTGTGCACAGAGTTATCTTTGATTTTGAGGTTCGTCATGCTGAACTTGGCTCAGCATCGTATTACAGGATATGCTACCCCGAAATTAATTCGGGAAGACGAGTATGCAAAAGTACAATAATCTATCACCTACAGTTAAGGTATTTGGTTTTGAAGTAATCCTTTTGAAATTGTGTAAACGGATTGCTTCGGGAGACCTCGCAATTACGGAGAAACTACTGTCTTGCTGACGAAGGAAGCATCTTATCCCGCTCTGTTAACACATTTTCATAGGGTTCTTCGCTTACCTCACCCGAAGCACAAGGATGGCTTGATAGCTCAATTTCGCCCTCTCCTAAAGGCGAGGGGCTGGTTGCGCCTGCCGCACCCTTCGACAGGCTCTATCCTTCGGCAGGCTCAGGATGTCCGCCGCACTTGCCCGTAGTGTGTAAAGTGCCCTTTTAGGGGCGGGAGTTAAGAATATCACAACCTCATGCCGTCAATTTTTTCAGCGGTGAGGTTAAACTCGTCCACCATTTCGGTTACAATTTGGGCGGCGGGTTTCACATCGTGTATATAGCCTGATATCTGGCCTATTTCCAATTCACCTTCTTCCATGTCGCCTTCAAACATACCGCGTTTTGCACGGGCACGTCCCAGTAGTTCGCGCAGTTCATCGGCACTTGCTTTGCGGGCGTAGGCCTCTTGTATGTCGTTAAAAAACTTATTCTTTATCAAGCGTACCGGTGTGAGTTCTTTTAGGGTAAGCTGGGTATCCCCGTCTCCGGCAGCTACAATCGCCTGCTTAAAATTCTGATGCGCTGATGATTCTTCGCTGGCAGCAAATCGGCTACCTACCTGCACACCTTCAGCTCCCAGTGCCATAGCCGCCAGCATGGTTTTGCCGCTGCCAATGCCGCCTGCTGCAATCAACGGAATGGTAACCGCTTCGCGCACCATTGGTATCAGGCAAAGAGTAGTGGTTTCTTCGCGACCGTTGTGCCCTCCTGCTTCAAAGCCTTCGGCAACAATCGCATCAACACCTGCTTCTTCGCATTTTTTGGCAAACTTGGTATTGCTCACCACGTGCACTACGGTTATGCCTTTGCTTTTTAGGTGTTCCGTCCATGTTTTTGGGTTGCCCGCACTGGTAAACACAATTTTTACGCCCTCTTCCACAATAATCCCCATCAATTTCTCAATATCGGGGTATAGTAGGGGTACATTCACCCCAAAAGGCTTATCAGTGGCCGCTTTGCATTTTTGTATATGCTCACGCAACACATCGGGGTACATAGAGCCTGCGCCTATTAAGCCAAGTCCGCCTGCGTTTGATACTGCACTTGCCAATCGCCAGCCGCTGCACCAAATCATGCCGGCTTGTATAATGGGATATTTAATACCAAAAAGTTGTGTGATGCGGTTTTGCATAGTGCCGCAAAATTAAGGTTTTAGCAACACGTTTGCAGTTGCACAAAACAGATTTTAAGATAGCGTAAAAGCGTCTGGAGTATGTTTTTTAATGATTGACGAAAGCGAAGTATTATTTCAGTTTCTTTTCAATCACGTGCATTACATCTGCATCGCGGTGCACGTAGAATACTATTGAGCATTTATCAGCGTTCCAGTCGTCTTTCAATTTAATCGAAAACGACTTTTCAACTACGCGGTTCTTTTCGGGCATACCGGTAACTGTGGTAGGAAGCAAGGGCTCTTTAAAGGCAACCATAGTGCGCAATACGTGGTTGTGAACATAATTTGGTTCAACACCCTTTTTCACGGGGTCGCTGGCCAAATCTTCGTCTTTTTGAGGGGTGATGATGCCGCTTTCGGCAATACCTGCGCTAAAAAACGGACGAATGGTCAGCGTATCAGTGGTAAATACCGCCTTTAGCTTTACATTCAGTTCACGAGTAGCAGCGTTGTAATCCTTCTCGATGTACAAATTTACGGGAGTTGGCAGTGCCATACGGTTCAAGGCATATCCTTCCCATGTGCCTGCTGTGGGTGATTTATGCACTCTGTCGATAGTGCCAAAAGGCAAACCACCGGGGCGGCCAACGATGTTGTATATCAAAAAATCATAGGTGGTTCGCATGTCCACATCTTTGGTGCTATCAACCGGTGTTGTAAACTGTGGGAAATCTCTGCCGTGGATACTCAGCGCCACAATCCGGTTAGGATTGCGTTGCTGCATGTCTTCAATTGCCCTATGGCCTTTGGGACAGTTGCTGCAACGTGCACCTGTTAAATCTTCTACCAATGAGTTTTTAGATTGCGGGGTTTCAGCAGCAGTGGCCAAGTATGTGGTATCATAAAACTGTATGGTGGGTTTGGTAAGTATCACACCGGGGTTTTCTTCTTTGCAAGCGGCAAAAGCCAGCAAGGCAACACTTGCAAAAAGGGTTTTATGTATCAGTTTCATTGGTTTCATAATCAGCTAAATATACAGACTATTTTTTTTAAAAAGAAGTTGTAACGGCCACACGTACTCCGTTAAATGCGGGCTCAATACGGCAAATACCTCCGGTGCAGTTTACACCTGCCACTTGTTTTTTATACTCAGCTACAAAACGGGTGCGCCCCTCTTGATATGCAGCAAAAATCGTGTAGTAATGTATTTGCTCGTTTGAGATAAGCTCTTGCGGCGTTCCGGGGGTACGCACTGGTGCGGTGTTTACCATATCGCCAACCGCAAACGAAAGTTTGGGGGCTATGTTGTATTCAATCAGTGCGTTTACAAAGCTGCCCTGGTCTTGTTGGGTTTGAAGGTATTGCCACTCAAAACGCAACGATTGTTTGCGGCTGATTTTATAGTTAAATTCACCAAAGGGAGTAAGGGTCTGCACATCAGGTGCTGAGGTGTTCAGCTCATATATTTTTTGGTTGTAGAAGATGGTTTGAAAACCCAACGTCATTTTAAAGTTTTTGTTGAACTTATGGTTCACATCTATATACATCTCCCTGAATAGTTTGGTGGTTTTACCGGGTTGCACCCCGCTGCTTTGTACATAAGAAAAGTTACCCGTTACAGTGGTGTTTTTTTCAGGGGTAAAGGTAAAATCAGCCTGTATGCCATCCTCACCCAATTCTTGTGCAAAGGGATTGTAACGAGCCAACAAGCGATATGTATTTTGACGGGTTAGCGCAGGCATATACGTAATGATGCCGTTTAGTAGCACATTATATGGCGAACTGCGGAATTGGTATTTATCAATTTTGCGGCCTTGTACATTGATGCCAAATCCTTTGGTTGAATACGATATACTGCCCAGCATCACTTTTCCTTCTGATGAGAATAAATCGGTAGAGAGAGTATTACGTAGCGCCTCTTGGGTTTTGTGGGCGTATTCAAAATACATGCTTACTTTTTCAAACAAGTTAATGGTGGTATAGCCTGTAAATGCATACGTATTGAATTTGGGAATAAACCTTCTCTCAAGCGGCAGTGCATTTATTTCGGTCACCAATTGGTTCATAGTGCCGTCGTCTAATGTTCGGTTCACGGCCCCTACACCTACGTTTAAGTTTATTTTTTCTGATACACGGATACCTTTTTCAATATTGGCTCCCGCAAGAGATTGTTTTGAGAAGTTAAAACGGCTGTCTTCAAGCGTGGTGGCGTTAAAAAAGCCTTTTTGGTTACCCACAAATGCCTTCACAAAAAAGTTATCGCTAAGCGTGTATTTTATCCTTGCGCCTTGTACGGCATAATCAATACCAATCAAGCGGTCTTCAAAAGAACGAAATACCAATCCAGCTCCAATTTGGTCGTAAAAAGAGCCTACAGTAACGTTTAGCTTGCCTATATCTTTGCTGATGCTCCAAAACCCGATGCCGTGGTTGCTGTAGGAAGCTAACGGAGCCAATAGGTTTGAGTTTGAAAAGAAATCGTAACGGAAGTTAAAATCAAAACCTTTTACCTTGTAGTTAAGAAACAAAAAACTTTCGTTGCTTGATAATTGCTTGGTGTATTGTGGCGGCAACTGACCCAGTTTAGCGTCTTTAATAAAAAAGTTGCTGCCGGTTTGAAAATTACCTGTAAGCTGACCGAAATCGGGCTTTTCTTCTTGCGCTGTAACATAGGCAAAACAAAAAAGCAGAGAAAAGGCGGGTAGTATTTTCTTTAGCACGGTGGTATAGGTTTTTTAACTGTGTGAAAAGACTTTCAATATTATTGAAATGTTATAAGAAATGTCCTTAGCCGAATAAAATTTTAAGGTAGAATAAGGGGTTACTAAATTTAGCCCTCATGTCCATGTCTTCAAACATACACGAAATGGTTTCGCGCAGGGTTGTGTTTTTTGATGCTTTGTTTACTACAGCATTAAACAACCACGGGTATTTACAAAGCTTTTGCATGGTGTGGCTTAGCTTTAACTCGCTCCACAAATAGCGGTACACGTCTTCATCGTAACCAGCAAGAGCATTTGCGCTAAAGTCGTTTGTTTGCAATGCCTTTTTCACAGCATCGGCAGCAAATCTTCCGCATATCATTGCATTACCAATGCCTTCGCCCGTAAAGGGGTCTATCAAGCTGCCTGCATCGCCCGTAAGCAAAAAACCTTCGCCGCTTATTTTCCTCTTTTTTGAACCCAGCGGCAATCCCCAGCCTAGTATTTTGCCTTCAAGGGTGGCATTTATAAAGCGGGGTGCTATTTGCGGATTCTCATTAATAATTTTGAGTGTCTTTTCGCGCAGGTTTACCTTTTTGGCACTTGCCGCTTTGGTTAGTATACCCGCTCCCACGTTAGTCATGCCGTTTGGCATAGGGAATATCCAGAAATAACCGGGCAATAACTCATCTAAAAAGTGAAGCTCTATGTAGTTTTGGGGGTGTAATCCCTCAACGCCTTTATAGTAAGCGCGTATGCCCCCGCAATAATGCGCGGGTTCCATTTTATGGCCTGCCAGTTTTTTGGCTACTATGCTACGGTCGCCCTCGCTACCTATCAAAAGTCGGGTAAATACCGATAGTTCTTTATCCCCCTGTTTCAGTTTCAGCGCGTAGCCGCCATCGGTTCGGGTAGCGTCTATCAACTCAGTGCCCTGCATTAGCTGGGCGTACTCAGGATTGATTTTGCTCACCAAGAAGTTATCAAAGTCTAACCGTTTTGAAATAAAACCCGGAGCGTGTTTTTCTTTGCTTAGGTCGCTTTTAAACGGAATATCAATAAAGTTATAGTTGGGCGCTACAAACTTAACACCCCAGCTGGGGGTGTATTCATCAGGATTGGCTGCAATCTCTTCAATTAGAGATGGGTCAAGCTTTTTAAACACTTCTACTACTTTGCCGCTAAGGGCATCGCCGCAAATTTTATCGCGCGGAAAAACAGCCTTATCAATGATGATATGGGGTATTTTTTCTTTTGACAAGAACAGCGAAGTGGTGGCACCCGCAGGGCCCGCTCCGGCTATTAAAACTTCGGTGGTATAGTTATACGTGCTGATGGCGCAAAAATAGGTTTTTGAATGTAATGTGGGGGATGTATTTTGAGTATTTGAACAGACGCTTTCCGAGGGGTGTTCCGACGGGCATAAAGCCCGCCGCTGTTGCAAAGGTTCGTTGCGAATGGTTTTAAACCATTCGCAACGCTACCCATAAAAGCCCTGAATTTTATATTCAGGGTATTTTAGTTTAACCAACAAGGTTAAAACAATGAAACGATCATAAAAAACGGCAGGTTTTATACTTGTAGTAACGACGGACATCGGGTGGGCATCCCGGTGGGCTTCATGCCCGCTGCTGTTGGATTATATCCCCTCTAATGGTTTTAAACCATTAGAGGGGGCACATCCAACTGAACAGCATTTTATATGCTGTCCTTCAATTATGCCGTCACGCCCAAAAACAAAAAGCGGGGCCTTACGACCCCGCCCCTCGGATTAAAAGTACTTAACTACAATTGATAATTATTTGTTAACCGAAACCCTGCCTGTGTATTGGGCATGGGTTGTTCTTACACCTATGATGTATAAGCCGTTTTTCAAGCCTTCCAAATCAACATTCAAAATGTTATTACCCTGTACCGCTGGCAGTGCAAGTGTTTTTACTGCTTTGCCGGCCAAGTCATAAATAGTTACAGTGGCAATACCCTCCGCAGGGTTTTCAAAGCTTAGTGAAACGTTGTTGCTTGCGGGGTTGGGGTAAATACCCAAAGCAACAGCAGTTGTTTCAAGTATTCCTGTTCCTGATTTTTTCAGTTTAATATCCTTGCTGTTCACCTCAAAGTTACCGTTGGTAGCACTTGGGTTGTTTGCATCAAGGGTAATTAAATACTCCTCGCTGGTTTTGCCTATTACTTCAATGCGCACTTTGTAGCTGCCAAAAGCAAGGTTGCTAAAGCTATAAGCTCCGCCTCCGTCTGTTTTGGTAAAGGCCACGGGATTGCCGGCAGCAGTAAACAGTAGCACATCTGCTTTTTCAATCGGGTCGCCGGTTTTGTTGGCACCTACTGAAACAAGACCGCCAATAAACCCTGAGCCACCGGGGTTAGTACCCTTAATTAACGTAATGTTTGCAGTTGTATAGGGACTGGTAGTAATAGATACATTAGTAGCACTGCTCCACAAGCTGGCTTTAGTATGGTAAGTAGGTAAATAATTACTGTAATGAACCGATGGAGGCAACAACGCTGCTTTCACTAAATAATTACCCGGTATCACCCTGAACATATAAGTTCCAGAGTCGGTTAAGTTGGTTGAGTCAATAGCGGTAAGCAACACATCACTGCCTACGCTGTCGCGTTTAATCAACCATACACGACAAAAACCGCTGTCGATTTGAGAAGAGGTGCTATCCAAATCCACATACCCGGCAAGGAAGGCGCGTGGGTTGATATGAACATTTTTGCAAATGGTATCCGCACATCCCCGCACTGTATCCGATGCTATCAAACAAACGTTGTAAGTACTATCAACGGCTGCGTAAGTATGGGTTGGGTATTTTGTAGTTGAAAAACTTCCATCACCAAACGACCAATGAAACGCATTAGCAGTGCTTGACCAACCGGGATAAAAATATACTCCTGTGCCTGAAATACTAAAATTAAAATTGGTTGTGAATCCAGCACATGGATTGTAAGCGGGGCAATATGCAAAATCGATAATTACTGTATCGCGGTACTGTAAATGATGATTGTCATTAACTATCGAATCGCTGCGGCAATCTAAAATCGAGGCATATATTTTACCGGCAGAATCTAATACCTTAAACCAACCGGAATACTGACCGCTGCTGTTGGTATAAAAAGTTTGTGTATGGAAAGTGCTGTACCAGCTTGTGTATTGCGCTACTATTACAGCATGATTATTTATTGGAGTGTCTATCTGTCCTTTTACAAATACGCTATCGTATGATGGTACAGGAATATACACCGGTACTGAATCGTAACAGCCAAACAGGGTATCTCGCGACACAAAAGAAAAATTATAGCCACCGGCAGAAGGCACTGAAAATGTGGTGCCCAAACCGTTGTATTTACTGCCGCCTAATAAGTTCCAGTAAAATTTGTTTCCGTTGGTGTTGGCATCAACTGTTACTTGTTTGGTAAATGGGTTTACATGAGTAAATATTGAAGTATAAAACCTGCTGCAACCGGTATCACAATATTTAAAGTTAAGCCAAAGCGTATCGTTGTTTTTGGTTGAGTCAAAAAAGTCGTTTTGGGTAAGAGTATCGTATTGGTTGCGGCAACCAACGGTGCTCACCCAAATGTTACCGTAGCTGCAAGCGCCTAAATTTAAATTAGGGAAATAATAATCACCCGTAGAAGTAGTAGTGGTGCTATCTATGAAGAAACAGCCCGAACCCGGGCCGCCTGAAAAGGAAACCCACACCTTTTTTCCTGATATGGCAGTATCTATGCTGCCATATACGCTGACATTGTTTTGCGCCCTACTGTGCAGGGCTACACTCAATACAGCTACCAAAGCCAATAAAAAATTTTTCATAAGAGTTTAATGTTTTTCTATTCACTATCACGTATGAAAAAAGGCTCGGGTTGGGTTGTCAATAAAAAAAAACAGGCAGGGAACCTTAAGCCCTGCCTGAACACCACCAAACATTAAAAAAACTTTACTTACTACATTTGATTTAGTTATCAAATGCCACACAAAACAGTGATAAATCTGTTTTAATGTTAAAAAACCATCCTTAAACACGGTTAAAACGGAGTAAATAAGGATAATATTTTAGCAAGTAGTAATTATTATACTAAAAGTCATAAGTAGTCATAAGACATCCATAAGTGAGAAGCTTGAAAAAAAAATTATATTGAAGAATGAAAAAATTGCTTGATAATGACGTAAAGGTATTTTTGGGAAATGAAAAATACACCAGCCGGATAGATACTGTAAGCCATGTTTTTTTAGCAGACGAGCCTGAAGAAGACGGCGGTTTAGACAAAGGTCCTGCTCCTTACCAGTTGTTGCTGGCAAGTTTGGGTAGCTGCACGGCCATTACCGTAAAAATGTATGCCGATAGGAAAAATTGGCCGCTTGAAAATATACAAGTAACCCTTAATATGGAGCAAGAAGAAACACCGCAGGGGAAGCGTACTGTTTTTATTCGTTCACTTCAACTAAATGGGGCGTTATCACAGGAGCAACAACAGCGTTTACTGGCAATTGCCAAAGCTTGCCCCGTTGCAAAAATCTTAACAGGCACTATTGAAATTGACAGTAGGTTGGTGTAGGCTGTACTCCATTATATTTATACAAGTTGGCAACGGATTAGTTACTATTTTTGCATTTCTAATTTTTTTTGATTGAAGAAACAACTTTTTGACACTGCCAAAAAACAGGAAACTGCGGTACTGGTAGCCGTGCAAACCCAAAAGCAGCGCGATTACCAAGCCAAAGAATACTTAGATGAACTTGAGTTTTTGGCCGAAACAGCCGGAGTGAAGACCTTAAAAAAATTCACGCAAAAGCTGGAGCGACCCGATACACGCACGTTTGTAGGAAAGGGCAAGCTGGAAGACATCCGCTTGTACATTGAGGAATACAAGGTAGATACTGTAATTTTTGACGATGAACTTTCTCCAAGTCAGGTGAGGAACATTGAGCAGGAACTAAACTGTAAAGTGCTTGACCGCGCCAACCTGATACTTGATATTTTTGCTACCCGTGCACAAACCGCTACCGCCAAAGCGCAAGTGGAGCTGGCACAAACCCAATACATTTTACCCCGACTTACCCGAATGTGGACGCACCTTAGCAAACACCAAGGGGGTGTGGGCACAAGAGGGCCGGGTGAAAGCGAGATTGAAACCGACCGTCGCGGAATACGTAACCGCATCAGCTTGCTGAAAGAACGACTGGCCGAGATTGACAAGCAAAACCTAACGCGGCGCAAAAACCGCGACGGGGTGATTAGGGTAGCTTTAGTAGGCTATACCAACGTGGGCAAAAGCACTATTATGAATTTGCTTACCAAAAGCGATGTATTGGCCGAAAATAAACTGTTTGCTACACTGGACAGTACCGTACGCAAAGTAGTGTTGGATAATACCCCTTTCCTGCTTTCTGACACAGTAGGGTTTATCCGCAAACTGCCCCACATGCTGGTAGAGAGCTTTAAATCTACGTTGGATGAAGTACGCGAGGCTGACCTTTTGCTGCACGTGGTGGACATATCACACCCCAATTTTGAGGAGCACATACAGGTAGTAAAAGACACTTTGCGTGAGATTAAAGCCGAACACAAACCTGTTTTGATGGTAATGAACAAAATAGATTTGTACAAAGCCGAAGACCATATAAGCTATGCGGAGAACGACGAGGAGGTGGACACCCCCGTATCGCTATCACAGCTAAAAAATACATGGATGGCAAAAGAGAATGCTCCCGTGGTATTTATATCGGCTTCGCAAAAAAACAACGTGGAAGAACTGCGCGACAAACTGATAACGTTTGTAAAGGCTTTGGGCAGTTTTAATACCGCTAACTAATCAATCGCTGCATAAAAGTTGTTGTAAAAAATGCCCCTGAGAAAATACTGTTTGATTTTTGGCAAAAAAGTTTAA
The DNA here is from genome assembly GCA_943370295.1 of Agrobacterium sp. 719_389. GTDB lineage: Bacteria > Bacteroidota > Bacteroidia > UBA8524 > UBA8524 > SB11. The sequence continues at coordinate 72,618 of CALRQL020000005.1, read as the reverse complement.
TTTCGCGGAAAAATAAAAGACGGCTTATGTACTGGACATTAGAATTAGCCTCATATTTGGACGACGCTCCCTGGCCCGCTACTAAGGACGAATTGATAGACTATGCCATACGCTCAGGTGCTCCGCTTGAGGTGATTGAAAACCTGCAAGAATTGGAGGACGACGGCGAACCTTACGAAAGTATTGAAGAGGTTTGGCAGGATTATCCCACCGACGAGGATTACTTTTTTAACGAAGACGAACTGTAAAACAACGCAGTAAGAACTTTTAAAAGCCTGTAGCTATTTTAGCATCAGGCTTTTTTCGTTTCCCAAATTTCTTCACCAAAAAGGCTTTCTTGGTATTCTTCGCGTTTGCGCACGGGTACGCTGTATATTTCCAACATATCGTAGCTGTTGGTTTTAAGGTTGATGCAGTACTTAAGCGCGCTGCCGTTGCCTATACTGCGCACCACTTCGGTACTCAGTAGTTTCGAGAAATCACGTTGTATGGTCTTACGGTCGCATTTAAAGTCAAGCGTAAGCTCTTTGGTGCCCAAATACCTTTTTGAGAACAAATAGCGTATAATTTGTTGCTGACGCTCGTTAAACTCTTGCGAGTGCGGGGCCAACATATCAAGCCCTTCATCGTACAAAAAGTTAAGCATATTGCGCATACGCGGCTCACGCTTTTGGTAACCGGCATTTTGCCTGTATAGTTGACGCAACAAACCATCTACCCTTTGCAGGCTTTCTTCGGTAATTGTGTACCCAATCTCCAGCAAAGGAGTTAAATCCATTTCGCGCAACTGGCCCACAGTTAGTCCGGCAAGTGCTTCCGTATGCTCGTTTAACAAGTTCTTTTGGTTTAAAGCAGCCAAATTCACCGTAAACAAATTACGTAGCGTTAATCCCTTTGTTTTTAAAAATACCGATTGCACCAACGCGGGGTATGATAATGGGTAATTTTTAAACGGACGGGTAATTTGCACCAGCATTCTCAACATCCAGCTTTGAGTAAAAATACCACCGTTTGCAGGATTAAGTATGTGTGCAAAGCAAGGACGCAACCCGCCAATATCCAGCGAAGCTGAAAATTCGCTTCCTGCATTTTTAGTCAAACCACCCACCAAAGCCAATAATGTCTCAGGGTGCTCGGGTTTAAGGGTTTTTATGTTTTTGCTGAGCCAAGCCTCTAAATGGGTAACGGCAGGGCTGTACCCTTCTTCGATGGCAAGGCAGAAATTGTAAATATCTTCGGGCGATAGGGTGTCTAATTTTTCATTGTCAAAACCCACGATGCAGCACGATTCAATATCGGATGCCGCAATTGCCATTTTCTTGATTTCGTTTTCGGGTAAAGAGAAAAAAGTGATCTTCCTCTCCAATCTGTCATATAGCTGTTGAAGACGGGCCTCCCTTTCAAAATCAGGAGTATAATTTAATGGATATTCTGATTGGCCTGAAAACACTAACACAAAGCTAAAGCAAAATATTGCACATATTGTTACACAAGGGTTAGCAGAGTATGACCGCTTGTTCACACTATGTTAACACAGGAAATATGTTGTTGAATTTTTTCAGCAAAATAGCGGGTTTGGATGTGTTTACTTAATTATACACCGTAGCTAATAACCCGTTGATAATAGCGTGTTAAAGATAATTTTTTGTAATTACGGTTTCTTTTTGGCCCAAAATGTCCTGCTCATCATGTACAACGTGCCGGGTATTATTATTGCCCAAAGCCTCCACGAGTTTATACCACTAAGCGATGATATACCAAAGGTTTCAGGAAAAAAGTAAAGAGCCGTAATGGTTGCTGTACATACCAGAAACACTATGGTGAGCAGTTTTGCCCAAATGGTATCGTAAAACCCTTTGCGTGCGCGTGCTTTAATAGGCTTTACAAACTCAACGGAAGCAGCAGTATTTTCAATAGTTTTAGGGGATTCATCAAGAGTATTGACCGATTGGTCACCACTGTTTGTTTCCTTAATTTCCAACAATGCAATAAACTTATCTGCAAATGCGGCAAACTGTTCGCGGCTTACGGCATCATTGCCTTCATTAAAAGCAACTGTGCGGGGCGGATTAATAAAATATAGTTTAATGTATTTACGCTCACCGCTGCTGCGGCTGAGTTCTGAGTCCAGCAGATAGCTTTCAAGGTCGCGCCAGTAAAATACTGCCTGTTTGGGTTTTAACGCAAGCGGCAGTTTAGGGGTTAACTTTTGCTCCAAACGGTCGTTATACAACCAAAACTCACCGGTATAAAGCAGGCTGAAAATAATGAGAGCAATAATCCCAATAAAAACTATAATGGTAAGCCAAACGGGGGCTCCCAGCATAATAAGCGTAAACATTGCACCCATGCCTGCAAATGTTGCCCCAAAAACCACCCCCGCCATCATACCGGGTTCCATGTAGTTGACCTTAATGTAGGCATTGGGGTTTTCCATAGGCTTTTACTGCTTAGGCGCGAAATACTTTTTCAGGCGTTTTTCAAATTTAGCAACTACTTCGGCTTCGTTCAAAAACCCGTACGCATTAGAAACAAATGCCGGAAAAGGTTCGGGTATATTTTTAAACTTATCGGTATAAACTACCAAACCATACATCCCGCTGGTGTTGCTTACCTCATCAAACTGCCTTGCAAATTCAGCAAACAAATGTTGTTTTGCAGGCAATTTAATTGTGCTGTCGCGTTGCATGGCGCTATTAAGCAAAATACCGTCAAACTTGCCGTTCAAGGCCAGTTTACTATCGCTGTCGTAAATAAAATAAACAGGAACAAGCGTAAACTTTTGGATAAACGCATTGCGAATTTCCATAGCTGCCTCAAGAGCCTTCAAACGTTCCTCCTCGGCTTCTTCTAAATAGCCTTGGTCTTTAAGCAAGGCTACGCGGGTAAAATTCTCCTTCACCCTCACAATAATCATCAGGCTGTCGTACTTGTAGGGTAGGTCGGTGGCAGCCTCAACCTTCTCATCAGCTTGTAATAATGTCTCCGCCTTCTTAGGCACAATTTTATAATTTAATTTCACTTGCAAGCTACCCACCCTGCCCACAATATCCAGCGGGTGTATTTTAGCGGGCAACCCTTGGTTGTATTGTATGCCAAGGTCGATATGTTTACTCAACGGTGCCATAAACCCAGCGCTTAGTAAAATGCCGGGCTGCATTGATTTTTTATTGTCCAATGTTAAACGGGTAACGTTCGTTCCCTCAATATCGGGCAGGCTGGTTTTACGGTCAACCAAAAACGAAAATGCCGCACCCATAATAATGCGAACACTGTTTTCGTCTTCAAGCGGCTGATAAGAGAACCTCGATCCCAGTTCCATATAATGTTCGGTAATAATACGTCGCTCTACCGCCCCTGAGTCGTTATAAAAATACTGGTTGAACCCAAAACTGTTATAGCCCAACCCGGGCATTATCCGCCAGCGATTGGTGAGCTTGTATTCGGCCTCGCCCCACAAGCCCCAGCCTACACGGCTTTTAAAGGTATCGGTATGGGCGGTAACAAAGGGCATATTAATATTAAACCCCAAGCGGTAGGCCAGCGCACCGTTTTTTGTACTGCCCGTACTTTGGGCAGTTGAAGCTGTTGATAAAACTACTCCCAGTGCGGCAAAAACCACAGCGTATATTCTTCTTTTCATGGCAATTATATCAAATATTTTCATGCATAGTAATTGGTTAAGTATGCATTTATAGTAAACGAAAACTGTGTATGTAACGTTTTTCAAAGGGCAAAGGTTGAATGCTTTTTTGAAGCATACAAGTTACTTTTTAACAGAAAGATAAAGTATGTACTGATAAATATCATTTTACATCCACCCAAAGTATTAGTAATTTTACACTTAAATTTAACAACCATGAGTATTAAAAAGATATTAGTGCCTACTGATTTTTCAGGTGTGGCAAAAAGTGCGCTTACGGTAGCCGCGTCAATTGCAGCAAAGGCTAATGCAGAATTGCACTTGCTTAATGTGATACACGTTCCGGTAATAGACCCCTATACCCCTGCCGAGACGATTAATACCATAAAAGAGGAAGAAGAAAAAAGCGCTCAGCAAGAGTTGGCAAAACTTGCGCTTGAGCTGCAAAGCAAAGCTCCGGTAATTACAGTGAAGCTGGGTTTTGCGGTGGATGAAATAATAAACTACTCAGAAACGAACAATATCGACCTGATTGTAATGGGAACCACAGGTGCCACCGGTGCCGAAGAGTTGCTGTTGGGTTCAAACGCATCGGGCGTTGTGGGACAAGCAAAAATGCCTGTATTGTGCATACCCGATGAGATGAAAGAGTTTAAGACCAACGACATTGTATATGCCAGCGATTTGGAAAAGAACGACATTAGCGTGATTACCAAACTGCTTGATTTGGCTAAACTGTACGATAGCAATTTCCATATTTTACACATTACCGACCCTGAATTGCCTACTGAAGAGAAGAACCCCGAAGAGGTGTTTAAGGGGATTGTTGAAGCTACGGGTTATAAATCAATGGGCTTTCACAATATCGACAATACCAGTGTTGGCGATGGTATTACTGATTTTATAACAACAGGCCCTTGTGATATTTTGGCAATGGCAGTGCACCACCGCAGCTTTTTTAGCAAGTTGTTTCACCGCAGTTTAACTAAAAAAATGGTTAATCACTCACACGTTCCGGTGCTTACTTATTTCAAATAATATATTTTCCACGGGTTTAAACCAGTGGTTTTTGTGATTACAATGCGGGCAATGACTTAAGTTATTGCCCGCATTGTAATTTTTATGACGGGCATAAAGCCCGCCACTATTATTTGTGTGCGTCTTGAAGGGTTTTAAACCCTTCGAGACATTATCCCTCAAAGCCCTGAATTTTATATTCGGGCTACTTAGCAAATGCGTTGTGGGTATGTATTAATAATCACCGATTTAAGATGCTATAGGTCCAAATGGGTGTAGATTTCGGTGGTAGCAAGGGTCTCCCCGAAGCAATCCCAACCCATTAACAACAAACGGATTGCTTCGTCAATTCTTCCGACGGGCATAAAGCCCGCCGCTATTATTGGGTGTGCTTCTCGAAGGGTTTAAAACCCTTCGAGACGTTACATACAAAGCCCTGAATTGTTATATTCAGGATAATTAGCAAACGCGCCGTGGGGATGTCTCAATAATCACCGCTTGTAATTATTCTTAGGGTGATATAAAGCAATCACCGATTTAAGGTATTCCCTGTCTAAATGGGTGTAGATTTCTGTAGTGGTAATGCTCTCGTGCCCCAGCATTTGTTGCACGGCACGCAAATCGGCACCACCCTCTACCAAGCTGGTGGCAAATGAATGCCTGAACGTGTGCGGACTAATGGTTTTTTTAATTCCCGCTTGGACAGCCAACTGCTTGCTGATAATAAACACCATTACCCGCGTAAGGCGTTTACCCCTACGGTTCAAAAAAACAATATCCTCTTCGCCGCGTTGCGGGGCAATGTGCTTGCGGTGGTGTTGCACATACAGCAAAATACTATCAATAGCTTGTTGGCCTATGGGCACTAAGCGTTCTTTATTGCCCTTGCCCACCACTTTTATAAACTCATCGTCAAAGAATAAGTTGCTCAGTTTCAACTCCACCAATTCACTCACCCGTAACCCGCAACTGTACAGGGTTTCAATAATGGCCTTGTTACGGTGGCCTTCGGGCTGGCTAAGGTCAATTATGCGCAGCATGGCATCAATTTCCTGCACGTTCAATACCTCTGGCAGTTTGCGTCCCAGTTTGGGCATTTCAATCAGTTCCGTGGGGTCGGTTTGCACCAAATCCTCCAGCAACAGGTATTTATAAAATGCCCGAATGCCCGAAATAATCCGTGCCTGCGAAGAAGGAGTCATGCCCAATTCAGTAATCCACTTTAAAAATCCTTTGAGGTGAGTTGGGGTAACTTCTTGCGGTGAGAGGGTTAGGTGGCTAATCTCAAAATATTGCTCCAGTTTCTCCATATCGCGCAGGTATGCCTCTACCGAGTTGGGCGAAAGCGATTTCTCCAACTGTAAATGCTGCTTAAAACCTTGCAACGTAGCGGGCCACATACTGCAAAAATGGGGATAATAGTTGGGTTGTGCTATTCAGAATTTTACGTCTGTTGGAGTTACAACAACGGTTTAGGCCTTTTGAAAATAACTTTAAGTTTTTGGTTGATTTCAGCTTCGGTTTTATGGCTGAAAACCGGCATATATTTATAATACTGACGTTTGAATATTAATAACAGGTGAATAAGTGGAATGGGGAGCCTGCCGCCATTATCCAAAGCGTTATCCATTTTTTTAATAAGATAACGGGTAACAATAAAAAATAAATACGTTTTGCCGAAGTAAATAGACTTGATATACTCCCGTCCTTCGTCGCTGTCTTTTACTGGTAAGAAATGGACTATTTCAATTTCTTCTTCTCTACCGTCGGCAGTTTTGGAAATGATTTCAGACATGGAGAGTGCCTGTTTTGTGGTGTTATCCCTGAAATAAATGGCAAAATGTAAATCGACACATATCCAGCGGTTTTCTTCGGGCAAAAAAACCTCATTAAACACGTGCCCTATTTTGTTTTTATACACCGTATCGTGTACGCCCCACTCACGGACTTTTATATCGTTAAGAATGCAAAAATTGATAAACACCTGCGAGTAGTCGCCACAGGTGCCTTCGGGTCGGGTTTGCAATGTGTGCAACGTTTTCGCCGAAGAATATCCCAGGTTTTTTGTGCCGCCGGGGTAGTTGCCTTTCAGGTATTTGGCTATGTGCAAAGCGCTCTCAAAAGTGGTTGTACCCTCCACCAGCATTTTTTCATTTTCGGTGAAAAAGGGCTCGGGGATATCCTGTTTGGGGTTGTATGCGTTGTAGTTTTCCTCTTCCAGTATTTTTTTATCGGGTTTAGTCAGAATAAGAAAAAAGCGGATAGGAAAAAACACAGGCGCCCTGCGCAATAATTTGGCTATATGGGTTTTGAGGGGCATTTTCAAAGGCAAAAGTAAGGCTTCTTTCAGTAGATTTGTTGGGGAAGTAACTTGAAATTATGTTGTTGTGGTTGCCAATGCATGATCAACCCAAAAAGAACATTAAATTAATAAAATTTAATTTGTTGTTAAAAGCCGCAATAGGGCATTTCGAAATCCTTTAGCTTTTGGTAAAAACCATTACTAAAAAACGAATAACGTTTAGGGTAATATTCATTCAGTGCTTCGAGTTGTAAATCATTTAGTTTGTTATAGGTCATGCCATAAATAGTTAACGCTCTTCTATTCCTTACCAAAAAATAAATATTCTCTATTACACTTAGTTGTTTTAAAAACACCTCATACGTTGTTGATGGTTGATATGTTATTACTATTGAATTCTTTTGGGGATTCTGGGTAATCAGTACTTCCAATTCTTTAACCAATTGCAGCGAGTCTATTTCTTTCCCGTTCAATAACACACTATTGCCGGATAATTGAATTACTTGTTGATGTTTGTTAGAATCATCAAAATATTGGATAATGAAATTTCCGCTTTCTTTCCATCGGTTTGAAAACACAGTAGCAGGAATGTATTTCTTTATTGCTTCCGTAGGCTTTAAACTATCATTTAAATTGTTTCCAAGCATGAATGAAAACTTATAAATCGAGATACTATCCAGTACTGCAAAAACAGAATCTAAAAATCCCATCGGGACGCCACTATCCACATATAACAACACCTCTCTTTCTGCGTCATTCGGCAGATGCGGCAATTCTAAATGGTCTCCGAGGTTCTTGATTGAAGGGCGAGTGCCTTTTATCATCATGAAAGGTGCTGAATTATGCATTCCAATAGAGAGTTCATTTACATATTGTTTTGCATTCGCACCTTTCCGTTTATTCAGGTTTGCAAATGATAGTACATTATACTTTGGCAGCTCAAGCGACACGTTTATCGGTATTGATGCCTTGTATGAGTTTCCTTTTCTGGTAAAAGAAATGCCCATAAAGTCTAATTCCAAGCCCTCACCAATTTCTACAGAATACCTTTTACCATTAATCTCTAACTGCCCATTTTTAAAGATGTATTTCAGTTTGTATAACAAAGAATTTTCATCCCTCAAAAACAATGAGTCTTTCGTAAATCGAGCTTCAACAAAATAATTTACAGGGTGTTCTGAAGTTGCAGAAACAGCATACCATTCGCCTTGCAAGAGATTATGCTTATCAGCACAACTCACAGCAAGTAAAATAATTAATACATAAATAATTCCTGTCTTCATTTAGGTATAAACGTATTTAGAATTGATAAGGTTGTTGCCCTACAAACCCCAATTTTCTTTATTAAACTGTATGAGTACTTCCTTGGTATTTTTCTTCACAGGCATAGGCAATGACACATCCTCAATATAGCTTTCCTAGTAAGCCCAAACCTACCGACAATCTACAAAATAGTAACTGATAAATGCCAAATGAACCTTACCTTTGCGATTTCTAAAAAACGTCTGATGGAAGTTACCGTAGAAACCGCCAAAAAACTGGGTTTATTGCCCGAAGAGTTCGATAAAATCAAGCAAATACTGGGTCGTACACCCAACTTCACCGAGTTGAGTATTTACAGCGTAATGTGGAGCGAGCATTGCAGCTACAAAAACAGTATTGTTTGGTTAAAAACCCTGCCCAAAGACGGCCCTGCCATGCTTGCAAAAGCAGGTGAGGAAAACGCCGGATTGGTAGATATTGGCGACGGATTGGCCGTTTGTTTCAAGATAGAAAGTCACAACCACCCCAGTGCTATCGAGCCTTACCAAGGTGCGGCTACTGGTGTGGGCGGTATCAACCGCGATATATTCAGCATGGGCGCACGTCCTATTGCACAGCTAAACTCACTACGTTTCGGTAATCTTAAAGAAGACCGTACCAAATGGTTGCTGAAAGGTGTTGTAAAAGGCATAGGCGATTACGGCAATGCCTTTGGTATTCCTACTGTAGGCGGCGAGGTTTATTTTGACGAGTGCTACCATACCAACAACCTTGTAAATGCAATGTCGGTAGGTATTGCTGAGGTAGGCAAAACCGTTTCGGCCATCGCCGAAGGCGTGGGCAACCCCGTGTATATTTACGGTTCTGCCACCGGAAAAGACGGTATCCACGGAGCGGCGTTTGCTTCTAAAGATATTTCAGAAAACTCTGCCGATGACCTTCCCAGCGTACAAGTTGGCGACCCATTTTGGGAGAAGCTGATTTTGGAAGCTACCATGGAACTGCTAAAAACAGGTGCCGTAATAGGTATGCAAGACATGGGCGCAGCAGGTATTACTTGCAGCACCAGCGAAATGGCCGCCAAATCGGGCACCGGAATGCGCATTGAGTTGGATAAAGTCCCCATGCGTCAGGCAGGCATGAAAGATTGGGAAATCCTGCTTTCAGAGTCGCAAGAACGTATGTTGGTTATCATCAAAAAAGGCACTGAAAAAGAAGTAGAGCGCATTTTTGAAAAATGGGATTTAACCTTTGCCCAAATTGGTGAAGTAACCGATAGCGGTAACGTACAATACTACATGAACGGCGACCTTTGCGCAGATATTCCTGCCGAGTCGTTGGCATTGGGTGGCGGCGCACCCGTTTACCACCGCGAATATAAAGAGCCCGAATACCTGAAAAAAATTGCCGAATACAGCTTTGATAAAGTAGCCCAGCCCGAAAACTTAACCGAGGTAGCCTTTTTCTTAGCCGGACACCCCAACATTGCCAGCAAGCGTTGGGTGTACAACCAATACGACAGCATGGTGGGCACTGTGAACCAAAGCACCAACAAACCCAGCGACGCTGCGGTAGTGAAGGTAAAAGGTTCTGACAAATCACTGGCGTTGACAGTGGATTGCAACAGCCGTTACATTTTTGCTAACCCCGAAAAGGGCGCAAGCATTGCCGTAGCCGAAGCCGCCCGTAACATTACCTGCACCGGCGGAACGCCAAGTGCTATTACAAACTGCCTAAACTTTGGCAACCCTTACAACCCTGAGGTTTACTGGCAGTTTGTAGGTTCTATAAAAGGCATGGGAGCTGCTTGTTTGAAGTTTGAAACCCCCGTAACCGGTGGTAACGTTAGCTTCTACAACCAATCAACCATTGACGGTACTGCTGTTTTCCCAACCCCAACCATTGGTATGGTGGGTATTATTGAAAAAGGCAGCAACCCAATGACTCTCGATTTCAAAAATGAAGGCGATATCATCGTTTTGATAGGCCAAAACCGCAACGATATTTCATCGTCGCAATACCTTGCCTATTGGCACAAACAAAACTTCTCTCCGGCACCTTATTTCGATTTGGACGAGGAGTTTGCCATGCAAAACACCCTGCGCAAACTGATACAATCGGGCAAAGTGCAATCGGCACACGACGTATCGGAAGGCGGTTTGTTCATCAGCTTGTTAGAAAGCGCCATGTGCAACAACTTGGGCTTTGAACTAACCACCGATGCCCACCTTCGCAAAGACGCTGTATTGTTTGGCGAAGGCCAAAGCCGCGTAGCCATTAGCTGCCGCCCGCAAGACCTTGCTGCTATTGAAGCCGACTTGAAAGCTGCCAACCAAGCCTACTCCGTAATTGGTAAGGTAAACGACGGCAAAGTGCTGGTAGACGGCGAATTCTTTGGCATGACCGCTGAATTTAAAGAAACCTACAACACTTCTATTGAAAAACAAGTAGAAGGTACTTCGGTAGCTATTTAACGTCCTGCCGACGTATGTCGGCATCTCATTACCATTTATAAACGGGTAGTGTCCCACGCGCAGCTTCCCTCCAACTAAGGATAGTGAGAGAGGTGTTTTTGCCCCAAACCATCGGGAATAAATCCCGATGCTATTGATAGAGAACTGGCAATCTATCCATAGCGGCAGGTCTGCGAACCTGTCGCCAAACATTTCGACACCCCTTCAGCAAATGTATTTTTAGGTGGGACACGCGGGACAATCATTAATAATAAATAAAGCACTGACTGTAAGCAAACTACAATCGCTAAAACTGTCCCGTAAGTGTGGGACAATTTGGGACACTTTTACTGTAAAAGTTACGGTGTTACCCGGTTACGCGGTTATGCTGTTATTTTTGTTACGCACCGCACAAGGCTTTGCGGGGTTTTGCCAAATAGCAGGCGATTACGGCTTTCAAAGAACTGGTGGATAGGTAGTAATTGGAGATTGAACCAATTGGGTTTTTTATATACTTATAAGTTTTAGTCGTAAATTTTTGACGATAGACATGTAATTGTGTTTGAGCAATTGAGCTTTAAGATTCTTCCTTTATGCACAATAAAATTATAAATTTGGGTTAATCTTGTTTTTTAAACGATGCTTCTTTCCTACATAACTATGAAAATATTTGTCTGCCTGACTGCCTTCAAGAATTGCCGCTTCCATAGTGTTGTTCTTAGAAATATATCCTTTAGAAAAAATTGATGCTTTACTATATTTAGATATGTTAAAATGATAGAAGACACCATTTACATAAATTACATACGATGTATTATTATTTTCCTTTAATTTTCTTGGAGATATAATAGTGTTTAATGGTACAGAGCAATCTCTAATGGCTAAAACCATAGTTTGAAAATCAGATTCACCCTTAGCATTATTATTTAATATCATATCTCGAATTTTATTTGCGTATACACCTAAATCAACATCTTTAAAGAATTTATTTTTCGAGTGATGTGCCCTCCATAGTATAGATAATAAGAAAAGCTTAAATTTATTATAGCTTATGTTTTCAATGAAAAGAGACTTTATTCCATCGGGACCAACTCGTTCAGAAAATATTGGACACTCGTTGTTTGGCAGCTCTCCTCCATATAAGGCTTTGCTAGCGTAGGTCTCCAAAGCTCCAATTTTCTTTCCGTCGCAGTCACTGCATAAAAGATTAGCGTCATAAATGCCGGTTGGTATGGATTTTATTCTTTTAAGGTTGTTTAAGTCTGCTAAAACAATTCTATGTTTTTCATCAAACAATCCTTTATACATAAAGTCGGGGATAATGTGTGATTTCTTTAAAAGCACTTTTTCTTCCCCGCACAATTGACATTTCATTTGCTTCAGAATTATTACGTACTCATTTCCACTCTTACATTTCTGTTAGTCTTACATATTCTGTAAATACTTATCAGAGTAGGTAAACAAAAGCAAATTTACAAACTTGAATTATATGTTCTCAAAAACCCTTTCCATAGATTCTATCTAATAGACTTGTTAAATTGAGAGTTTATAATAGCCCAACAGGTTTAATCTCATATAATTGTTTTAACTTAATTTCTGCAGCTATGAAAAAGCTGCTGTCAATACCAATTTTATCCTGCATTCTGCCTTAATTTTACTGCAACTCCTTTTATAATAATGAAAGCTCAAAGTAAAACAACCCTTTATATAACAAAAAATCCGGAGCTAATCAGCCCCGGATTTTTTGTTAGGATAAACTCGTCGCTCAATCGTTATTCAACCATTAATAAAATGGTTTTGCTTTCACCGTTTTTGGTTACACGCACACTGTAGGTGCCCGCACTCATATTGGTAGTACTCATATCAATGGGCAATTTGTTTTTGCCTTTTACTACTTCGGCTTTGCCGTTATAGTATTGCCTGCCCAGCATATCATAAATAGCCACATCCACCGTTCCGGCATCAGTGCTTTCATACTCAACACTCACCGCTTTAGTTCCTGTTTGTGCAGGGTTAGGCATTACCAGCATCGCCTCGGTTTCTTTGTTAGTATTCACTGGGGCTACGCGGGCGTTATTACCCGCAGCAATTACCGGAGCAAAACACAGCGTTAAATCTTGTATAGGCACACTAAACGCACCAATATTACCCACGGTGGTAAAGTTTACAAGAGGTACCACAGGCATTTGCGGCATTGGAGGTACGCCGGGCAACAATATGGGGTTGGCCAGCTTTTCGTTACATCCGCCAACGGTAGATACCCCGTTATAGTAGGCCTTAATGTTCATCAAATCACTATTACCGCCTATATTGGGCACACTTCCCCACGAAGAATACATACTTAACCCGTCAAAATTTGGCAGCGGAGGGCCGCATTGCACCAAATTCCGTTGGTCTAACTTCGCGCCGAAATCATTACCGGCACCCCCGTAGTTAAACTCATCTCCGGGCAAAGTGTTACCATTCATATCCATCTTTACCACCATAATATCAAAACCTCCAAACACCCCGTTTTGCACATTCCCGGCTGAATAATACTCACATTGGCAAGCAGAGTTAATACGTTGTATAGCATCGTAACAACGGTTATCACTGCCCGGTATCAAACTGTAATCAAACGCATTGGTAAACAGCGGAGCAATTACAGGATCCATACGAACCACCAAAAAATCTTGATTACCATTAATATCAGTATGCCCACCCAACACAAAACCGGGAGGAAAATTGGGGCATTGTGCAGCAGGCTCAATACTCCAAAGAGCATCAACAGTAGTAGGGAAACCATATACAATAACAGGGAAACCAATGGGTACACCCGTACCGCCATCAATATGTATCAAAAAACCGTCTTGGTTGCCCGCATTAAGTATTTCGCCCACAATAGCAGCACTCAAAGTACCAAAAGCCGGCACAGGATTTTCAGCAATATCGCGGGCAGTAGTTTGCGTTACAGGGGCTAAAATGTCGTAAATAACGCCCCACACCAATGCGCCGGTACACTCGTTAATGCGCAGTGCAAACGCCCTTCGGGTGTTAGCAGCGTCAACCACGGTACCGCACAAAAACCAATCGCCCGGAAAGAACTGTGATTGGCTAACACCGCCCATAGAAACCACCGTAAATCCCGGAGGGGGCAAGTAAGTAAATACAGGGCCCGGAGCGCCACCGGCATTTACCTGCATATAGTAAACCCCGTCATTAGCTCCTGAAGGTACTGCAGGATCAATAAAATGACCCGACAATCCTAAAACAGGGCCGCAGGTGGTTAATGCCATAACTTGAGTTCCGCCTTGCGGACTTACAAGATTTCCGGCAGGTGAGGTAAAAAGGTAATTGTTTTCAAAAAAAGGAGCACCCGCAACGTTACCGTTCATGTCGTTGTAGGTAGCAATAGCAGCATTTACAGGCAAACAGGTGAAAGTGATACCGGCCTGAAAATGACCAAGGGGAAGTGGATTTAGCGGGGTGATGTTTACACCCGAGGTAGAATAATCATCGTTGGTACTTCCGTAGATGTGATGAAAGTACTGGGCTTTGGCAGTTAACCCTGTTAACACCAATGCAATTAGTAATAGTTTTTTCATGTTTTGCGATTGATAAGTTGATGATAGTAAAGAACTTAATGCAAGTTAATAAATTAAAAAGAACAAATGAAAGATATTTTGTTGTAACAGTTTGTTTTTGAGCAAATAAGACGTTTTGGGATGCGGGTTTACTTAAAAAGCGCAAAAGCACCATAATTAGTGCCTTTGCGCTTTCAATTAAAACTTAGGATTTCTTAATAATTATTCAACCAACAGTAATACCGATTTATTAACACCGTTCATAGTGATACGAACTGTGTAAGTGCCGGTACTCATGTTTGATTTGCTGATATCAATTGGCAATGTGTTGCTGCCTTTGGCAAGGTTTACACTGCCTGCATAATACTGGCGACCCAACATATCATAAATGGCTACTTGTGCTGTGGTTGCGGTTTCAACCTCTACTGAAACAGCAATGGCTTGTGCGCCGCTTTGCATAGGGTTGGGTGCTACAACAGCTTGCTTATCGCCTTTAGGTTCAGCAGGCGCTACACGGGCATTGCTGCCGTTTGAAAGTGTATTAGAATAGCAAATATTAGCATCGTATGCACGGATATCCCTCCATTTTAGCTTGGCATCTTGTTTTAGCTTGTCAACAAAGTTTACTCCGGTGGTTGTGTACAATTTCGGACCGCTTACAATGGGTACATCCACAATGCGTTGGTTACAAGGGGTTTCGCCGTTAAAGTAGGCTTTTACCAAATACATATCGTAATTACCATTGATAATAGGCCTTGAAGCACCTTCCCTAAAACCAAACACGCTGATACCATCAGCTCCGGTACCGTTGTATTGGTCAATAGCAATACCATAATCAATGCGGCGGTCGCCATAAGTAAACTGGCCAAAACCGCTGGTGCTTCCGCCATCCTCAATTTTGTCCACTAAAATGTCATAGTCGCCCATAAGACCCCTGTAAACATATCCGGCAGCATAATACTCAAAATTACCCGACGTATTTTTACGTTCGATAATATCATTACATACGTTCTGAGTACCGGCATTACCGTTGTAATCGTGTATGGTTGCCCACAAAGTGTTACCCACGTGGTCGGTTTTGTTTAACCAAAAATCCTCGCTGCCGGCTCTGTCGCTATATCCGCCAATAATGTAACCATCGCTTCCACCCTTGGTGCTTTGGGCAATATCAATGGCATTAAACCCGTCTGATGAGGCCGATGTACCGTACAAGTTAACGGCAGCCATAGGGTTACCGTTAGATGCATCCAGCCTTAGCATATACCCGTCAGGGGTAGCTCCCGAAACGTTTTCGCGGGTTTCGCCCACTATTACAATTTCTTTGTTACCGGTGGGTGAGTAGGGGCTGGTAATTACATCTTTACCAAAAGCAATACCGGGTCCTGTGCTGTAAACAATATCATAAATACCGCTCCAAATAAGCGTGCCCGAGTTTACATCAATCATCATTGCAAAAGGGTCTAAAGTGCTGTTGGTAGTTGTTACCGTTCCGGTTACATACACTTCATTACCGCCAGAGAAGATTGATTCATAAATACCGCCAACGCTAAACACATCAACACCGGTACCGCCGCCGGCAGGTATGTATGTGTAGATTACGTTCACGTTTCCTGATGGGTCCATCAGCAAATAAAAAACGCCGGTATTTGCCGGTGAAACTGAATAATCAGCAAATTGGCCGATGATACCAAAACCATTGCCGTTGTTCATTTCAAAAGCTTTTGATTCGCTTACGTTTACAACATTACCAGTTACTGTGCTGATTAAAAGGTACTGATTGTTGAAATAGGGAGCCCCTGTAATGTTCCCGGTACCGTCGGTGCGCGAAACCGATAGTCCGTTCTGACCATTATGGCCAACCAAAAAGTGCCCGTCGCCTAAAACGGCAGGGTCTGTGTTAATACCTGAAGAAAGTTTTTGTCCGTCTGTAGTTCCGTAGATGTGGTGGAAATACTGCGCATTTGCTGTTAACCCTGTTAACACCAATGCAATTAGTAATAGTTTTTTCATGCGTCTGATAGATAGATTAAATTGTTCTTAAAAGAACTGCTTGCAAGTTAAAGCAATTAAAATAATAAAAAAAACAAGTATTGTTTAAGTGTTTGGTTATGTGTGGCATACATATTAAAAGCAGCAAAGGGAAGTTGTGCATACACAACTTCCCTTTGTAGTTAATAACTGGTATAGTTTAATTATTCTACTAAAAGTAGAATAGATTTTCTTTCACCGTTCACGGTGATACTAACTGTATAAGTGCCCGCACTCATGTTTGATTTGCTAATATCAATAGGCAATGTGTTGTTTCCTTTTGCAAGTTCAACATTACCCGCATAATATTGCCTGCCCAGCATATCATAAATTGTTACTTGGGCAGTAGTTGCCTGCTCAACCTCTACTGAAACAGCAATGGCTTGTGTGCCGCTTTGCATAGGGTTGGGAGCTACCACCGCTTGCTTATCACCCTTAGGTTCAGCAGGAGCTACACGAGCGTTGCTACCTGCTCCAAGGCTGGTAGCAAAGCAAATGTTTAGGTTGTTTGCTGTAGTTTGTGCCCAATTAAACATGGTTAAGGGTACCAAACGATCAACCAAGTTAACTGATACTGAGGTTAATTTACCCGGACCAGATGCATTAGGAGCATCAACTATTTTTTGGTTGCAAGGACTCTCCCCGTTAAAGTAGGCTTTCACTAAATACATGTCATAATTACCGTTAATAATAGGAGCGCTGTTTGTTCCGCGGAAACCAAACACACTAATACCGTCTGCACCCGTTCCATTATATTGGTCGATAGCAATACCGTAATCAGTAAATTTATCACCGTAGGTAAACTGTCCCATACCGGTGCTTACCCCGGCATCGTTGGTTTTTACAACCACCATATCGTATGTTCCGCCTAACAACCCATTGCGCACATATCCGGCTGCATAGTACTCATATTTACCACTGGTATTTAAACGTTCAATCACATCGTTACAAACGTTTTCTGTTCCGGCATTGCCATTGTAATCATGTAAACTTCCCCATAATGGATTTAAACTTTGATCGGTTTTTACCAACCAAAAATCCTCGCTGCCGTTAACGTCGCTGGCTCCGCCTAAAATAAAGCCATCGCTACCTCCTGCGGTAGCATTTGCTATGCTTATAGAGTTAATCTCATCCGTTGATGATGTTGTACCGTAAATATCGGCAGCACTTGTAACGGGAATGCCTGTGCTTGCATCAACACGCAAACTGAACGCATCGGGCAATGAACTGCCCGTGGGGTCGTATAATTGCCCTACAAGTACTGCCTCGTTAACACCGCTTGGTGTATATGGACTTTCAATAATATCCCTAGAATATGCATAAGCCGAGCCTGTACCTGAAGCCAGTTGTATATCATATATCCACGACCACCTGATGCCGCCTGAAGCCACATCAAGTTTCATTGCATAGGCAAATAAGTTGCCGCTTCCATAGGCAGAACCTGTAATGTATATATCCTTTCCGCCGCTTAATGCCGATTCAGCTACAGCACCCACATTAAAAATATCAACAATGCTGGTAACCCCCGATGGTATGTATGTAAAAATGTTTGATACCCCGCCGGTAGGGGTTAACTGCATATAGAAAATACCTGTGTTTGGTGTCCCTATGCTTAAATCTTGAAATTTTCCAACAATGCCAAAACCGTTGCCGTTGTCCATTTCAAAAGCTTCCGATTCATCAACATAAACTTGTGCACCTGTAATTGAACTAAACAGGGTGTACCATCCGTCAAAATAAGGCGCACCTGTTACATTGCCATTTACATCAGTTCGCGAAACCGCCAAGCCGTTTTGCCCGTTATGGCCGACCAAAAAATGTCCTAAGCCAAGTGTATTGGTATTAATACCCGATGAAAGTTTCTCGCCATCGGTTGTTCCGTAAATGTGATGGAAATACTGCGCTTTTGCCGTTAACCCTGTTAACGCCAAAACAATTAATAGAATTTTTTTCATGTTTTTGGTAAGTTAAGTAATGATAGTTTGATGATAGTTAATAGTATGCAAAATATGGTTTAATATAATAAATGAATTCTCTTGCAGTGAATTTTCGATGAAAGACTGCTTTATGAATTATTGCCAAAACAATCAAAACATTACAAGTCAATCATTATACTATAAAAAAGTACACATGATTACTAAAAGGCATTCGCTTTTTAAATTACTATCGGGGGAAACTAAATAACATTTGGTGCCATGTTTTTAAAAACCCGTACTTTTGTGGTTTAGCCTGTAGAATGAAAGTAGCTGTTGTAGGCGGCGGCAGTTGGGCCACCGCAATTATAAAAATCCTAACGGACAAGTACCACGATAACGGGGCGAAGCTGATTTGGTGGCTTCGCAACCCAGAGAATATTGAATACATAAAGAAACACCGCCATAACCCCAACTACATCAACTCAGTTACCGTACCTACTGAAAAAATTGATTTAAGCAGCGATTTTGAGTGGGTAATAACGGAAGCCGATATTATTATTACGGCCATTCCTTCTGCATTTGTGTACGATGCTTTTAAAAATTTACCAAAAAACGCCCTAAAAGGAAAAATCATGGTATCGGCAGTTAAAGGGGTGGTGCCGCAAACCCATCAAGTGCTGAATGATTTTTTCCGTCAGCAGTTTGATATTCCGGAAAAGAAGATTGTTGTGATAGCCGGTCCCTGCCACGCCGAAGAGGTTGCCCTTGAAAAACTTAGCTACCTTACCATTGCCGGAGCCTCAAAAAAGAATGCCCAATTGGTGGCCGATATGCTATCGGTACGGTACATAAAAACCACAGTAAGCAAGGATATTGTGGGGGTTGAGTATGCATCAATACTTAAAAACATCTATGCCATTGCAGCGGGCATTTGCCACGGGCTGGGCTATGGTGATAATTTTCAGGCGGTACTGATTACAAATGCCATGGAGGAAATGAAAAATTTTCTTGACCACGTGGGTAACCGCGACCGCCATATTGAACAAAGCCCTTATTTGGGTGATTTGCTGGTTACTGCTTACAGCCAGTTTAGCCGCAACCGCACCTTTGGCAATATGATTGGTAAAGGATATAGCGTAAAAACCGCACAGCTTGAAATGAGTATGGTGGCCGAAGGGTATTATGCCACCTTAAGCATGTATGAAATTTGCAAAGAGTTGGATTATAAAATGCCCTTGCTAAATACCATTTACCGCATTTTGTATGAGAAAAAAGCCGCAGGCCCCGAAATGCGCAAACTTGCCGAAAGTTTTATATAGCCATAGTGTTTGCAGTGGTTTTAACCCTGTGTTTAATTTATTACTCATCCATACTATAGTAGCGAAAACGGCTACTCAAAAACGCGCAGCAACTTACCGTTTAGTTGGGTTTTATAAGTTTTAAGAGCTGTTTGGGCTGGCCCTAACAGCACATTACCATCATTAGCAAACACAGAGCCGTGCCCGGGGCACTCATACCGGTTATTGGTGCCGTTATAATTAATCTCAACCCCATTGTGTGTGCAGTTTTTTTGCGCAGCTATATATTGTCCGGCAAGGGTTCGGGCCACAATTATCGTTTCAAAATGCATAAACCCGCCATCAATAAGCAAGGCAGCGTTGGTTGCATTATCCAAATCAATCGTAAAATCAAATTTAGGGGGAGGAGGGGGGTGAGGTCCCTGCAAACTTGGTCTCGGTCGGCGTTCGGCAGTATCACGATAGCCTGTATCTTGCGTAGCAATAATTTCCTGAGGCAAAAAATCGATTTTAGTGCAGCCAACACAAAAAGTTGCCATAGTTAGCCCTGTAAGTTCTATAAATTCTTTTCGGGTCATTGTGGCCCGTTCATGTTTCGGCCTTTCATTTCAAATTCAAGCCATAATAACTCAAAACCGCCTTCGGGTTTCTTTGAGAATTTTGCCTCAAACTCGTATAAATATCCGGTATCAATAGAGAAACTGCCCGATAGCCACACACTTTTCTTTTTATCCTTAATTTTCTGAAAATATATTGATTTTGAGAAAATCACATCCTCAATCAATACACGCATTTGCTCCTTATCCGCATCCGTTAGCGCGTGTCTCTTTTTCTTTTCCTTTTGTTTCTTCTCAATTTTTTCAGTTGTAAGGGGGAGCTTTTTTGCACTATCAGCCTTTGCCACTGTATCTTTTTTGCCTGTGTTGGTTAAAGTATCTTTAGGCTGTGGCATTAACTTCACATTCAGCTTCATGTTTTTGCGTATTTCAAAACGCATCATACCGGTATCATAGCCCGGTGCAGTAACAACAAGGTTATTAGTACCCGGCACCAAGTTGTCAATTTTAAATGAACCGTCAGAGTCAGAACTATCAAGATATTTAGTGCCTGAAATCAGCACCATTGCCTTATTTATGGGCTTTGCCGTGATAGAATCATACACCGTGCCTGTGAGGGTGTATTTTTTGTTTTGCGCATACAACCCGCTTTGCAGGGCTATAAATGCCCCCACCACCGATAGTATATAGGCAAACTTTTTCATTAATAGCAAATCTAAGCAATATGAGTTAAAAAGACATTAAGCATAAATGATTAATGGAAACGCCAAACCTTAGCCTGCGTTTGTTTCAAAAGCGGCTATATACCCTATTGCTACGCTGTTAAATACTTCGGGACGTTCCACATTTACCACGTGACCGCAATTTTCAATCACATACAAAGTACTGTTAAGATGTGTTTTTACCATTTCGCGCACAGGTTCCAAAAACATATAATCCTCTTCGCCCATCACATAAAAAATAGGCAATTGCAAAGGCTTCTCCCTAAACAGTTTAAGCAGCGGATTCAAGTCTTTGGTAAGTTTAAACCAGCGTAAAAACTCTTTTTGGTATAGGTTTTTAGCTTCTTTTATAAACAAGTTGCGCGATTGCGCATGGTTGGCTTTGGGTAGTAATATCCACGCATAAATTTTGTACAACCACATATACGGGATAAGACGTTTAATAGCATTGCCCACATTTACCAATATGCGCGATTTAATGGTGAGGCGGGTAACTGCGCCTCCTAATATCAGCGATTCTATGCGTTCAGGGTTTATTTCGGCAATCGTTCTTATGATAATTGTGCCCAGCGAAATGCCAACAAAATGTGCCTTTTGTATCTTCAAAAAATCAAGTACATCCAATACGTCTTTGCTCACATCTTCAAACGTGTACTTGCTTTGCCATACTTCACTAAATACATTTTGCGATTTACCGTGTCCGCGCAAGTCTATCAGCAGCACATTAAAATGCGTCCTAAAATCTTTTACCTGTTTGTACCAAACGTTTGAGCTGCCACCGGCACCGTGCACAAACACTACCCATACCTGCGATGTGGGGTGGTTATATGTTTTATGGTACAACATGGACTTTATATGTTAAAATAAACAACAACAATAAGATTAAAAAGTTATATCACCCAAAGCGACGTGAAAGGTTGTAAATAAAAAGGCCGGTGTGCACATTGCACAACCGGCCTACAGAGCAGTAGTTTAGTGTATTACGAGTTTAGGTTAGCAACAAAAATATTGTTTTTGTCTTGTCCCCTAAATGCCATCAACAAACCATTGCCCGCGGGTGTTAGTGCAGGCCCGTTTTGCGATTGCATACCTGTATCCACTTGCGGGGCATAGTTAATGCCATCAGTTGACCACGATACAAAAATGTTGGGGTTGTTTGGCGCATTTAATCCGTGCCAGCCTGCATAAAATACACCCAATGAATCAGAGTGAGTTAAGCCGGGGCTGTCAACAGTAGCACTGGTAGTAATCTCGCTTTGGGGGCTCCAGTTAGCACCGTTTTGTGAGTTTGATTTCCAAAGGTTATCTTGGTCTAAGCCACGCCATAGCATGGCAAACAAACCGCCTTGGGTGTTGGTTCCGCTAACGGCAGGGCCGCTTTGGGTGGCGCGGTCTTGCAGCTCAACTTGTGGGCTCCAGGTAATACCGTCACTCGAAGTAGAAATCCAGATGTTAGCTTGGTCAAGTCCGCGCCATGCCATTACAGCGCCTATGCCATCAACACCGGCCAACGATGGATTGTTAGTAGTAGCACGGTCTTGTAGCTCAACTTGTGCGCTCCAGTTTAAGCCGTCAGTTGAGTATGAGGTCCAAATATTGTTCTGTCCGGTTCCTCTCCAAGCCATGATAAACCTGCCGTTAATTACACACAATGCAGGAGCATTGGCAGTAGAACGGTCAGTAAGTTCTTTTTGGGCAGTCCATGAATGTCCGTTGTCGTTTGATACAGATACCCAAATGTTGTCTTGACCCAAGCCTCTCCAAGCCATGCAGATAAGGCTGCCATTGGTTGCCAAAGCAGGCATGTTACGGGTTGCGCGGTCTGTAAGCTCCCTTGGAGCCGACCAACCGCTTAGTGTTTGTGCAGATGCAGTCATAATTTTGATAGTTAAAGTGGTTAAAAATTAATTGAGCGTATGTTTTGTGATAAACAAATACGACTCAAATGTTTAACAAAGGACAGGTGATAAAACCACATAAATGCGGTTACTTCTAACGGAAGTAAAAAACAGATGTTTTTATCTGCTTGCAACAAAAAAATAATTAATAGCTAAAAAATTGATTTGGTGAGTGGATAGCAGAATTAACAAAAGGTTTATGTACATCACCTGTTGCAATAACCCTAAAGAAAACTAACTTTGGTACATATAAAACACACATCAATATGGCAGTAAACACTATTTCCCTTCCCGAAGCTGAAGTTTGGCAACAAAACTGGATTGCATCTACCAGTCAAGCATTTGATCCAATGAAATTAAAGAGCTTTTTAATTCCTTTGGCCGATTTGCAACAAGTAATTGATGAAATGGGCGTGGCAAATGCACGTGGCGTTTTAGGTATTACCCCAGAAGGTGAATATAAATTTATGTTGGTTGGGGTTGACGATACCGGTCAAACAATGGTGAATCCTGTACACGGGCAGCACATTTATGATTTTACTCAGCCTTGTCCTCCTGTATGCGGCACTGGGCCTTTGAGTGGCAGGAAGCCTGAAGAAGAAGTACTGTAACGTGTTATGCAAAATACACTATTTGGGCTATATCATTTTTTAACATATCTTGATATAGCCCTGTATTTTTTTTTAACGATAATACTGCTCAAGAACTATGGAAAACTACCAGATACACTAAAGGTGTTTTCTATTTTTGAGCCTCTTGTATTTGTCGTAGGTGCAGTTTCACTGATTATGGGTAAGCTGTCTATTCCAAATACGCAAATTTTTCATATTTTTCTTTTTGTACAGCTAATATGGATAACCAGTTATTACTTTAAGTTGTTTGGCAATAATCAAATTAGTTACGTTATAATTGTTTCCGCTGTAATAGCAACTGCATACTTAGTTTCTCAATACTTAATTCATTGGAATAACATGATTGCTCAATTGGGCGGCTTGTTATATTTTATAACCAACCTCTTGTTTGTTGGGTATGCAGTTTTTTTTTATTTGTATTCAATAGTGGGAAAAGAAAAAGTTCGCTTCCCACTCATAAATGCTGCTATTCTCATATATTTTTCAGGCTCCTCGGTAATTTTTCTATTTGGTGATTATTTGGCCAAAATGGATTTGGCTCCCCAAATGGTGGTTTGGATTTTAAATGTATTACTGCATATCATTTTTGTATTGCTGATATTTGTGGATATATGGAAAACCCTATACCCGGCCAAGAGAATATTATAAACCTTATTGTGTTTTTTGTATTAATGGCATTGCTGTTGGCCTTAACGGTGGTGTTCATCTATACATTTTCTAAAAAGAAAATCTTAAGCGAAGAGATAAAACGCAATGAAATGGAGCTGAAACACAAAACGCAAATGCTGCACGCGGTGCTGATGGCGCAAGAAGAAGAAAGAAGAAACATTGCCCGCGATTTGCACGACGATATTGGTGCCGCACTTACCATTATTTATCAAAACGCCAGCCGCCTTGCTGATGAAATAGGCCCTAAACCTGTTTTGGCCGACGGTATTTTGTCGCTCACCTCTAAAACCATACAAAGCACCCGCCAGATTTCGCACAAACTACTGCCGCCC
Organism: Agrobacterium sp. 719_389; assembly: GCA_943370295.1. Classification (GTDB taxonomy): domain Bacteria; phylum Bacteroidota; class Bacteroidia; order UBA8524; family UBA8524; genus SB11. Next base: position 48,325 of record CALRQL020000005.1, on the reverse strand, counting down.
GTGTTAGAGAAATTCGGTTTGGGCGCAGCGCTTAAAGAACTGTTTGAAGATGTGGCGGTAGGTGGCGGAGTGGAGACCAAATGTGAGGTTGAAATAGACGAAAGCCATTTTAGTGAAGAACAACAGTTAAATATTTTCAGAATTTCGCAAGAGTTAGTTAATAACTCACTTAAACACGGAAAAGCTACTCAACTTGCCCTTGAACTTGCTGAAAGCGAAAAAGGGCTTTATTACTCGTATAGAGACAATGGTAAAGGGTTTGATTTAGAAAAGGCCGGTAAAGGTCTTGGTTTGCAAAATATTGAAAACCGTGCCGAAATGCTAAATGCAAATCTGAAATACAAGACCGAAGAAGGAAAAGGAATGGGCGTTTTATTATTAATTAAATACCCCCTATGAACACACACACTATCCGTATTGCAATTGCCGACGATGAAGCCCTGTTTAGAACAGGTGTTGCGGCGTTATTAAAGGGCGAAGAAGATTTTGAAATTATTTTTGAAGCCGAAAACGGTAAAATTTTAATTGATAAATTAGCGCAGCAACCTTTGCCCGATTTGGTGCTTATGGACTTGAAAATGCCCGAACTGAACGGGGTTGAGAGTACCAAAGAGATTAGGAAACGCTATCCGCAAATTAAAATTATTGCCCTTAGCAGTTATTTCAGCAAATCGTTTGTGATAAATATGATTGATGCCGGAGTTTCGGCCTATCTTTCAAAAGACAGTAGCAGCAAGCAGGTGATTGATGCCATACGCGGGGTGATGGAAAACGGTTATTACTACGATGAGGTGGTGATGAAGCTGATTAACGAAAATATGCTGCAAGGCAACAAAACGCCGGTAAAAAGCGTATTCGATAATCTGTACCTCACCAAAAAGGAGAAGGAAGTACTTACCCTTATTTGTGCTCAATACACCACGCAGGAAATAGCCGATAAACTATTTGTAAGTCCCCGCACGGTTGATGGGCACCGAAACAATCTGTTGCAAAAAACCAACTGTAAAAACACTGCCGGGCTGGTTATTTTCGCCATCCAAAACGGTATTGTCGATATCGAAGATTTAAACCCCTTGTAATTATTGTTTTTCGCCAATCAGTATCATGGTGGTTGGCGGGTAACTTATGGGTACAAGGTTTCCGTTTTCAAGTTCAAACAACGCTACTTTGTCTTTCCATCTGTGTTCGGCAATCCACTCGTTGGTATAAGCCGCCGATTCGGGATGGATAACAAACCCGGCGTCTTTTAATTGCTGTTGCCACTCGTCAAAATCCCAAAAACAAAACGTTTCGTGCATTTCGCTGCGCCAGTTATCCGTGTAGTCTTTTCGGCTCATAAACTCGGCAGCATTTTGCAGGCTGGTTACGGCAAACTTTTTACCGTCCCTCTCTTCAGTGGTATATTCCAGTTTATAGCTTTCGGTGGCTCTAAAATCGTTTGCAAATCGTAAAAACCTTGCATAGGTAGATAGGCCGCGCAAGTGTGCCGATAACTCTTTTCGCTCCTCTACCTCCTTAAAAACATCTTGGTCGTACCCGTCTGTATCATTTAGCCACAGATATACCTCGCGGTGTTTATTGTAAGGGGCTACCACGTCGCGGTTTATCCAAACCCCGCCCGAGGCAAGCTCTGCAAACCTGTTTTTAATAAATTGCAGCAAATCTTCACGACTTCCGTACGATTCAATCTCATGCGTAAGCGATGAAGTGTGTATAGTGTTCATGCTGTTAGGCTCAAACACTAATCCTGTAACGGCATTCTTTTGCGAGAAAAACACAAAGGGGTTTGCAAACTCACCGTTTAGTTTGCGTTGTTGGCACAACTCAAACAAATACCTCGAAACCTCTACCCCGTAAAAATCGCTTTCGCGCAATTTTTCCTGCTTGCAAGCCAACCGTATCCACGAGCCTACTGCACAACCAATATCGCCAATACGTCCCTGTTGTATATACCTTGCCGTATCATCAAACTTCATTTCGGCTATGTCATCCATTTGGCGCACATACACGTTATAATCCCTTGTTTCCGTCAGGTCGCCGTCGTTGCCAATCATTGCATCTTTAAACAATAGCTGTACTTTTTCACCCAGCGCATACTGTGTCCATACTTTGTGCGATGCGGGATGAATATGCTCGCTAATCCAAGCGTCTTTCGTCCAGTTTTCACTATTGGCAATCCGCTCCACAATGTCCCAAGGCATAGGAGCTTTGTACTCCCAAGTGTTAATATTGGTAAGCTCTGCCGGAAGTATGGTGTAACCTAACTCCGCATACATAGTTAGTACAGGGGTAGAGCAGATTACCGCTGTGTTGGCAGGGTTAATGTCCAGTTGCAAATCACTGTCGTGGCGGATGCGCTTTATAGTGTATGAAGCAAAATTGGGCAGGTTGCCTACATCGTCTATCCCATATATGTAAACGGGTATTGTAAGTTGATTGCCGAAACCTTGTATAGAAATTGCCCGAAGGTAAAAGGGCAGGGGGTTACGGCGTGTATTGCTGTGATTGGCCGATGTTACGGCAAAAACCACCGCCTCAATGGGTTCTTGTAGGGTAATGGGGTTTCCATATACATCCTTTTGATCTTGTAACCCTTCTTGCACAAGGGTGTTGATATAATTGAACTGAAAATTGGTGAGCAGTAGGTGGCGGCCGGGTATTAACAAGTACATAATAACTGTGTGCGGAAGATACTATTTGCTTGTTTTATCTTGCAACACCAAATGAATGCACCCCAAAATATAAAAGTGGCTGTTGATGCCGTTGTTTTTGGCTACTCAAAAAGCGACGGAGTATCGGTATTGCTGGTGCAGCGCAAATATGGCGACTATAAAGGCAACTGGGCGCTGCCGGGGGGCTTTGTGCATACGGATGAAAGCCTTGAAGATGCCGTGCACCGCGAACTTGCCGAGGAAACAGGTATTAGTGTGAACTACCTTGAGCAGTTGTACACGTTTGGCAACCCTAACCGCGACTCGCGCTACAGGGTGGTTTCGGTGGCTTATTTTGCATTGGTTAAATCAGCCGATTATCAAAAATTAAAAGCCAGTGCCGATGCTGAAAACGCGCAGTGGTTCAATATAAAAGAGTTGCCTTCGCTGGCGTTTGACCATGCTGAAATTTTGCAAACGGGTATTAACCGTGTACGGGCTAAAATAAGGTACCAACCCATTGGGTTTGAGTTGCTGGATAAGAAGTTTCCATTTGCTGATTTGGAGAGATTGTACACCACTTTGCTGGATAGGGAGATTGACCGCCGCAATTTCTCAAAAAAGGTGATGGCATTGGGAATTTTAGATGCTACCAACGAGATTGCTAAATCAGAAGGGGCAGGTCGTCCCGGTAAGCTGTTCAGCTTCAATAAACAACGCTACCAACAACTGGAAAAAGACGGAATTAACTTTGAGATTTAGTATAGTTTAATCCACCCCCTGCCCCCGCTTGCGGGGGATATTGAACAGTGAGCGTTTGTTGAATACGCGATAGTAGTCTGTGTGATACGATTGCACCACAATGTCCTCCCATTGGGGAGGATACAGGAGGGGGATGTTTTTGAAGTATTACCCCAACCCGAATATTTTGTGCAGCAACGCACTGTTGGTATAACCCGAAGCATCGGCGGCGATGTTATCAGCACTCAAAAGTATTTCCTGCCCGTTTGCAAGGGTTAGTTTACCACCCGTGGCTGCAATCATCTTTTGTGCGTTCACTTTAAAAGCAAAAGCAGCAATGGCATCAGGGGCAATGGTAAGGTCTTTATTGCTTAGTTTTTCAGCCAGCACGGCAGTGTTGTTGGCAATTAGCGTGGTATAAGGTTTCTTATCGCGTTTGCCTGCAAACTTTAGCGAGAAGGGGATAGAGTCAATCAACAAAAAGCCTTTTTCAGACAGCATTTTATAGGCTGTTTCCATATCCTCAGGGATAGGAGCATCTCCAAACACACCTTTCCATATTTTGGTATGGAACGAGCTTTCGATGCGGTTGTAAAAATATTGGGTATTGTCCCCCTCAGTACAAGGAGCTTCTGTAATCAGTATGTATTTAACCGTGAAACCTTTCAGGCGTTTCAGGTTGGCTTGCCAAGCGGTTTCGGTTTCCATAAACAACCGTTGCAGGGTTGTCTCTTTTTCATCAATGGCAGCTTCGCCGTATATGTTTTTCAGTAAAGGAAGATTTGCAGCAAATACCTGGTTCATGCTTCAAAAGTAGGTATTTGCTGCTTTTAAGGGGTTATTCGCCGCCAATTTCTTTAAAGTACTCGCGGGTTTTGTTTTTATAATAATCCTTCAAATTAGGCGGAATGGTTTTTAGCAATTCCTGCTCGCGGTTCTTTTGTTTCAGGTATTCTTCAACGCTCGGGGGCAGTTTGCGTTCCAGCTCTTTACCCTCGTTGCTCTTACGTTGGTTATCGGTTTCGCGTTCTTTTTCGGCGCGTTCGTGTTCCAACATACGGGTAAGTATCTCTTGCTGGCGTTTCAGTGTTTCAAGGGTTAGTTTTTTGTTCACCAAGTCCTTTTCCACTTCTTCCATCATTTCCTGCGTTTTCTTCAAATCGCCCAAAGCACCTTCTCCTCCTTCTTCTTTCAGTTGTTTCTCCAGTTCGCTCAGGTAACGGCGCAATGCTTCTTGCTGGGCGGCCATTTTAGCCCAATCCTTGCTGCTCATGCCGCCTTCGCCTTCTTCTCCGTTCTCGCCCTGTCCGTTTTTGCCGTTTTCGCCTTTGTTTTTCTCCCCGTCCTTGCCTTTTTCTCCATCTTTACCCTTATCGCCCTTGCCTTTGTTTTTGCCCTCCTTCATGTCCTTCAACTGCTTATTAAGCTCTTCCTGCATTTGGCGTAGGGCAGAAGCGTCTTTGCCTTTTTTCTTCTTTTTACGGGCGTTATTATCCTGTTGTTCGCCTTTGCCGTTTTGTCCGCTCATATCTTCCTGCATATTCTTCAACACTTCGCTCAACATCACGGCAAGGTTGTTCATATTGGTCATCACATACTGCTGGTAGCTGCGTCCCAGCTGTATTTGGCGCAATCCTAATGATTTCAACGATTTATCCATGTTGGCGTTCATTTCGCCAACTTCTTTGTTGATATAGGTACGCATTTGCACCACACGTTTGCTCAAAGCCAGCAAGCTGTCTTCAATAATCTTTGCGTCGTCTTTTATTTTGCGTTGTTTTTGGGTAAGCTCTACCAGCTGGGGATTGTAGCCTGTAACGCTGCGCATGGCTTCCATCACCTTCTCCTGCTCAAACGAAAGCTCCACCAAATTGTCCATTATCTCACGCAAGGTGTTGTAGTCTTCAACGTGCTGCTCTTTGTCTTTGGCTTCCATCTGCTGCTGCAACTCCTCTTTTTTCTCCTTCATCTTTTTGGCAGCCTTGCGTTGTTTTTTTGTAGCCTCTTTGTTGTCTTTCTTTTCAAGGTCTTTCTTACTGCCCTCCATGTCCTTCTCAACCTCTTCCATATCCTTCTCATCCAACCCCAACTCTTTGGGTTCTTCCAACTCTTCGTTTAGTTTTTCAAGCGCATCAATATCTTTTTGCAGGTCTTTAAACTCCTGATTCAGATCTTCTTGCTTTTGCTCCAGTTCTTTTTGTTTTTCAGGGTCTTTAGTTGCATCGGGTTGCTTTTCAGTTTCATCCGCAAGGTTTTCCTGCTTATCGGCCAGCTCATCCATTTTTTCCAAAGCCTCGTCAAACTTCTTCTCTACCTCCATTTGCTTGTACAACTCCAGCATACGGTCAAGTTGTTTGTTGGCATCTTTGGTGTTCAACTCCATCTTGTCCAACTCTTCTTTCAACTGGTCTTTGTTCTCTTGCTGCATCAGTTGTTCAAGTTGCTTCATCATCTCCTTCATCTTGTCGTCAAATACCTCGTCAAACAACTTGTTCAGTTCCTTTTGCTTATCCAGCATCTCTTGGTCCAGCTTCTTGTATTCGTTCTCCTTGATGTTCTTCTCAAGGTTCTCCATCTTCAATTCTTCAATCTGCTTTTCAAGGTCGCGCTGCTTTTTCAATAAATCCTCAATCTGCTTCTTGTCCTCCCAAGTAAGATTTTTCTTTTCAACCAGTTTCTTTTGAAGGTCGCGTATTTGTTTGTCAATCTTCTTGGTTTGCTCCATCGCCTCGGTCATCTTGTCTTTCAATGCCTCGCTGCTTTGGGTAATATCGGCTTCAATCTCTTTTAGGGTAGGTGCGCGGAAGGTTTTCACCATGCTTTTGGTGCTTTTTATTCCGTTCACACCATCGTTATCAAACACTTCAAAGTAGTATTCAATTTCTTCGGCAGGTTGCAGGTTTATCTGCGCCAAATCCCAAATGTGGTAGAAGCGGCGGTCTTGTGCCCCTGTTGAGCTAATCCCGATGGTTTGCATGGGTTGGCTCTTTTTCACAGGGTCTTCGCTTTTCAAAAACTTGTAATTGAAAGTAATGCGGTTGATTCCGTAATCATCGGCGGCTTCACCGGCAAAATACACCAGCTTGGTACTAAAGCTGTCGCGGGTTTCTTCTACTTTAATGGTAGGGTAGGCATCGGGTATTACGGTAATGTTGTACAATACCGAATCGTTGCTGCTTACCTCGCGGTTAGCGGCTTTTACGATGTAATAATTCTCACCCATAAAGCGACGCGAAAACTCAAAACGGTTGCCGTTTTTGGGCAGTATTTGTAAAAGAGTGTCTTTAAATTTAACGTTTAACTGCTCGGCATTACGGGTGGTAAATTTCCATTTTACCACAGTGCCTTGGGGCAGGGTAAGGTCGCCGGCATTTTGTATGGTTTCAGAAGCTTTGCCTAAATAGGCGGGGTATTCCAATACAGTTTGGAAACCGCTTACCAAAGGCTTAGGCAGTACTTTTAAGCTGCTTTCTTTTGAGTAGTATTCGCTGGCAAAAAATCGGAAATCAGTGGTTTTTTGTAGGTTTTTAAACGTGTAGCTAAAGTTTAGCTTGTCGTCTTTCTCCATTTTAAAGCGGTTACCGTCAATCTCCAAAAACACTTCGGCGGGCAATTCATCACCACTTACTTTCAGTTTCAATACAAAGTCCTCGTTTTGCATGGTTTGCAGGGCTTTGTTCAAAATGCTGAAGGTAAACGGGGCTTGTTTTTCAAAAAATGTCCCGTAGTTAACTATGCGGTTGGTTCCCTCGGTAATAATGCGGCTGTTGGTAAACAGCACGACAATAAACAGCAATAAGGGGATAAGAGCGTATTTGGCGTATTTATAGTTGGCGTTGAGGTTAATGGCGGCTTTAAAGGGGACGGGCTGTAATTCGGCAATTTTTTGGTTGATACTGGCTTCTATCAACACTGATTGTGTGGGGGCGTTATCAGCACTGTGTTTCAGTTGCAGGGTGTTTAGCAGTTTATCCTGAACATCAGTAAAGTGTTGGCCGATAATCGCTGAGGCTTGCTCGTAACTGATTAACTGACCGATGCGGTACAGCTTGGCAAGAGGAATAAAAATGAAACGGGTAAGCACATAACCGGTAAGACCCAGCGTACCGAAAAACAAAATACCGCGCCATGCGCTGTTCAAACGTCCGTAGTACTCAAGTACCGATGCTGCCAAAAAGGCCAGCAGCAGTATGCCTATGGTATATATAGTGCCGCGTATGAGTTTGTTTTTGTAATACTTGCGTATAAACTCATCCAGCTTGGCTATCAGTATTTCATAATTAGTGCCTTGTGCCATTTGCCTGTTAACCCTCAAATTTATTACCAAAGATAGTGATGGATACCTTTAAGTTGCATTAAGTAAACGTACGAAAGGGTGTGTTTGTGATAGAAACGTTGTAAATATCGAGGGAATATGTTTAAAAAGGGTAATCATTTAGGCTTTACGTATCTTTTGCCCAAGTTTGCTATTTCTTTCTGTATGAAACACCTTAAACTATTTGTAACGACACTCTTTTTTTTAATTTCTGCTGACCTGTTTTCGCAAATGCCTGAACCTGCCCGTGCCAACTTTAATTTTATCGACCTGCTGAATTATACTACCGTACATTCATGGAGGATGATGGATAAAATAAAAGAAAATATTGATGAAGGAAAACTACCCATCTATAAAGATTCAGGATTAAAAGAATTACACCCCTTACAGGATTTTTATGATAATCTTTATAAGAAGAGATATGTTAAAATCAGTAACCCAATGAATCCTGACGATATATATGATCTGATAGATACGTTTATTTACGAAGGATTGTACTACCCTTCGGAGCTGTGTTTTCAGGATAACAGTGCATTAAAACTTGAGTATTCAAACGGGATGATAGTGTATGTGAGTTTAAATAAAGTGAGAAAACAGATGGATAAATATTACAATAATATAATAGACTATTATTTAGCTAAGAATTTCACGACCATAACAGGTAAAGGCCTAATAGACTTTTGTAAATCAGAGATAAGGGATCTGGGTATAAAATTTTATAATTACGGGATTAGTGGGCAGTTAAAAGCATATCGATACGATTCCTTGACCACTACCTATACAATTGAAGAAATTTTGGATAGGGTAAGTATAAAAGTGAACACGCAACATCCTAACCCAAATAATCCCGATGATATCTATGATTTAATTGATTCGGTTACGACTTACGGGTTTAATCCGGACACCATTGATGTGCTGCGGATATATTCTGAATGGGAAGCAAAAGAATCTGGCGCCGAAATTACGTTTACTGCCCTGGCACCCATGTTTAAACCTGTTGCCGCGGGGCTACAATTGCCTTATACTCCTATTTTTAATTTAAAATTCCAAGAGGTTTTCAAAAGAATGCCGAAAACAGAAAAATTATTCTGGCAACACTTTTTCACTTTTTTTATTTATAACCGTTCTTCAACCCAAGTTTGGGACATTTATACAGAAGCTGATTTTCAGATAGAAAACGAAGAATTACTAAATAATGAACATTAAAATACTTGATATACCCTCTAAACACATACTAGGTATGAATACTATGACATCGCAAACGGATGGTAAAACTATAGAAATGTGGCGCAGTTTTATGCCGCACCGAAGGGTAATTAAGAGTTTCATTTATAAACAGTTAAGATAAATTTTACGATTTATAAAACCGTAGGGTGAAGTTTCTCCGTAGGTATTGTCAAACAATCAAAACAGACAATACACCATGAAAAACTTGACAATGAGTTTGAAGAAAACCTTACTGGTAACTGCATTTGCAATAGCCGGACTTGCAGCCGCAACTGCCCAAACTACCAAAGTGGGCGGCCAAGAAATGTACCCTAACAAAGATATTATTGACAATGCTGTAAACTCTGCCGACCACACCACGTTAGTAGCTGCTGTAAAAGCAGGCGGTTTGGTAGAAACCTTAAAAGGCACAGGGCCGTTTACCGTATTTGCTCCCACCAACGATGCGTTTGAAAACTTACCTGCCGGTACCGTTGAAACACTTTTGAAACCTGAAAATAAAGCTACATTAGTAAGTGTACTTACTTACCATGTAGTGGCAGGCAATTATGATTTTGATGCGCTAAAAAAACTAATCAAAAAAGGAAACGGCAAAGCAACCCTGAAAACCGTTGCCGGTGGCGAACTTACCTTTATGATGAACGGCGATTTTAACATTACTGTTACCGATGCCAAAGGAAACACTGCAAACATTAGCACCTATAATGTTAAACAATCTAACGGTGTGATACACGTTGTAGACAAAGTTTTATTACCATAATCTCCCCGTTTATTTATGCCCGGCCCACGTTTCATTAACCAGAACGGGCCGGGCTTTTTATTTACAAAAAATTAAAAATACGATGAAAATTATACATGCTATTGTTGTGATAATAATTGTGATTTTTTCAGCTTCGTGTGCTAAAAAATCTGTTCAGGTTACAAAAGCTGAACAAGCCGAAAGGGTTGAAAAAACTGAGGAAGAGTGGCGCAAGCAACTTACCGAGGATGAATATAAAGTGTTGCGCGAAAAGGCCACCGAGATACCTTATACAGGTGAGTACGACCAGTTTTGGGATTCGGGGGTGTATGTGTGCAAAGCCTGCGGGAATGAGTTGTTTTACTCTGCTACAAAGTTTGATGCAGGATGCGGTTGGCCCAGCTTTTTTAAAGCGATAGACAGTAGTAAAATTAAAACCATCCCTGATTATTCACACGGTATGAAACGTATTGAAGTACAGTGTGCCCGTTGCAGCGGTCATTTAGGCCATGTGTTTGATGATGGACCCGATACCACAGGTTTGCGGTATTGTATTAATTCTATTTCGCTGGGGTTTGAAAAGAAGTAAGGCTTACTGCTGTAAGTGTTCCATGAAATCCCGAATAAGCCTGAAAGTATCTTCGTACTCTGTTAGAGGCAAAATTTCAGCACGGTCCTCGGGGTCGTGGTAATACGGGAAATCACCCATCAAATAAAAAAAGAAAGCCCGAACCCCTTTTTCAGTAAACCAGTAATGGTCGCTGTTGGCGGCTTTCCCCCTTGCCTGTACCGATGATAAATACCCCTTTTCGGTATTAATGGCCGTAAGCGCGTTATACTCAGGAGTAAATTCTAAGCCGTTCACCGCCATTATTCCTTTCTCACCCGTGCCAATCAAATCAAGGTTTATTAAAAACTTCATCCGTTCTAACGGGTAAACAGGGTAGTTCACGTAATAATAACTGCCGATAAGTCCTGCTTCTTCAGCCGCAAACCCAATAAAAAGCATCGAACATTTTGGCGGGTGTTGGCTGTAGTAATTAGCCAAATCAAGCATTATGGCTATGCCGCTGGCATTGTCATTAGCCCCCGGAAAAATGGTTTTTTTACCCATGCGTCCCAAGTGGTCGTAGTGGGCACTCAACACAATAATACTGTCGGGGTTTTCAGTGCCTTTTATAAAACCTAATACGTTGTTGGTACTGTGGGGTTTTAATTCAGCCGTAATATTCAGTTTTATTTTTTTAGCTTGTCTGTCAAAAGCTTTATCCGCTACCATTAGTTCAGCGGTGGCTGCTTGCTCGATGCCAACTGACCACATTAGTTTTTTATTCGTCAGATCAATAAAACCAGCAACCTTTACGGTGTTTGTCTTTAATAATTTTAAACGACCTAAAGCTTCTGCACTCAAATTAGCCGGCAACGTATCAATAACCACCAAATAAGAGGCAGCATCAGTACTTAAATTTTGTATAAAAGCTTTGTAGGCAGTTTCAGTTTCAAAAATAGTATGCGCGGCTACTATAACCTTGTAATTACCTTTTATCGTTGGACATTCGGGAGTTACCATGTAGTCCGTTCCTGCCTTTAGTTTTTTACCGTCAATGGCAACCTCCATTTTCGAGGGGAAGGTATTTACAGTAAATGCAAAGGGCTGGTATTGTACCTCAAATCCCTTTAGTTTTTTCAGCTCCTTATAAATAAACTCAGCGGCCTTACCGTCGCCGTTTTTTACATAACCACGCCCTTGGTAAGCATCGCTGCACAAGGTGTTGATGGTGTTGCGGGCATACTTAATGTTTTGTGCCGTTAGTGAGGCGGCAAATAGTAAAGCAACTAAAAATATAAAATTACGCATAGTTAGGTTAAAGGTTAGGGAGCGTATTTAATGCAGCGTGCAGTAGAAACAAATACGTTCTACTGCACGAGAGTATAATCGGGGCGAAAGTCCGCTTATTGTTTAATTAGGTTATGCAGTATGCACAGCCACCTCAAAATATTCCATTACGGGGTTGGCCAGCAATTTTTTGCAAATAGTTTCTGCTTTTTCACGGGCAGCAGTTTCGGTGTCGGCATCAATTTCTAAAGTGATGCGTTTACCCACGCGCACGTTGTTAATTTCGTTCATTCCCAAGCTGTGAATACCACCTGTAACGGCTTTACCTTGTGGGTCTAACAGGTTTTTGTGGGGCATTACATTTATTTCGGCTATATATTTCATACGTTCGGTTTTTTGACAAAATTTAATATTAATGAAGTAAGTACATACAGTATTATCACTATAGGTATAGCTACAAACTTAAACAACAGTATCAGCACAGCGGCGGCGGCTACAAACAGGTAACGAACCTCGTTGCCTTTAAAGCCCCATTGTTTAAACTTAAGAGCAAACAACGGCAGCGGCGATACCAACATATACGATAAGAACAAACAAATACCGCCTACCATCCAAGCGTTTTCTATAACACTGATGGGGAAGTATTGCGGTTGGTAGTTGGCTATCAGTGCAAACGAAATGATAAACAAAGCGTTTGCAGGCGTTGGTACGCCTATAAATGAGGTGCTTTGTCGTGTATCGTTATTAAATATAGCCAGCCTGATTGCTGAAAACACCACCATGATAAAAGCAAACACCATTATTTGTTCCTTGTGAAAAGAAATGTGCAAATAGTTGGGGTTTATTTCTGCAGGGTATAACCTGTAATAATAACTTTTTAAATGTATGATGATAAACGCCGGCGCAGCTCCAAAACTTACTACATCTGCCAACGAGTCTAAATCTTTGCCGATAATGTTGTTGCTTTTTAGAAGGCGGGCGGCCATTCCGTCGAAAAAATCAAACACTGCGGCTGCAATAATGAAAAACGCTGCCGCAGCAAGCTGCCCGTTGAACGACAAGTAGATGGCCACTAAGCCTGAAAACAGGTTGAGCGAAGTAATAGCGTTGGGGATATGGGTGCGTAAAAATTTCAACGCCGCAAATATAGTTTACAGATTGTCAACCCAAACTATTGCACCATAGCTTTTATTATTGTTTTATTTTGTAAATAATTGTATTTTGGATTGGTAATGGGAGTTGAGGAGAAGAACGAATACAAACCGGGTAAACAGCGTATGCAAAACAAGGCAGAGGAGCCAATGGTGCTTGCAGGGTATAATGGAAACATCATCTCCCTAAGTCCAGCATTCTCGCAGCTTTCTCGGTACACCGCAGAAATTTTAAACACAAACGGCGGGCTTGAGAACTTGTTTGAAAGCGAGGGGGTGTATGCCGAAATTTTGGAAAACTTGCAGAAGGGGAAAAGTTGGGAAGGCCATACGATCATATTAGACTCTAAACAAGATGAATTAGTAACCCGAATTAATGCGCAGGTGCACCGCAACGGTAACGCTGAACCCCATTTTGAGTTTACCTTTTTTGATATTACCCGCTCTAAAAAAATGAGTTGGTTGAAACCCGCCTGTTAAAAGCCATAACCCGATGCACTGAGGTATTATTTAGTAATCCCGACCCTTCGCAGGGTATCCCAACCGTTCTTGAAACCATTGGCAAGGCATTACAAGTACATCGGACTTATATTTATAAAGTAACCGAAGAAAAAAAGCGTGTAACTGCTGAACGTTTGCATGAGTGGGTGCGTAAGGAAAGCTTTAACTCAAAAGAGTTTGCCCAGCTTAAAACCTTTAATTTCCATACATTTTTACCCATTCTGGAAATACTTAAAAAAGGGAATCAGGTATCCGTTACCCCGCGTTCAAAATTCGACAAAGAGATACTGGATGTCATATCTACACTCAATATATATTCATTGCTTACTATCCCCATATTTATTGATAACCAATTGTGGGGCTATATAGGTTTTGAAGACCTTGAGAATACCCGCGATTGGGGGCGAGCCGAGAAAAAGGCGCTAAAATCGTTGGCACACAATATTGGAGCCTTATTAAAAATAAACAACCTTACTGCTGAACTGGTAAATAAAAACAGGCAGTTAGAGAATGCAATTGAGGGGGCTACCGACGGGCTTTGGGTATGGGATATTCAAAATAAAAATACTTACATATCATCACGTATGTATACCATTTTTGGGTATGCGCCGGGTGAGTGGGGCGGTGATTTGCTGCCGATAAAAAATTTATTAAAGACCGAAGATACTGAGTTGCTTGAGGAGCGCATAAAATCCGCAATTGCATCGCGGCAGGCTGCGCTTGATTTTGAAACGGTGGCCAAACACAAAAAGGGTCGCTATGTGTGGGTAAAGGGGACTATAAACTTTACCTATGATTCTATCGGAAATGTGGTGCAGCATAGTGGTTCGGCCAGTGATATTTCGACGGAGAAGTTGTACGAGCTGAAAATAAGAAGGCAGGAAGAACACTACCAAAGGCTGGTAAACAGTTTGAAGGAAGTAGTTTTTGAAACCGATCGCAGCGGGCACATAACTTTTTTAAATAATTCGTGGAAAAACCTTACCGGCAAAAATATACGCGACAGTATAGGCAAAAAACTGGTTGACTTTTTGGCCGATACTAACGTGGCCGAGCTTGAACAAGTATTTGCACAATTGCGCAATAAGCAAATAGGACCGGGCAGGATGGAGATGCAGGTGATAAGCAACGGAACTGCCTATTGGACGGAGATTTGGTTGCGTGGTTTATACGATTCTAACTACGAACTAACGGGGGTTACAGGGTCGATATTTGACATTAACAGTAAAAAACTGGCCGAAGCCCAGCTGCGCGAAAGCGAGGAGCGATACAGGCTGTTGTCAGAAAATACAAAAGATATTATCTGTCTTCACGATGCTGAAAGCAGATTTTTATACGTTTCGCCCTCAATGCAAGAAATGCTTGGCTATCCTGCGCGCACGCTGGTGGGCAGTTTTGCATGGGCCTGCATGCACCCCGACGATGTTGAGGGAGTTAAAAATGCATTTGGACAAATAACCAAAGGTAAGCAGCCGGGGTTTGTACGTTATCGGGTAAAACATCGCAAAGGCCACTACGTTTGGGTAGAAACGGTTGCGGGCTTGCAAGATCCTAATAATGATAAAGACAGGCCGGTACTGATACAAACGGCTACCCGCGATATTAGTCAGCAAAAAAAGGCCGAAGAAGAAATTATTAATGCACTGGAGAAAGAACGCGAGTTAGTAGAGTTGCGCACCAATCTTATTAACATGATTTCGCACGAGTTTCGCACGCCGCTCACAACCATAAAATCAAGCTCTGATTTGATGGTGCGTTATTTGCCCGGCCTAAGAAAATCGGATGTTAAAGACCGTTTCAGTTTCCATTTTAAAAAGATTTTAGAACAAGTAAACAGGATTAACGATTTAATTTCAGGCGTATTGTTGCTGGGGCGCATGGATAGCGGCAAAATACAGTATCAACCAGAAGTGGTTGATTTTGTAGTATTTATTAATGATGTAATTGAGCGATACGGCGAGTCGCATCCTGAAGAAGTAAGAAAGCCGGTTGTTAATTTTAAAGGCACCCCAAGGGATGTTAAAATAGACCAAATGCTGGTTTCACATATTTTAAACAACTTAATTTCAAATGCGCTTAAATATTCAGCCGGTAAAAAAAATCCCGAACTAAATATTAAATTTGAAAGAAAATTAGTTCAAATTACAATAAAAGACTACGGTATAGGCATTGCCGAAAATGATTTGAAGAACCTTTTTCAATCGTTTTACAGAGGCAGCAATGCACTCACCATTCCTGGCACCGGCTTGGGCCTTGTGATTGTAAAACAGTTTGTTGAGATGCATGGCGGAACTATTGAACTTGAAAGTAAACTAAACCGGGGCACTACCATTCAAATAACACTACCTATATAACACACTATGAACAAGGTACTGATTGTAGAGGACGAACATGACATTCGTGAGAACATTGCAGAAATTTTTAAATTAAGTAAATTTAAAGTTTACGAGGCCGCAAATGGAGAAGAAGGCCTTGAATTAGCAGCCGCTGAACAGCCTGATATTGTGGTGTCTGATATTTTGATGCCTAAAATGGATGGGTTTGAACTACTTGAAAAACTTAAGAGTAATCCTCAAACCGAACATATACCCGTGATATTGCTTACTGCCAAAACCATGATGGATAGTAAACTGCGGGGCTTAAAAATTGGAGCCGATGATTATATAACCAAGCCTTTTAATGTGGATGAGCTGGTGCTGCGTGCTACCAACCTTGTGCAAACCCGCAAGAAATTGCGCCGCACGCCCATTATTCCTGAGAAGCTGAAAGTTGAGAGCAAGGACGATCTGTTTATCAAAAAGATATACAGCATTATGGAGAAGAACATTGATAAGTTCGACTTTTCAGTAGAGGATTTTGTGCGCGAAATGGGCTATAGCCGCAGTGCGGTGCAAAAGAAGATAAAAGCAATTACGGGCAAAACGGCCACCAACCTTGTGCGCGATTACCGTTTGGAGCGTGCCAAGCAACTTATTGAGCAAGGAGCAGGTTTCCTTTCAGAGATTGCGAGCATGGTAGGCTTTAACAGCCTTTCATATTTCTCAAATTGCTATAAACAATACTTCGGAGTTAATCCTTCAGAGGTGAAAAAGAAGTCTAAAGGTGGTGATGATGACCATCAGCAGGCCAGTTCAACGTTGCTGTAAGTGCTTCTTACTTCTTCAAGCGTTTCAATAATTACGTCAACATCTTCTATACTCACCAGCGTAGTGCGGTAGTTTTTAAAGTTTTCAAACCCTTTAAAATAGTTGGTATAATGGCGGCGCATTTCAAAAATGCCCGTTTTCTCTCCTTTCCACTCAATGGATTTCAGCAAGTGGGTTTTGCAGGCGTCCACGCGCTCATTCAATGTTGGCGGAGCCAATATTTCACCCGTTTGCATAAAGTGCTTCACTTCCCTAAAAATCCAAGGATTGCCAATAGAGCCGCGTCCAATCATTACCCCGTCAACCCCATATTCGTTGCGCATGGCTAGCGCCTTTTCAGGGCTGTCCACATCACCGTTTCCAAAAATGGGTATTTCTATATTAGGGTTGTTTTTCACTTGACCAATCAACGTCCAATCTGCGGGGCCTTTATACAATTGTTTACGCGTACGCCCGTGTATCGTTAGCGCAGCTATGCCTATATCTTGCAAGCGTTGCGCCACCTCTTCAATGTTTTTTGTGGTGTCATCCCATCCCAAGCGGGTTTTAACCGTTACGGGCAGGTGCGTGGCCTCAATTACCGCTTTGGTCATTTCCACCATCTTGGGCACATCTTGCAACAAAGCAGCACCGGCACCTTTGCAGGCCACATTTTTAACCGGGCAGCCGTAGTTAATGTCAATCAAATCGGGTTCTGCTTCGGTAGCAATTCTTGCTGCCTCACGCATACTTTCTATATCGCTGCCAAAAAGCTGTATGCCAATCGGGCGTTCGTATTCAAAAATATCCAGCTTTTGCTTGCTTTTGGCAGCATGGCGTATCAGTCCCTCACTGCTTATAAACTCGGTGTACATCAAGTCAGCACCGTTTTGTTTACACACATAACGGAATGGGGGGTCGCTTACGTCCTCCATCGGAGCAAGCAGTATGGGAAAACTTCCCAATTCTATGTTTCTTATTTTTACCAACTTTTTCTGGCTAAAAGCAGTTAATTTGCAAAGTTACTGCTTTTGATGGAAGAAAATACTCAACCCGCGTTGCCCCCAATAAATCCGGCCATTAAAGCCCTGTCTCACATCATAGTGTTAATGGGTCTTTATTTCACTTTTGGGGTGCTGTTTAGCTTACTTGGTACCTATTTAGGTGAATTAATCACCGGAGTACCCGTGAAACTTGACACCAATTTAATGTTGGCCGATTTGGCGGATGAAAACAAAAAACCCGCCTACAAAATCTACTTTTTAATATCATCGTTAGGTGCATTTGTTTTCACAGCCTTGGTATTTGCAGTAGTATTTGCCCGCCAAAAACCGGCGGAGTACTTTGGCTATAAACGTATTTTCCCGCCGGCAAAGCAGTTTGCATTGGTGGCTCTGATTGCCGTTGTTGCGGTGCCCATCATTTCATACATCGCATACCTTACCCGTCAAATAGCAATGCCTGCCGAGTGGAACGATGCCATGAACCTGCAAAGAACCAACGATAGTATCGGTAATGCCATTATACGTGCTGATAATATCCCCGTGCTATTGTTTAACCTTTGTGTAATGGCCATTGCTCCCGCATTGGGCGAAGAGTTACTGTTTAGGGGGGCATTTATGCAGTCGTTTTACCGGTTGTTTGGCAACCGCATACACATGGCCGTATTTACAGTGGCTTTTTTGTTTTCAGCCGTGCATTTGCAGGTATATAACTTTTTAGCCATTATGATGATGGGTGTTTTGTTTGGCTACCTGTACTATTGGAGCGGAAACATAATGGTATCGGTTTGGGCACACTTTTTTAATAATGCCTTAGCTGTGCTATCGGGGTATTTATATACGCTAAACCCATCGCAAGAGGTGTATGCCACCGAGTATGAGTTTGGGTGGCAAGTGGCATTAGTTTGCTCAGTAGTATTTGTTTTAGCAATAGTTGCATTTTATAAAGTTACAAGACCATACCACGCGGAGAGCGAATAGAAATGGAAAAGGACTGGGTGAAACTGGTTTCATTGGGCAATAGGCAAAAAGCCGACATATTGCTTACTTTGCTTGAGAGCGAAGGGATTAGTGCCGTTTTGCTTAGCAAACAAGACTCGGTATATAATTTTGGTGAAGTAGAGATATATTGCCACAGTAAAGATGCTTTAAAGGCATTAGAGATTATTGAATTTAATTTTCCGCTATGAGTAATTTTTGGCAACGCACCCTCACAGGAGCTGTTTTTGTGTTGGTGATGGTAGGGGGCATATACTTAGGGTTTACATTTTGGCTTTTTTTGTTGATAGTTTCATTAGGCCTGTGGGAGTTTTACCGCATTATGCTGGGCGAAGGCAACCTTACGGCAAAAATATACGGCACAGCCATAGGTGTTTTGGTGTACACAAGCTTAGCGTGGGTATTTACCCCCAATTTCTTTCCATTTTCGTTACCATCATCCGGTAGGCCGGATAGCTTGGCCATGTTGCTGCCCGGGTTTATCGTGGTATTAATAATTGAACTTTTTCGCAAACATCCTGACCCTATTAAAAACATCTCAACGGCAGTATTCGGGTGGTTGTATGTAGCCATGCCCTTTGCTTTGGGTTATGTTATGGAGGCACAGGCTGATAAGGCCATGCCCTTTTTAGTAGTGTTGTTTATATTGATATGGTGCAACGATACTTTTGCTTACCTCACTGGCAGGCTCATAGGTCGCACACCCTTGTTCACCCGCATATCTCCTAAAAAGACTATAGAAGGTACATTGGGCGGAGCTTTAATTACCATGCTGGCCGCATGGCTGCTAAAAGAAAATTTATTATTTCCGTTGAGCCACGGTATAGTTTTTCCGTTACTTACCGGGTTAACGGTTGCCATTATGGGTGTTTTAGGCGATTTGGTAGAGTCTAAATTTAAACGCCAGCTTCAAATTAAAGACAGTGGAAACATCTTGCCGGGGCACGGAGGAATTTTAGATCGCTTTGATTCTTTTATTTTAGTAGTCCCCTCAATATACATGCTACTTCAGTTGGCAGACCTTTTTATTATAAAGTGTGCTAAATAGTTGACGTTTTTAGCCCCCTTACAGGCTATCAACATCTACACCAAAAAGATTGGCTGAAAACTATTGTTGTTTATGCTTGCTTAACTTTTTATAAACAATAATTTTGCAGCCTCAACTTTTAAGAATTTTGTATGGACGCAAAAGCACAAGCCGCGCAAGAACACAATCCTCTTGACTCGATGATGAAGAGGCTGGAAAAGGCTGCCCAGTTGGTAAATTTAGATGCAAGTACCCTTGATGTATTAAAATACCCTAAAAAAGCCGTGTTGGTTCACATGCCCATCACTATGGATGATGGCTCTGTAAAGGTTTTTGAAGGCTATCGTGTAGTTCATTCCGACGTACTTGGACCCTCTAAAGGAGGTATCCGTTACGATAGGAACGTTTCTCTTGATGAAGTAAAAGCCCTTGCTGCTTGGATGACTTGGAAATGTGCGATTGTAGGTATACCCTACGGTGGTGCTAAAGGTGGTATTATTTGCGACCCCCGCTCTATGAGTAGCAACGAGGTAGAACGACTAACCCGTTCTTACACCGTGGCCATGGCTGATGTTTTTGGCCCTGATAAAGATATTCCTGCCCCCGATGTGAACACCAGTGCCCGCGAAATGGCTTGGATTGTTGACGAATTTTCAAAAATTAAAGGTGTAACCAGCCCTGCTGTAGTTACTGGAAAGCCACTTTCATTGGGTGGTTCATTAGGCCGTGAGGCCGCTACCGGTCGCGGTGTAATGGTTACCTGCCGTGCTGCTATGGGTAAGCTGGGTATGACCCCTACCGAAAGTACTTGCGCTGTGCAAGGTTTTGGTAACGTAGGTTCAAACTCTGCCCGTTTAATAGCCATGCAAGGGGTAAAAATTGTTGCTATATCAGACCATACCGGTGATTTTTACAATCCTAACGGTATTGATGTAGAAGATGCAATTGCCTACCGCAACAGCAACAAGGGAGTGCTTGATGGGTACAAAGGTGCACAACGCATTGGCAATGGAGAACTGATTACCCTTGACGTTGATATTTTGGTGCCTGCTGCCCTTGAAAACGTTATAACTGCTGAAAACGCACCCAACATAAAAGCAAAACTTATTGTAGAAGGTGCTAACGGACCCACAGAAGCTGCTGCTGATGAAATTTTGAACAGCAAAGGCATTGTTGTGGTTCCTGATATTTTGGCAAACGCCGGCGGAGTAACTGTATCTTACTTTGAGTGGGTACAAAACCGCCTGGGTTACTACTGGACTGAAGAACGTGTGAACCGTCGTGCCGACCGTACTATGAAACTTGCGTTTGAAAACGTATGGGCCACCGGACAGCAATACAATACAAGCATGCGCATTGCCGCATACATTGTAGCTATTAAGAAAGTGTCTGACGCATTAAAATTGCGCGGTAATTTTTAATAGTCGATAGCGTTTTAAATTATAAAGCCATACTTGGTAAACACAGGTATGGCTTTTTTACATTATAAATCCTTAGAAAAATGAAAATACATCGCGAAGGCTACGGCATTATTTTGATAGCCATGTTGCTGTTGGGCGGCATTACATACACTACCCAGTACTTTTTGGGGGCTGAACATTTTGTGTTTAAAGCAGTTTTGGTGCTGTGCCTTGTACTATTTGTGTTGGTAGTGCAGTTTTTCCGTAATCCTGCACGCACTACCCCGCAGGGCGAAAATTTAGTAATAGCTCCTGCCGATGGCAAAGTAGTTGTGATTGAAGAGGCTGTTGAAACAGAATACTTGGGCGATAAACGCATACAGGTATCCATATTTATGTCGCCAATAAACGTGCACGTAAACCGTAATCCGGTTTCAGGTCGTTTTGATTATTACCGCTACCACCCCGGTAAATATTTGGTGGCTTGGCACCCTAAATCATCTACCGAAAACGAACGTACAACGGTAGTGATTGAAACTCCGCAGAAAGAAAAAATACTGTTTCGTCAGATTGCAGGAGCATTGGCCCGACGCATAGTGTGCTATGCACAAGAAGGAAAACCCGCATTGCGTGGGGCTGAATTTGGGTTTATTAAATTTGGCTCAAGGATAGACATATACCTTCCTCTAACCGCCAAAATAAAAGTAAATCTAGAGGAGAAAACCATAGGAGGCGAAACAATTATCGCTGAACTGTAAAATCGTAATCAGCTCTTTTATATAAAAAAGAGGGTTATTTACGTTTTTATGCACGATATTTGTTTATTGCATTAGATAACACAAACCATCAGAGTATGAAAAAATTTATTATAGCCGCGTCATTCCTATTAGCAGGTGTTGTATTTGCCAACGCCCAAACCGATACAAAAGATAAGGACAAGAAAAACCCTCCTGCCACTGAGAAAACCCCTCAAGTAGGAGATGCAAATGCTCCTGTGCCTGCAACGGTACCCCAAGTGGTTCCTCAAACAGTAAATGTTGAGCCTAATAAAGACGCTTCTGCCCCTGCTGCAAAAGAAAAATCTTGTAGCAAAGAAAAAGAAAGCTGCAACAAAGGCGACAAAGCATGCTGCAAAAACAAAAAGGTTGAAAACACTGAAGCTTCAACCGAAGGAAAACAAAAAGCTTGCTGCAAAAAAGATAAGGCTTGTGGTGATAAAAAGAGCGAAGAAGCAGCTGCACCAGCAGCCCCTGCTGCTCCAGCAACTCCCGCAGCTCCTGCAAACAAATAAGTAACATATTATTTTTGATATTGAAACCCTGCTTCAACAGGGTTTTTTTATGCCTAACCAACTATGAAAACAGTATTAGAATTTTTAAAAGACCTTGAACAAAACAACAACCGCGATTGGTTTGCGTTGAATAAAAACCGCTACGAGGAAGCGAAAGCCCAACACGAGGTGTTGGTGACTGATATATTAACACGGGTGGCCAAATGGGATGTCGGCATTGCCGATTTGCAGGCCAAAGATTGTACCTACCGCATATACCGCGATGTGCGTTTCAGTAAAGATAAAGCACCCTACAAAACCAGTATGGGGGCTTTAATAAGCAAGGGCGGTCGCAAGGCAAAAGGGGCAATTAATTATGTGCATATTGAGCCCGGTAAGAGTTTTGTTGCCGGCGGAAGTTATTTGCCCGAGACTGCTGCACTTAAAGCCATCAGGCAAGAGATTGATTACAACCTTGATGAGTTTCTTGCAATAATAAACGACGCTGACTTTGTTAAACACTTTGGCGCGTTAGAAACCGAGTGGAAAGGAAAGTTGCCGCCAAAAGGGTATAGTGCAGATAATCCGGCTATTGAGTGGCTAAAATACAAAGGCTACATTGCCTCGCAGTACTTTACCGATAAACAAATTTGCGCGCATGATTTTGCTGCACAAGCAGATAGAACATTAATGCTGCTAAAGCCTTTAAATGACTTCATCAATAGGGCTTTACGAACAGATGAATAAATTGTTTTAAATTTTGAGCAAAATATTTGCTGTTTTGAGTTTTTGATTTACCTTTGAATATCAAACCGACAAGAATGCAAACCAAACGCCCAAACGACTACCTACTTGATGAAAAAGTAGAACAGGTGTTAAACCTTCTGAAAAGGGTTGTATTGGGATTCTTTATTGCATTATTGGTTGCAATAACCATGGTGCTAATACTTGAGATTAAACGTGAATACGGGATTGATTTGGTAAAAGGGGTGAATTTCAGCCTCGACGATTGGTATTTCGATAATATCCAATAAACAGATAATACACTTTCTTCTTTACAATTTTTTTAGCTCCCTTATTCAAGGGAGCATATTTTTTGTGCCTATACAATATTTAGTTTCAGTAGCTTAGCCAGCGATTTGTTAAAAACTTTTTCGTTTTTGATAATAGGTTCAAAAAACGTTTTTTCAAAAGCCAATACTACTTCCGTTGCTTTTTGGCAAAGAGTGAGCCCTTTAGGAGTAACAGCAATATTCTTTGCTCTGTTATCCGTTTTTAAATCATTGCGCCTCAACAGCTTTTTCGATTCAAGTGTGCGCAAAACTTTTGATACCATCATTTTGTCAGTTCCGGTAACTTGCGCTAACCTTATTTGGGTAATGGCATCTTTATTTTTACCAAGTTCGCAAGCTGCATTTAAAAGAATGTACTGGGCGTGTGTAAGGTCAAAATTTAGTAATTCCTTTCGCAACTCCCGTTGCCATAAATTACAAACCAGCCAAAGCGTAAACCCCATAGGCGATGCTGATTGTTTTTTCGTAATATTGATAACTTTTTTCTTCATTAGGCATAAACTTTTGCAAATTCTTTGTAAATAAAACAAAAAAAGGCAAACAACTTTTATAAATTCGATGAGATCTAATAAAACCATGCGCAAAGCGTCAAAACCAGTGTTGATAGTGTTAATATTGGGTCTGATGGTGATGGGTGCATGTGAGCAAGACGGCAAAACTGAGCGCTGGTATATACCCGATGAAAAAGTAAATAAAGATATGGCTGCCGGCGATACTTTTGTGTTGTGGGGCAATTGGGTATGCCGCGATTTTATTGAGCTGGCAAGCGCAAAACAATCAGTGTGGTGGGTAAAAAACCGTCCCATGTTTTATGAAATTGTATTTAAGCCTGAGTATGGCGACTCAGCACTATTGATTACAGGGTACGAAGATTTTTTTGTTAAGTGGACTAAGGGAGCCGACAACGAGTATTTGCTTAAAAACATATTGCCCAATAGGGATATAATACTGCAAGTGCCTAAAGGCATGAAAGATTTACAGCTCACTGATACCTTGCGCAAACAAGGTAAAGAACAAATACATAGCTGGACTTTTGGCCGCGCGCCCGATGAGTATTTGATAAATAACGGCAGGTACACCACAGCCATGGCCGGATATATAAATAATGCACTGCTTAAGGGTGATTATTTGCCTGCGGGCGGTGGTAGCGGCATACCCGTAACCTTTGAGGCCAACGGATTAGTTAACGGGTGGCCTTTATATGAACGCTATCGTATTTGTATGGGTGGCAGTTGCTACCGGCTAACCCGCAACCCGTTTGATGTAGTGCAACTGATTGGTTCACAAAAAACTGATTATTACGGGATGGTGAAAACCTCAAACGGTGATTCGCTCTACTTGTACAGGCTTGAAAGTGAAGGAAAAGTAGGCGGGGATTATTCATACAAAACCCAAGATCCGCTTGCCTTTAAAAAACTTCCCAACTAAGTGTTCTTGTTTTCAGCAAAGTTTATCAGATAATACAAAGCGGTTTTATAACCATTTAGTCCCATACCCGTTACAATACCGGCACATTTAGAAGCCGTAATCATTACATGGCGGTATTCTTCGCGTGCATACACATTGCTTATGTGCACCTCAACCACTGGAATATCAATGGCTCCGATAGCATCGGCAATAGCTACCGAAGTGTGTGCATATCCGCCGGGATTTAGTATCACCCCGCGGCAATTTTTTGCGGCATCGTGCAGCAGGTTTATTATTTCACCCTCTACATTGCTTTGGTGGTAAATAATGTGCGGGTATATCAGCTTCAGCTCGGGTAAAAAATCATCAAACCCCCTGCTACCATATACCTGTGGCTCTCGGCTACCAAGCAGGTTAAGGTTTGGGCCGTTTATCACGGCAATCGTATTTTTTTCCATCAGCCCGGTTATAAAATTGTGGCAAGCAATTTGCCCATAAGGGGCAAAGAGGTTTACTTTTTACGTTAGCAAAAGTAGTATCTTTGAAACTTGTTTTCCACCATGACGGACGATATAAAACACGAATGTGGCGTAGCATTCATCAGGCTTCTGAAACCGCTTGATTACTACCTTGAAAAGTACGGGACTGCTTCGTACGGTTTACAAAAACTAAGTATGTTAATGTTGAAGCAAAAAAACCGCGGCCAAAACGGCGCGGGGGTTGCCAGCATTAAATTTGATATTCCGCAAGGGCATCAATACATACACCGCTACCGTACGGCATCAAAAAACTACCTTAGTGATACCATAAACACTGTTGGCAGCTATTACAAGCAACTTACAGCTGAGCAAAAGAAAGACGTGGATTACCTGAAAATGAACGTACCCTTTATGGGCGAGCTTCTTTTGGGACACCTTCGCTACGGTACATATTCAAGCAATACCGATGAGCAATGCCATCCGTTTTTCCGCCGCAACAACTGGATGAGCCGTAACTTGGTACTGGCAGGTAATTTTAACATTACCAACGTTGATGCGCTGTTTAATCAACTGGTTGATTTGGGACAGCACCCCAACGAAAAGGCCGATACTATTTTGATGCTTGAAAAAATAGGACACTTTTTAGACGACGAGGTACATCAGATATACGAAACCGCCCGCGGAAAAAAATCGCCCCGTGAAATATCAGAATTGATTACAGAGAACCTAAACATTGTGCAAATGCTTAAACGTTCGTTTAAAGCAATTGACGGTGGCTTTGTAATGGTGGGCATGATTGGGCACGGCGATGCCTTTATCCTTCGCGACCCAGCCGGCATACGCCCTGCATTTCATTATCAAGACGATGAAGTGTGTGTGGTTGCCTCGGAAAGGTCGGCCATACAAACGGTATTTAATGCACCTTTCGAAGAGATTGACGAAATAAAGCCCGGGCATGCCTTAATTGTAAGGAAAAGCGGCAAAATTACCGAAGAGGAAATTTTGACGCCTACCAAAAAGTTGTCGTGCTCATTTGAGCGTATTTATTTCTCAAAAGGTAACGATAAAGAAATTTATGAAGAGCGCAAACACTTGGGCTATTTTGTAGCCGAAGAGGTATTGCATAAGGTTAACTACGATTTTGAAAACACCCTTTTCAGCTACATTCCAAATACGGCAGCTACCAGCTTTTATGGAATGATGGATGGAGTAACCGATTATCTGAACTGGTTTAAAAAACAACAGATAATGGCCAATCCTAATCTTACCGAAAAGGAACTTACCTCTCTTATTTCTTTAAAAGCCCGCAGAGACAAGGTGGTGCATAAGGATGAGAAGCTGCGCACGTTTATTACCGATGATGATAACCGTGAGGATTTGATAGGCCAGGTGTACGACATTACTTACGGTGTGGTAAAACCTCAAGACACGTTGGTGGTTGTGGACGACTCAATTGTGAGGGGTAATACCCTTAAAATGAGTATTCTGCGAATACTTGACCGTTTAGGGCCTAAGAAAATTATCATCGTTTCATCAGCACCTCAAATCCGTTACCCCGATTGTTACGGGATTGACATGAGCAAGCTGAAGGATTTTGTTGCCTTTAAGGCAATGCTTGCGCTGCTTGAAGAAAACAACCTTGAGCATAAGCTGGATGAAGTGTACGACAAAGCGGTAGTTGAACTTGAGAAGCCTGCTGAAGAAATGGTGAATGTGGTAAAAGAACTATATGCGCTGTTTGATTATGAGCAGATAACCCGAAAAATTGTTGAGATAGTGACCCCTGATAATATAAATGCAGAGGTGGATATCATCTTCCAATCAATTGATGGCTTGCACAAAGCTTGTCCCGACCATTTGGGCGATTGGTACTTTACAGGTGATTATCCTACTCCCGGTGGTACCCGTGTTGCAAACAAATCGTTTGTAAACTTTTACAAAGGCAGCCACGAGCGGGCATATTAATTTCAAAACCTACAATATTTAAAAAGCAGGCCCAAGGCCTGCTTTTTTGTTTGGAAAAACTAAGGCTTAATTAGTGTTCACAAAAACACCTTCTGCCTCACGGCAAAAGGTGTTTGATAAGGTAAAATGAAAAAAAACTTTATTGCAGCATCTGAATAATAAATGCCACCGGGCGTGGTGGCTAACGCCTGCAACAAAGGTCAGCAATCAAAACCGTAACAAAACGGGTGCTATCACCCAAATTTATAGGATAATTCGCCCATTTGTTTTTAGTTCAAACACCTGTGCAAAATGGTTTTGGCGTAGTATTTAGTACCTTTGCAGGCGGTATTGTATGAAAGCACAAAATAAAAGCCTCATAGCAGCCATACTTATAGGCGTTTTGGGCACACTTGCCATAGTTTTCCGCAAGCCACTTGCACAAGTTATTAAACAACTTTGGCAGGCCAAACGTTAACCATATAACAGAAAGAGATGAGCGAAATAACCCGCCAACAGGTATTGGCTGCCCTTAGCCATGTGAATGACCCCGATTTGAATAAAGATTTGGTGACGTTGAACATGGTGAAAAATATTGCCATTGATGGCAATAAAGTGTCTTTTACGGTAGAGCTTACTACACCGGCCTGCCCCATGAAAGATTTGATACAGAATGCCTGCATAAATGCCATAAAACATTTTATAAGCAAAGATGCAGAAGTTCAAGCTACAATGGGTGCTCGTGTTACCACCCTGCGTGAGGGTGCCAGTGTGTTACCTACCGTTAAAAATATTATCGCCGTCGCATCGGGCAAAGGTGGCGTGGGTAAATCAACCGTATCGTCAAACTTAGCTCTTGCATTGGCCGCACAAGGTGCCAAAGTAGGCTTGTTAGATGCTGATATATACGGCCCTTCTATTCCTACATTGTTTGGTTGTACTGATCAAGCCCCCGATAGCCGTGAAGAAAACGGGCGCAGCATTATGATACCCATTGAAAAATATGGGGTTAAGCTGCTTTCGATAGGATTTATGGTACAACCCGGACAAGCCGTTGTGTGGAGAGGACCGATGGTGTCTTCGGCCATGCGTCAGTTTGTAAACGATGTAGATTGGGGCGAGTTGGATTATTTGATTATCGACCTTCCTCCCGGTACTGGCGATATACACCTTACTATGGCACAAATAGTGCCCGTTACCGGTGTTGTAATAGTTACCACCCCGCAAGAAGTTGCACTTGCTGATGCGCGCAAAGCCATTGGCATGTTCAACATACAAGGCATCACACTGCCCATTATCGGGTTAGTAGAAAACATGGCCTACTTTATCCCTCCTGACGATGAAACCAAAAAATACTACATATTTGGTCAGGACGGAGGCAAGCAATTAGCCCGTGAGTACGGCTTGCCGTTCTTGGGCGAAATTCCGTTAGTGCAAACCATACGCGAAGCTGGAGATGAAGGCGTTGCTTTAAAAACCAAGGATGCGCCCACTGCGCAGGCATTTACACGTTTTGCTGAGTTAGCTGCTCAACAAATAGCCATACTCAATAGTCAAACCCAAACAAATGCCGCTGCCCAAAGCTAAAAAAGTGTAAATTGCGGCCTAATAGAAGTGATGAACAACGAATTAGCACAAAAGATAGAGGACGTTTTGCAAACCATGCGCCCGTTTTTAAATGCCGATGGCGGCAATGTAGAATTGGTGGATATACAAGACGATAAACACGTAACCCTGCGCCTTTTAGGGGCTTGCAAAAGCTGTGAAATGAGCCACATGACAATGAAAGCAGGCATTGAAGAGGGGATTAAAAAAGCCGTACCGCAAATAGAATCGGTACAAGCCATCAACTAATTGCATTGTTAGCCGTCTATTAACCTGTGGATGACAACTCCTTTACGGTATGTTTACCTAAATGGGGTTTACATCATTACAGAAATTAAATATTTTTGCCACTTTACCTATTAAAGTTCACTAACACGAATGAAAAGGATACTATTTGTTTTTTTATTAATTAGCGCATTTGCAAAGGTGGGCACCGCCCAAACCGAAGAGCTTTTTACTTTTGGCAGCAACAAAGCCTATCTGGATGAATTTACCCGTCAGTTTTACAAAAACAACCCCGCTCAAAGTATCACCCGCGATACTGCAAAGTACTACATGGGTTTGTTTGTAAACTTTAAGCTTAAGGTACAACAAGCCAAAGACTTAGGCATGGACACTGCCGCCGATTTTGTGGCCGAAATGGCACAATACAAAAAACAATTAGCCCAACCTTACATGGTGGATACATCCGCTAATGATATGCTGATACAAGAGGCTTACAGCTACATGAAGCAAGAGGTGAGAGCAAGCCACATAATGGTGGCCCTAAGCCCCGAAGCTTTACCCAAAGACACAATAGTAGCATGGAACCGAGCACTTGAGTTTAAAGCCAAACTTAAAAGTGAACCTTTTGACTCGGTTGCAAAAAAATATTCAGAAGACGAATCGGCAAAAACCAACCTTGGCGATTTAGGCTATTTTACTGCTTTTGATATGATTTATCCGTTTGAAAAAGCGGCCTTTAACACCAAAGTAGGCGAAGTGTATGGTCCTTTCCGCACTCAATTTGGTTACCACATCATTAAAGTGTGGGACAAACGTCCGGCACGCCATAAAATACACTTAGCCCACATTATGTTACGTCTTTCGCAAGAGCCTAAGGACGATGAAATATTGCGTTTGAAACAAAAATTGGATTCAATAGCTTCTGAAATCAACTCAGGTCGCAGCACCTTTGAGGCAATGGCCAACGAGTACAGCGAAGACATCAATACAAGGGCTCGCGGTGGTGAGTTAGGTTACCTTTCAAGCACCGACCGTGGTTTCCCCGAAGAATTTAAAAACGTAGCCTATTCACTTAAAAACGATGGTGATTTTAGCCAAAGCGTAAAAACCCAATACGGATGGCATTTGCTAAAAAGGTTAGGCACTGAAGATTTGAAGCCGCTTGACAGCTTGTACAACGATATTAAACGCAAAATATCAAACCCACGCGACGAGCGTTATACACTTAGCCGCCTTGCTGTTATTGAGCGAATTAAAAAAGAATACAGCTTTAAAGAAGATAAAAACGTATTGGCCGGCTTTATAGCTCGCGGCGATTCAGCAATAATTCGCGGTAGGTATGAACACGTTGATTTGGCTAACGGCAATACTGAGTTATTTAGCATTGGCAACAAAAAATACGTATTAAATGACTTTTCAAAGTTTGTAGCAATAAACCAACAACCCTTGGCTAATGCAGATTTGAAAATGACCATAGAGAACCTTTACAATAGTTTTGTAGAGCAATTAGTATGGCAATACGAAGAGAACAACCTTGATACCAAGTTTGATAAATACAAATATTTGGTACAAGAATACCACGATGGTATATTGTTGTTTAACCTTTCAGAAAAGAAAGTGTGGAACAAAGGTATTACCGATACTACCGGTTTGAAAGAATACTACGAGGCTAACAAAACCAAGTACATGTGGAAAGACCGCATTGAAGCTTCGATTTACGAATGCAAAACGGAGGATGTTGCCAAAAAAGTGAAGAAGTGGGTGAAAAAGAAATATGCCGATACTACCATATCGCGTATGGCACATGAAATTGACCCCTTGAGCCTTGCCATTAAAACAGGTAAATTTCAACAAGGTGAACACCCTGTAACTGAGTTGGTGAAATGGAAAAAAGGCAAGTACATGGTTGAAAAAGACGGTAAATACTATTATGTAGTAATTAAATCGGTATTGAAATCACAACCTAAAGCATTGAGCGAAGTTCGCGGACCCATTACCAGTGAGTACCAAAATATGCTTGAGAAACAGTGGATAGAAGAGTTGAAACAACAATATCCGGTTACCATTAACCAAGCAAACTTTGATAAGTTTTTAAACAGCATACCCCGTTAAGGAAACTGCTTTTAGCCCCTTACAGGGCATTAATACTACCCCGCTTTGGTACTGTAAAAAGACTAAAGCGGGGTAAACTGTAAAATTAAAACAGCAACAACAAACCAAAACGGGTGTGTTTATCGTTTATAGCAAACATCCGGCATAATTTTATTAAACAAATTACATACAGCTATTTACTTTGAAAGCAGTAAAGCATATTAACACTTCAAAACCCATGATAAAAACATTCATAGCAACCGTAGTTCTTTTTTTAACGGTGGGCGGCCTTTGGGCACAGCCTGAAACCGACGGGCGCATATTGGATGAAATTGTTGCCATTGTTGGCGATAACTACATTTTGAGGTCAGATATCGATAAAGAATTTGCCACTTTAGAAGAGCAATCAGGGGTTCAGTTTAAAGACGAAGACCGCTATCAGATACTAAACTCGCTGATTGCGAAAAAAATACTTTTGTACAAGGCACAATTGGATAGCGTTGTGATTGCACCCGAAAGGGTAGATAGCGAGATTGAGCGTCGTATGGCATATATATTGGCTCAGTTTCCGGGTGGCGAGGATGATTTTATAAAATACATCGGCAAATCAATCGAAGAATTTAAGGCACAAACCCGTGCCCGTTTGTACGAAGAAATGCTGGTAAATGAGATGCAGCAGAAAATTTTGAAGGATGTTAAAATTACTCCTTCTGAAGTTATCAAGTACTACGGCGATATACCCAAAGACAGTTTGCCCCAGATAAACGCCGAAGTCACACTGGCTCAAATTGTAAGGTTTCCGAAAGTTACCCAAGCCGAAAAAGACTATGCCCGAATTAAGATTGAACGCATACGGCAGGAGATTTTAGATGGGGGTGATTTTGCAATAGCTGCCATTAGTGAGTCTGATGACCCTATGTCGGCTGCACGAGGCGGGGAGTTGGGCTTCTTTGGTCGCGGACAAATGGTGCCAGAGTTTGAGGCAGCTGCATTTAAACTAAAACCCGATACCATTTCTAAAATTATAGAAACCTCGTTTGGTTATCATATTTTGAAACTGATTGAACGCAGGGGGGAGCGTGTAAACGTTCGCCACATTCTTAAAATGCCCAAAACGGTAGCAGCCGATTTGCAATTACAAAGGTATGCACTTGATACACTTTTGGCTTCTATTCAGGCACAAAAGCCGACGTTTGAAGATGCTGCCAAAAAATATTCTGACGACGAACGCACCTCATCAAACGGCGGTAAAATAAGCGACCAAATGGGCAACTTTAAGGTAACGCTTGCCGAGTTGGATAAAGATGCCTTTGAAGCCGTGGGGAAAATGAAAGCGGGCGATTATTACGGCCCCGTATACAGCAAGCAACAAGATGGTAAAGAATGTTACAAATTGTTTTACCTGATTGCAGAAACTGAACCACACATTGCCGACCTTGATAAAGATTGGCTGAAAATACAAAATGCCGCTTTAGAAGCCAAAAAGGCAGAAGCCCTTGAAAAGTGGATTTTTAAGAACAAGAAGGAATACTACATAAAGATAGTTGACAAATATGCCGAGCATCCTACCCTGCAACATTGGGTAAAAAAATAATGCAGGCAATAACCCTTTAACCCAACAAAATCAAGCACCGCCACATGGTAGAATACAAGAACGATGTTGAAGCAGCTGATGCCTTTACCGGTATTATAAAAAACCTTAAATCTGAAATACACAATGTGATTGTGGGGCAGGACAAAGTGATTGAAAACGTGCTGATAAGCATGTTTTGTAATGGGCACTGTTTGTTAGTGGGTGTGCCCGGTTTGGCAAAAACCCTGTTGGTAAAAACCATTGCCGATGTGATGGATTTGAGCTTTAACCGCATACAGTTTACACCTGATTTGATGCCCAGCGATATTACGGGCAGCGAGATATTAGACGAAAGCAGACACTTTAAATTTATTCGCGGGCCCATATTTGCTAATATTATTCTAGCGGATGAGATAAACCGTACCCCGCCCAAAACACAGGCGGCGTTACTGGAGGCGATGCAAGAGAAAAACGTTACCGCAGCCGGCCAAATGCACGTGTTGGATAAACCGTTTTTTGTGTTGGCAACCCAAAACCCCATTGAGCAGGAAGGCACCTATCCCTTGCCTGAAGCACAGCTTGACCGTTTTATGTTCAATATTGTGTTGGATTACCCCTCGTTGCAGGAAGAAATTGATGTGGTAAAAAGCACAACCAGCGATAACGATTCAAAAGCGGGTAAAATCATCAGTGCTGCCGAGGTACAATATTTCCAAAAACTGGTGCGTAAAGTGCCCGTGCCCGATAACGTAATTGAGTATGCTGTGAAATTGGCGGCAAAAACTCGTCCTTCTTCAACCACAGCATCGGATTATGTGAAGCAATACCTTGAGTATGGTGCCGGACCCCGAGCCAGTCAATATTTGGTAATGGGAGCAAAATGCCATGCACTTTTCCGCGGCAAATATTCGCCTGATATGGAAGATGTGCAAGCTGTTGCCGAGCCCATATTGCGTCACCGTATTGTTAAAAACTACAAAGCCGAAGCAGAAGGCCTGTCAGCAGAGGATATTATCAAAACCTTGTTGTAAGAATGCAGGTATAAATATTATTTTATTGTTATTACTTCTGAGCCAGAGTAAACGTTTATACCCTTATACGCATCTTTGCACTAAGGTAGTTTTACTATGATCAATTTTGCTAAAAGGGATAATTTTCAATCGGTTTTCAGAGTATTGCTTTCAATAAGTAGTTTTTTATTTTTCAGCACATCTGTTCAGGCAAGCCACTTAATGGGCAGCGATATCACTTATCAGTGTTTAGGAAATTATAAATATAAAATCACGCTAACGGTTTATAGGGATTGTGGTGGGGTTACTTTGTCAGGGTCTTTTAACTTGCCTATAAAATGTAAGGGTTCAACATGGACAAGTAATGTGCAGGTAAGTAGGGTAAGTATTACAGATATCACCGGAATTGGAAAAACCTGCTCTTCTTCATTTAAAAGTAAATGTCAGGGAGGGAGCTACCAATACGGGATAGAACAACACGTTTTTATCGGTACGGTTGATCTTTCTGCTTCAAAAAATAAGTGCAACGAATTAATAGTCAGTTGGTCGCAAAGTGCCCGAAATAGAACAATAACCACAGGGGCCGCTAATGAAACATTTTTTACTGAAGCTACAATTTTTACAGATATTGGCTGTAATAGCTCACCCATTTTTACAACCCCCGCGGCTGCATTGGTATGCTTAAATGCCGACTTTGTTTTTAATAATGGGGCTCTTGACACGGTAGATAATGATGTACTAACCTATAAATTAGTATCACCATTAGAGGCTGCCGGTTCAGCAATAGGATACATCAGTCCGTATTCAGCACAAAAACCGTTACGGTTTTTAGGGTTTCCGGATGCTACATTACCTCCGCCAAGCGGTTTTCACCTCGATTCGTCAACAGGTAACCTTAATTTCAGGCCTACACTCTTAAACCAAGTAACGGTATTAGTACTTCAGGTTACCGAGTGGCGCAATGTAAATGGTGTAATGCGTGTAGTGGGCATTACACGGCGCGATATGCAGATGAGTATTATTAACTGCAACAACAATACTCCACCGTTAATTACAGCTGTTCAAGATACTACATGTCCCGGTCAGCAGGTGTGTATAAATATCACAACCAATGATACCACCGTTACTGATTCAGTATTTTTAGACTGGAACAGAGGCATACCCAACGCTACATTTACCACGTTTCCGGGTTCAAACCCCAAGCAACAGGCGGGTCAGTTGTGTTGGACACCAAAATCTACCGATGGCCGTGTAGACCCGCATTATTTTACCGTTACTGCCAACGATAACTCCTGCCCGATGCCGGGTCAAGCTGTTAAAGCCCTTAGCATTTATGTAGTACCTACGTCGCCCAAAATCGTGGTGAACGATACCAATCAATGTGCAAACACGCACGTGTACAATTTTATAAATAATACCCCAAACAGGAACAACTTTATAACCGGTTGGCAAATGTCGGATGCTACCACATACAGCAGTTTAGATGTGGTAGGCAAGAAGTTTAACGATACCGGAAACTACGTTGTGAAGCTGATGTTACACGATACCGCAATGGGATGTAAAGACACGGCACAAATTACCGTGCGAGTGAAACCCGAGCCTAATCTGGCGCTTTCGTTGGTTAATTTCAGTAGCTCATTTTGCATAGGGGCAACACCTACTCCCTATACCTTAGTGCCCGGCTCGCAAGGAGGCGTTTTTTTTGGTAAAAATGTAGTGGGCAACATATATACCCCAAAAATATTGGGGCCTGATACAATTATGTACTACGTATCTATTGAAGGGTGTGCCGATGATACCCTCATCTATACTACAGTAAGCCAAAAACCCAAAGCTGTTTTTAAAATTAATATGCCTGTACAATGTTTTAAAGCGCAGCAATATGATTTTACTAACCAAACAACTAATCCCAACAAGCACAATACTTATTGGTTGTTATCGGATTCAACAACTCACACTAGTGTGGACTTGTCAGGCAAAAAATTTGCCGATACAGGGTTATTTACGGTTAAACTGGTGGTACAAGACACTGCATCGGGTTGTACGGATACTACACAAGGTACAGTGCGGGTGAAGCCTCAGCCTGATTTAAGTTTGCCAACAGTGGGTCTTAAAAGCCAATACTGTGTTACGTCAACACCACCACCTCACACGTTGGTGGCAGGGCCACAGGGCGGGGTGTTTTCGGGTAAAAATGTGTCGGGTAATATCTATACTCCAAAAATCCTCGGGTTAGATACCGTTAAGTATGCAGCATCGCTAAACGGTTGTGATGATGATACGTTGCTTTTTGTTACTGTAAGCCCAAAACCCCAAGCTTCATTTACGATTAACAAAAAGGAACAATGCTTCAGTGTTCAGCAATTTGATTTTACAAATACTTCAAGCATAGTTGCAGGAACTTATACCAACCATTGGCAGTTTACAGGCGGATGGCAAGCAAACACAGTAGATGCTAAACAAGTAAAGTTTCCCGCTTCAGGTAAAAGTGTAGCTACATTAATCATTACTTCGCAGGAAGGATGTATTGATTCTACTTCTGATTCTGTAACGGTTTATGCAGACCCTATTGCTGATTTTACAGCCATGAACTCCTACTATTGTGTTAAAGCAGGCGATATGGTGTTAATACCTACAGTGCCGGGCGGAGTGTTTAGTGGCAATAATGTAAAGGGAAATGTATTGGTGCCAACAAAAGCAGGTAATGATAGTGTGAGATATACGGTGACTGTTAATGGCTGTACTTCGCATTCGGTACAATACTTTGACGTATATCCTCAACCTAAATTCCCTACTGCAATTAGCGATGTTAATTGCTTCAAAGAGCCGATTACACTAAACGTTGCCGTTGCTGATGCAAGCTACTTGTGGCAAGACGGTAGCACATCACCCACCTATATGATAACTGATACGGGAAAATACCACGTGGTGATATATCAT
This sequence comes from Agrobacterium sp. 719_389, assembly GCA_943370295.1. Lineage (GTDB taxonomy): Bacteria > Bacteroidota > Bacteroidia > UBA8524 > UBA8524 > SB11. The sequence continues at coordinate 11,994 of CALRQL020000005.1, read as the reverse complement.
ATTTGTGATACCATTGAAAAAACCATTTTAGCAAAAGATTGCTATTTCGGGGTTACTCCTTCGGCATTCAGTCCGAACGGAGATGGTGTCAACGATTTTTTTATGCCGTATTTACACAACGCGGTGGGAATGGATTTGAAAATATACAGCCGTTGGGGTGAGCTGGTGTTTGAAACCACAGACTTGTCAAAAGGGTGGGACGGTAGCTTTAAAGGTGCTCCATTGCCTGATGGTGTTTATACTTGGATGCTGTTGGTAGATTACATTGGCGAAAGACAAGCTCCCCGCCGCAGCATTGAAAACGGCACAATAACACTGTTACGATAACCTTATCGAAAACTTTTTAAAATAAAGTGTTAGAGTGCCCCTCTTTTTTATCTTTGGAGGAAAGCCCTGAATAGTTGGACATAGTAATAATCATAATAGTTATAGGCGTTATTTTTTTTGTGTACGTACGCAGTGCCTACACCGAGACAATTGCAGAGGAAGCCGCCGAAGACCGTTTTAAAAACGATGTTAAAGTTATAAAAGCCAACGAAGAGTTACTGTTAAACAACGATCTTTTTTATCGCCAATTGCCGCATGCCTCTCAGCAACGGTTTATGCAGCGGCTGGCTTTATTTGTTCAATCAAAAAACTTTATCGGTAGGGAAATAGAGGTGGAGTATTATATGAAGATGATGATTGGCGCTGCGGCCATCAAATTTAGTTTTGGGGTCGAGGAATATCAGCTAAGCGGCTTTAAACAAATATTGGTGTATCCTGAGGAATATTATTCAAAAATTACCGGCCATTACCACAAAGGCGAAGCCAACGCTATTGGTGTTTTGGCCTTTAGCTGGAAGCACTTTAAAGAAGGCATTGACAGCCCGAAGGATAACTTAAATCTTGGAGTGCATGAGTTTGCGCATGCCTACTTTTTGCAGCAAACACAAATGCACGGCGAAGACCCGTTTGATAGTAGTAAGTTTAAAAAACTGCGTACCCACATACAAGACCATGCAGTGCTGGATACTATGAAACAAAAAGCGTTGTTTCGTGATTATGCGTTTAGGAACGAAATGGAGTTTTTTGCCATTATGGGGGAACATTTTTTTGAAACCCCTTCGGATTTTAAAACTGAAACCCCGCGTTTATACGATATGTTTGGTAACGTATTAAAGCAAGACCCTACAAAGTTGGGGATGTAGCCCTATTCCTTATTTTTTAAGCACAGCACGCAGTTTATTCTTTACCATAGGATTTTCTAACACAGGGTGCAAAAACACGCTGAAAATGATGATAATCGCTCCTAAATAAAAGTTGGGCGAAAGCTCTTTATTCTCCCCAAAAATGGCCCAAGCCAGCAAAATACCGTACACGGGTTCAAGGTTAAGAGCAAGGTTGGCCGTAAATGCAGAAAGGTGTTTCATGGCTTTTAAAGCCAATACCATCGTAAATGCGGTACACAGCCACGCCAAAACAACCAGGTTAAACCAATCTGAGGCCGTAGGTATTAGTTGAGCGTCAGGAAACAGCCATAGGTACAATGGAGAGCAAAGCGAAAGGAAAATAAAACCACCGGCAAGCTCGGTGAAAGTTATCGATTTCGGGTCGGCGTGGTCGATATATTTTTTGTTGAGGGTAGAAAATAAAGCCGCAAGAAAAGCGGCAATCAATCCCATAATAAACCCGATTAAGAAGTCAGCATTCAGCCCGTTAAATATTACATAAATACCGGCAATTACCAGTAGGCCCAATATTACCTCGGTGGGGCGCACCCGTTTTTTAAATATCAACGGCTCAATAAACGAAGTAAATAACGAGGTTGTAGCCAGCCCACTAAGTGCCACTGATACATTGCTTGCCTTTATTGAGCCGTAAAAGGCCACCCAGTGTAGTGCTGTGAGGCAGCCGATGCCTAAAAAGGTGAAAACATTTTTGCGTTGAAGGGTCTTTAGCCCTGTAATAACCCCCGGTACAAACAGTAATCCTACACAGGTAATCAGTACACGGTACCACACTAAAGGAACTTCTTGCAGGCTTATCCAACGACCCAAAATAGCCGTAAATCCCCACAAAAATATGGCAAGGTGCAGTTGCAGGTAGGCTGCGCGTTTTTCAGGGTTCAAAAGCGTTTATTTTAGGCAAATATAAGGGAGCTCGTTCCCTAAAGGGAGCACACGTTCTATTTATCTTTGGTGTTGATGGTGTAATTGCGTTGTAAAGCTATGTCAACATTATTGTTGGTAGTAACTTTTGCAATAATGGTTATAGGAATTTCGTAGTAATAGCCGGCTTTTACAGGCACATCAATAATGGCCTCAGTACCGGTATTGTAAAAGGGACTTTCGATTAATCTATCGTCAAAGCATTTCCCTTCTTTTAAGGTTCCCATGTAAAACAAAGCATTTGTAACCGACTGGTTTAATGAAGCCTTGTAGCGGTAGCTTACTGTTTCGCGGTTATATCCCACATACTCTACATTTATTTTCAACTCAGGCGCTTCTTTGCCTTTATAATCATATTCTTTGTAGCCTGTGCAAGGCATGTCCTCGTTAAATTGGGCTACAAACTTTACTGCCCCGCCGTGGTGGTATTCGGTATAAGGGCCTTGCATCTTATCGTTCACATAACTAATGACCCGATACGGCTTTCCGTTTTGGAAATACCAGGTAAGTGTACCGTTTTTCTTCCCGTCTTTAAACTCGGTTTCAACGCATTTATTTCCGTCTTTGTAAAAATTTACCGATATACCGTTGCGCTTACCGTCTTTATAGCGGATAATGGTTTTTATTTTCTTGTTTTCGTAAAAGTATTTCTTTTCGCCGGTGTATTTTTTCTTTTCCAAACGTTGCTCCACCTCGGGGTTAGGCTTTGACGCATCAAGCAACTCTTTTATATCATCGGCTGCATCCGTGCCAAAAAAACACCCATTAAATAAAAGGGGGAAGATGAAAAGAAAAATGGGGCGGATAAATTTCATACTGCAATATACATTCCGGCAGATTAACGGGGTATTGCTTTAATGCTGGCCAATGAAACAAGGGTTATAATTTATGAAGTTTATCCAGCATTTCGGGTAACTGACCCATTGCGGCCATTTCGCGCAGCATGCGGCGGTTTTCTTTGGCGGGGACACCAAAGTACACTTTACCGCCTTCAAGGCTTTTGCTAACGCCTGAAGAGGCTAAAACAACAGCTCCTTTGCCAATCACCACTTCTTTGTTCACGCCTACTTTACCCCACAGTACCACATTGTCTTCAACCTTGCTAACGCCGGCTATAGCTACCTGTGCAGCAAATATGCAGCGCGAACCTACTTGAGTATCATGGCCTATGTGAACTTGGCTGTCTATCTTGGTTTCACTGCCTATAATGGTATCACCGCTTACTCCTCTGTCAATAGTGGTGCCTGAGCCAATTTCAACCCCGTCGTGTAAAATGGTACGTCCGCAGCTGTGCATTTTTTTGAAACTGCTGTAATAAAAGGCATCACCGCCTATGGTAGCATTTGCGTGTATGATTACATTATTGCCGATAATGGTATCGTGATAAATTACCACGTTGGGATATATAATGCAGTTATCACCAATGGTAACATTATCGCTGATGGCTACACCGGGGTGTATAATGGTGTTTTTACCGATGGTTACATTATTACCCGTGTGATAGGCTTTTGTTTGAGGAATAGGGGTAGGGCTGAAGTGCTTGCACAAAAACGTATAATCACGAAAGGGATCATCGCTGATTAATAGTGCTTTTCCTTCGGGGCACTCAACGTCTTTATTTATCAGAACAATAGTAGCGGCACTGGTAAGTGCCTTTTTATAATATTTTTCTACGTTTACAAATGTAATGTCGCCAGCTTCCACCATGTGGATTTCGTTAATTCCGGTAACGGCAAAATCATCAGGGCCTACAAAACGGGCATTTATCATTTGGGCAACCTCTTGTAAGGTGTGCTTGCGGGGCAGTTTCATTTATAAGCAGGAAATTATGTGGCAAACTTAGTGCAAAAGGGTTTAAAGTAGAATAAAAACCCTGCTAATAATGTTTGTGCGGTTGTTATAAAACAGAGCGGCCCCTTTCGGGGCCACTAAGTTCTCATTATGCACTGGAAATGAAAAAGGTAATCTTTAGCGTACTACTATTTTGGTGGTTTCAACGCGGTTTCCGTTGCTGATGTTTACAAAATAGATTCCGGCATTTATCCCTTCAAGGTTTATTAGTGCCTTGGTAGCACTACTTTCTGGTTGGGTTTGGTAAACGGTGGCACCCAGCAAGTTGGTAACGGTTATTGTTACCCCTTGGCCAAAGGCTTGGGTAGCTTCAACTGTAAAGTTGCCATTGCTTGGGTTAGGATACACGCTCACTTTTCCGCCTTCAATCACAGGTACGCTGTTGGTACCATTTACGTAAATTACACGTTTAGCACTAAGTGTTACATTACCGCTTAGGTCAGTAGCGCGATATTGTATATAATACAAGCCTTCAACACTGCTGTTTACCCAGTTGCCAAGTGTTTCAACGGTTACTTGTGCACTGTCGTAGAAGTTATCACTCAACCTGTAGCCAGAGTCAGTGTATGACTGCCAACGGGCTATGTTAACAATATCACTGCCTACTAAAGTGATTTGAGGGGCAATCTTGTCAACTACTGTAATGGTGCGAACTACTGAGTCGGCAACATTTCCTGATGCGTCAACAGCTTTATACACCAGTGTATAAGTGCCTAAAGCGTTTACGTTAACACTGCCTGTAACCGTGTAAGGCACAAAAGCATCGTAGTTATCAGTAACCGAAGCACCTGCATCTACATAAGGAGTTTTGCCGCTGTGTTCTATAGTAGCATTACCATTAAGCACAATAACAGGTTTTGTGGTATCGCTAACAATAATTACACGCTTTAACTGTACGGTATTACCGCTGGCATCAGCTACGGTGTATGTTAGCTCATAAGTGCCGATTTTGGCAGTATCTATGGCGCCGGTGGTAATAACCGCCGGTGTTAAGTTTGTGCCGAATGGAAGGTCAATAGCACTAAATCCGGGCTCAATGTATTGAGTAAATACAGAAAGTTTTACTGTATCGGCACCGTTTTTAGTAAACACAGGTTTAGTAACATCGGGCGTTACTTTCACTTTACGTTCAACCGTAGTTGTATTTCCCCTTGAGTCGGTAGAAGTGTACGTAATAGTGTATTCGCCTACAGTCAAAGTATCTGCGCTGCCAACAATCATAATGGTTGAAGTAATGTTACCATCCACATTATCAAAAGCAGTAGCGCCTGAATCAGTGTAACCGTAGCCAACCTCAACAACGGCAGGGTTAGGACCCACAATGGTTATTACGGGGGCTTTGTCGTCAGGCAAAATGTTTACTTTATAGTCTTCGTACTCACCCACAACCACAGGGCCGCAAGGCAATGTAGTAAGGTTTGCCCTTGTTACTGCAACACGCAGGCGGGTGGGGCCTAATAAGCCACTTGCAGGTATGGTTACAGGTGCCGTTAGTATTTGTGCATTAGATGCACTGTCAAAAAATACTCTTTCGTCTTGGTCTTCAAAATCACCGTCTTGGTTCAAGTCAATCCAAGCTGCAAAGTTCACACGCTCGTTGTTGGTGTTACGTTCAATATTAATGTTGTAAGTACCTCCTTCGGCAAGTTGGGCAACTTGACCGTTTGAACTGAAATCGCTGTATTTGTTTACACCGTAATCCGAAGATTGGTCTATCTGTTCAAACTTAACACGGCGAATGGTTACATCGGTGTTTGTGGTAAGCACGTTGGGGCGGCAATATTCAACCACCTCTATGTAGTCTATTTTTTCAGTTGAGTCAGCACCTACACTGTTAGCAGCAATAAGTTTTATGGTGTATTTACCGCCAAAACTAAATGCTACACGTGGGTTGCGGCTGGTGGCAGCGTCAATAAACTGTACTCCGTTTGATGGGGTAATTTCCCACCTCCAGCTGCTTGGGCCGTGTCCGCTAAGGTCGGTCAAGCGCGTTACTTCACCAGTATTTACACGGGTAAGGCTGGCTGTAAAATCAACGGGCTTAGGTGCCGTTGTAGGGGCAAGAACCACAATTTGTTTAAAGAATGAATCAACACCCAAACAGTTGGTTGATTCTAACAACACATTGTATGTGCCGGGCAACACAAATGTTTTGGTTGGGTTGGCTTTGTTATAGTTGTTATTATTATCAGCCTCATAGTTAGGGAAATCAAAATCCCAGAAGAAAGTTAAACCGTTACCTGTTGAAGTGTTTACAAAATCGTATGGAGAATCTTCGTACAATGTATCAGGGATGTTGAATCCTGCTACTGTTGGATTAGTGCTAACGGGTACACTTTCCCATTCGGCTTCAAAACCGGCAGCTTGTGTGGTACCATCAGTTTTCCAAACTAACCACATATGGCCTGTTTTTGCAGTAAAGCCTGTTGTGCCTCCGGGATTTGTCATACCACCTGTAATAGTGGCAATAATGTTAGCAGCATCAGTAGTATCACCGTCGTAGATAATTAATCTGTCATCAGCGTCAGTGTTAGTCCATTGGTTAAAACGTAAAGTTAACGACGAAGCGCATGGGTTAATAAAGAATGCGCAGTTCTGGTTGGCTGCATAGTTGGCTGATGAACCGCCGTCGTCATAAATCTTACCACGCTCAAAAGTCGATGTTTTCTCAGCGCACATATTCACAATGGGGTATACCTCAATATAAGCCGTGCGGCAACGTTGCGCGCTGCTGCCAATTGCGTTATCAGCTATCAGACATATTTCATATTTACCGGCTTCGGTAAACAAAATGCTGGGGTCTTGCTCGGTTGAGTCGGTGAAAATAACATTGGTACCGTTGTTAGGGGTTACACTCCAATGCCAAGCAGTAGGGCCATTAAGTGAAAGGTCTGTTAGCTTAATACTTTCGTTAATGTATATCTGGTTTCTATCAGATGAGAAGTTAGCCGTAGGAGCAAGCACAGGGTCGGCAATGGTGTAGCTCACTTGGGCACTATCTGCACCGCTACAGTTTTCAGCAACCATCAAAATATCATAGTTACCGGCCGTTGGGAAACTGTAAACAAGGTTAATTCCTTGGTTTACATACACGCCATTTACATACCATTTGTAAATAGCTATTTGGTTGGCATTACCATTAAACAAGAAGTACGACCTATCACCGGTAACGGCACCGCTTGGTCCTATAAAAGTAGCGGTAGGGATGCCAAGTGAAGGGCTGTATTCATCAGCGCCAATGGTTGGCAAAGATGCACAACGAACATCGTCGTCATAATCAACATTTATGTTTAATCCGTTTTTGCCGTATGCAAAACGCGAAAGGAATAATAAATGAGGGTTGTTGCTGCTAACAAAGGTGGGTGCAAAGTTATAGCTGTGCGCGTCTTTTGCCGTAGCTGCTTGGAATGAAGTAAAATCAGGGTAGTAAGTTGATGTTACATAACCAAGATTTTCACCCGTGGTATAATACAAGTTATAGTCAAGTTCTGTAATTGCAGCTAATGCATTAGGAGTGTACCATGCAGCCACACCATCTAATTTGTTGTAAAAGATGTTGTTTAGTATCCTCACATTGCTGTAAGCATTCAGTGTTACTACGGGCATATAGAAACCGCGACCGCCTGTGGTGGTTGATGTTGAAGTATTATCTACATCAAGTTGGCAAGTATTGTGGGCAAATAACTGGTATGAACCCGAAGTTTCATTACTAATACCAAATACGCTTGAGGTACCGGCGTAGGTCATAGTAATCATGTTGTTAATTACCTGTCCTTCTTTTCCGGCGTTACCATTACAGTCGCGCAAGCGGATACCATATCCCCTGTTAGATTCAACAAAGTTTTGCGATATAAAGTAAGCACTGTCAACAATGTTAAGGCTGATACCATAGTATTCAACGTTAATAGTTTGGTCGGCGCGTACTATTTTGTTTTTATAAATCTCAGGATAGTTTTGGCCGGCTATAAAAATACCTGTGTAGTTAGCATCTATAGTGTTGTTGTATATTTTGGTGCCCGTAGAGCGGGTTACAGTATTTGTATTTAACCATACACCGTTTGAGTTGCCTGCCATCTCATTATTGAAAATAGAAAGATTGGTGGTAACTGTAGTTGCTGCGCCAAATATGTGCGAACGAACACCGTTTGCATCGGTTGTAATGTTTGTAGGGCCTACAAACTTATTATCGCGTATCACAACGTTTTCAATATTTCCTTCAATATAAAGTACCGAAGAGTTAGTACCGGTGCCACTGCGTTCAAGGGTTAAATCTCTGAAAGTGATGTGGTCGGTACCATTTAATGAAATAGTAAAGTTATCTGTAGTTGATGCACTGGCAGCAGTGCTAATGGTTACAGCTGTTTTATTGTTGCTTTCGCTTTTAAATGTAATAGTGTTTGTGGCAGATGCGCCCGGAATTTCATTAAACACCAGCTTTTCAGTATAAGTGCCGTTGCGGATATCAAACACAACCGGGCCGCATATACCGTATGTATTCAACTCGTTTACAGCATCACTAACGGTAGCAAAATCAGGCGAGGTGCCGCCAATAGTATAAGTGCCTGCCGCCAATGCCGATTTATAAAGCTTTTGTGTAGAGTCATTGGTTTTATCAGCATCTGTTAAATTATTGGGTAAACTGGTCCAAGCTTTAATTGTGTATAAGGTGCCGGGTGTTACCGCAAAATTACCCAAAGTTACTTGCTGTGTTACGCTACCTGAACCTAATACAGTATCAAGCAGTTGGTAAAAAGTAACAGGGGTTTGCAAAGTGCCGTTAATGCTCCAGTTTACTGTAAAAGTATCTACTTGGTTAATGCCAAAGTTTTTAACTGTAGCCTTCACATCGGTAGTAGTGGCACAAGTTCCGTACAAAGGTTCATTAATAGCAACAACACCAATTTCATTTTTAGAGCCTAAAATAGGGTTAGCAGGATCGTCATCAGCCCCTCTGTATGTTGAGCCACCGCGAGGGTTGTTGTCAATATCATTCGTTACCTGCAATATTATTTGTGCTTTAAGGTCTCCATCACCCAAAGATGTACCGGTTAAGTGTAAATCGTTGGCTGATATAAAGTTAACAGGTTTTTCATTAGAGTTTAAATCAACACCTGAAGAGAATGAACTTTGGTGGCCTGTTAACGACGAGCTAACAGTTGTGCCCCAACGGCTAAACTGACCACTTGTGCTATTATAGGTGTTGTAGTCCATGGTTATTGAACCGTTGGTATTTGTAAAGGCAAGTAATAAGTGTTGGCCACCGCTGGTTCCACCGGTACGCTCATTAACAAGTATATTGTTCCTGAAATCGAACGTTGATGAAGCGTTTGAGTTGGTTTTGTAGATAGCTGTAGAAAGTACATTACCACTAGTTCCGCCTGTACTCAAAGTTCCCCCGATGCGTACGGTATTAAACCACACTTTTGTGTCGGTAACACCGCTGCCCAATAAATAGATTCCATTAAGTGTGGTTGCGTTTGAGGGGGTATTTAGCGAAATAAAGTTATTGATGATTCTGGTAACGTTACCATTAGAGGCAGAAATATATATACCATCTGCACCACCGGTGCTACTTGTTTTAACATCATACATCTTATTTCGGGTGATAATTACTGTATCTACCGAAGATGATAAGTATATATACGAAGGTGCAGTAGTAGAAGAGTTAAGCATATAAAAGCTACAAGAGTCAACTTCTATTTTACCGGTAGTAGTAGTTGCAGAATAGATGCCGTAGGCTCTGTTATCAACAAACTCACAGCCGTAAATTTTGTTACGGGTGTTTAATATACCGGTAGTACCACTAAAAGAGATATTAGCCCTGCCGCCTGTAAATTTACAAAACTGAACTAAGTTGTCAGAGTTGCCGCTATTATTACCAACAGATGTGCTAAAGCCGATTGAACGACCTAAGCTGGAGCTTGATGCATGGCTTAGGTTACAATTACGAATTATATTGTTGGTTGCTCCGCCTAATAACATGATGGTGGCCGACGCAGCAGTGGCGGTATTATTAATGGTTAAGTTATTGGTTGTGCCTGTGCCGCCTGCACGCCCGTCAATAATAACGTAATCCGCATCATTAATCTCAATCAACCCCGTTGTAGTAGTGGTTACGGATGCAGTCATAGTAACATTAGCACCCGATGCCGGACGTAATGTAATGGTATTGCTTGCGCTTGCGCCTGATTTTACCGGAAAAGAAATCGGAAAAGTTTCGTTGGCGCCAGTGTAGGCTGTAGTTATTTCTATTACGTATGCTTGTGTAATAGTTGATGGAATTGCTGCAACCGCAGCCGATACTGAGTTATGGGAACTTATCAGGCTTCCCGAACCGCTTTTCAACTCTACCGAGTTGGTTTGTGCCTCTATCCTTGTGTGTGAAAGGACAAGCAAAATCAAAATTGCTAAAAACTGTAATGAACGTTTCATATCCTAAGCCTTGTTTAATCAACATAGATAACGCAGTACCCCATAAATGTTGTGGCAAATACCTCTAATTTGCGTCATTTTGGCGCGAAGGTGTTTTTTTTATGCTTGAAATTGTAAAAGGTGTTACCTGTTTAGCCAGTCTTTAAACTCAGCCGCCCTATCAATGCTCACTATCATATCTTCTTTTGATAGCGGGCGGGTAATCAATTTCACCCTGCCGCGGGTGTGGTTAAACATTTTTTCTATGGCATTAAACGATACAATGAACTGACGGTTGATACGAAAGAAATTTTCAGGATTAACTCTCGTTTCCATGGCATCAAGGCTGCCATCAAACAAATATTTTTTACCATCCAGGGTTGCAATAATCAAATGGCGGTTTTGTACATAAAAGTAGGCAATATCATCGGCAAGCAACGATACAATTTCTTTTCCCGATTGTACTAAGAAACGTTTTTGATAGGGGCTATGTATGCGGCTAAGGTTTTCGTAGGTTTTGGGTTGTTGCACCAGGCTATCGTACTTATTCAGCGATGCTTGCAGCTCATCCAGCAATACAGGTTTTAGCAAATAGGCAATGCTATTCAGTTCAAAGGCTTTTATAGCATATTCTTCATACGATGTAGTAAAAATTACAGGGGTGGTTACCTGCATATTTTCAAAAATGCTAAAACCTAAGTCGTCGCCCAATTGCACATCCAAAAAAATAATATCGGGCTCGTTGTTTTGCAACCATTGATAGGCCGATTTTACCGTGCCCAAACGAGCTTGCACTTGTACTTCCTGCGTACATTGCGAGAGTAAATACTCAAGGTGTGTTGCGGCGTGCTGTTCGTCTTCAATTATAGCGCAATTCATGCTGCAAACTCAGGGTTTAATAGTGGTATTCGGGCTACATAATAACCGTTTTCAACCCCAAACACGGGAGGTTGCGTTTCCAACAAGCGGTAGCGATCGGTAATGTTCTGTAGGCCAATACCTGTTGAGGGTTCTTTCAGGGCTTTCACCTGCAAGTTATTACTTATTACGATATTTCCCGACTCATATTTTATCTCAATAGACAGGCTGTTTTCCTCAGAGATAATATTGTGCTTTATAGCGTTTTCTATTAGCAATTGCAACGTAAAGGGTGGGACGCAATTGCGCATTTTGTTTTGCGGTACATTAATGGTTACCGATAAATTGTTACCAAACCGCATTTGCTGCATGTATAAATAGTGGCCGGCTATCTCCAGTTCTTCAGCCAGTGAAACCACTTTGTTATCCCCCGATTTTAGTATGCTGCGGTATAGTTTAGAAAACCTGCCTACAAAATCAATGGCCGTTTTTTGGTCTTTGATAATTAGGGTAGATAATGTACTTAGTGAGTTGAAGAGAAAGTGTGGGTTTATTTTGCTTTTAAGCACCTCATACTTTACACTAATGTTTTCAGTCATCAACTCCTTGTTATAGCGCGCAAGTGCTTGGTTTTTTCGCTCAATCTCCTGCTGGTGTGTTTCAATCTGCTTATTTTTTTCAAGCAACAAACGGTTGGTTTTTTGTTTTAACATTATGTTTCGGT
>CALRQL020000004.1:0-313433 GCA_943370295.1 Agrobacterium sp. 719_389 | reverse complement strand
TTTTCTTTTCATAAAACCCGCAGCAATGCGGGTTTTGTGTTTTATATCACATGTAAGGCAATTTTGCCGTCAGTGATATAAACAATACCTTTGTGCTATGGTTGAAACAAAAGAAAACACACAGTATTATATTGATTTAGAAGACAACTTTGGTGCCCATAACTACCATCCTTTGCCTGTAGTGCTTGAAAAAGGGGAAGGCGTTTTTGTGTGGGACGTTGAAAGCAAAAAATACTATGATTTTCTTTCGGCATACAGTGCAGTAAACCAAGGACATTGCCATCCGCGTATTATCAAAGCATTGGTAAGCCAAGCACAGCAGCTTACCCTTACCTCACGCGCCTTTCACAACAATGTGTTGGGTGAGTATGAAAAATACATTACTGAATATTTCGGCTATGAACGCGTGTTGCCAATGAACACTGGTGTTGAAGGTGGTGAAACCGGCATAAAACTATGTCGCCGTTGGGGCTATACTATAAAAGGCATACCCGCCAACCAAGCCAAAATAGTTTTTGTAGAAGGCAATTTTTGGGGACGAACCATTGCCGCTATATCAAGCAGCACCGATTCATCCAGCACTGCCAACTTCGGGCCTTTTGTACCAGGCTACGAGATTGTACCCTATAATAACATCGAAGCACTTGAAAAGGCTTTTAAAGATCCGAATGTTGCGGGCTTTATGTTTGAGCCGATACAAGGTGAGGCAGGTGTTGTGATACCTGATGAAGGGTATTTAAAAGCTGTGCGCGAATTGTGCAACCGATACAATGTGTTGATGATTGCCGATGAAGTACAAACAGGTATTGCCCGCACCGGTAAACTACTAGCCTGCGACCATGAGGAAGTTAAACCCGACATTTTGATTTTAGGTAAGGCTCTTTCGGGAGGTGTATTACCTGTATCTGCGGTATTAAGCAGCCACGAAATAATTTTAACTATCAAGCCCGGTGAGCACGGCAGTACGTTTGGAGGCAACCCATTGGCCTGCAAAGTTGCTATGGCCGCTTTAGAAGTGGTTAAGGATGAGAAGCTAGCCGAGAATGCAGAAGCCATGGGAAAAATTTTCCGTGAGCGCATGCAATCAATTCAGTCCGATTTAATTACTGCTGTACGCGGCAAGGGATTACTAAACGCTATTGTGATAAAGCCTTTCGGCGATGGCAAAACAGCTTGGGATGTGTGCCTTGCACTGAAAGAAAACGGGCTGCTTGCCAAACAAACCCACGGGGATATTATCCGCTTTGCCCCTCCCCTAACTATTAATCAAGAACAACTACACGAAGCCTGCGATATAATTGAAAAAACCATTAACCTTTTGGGCTAATGGTTTTTTCAAATTGTACTATCACCAAATAACAATCAAAGGGTAACGGAAACACCCAATGAAGCAGTAAACACCCTGTTTTTGGCTATGGAATTATTCTTTTCTACATCCGTTAATCCATACAAATAACGTACTTCGGGTAAGATATTTATATTAGAAATTCGCATACGAATTCCAAGCCCTCCAATCAAACCCGAAGAGTTTTTCTCAAACCTGTCGGTAATCGTTTGGGTATTTGTGTACGGTTGCTGCACTGCATCTTTCACTGAACTTAAACTGCTGTAATTATACCCTGCAAAGGCGTATACCCCAACGAACTTCAATACTCTGAAGTTGTAAATTGCCGATAACGTTATGTCAGTATAGCTTAACTTCCGAATCGCTTCTACCTTTACGTTATTACTATCGTAATAATTCACCAAAGCTCCTTGCGGATTGTATAGCAATTCTGCACGCAGCCCAAATTTCTTTAACACCCTTACTTGGGCAAACGCACCCGCCATCACAAAGCGGTTTCTATCAATGGTTAGCAAGTCTGAGTTTTTAAGCTCTGAAAAACTGGCATAATTATAACCAAATCTGACACCTGCCTGAAATTTGGGCAGTCCCTTTTGTGCATTAGCTATTAATGTAAAAAATAATAACACGCATACTGTTCCTAATCGTTTCATAGCAGTTAATTTTGCAGTTCAAATTTGGCAATAAGTTTGAGCAATTGAAACTGAAAAATTTGCCCATTATAATCATTAACGAACCGAGCGATGGAATTTGTGTCTAAAAACCCCTACACTGGTGAAGTAAAATCGAGCTACCCTTTTGCCAGCCAACAACAAATTGACAGTACAATTGATACAGCTCAAACTGCCTTTACCCATTGGAAAACCGTATCGTTTGCCCGTAGAGGTGAATACTTTAAAAAATTGGCGGAGCTAATGCAAAATCAAAAGAGTGAATTAGCCGCCACTCTTACTTTTGAAATGGGCAAGCCGTTGCGTGAAAGCAGTGCTGAATTAGACAAAACCATTGCCGCCTGCCTGTACTATGCAGATAATGCCGAAAAACTATTAAAAGGGCAACTACTTAAAGGCAGCGACTTGCAAGCCGAGATTATATACCAACCCTTAGGGGTAATATTTGGGATTTTTCCTTGGAACTTTCCTTTCTGGCAAGTGCTTCGTTTTGCTATTCCCACACTAATGGCAGGCAATACTGCTATTTTCAAACACGCTCCTAATGTACCTGAATGCTCACTACACATCCAACGGTTGTTTGAAGAAGCCGGGTTTCCGCACGGGGTGCTGCAAAACCTATTTGCAGGGTTAGACGATATTGAACACATTATTGCCCATAGCAAAATAAAAGCAGTAACCTTAACCGGCAGCGAGAAAGCAGGCTCTTCGGTAGCTATGCTTGCGGGTAAGTACCTTAAAAAAAGCGTGATGGAGTTAGGGGGTAGTGATGCTTTTGTAGTGCTGGAAGATGCTGATTTAGAAAAAACTTTAAAGGCCGCGTTGCGTTCGCGATTTCAAAACAGTGGACAAAGCTGTATATCGGCCAAGCGTTTTATTGTGAAACGTGAAATTGCTGATAGTTTTACTCATCTACTCGTAGAAAGAGTAAAAGGATTAAAACAAGGTAATCCGTTTGATGATGGTATAAACATGGGTACAGTTGCACGTCCTGATTTAGCGGATAAAGTTGAAGAGCAACTGCAAATTACACTAAAAGCAGGGGCTAAATTATTGACTGGAGGTAAACGCATTGCACCCGCAGTTATTGAGCCCACAGTAATTAGTAATGTGCCGATTACTTCACCTGCCTTTACCCAAGAAGTTTTTGGACCTGTAGCCCCAATTTTTGTAGTAGATACTGATGATGAGGCACTGCAACTGGCGAACTATACGGTGTATGGTTTAGGAGCATCAGTGTGGACGCAAAATCCTGAAAGAGCCCGTCATTTTGCCGAAGGAATTAATAGCGGTATGGTATATATTAACGAAATGGTGCGCAGTGTTCCCGAACTACCATTCGGTGGGATAAACAACTCAGGGTATGGTCGTGAACTTTCAGTATACGGTATCACTGAGTTTGTAAACATCAAAGGCATTTACACAACACTCTCATAAGGGTTGTAAATGCTCTTCCAAATCAGCTACCACAAGCTTATTCCCTTTACGTCCGGTAACCAATATAGCTAAGTCTTCATCTTTTAGTTTCTCTGCATGGGCTTCAATCCCTCCCGGAAACTTGTCAATCATTTCACCGGTATCTCTCACAACCCGCCAATAAGGGGTGATATTATTTTTACCTTCCCGCCGGTTTTCTTCTGCGGCCTCAACAACAATGCGTAAAAATATTCCTGTAGTGAGCGGACAAGTAGTATCCGTTTCATAGTCATGGGCAAACTTTTTTCTCATTGCCCCAATCGTAATTAGTTTTCCTTGTGGCACAGTGTTCACAAGTGCATCAATAATTTTAGGGGTCACTATTACCATTGTCCCTTTCCCCCAAGCAGCGGGCATATTTGGCGGAAGTTTTACAATTTCCGGCTCAGAGGGTTTCTCCATTTTCAGCTTCCAACTTTTAGCAGGTTTCTTGGTACTCATTTAAGTTCAAAATTAGCAATTCAAATAGTTAATTTTAAATATACATTCCAATTACACACAGGCAACTTTACATCATAAAAATGTATCTTTGATTAAGTTATGCGCTTCATAAATACAAAAAAGTTATTATTTTCTTTAGGTATCAGTATGGTATTTTGCCTTTCAGCATTTGCCGACCACGTGGTGGGGTCTGATATTTTATATAAATGTTTGGGAAACGGTAAATATGAAATCACTTTTAAGTTTTACCGTGATTGTAATGGTTGTAATGTTTCTGGCGGTGGCGGTGGCGGCACCGGGCAAAACTGCCCCCATCCTGTGTTAAACATCACGGGAGCAAACGGAAGCTGTAACGGCCAAGCACTGGGAACTGTAAACATTACCCGTATTTCAATCACAGATATAACCCAATTGTGCGGTTCAGCAAAGAGCGCTTGCCAAAACGGCAGTTTTCCATACGGCATCGAAGAGCACTTGTACAAAGGAGTAGTAGATTTATCTTCTTTCATAGCACAAGGATGTTGTAAATTCAAAATTTCAACTACCATTTATGTACGCTCAACAACTATAAGCACCGGAGCCGCTAACCAAGGGTTTTATACCGATGCCACAATTGATGCTTGCAATAACATTTGTAACAACTCACCTGCATATACCAGCTACCCTGTAGCAATTATATGCGTAGGCCAAGACTTTGTATTTAACAACGGCGCGATAGACACTTTAGATAATGGAGATTCTCTTTCATACGCATTAGCTCCTGCATACCAAGGCCCCTCTACTACTGTTAGCTACTCAGGCAGTTTCACCCCTACAAAACCTATGTCGTTTTTAGGGTTTCCGAACGCAAGTTTAACATCCCCAGCCGGTTTCAGGCTTGATTCTATTACCGGTGACCTCAGTTTTAGGCCAACCAAAGTGAACGAAACCGGGGTTATTGTGATTGAAGTTACTGAATGGCGGCGCATTAACGGAACGATGGTTGAGATAGGCCGAACGAGGCGAGATATGCAGGTGATTGTGGTGAATTGCCCCAATAATAACATTCCTGTTATTAAGCCTCCTTTTTCAGCTCGTGCTTGCGCAGGCCAGCAAGTTTGCTTGGACATTATTACTACTGACGCTGATGTAAACAGAGATACGGTGGTGATATCGTGGAACCGAGGTATACCTCGAGCAACATTTACACATAACAATAATACTGTGGCATTTGCCTCAGGTAAGGTTTGCTGGACACCTGCTGAGGCGGATGTAAGCAATGTTCCGTATACATTTACCATTACAGCAAGAGATAATGCCTGCCCGCTGAATGGGGTGGCAGTAAGAGCCTTTTCTATTACAGTGCGTGAGTCGCCAAAAGCTTCTCGAAACTTTGTAAAACTAACTTGTGGAAGGGTTGCCATGGAAGCTACTCCAGCAAAAAATTATGCCGGCGGTTTGGTAACAGAGTGGAAATTTAGAGACTCTACAGGTGCCATTTACTACACCAGTAGTAAAATGAAAGATACCATACAAATGAAGCCGGGTATGAACGTTGCAATCATTAGTTTGAAGACAACAACACCTTGCGTAAATGCTTTTTCTGACACGATTTATATTGACCCTTACGTACAAGTAGAATTACCTAAAGACACTTTTATTTGTGAAGGAGGTTCGCTACCTATACAGTCTAAAACTACTTTGGGAGCCCCACCCTACAAATATTTGTGGAATACTGCCGATACCCTAACATCTATCAACTTAATACCCACAAAAGATACTGTAATACGCATAAGCGTTTCTGATGGGCAAGGCTGTACCAGCGGCGACTCTATGAAGATATTGTACCGCATGAAGCCTTTAATCCATTTGGATACCGGTTCACGTATATGTTACAATGCTTTTGTTGAGCTGGACGCAGGTAACGACACCTTCCCTGCTAATTACAAATACCTTTGGAATACAAACGACACTTCACGAAAAATTACTGTAAAGGATAGTAACACTTATGTTGCCGTAGTACGTGACTCAATAGGATGCACGGATACCGCCAGCTATAAACTTTATGTTAATACCGTTCCCGTTTCAGCAGGCCCTGATAAAGGTATTTGCTACAACGATACGTTAAGAATAACAGCATCGGGTGCTGATATGTATAAGTGGTATAAGTTACCCAGCACTACCCCGTTTTCAACCAGCGGTACATTCCAAGAAATTATGACAACTCCGGAAACGTATAGATTGAATGCTGTACGAATATACGGAGGGGTGAGTTGTGAAAACGAAGACACGGTTGCAATAACAATTAACCAACTCCCCGTCATCACATTTACTCCAATTAAAGACCGCTGCGAAAAAGCAACGCCCTTTAGCTTGGCCGAAGGATTGGCATTTCCAACAATAACCAATGGTATTTGGACTTGTGCTGAAGACCCTGATTGGATTGGAAACGGAACCTTTTTCTACCCTGACTCGATTGTGGTGGATAAAACACAGGCACTTAAAGTTATTACTGTAAACTATGCTGTTGTTGACCAAAACAATTGCAAAGCCAACAAATCAACCACACTCAGAATTATACGTTTACCCGATGTTGTATTAAAAGATACTTCATTATGCGGTGATAAGGGCAAAATGGATTTAAAGAGCATTACTCTTTCGCCAACAACCAACACACCGGGTACATGGAAATGGTCAACAGCAACACCGGGGGGTAGCACAGGTATAGAAAACAACGGCCAAAACGCCTTGTTCAACCTATCTACCGTACCACAAAACCAAACCTATAAGCTTTGTCTTGATCTAACAAACTTTTTTGGCTGTTTAAATACCAACTGCGCCAATATTAGCTCCCGCGTTGTTCCTGTGGTTGATGCAGGAGCCCTTGCCCCTAAGTGTGGAAACGATACTATCTTTAGCCTAAGTGAAGCATTTCCTTCGCCCGCCGGTGGAAGTTGGCAAAGCGCATCGGGCGGTATTGTTAATACCAATTGGTTTAATCCGGCTTTAGTATTGGCAGATACTCACCGCTTAACTTATACTTACGACATACCCGGCAATAATTGCCCTGCAACAGACTATTTAATTTTGAGAGTAAAACCTGTGCCAAGCGTAGGTCTATCTGCATTACCAGGTATTTGCTCAAATGCCGGTATAGTGAATGTAATGAATTATGCCAATCCTACCGGTGGCATTTGGACAGGAACCGGTATAAACACAAACGGTGATTTTATTGCCAGTCAACCCGCAGGCCAATACAATTTAAGGTACGACTATACCTCAAACGAGGGATGCAAAAACTTTATTACCGGCTCAATAAATGTTGATGCTGCACCAATAGTAACTGTAACACCCCCTGATGCTGCTTGCGAGGGGAAACCAATTACGGTGAAAGCAAGTTATAGAAATAGTGCAGGCATGAGCTGGGCTTCAACCGGTGCGGGTTCTTTTAGTCCTGCAACCGATACCGTTAGCATATACCAACCCGCTATGACCGATAAGTGTATTGATGTTACGGCATCAACACTTCCTAATGGCGCCTGCCCTGCGGCTTCAAATACGATTAATGTTTGTTTTTACCCTACACCTGTAGCCACAATTGTGGTAACAGATGCGAATGGGTGTGAGCCCCATACCGTAAGTTTTGAAGCTCAAACTGACTTGCCCAACAATGCTAAGTATGAGTGGGATTTTGGTGACCCTTCAAGTACTGATAATACTTCAACAAATACACTTCCTTCTCATACATTCCAAACCAACGGAACTTATACCATTAACCTAAAGGTTACTTCTGAACGCAATTGCTCGCAAAATGCAACTCCTGCACAAGCCGTTATTTATCCTGTGCCGGTAGCAGATATGGATGCCTCTAATTGGGTAACAACAATTGTTCAAAACGTTATTACGTTTACCGACCGCACCACTATTGATGCTCCGGATAATATCACAAGCTATTTGTGGAGCTTTGGCGACCCTGACAGTTCGTTTTCAGACCAAAAGAATCCAACGTTTGAGTATCCCACTGACTCAGGTAAGTACTGGGTAAGCTTAAGGGTGGTGAGCAACCATGGCTGCGAAAGCCAAACAGGGCGCGAATTGGTGATACTACCCGATATTATAGTGTTTATACCTAATGCGTTTGCGCCAGATAATGCCGGACGTATTGAAAATGAACGCTTTTGGGTATCAGCAGATGGGATTTCAGCATTCTCAATAACAATTTTTAATCGCTGGGGAGAGGCTGTTTATACTTCAACGGATATAAATGAGGGCTGGGATGGTAAATTTAAAGACTATCCTGTACAGCAAGACGTGTACTTTTACGTAGTAAAAATCACAGGCTTTAATGGGGTTGACTACGATTATAAGGGCACTGTTACCCTACTGCGTTAATGTTCGTTATATCATGTACAGGTTTTATATTTGATAAAACTTTTACATGACTTCGGCAGAAAAAAACATTCAGCTTGATGAAAGCTGGCTGAAATACTTACAACCTGAGTTTGAAGCTCCTTACTTTAAGGCATTAAGGGCATTTTTGGTTGAAGAGAAATCAAAATATGCAATATACCCTCCCGGTAAGTTAATATTTAATGCCCTAAACCTCACCCCCTTTGATAAAGTAAAGGTGGTATTAATTGGTCAAGATCCATACCATGGAGCCGGGCAAGCGCATGGTTTATGTTTCTCCGTTCAGGATGGGGTACGTCAACCTCCTTCATTAGTAAATATATTTAAAGAGATTGCCAGCGATATTGGTGAGCCAATGTCTGCAACTAAAGGTAATCTTGAGAGCTGGGCCAAGCAAGGTGTGTTGCTTCTAAACGCCACATTAACCGTGCGGGCAAACACTGCAGGTTCACACCAAGGCAAAGGTTGGGAAACATTTACTGATAAAGTAATACAAACTGTATCAAACAATCACAATGGCTTAGTATTTATACTTTGGGGACGGTTTGCCCAAAACAAAGAAACACTAATTGACGGCAATAAACATTTGATACTAAAAGCCGCTCATCCATCACCATTCTCAGCATACAATGGCTTCTTTGGATGCAAACACTTCTCAAAAACTAATCAATACTTACAACAGCAGGGTAAAGAATCTATCGATTGGGTTATAAGGTAAACAAACACTTTTCTTCAGGCTTTCAGTGACCCTTCTATACTGTTTACTATTCCATAACGCAAAGATGCTAAAGAGCAATCGTTCTAATAGAATTCAAAGGCCAATCATTACTGTAAAGTTGAGGGTGATAACTCTTCATTAGCACAAAGAATAATTAACTCTGTGGTGATTATTAGTGTTCCCTTTACTCCATAAAAAAAGCCCCTAAAAAGGGGCTTTATATTTTTCCGCTACTAAAGCAGGTTATCGCAAAAGGTTGTCAAACTCTGATTTGCCTTTGAAATCACGGAACTCTAAATCATCTTTAGCTTTTGATTTCAATTTGCTGTCCATTTGGATAGCACGGGCAAGGTTGGTAGCAACACCGTCCAACTTACCTTTACGAGCTGAAGTAACAGCCATTAGGTAATAAGTATCGGCGTCTTTTTTCTCAGCAGGGATACAGTTGAAAGTCTTTTCAGCATTGTCATACTCGCCTTTTAGCAAGTAGGCAAGCGCTACGTTGTAGCGGCAAGTAGTGCTTTTAAAGCTTTCAGTTGCATTAGTATATTTACCCATGCGGGTGTAAAGTACACCAAGGTTGTAATCAGGATTTACGTTGCGATCCATTTTTGATTTAGCCGCACGGTATTTCTCTTCAGACTCGGTGTATTGTTGTTGCATTTTGTAAGCAACACCCATGTTGTTTAATACATAAGCATTGTTTGCAGAAAGCTCATCAGCTTTCTTAAGATTTTTCATACCGTCTTCAACTTCACCGGCTTGCAAGTTAGCAACAGCTAAGTTGTTATAACCTCTCCAATCGTTGCTGTATTTGCTTACATAGTAACCGTAGATGCGTTTGCGGTCGTTAACATTGTTAACAATTTTACCCAACTGCATTACTTCATCTTGGTTAAGGTTATCCAGTGAGTTAGCTTGTGCTTTAAGATCTTCGTCGGTTTTCAAACCACCTTTAGCAGTAAAAGTAATTTCGGTACGGCGAAGTTTTGGAAGCAACACGTTTTTCATTTTTTCATATGAAGCAGCGTGCTTGCTTTTAATCTGAGCTTCTTTATCATCATCAGTAAGACTATTGTTATTCATAATAGCCAATATTGCATCTTTATCAGATAAGTCTGAAGCTTGTACTAATGATTTCCAGCCTTTCCAATCTTCTTTGAAGTGGTTAGCAGCTTTAAAGTTGCTGTCAAACATTTCATAGCGACCTAATTTTTTAAGGTATTGTTTAAACCAAGCAACAGTAGCTTCTGAACGATCGCTTGAAAGTTCTTCGTTACGATCCATTTCGCCATCAGGAGAAGCGAAAGAGTTAAAGTTAAGGCCGGTAATTTCAAACGTTGGATCTTTTAGCAAAGAGCTAAGAGAAGCAATTTGCACATCGTTATCAACACCTGAGTTTTTATCTTTAAACTTAGGATTGAAAGTAGCATTGTTTATTAGGTAATAAACAGTAATGCTTTGAGTTTTATCTACGGGCACATATTCGTCAACTGATAACAATACATCTTCATCAGCTTTCAACATGCGTGAAGTAGTAATGATACCATCAGCCAAAAGCCTTTGATCTTCAATTACAACACATTGGTCAAGTTCTTTTTCATCGCCGGCAATCATAAATGTTTCAGATGCTACCAGCTTTGACTTGCTCATTTTGTCGCTGTAAGCGAATTTATCTTCAAACTTAACGGTTCCGCCGGTTTTAGAATCGATTACAAGCTTTCCTTTTCCGGGAGCTTCTTCTCCTTTAATTGTTACAGGAGGACGTGAAACTGTATCGTTACTGTATTGTAAAATAGGCTCAATCTTCACAGATGCCTTTTTGTGAAATTTCTTAGCTGGAACAGTAACAGACACTTCGTATGCTACAGAGTCGCCGTGCAATTCCAATACTTTAGGGGTAGCCTCTGTTTTAACATTTTCTTGGTAGTCTTTCGCTGCCTTTTTAATGTTCGTACAAGCCGCAACAGATATTACTGCTACTACTGCTACCGGTAAATTTACCTTTTTAATGCTGAATAATTTCATAGGTTTTATTAACGTTTGTAACGTTGCACAAGTTCTAATCTCTGCAAATGTATATATTTTATCTTTAATCGCCCCAAATTTTTTAAAGAAACGTGTAAAGTATTTATTAAGATTTTAACGTCAGCAGGCCTTTGGCGTAAATTTCAGTTTTTAAATACAGTTATTTTCTTTTCAAAAATCAGTATTATTGCACAGTATGGAAGCCCCAAAGGTAGTTAGTATTAGTAATGCCAATATTTTTCAGCATAATAACAGTTTGGTTTTACACGACTTGAACCTAGAAGTAGGTGCCGGCGAATTTGTGTACCTTATAGGGAAAACAGGTAGCGGCAAATCGAGTTTATTAAAAACACTGTACGCTGATTTGCCTTTGAAAGAAGGTAGTATTACTGTTGCGGGCATTGATTTAGACAACATCTCGCGAAAAAAGGTTTCACAGCTACGACGCAAATTGGGTATTGTTTTTCAAGATTTTCAATTGTTATATGACCGTACTGTGTTTGATAACCTTGATTTTGTGCTACGTTCTACGGGTTGGGCAGAAACAGACCGCAGAAAAAACCGTGTTGCAGAAGTATTGAAGCAAGTGGGTTTGGCGACTAAAGAACATAAGATGCCACACGAACTAAGCGGTGGTGAGCAACAACGAGTAGTTATTGCACGTGCATTATTAAATAACCCCGAGCTGATTATTGCCGATGAACCTACCGGAAACCTTGACCCTGAGGTGGCAGATGATATTATGGCAGTATTAAAACAAATTAATGCTGAGGGTACTGCTGTGATAATGGCAACACATGATTACAGACTGATTAATAAATTTTACGGCAAGGTGTATCGCTGTGAAGGCGGTAAAGTGTTTGCCTCAACGGTTAGCTAATCGTGCTTACTTCTTCGAGTACGTTTTCCAGTATTTTTACATTTTGAGCGTTTGAAAACCCCTGTTGCAACAGTTGTTCACGGGCTTCAATATCACTCTTAGTAAATTCTTTCTCCCATAGTTTCTTTATGGCTTTTATGAAATCAGCAGGTTTATTTGCCACATGGCACAATTCTTCAAGCCCTGTGTTTTTTACCATCTTATCATTTACAACACAGTGCCTGCCTACAAATAGACTATTGATGAGCTTTAATTTAATTCCCGTACTCTGAAAAGTAGGTAATACGTTTATTTGGGCATTTTTTATTAATGATAGTATTTGCGAGGAGCTTGCTTTATCGTTTAGTGTGATATTGGGGTGGTTTAATATCTCTTTTTTTAACTCTAAGGAAGGGTTATTTCCGGCAATAATAACAGGATACTCAAGCCCTGAAAACACGTTCTTTATCAGGAACATTGCTGCCTCTTCGTTTTCACCAACTCCCAAATTACCGTGATACAGCAAATAGTTTCCTTTACCGGTTTTTGATACAACATCATGGTTGGGGTGAAACGCGGGTAAGTACATTACTCTCTTAAAGTGTTTTGAGAAGTATTTGTGGTCGTTGGGTGAGATGGCAGCAATAACATCGGCGTGTTTCAGTGATGCCTCAAATTTCTTTAGCCGCTCACTCTCTAACCTGAAAAAGTATTTTTTGAAAAAATTATCCTCAACCAACTCAAGGTTTTTGTAATAATCATGCTCAATATTATGGGTGCGCACAATTTTTAATCTGCTTGTAAGGCTTTCATGGGTAAGGTAATAGCAGCAATGCAAGCCTTCAAACAAAATCGGGAAATCATTTTTGTTAAGATTCTCAATCATTGCTGTTGAGTTGCGGGTAGCCACAATGTATGGGAGTTTCCCGTAAAACGGGTTGCGGAAAGTACGCCTTGGGTAGTAGGTAACTGTTTTGCAAATTTTCTTTAAGTCAGCAGCCATACTACGGCCGTACTGATAGCAGTGCAGGTGTATTTGTATGCCTGCGGCGTGCATAGCTTCCAGTTTGTAGTATATATCCACAACACCGCCGTAATTTGGCGGACTGGGTACATCAAACGCTATTACATTAATCTCTTTCCCCAACATTATTATAAAAAGCTACCAACTTTTGTTGCTCAATTTCCCAGCACAATTCCTTTTTTGCGCGTATGCAGTTTTGTACTAACGTATTATGAAGACTTTTATTTTGGCTTAATAGTTCTACCTGTGCGGCCACAGATTGTGGGTTGGCATCAGCAAAAACCATTACATTATAAACCTCATTCATTCTTAAATACTCAGGAAATTTATTGGCCACAGTGGGTAGTTGTGCGTGTATATGGTCAAAAAATTTATTATTCAGCGAATAAAAGTAACTTAAACCTGCATTCTCTGAAATATTGAGGCCAATATATGCTTTTGCAGTAATTTGATGCAAGTTTTCAGGCTCAACACGGCCAAAAAACCTCACCCTGTTTTCCACGTTCTTATCTTTTGCCCTCTGTCTCAGCTCTTGACTCAAATCCCCCTCTCCTACTAACCACAGTTCAAACCCGGGCAACAACTCCATCATATCAATGTAGTGTTCTATACCCCGGGCTTTATTAAGCGCTCCTTGGTACAGCAATATATTCTCAAGTCTTTCAACGTTTGAAAACTCTTTGGTGAGCGGAGCATTCATTATCACCCCGAACTTCACTTTGTACTTTTTCTCAAACTCTTCGGCCAACATAGGCCCCACGGTATAGCAATATTTTAGCTTGGGGATAAACGTATTTGCCACCCACTCCCAAACCTTTTTAGTAGCTGGGCGGGTAATCACCTCGGGCACTTCGGTAAAATACTCGTGGGCATCGTACACAATCGGTTTGCCTTTTAATTTAGCGTTGATGAAACACGGTACAAGTGTATCTAAATCCACCGCGCTTACTATGTCGAACCGTTTAAATAATAGATAAAACAGTAGGCGGAGGTTATACTCGATGTAAAAGAGTTTTCCTTTGGTAAAAAAAC
The DNA here is from genome assembly GCA_943370295.1 of Agrobacterium sp. 719_389. GTDB lineage: Bacteria > Bacteroidota > Bacteroidia > UBA8524 > UBA8524 > SB11. Next base: position 299,450 of record CALRQL020000004.1, on the reverse strand, counting down.
ACCACAAGCGGGTTTGCTCATAGGGTTGCGGCTTAACGGGAAGTGAATCAGGTAACCTACGGCCTATTAACTGCACCTTATATCCTGCAGCTGCCAATGCACTGCAAATTCGATACATGCGCTGGTCGTAGGTTAGGTCGTTTATAACCGTAAAAATTATTTTCCGTTCAGGTGTACCCATCCGTCTTTAATCGTCAATAGGCCGCTTTCGGCCATTTTTCGCAAGGCATCCGTTAACTGTGTTTGGTGTTGTATTCCGGTTGCCGAAGCAAACGCTGTTAACTGCACAGGCCCTTGTGCTAATACGTTTTCAATAATAGTGCGATATTCTTCAAATTCGTTACTATCGGTTATTTTTTTGCGGGTTTCAATGCACACATCGCACTTGCCGCAATCAGCAGAGGTATGCTCTCCAAAATATTCCAGCAACATACGTTGTCTGCATTTTTGGGTTTGGGCGCAATAGTTTATTACTGCTTGTAACTTATGTTTCAGAAGCGTTGCCCGTTGTTCAATGGATTTTCCGTCAATCAACTCCCCGCCCCTCGGATAGTTTAGCACCAGTTGAGGTAATTCTTTTTGCGGCCGATAATCTATAATCCCGTTTTGCTGTAAACGCGCCAACCCTTTCACCACTTCGTCGCGCTTTAAGTTCACCCGTCGGGCTAATTCAGACTCGTTTATGGGAACGTAATTCTCAAAGGCACCGCCGTATGAGCGAAGAATCACTTTTACAAACTCCGTCATCACAGGGTATTTAATCTGGTACTCGTACAAGGTGTAATTATCTACCAAAAACTTAATCTTGGGCGGTACATATATATTCTCGGTAAACGACACTATCCCTTGCTGTTCAAGTACTTTTATGGTATTGTAAACGTGGGTGGCCTGTGTATTGTACTTAGAAGCAAAAGACTGTAAATCGAAATCATGGCTTACCCCATCACCACTACCGTCGGCAATGTTTAGATAGGTATGCAACAGCTTAACTAATTTCTTAGCGTCGTCAGCACTTACCCGTTGTTGCTCGTATTTCTCAATGGCCTCTACTCCATCCGCAGGACTGTATAACAGGGCGCAATAAGCCTTCTGTCCGTCACGGCCTGCACGGCCGGCCTCCTGAAAGTAATTCTCTAAGGTATCGGGTACATCCATGTGTACCACAAAACGCACATCGGGTTTGTCTATCCCCATCCCAAAAGCATTGGTAGCCACTATTACCCGTGTAGTATTGTTGGTCCACTCGGCTTGGCGTTTATCACGGTCAGCATGGCTTAAACCCGCGTGGTAATACGTTGCACTTATTTTATTTTGGGTGATGAACTTGGCAATCTGCTGGGTTTGGTAGCGGCTGCGCACATACACAATGCCACTGCCCGCTGTTTTTTGGATGATGGACAGCAACCGCTGCATTTTGTTTTCTTCATCCAATACTAAATAATGTAGGTTATCTCGCCCAAACCCTGATTGAAATACATTGGGCGCAGCAAACTTTAGTTGCAGTTGTATATCGTCCACCACATCGGGGGTGGCGGTGGCTGTAACGGCGATAACCGGCACGTGGGGAAAGTGTGCCCGCAACTCCCCTATTTTTAAATATTCAGGTCTGAAATCATACCCCCATTGCGAAATACAATGCGCCTCATCTACTGCTATCAGTTTCACGGGCATTTGTATGGCACGGGCTATAAATAAATCCGTTTGTAACCTTTCGGGCGATACGTATAGAAATCGGTATTTGCCAAAAATGCAGTTATCCAGTTCAATGTCCATCTCCCGAAACGACATTCCTGAATGTATAGCTGTGGCTGGTATATCGCGTTGAAGGAGGTTTTCTACTTGGTCCTTCATTAGTGCCACCAATGGTGAAACAATAATGGTTAGCCCGTCTAAAGCTAAACCCGGAACCTGAAAACAAACGGATTTACCGCCGCCCGTAGGCAGCAGTGCCAATGTGTCATTGCTTGCAAGTACTGAACGGATGATTTCTTCCTGTTGGGGTCTAAAAGTATCATACCCCCAGTATTGCTTTAATATGTCGTGTATATCGGGTTTCAGAACAGAAAGTGGCTTGCCTGATAGCAAATTTATGGTTTAATGGAATACCTCTGTCCAATGGCGGGTAAATTGTGTGCCCCATTTCACTTCTATTGCATCGGGGTTAATGGTTTCACCTGTTTCTTGTTTCACAGCAAGTAAAGGTAAATTCACACCTGCACCTAACAATGCCACCGTAGTACCTTGTACGCGGGGATTTATCTCAAGTATTTTGAAGGTGCCATCAACAGCCCGCTTCACTTGTACCCCAATAGGACCGTGCAGTTGGCAGCACTCTATTATTTGCTTGCAGTAGTTTATTATTTCAGCGTTGTTCTCTATCACACCTGCTACGCTAATGCCCTGCACCATTTTTTTGCGCAACCTCGGAATAGCCAACAGGCAGTTACCGTTGTTTGCCAAACAATCAATGGTGTATTCTTCGCCGGGTAGGTACTCGCTTACCAACAATGGCGGAAATGGACGGCTGCGCAATATTTCGATAGCCTTATCCAGTTTTATGTACTCGCTGGTGGGCTTGTAATTAAACAGCAAATCAAACTCGTCTTTGGTATCGTCAATCACCCTAAACCCACGCATACCGTTTGATACGCAAGGTTTAAAACATACTGTTTTGTCGGGATAGCCCAGTTGAGTAACGGCTTGCTTCAACTCTTCAACAGTAGCGACAATGCTAAACTGCGGGGTGAGTATTCCTGCGGCTTGCAGTTGCGTGTACAACTTGCCTTTATCGTTGGCAATACTTAGTTGTTCATAAGCCGAAACGATAACCTTAATCCCCTTTTGCGCAAATGCTTGTTTATGCTCGCTAAATGCAAAAAGTTCACGGGTTACCAAAGGCAATATCACATTGATGTTGTGCTTTTGACACAAGTTTTCAATGGCACTAATAAAAGTATCGTCGGTGGCTTTGGGTATCAGTTCAAAAACAGGATTGAGGTATCTGCCCACAGAATCAGGACTGGCATCGGCAACCACCACCTCAATTGTGTTATCCTGCTGCAAGCATTTTAAAATACCTGCTGCACCGGGTGCCCCTCCGCCTGTCATTAATACCCTAATCGTCATTATTATTATTTTAATAGGCTATTAACCCGTCAGTCATTACCAACTTGCGGTCGGTTCTGTCTGCTAAGGCTTCGTTGTGGGTTACAATTACAAAGGTTTGCCCGAATTTATCCCGCAAATCAAAAAACAACTGGTGCAACTCGCCTGCTGATTTTGAATCCAAGTTACCCGAAGGTTCATCGGCCATTACCACATCGGGATTGTTTACCAACGCTCTTGCCACGGCTACGCGTTGCTGCTCGCCCCCAGAAAGTGCAGAGGGCTTGTGGTTAGCACGTTCCTTCAAACCTAAAAAGTCAAGTAATTCCAAAGCGCGTTTTTCTGCTTCAGCTTTAACGGTGCCTGCAATAAAGGCAGGAATGCAAATGTTTTCCAGTGCCGTAAACTCAGGCAATAAATGGTGAAACTGGAATACAAAACCCAAGTGTTTGTTGCGAAATTTGGCCAACTCTTTACCACGCAGTTTGTTTACTTGTATGCCGTTCACTGTCATGCTGCCTTCGTCGGCATTATCAAGGGTGCCCAAAATTTGAAGCAGTGTGCTTTTGCCTGCGCCTGAGGCACCAACAATGCTCACAATCTCTCCTTTTTTAATTTCGAGGTTCACGCCTTTTAATACGTGCAGCTTGCCATACGATTTGTGTAAGTTTTGCGCGGTAATCATGTAAGCGCGAAGATAGGATACTGCATGAAAGTTTCACCACTTTGTGGCTCTTTTCAGTATTTGGTGTGATGATACTACCAAACCCATACAATAAAGTATGATTAGGCTACCGCCTCATCGTTTGAAGGTGGCTGATTAATCTCAGCTGTTTCTTCTTTTTTGAAATAGCGGCGTTGGAATATAAAAATAGCTATTACCCCCGCACTGATAGATGCATCAGCAAGGTTGAATACAGGGCGGAAAAATATAAACTCTTCACCGGGGTTAAAAGGAGACCACTCGGGGTAATGAGTTTCGATAATGGGGAAGTACAACATATCAACCACCTGACCATGGAACCAACCACCGTGGTAACGGTTAATTTCTTCAAAAAATACACCGTAAAAAACGCTGTCGATAATGTTTCCCACTGCTCCGGCAAGTATTAGGGCTAGGCAAAGTAAAAAGCCCCTGTGACCGCCGTTTTTGTATTGATGGATAATGTAATAAATAATGCCCCCTACTGCCACAATGCGGAACAATGTAAGGATAAGTTTGCCGTATTGGCCGCCAAATCCAAGCCCAAAAGCCATTCCGTTGTTTTCAGTAAAATGTAGGATAAACCAGTTGCCTGCCAAATGTTTTTCTTCGCCGAAGGCAAAATTGGTTTTTACCCAATATTTAAGGCTTTGGTCGGCAATTAAAACCAATAGGACAGTAACCACAAGCCACAATGGCTTGATACGCTTAAGAGTTTCGGACATTATTAAAATTTATTGACAATACTTATTTATACTGACCGCTTTTAGCTTCCATGCTCATTGTAGTATGGGGCACAGCGCGTAACCTTTCTTTGGCAATCAGCTTACCTGTAACTTTGCAAATACCGTAAGTTTTGTTTTCGATACGAATAATAGCTGCTTCAAGGTTATCAATAAACTTGCGCTGGCGAGCTGCCAATTGGCTCAAATTTTCTTTTGAGTGTGTAGCTGAACCGTCTTCCAACGTTTTATAGGCATTGTTTGTATCATCAATACCATGGTCGTTTGAGTTTGAAATTTCTTCCTGCAACGCTCCCAGCTCTTCGCGGGCAATGGTAAGTTTTTTGTTTATTAGTTCTCTAAACTCCTGTAATTCAGAATCACTGTAACGTGTTTTTTCTTTCTCGTTATTTTCCATTTTAATTGTTGGTTTGTACTTTGCTTATGGTAACGTAAATATCTATCTCGTTAATATCAATGGTCTTCCCATCGTTTATAGTTGGAACAAGTTGCAAATCCTGAGCCAATATTTCGGCGCAAATATAATTTTTGTACTCAATTATCGCAGGTCCCACTTGTGGATGTTCCTGCACAGCAACGTGTATTTTGTCTGTAACCTCAAATCCTGCCTCTTTTCTAAGGTTTTGCATCCTGTTGATAAATTCACGGGCAATACCTTCTTTCAGCAATTCGTCGCTCACATTTACATCCAATGCCACCGTAAGACTGCCGTTAACAGCTACTTGCCATCCGGGCACGTCTTCCGATATTATTTCGGCATCTGCCAACAAAAGACGGAAATTCTCGTTGCCAAGTTGTAAATCTATACCGCCTTCGTTTTCAAGGGTACGTATTTCATCCTGGGTAAGTCCTGCCACTTTGCCAGCCAGCACTTTCATGTTCTGACCTAATTTAGCCCCTAAGGTTTTAAAATTAGGTTTCACTTTTTTCACCAGCTTCAACGTATCGTCGGTAAGGTATTCCAACTCCTTCACGTTCACTTCTGAAAGTATCAGGTCTTTCACGTGTTGCAAGTTTTCGGCAAAGGTATTGTTGCTCACCGGTACCAGTATTTTTTGCAACGGCTGGCGCACTTTTATGTTTACTTTTTTGCGAAGTGATAATACCATCGACGATATATCCTGCGCCAATTGCATTTGGGCTTCAAGGGTTTTATCAATCGCTTTGGTATTAACGGCCGGGAAATCGCTTAAGTGTACCGATTGGCTGGTTTCTTTTTTGCTAACGCTGTTCAAGTCTCGAAACAACCTATCGGCGTAAAAGGGTGCAAAGCTTGCCATCAGTTTGGTAACTGTGTTAAGGCAAGTGTATAAGGTTTGGTAAGCTGCTATTTTGTCTTGGGCGTATTCGCCTTTCCAGAAACGGCGGCGGCACAAACGTACGTACCAGTTGCTCAAATGTTCGGTAACAAACTCTTCAATCGCGCGGGTGGGGCGGGTGGGGTCGTATTCATCGGCAGCTTTCTCCACTTCTTGTATCAGTGAGTTTAGCAACGATAATACCCAACGGTCAATTTCAGGTCGTTGCTCAAGAGGTATTTCCTCCTCGGCAAACGTAAACCCGTCAACATTGGCGTATAGCGCAAAGAAGCCGTACACATTGTACAGGGTAGCAAAAAATTTGCGTTGGGTTTCTTTTACCCCTTCAACGTCAAATTTCAGGTTATCCCAAGGGTTAGAGTTGCTAAGCATGTACCAGCGCACTGCATCGGCACCGTACTGACCAACTACTTCAAATGGGTCAACTGAGTTGCCCAAACGTTTCGACATTTTGTTGCCGTTTTTATCCAGCACCAATCCGTTGGCTACAACGTTTTTGTAGGCTACATTATCAAACAACATTACCCCTAATGCGTGCAGGGTAAAGAACCAACCGCGGGTTTGGTCAACACCCTCTGCAATAAAGTCAGCGGGGAAATTGCTTTCAAATTGCTCTTGGTTTTCAAACGGCCAATGCCATTGTGCATAGGGCATCGCGCCTGAATCAAACCAAACGTCTATCAAATCGGCCTCACGTTTCATGGGCTTTCCGCTTGGCGAAACCAACACCACATGGTCTACATAAGGGCGGTGAAGGTCGATACCGTCAGCCGTTCCAAACTCGTTTATATCAGCACCTGAATGTTTTTTGTAAGGATTGTGGTCCATTACACCCGCTCCAACTGCTTTGTCAATCTCAGCAACCAACTCTGTTAATGAGCCTACACAGATTTCTTCGGTACCGTCTTCTGTACGCCATATCGGTAATGGAGTTCCCCAATAACGGCTGCGGCTAAGGTTCCAATCTACAAGGTTGTTCAACCAATCGCCAAAACGTCCGGTACCGGTGCTTTCGGGTTTCCAGTTGATGGTTTTGTTTAACTCTATCAAACGGTCTTTTACCGCAGTGGTTTTGATAAACCAGCTTGACAGTGGGTAGTATAACACGGGCTTATCCGTACGCCAGCAATGTGGGTAGGTATGCTCGTATTTCTCTACTTTAAATGCACGGTTTTCTTGCTTTAGTTTTATCGAGATGCGTTCATCAACACTTAGGTATTTATCGCGACCTTGTTTTACCCGTTCTGCTTCTTTCTCAGCATCGCTCAGGTATTGTTCTTTTACAAACTCACCTGCAAACTCTCCCATTTCAGGACGGAAACGACCGCGTAAATCTACCAACGGAACTAAATTGCCGCCTTCGTCTTTCACCAATAGGGGTGCTATGCCGTTTTGTTTGGCCACACGCATATCATCAGCACCAAAAGTGGGTGCAGTGTGTACGATACCAGTACCGTCTTCAGTAGTTACAAAATCGCCAACGATTACTTTAAAGCTATCGCCTTCTTCTTGAGGTAAAGCATAAGGCAACAATTGTTCGTAACGAAGTCCTGCCAATTTGCTACCTGCAACGGTTAGTACTTTCCTAAACGGAAGTTTTTTATCGCCTGTTTTGTATTCGGCAAAATCAGCGCCTTCATTTTCAGGGTTAAAGTATTTACCCATTAATGCGTCTGCCAATATTACTCTAACCGGATCGCCAGTGTATTGGTTAAGGGTATCAACTACGGCATACGCTATCTTCCCTCCCACTGTCAATGCAGTGTTGCTGGGCAATGTCCAAGGAGTAGTCGTCCAAGCCAAAAAGAATACGTCGCTGGTAGCACCTTCAAACAAAAATGCAGAAGCGTCGTCTTTTATTGCTTTAAACTGGGCTACTATGGTGGTGTCTTTTACATCCTTGTAGGTGCCGGGTTGGTTTAGCTCGTGGCTGCTCAATCCTGTTCCTGCTGCGGGCGAATACGGTTGTATTGTGTACCCTTTGTATAGCAAGCCTTTGTTGTACAAACGCTGCAACAAATTCCAGCAAGTTTCTATATAGCTGTTATCGTAGGTAATGTAGGGATTGTCCAAATCTACCCAATAGCCTATTTGCTCGGTAAGACTGTCCCAATCGGCCTTAAACTGCATTACCGCCTCACGGCAAGCTTTGTTATAATCTTCTACACTAATCTTTTTTCCTATGTCTTCTTTGGTAATGCCCAATGCCTTCTCTACTTGCAACTCAATGGGCAAACCGTGCGTATCCCAACCGCCTTTACGGTTTACTTTAAATCCTTTCAGGGTTTTGTAACGGCAAAAAGTATCTTTAAGGGTACGGCTGATAACGTGGTGAATACCGGGCTTTCCGTTTGCTGACGGTGGTCCTTCGTAAAATGTAAAAGTAGGATTGCCGTCGCGATGGCTCACACTTTTACCAAATATGTCTTCTTCTTTCCAAAATGCTGCGACTTCCTTCTCAAAGGCAGGGAAATCGAGCTTTTTATATTCTTTATACTTCACTTGGTTATTTGTTATCTGTTATTGGTTATCAGGATACCGAACGATGCCAACCGCCTAATCGTTTTCCTCTTCCTCGGCTTCTTCGGCAAGCGGTAAAATAGGCTTCACCTTCATTTCGCGCTGCATGCGGCGTTTTTCTATTGAAAGCAGCATACTGGGTAAAATAAAGATGTTGGTGAGCAATGATACTACCAGCGCCAGCGTGGTTAAGATACCCAGCCACATCGTTCCGCCGAAGGTTGAGAAATCGAAAATGCTGAACCCGCAGAACAGGATAATGGCCGTATATATCATACTGGTGCCTGTTTCGTGCAAGGTAGCTTTTACTGACTCGCGAATACGGAAATGATGCTTTTTTAACTCAATTCTATACTTGGCCACAAAGTGGATGGTAAAATCCACTGAGATACCAAATGCAATACTAAATACTATTACCGTTGAGGGTTTCAGGTAAATATCAAAGAAACCCATCACCCCTGAGGTTACTACCAGTGGGATGATGTTAGGTATCAGCGATATAATTATCATACGCCAAGTACCAAACAAACTTACCAGTAATAAGGTAATTACTACCAAGGCCATACTAACACTTTGGAACAAACTGTCAACCAAAAACTGGTTGTTTTTCATAAACAGCATACTGGTTCCGGTAAGGGTCACTGCATATTCTTCTTTTGGGAAGATAGAGTCTATTTCAGCCTGAACGCGGGCACGTACCCCCGGCAAACTATCGCTGCCTACATCCGCCATTTGTATACTTATGCGCGCTTTTTGGTACGTACTATCCACAAAGCCCTTTAACAGGTTTTGTGAGCCTTTACGATTGGGTATATAACTGGTGATACTGCCCAAATCCAACGCGCTGGGTATGCGGTAGTACAAACTGTCGCCACCGTTATAGGCTTGGTTTGCATACTTCATCAACTCAGCGATAGAAAGTGGTCTTGAAAACTCAGGCATTTTTGCTAACTGGCGGGTTAAGCGTTCCATTTTTTGCATGGTACGCGTATCCTTCACCCCGTTGGGCTTTTTAGTATCAATTACTATCTCCAGCGGCATTACGCCTTTTATCTCTTTTTCAAAAAACTTAAGGTCGGTGCTTATTTTATCTTTTGCAGGAATATCGTCTATCACATGGCCCAAAGCATCTAACTTAAACACTCCCCAAACCGATAATCCCATAACCACTATGGTGATAGCGTAAATTATTTTGCGGCGGTTTTGTACCTGCCAGTAAATAGCATCGATAAAACTACTGAGGTATTTATTCTCGAGGTGACGGGTTTGCCTGTAGGTGGGCGATGGCAGAAAGCTGAACATGATTGGCACTGTAATCATTGAAATTACAAATACTGACATGATACTTAAAAAGGCTACTAAGCCAAACTCAGTCATTATTGGGCTGCCTGAGAAATAAAACACACCAAAACCCACTGCCGTGGTAAAGTTGGTTAAAAACGCAGCCTTACCTATGCGCGATACTACACGTACCAACGCTTTGGTTTTGTTGCTATGGCTTCTGTATTCGGCGTGATACTTATTGAGCAGGTAAATGCAGTTGGTGATACCGATGATAACAATAAGCGGAGGAATAACACCAATAACTGCTGTGATTTTATACTGTAGTATTCCGATATATCCCAACGACCACAAAAGGGTGATGGCTACAATAATTAATGAATACAGCAGTGAACTAAAGCTGCGGAAGAACAGCAACATGATAGCCGCACACACTACTAACGAGAGTAGGGTGAACAGCTTTAATTCTTTATTAATTTTAGCTGAAAATATGGTACGGATATACGGCAACCCTGATATTTGAAACTCAACGCCCTGCTTCTTCTCAAACTTCTGCGCTAAATTATCGATGGCGTTTATTACATCAATCCTGCCCTTATCATTCAAACGCTCTTTTTTAAGGGTTACCCCTGTAATTACAAAGCTTCCGTCGGTTTTCACCGCCAAATCCCTGTAAAACAATTGTGAGCGTATCACCTCCCATAAACTATCCACTTCTTGCTGTGTAGCAGCAGTATCAGTTGACAAAGGAATCAAACGCATCTCACGGATTGAATCTACCCGTGTAAGGATTTGTAACGTTGGGAAAGAAATTACGTTTTGTACCCCATCGGTTTTTTCTAACTCTTTACTTAAACGGTAGTAAGCATTAAAAAAGTCCTTCTGGTAAATCTTGTCTGACTTAAGACCTAACAGAATAACATTTCCGTCATCACCAAACGTGCTTTTAAACTCAACATACGCCTGATATTCAGGGTCGGTTGGGGGCACAATTTTAGGCAGGTCGTAGGTAAGCTGTATCTTGGTAGCAAAATACCCCATCACAATGGTCATCAAAATGGTGATAACCATTAGTAAAACACGCTTACGAAGTATAAAACTGGCGGATTTTTCCCACATTTTTTTACGAAAGGTGCAAAGGTAACATTTTATCGCATCTATACTAAATCAACATACGGTGCAAACACACAGCGATTTATGCCATTTATGCTAAAAATCTCCCTTTTTCGTTTAGTTATGTGTAACTAACCAAATAAAATTCAACGAACCCAATCCGTTTTCTGTCTTAATATTGTAGTTATGTTTAAACGCCACGCAGCACTTATAGTATTTATCAGCTTGTTCAGCATTTTAACTAATGCTCAGCAAATTGGCACAGGACAATGGCGCATCCACCTTCCATTTAAAAACACACTGGGTATTGCTGAAACTCCACGGTATGTATATACTTGGGCTTCTTATGGTTTTTACAGGTATGATAAGGAAACCGGAAGCTCTGAACGTTTGTCAAAAGTACAGGGCTTTTCAGACATTGCCGTGAGCACCATAAAGTACAATGCCGCCAACGATGTTTTGCTTATTGCCTACCAAGATGCCAACCTTGATTTGGTGCACAACGGTAAAATTATAAACGTTACCGATATACAACGTGCTCAGGTAAGTGGCTCTAAAAATGTTACCAATATTATGTTTGGCAATGATGTGGCCTACCTTGCCTGTACGTTTGGTATTGTTGAGCTTGATTTGAAAGAGGTTGAAGACCCTGAAATACGTGCCTCATACAAAGACTTAAATATTGGTGAGGTTTTGGACGTGGCGGTGTGGAATAATAAAATGTACGCAGCCACTGATAACGGTATTTACAGTGCCCCAATGGTGGGTTTAAACCTAAACGACCCTTCATCGTGGACAAAGTTTGATACCGGCTACACTAAGTTTTTGCAACTGTTTGATAATAAACTATTCAGCGTGGGGAAAACCCACGTTAAATATTACGATGGCACTGTATGGACTGGACTTGCCGGGCCGGCCACCTATTACAATATACATTCTTCAGGGGGCAAATTGTACCTAAGCCGCAAAGATTCGCTGATAACTATTGAAAGTAATCTTTCCACTAGCGCACGTTTTATAAACATTATGAAACATGCACTGGTAGTAAATGACGGCAGTATTTGGTACACAACCGATAATGCGGGCACAATACAGCTACGTACTGACGGTAACCTTACTTTTACCCAACCCAACGGCCCCTACAATTTACCGGTGGGCAAAATGGCCAGCATTGGAGATGAGGTAATTGTTGCGGGTGGTCTTATTGGCGGTAATTACACGTTCTCATTCAGTTTGAATGGCTACTACAGGTATGTAAACGACCAATGGGTAAACAGCTTAGATTATCCCAACCCGCAAACAGACAGCTTGCGTGATTTTTTTGCCGTAACGACCGACCCAAATACAAAAGATGTTTGGTTGGGAGCATACTGGCAGGGTCTTGTGCGTTTGCGCAACGGTGTGGTGCAAGAGGTTTATAACCCCACCAACAGCCGGTTAAAGTTAAACATCATCAATTTTTTGGCAGGATTAGCAATTGATAATGAAGGACATTTGTGGATGAGCAATTACGGAACCGATTCAGCTCTTGTAGTGCGCACTGCTGATGGGCAATGGGCGGCAATGCCGTTGGGTAGTGTAAGTTTTGTGAGCCAAATTGTGGTGGACGACCGAAACCGCAAGTGGATTGTGGCTCCGCGCAACAACGGGTTTGGCATGGTTGTGTATGATGACAACAAAACCCCGCTGAACAGAAATGATGATTTAGGCCCTAAATTGCTAAACACCAACGAAGGCAGCGGTGCTTTGCCTGATAATCAGGTAAATTGTATTGCCAAAGACCGTGACGGTGAAATTTGGGTAGGAACGCTTAAAGGCTTAGTAGTGTTCTCAAACCCATCGAACATATTTTCTGATAAACCATCCGATGCACGCCGGATTGTTACTGGTGAAGGTACAAACGCAGGATACTTATTGGGCGCAGAAGTAATTAACAGCATTTATGTTGACGGTGGTAACCGTAAATGGGTGGGCACTAATAACGGTGCCTGGCTGATTGATGCCGATGGCCAAACCATTATTTATAATTTTAACGTTGATAACAGTCCGCTTTTTTCAAACAACGTACTTGAAATCACCGTAAATGAAAAAACGGGCGAAGTATTTTTTGCTACCGATAGGGGTATTATATCCTATAAAGGCGATGCTACCGTAGCCAAAGAAACTCACGAAGATGTATTGGTATTTCCCAACCCTGTACGTGAGGATTTTGATGGCCCAATTTCAATCCGCGGATTAGCACAAGATGCTAGCGTAAAGATTACCGACATTGCCGGTAACCTAATTTATGAAACGGTGGCAAACGGTGGTATGGCTACTTGGAACGGACGTAGTTTTGACGGACGTAAAGCCTCAACAGGAGTGTATTTAGTGTTTAGTGGCACCGACGATGCCAGCGATACCAACGTGGCCAAGATCTTGGTAATAAACGGGGGCAAATAAATCCAAAGGATTTTGTTAGTTAAAACCCGTACCATACTGTTAAAAACACTGAAATATTCTGAAAACAGTGTCATCGCCCGCTTCTACACCGAAGAATTCGGGTTAGAATCTTTTATAATTAATAACATCCGAAGTAAAAAAGCAGCTATTAATGCGGCACACCTGCAACCTCTTAGCCTTGCTGAAACTGACTTGTACCAACGTGCCAATGCTAATTTGCAACGTATAAAAGAACTGCGCTGCCAACCCGTTTTGCACAGCTTATATACGGACATTGCAAAAACATCGGCAGTGTTGTTTATGCAAGAAGTTTTAAACAAAGTGATTATAGAAAAAGAAAAGAACCAAGCTCTTTTTGATTTCTTATACCACCATATCTGCTGGGCAGATGCGGTACCTAAACTACCCGCCGCTTACCCTGTGTATTGGTTGGTGCAACTTTCAAAACACCTTGGCTTTTTTCCTGATATTGATAGTTGGGAGCCTGATTCACTGTTTCTTCCTGCGCAGGGTGTTTTTACGCATGAAACCGGGCACCCTTTGTATTTTGACACCATAAATGCAAAGTACCTGTATGATTTGTGCCTTGCAAAGCCTGAAACGATTGATACCATAGGGATTGCGGCAACCTATCGCCGCCAGTTACTGGATGCTTTGCTACACTATTACCGGCTGCACATTGACGGTTTTGGCGAAGTGAAAGCCCACAAAGTATTAGCAGAGGTGTTGGCATAGTGATTGAATATCAAATAAAAAGGTGCTGATATCTTCCTTTTTTAGCTGCAAGAGTGAAATATTATTTGCAATTTGATGTAGGGATTGTATTTTTGCACTCCTTAAAAACGGAGAGGTGGCTGAGAGGCCGAAAGCACCAGTTTGCTAAACTGGCATACGGGAAACTGTATCGCGGGTTCGAATCCCGCCCTCTCCGCTCCGTGAAATAGCCCTGCAAAACTGTAGGGCTTTTTTTTTGCCCTCTTGCATTGGTACTTAGCCGGCTGTTATAAAGCGCATTATTTATTCACACTTTACTGTATCAGAGGTTGTTACGTAATATTATACAAAATCCATCGATATAATCTTGACTTTAATCGGTTTTTGACTAACTTCGACTCTAATTCGTTCATTGGCAAGCTATTAGATACCAAAAAAAATTTGTGTGCGTGTTTACCTGTTTTGTTAAGGCTTGAAAACAGCGGGGAAATGACGCAACCGAACTAGGAAAACCAATTTAAGTTATGAAAAAAATATCTACTCTGCTATTATTCGTATTTGGGTTTACCTCTTCGTTTTCCCAGATATTTAACGAGAATTTTGAATCCTACACTGCCAACACTTATTTGGGTCCTGCATCCCCTGTTTGGACAACATGGAGCGGTATTGAGGGCGGTTCCGAAGATGTTCAGGTGGTAACCACAAATGCTGCCAGCGGCACAAAATCAATCTATTTTAATTCTCCATCCGGCGGAGGCCCAAACGATGTTGTATTACCGTTTGGAGGGGTTAATAGTAGCGGGCGTTTTAAATTCACATCAAAATTCTTTATTCCTACCGGAAAAGAGGCCTATTTCAATTTTCAAGGCGGCACATCAGTGGGCTCAATATGGGCGCTTGAATTTTATTTTTACGGCGGTGGTACTTTTCAGGCACAGGGCTATGCTACCGGAAATTATCCCCAAAATCGTTGGTTTGAGTTGGCCATTGATATAAATCTTGATACTGACCAATGGGAGATTTTTATTGATAATGTTTCGCAAGGAACTTTTACGAACACAAACAACGTTTCATACCTTGATATATTTCCCGCAAACGGCGGGTCTGAGTTTTGGATGGATGATATCAGTTATTGTAAAAACAATGCATGTAACCCTGAGATTGCATTGCTGAGTGTTTCAGTAGCCCCCAACCCTGTGTGCACACACCACCCTGCTGATGTTACCGTACATTTAAAAAACAACAGTGCTTTCCCGGCCTCTAAAATGGATATGGCGATTGATATTGGTCCTGACAGAATCCCACACATGTTGAAACTTAACAACCTTGCAGGTGGAAAAGACACTACAATTACTATCTCCGGTTTGTTTGTATCACGTATTGCAGGCACTAATCTCACTGTAAAAGCAATTAACATACAAGGCGATCTTGTGGCTTCAAACGATACTGCATTTTCTACTGTTACAGTCAATGCTTCACCATCCAACGCATCTATTAGCAAGGGTACTCCGTTTACAACTACCAAACCATTAACATCAGGCACCGGTGGCGACCCTGATATAGTTGCACCCGGAGATCAATTGAGTTTTGAAATTACACCCCCTTCCGGCTTTCCGAATTCCTCTTACAATACCACTTGGAATATTACCGCATTTTCGGTTAAAACTAACACGGGAAGGACAATAGCCAATACATACTATACATACACTAACCCATCAGGGTCTACGAATGCAAAAGCCACGTTTATCCCTGATACCTTGCTTGCCGATAGTACCATCATCATTTCATTTAAGGTTCGTAACATTTCAACCGGTTGTGATTCAACTCTTTCAAGGTATATTTTTGTTGCCCCAAGGCCTAAAGCCGGTTTTGTTGCCCCCAGTGTATGCGATAAAGACATCGTTGCATTTGATAACATTTCTAAAATTGCCAGCGGTGCCCTTAATTACTTTTGGGATTTTGGCGATGGCACAAATTCAATCGACGGCCAACCAACAAAAACATTTGCTGGCCCCGGCAGTTACAATGTAAAACTTGTAGTTACTTCTCCTTTCGGATACAAAGACAGTGTTACACAAACTATTAATGTTTTCCAGATACCTACGGCAAACTTTAATTTTGTGAATGCTTGTGAAGGTGCTGCAATAACAATGACAGATAACTCAGCCTTACCGACAGGAACTGCAACTTTTGACTGGGATTTTGGTACCAGCCCAGCCAGTAGCGGCACAGGTTCTTCTGTAAGCAAGCTATACAGCTCTCCGGGTATATACTTGGTTACTTTAAACGTAACGGTAAATGGCTGTAGCTCTACCATATCTAAACACGTTACCCTAGAACCCCGTTCAATACCTGACTTTACATTTACCCCCACCCAATGTGATAACGGGGATGTTGATTTTATTAATACTTCAAGTTCTCCTGCATTTGGTTCGGCAAGCTATGTATGGAAGTTCGGCGACGGAAAAATTTCTACTGAAATAAACCCCAGCCACACCTACAACAGCTATCAAACATTTAATGTTACACTTGTTGCTAATACAACTCTTGGCTGTATAGACAGTGTTACTAAATCGGTTACTCTGCGTGAAACCCCTATTTCAAACTTCACCATGTCGCCATCAACTTGTACTAACCAACCTATTGATTTTACAAATACTACCACCACCCCGGCAGGTCATGTAAATACTTACGAATGGATTTTTGGTGATGGTAACACCTCTAACAGCAGCAGCCCTACTCACCAATATGCAAGCCCCAGTACTTATGAAATTGTGCTTAAATCAATAAGCACCAACGGATGCAGCAGTGAACACAGAACCACAGTAACCATAAATCTTAAACCTGCAGCTGATTTTATTGCAGCAACAGTTTGCGAAGGACAACCTACATTGTTTGATAACAATTCTCGCTCTGATGATAATGAGCCTTTGAGCTATAAATGGATGTTTGGCAATGGTGATTCATCAACGGATGTAAAACCTTCGATAGTTTATTCAACTGACGGTTCTTATACAGCTACACTAACCGCATTGCACCCCAACGGATGCAGTGATACAAAAACTGCTTCGGTTATTGTACACAATGTCCCTTCGGTTTCTATTAACTCAACAACAGCAAATACAGGTGATGGAGGGTACAGTTTTGCAACTAACACCACAGGCACAGGTTATACCTATTACTGGCAATTTGGAGACGGTTCAACATCGGCCGACCAAAACCCCAAATACAGGTATCCCATTGATGGACGCTATATTGTGCACCTAACCGTAACTACAGGCGATGGTTGCGTTGCAAATAGCGTTGATACTGTTTGGATTAATGTTTTGGGTGTTGAAAGTACCTCAAACAAAGGTGCTGTGGGCGTTTACCCCAACCCCTCAAGCGGTAAATTCTTTGTTGATTACAGCAATGCTGATGTAACAGCCATAAAAGGTATAACTGTTACAGATGTTTTGGGTCGTGTTGTTTCAACTCAACCTGCACAAACTGTTTCAGGTATTACTGAAATTGATTTGAGCGCACAACCCTCTGGTATTTACTACTTAAACATTAATACCCTTACCGGTGTACAAACTGTGAAACTGACTGTTAGCAAGTAATTGCTGCGGTTTTAATAGACCACGAAAGCCCGTTTAGAATTTTCTAAGCGGGCTTTTGTATTTAAGCTGCGTGTGGTTAACGTTTACTTGGGATCCCAAATGGTAGTTTCAGTTGGTGAAGGGCACTTATCAAAGCTCAGCTGATTACACAACTTTGCCAGTTTTCGCCTTCCCACCGTGCTAAACCCGCGTAAAGGGACTTTTACATAATAGTCATCACCAATATCAACTCTGCTATGGTGATGAGCCGCGGGCAAATAAATATTGGCTGATGATAAATTACACTCAAAGCAAATACTAATGTGAGCGGCAATTTTTTTCCCGTCGTAAAACACAATACCCAAATGCGGATCGAAACAAGCCATGTTACCGCCACCGTAGCTTAGTGTATCAGTGATGTTTAAAATCAAGCTATCGGTTTGTTCTTTAGTCAACTCCTTTTTTGCTTTTACGCTACGGCTCAATTTTCCGTTTTCAACAATTTCCTGCCCTCCCATCCCTTCATAGCTATACGCCACTACTTTATCATACTTTAGGGTTGCAAACGGATTATACTCTTGCAGGTTTTTGTATTGTTCCCACAAATCATATCCTTGTTTTAGCAACACATTGTACCAAAATACCGTATCACCGTTTGATATTAGTAGCTCAGGTTTACTTACCAACTCGTTATAACTGTAATAAAATAACTGTCCACTTGTATCAGTAACAGTGTGCATACCTTCATAATGCTGGTAAGTGGGATTTTTTAACGCTGTTTCAGTACGTATTAATACGATGCTGTTGTTATCAAAGTAAAACTCAGTGTACCATACCCCGCGGTAACTGGTGTTCATAAACTGCGTAATCTTGCTAATTTTATTATCACGCAGCCAAATAAAGTTCTTTTCAAAATAACCGGGATAAGGAGTAACAAGGTATGATGAGGGGCGTTGACCCTGGATAGCCTTATCAATTCCCGTTACTGTTTTATCAATCTCTTTGATAATAGCGGGTGCCTCTTCTTTTTGGGCAAACAAACCCGTTGCTAAACAAGCTAATACGATAAGTAATACCTTCTTCATTAAAAAAACTACTGTTAAACAAACATGATATTTAAAACGCCCAGTACAATCATCAACTTATAAAAGTTGTCTAATTTTCTAAAGTTCATTTCATCCGTAGAGAAAATCAGATAAAACATCCACACAAAAATCCCTGTGAACGATACTGAGAAGTAAAAAGCTGAGTAAGATGGATATAAATAGCTAAAAAGAAAGTAGCCTATGGGAACGCACAGCAACATTAAAGGCACCAACAGCAACTTTGTTTTTTTAATACCAAACAACACCGGAAAGGTTTTGTAGCCAAACAACATATCACCTTTAATGGCCACCAAATCTTTAAGTACCTCGCGAATAAGGGCTATCAACCCAATGTAGGTTGCGTACATCACTATCAGCTTATTTATGTCCCAGTAAAAAATACATATTGATAAGAATGCGCTAACGGCTAAAAAGGATGCACAGAAGTTGCCCAACAGGGGCAATTTTTTTAGTTTGTGCGAGTAGAACCAAAGCAAAAAAATGAGTAACCCATAAAACAACGCAAGCTTAATATTAAGTACAACACCAATAAGCAGCGCAAACGAGTTACAAAACAAATAGGCATTGATGGCAAACCGCTTACTGATAATTTTATTGATTATCACATCCTCCCCGTGGTTGGCAAGGTCTTTTTCGTAATCATAAAAGGCATTAATAAGATATCCGCCGGCAATAATTAAAGCAGTGCTAAAAACAATCCAATGCAGTTGAGGCATGGATAGAATTTGCAACATTGTATAATCGGGGTTAAGTATTTTTATGGCTGTAAGGTACTGGGCGGCTGCAATAAGTAATAAATTGTACCAACGTACCAAGCTAAAAAACACAAGCGATTTGATTACAAAAACCCGTTGATTACTGGTGAGGTAAGTAGCCATTGCGTAAACAAAGATATGTAATTTGCCTTTTGTAAGGGTATTTATACTACCAACGTTGCACAATTACAGTTGTTTGGATATTAATAAAATAACAAATTGCCCACAAGCAAAGGGCGCAATGGGTCAATCTGTTATCTTTGCCGCAAATGACAAAAGCGGTTTTATTTGGGCCGGGCCCGCAGTTTAAGGGAGGTATCAGCAACTACAACACCTCGCTGGCAAAAGCGTTGGATAAATTAGGCGTTGAGGTACACATTGTATCGTGGACACAACAATACCCTGCTATTATTCCCCGTGATTTTATTGACCGCAGCAGCAAAAGCGACCATTTAGAGGGCACTAACATCAAGGTTACTTATATCACTAACTACAATAATCCGGCTTCGTGGGCTAAA
This sequence comes from Agrobacterium sp. 719_389, assembly GCA_943370295.1. Taxonomy (GTDB): domain Bacteria; phylum Bacteroidota; class Bacteroidia; order UBA8524; family UBA8524; genus SB11. The sequence continues at coordinate 279,550 of CALRQL020000004.1, read as the reverse complement.
ACCGTAAGGCTGATTAAGGATTTGAAACCTGATATGGTGATTTTTCAGTGGGCAATTGCTTTGCAGGGGTTGCCCATGGGCTGGATTGCCCGCCGCTTGATGAAGACCGGTATTGAGGTAATTTTTGATTGCCACCTTGTGGTACAAAAAGAAAGCAGCACCATTGATAAGGCGTTTACCCGCTACGGTTTGCGCAAAGCCCATACCTACCTAACCCATGCCTACAAAACGGTAGATGAATTGAAAAGTACACTGCCTGAGTTGAAATATACCGTGAATGAAACAGGTGAACGTGCCAAAGACGGCACACACACGGTAATAAAACTATATCACCCCATTTACGACCTTTACCAACCCCGCCCCGATTTTGACATGGAGGCGATGAAAAAGGAACTGAACCTTAAGAAAAACGTATTCCTGTTTTTTGGGTTCATCCGCAAATACAAAGGGCTGCACAATGCCATACAGGCATTTAAAAAAGTAGCTGATAAACGCGACGATGTGAGCTTGTTAATAGTTGGTGAATCGTTTTGGAATACGCTGGATAATAAAAAACTGGCTACGCGCATCAAACAAAACCTGTTCAAATTTGCCAAATCATTGTTCCTTAAAAATAGTGATAACGAGCAAGACTACCGTCCCATTGATTTGGTGGAACAACTGAACCTACAGGATAAAGTTACAGTAGTGAACCGTTTTGTGCCCAACGAAGAGGTAAACAAATACTGGCAAGTGAGTGATGTGGTATTGCTGTATTACCTTACTGCTACCCCATCGGGCGTTGAAAGTTTATCGTACAACTTTAATGTGCCGGTGTTGGCCACCAAGGTAGGGCACTTCCCTGAAACAATTAAAGACGGTTACAACGGCTATCTTGCCGAAGCAAACGACATTGACAGCATGGCTGCCCAAATGGAGCGTTTTATTGATACCCCCATACCGCGCCAAAACATAGCAGAGACAGCCAAAGTACTGAGCTGGGAAAACTATGCAAAAGCAATTTTAAACAGATAAGAGAAGATACCCGCGCGGGTGTATTGTCTATTGAATAATATTCTGCTATTTTCGCGCGGACATTTAAGCAACAAAATACCACAACTAAATGAATATCCACGAGTATCAGGCAAAGGAAATCCTTAAAAAATACGGCGTAGCTGTGCAAGAAGGCATAGTGGCCGATACCCCCGAGCAGGCTGTTGAAGCTGCAAAAAAAATGCAGGAAGCTACAGGAAGCCCCTTTGTGGTGCTAAAAGCACAAATACACGCAGGTGGTCGCGGTAAAGGCCGCGTTATCGGAAACGATCAAAAAGGAGTGGCAGTTGCCAAAACTCTTGAAGACGCAAAAACTATTGCTACCAACCTATTGGGCGGTACTTTGGTAACCATCCAAACAGGCCCTAAAGGTAAAGTGGTAAACAAAGTGTTGATTGCACAAGACGTTTACTACCCAGGTCCCAGCGAAACTAAAGAATACTACATGAGCGTATTGCTTGACCGTGCCAGCGGCCAAAACGTGATTGTATATACTACCGAAGGCGGTATGGATATTGAACAGGTGGCACACGATACCCCTGAAAAAATTAACAAAGAATTTGTTGACCCCAAAGTAGGTTTGCAAGAGTTTCAAGCCCGTAAAATTGCCTTTAACTTGGGCGTTAGCGGCGAAGCTTACAAACAAATGGTGAAGTTTGTGAAAGCCCTTTATGCGGCTTATGACAATACTGACTCAGCCATGTTTGAAATTAACCCTGTTCTAAAAACTTCTGACGATAAAATTATTGCTGTTGATGCTAAAGTAAATCTTGACGAGAACGCTTTGTACCGTCACAAAGATTTTGAAGCATTGCGCGATGTTAGCGAAGAAGACCCTATGGAAGTAGAAGCCAAAGAAAGCAACCTTAACTATGTGAAACTTGACGGTAACGTAGGTTGCATGGTAAACGGTGCAGGTTTGGCAATGGCTACCATGGATATTATTAAACTTTCAGGCGGTGAACCTGCTAACTTCCTTGACGTAGGCGGTGGTGCAAACGCACAAACCGTTGAAGCGGGTTTCCGTATCATTTTGAAAGACCCTAACGTAAAAGCCATTTTGATTAACATCTTCGGTGGTATTGTACGTTGCGACCGTGTTGCTTTGGGTGTGGTTGAAGCCTACAAAAAAATAGGTGATATTCCTGTGCCTATCATCGTTCGTTTGCAAGGAACCAACGCTGAAGAAGCTAAAAAGATTATCGACGATTCTGGTCTAAAAGTATTCTCGGCTATCCAGCTTAAAGAAGCAGCTGCACTTGTAAAACAAGTTATGAGCGAAGCCAAGTAATCTATACAGTTAAAATTTATACAAAGTAGCGTGAAATATCACGCTACTTTTTTATTTATTATATAAATGAACGAGACGATTGTTTTTGTGTCATTGGGTTACTCCTGTCTCCAGATATGTTTGGTGTACTATAAATTTCATAGGTATCCCCTCATACTTTTCTTATTTTTTGTTTCATCCTCTTTCTTTGCCTTTCATGGCTTAAATACAAGCAATTTTTTTTTATACTCACCTGCTTTATATATAACGTCATATTCTTTGTTCAGATTTTTATACAAAATTTTCCTTAAACAGGAACCAACGTATAATAGATATTCGGTGTATGATACTGTTGATGGAAGAAAGATGAACATATATGACTATCTAACTTTCCTTTTGCCAATGTTGATCTCGATTATAGTACCTGCTTTAATCCCCAAGCAGTGAAACGTATCCAACTATACAAATCCAGCTAGTTCATTTAAAAATCAAAGCAAATCATTTACTTGCAGGTAAATGAACTGGTCGCAACGCCTAAAACTACTATCCGGTCCCCTCGCATTTATTGTTTGCCTGTTTTGCGCGCCCTACGCGGCTGAACCGCTTACCATCCGAACGCTGGGTGTTGCTGCATGGCTTATTTTGTGGTGGATACTGGAAGCCGCACCCATAGGGGCTACATCGTTGTTACCATTAATACTATTACCGGCTATTGGCAACGGTACGTTAAAAAACACTGCCGCCAATTATGGCGACCCTGTAATTTTCCTGTTCATGGGAGGCTTTATTATAGCTATTGCCATGGAAAAATGGGACTTACACCGCCGCATTGCACTCAACATTCTAAAGGTTACAGGCACCAATGCCAACGGCATTGTATTAGGCTTTATGATTGCTACCGCCTTTATCAGTATGTGGATTAGCAATACTGCCACAACGGTAATGATGCTGCCAATAGGATTATCAGTAATAAAATTAGTTGAAGGCACTTTAGGCCCTGAAGCAACCTCTCAAAAAGGATTCAGGAACTTCTCCAGCTCAATAATGATAGGCATCGCCTATGCGGCCAGCATAGGCGGAATTGGCACTATTATAGGCACCCCCCCTAACATGGTAATGACCGGGTTTATGAAAAACCTGCAAGGGTTTGATATGCCCTTTATTGATTGGATGTATGTGGGCGTTCCTATTGTGATTTTAATGGTTGCGGCTTGCTACCTCTTCACTACCCGTTGGCTGCTCAAAAATAACTTAGGCTCATTGGGAAATACCCAAGAATTGATTGTGGCCGAAATGCAAAAACTCGGCAAAACCAGTTTTGAGCAAATTGTTATTGGTATTCTATTTGCCTTTACCGTGGTGCTTTGGGTGGGTCGCCAGTTTATTAATGAGCAGCTCGGCAGCGAGGTATTACACGATACCACCATCGCTCTCATTACAGGGTTGCTGCTGTTTGTTATCCCCTCCAAAAACAAAGAAAAACAGGTAGCATTGATTAATTGGGATGATATACAAAAAATGCCATGGAAGATTCTATTGTTGTTTGGGGGTGGTTTTGCCCTTGCTGATGCCGTTGAAACGGTGGGTATAATAAACACTGTGGGACACTGGGTGGCAAGCATACAAGGCATTGATGCTTATTTGCTGGTTACATTACTTGCAGCGGCAGGCGTTTTACTTTCTGAAATTATGGGTAACGTTGCCCTTGCCACTATTTACATTCCTGTGGCTATGGGCATAGGTTCTTCATTAGGGCTATCCCCTATTTTATTTGCCATCCCCATTGCCATTTCTACCTCATTCGGGTTTATGCTGCCTATTGCCACACCTCCCAACGCTATCGCTTACGGAAGCGGCTATATTCACTCAAAAGAAATGCTCAAAGTAGGGTCGCTGCTCAATATTTTTGGCATCGTCCTTTTATACTTTATCACTCGTTGGTGGTTACCGTTGGTGTTCGGCTATTTGGCGTAAATTTTGATACTTTCCAAAAAATTGGTGTTACACAAAACACCAGCATTTTTTTGTTGTTTGTTATAGAAACTGTCTCCTTCATCAAGTCACCCATAAAACAGCAACTATATGAAAGTAAACACTCTGTGCATCATTTTAATTACTGCCACACTATTATTTAGTGGCTGCGCTAAAATTATTCAAGACGAAGTTGGTGTAAAACGCACTTTCGGAAGATTGAATAAAAACACACTATCGCCCGGTTTACGGTTTTTTAACCCTTTTGCTTCTACTATTATTAAAGTTCCCGTAAGGACTATTAACCTCCAAATTGAAGCCGGTTTGCCAAGTAAAGAAGGTCTTACTATCAAATCAGAAATCTCAATCCTGTACAGCGTTAAAAAAGAAGAAGTACCTAAAATTCTTGAGACTGTTGGTCTTGATTTTCAAGAAGTACTGATATTGCCTGTCTTCCGTTCGGCATCAGCAGATGTGTGCGCTCGCTTCTTTGCAAAAGACATGCACAGTTCAGAAAGGGCTAAAATTGAGAAAGAGATTAAAGAAAAAATGATGGATGTTTTGAGTGAAAGGGGCTTTAATATAGAAGCTGTTTTGATGAAAAGTATCACTTTGCCGCCCAGCCTATCAAAGGCCATTGAGGATAAATTATCAGCCGAGCAAGAGGCATTGCGTATGGAGTTTATACTTGACCGAGAACGTAGAGAAGCAGAACGCAGGGCTATTGAAGCCGAAGGAAAGAAAAAAGCTGCGGTAATAGCTGCCGAAGCTGATAAACAGGTAGTGATTATTGCTGCCGAAGGAAAACGTCAAGCCAGTATTTTAGAGGCAGAGGGTACTAAAGAGGCGAATGATTTATTAAACAAATCGCTGGGGCCGCTTACAATTAAGTACTACCAAATTGAAGCATTTAAAGACCTTTGTACCTCGCCCAACGCAAAAACTATTATTACCGATGGTAAGACGCCGTTCTTAACCATGCCTGATTAAGGAACAAGCAATTATAAATTGGCCCCGCTCTTGAATTTTCATGGCGGGGCTATTTTTTTTTACTATTTGTCGATTTGTTTGTACTACTAAACAACATACTTAAATACAAGTGCAGTTTCCCTTGCTACCCGTTTATTTAAGGTTTTATTGCACCCAATACTATCTGTACAGTAGTTGTTATCTTAGCTATACTCCCTTGCTGTAATTATTTTCCAGCTTTTCATATATTGTTTAGTAATAGCAGTAAGTATTTCTTTTTGTTTTGATTTTTTTATTGAACTTGCGCCCCCTTTAGTTAAGTAAACAAGCTATTGAAAACAATTTTGGCAGCACGTAATTCAATTATAGCAACCACTTATTCATTGTTATTCATTTTATCTTGTTTCACAAGTGCTCACGCCACTAATATCCATACTCTAAGTGAACCTTTTAACGGCCGCTTTTATTTTTATTGAGGTTATAATAGAGGGATTTTTTCAGCAAGTGACATACATGTAAAAGGCCCCGGGTACGATTTTACAGTTTATAATGTTAAAAGTAAAGACCATGCTGAGAATCCTTCGCTGGTTTACCTTAATCCAAAGCTTTTTACTATCCCGCAATTTAATGTGCGCTTGGGATATCATATCACTAAACGTTGGGCAATTTCATTGGGCTACGACCACATGAAGTATGTAATGCAAAACAACCGAATGGCAAACGTTTCGGGGGTTATTAATGCTGCTGCATCAAAAAAATATGCGGGCACGTATTTACAAACACCTGTTTATCTCGATACTTCTTTTTTAAAGTTTGAACATACGGACGGACTTAATATTGTGACCATTGATGCCGAATACCTTTTGCCGATATTGAAACATAAACGAAATAAATGGAGGCTTGAAGCAACCATAGGCACCGGTGGGGTTTGGATTATCCCGCGGAGCGATGTAAGGGTTTTGAGCAAAGGATTAAACAACCGTTTCCACATGGCGGGTTACACTTGGACAGGTAAAGCCGGCCTTAGAATTAATGGCTTTAAACGTTTCTTTTTCCAAATGGAAACAAGGGGCGGTTATATAAGCCTCCCATCTGTTTTGGTAGCCAATGATGCACCTGATATTATTAACCACAATTTCACGTTTTTAGAGTTTACGGGCATGTTAGGTATCCGCTTTTAAAATACCTTTACAATAGCTTTAACTGCCCTTGCGGTGCCTTTACATACCCGGTTACAGTTCGTCCGCCATATTTGTAAGAATTCTCTCGTTCATGCTCTATTACATTTTCAAACGCGCCTACATCGGGTATAAAATCCTTTTCCAGTTGTTGAGCAACTTTGGTTAAACTTTTTAATGCTTGTTGCTTATCTGTATTCCCGATTTTCGCCTTCTCTACAGAGTTTTTCAATACATCTATTGTCTCGTCATAAACTTTTAGCGGAACAGGAAACGGATGTCCATCCTTACCGCCATGAGCAAATGTAAAACGGGCAGGATCGCTAAACCGTGATGGAGTTCCGTGTATTACTTCACTCACCAATGCCAATGACTGTATGGTGCGAGGCCCCACTCCTTCCAGCATCAATAGTTCTTCAAAGTTTTTCAGTTCGGTATTATGGGCTAATGTTAAAACACTACCCAACCTTTTCAAATCCACATCCTTGGCTTGCACTTCATGGTGGCGAGGCATTACAATTTTGCTCACCTCTGTTAACACATCTATGGGACGTTCTTTGGTAATTTCAAGCATTGCGGTTTTCGTGGTACTGGCAAAAGCATCCGTAAGATTTAAAATCTGCCCCTGATTTTTCCCGTAAATAAACGTATGAGGCTCTTCAACAAAAGATTTCACTTGAGCCGAGTGCCAATGATACCTGCGCGCCATCCCGTTGCCATCATTCATGCCCTGCTGCACCACTGCCCATTCTCCTTCGTCTGTCACAATAAATGTATGCAGGTAAATCTGATACCCGTCTTGGATGGCTGTGTTATCAACTTTGGCTGTTAGTTTACTGCTCCTAACCAACTCTTTACCATCAAGGCCGGTTTTATCAGAAAACACCAACAATTCAGCAGGGGTTTGGGTTGATTGCTTCCCCTTACCGCCACAGATGTATATCCCCAATTCTTTATGCCTTGGGTTGATTGCTCCCTTTAAAGCCCCCATTACCGAAGTAGTAATACCTGAAGAATGCCAATCCATACCCAGCACACAACCTAACGCCTGAAACCAAAAAGGGTCGCTTAAACGAGACACTACTGCCCCCTTACCATATTCTTGTGCTACTGCTTCAATAATGGCTCCGCCCAATAATCCCATACGCTTGTATAGCCAATCGGGCACTTTCCCGTAATGAAGCGGTAAATCGGCATGACGAACTCCATTCATTATGTTTAATTTTAAAACAAATATATGTTAAAAAACAAAACAACTGAATCGGGTATAAAACAAAAAAGGCCGCTTTCGCGGCCTTTTACTATATATAAAGTATTGTGTTTATCGGTTACCTGATGGGTTACCCACGCGGGTCATTGCACAACGGAAACCAAGTGTAGCTAAGTTTTGGTTTTCGTCAAGGAAGCGGCGGGTTCCGGGTGATACCCAGTATGCCCTGTCATCCCATGAACCACCTTTGTACACACGAGCTTTGTTGTTTACTAAGCTGGTTACGCTGTATTCGTAACGTTGGTCACGCTCAACATATTCTTCCTCATCCAAGTAGCCTTTGTTTTCGGCTTGTTGGTAGTTCAAACGGTTTGGATCAGGATCAACGTTTTTGTAGATAATCCTACCCAAGCTGTCTTTCTCATCCACGTATCCGTCAGCATCGGTTTGTTTTACTTTAAACTCGTTACCACGGAATGGGTTAAGGTCTTCAATGTCTTCAAAGCTTAGTGGACGATATACATCCATTACCCACTCACTTACGTTACCGCCCATGTTATATAAACCTAGGTCGTTTTTCCAATAAGCCTTTACAGGGGTTGTGAATATACCGTTATCATTCAACTTACCTGCGATACCGGCCATATCACCCGCATCACGTTTAAAGTTGGCTTGAATCTCACCACGGTTTTTCTCAGGAGAACCTTTACGGGTTGTTAAACCGTTCCAAGGATAAATTTTCTTGGTGTTAACGTTTTCATACAAGGTATTACCCAAATTACCAACGGCTGCGTATTCCCACTCAGCTTCAGTAGGCAAGCGGTAATCAGGTAAGAAGATACCGTCTTCCATACGTACTTTGCGAGTTGTTCCACCAGGAGCAATGTCTTTAATATCGTTTTTCACCAAACCTTCGTATTGATTATTTAGGTAAGCATCGGTATTAAAGTTGTTTTCGTTGGTTTGGTTGTTAAGGTCACCCACTTGGTGAATACCTTCACGTATCAATATCATCTCGTTTACGCGGTCGGTACGCCAAGCAGCATAACCGGTAGCTTGTACCCAACTAACACCCACAACTGGATAGTCGCGGTATGCAGGGTGACGGAAATAATATTGCATCATTGGCTCGTTGTAAGCCAATTTCCTGCGCCAGCAGTTGCTATCAGGTAATGCTTTTTGGTGAACTTCAGGATAGTCAACAAATACCCTGTTCAACCAATGTAAATATTCTAAGTAGTGGAAGTTTGTTACTTCAGTTTCATCCATATAGAAACTAGAAACAGTAACCCTTCTTTCTACGTTGTTGTGATCGTACAATACGTCCTGTTCGGTTGAACCCATTGTGAAGTTACCACCTTGGATAAGTACCAAACCGGGACCGTTTTCTTGACCTTCGTATTCAAGTTTTTGAACTCCGCCCCACTTGGTATCATTATAATTCCAACCGGTGGTTTCACTTTTTGGCTTTTTACAAGCGAAAAAAACAGCAACCAGCATTGTTAATGCTGCAAACCTGCTGATTTTATTTATTTTCATCATTGTGTTAAGTGTTCAGCTTTAATTTTAAACGGTTTTCACTAAAGCAAAATTATGCAAGTATAAATATTTTTTTTAAAATCCAGGACAAACTAATCTTTTCCATCGTTTTGAACTGCGCACGCACCACTCAACCGAGGCTGAAATTTCGTGCGAGCCGGGCGCAGCAGAACGAGCCGACGATACGGTAATATCATAGCTATAACCAAATTTAAATTGTTGGTAGCGGAAGCCTACCAAAGCTATCAAAGCATCAGAGTTTGGTGCTGTTTGACGGAACCACAAACCTGCCACAAAAGGTCCTTTATTTAAATAAAACCCAATATTAGTTTGGAAAAACTTTTGCTGGGTCATAATTAAAATATTGGGAGATATGGTCATTTCGGGCTCTTGGTTTTTCTTGGTTTTCTTCAACGGAATTACTGTTCCTGCATGCACGGTATAACGGCGAGGCAATGTAGTACCGCTGTCGGTGTTTTTGAAAAACGATTGGTTAGGCTCATTTATATTGTGTACTGCTACACCGGCATAAAACGACCCAGAGTAAATTAAAGCACCTGCTGAAAAGTTAGGGAACGATACTGAGTTATTAGGAAACGACTCCTTTGTATCCAACACAAATCCTTTTTTAGGTAAAATCTGATCGCTAAAGCGCAATTTGTTAAAATCAATGGCACGCTGCATCAAACCTGCCTGAATAGCTAAACGCAAAGCAAACCTTTTGCTGCTTTTACGTCCGCCAAACAAAGCCATGTATGAATACACACCGCTTACCGAAGTAGTGGTAAGCAAACCGTCACCGGCCACATCACGCATAGCCATAAGTCCAACACCACCGTTCATTCCGTCCACATGTTGGTCGAATGAAGCCGCAAAAGTACGGAAGGTACCGGGTAAGCTAGGCCATTGGTTACGGTAGTTAAGCACCATACGTCCGCCGGCTTGCCTTTCGTCGCAAGCAGCGGTTCCTGCCAAAGCAGGGTTGGTGTATATGGGGGCTGCGTAAAATTGCGTAAATTCAGGATCTTGTGCGTTTGCTGCAATAGCAGTAATCATTAACGCTATCACGGCAACAAAATTTTTAACGCTGTTAAACATTTTAAGTAAATATTGGGTCATATATATCGTATGTATCTTATGTGTGTAAAAACGTCATACTATACCTTTGCAATTATACGTTATTGCAACATCACATTTAACGCTTTATTTATAAAAAATATTGTTCAACTTGCAAGTTACAACATGAAGACTTTAAAAATACAGTTTTTGTTAATTTTTATTGCCCTTTTCTTGAGTTCTGCTCAAGCTCAGAAGGTATTTACCATTAGCCAAACTATAAACTGGCATGTGGTGAAACCCGCTGAAGGGCAAGAAGGTAAGCCTTACATAACCTTTGATAACGCAAGTTTACAAAATGTTGCCTCACCTACCCCATCGTATTCTCATATCTTTGAGTTGGATTACCCTGCAAAAGTATTGGCAGAACTGACGGCTTATGAAACTGCGCCGATGTTGCCCGAAGAACTTGCGGCCATCAACCCCGCTGATGCACCTGATAAGTTTACCCCTACTATTTATTATTTAACACTCAACAGAAAACCGGCAGGTCGCTTGCTGTTTATTCCGTTGGTGGTTGATAATAGTACAGGCGAGGTAAAGAAAATCACGTCATTTACTATAACACTCACCGCTACACCTTCATTAGAAGCTACCACTGCGGCTGCTTATACCTGGGCTGAAAACTCAGTGCTGGCAAGCGGAAAATGGGCCAAGGTAACGGTTGCTAAGGAAGGCGTGCACAGGGTTACAGTTTCACAACTGGCCGATGCCGGGTTGGATGCAAACGGTGCTGACATTACTGCTGTTCGTTTATATGGTAACGGCGGAGGTATGTTGCCACAAGCTAATCTTGGGGCAAAAAACGATGATTTGGTAGAAAACCCCATTGAGGTGAAAGATTTTAACCAAAATGGTAAGTTTGACGGAAACGACTACCTGTTGTTTTATGCTGAAGGCCCCAACGTTTGGGAGTTTGATTATACAACCTTAAAATACAAACACCGCCCGCACAAATATGCCGACCGTAATTACTATTATGTAACAGTGGGTGCTGCAGGCGGAAAAAGGATTGCCGACCAAGCTGAGGATGCTGGCACGCCAACCAATACCTCTACAACTTTTGATGCTCTTTATTTTCAGGAGAAAGATTTAGAAAATCTCTTAGAATCAGGCAGAGAATGGTTTGGTGAGAAGTTTGATAAAGTTCTTTCGTACGATTTTACGTTTGAAATACCCGATCTTGATGTTACACAGCCTGTAAGAATGCGTTCGCAGGTTATAGGCCGTTCTCCCGTAAATATGTCGGTAGCTACCACCTGCAACGGGCAACCCGTTTTGAACCACCTTATCAACGGCATTAACTTTAGCTATGAAGGTAATTTTATAGATATTCCCGATACTACCGAAGGCTCATTTTTTGTAACCGGTAATACACTTAATCTAAAGTACTCGCTTAACAAACCTGCCCCAACCTGTACAGCGTGGTTAAACTTTTTTGAAATTGCTGCCCGTCGTCAAATGCGATTTAACGGGGGAGGACAAGTAATCATAAGGGATAACAAAAATATTGGCGGTGCCAATATTACCGAGTTTGTTTTTGATGATAATGGTCAAAATATTTCGATTTGGGAAATAAGTTCTCCGTTGGATGTCAAAAGGCAAACCCACAGAAAAAACGGACAACAAAGGAGATTTACTTTAGAAACCAAAAGGCTGCGTACGTTTGTTGCCTTTGATGATGCCACACTTCAACGCCCTGAAGCTGTAACAGCGGTTGAAAACCAAAACCTACACGGTTTGCGCAATATTGAAATGGTAATTGTGGCACACCCCGATTTTTTGACGGCTGCTGAAAAACTGGCTGAACATCACAAAGATTTTGATGGTTTGAATACTGTGGTTGTTACCCCACAACAAGTTTACAATGAATTTTCATCGGGCAAGCAGGACGTGAGTGCCATCCGTAACTTTTTGAAAATGTTCTACGACCGCCCGGGACAAACGGATAGCATTCGCTATTTATTAATGTTTGGTGATGCCTCGTATGACTATAAAGACCGGTTGGCCAAAAACACCAATTTTGTACCCACTTACCAAAGCAGAAATATTTACAGCCCTGTATATTCTTATTGTTCTGATGATTTCTTCACCCACATGGATGATAATGAAGGTGAATGGGATGAAAACGGCGGAATGGATGAAACCAGTGACATAGGTGTTGGACGACTGCCCGTGCAAACTGCAGAGCAAGCCCAGCAAATGGTGGACAAAATAATACGCTATACCAATAATAAAAGTTTTGGAAGCTGGAGAAATGAGGTTTGCTTTATTGCAGATGATGAAGACGGCAATGAACACTTTAAAGATGGTCAAACCTTCTCTGGCATTGTTGAAAGAGACAACCGTAACTACAATACCGATAAAATTTACTTGGACGCCTTTAAACAAGTATCAGTAGGTAATGGTACCCGCTACCCCGATGTAAACAAACAAATTACCCGAAGGATAACCCAAGGTGCTTTGGTAGTAAACTATAACGGACACGGCGGCGAGTTAGGCTTGGCGCATGAGCAGATTATAGATATTCCAATGATTAATGCCTGGAACAATCCTTATAACATGCCCTTGTTTATTACAGCCACTTGTGAGTTTAGCCGTTTTGACGACCCGGGCAGAACATCAGCCGGTGAATTAGTGCTGCTTAACCCCAACGGAGGCGGTATAGCATTGTTTACTACGGTAAGGCTGGTGTATCAGTATCCTAATCACATTCTTAACAAAGCAGTGTATGAAAAGAACATCTTCTCATTACACAATGGCCGCATACCGTGCTTGGGTGATGTGTTTAAAACCGCTAAAAACAAAGAATTGTCGCTAAACAGCCGCAACTTTACCCTACTGGGAGACCCTGCAGTTACGCTTGCCTACCCATCGCAAAGGGTGGTAACCACTGAAATCAACGGAACCCCCGCTAACGGTTCTGCAAGCGATACTGCGCATGCGTTATCAAAAGTTACAATTAAAGGTGAGGTACAAGACCACAATGGAAATAGATTGACTGGTTTTAACGGCACAGTTTACCCCATAGTTTTTGATAAAGAAAGTAAGTTAACTACTCTTGCCAACGACCCCACCAGTAATAAGCTGCCCTTTGGCATGTATAAAAACATTATTTACAAAGGGAAAGCCAGTGTGAAAAATGGTGAGTTTGAGTTTAGTTTCATCGTTCCTCAAGATATATCATATAGTAAGGGTAGCTCAAAAATTAGCTACTATGCAAATACTACTGATGTTGATGCCCACGGTTATTATGATAGTCTTATAGTAACCGGAACTGAGCAAGGCGCACCTGTTGATACCAAAGGCCCTACCGTGAGGTTGTTTATGAACGATACCTCATTCCGTTTTGGCGGGGTAACCAATGAGAGCCCTACCCTATTGGCGTTGGTAACTGACTTACACGGTATTAATACCACAGGTAATGGAATAGGCCGTGACTTAACAGCAATACTGGATGGAGACCGTGGCTCGATGATGATTTTGAATGATTACTACCAAGCTACGTTAGACAGTTATCAATCGGGAGAAATTCGCTACCCGCTGAGCGGACTAAGCGAAGGCTTACACAGTATTAAAGTAAAAGTATGGGACGTTTACAATAACTCAGCAGAAGGATATACCGAGTTTGTGGTTGAAAACTCTGAAAAACTGGCTATCAAACGTTTGATGAACTACCCCAACCCCTTTACTGATAAGACCACCTTTTATTTTGAACACAACAAACAAGGGAAAGAGTTGACTGTTGATGTTGAAATATACACGCTAAACGGACAATTATTAAAAAGTATGAATACTGTAATACCCAATGCAAGTGCCAATGTTGACGGACTTGAATGGGATATAGCCAATGATTATGGCAATAATATTGCACAAGGTTTATACTTATTTAGGGTGAAAGTGCGTTGTGGAAACGATACCGTTGAACAAACAGAGAAAATGGTATTAATTAAATAAGATTGTAGGGCTAAATAATATATTTGCCAATTAGAATTTTTGTAGGAATGATTAAAAAACTAATCTCCGGAGCGTTGTTACTTGTGCTTGCTGCTCCGGTATTTGCTCAAGGCCAATTCACCAACCGTACTGTAATAACTACCACAGTACCTTTTTTGCTTATAAGTACTGATGCACGTTCGGGTGCGTTGGGTGATGCGGGCGTAGCCCTTACCCCCGATGCAAACTCAACCCATTGGAACCCCTCTAAGTATGCTTTTATTCAAGACAAAGGCGGGGTATCAACCGGGGTTACTCCTTGGTTGCGCCAATTGGTAAACGATGTCAACTTCTTGTACTTTACCGGATACGGGCGTATCAACAGCCGCAGTACAATGGCAGGCTCATTGCGATATTTTTCATTGGGTACCATCAACTTTACAGACATTCAAGGTAACTCGTTAGGTTCATTCAACCCCAATGAGTTTGCAGTAGATGTAACCTATGCTACCCAACTATCAAAATACTTCTCAATGGGTGTAACCGGTCGTTTCATCTACTCAAACCTTACTGGTGGCTTGCAACAAAGCGGTGCGACTTCAAACTCAGGTGTTGCAGGTGCGGCTGACGTATCGGCCTATTACAGGCGCAGTACCAAAGTTGAAGGTAAAAAACTTGAATATGCTTTTGGTGCCAACATATCAAACATTGGTAACAAAATCACCTATTCAACCACTGCAAACCGCCAGTTTATTCCTACAAACCTAAAAATTGGTACTTATGCTAAGTACATCATTGACGACCACAACGACGTGGGATTTCTGCTTGACTTTAATAAACTACTAATACCCAGCAACCCTGTATATGACCGTAATCCCAACGGTACAGCTAAAATAGGCCCTGACGGTAAACCCATTATACTAAAAGGTAAAGACCCCAATGTGCCTGTTATACAAGGTATGTTGCAATCGTTTACTGATGCACCCAACGGGTTTAGGGAAGAATTACAAGAAATTAATATTGGTACCGGTGTAGAATATTGGTACGATAAATTGCTGGCTGCCCGTATGGGTTTCTTTTACGAACACCCTGATAAGGGCAACCGTAAATACCTAACTTTTGGTGTGGGTATTAAATACAAGGTGTTTGGTATTGATGCCGCTTACCTTGCTCCAATACAACAACGCCACCCCTTGCAAAACACACTTAGATTTACCTTGCACTTTAACTTAGATGCCTTTAAATCTCAAAACAACACCGAAACCAAATAATGCTTCGGTTACCGTATAAAAAAGCCCGAAAGAGAATCTCTTTCGGGCTTTTTCTTTTATAGTGTTTGGTTCATCCCCTCACAAAGGGATTGTATAACTTCTCCTCTCCTACCGTTGTTGGCTCCATGTGGCCGGGATACAACACCGTATCATCAGGCAAGGTGTATATTTTTGTTTTGATAGACTGCATCAGTGTTTGGGTATTACCACCCGGTAAATCAGTGCGGCCAACACTGCGGTTAAAAATAACATCGCCCACAATTGCCTTTTTACTCGCTGCATCATAAAACACAATGCTGCCCACCGAATGACCGGGGGCAAACAATACCTGCAGCTCTGTATTTCCAAACGTTACTGTATCACCTTCTTCTAAAAAACCGGCAGGCTGCGGCGAAGGAGTCACCCGTACATTGTACATTGCCAAACCGTAATGGGGTGCTTGGGTTAACCAATCTATCTCGTATGGATGGCAATACAACTCAAGTCCGTATTTTCTTGCCACAAAATCATTTCCCAAAATATGGTCGATGTGGCAATGCGTATTCAGTAATTTAACAGGGGTAAGCTGCATTTCTTCAATAAAAGCCGCAAGAGCCATTTCTTCTTCGGCTGTATAGCACCCCGGGTCAACAATCACACACTCACCCGTTTCATCGTATAGCACGTAGGTGTTCTCTCCAAAAAAATTAAACGTAAAGTATTTTACCTTCATAAACAGGGTTCAAAAATAGTTGTTTCTGCTACAACCGTATGTCTATTAAATTGCGTTTACTACAACAATTTGCCCCCATAAACAGTTTATACTTATAAATTAAGTAAGTTTGCTATAAGCATGTCCATTCCTTTGCGAAGTATATATATATCTATTGTTTTACTCATCGCCTTCGGGTCTGCAAAGGCGCAAGGAGTAAATACAACTTTCGGTCAAAACCGCCTTCCGTTTAAAAACTTCGATTGGCAGGTGTTAAGCACTGAAAACGTTGACGCTTTTTATTATCAAGGTGGAAAAAACCTTGCTGAGTTTGCCCGCCAAACGGCAGAGGAAAATATCAGCGATATTGAAAACCTGTTCTCGTACCGTGTAGGTGGTAAGGTTGAAATTATTGTTTTTAATACCATTGAAGACCTGCGCCAAAGTAATACCGGACTACAGGAACAGTTATACAATGTGGGCGGCTACACCTATGTGATAGATAATAAAGTGATTGCATGGTACGACGGAACCCACGCCAATTTTGAGCAACAAATAAAACGCGGCATTGCTGAAATTATACTTAGTGAGATGATTTACGGCAATTCTATACAAGAGCGGGTACAATCGTCAAGCTTATTGTTTTTGCCGTCGTGGTTTTTTAAAGGCTTAACGGCTTACGCAGCCAACCCTTGGGACACGGATATTGATAGCCGCGTTCGCGATGGTATTTTATCAGGCAAATACAAAAATTTTAACTGGCTAAGCGAGGAAGATGCCATTGTGGCCGGCCACAGTATTTGGAACTACATAGGCGATAAGTACGGCGATAAATACATTTCTGAGATTTTGCATTACACCCGTCTTAGCAAGGGCTATGAAGGGGCTTTTACTTTTGTACTCGGCATATCG
This sequence comes from Agrobacterium sp. 719_389, assembly GCA_943370295.1. Taxonomy (GTDB): domain Bacteria; phylum Bacteroidota; class Bacteroidia; order UBA8524; family UBA8524; genus SB11. Next base: position 262,455 of record CALRQL020000004.1, on the reverse strand, counting down.
GGTGGTGCATTGATATCTGATTGGCTGGCGCATTATGAAAAGAAATATAAGGACAGTGAAAATGAACGCGAAGTACCCCGTAAACTATTAAATATCCCGGATAAGGTTTCAGGCTATCCCCATACCCAACTAAAAACCCACCCCAACGGTAAGCGAGTGGCATTTGTAATGAACAAAAACGGGTATTGGCAGGTGAAGGTTTACGACAAACGAGATAAGAAAGAATCGACCATTTTTAAAGGCGGCAAGCACGAGGGCTACCAAGTGATTAATTATAACTATCCTGTATTGGCATGGGAGCCCGGTGGAAAGAACCTTGGTGTTTTGTACTATGAACGTGGCAAAACCCGCCTTGTGAAGATTGATGCCAATGAGAAAATAACCCAGCGCTATATCATTTCTGATAAGATAGACCAAGTATTGAGCTATGACTTTGCGGATAATAATACGTTGTTGATTTCGGCTATTAAAAACGGCCAAACCGATTTGTATTTATACGATTTAACCAGCGAAGAACTTACCCAACTGACTAATGATATTTTTGATGATTTATGGCCGCGTTTTAACTCCGACCAATCGCAATTGATATTCAGCTCAAACCGCCCGTACGATACGTTAGCCTTTAGTCCCAGCTTTATGCAGGATGCTGAATATGAAGGCAGTTTTGATGTGTTCTTATATAATTATACCACCCAAAACAACGCCTTGAAGCGTATTACAAATACTCCTGAGATTAATGAACTGCAACCCGTGTTTTACCTACCCGGTTTCTACTCGTTTGTATCTGATATTAGTGGTATTTATAATGCCTATGCCTGCAAAGACACTGTGGTATTTAAAGAAGGTCGCGCATTTATAAAATACGCCAATGGTCGTATTGATACGTTGCACAGTAAAATATTACTCCCAACAGGCTCGCTGCAAAGCATTATTGTAAACGGTAAAACGTATTCAACTTCAGATAGCTCAATTGTTTCTATTGATGCAGCTAATACCTATGCAAACTCATACCGGTATTACCCGCTTACCAACTACAAACGCAATATTTTAGGGCGCGACCTTGCCAGTACCGATGATGCTGAATACAACCTGCTAATGTTTAATGACCGCTATCAGATTTTTGAAACCAATATATCAGAAGAGGTAGAGGCCGATGCGGAATATATAAACATTGTGCCTACAGGTTACAGGCTTGAAACGGAGATGAACTACTTTTACGGTGATGTTCCGCCTGAAACATCTATTGTTATTCCCCCTGAGAAGAAAGAAGAAGACATAGTAGTTGAGCAAGCCAATTTTACCATAGTGCCTAAAGACTCGGTTGATAAATTGCCGGTGGATACAGGGAAATACTTTTTCCAAACCCGTTTCCCTGCTGATTATATACTTAACCGCAAAGCCAAAAGCGGTAGTGCGTTGCAAGAAAATGCCGTAACAGGTAACTTTTTCACGGCAATGTTCCCCGATTACTATGTATCGCAGATTGATAACAGCATTTTACATACCTATTATCACTTGAATACCAACGGACAAGGGCCAAGTCCGTTTGCCAATATGAACCTTGTGTTCCAAGTTAAAACGGCCATCAGTGATTTATTGGGCAACCACCGTGTAAGTGCAGGGGTACGTTTTCCGTTTTCACTTACCGGAAGTGATTATTTTATTGACTACCAAAACCGCAAGCACCCTATTAACTGGGAGGCTTCGTTTTTCCGTCAATCGCGCAGAAACGACGGCCCTAACATCAGCCGCCAGTTAATTAACGAAGGCCGTGTGGCCGCTAAACTGCCTTTTAACGAAACAGCATCGCTACGCTTGCACTTGCTGGGCAGGCAAGACCGTAACGTTGTGTTGGGAACTGATAGTGCTTCATTACGCGCTCCTGACGTGTATTATAACTGGATTGCTACAAAAGCTGAGTTAGTGTTTGACAACACTAAAAATATTGACATTAACTTGCCCTACGGTTCACGCTTTAAACTGTTTGGCGAGTTGTACCAAGGGGTTAGCGGCAATAACCGCCAAATGATAAACTTGGGACTTGATTACCGTAAATACGTTAAACTTCATCATAAGATTATCTGGGCTACACGGTTTACAGCCAATGCTTCTGTGGGTACAACCAAAATGCAGTATTACATAGGCGGAGTGGAAAACTGGTTAGGCCCATCGTACAACAGCACCATTTCTCGCGGCGAAGGCAGCCAGTACTTGTATCAAATGCAGGCCAACAGTTTGCGCGGGTTTATACAAAACATACGCAACGGTAGTAACTATGCGTTGTTGAATACCGAAGTAAGGATTCCAATTGCTGCTTATGTAACTCAAAAACCGGTACGTGCTGATTATTTACGCAACTTTATGATTGTGCCCTTTTTTGATTTGGGTACTGCATGGTACGGAACATCGCCCTTTGATGAACAACCCTACAATACCCGTGTGATTGACGGAGCCGGCTACATTGTAACCCTAACGGATGCAGTAAGTCCTGTGGTTTCAAGTACGGGAGTGGGAGTGCGCACCCGCTTGTTTGGCTATTACTTGCGCCTTGATTTTGCATGGGGTATAGAAAACGGAGTTGTAAAGGATAGACTTACTCAATTCTCACTTGGTTACGATTTTTAATTGTAACCAACGGTGCAACAATTTGTTATAGGCAGCTGTCTATAATAATAAATGGAAGCACATCATAAATTATCTGACTACGAACTTGAAGTTCAGTTTGGACTGTGCACTTTACCAAAAGCACTTTTTACCCACGAAACTCACCTTCGATTGGCGTGGATACACACTATTAAATATGGCATGAATAACGCTATTATTAATTTATGTGCCCAAATAAAGAATTATGCCCGCTCAGTGGGCTATGCAGAGAAGTTTAACCAAACCCTTACAGTGGCTGCGGTAAAAACAGTAAACCATTTTATACAGAAATCAGTATCAAACACCTTTCAGGAGTTTATTACTGAGTTCCCGCAATTGAAAAACGGGTTTAAATCACTGCTTGATGAGCAATACGGTTTTGATTTTTTGAATACAGAAGCAGCCAAAGTGGAATTCTTAGATCTTGATTTGCTTCCTCAAGAATAGCACCTGTTTAAAACTTCAGGTGTTTCACCGTTATATTGTTATCCCGCAATTTCCGCAGCGAATCAATTCCTATCAATACATGCTCTTTGGCAAAATTTGCCGTAACCTTTTTATCGCTTTCAGCCGTTTTCACGCCTTCGGGTACCATAGGCTGGTCGCTCACCAGTAATAAAGCTCCGGTGGGTATTTCGTTGGCAAACCCAACACTAAATACCGTGGCAGTTTCCATATCAATAGCCATTGCACGCACCTTGGTAAGGTATTCTTTAAATTCCTCATCGTGTTCCCACACGCGACGGTTGGTGGTGTACACCGTCCCCGTCCAGTAATCACGATTAAAATCTCTAACAGTAGTACTAATGGCCTTTTGCAAAGCAAATGCAGGCAAAGCAGGCACTTCGGGCGGAAAATAATCACCCGATGTACCCTCGCCACGTATCGCAGCAATAGGCAATATAAAATCACCAATCTGGTTTTTCTTTTTCAACCCGCCGCACTTGCCCAAAAACAACACCGCTTTCGGGTCGATAGCACTCAGTAAGTCCATCACTGTAGCCGCATTCGGACTTCCCATTCCAAAATTTATCATGGTAATATCTTCGGCAGTGGCCGTTTGCATGGGCTTGCCCTCCCCCATTATCTCCACCCCGAAGTGTTCGGCAAACATTTCCAAATACCCGCTAAAATTGGTAAGCAAAATATATTCACCAAAATCTTTCAGTTCACTACCCGTGTATCGGGGCAACCAATTCTCTACTATTTCCTGTTTGGTTTTCATACGTTATCGTCACTAAAATACTTTTCTCTTACTGATAAATATAAACAATAGTTTATTTCGCACCACGTTAAAGTCTCAATGAAATATAAACTACCCATTATACTGTTTTGTTTTTTACTGATTTGTTGCAATAATCCTGCTAAAATCAGCGACATAAAGGATAGCACATTAAATAAAGACAGTATAAAAGTTATAGACTCATTAACTCCCTTTGAAAAGATAGCGGCTACAATACCAAAAGATATACAACCTATTATAGGCTACCGTTTTTTTATCGAGGGCGATTTTGATGGCGACGGCAAAAAAGAAAAACTAACCGAGCATTATACCAGCAGCGCGGATGGAAAGGAAACTAATAAACGTTACAGCTTAATTGGGGACAATGCTCAACTAATTGCATTGCAAGACAAAAAAGAACCATACAGCTATCTTTTAAGCAATAATAATAAGATAGATACTTTTAGACTAGGAGAAAGAGGTAATGGACAGTTACTGGGATTATCGCTGCTACGAAACGAGGGCGACCTAAACGGCGACGGCAGGGATGAAGTTTCATACATACGCCAATATGCTGATTGGAGTTCACTTAACTCACTACACATAATAACTTATGCAAAACAAGGCTGGAAGGAACTCTATGCAACCATTTGCTATGATAGTGATGCTCCTGAGCTGTATGATATTGATTTGCCTAAAGAAAGTTGGAACAAGCCCATTTATGTAAATGTAAACCTGCTAACAAATTACAAAAGCAGAGTTACCAAGATTAAACGCGGTGTAATTGCAGTACAAGCCTACGGAGAAGGAATGGCTTATGAAACTGTAGATACAGTAAAACTGCCCTTAAAAATTAAATAGGTCAACGATTTGGCGCAAAAGGACTTGACAATTTTTCTTAACTTTCCTAACCTGAAAATGTTTAAATTTTAAACAAACTCGCTTTGTTTACTGTTAAATGTGAACTGAACTATGAATACCCAATTACCTCCTTTGGCAGAGCGGTTGCGCCCGCAAACGCTGGATGAATATACCGGACAAGAACATCTTGTAGGCGAAGGCGCTGTATTGCGCAAAGCCATTGAAAACGGGACCGTACCCTCACTGATTTTTTGGGGACCTCCGGGGGTGGGTAAAACCACGTTGGCACAACTGATTGCCAATTATATGGAGTTGCCGTTTTTTGCCCTTAGTGCCATCCAATCGGGGGTGAAGGAAGTGCGCGCGGTGTTTGACCAAGCCGATACGGTGGGTAAAAGCATTTTATTTATTGACGAGATACACCGCTTTAACAAAGCCCAGCAGGATGCTTTGCTGGCGGCGGTAGAAAGGGGTAAAATAATATTGATGGGGGCTACCACTGAAAACCCATCGTTTGAAGTGATTTCGGCATTGCTATCAAGGTGTCAGGTGTATATCCTGAAATCGTTAGGGGATAAGGAATTGGGCGAAATATTAAACCGTGCCATTGCTACCGATGAAGTGCTAAAAACACTGGAGATTGAGGTGCAGGAAACGGATGCTTTGTTCCATCTGAGCGGTGGCGACGGACGCAAGCTGTTGAATTTGCTGGAACTTACCATTAACCAACAAACGGGTAACAAGCGGGTGGTGAGTAACCAAGCGGTAATGGCGGCGGCGCAAAACAAAATGGCGATGTACGATAAAAGCGGGGAACAGCACTACGATATTATTTCGGCGTTTATAAAATCGATGCGGGGCAGCGACCCGAACGGTGCGGTGTATTGGTTGGCGCGTATGCTGGAAGGCGGTGAAGACCCTAAGTTTATTGCCCGCCGCATGGTAATTTTTGCTAGTGAGGATGTGGGGAATGCCAACCCCAATGCCTTGTTGCTGGCTAGTAGCACTTTCCAAGCAGTTACGCAAATTGGTATGCCTGAGGGACGTATTATCCTCTCGCAAACGGCGGTGTATTTGGCCAGTTCGGTTAAAAGTAATGCTTCGTACGTGGCTATTGGGGCGGCGGCTGAATTGGTGCGCAAAACGGGCGACTTACCTGTGCCGCTTCATTTACGCAATGCTGTTACCAAGCTGATGAAGAATATTGGCTATGGAAAAGAGTACAAATATGCCCACGACTACGATAGCAGTTTTGTTGAAATGGACTTTTTGCCCGAAGCCATTAATGGCACTAAACTTTATGACCCCGGCAACAATGCCCGCGAAAATGAGCTTCGCAAGTTTTTGAAAGACCGGTGGAAGGATAAATACGGGTATTAGGAATTTATGATTTTTGATTGATGATTTGAGATCATATCAACAATGCTAAATGATAATTGTAAAATATCAACTCACCACCAGCCTGAACCCCTTGCGTTGGACGTTAATAATACTGATGGAAGCATCGGGTTTAAAGTATCCTCGTAATCGGGTGATGTACACATCCATACTACGGGCGGTAAAGTAGCTGTCTTCCCCCCACAACTTCACAAGTGCCTTGTGCCTTTCAAGCAAGGTTTGTCCCTCGTTACAAAGCAAAGTCAACAATTCAGCCTCTTTCGGAGATAGATTGATAGTGTTTCCCAACCCCTGCAACTCACGAGTTTGGGTATTAAACACAAAACCACCTATGGCTATTTCTTCGTTCACTTGAGCATCTTCGGAAGTTTTGCGGCTACTCCGGCGTAATAAGGCTTTAATTTTTTGCAGCAATATCTCACTGTCAAACGGTTTGGTGATGTAATCATCCGCTCCCACTTCAAATCCGTTTAATACATCGGGTTTCATGCTTTTGGCCGTAATAAAAACCACAGGAACCATGCTGTCAAACCTCCGTATTTCCTGCACCAACGTAAAACCGTCTTTGTAGGGCATCATCACATCTATCAGACAAATATCAAAACTGCCTGCCCTAAACGTGGAATACCCCTTTTCGCCATTATCGCATAGGGTAACATTGTATTGGTGCATCTCTAAAAACGATTTCAACACCGAACCGAAGTTCACATCGTCTTCAACCAACAATATGCGGGGGTTATTACTCATTTATTACAGGTAAGCTGATGGTTACTGTGGTTCCTTTATTCTTTGTGCTTTCAAGCGTAATAGCGCCTTTATGTAACTGCACAATTTGCAAGGCATAACTTAGCCCCAACCCAAACCCTTTGGTGTTGTGTATGTTGCCGCTTTGGGCACGGTAAAACTTATCAAATACATGTTTTTGCTCCTCTTTACTCATTCCTATTCCCTTATCACTAATGCTAATCACAACTTGCCCGCCTTGGTTTTTGGTGGTTATGTGCAGCACAGGTTGCCCCTCTGAGTATTTCAGCGCATTATCTATCACATTGGCAAACACATTGGTAAGGTGCAGCGCATCGGCCAATACATTGGGAATAGTTGCCGTAAAGTCTGTTCTAACATCGGCCTGTTTGGCTTTCAGTTGCAACTCAAAATGAGCCTGTGCCTGCTCTAATAATGTGTGAACGTTTAGCACCCTCAATGCCAATTTCACTTGCTGTTGCTCCAAAAGTGCCATTTGCAATATGGTTTCCACCTTTTGGTTCATGTTCAGGCTTTCCTGCTTAATGATTGTGGCAAAATGCACCACTTGTTCGCTTCCTGTTTCTTTAAGCGCATCGGCAGCAAGCCCGATGGTTGCGATGGGAGTTTTGAACTCATGGGTCATGTTATTGATAAAATCGTTCTTTATAGTACTGATTTTCTTTTGCTTCAATATGGTGCGAATGGTTAGCCAGAAGGTTACCATAATAAATAGCACAAAAACTGCCGAGTGGATAAGCACCCGCAACGACGACGACCACATTTTACGGTTTTTATCAGCCTGAGGTATTTGCACCAAAAGTTCATCGCGTTGCAGGGCAAGACTGTTGGGGTTAATATCGGTTTTGTAAACATTAACAGCATTCCCGTTAAAATTTTTTGATTGAAGTAACAGTACACCGCCGTGACTTTTAACAGCATATTCAAATCCGGTGTGAATACCGTTTTGTTCCAATGCTTCTTTTATGGTTGAATCAATGTTTTGTTGCTTCAAACTCACAGCAGTGTGCAATGAGTCAACACTTAAGTCAATCAAAATATCATCAACAATACTATCAATGCGTTGTTCCCAAGTTCTGGCCTCGCTTTGGGTATCAAAATATAATATCTGGGCTTTGCGGGTTATATTTTTATAGCTTGTATCATTGCCAAGGCTCCTAATTTCAACTATTGAATCGCTTTTAATGATATTTATTTGTGCGGTATCCCGTGGCAAACCTTCTTGCTGAGTGTGCCTGCTAAACACTTTATACACTTTCTGTTTTTCCATCTTAGCCACTACTTGTTTAAGCGCTTCGTTAACCGCATAGTCAAAATTTGATTCGCTGATGGCTAATGAATTCCTTATCCAAATACCTTGTGAAAACAATACTGCCAACACACACAAAAGGCTAAGGATGATTATGATATTTATAGTTTGCTGTTTCAACAGAGCAAAATTAGTATGCAGGTTTGCCTTTGCCATGCACTTTAACTTTTCGTTAACAGGTTTTAGGGTTTTGTTAACGTTTTGCCTTTTGTGATGCCAATACTTTTGCTACCGTATAACTAAACCATTTAAAAGTATGAAAGCATTAAAATTATTACGCCTACTTGTACCTATTTTGCTGATTAATCACTGTGCATCAAGCACAAAAGCACAGCACCAACCCAATGTAACAAAAGAGCAGTACCGTATAAAAATTGTGGTGCAAGAAGACGGTGCTACCAAGGTTATTGATACCACTTTTAGTAACCTTACTGATTTGATGAAGTTTAAGGAATTAGAAGGCCTGCATAAGGCATTAGGCGAACAACGAAACAGTAAGCTACTGACCGAGGACATTTTTATTGAAAATACTGATTCGTTAACGGGCATGAAAATGATGATAAAAAAACCATTCCCGGGTGAAATGGGCGACGAGCCTTTTACCATTAAAATTGAGGGCGAAGCATTTGAAGAACACGACGTAACAATCATCGGTGATGACACTACTATTAAACACAATGTGATAATTAAGCGCATGCATACCGATAGTTTGCACGATGTATTACAACTACTGCCCGATGGGATTGATAGTAAAATACTAGAAGGTGAGTTGCAAAACCTACCCAAGGGAGCCGAAGTACGCGTGGTGAAAATTATTGCGTTCATCAACCTTGAAGAGCCTACTAAAGAGGAATTGAAAAAGAACAGTAATGCTGAGATTAAAAAGGCTGCGGACGAAAAGCAATTGACTGTGAACCAACTGAACGTGTACCCCAACCCAAGTAACGGAAAGTTTGCATTGGATTTTAAATTGGCTGAAAAAGGCAAAACTCAGTTGTTGGTTACTGACTTGCAAGGCAAAGAAATATATAAAGAGGAGTTTGTGAACGAAGGTATCGGACTACAAACCCGTCAACTGGATTTAAGCAACCATGCGGGCGGTTTTTACTTGCTAAAGATTAAAAACGGCGATAAGTCGCTAGTGAAAAAAATTGTTCTTCAACACTCGGCAGAGTAATCGCACACTCAATAGCATCTAAACGAAAAAGGCGCGAAACATTAAATGTTTCGCGCCTTTGTATTGTTCTTTACCCGTTTAGTAACGTATTATTTAGCCTTTACGGACTCTGCGGCTTCCTGTTGTTTCTTTTCTTCAATTTTTGCAGGGTTAAACTCGTCGCGCAACCAACTCTCAACCTCTTTGTAGGTAAATGATATTTCAATTTTACCAAGTGCATAAGCAGCTACTTCGTACGGATTGTAATAAAATTTCACCCCTTTTTCAGTAAGAATAAAATTTTGCGGTAACGTAAACACATTGTCTTTAAACCAAAAGCCTTGATCCTCAAGGTTGCTGCCGGCGGGTAACTGCATTTTACGTAAAAACTTTTTCTCGGCCATTTTAGTGATTGCTGCCTGATAACCGGGTTTAAACACATCAGCAGCAGTCATGCGTGAGCCCGAACCGGGATTAAAGTGATAGTAGTTTACAAACTGATTAGGGTGTGCACCGCCTGCATAGCTTTGCTCGTGATGAGCCAAAGAAAAAATACGCGGGGTGTTTTCATAAATGGTGAAATAACGGCTGAAATACCAAGCAGGTGTATGGCTTTCGCCTTTACTGCTGTTCTCGCGCTTTGCTTGATCATACGCATCAAAATAAGGCGCCAACAAGTCGTTGATACCGTTTGCAGGCTTATCACCAATCAACGGGCTGTATAATTTTTGGCGGATAAAATTGTTTACAGAATCGGATACTTGACCGTGTAAACGTGCCTCAATAATCGGAAAGCTTGATTTAAAACTTGCACAATCAGCAGTATCGCTCACACAAACACTACTTGTTTTATTAAACCCTTGCACCAAGTAAAACAGCGTGTCGGATGGCATTAAGTCGTGCATGGTTGAATCGGGTATTTTTTCAGCATTATCACCATGCGTTAAACCGCCTTCGGGCCTATCAGGCTCACAGGAGGCCATCACGGCCACGGCCGCTATTGTAACCAGTAGTTGTATTTTGTTCATTAGGTATTTTGGATGTTTTTAGTTTTGCGCAACCCTCAAATGTTACTCCGCCAAATAGCACCTTGGCGTTAAATCGGCTTATTTTGCCAGTAGGGTTCTTACAAGGTTTTTCAGTGATTATTAGTTGAATATCTTGAAAATTTTCGTTGACGGCGCGAGCATAAAATATGCGCCCTATGCCTGCTGAGTCGCGGGCTTCGGGTTGGGCTAATGAAAAAAACACCAGCGTGTCGTTAGGCATTTTGGCAGTAAATTTTATGTCTTGTCCAAAAGTCAATTCCCAGTTCTCGCCGTTGCAATCAAATACTGCATTTCCGGTTTTTACTTTGCAGGCTTCTTTAGGTGCCTCAGCTAGAACTGCTACCACCTTTTTCACGTTCATCACGTTATCGTACGATGCTTCCACCCCTACTGTCGACGGAGGCAATAAATCCCCTTCAAGGGTAACAAAAACAGGCTGGTAAGCCTCTTTGGCAACTTCTTTCAATTGCTTTGCCAACTCGCCAGTAGCATCCTTCAACCAATATTCTTTACCGGTATTGCAATCGGTAAAAGTGGTAAAACCTTCCTCCCAAACCGCATACCCGTTAAATTGTTTTACGGCATTTTTGCTGCCTTGCTTGCAGCCATAGGCTAATAAGACACAGCCAATCAGTAAAAGAAAATTCCTAAGCATACAGTTTCAAAAATAAGGAGTGGCACTACTAAAACCAATAACAAAAAAAGCAGGCTGTGTAGCCTGCTTTTGGGTTAGTAAAAGCACGAATATTTATTGTTAACCGTGCCTTATTATTAATTACTTAATTATTACACCGGTAGCCTCAAATTCATATTCAACTTTTGGTTCGGTAATTTTAGCAATCTCTTCTTCGCTTTTACCTTCATCTTTAGCAAGATGTTTCAAACGTTCCACATCGGTTGTTTTGGTTTTCAAAACACCTTGCGCAATAGCCGTTTTTCCGCTGGCATCTTTAGGAATTGAGAAAGAATGGTCTTTGGTAATGATGCGAACAAATTTCTCGCCGCCCAAATCCAAATTAAACCAGCAGCCTTTGCTTTGGCAAACTTTGGTAACGGTACCGGTTACTTTTCCGGTTTTGTCAGCTTCGGTTGCAGTAGCCATAAACTCAGCAATAGGAGTTGCGGCATCAGCGGTTATGCTTTGGTCGCCAAAAGTACCCGTACTGGGTAGTTTTTTTCCGCAAGCGGTAAATGCAGCAAGGGCAGCAAACAATATCAATATCTTTTTCATATGGATTAAAAATTTAAATGGCGCAAAGATACAAGATAGTACCTCTGCGCCATTTTTGATTGACAATTTTTTAGTAGATGGTTACTTTTTTACCACCTTTTACAAGATTAAGTTCTTTGATGATGTTGGTAGCACCGGCCAGTTTATCAATGGTAAACAATACATAACGTATATCTACGCTGATAGTACGTTTGTAGCGGGTATCAAATACAATATCGCCGCTCATTGCTTCCCAGTTACCGTCAAATGCCAAACCAATCAATTCACCTTTACCATTCATTACGGGGCTACCGCTATTACCGCCGGTAATATCGTTATCAGTAATAAAGCAGGTAATCAATTCTCCGGTAGCTTTATCAGCATAGGCACCAAAGTCGTTGTTACGGTTAAGTTCCAACAATTTTGCAGGTACATCAAACTCGTCATCACCGGGTACATATTTCTCTTCAACACCGTCAAGAGTAGTAAAGTGCTTATACACTACCGCATCTTTTGCGGTATATCCTTTTACCGAGCCGTAGGTTAAACGGAAGGTGCTGTTAGCATCAGGATAAAAGTTTCTGGTTGGGTCCATTGCCATCAAACCTTTAATGTACAATTCGCCTTCTTTGGCGGTAGCTGCATTAAATGCATCTACACGGGCTTTGTAGTTTTTATCGTAGTTGTCGTTAAATGCTTTTACAAGTTTGTAAGCAGGGTCGGCATTCAAAGCTTCCAAGGTTGGGTTGGCCAAAAATGCGTTGATTTTATCTTGCGATACCATCATGCTGTTTGCCATAACGCTGGCGGCATATTTAGTAAACGCTTCATCAGCACTAACACCGGGGTATTGAGCCAAAATTTCACCCAAAATTGCTGGATGTTGGTCTTTAGGAATATCAGAGTAGAAGTAGCCCAACATTGCAGCCAATATGTTTTCTTCTACCGTTGGGTTGTATAGTTTAAAGATAGCTTCTGTGCGTTTTTTCAAACCATCAACGGCTTTAGTTTTTGCATCTTCTTTACCATCAACAAGGGCTTTGTCCAAACTAACAAAACCTGATGCTTGATTAAGAATGATTGAACCCAAAATACCTTCGCTTAAATAGGTGCGGTGTGTACAAATAGGCAAGTACTCAGCATAGGCTTTATCAATGTTGTTGAACAGGTTAGCGTATTCGGCTTTACCTTCTGCCCATGTTTTAAACTTAGCTTCGTCGGCTTTCTTTTGGTCAACTACTTTAAGACGTTTGATTTGCTCGGTTTGGCCGATAAAATATTTCCAGTAGTTAGCAATTTGAGCATAACGTGATGATAGCTGAATACGAACAGCTACGTCTTTGCTCATTTGTTGCTTCATCAACTCAAGCCTTTTTTCACGCAATTTCACAATGGCAGGGTTTACTTTATCAATTGCCATCTGGATACCCATTGCGGTTTCGTAGCGGTTGGTACGACCGGGGAAACCCATAATCATAGCGTAATCGCCTTCTTTAACACCATCCAATGAAATTGAAAGTGAGTATTTGGGTTTGTAGGGGACGTTTTCGGTTGAGTAATCAGCAGGTTTGTTCTCTTTGTTGGCGTAGATACGGAACATTGAATAATCACCGGTGTGACGCGGCCACATCCAGTTATCAGTATCACCACCAAATTTACCAATGTTTTGGGGAGGAGTTCCTACCAAACGAACATCGGTAAAGCGCTCCATTACATATAGTATGTATTGGTTGTTTTTAAAGATGTCTTTTACAAATGCTTCGTAATGCGTACCGTTGGTAGCCCTTTTAGCAATTGTATCGCTTAGTTCTTTAATTTTTCCGGCTTTTTGCTCATCGTTCAAGCCCATCAAAGCAGGCATAATTTGCGATGATACATCTTCCATACGCACCAATAGTGATACGCTAAGACCGGCGTTTTGTTTTTCTTCAGCTAGTGTTTTAGCCCAAAAGCCATTGTCTAAGATGTTATCTTGAACGGTACTGTGTGATTGTATGGCTCCGTATCCGCAGTGGTGGTTAGTAAGTACCAACCCTGTGCCTGATACTATTTCACCTGTACAACCGCCGCCAAACCAAAGTATGGCATCTTTCAGGCTGGCTTTATTTACGTCATAAATCTGCTCTGGCTTTAGTTTCAAGCCCAGCTTTTTCATTTGGTCGTAATTGTATTTTTTTAGCAAAATGGGTAGCCACATTCCCTCGTCAGACGGTTCGAACGAGGCATTAGCAGCAAGCATGCTAAAGGCTAAGAATAAGGATAGTACTAATTTTTTTATCATGGTAATAATAAGTTAATGGGCGACAAAAATACAGTATGTATGGTTAGCCTCAAAAAAGCTAATCAAATTTCGGTGAAAAGGGGCTCTTCTTCGTTGTAAGTACACAAAAACGACGGGTAAGCAACACCGCCGAGATTGTAAGGCCAATAGTAAGGCCATACCAAATACCTTCAACCCCTAAGTTAAAGTTAAATGCAAACACGTAGGCTAAAGGCAACCCCACAGCCCAATAAGCAAACAAGGTAACGATGGTTGGATAGCGAATATCGGTAACGCCGCGTAATATGCCCAACGCTACGGCTTGTGCACCATCTGAAAACTGAAACAAGGCAGCAATGAGCAACAACGATGATGCGTAGGCCATCACATCGGCTTGTTTGTTGAACAAAGCAGGTAATGTTTGATTAAATATCAAAAATATAGAGGCTGTTATTGCCATTGAAAAGGTAACCCATATAAGTGCCGAATAGCCTGCGCGTTTAATGGCACCTAAATTTCTGTCGCTAAACGCTGTACCTACACGTATCGCTCCGCCAGACGAGAGTCCGACAGATATCATGTAGGAAACTGCGGCCAAATACAACGCTACCTGATGGGCAGCTGATTGGTAGGGGCCAATCCAAGTGGTCATTACATTGGCGGCGGCAAAGGCTCCTACCTCAAAAAAATATTGCAAGCCTGACGGCAAGCCAATTTTGAAAATTTGTTTTAATTGTGGTGATGCAAGGTTAATTCCTTTGGGCATCACCCTGTATGCCGCCAATAGTTTAGAGCGGAAAACGTACACCAATAGCGCTACAAATATGAAAATACGAGATATGACGGTGGCGTAACCTGCTCCGTTTAATTCCCATGCAGGAAAGCCCCAGTTTCCGTAAATAAATAGCCAGTTCAGAAATATATTCATTACCACCCCTATTAAGGTAATTACCATAGCGGGTTTGGTGTAAGAAAGCCCGTCTGTAAAGTTTTTAACTGCCAGCCCTGCCAGCATAGGGAATGTGCCCAGCGTTATAATAAACAAATACTCACGCCCCATTTTCTGTATCAATTCCCCCTTTACAAACAACTCTATGTTATCAATCATCAATAACAAAACAACTGTAAGCAAAACGGTTATAAGAAACGAAGCGACCATGCTGTACTTTAGGTAACCGCCACACGCCGCGACATCATCCTTTGCTTTGCTAATGGATACCAAAGTAGAAACAGCTAACATAATACCCACGCCAAGCACCGTAAACAAAAAGTAAATTGCATTACTTACACCTGCTGCCGCTACTGCCATTGCACCGTATTTTTCAGGCTCATTAGGATCAAAGTCTGTAGACTCAATTGCTCCTACCATTGCATTATCAAACAAGCCCATTAAAATATTACCCAGCTGACCTATAATAATAGGCAGACTGAGCAAAAAGGTTTGCTTGATATCGCTGCGGTATTGTTGCCAAAAATTTTGCATGACTTGCCTTTACTAAAAGGGCGGCGAAGTTACTTTTTTTGGTGGAAAATAGCAGGTTATAAATTTTTCATAGTTTCAAGATTTGGAAAACCGCTAAAAATGGCTATTATTGCTTTACACTTAAAAATATTGTCTATGAAAAAGTTAATCAAATCAACATTAGTTTTGTTTGCTGCACTTAGCATTGCTTCTTGTTCACTAACTGTTCCTGTAGCTGCTACCAGCAACGAAGTAGGCTCAAAAGTTGGTCGTGCCTCAGGTGCTTGTTACCTAGGTGTATTGTGTTTTGATGCTGACGCCAGCATTATGTCAGCAGCTAAAGATGGTGGTATTTCTAAAATATCTACTGTTGACTTCAA
This sequence comes from Agrobacterium sp. 719_389, assembly GCA_943370295.1. Lineage (GTDB taxonomy): Bacteria > Bacteroidota > Bacteroidia > UBA8524 > UBA8524 > SB11. The sequence continues at coordinate 246,740 of CALRQL020000004.1, read as the reverse complement.
AACCTTTAACATCCTTAACCTTTACATCAAGTACGAATGTATCGTAACCGGTGAATAATTATTTACCGTTTAGCACAAATACCAAAAAAGAGTAACAGCATTGTTACTCTTTTTTTATTTTGCCCCAAAAACTAGTTGTAATGAAATTAATAAAACTGATAGCCCTTTTTGCCGTTGTTGCTTTTGCTACTTGCAAAACCAAAACCAAGATGAACTACGGAATGATTGGCTGCTATGTGCTTGCCAGTGATGAAAAAGAAACAGGAGTGAGTAAGGAGGCTTTGAAATTATATGACAGTGTGTTGCGTGTGAAAGATGTGCAAAGCTATATTAATAAATTGACGGTTACGGATGAGGGCAAACGCTACTTTAGCTTTGTATTAGGTGATTTGCCCGATAAAATAGCCGAGAAAATAAAGGCTGACAGTTCAATTACTATTGTTAACCAACAAGTGAAAGAAATGGATAGTACGCAATACCACTGCTATAACATCCTAAAAACCAACGGACAAAACCTTGTTAAAATACACTTTAAGCAAAAAAATTTAACGAACTCGGTATTAGTAGATGCAGTGTTTGATAAAGTTGAAACCCGCGATGAGTTCTATAATAATGTTGACGCTTTTTTTAAACAAATGATTTGTGAAGATGATAAGAAGAAATAAAATTCTGCTATGCCTAAGCATGGCTGCTTGCTTTTGGTACTCATGCGGAGGATTGCGTGTAACAGGAAATGGAGGAAAAATTACACAATATGCAGAATCGTATTTTAAGGGCGAGGGAAAAATGCTTTTTTATATTAAGCCTATTGATTTCAAAACTGCTGACGGAAATAAACTAACTGCTGACTATACTTACATAAAAGGCGATACTGTAAAAAAAGATGCAACCATTAATCTCAGTATTTATGGGGAACCTCCGTTTACTATTTCCGACTCTGTGACGGTGGTGTATAGCAACGGGATTACTTTTACCGATAATACCATAAAGCATCTGTTTAACGAGAACTTTAAGAAGCATAAGTTTACCCGCCAAAGTATTGATATGCCCGGCGATAGACTTGCCGACTACTTCCAATCAAACGAGGTGAGCTTTATTGTTTATACGAAGGGAAAAGCGGTAGAATATAAAGGTGCTAAACAATGGAGAAAATCACACACTAAGATTTACCAGATAATTTTTTGGTAAGCATTATTTGCAGCCTAGCCGCTTCATACCGGCTTTGGCTTTTTGCAAAATACTGTTGCGGTACTCTTTGTTTTTATAGTCTGCGCATTGCTTATAGCGATTGCAAGCGTTTCCATATTCGCCTTTGTCTTCGTGTATATTGCCCAATAACAAACAGCTATTGGCCGCATAATACACTGTTAAATCTTTACCATCGGTCATTACTTTTTTGTACAACTCAATAGCAAGATCGGTTTTACCCATCTCGTGATACACCCTCGCTTTGCGGTAGTTGTACTCCAGCTTTTGCTCAGCAACGGAATATCTTGTTTCTGCAACGCTGTTTAGTGTAGCCAAGGCCTTATCGTTATAACCACCGTCAAAAAATAGCATTCCCTTTAATAGTATTTCATCTATTGCTACGCCGGCTTTTGCCTCTTTTTGTGCCCGTTTATCTTCTTCAATCTCCTCTGCCCCGTAGCGTGAAGCCATAGAACGATAACGCTCATAAGTAGCTGTTTCTTTCTTTAAAAAGTAAAACCACGAAAGGCGGATGTAAGCACTTTTAATATAATTTTGGCCGGGATGGAACGACACGTACATTTTGAAGTATTTATCAGCATCAGCATCGTTTCTGTACAGCTTTGCCTGCCCCATCAGATAGTCCAAATAATAAAACTTGTGGTATTCTTTTCCTGTGGGTCGTTTCTTTAAGGTTTCAATAGCCACATCCGTCTTCTTGCATTTAAGAGCAATGTTTGCACGCAAATAGCAATTCAACAGATTGGTTTGATAGTCGTTGGTGTTTTTCTCAACCAATACCCATGCCTCTTGCGGTTTCTTTAACACAAACATTTGCAGGTACACATAAATAAATAGTGCTTCCTGCTTTTGCAAAGGCAAATAATCCAGTTTGGCGGTACTTTTTATGATGGTCTCAATTTTTGCAATTCCACTGCTTATATCCCCATCAAGCCCCACAATGTTTGCCATCCATTGATAGTTTTCGGGAATTGTGCCCACAATGGTTTCAAGCATACCCATCGTTTTTTTGTTGGGCAAAAAATCAGGGTACTTTTTAATATTCTCCTCAAGTATTTTATATGCCTCACGTATTTCTGTAGCGGCTTTAAAATACTCACCAAAACGTAAACGGTGTGTTGCCCAATGTACATAAACTTCGGCGCGACTGTAATTGTACCAAGGTGAGTTTTTATCACCCTTCTCTAAAGCCGTTAAACGTGCCGAGAAGTTGGGCACCAGTTTATCATATTCGGCTTTGTTTTCGTTAATCAGTATCTTAAAAAAGTCAACATAGTCTTCGCCCAAAATCACCAACGTGTTATTAGGATTCGCTACCTTTTCTTTGGCAAGTAATGCACTACCGCTTTCTAATTTCAGCGATAGTATTTCTTTCATTGCCGCCTGATAGTTAGCACTATAATCAAAACCGGCATACAAACCACGGCTGGTGGTTATGAGCAACGCTATAAAAACAAAAAGGCTTCTGGCAGCAATAGCCAAAAGCCTTTTGTGTATGTTGTTGTGTGTAGCTGTCATTATGGTTTTAGGCCATAAAACGCTCTACCATTTCTTCCTCTTCTTCTTTGTGCGTGTCAACCAAAATACGACCGCAATGTTCGCAAATAATAATGCGTTTGTGCTGACGAATGTCTGACTGCATTTGCAAAGGAATAGTACCAAAGCAACCGCTGCAAGAGTTACGGATAACTGTAGCTACGGCAATACCGTTCTTTACAGAACCGCGGATACGGTTGTAAGCAAACAGCAAACGCTCTTCGATATCTTTTTCAGCTTTGTTGCGGGTTTTCATCAACTCTTGCTCTTCTTTTTCAGTCTCGCCCACAATGTTGTTCAACTCTTTCTTTTTGTTTTCAAGGTCAATACGACGACCTTCCAACTCAATAGTTGAAGAAGCAATTATTTCCTTTTTAAGATCTATCGAACGCTTCGCTTCGTTGATACGCTTTTCTGCCGCTTGGATTTCAAGACCTTGGATTTCAATTTCTTTGTTCAATGCGTCAAACTCACGGTTGTTTTTCACATTGGTAAGCTGCCCTTCGTATTTCTTAATGAAGGTTTGGGCATCTTTAATTTTGTTTTTGTTGGCCTGAATGTTCTCTTCAAACTCTTCTATCTCAGCATTAAATTTCTGAATACGAGTTTCAAGGCCGGTAATATCGTCCTCAAGGTCAGCAACTTCCATTGGCAACTCCCCGCGAACTGATTTAATTTTATCAATCTGCGAATCAATTTGCTGCAATGTGTGCAGAGCCTTCAGTTTTTCTTCAATGGTAGCTTCCATCTATTTATAATAGTTTACTGGGTTTGTATTTACTTGCGTAAAAAGAACCGCAAAAGTAGTGAATTTTTTATTTAAAATCTCGCCTAAAAGTTCAATTGTATATTGCTCGCTTTCATAATGGCCTATATCGGCAATCATAATGCGGCCTTCAGCATCAAAAAACTGGTGGTATTTAAAGTCGGCAGTAACTAATACATCGGCCTTTTGTGCCATTGCATCGCGTAACAAAAAACTACCCGACCCGCCACACACGGCCACTGTTTTTATTTTTTTTGCATACGATGTATAACGTATGCCATCGGCTTTCATTGTGTTTTTCAGATGTTCTAAAAAAACGTTTGCATCCATCTCATCGGACAATGAGCCAATAATTCCCGCTCCCGTTTGCGGATGTTTGTTTTTAAGTGCATACACATCGTACGCCACTTCTTCATAAGGGTGTGCCGCCAATAAAGCCGCTACCACACTATTTTGTGCCCATGCAGGAAAAACAGTCTCTATCCGTACCTCGTTTTCTTTGTGCAGCTCGCCCACCTTGCCCACAAATGGGTCTGCGCCATCATTCCCCCTAAACGTACCTATTCCATCACTGTTAAAACTGCATTGGTCGTAGTTGCCAATCACTCCTGCACCTGCTTCAAATATTGCCTGTCTCAACGCATCGGCTTGTGCAGTGGGACAATACGTTACCAATTTACAAAGTATTTCACCTTTGGGTGATAGTATGCGGGTATTCTCCAATCCTAATTTCTCAGCAATTTTTCCGTTCACACCACTTTTCAGCACATTATCAAGATTGGTGTGTATGGCATATAACGCTATGTTGTTTTGTATCGCTTTTATTACCACCCGCTCAATGTAATTGGCTCCGGTAATCTTTTTTAACCCGCTAAAAACAATGGGGTGGTGAGAAACAATCAAATTACAGCCTTTTTCTATAGCCTCCTGCACCACTTCTTCAGTACAATCAAGGCTTATCAGTATGGCTTTTACAGGGGCTTCCCTATCCCCTACTATCAAGCCGCTGTTATCGTAGCTTTCTTGCAAAGCCAGCGGAGCTATTGTTTCAAGGTATTGTGTAATGTCTTTTATCTGCACAAGGCAAAGTTATGTTTTCAATAAACAGTTTGCAGATTTATTGCCTGACCGTTCTTTCGTTTTTCAAATTAATAAGCACCCAGCGTTCTTTGACTTTGACTGAATTAATAAAACGCTAGTGCTGCACGTAACAAAAATAACATCGTAACTACGTAACAATGTAACGCCGTAACACGATATTTATAGAAGGTTTTGCCCCGCTTACCGAAAGAGATTTTTACCCCTTGTACATTCCCCCCCAAATCCTACCTTTGCGCCTCGATTAGAAAAGACCAATGGATAGAAATTCGATAATAGGTTTATCGCTGATAATGGTAATTATGGTAGGGTATTTTTTCCTTACCCGCGATAATGTTGGCGAAATTGAAGCCGCCCGCAAAAAACAAGACAGTATTGCACAAATACAACGTGTTGCTGATTCAACTGCAAAAGCAACCGCAGCCACAGCTGTTGCCGCTGATACTGTTCAACGTAACGATAGTACTGATACTGCATCAGTTGTTAAACAAGGCCCTATAGGTACTTTTGGCCGTTTTGCTGAGGGCACCAAAGAACTTGTAACCATTGAAAACGAACTGATTAAAGTACAGCTTTCTACCAAAGGCGGTCATCCTCAATCAGTTGAATTAAAAAACTATAAACGCGCAAAACGTGAAGGGTCTGAAACCCAAGAGCCGTTAATTCTGTTCGAAAACAACGATGCCAAGTTTAACATCCGTTTTGTTTCGGCGGATGGATTTAGCGATTCGACTTCGAGGTTGTATTTTACCCCATCGGCTAAAAACGTAACCGTAAAAGGCGATTCGAGCATCCTTTCACTAAAAATAGCCTTTTCTGAAACTCAATACCTTGAACAGGTATATTGGTTGAAACCCAATAGCTACGAGTTATTTTATACGGTGAAGATGGTTGGGATTAAAAACTACCTATCAAATACACAACGTTTTATGCAAATGGATTGGCAGGTTAGTCTGCCTTTGCAAGAGCACGCTTTAAAAGCTGAAAAAGAAGCCTCAACTGTTTATTACAGGGGCTTGGACAAAGAGGTGGATTACATTTCTGAAACCAAGTATGAGCAGCAAAAACCTGCGGGTGGCTTAGAGTGGGTTTCATTCAAGCAAAAGTTCTTTAATACAACGCTTATATCACTTTCTCCCGAAGGCTTCAGCGGAGCTACCATTGAAAGCGAAGACATAGCCAACCCATACTATGTGAAAACATTGAAGGCCAGTACCATACTTGCTAACGTAACCGAGGAGAACCAAGCAGTGAACATGAAGTTCTACTTCGGTCCTAACAAATATGAGGAGTTGAAGAAACTTGACCTTGGAATGGATAAGTTGGTACAGTTGGGCTGGGGTATTTTCGGTTGGATAAACAAGGGCATGATTTTGCCGATATTCAAGTACCTGAACAAGGTAACCGGCAATTACGGTATCATTATTTTGTTAATGACCTTAATTATCAAAGCCCTGTTGTTTGGTTTGGTGTACCGCTCTTATATCTCTTCGGCTAAGATGCGTATTTTGAAGCCTGAGATTGACGAACTGAAAGCCAAACACGGCGACAACTTGCAAAAGATACAACAAGAGCAAATGGCATTGTTTAAACGTGCAGGTGTATCACCTTTAGGCGGTTGCTTACCGTTGCTGTTGCAAATGCCTTTCCTTATTGCCATGTTCCAGTTCTTCCCTAACTCTATCGAGCTAAGGCAACAAAGCTTCTTGTGGGCGTTTGACTTGAGTACTTACGATAGCATTTTGGATTTTGGTAAGATTCCTTTGATATATGACATTTACGGCGACCACGTGAGCTTGTTTACCCTGCTGATGACGGTTTCTACCCTTATCTACACTATGCTGAATAACCAGCTTACAGGTGTTACAGGGCAAATGAAGTACATCGGTTATATTATGCCTATTTTCTTCCTTGGGTTCTTTAACAACTACGCTGCAGGCTTAACTTACTATTACTTCTTAACCAACATGGTTTCTATTGCACAGCAGTTTATTATCCGTCGTTTTGTGGACGAAGATGCTCTTCACCGCAAAATTCAGGAGAATAAAAAGAAGCCGGTTAAGAAATCAGCCTTCCAGCAACGTTTGGAAGACATGGCTAAAAAACGTGGTATTAACCCTAACAAATAATAGTACAATGCTGAAAACCTCGTTAGGACGATTGAGATTAATAGGATTTGCCGAAGGTATCTCGCTAATACTATTAATGTTTGTTGCAATGCCGCTGAAATATGCAATGGGTATGCCGCAAGCAGTAGAAATAGTTGGTATGGCACACGGTATTTTATTTATTCTGTATGTATTGGCAGCAATACAAGTAAGTATTGATTATAGCTGGAACGCCAGAAAGGTTATCATTACATTATTGGCTTCGATATTTCCTTTCGGAACGTTTTATGCCGATGCTAAAATTTTTAAAGCGGAGGCCCAATAATTAATGAAAGCCCTTGTACTTAAACCCAAAAAAGAGCGTGCGGTAATCAACCGCCACCCTTGGCTGTTTACAGGGGCTGTTCAGCATACTCCTGCTGCCGAAAACGGAGAAATTATTGAAATACGCAGCAACGATAACAGCTTGCTTGGCTATGGTTTTTTTAACCCTAACAGCCAGATATGCTGCCGTATTTTTGAATTTACGCAAAACCCCGTTGAGATAGACGAGGCGTATTGGCAAGCCAAAATTGAACGGGCCTACCAAATGCGCCAAAGCATTGTTGATTTTAGCAACACCAACTGCTACCGCTTACTGCACGCCGAAGGCGACTTCTTTCCCGGTATTATTGCCGATGTGTATGGTAATGTAGTGGTGGCTCAAATACTGATAAAGGGTACTGAAAAGCTAATACCTGTTATTGAAGCTGAGTTTCGCCGTTTAGGGTTTAAGCATATTTACCTGAAAACCAAAAGCAGCTCGCAAGTGCTTGAAGGCATTGGGGCGCAAGACTGGTTGGGCGAATCTATTGAAATGCCCTTAGACGTTATTGAAAACGGACAAAAGTTTAAGGTGAATGTAGAAACCGGACAAAAAACGGGTTTCTTTATCGACCAACGCGATAACCGCCAATTACTAAAAACGCTTTCGCAGGGTAAAAGCATACTGAACACTTTTAGCTACACAGGAGGCTTTAGCGTATATGCGTTGGCCGGTGGAGCTACACAGGTACACTCGGTAGATATTTCGAAAGATGCGATTGCACAGTGCGAAGAAAACATACTACTGAACGGTAACGAAAGCCGCCACCAAGCCATTGCACAAGATTGTTTTGATTACTTAAAACAAACCCGCGAAGAATATGATATAATGGTGCTTGACCCGCCTGCGTTTGCCAAAAACGCACGTTCAGTACCCAACGCTACAAGGGGTTACAAAGAGTTGAACATGGTGGCGATGAAGAAAATAAAACCCGGTGGGTTGATTTTTACCTTCTCATGCTCACAAAACATTGATAAAACCTTGTTTCAGAAAATTGTGTTCGGGGCTGCGGCTGATGCCCGCCGTAACGTCCGCATTTTGAAACACCTTAACCAACCGCCCGACCACCCTGTAAACATCTTCCATCCCGAAGGTGAATACCTGAAGGGGCTGCTGCTGTGGGTAGAGTAGGTGCATTTTTTATTCAACAGGCATTGTGCTTTTTACAATGTTGATACCCCTAATCTCTCAAGCACCAATTTTTTACTAATCCACAAATCCACAGTAAGTTTTTTACCCAAGCATTATTAATACTCTAACTTTGTGGTGTGATAGTACGGTTTCTTTATAAATACCGCTATTTGGTAGTAGTAGGCACCTTTGTGGTGTGGATGAGTTTTTTTGACAAAAATAACTGGTGGGATGTTTGGCGTTTGCAACGTACCTACAACGAAGCTATTGAAGAGCGTGATTACTACCGCGAGCAGGCTGATATTGCCCGCAGCGAGTACAACGCACTATTTACCCACCCCGATAGTCTTGAAAAATTTGCACGTGAAAAGTACTTGATGAAAAAAGACAACGAAGACGTGTTTGTGATTATAAAAGAGGACAAATAGTTCCTTACTCTTCCCTAAAAAGATTTAGCGTGCCTTTGTAGGTGTTTTTGCCTTCCAGCCCTACAATTTCGTATTCAAACACTACAAAATACACCCCTGAAGGGCACAGACTGCCTGTTATAAAGTGTTTACCGTCCCAGTTAAGGCCGTCTAAGTTGCCTTCACCGTCTTCAAAACCCTCAAACACCTTCTCGCCCCAACGGTTAAAGATATTTAGGTGATAATAGCCTGCCAGATAAATATCAATATCAAAACGTAAGTTGGTGGTATCATTTCCTTGCGGCGAAAAAGCATTGGGAATAAACAATCTGGGCAGGTAATTATTGCTTACTTGTTTGCATACGGTATCTACGCACTCTTCTTTGTTATAGGCCCGCAAACACACCGTAAACGTACCTAAATTGGTTTTATAATTGTGCGAGGGGTCTTTAAGCGTTGATTTATTATCAGCTCCGGATGCCGGATGCCCGAAGTCCCACTCGTACCGCACTGCATTGATTGATTTATTGGTGAAATGAAATACCGGCTCCTTTGAGTTGGGATTAATCTCAAAATCAGCTTCAATGGGTATTACCGTAATGTCTTTAAATGTATCAGCAATACACAAACGTTCCCACTGATTAGGGGCATACGTTGGTTTAAAATCAATTCTGTAATTACCTGCCTCGGGGTAGATGTACACAAACGTTTCAGTATCGGTAAATACGCTATCCCCATTGCCCATCCACCAACGGAAATCATCGTACCGCGATGCTGATACACTTTTTATGATTGCAGGATTGTTTTGGCAAATGGTATCGGGTATATCCATGCCTACAGGATAATTGGGTATCACCACCACTTTTTTCACCAAAGGAGTATCGGGGTACGTGGCAGAACAGAAATAAGTGTTCCCCGTATTAGGATTATAAATGCTATCCGCTCCGTATAGCTTTATGTAATAAGTGCCGGGCGGGGTGTAGGTAAACTTAATATTTGAATCTTTATCAGTATTAATGGTTGTATTGGCAGGGTCGCCCATGCTCCATATCCAAGTTGTAACGCGTTTAGATGTATTGTCTAATTCTATCTTCAACGGGGCACAACCTACTGAGTCGGTGATAATCTCAAAATACGGAACCGGGCCGTCGATATAAATGGTTTTATAGGCTGTGTCTCTACATCCTGCCGCAGACTTTACCGCTACAGAAACAACTTTTTGTCCGTACGAACTGTAAAAATGGTAAGGGTCTTTCAGGTAACTGGGGGTTTTAAAATCGCCAAACTCCCAATGCCAGCCTACTACCACATCACCGGGTATTTGAGGACTGCCGAAAGAGGAATCGTAGAACCGTATGATGTTATCGTTGCAATAAAAAGTATCCTTCATACTGCGTATATAGGCATCGGCTTTTACAGCCCGTATATAAAATGTAAAAGTATCACGGCAAGCGGTACTGTCTTCAGTAGCCATTCGCACACGGTAAGTTCCCTCGTTGGCAAACACCACTTTTGTTTCAGGCTTTTTGGTAACAAATCCGTTACCGTCGTCAAAATCCCAAAACAGCTTTTCTTTGTTTGGCTGGGCCAATCGCGCACTATCTTTCCAAAACGGATTGGCTTTATCGTAGTAAGAAACGTATTCTTTCAACTCTACTGAATCACCCGCACACACGATACTATCATACTCCACAAAGTTATCATAACCCAACCCCACCAATAAAAACTCTGTTTCAGAGCATCCTTTGGTGTTTGCCATGGTTAGCATTACGGTATAAAGCCCATTTTTTTGGTACGTGTGATATCTAACAGGCATTATGGTATCTACGGGAGTAAGCTCTAAACTATCAGCAGTGCCGTCGCCCCACTCCCATTTAATCTTATGCACCCCATACTGTACGGTATCTTCGGGCCTCACTGTAAAATTGAACGGTGCACACCCTTTGTCATCGTATAAACCAACATTGGGATTGGGCACAGCAGCCATATTAAATTTATGATGATACCAAACCGTGTCTTCGCAAGTTTTACCTTTAATCGTCAAGGTATCAAAGCACGATTTTGATACAGTAGGATTTCCGTTTTGCACCACAAAACCAATGGTTACATCGCCTGTAGGATTGCCCGTATATGTGTATCTGAATTGAGGAGGAGGATATGGCGTAACCTTAGCAAACATATCTTTGCCCCTTGCCGAGTCAAAATTGAGATACATATTCCAGGCTTGGTTACAACTCAACCCCGAAATTAAAAAATTCACTATCCGCTCACTGTTTACCCCACCAATATCGGTACAGTATTCCGAAACCTGCTCAACCACTTTCAAGCTATCCAACGGGGGCATACCCAACATTACCAAATTAGAACCGGTACTTTCACACCCCGTTACTGTGTCAACAATATATAATGATGGCGTAAAACACGCATACGATTTACTTGTATCCGTAAAGCCATACAAGTGCTTGCCATTATTATCCACTGAAAAACGGCAGTTACGGTTGGTATTTATTCCGTTTTTCGTATCCGTTGTACACGCCTCACCATGTCCGTAATCCCATATCTGTTTATAGTTGTATGATTGATAATAACAACTGCTATTGCAGAAATAAGTGGTATCACCTGCATCGCACAAACGATTGTTTAAGGGAAGTAATCCTGCACTGGGGCAACGCACAACTACTGAATCATAACCGTTTTGCTGGCAGTTATCTACCAGTATATTTAGTTTGATATAAAACTTACCGGGAGTTGTAAAGCTAACATCAATGGGGTTGTTTAATCCCTGTATAGGACGCTCAAGGTTGGTAGCGGAATCTCTTATAAACCAACGATACATGGCGCTGTTGTTAGTGGTATCATTTAAAAACTGGCCAATGGTACCTAAACATACTGAATCAGGTATTTTGAGCTTAAAGTTAATTTTGGGTTTGGTAATGTTTATGGTGGTAAAGGCTGTATCAGAACAACCACTTTTATGGGTTACTATCAGTTTGGCGGTGTAATTACCGCTATTAGGATACACATGGCAAACCGAATCATAATTTACCATATTGTTGTTAGTATTACCATCGCCAAAATCCCACAAATAGCTACTTACGTTTGCAATATCCTTTGGCTTGGTTTTATTGGTAAAACACACGGTAAACTTACAATCTGAAGGGTTTACGGTTAAATCATACGCCATGTTGGCATCGTAATCAGGCTGCACCGTAATTTTTTGTGAACTCTTGGCAATACATCCCTTATCGTCGGTAGTTTCCATAATAAGGGTATATGTACCTGTTTGAAAGTACGTATGGCACAATACCTTTTGAGCCGAGGGATTTGTTGAATTATCTCCTGCTCCATCGTCCCACAAAAACACCCGCTGAGCAATAGGATTACCCGTAGCCCCCGGTGTTGAGTTATCAGTTATACATACTTTGTTTTTAGAGAAACAAAACGAACTATTACCGTTTACCGAAAAATTACTGATGGGCTTGGGATGGATAATGATGTTGTGTGTAGCGGTACACTTGGTTCCGTTTTGAAGTGTAACAATAGCCGTTACTGTGTATGCTTTTGCCACATTGTATTTGTAACCGGGTGCCGATTGAGTGGAGGTATTTCCATCGCCAAAATCCCATTGGGTAGCGGTGATGGTTTGCCCTGAGCTTACTTTAAAACTTATTAAATCATCCAAACAACCGTTAGAGAGGGCGTTAATACTGCATTGTGCATGTAACTGTAGCGGTACTACTGTAAATAAACAAAAAACAAATAATATATAAGATTTAAGGGTCAAAAAAGGTTGTTTACTATACTAAACGCAATTTATAGGAAAACCGTTGTGCGGCGAAGCCCTTTGTATAAAATTCTGAAAGCTTTACCTTTTAAAAATTACAGACACATCAAGGGTTAAATCGTTTCCAACTATCTTCATAATAATGCAGCAGAGCATGGTTATCCAATGTGTTCACCTCGGTTTCAATACGGTCAACATCGTTTTCAAAAACAAACATTGAGGGTATGGTAGCAGCGTTTAAATACTGCAGTGGCTTACTCCATTTTTTTGTCGAAAATTTCTGAGCAATGTGTTTTGCAATACTATCGCTTGGTACAACAGTTTCCATTTGCTGAGGCAGGTTATATGCCATTTGAAAACCCCACATACCAAACGAGGGAACTTGGGTGTGATAAGCCACCACTTGTTTAAACACCTGCCCCATTGTGTTGTGTATGCACCAAAAAGGCTTGGTGGCAAAAAACGGCGAGGTTGCTTGTGTAACTACCACCCCTCCCACTGCTAACGATTGACGCACCAATTCATAAAACTCCCTTGAATATAACTTACTAAGACCGGGGTCGTGCGGGTCGGGTAGGTCAATCAGAACCACATCATACCTTGTATTGCTGTTTTTAATAAAGTTAAACGCATCATCGTTTACGATAGTTACAGCAGGGTTTTTAAGTGCATTTTGATTAATGCCTGTAATTAGCGGATGGCTTGCACATATATCAGTTACAGCCTTGTCTAAATCTACAATAGTAATTTTACATCCGCTGTAATGTTGCAATAAATCGCGGGCGGCCAGCCCGTCGCCGGCACCAAGTAATAACACGTTTTTAGCCCCTTCTCCTGCTAATAGCATGGGTATGTGTACCAAAGGCTCGTGGTAGCGGTATTCATCAACCGATGAAAATTGCAAGTTACCGTTAAGGAACAACCGTATATCGTCCTTCCAGCGGGTAAGTACTATCTTTTGATAGGGTGATTGTGAAGTGTAGATGATTTCATCTTGGTACACAAATTTTTCAAAAAATCCGGTGATGTTTACCGCGGCCGCAAAACCACCCAGAAGGGCAATAAACACAGCTACAGTTGCCATAATTTTTCGCCCCCATTTCTGTACTTCACGCCTGAAAATAAATAACGAGTAAGCCGCTACGGCTAAGTTTAACAAGCCCACTACAAAAGAGGTTTTCATTACTCCCAAATAAGGCAGTAACAAAAACGGAAATACCAACGATGCCAGCAAAGCACCCAAATAATCGAACGAGAGCACATTGGCAATGGTATTGCGCAGGTTTTTGTAACTGCGAAGTATGCGGGTGAGTAGCGGGATTTCTAACCCTATAAGCGTACCTAAAAGTATGATAAGACCAATGGCTATGAGGTAATAATTTTGAGTGAGAGTGTAGGCTGCATTGAGTATGAGTGCGGATGAACCGCCCAGCAACGCCAGCCAGATTTCAATAACTATGAAACGCTCTAACAAGCGGGTAGTGATAAACCTTGACAGGTATGCCCCCAAACCCATTGAGGAAAGAAATACACCGATGGTAATTGAAAATTGCAGGATGCTACTGCCCCAAAAGTAGCTGGAAAGGGTGCTTATCAGCAATTCATACAAGATGGCACAGGCGGATATTACCAGTATGGATGCCAACAGTACGGGTACGTGCTTATCACTTATAGTGTTTTTATTTTCCGCCACTTCCATTACCGTCTCCCGAAAAATAACGTGACCGTATGCTTGACCGAGTTGTTCTTGTAGGGCAATTACCCCATGCATCGCGTTGCTCAGGCGGACAGTTTTGAGCTTCTTGTATTACGCTTTTGTTAGTAACTGTTGGTATGCCCCAACCCCTGCTTGATGCCCAAAAAACAGTTGAGAATATTACCACACCAAAAAAGGCAAGTATGTATTTTGAATACTTTAACATTATAAGTAACTGAAAAGTAAAATTATAATAATAACCCCCACTACGCCCCAAAAAACCTGAGCATGTTCGGTTGAAAAAAAGCCTACTGACTTTTTAAAGTACTTGTACATGTACCAAGCCTCTAACTGCATACAAATAAACCCGAGCAGCAAACATATACCAAACCCAAATATGTAGTAACGTAGCACATGGGTTTTGTTTAGTTTTACATCTAAATTACCCGAAATGCTGTTATTGGCAATAGAGGTATTTGCACAAGTTATCAAAAGACGATAAACTCCTCCTTGGTCAAGCCTTAACAGCAGGGTCGCCTCCTTTTCACTTTCTGTCCAAGCGCCCTCGTCATCATACCCTGTTTCTATAAAAAAATCGGTGTCAAAACTATTCACAATCTTGTTATTGGCGTCAACCACATCAATTACTACATCTAAGGTTTGGTCGGCAGATGTTCCGGGTGCGTTCGTTAGTTTTAACTCATACATTGCACCCACGTCCCCAAGCTCAAATTCTTGAGTCACTACAGAATCTTTCCGAAAACCTTCGTAAAGACCGTATGAAAACGTTTCTTTAAAAATTAAATTCTCGCTTGAAACCTTCATTATCGCAGCCATTACTAAAAAGGCCATCGCGAGTGCAAAAAATAAGAATACCGAGTTCTTTGCCCAAACAAGGGGCTTAGCCCGCTCAAGCATTACCTCGTCCTTTATTACTGCTCCCAACCCTCCGAACTCTTGGGGGGTATCTTCAAAAAACTCTACAGAATGCGGTACACGATTGTTAAGCTGCCACTCAACAGATATTATGCCTTTTCTATTAGGCTCATTAGTTCTGATATCCGCATAGTAAGTCGTTTCTTCAACATCGGGTTTGTAGCTAAACTCACCCACAAACGATGTGGGCTTGTAGTTTCCTTGCTCAAGTTTTTTACCGCTGCCTTTCAGCTCAAAAAAAGCAACATCCCCTTTTGATGTTTCTTCGGGTATACAACTCCTCGGCGGTATTACCCGCTGCGAAATGGTAAACCCATCCACATCTTCAATCATGGTAGCAAAAAAGCCCTTAGCATCTTGCAAGCCTACCTCAATAAACCTGTAATTATCTGCACCCAAATACTTTCCATCGTCTTCGTCCCATTCAAAGTAATTCCCTTTATACCCCGCCAGCGATATTATAGTATAGTCTCCCCCTTTTATGTTTATGCTGTCCCCTATCCAAAATGCACTGGCAATTTTTTCGATGTAAACGCCATTTGCAGTTGCATCTTTTGCCCAACCACCCTTGTTTTTGTGCAATAGCGATTTACACTTAGTACACACATAGTAATGACTAAGCTGGCTATGCACCGTAAACGGAGCTGAACAATCGGGGCAATTATGGGTGGTACTCAAATTTTAACGTCTTTGTTGGTGAGTAGTTCACTCTTATATAATTTCAATTCGTGTTGGTGCGCAACCACTGCAAATCTTCCGCTATCATTTACTAATTCGGCTACTTCTTCAACATCGTTTTCACGTAATCCGGCATCCCCGCATGTTTCAACAACAGTAGCTTTATAATTGGCTATAGGCCATACATCCGCCCCGTTTACCTTTACTACATTAGCCACTTTGGCCTCGTATATATCTATCGTAGGCTTTTCGGGCATTTCTTCATACAATGTTAAGCCGCTACTATCTTGTGCCAGCCAAAACGCTTGTTTCAAACTGTTGGTCAATTGCCACTCAGACCAATACTCGCCCTCGCTGCAATACAAAACGTATGCAGTTACCCTATACGAAACTTTTTTAATTTGGATTTCGCTGCCGATAAGTATCCCCAGCATAAAAATTAACCTGAAATGGCTGCGGCTACAATAATGCAAATGCCCAAAATAAGGGCTCCCGTAACTATTGCTAACGCTACGTTTTTTTCTTCTGTAATTTGTTTCGATAATTTACCTGGTGTAATCCAGTCAATTACCTTAAACGCCAACAGGGCAATTAAAATTCCGACTGCTGAATAGATAAGTGTTCCGGGTATTCCTTTTTCGTAAAAAGGTCTTTCGGCCACATCGGCCCACATCGAAAAACTGGTTAACGCAAATACAAACAGTAAGAGGTGCTTTTTCATTAGTTAAGGTTACTTGCATCAAAAATATTACTTTTCGGGGTACTTGAAAAGATTGCCGTACACAGAGTGTTTAACTTGCTTTGCAACCGCCGTTTATATATTATTTTTGCCCTTTACCGTAACTACATGAAAGCCCCCTTATTAGTAAAATATCTTGCCGTTGCAGCCATTGCCACCACTGTTTCTATTGGTTGCTCTTGTAAACAAACCCATAGCAAAACAATTGAAACTCCACAGCAACAAGCGGCTGATAGTGCCACCGAAATTTCGTTGTTGTTTATGGGCGATGTAATGCAACACGGCCCGCAAATAAGGGCAGCTTATAACTACTCAACCAAAGAGTACGATTACTCTTCTTGCTTTGCCCCCATTGCACCCATTGCATCGTCGGTTGATTTCAGTATCGCCAACCTTGAGCTTACGCTGGCAGGTGAACCGTATAGCGGTTATCCGCAGTTCAGTGCTCCTGATGCTTTAGCAACGGCTATGAAAAATGCAGGAATACGGTATTTGGTTACTGCCAACAACCACAGTTGCGACCGCGGTAAAAACGGCATTATCCGCACCGTGCAGGTGTTAGACAGTTTGGGCATACCGCGTACAGGTACATTTAAAGATGAAGCCGACCGTAAAAAACACAATATTTTATGGCTGGAGAAAAACGGGATAAAAGTAGCGGTGCTTAACTATACCTATGGCACCAACGGAATACCTGTGCCCGAACCTACTATTGTGAATTTGCTTGACTCATTGGTGATTAAAGAGGATTTAAAAGCTGCCAAAAAGCTGAACCCAGACAAGATTATCATTGTTACCCATTGGGGCGATGAGTACCAACCTTTGCCCAATGCTTTCCAAAAAAACTATGCGGATATCTGCCTCCGTTACGGTGCTGATTATGTTATCGGTTCGCACCCACACGTATTGCAACCCATGCACCGCAAATACGATAGCACCCTGAAACGCGAAAGCATTGTGGTGTACTCGCTTGGAAACTTTGTAAGCAACCAACGCGAGCGTTATAAAGACGGCGGGGCTATGTTTAAATTGGTGTTGCAGAAAAAAGAAAAAGCTACTACGCTAAAAGAGTGCGGCTACTTTTTAACGTGGGTAGATAAAAAGGAAGTGAACGGCAAAAACAGCTATGCCATTTACCCCGTATCACAATACGAAAACGATAGCATTACGTTGGATAAGCAAGCGTTAAAACAGCTACAATTGTTTAGAGACGATAGCCACGAGTTGTTTGAGAAACACAGCACCAATGTCGGTGAGTATGTGTTTGACGGTGAGAAAAAGCAGTGGCACTTAAAATAAAAAAGCTGCGGACAATACTGCCCACAGCCTCTAATTATGTTTATCTCTGCTTTAATTGATTACGGGTGAGAAAACTCGTACTTCCACAGTTTGCCGTCAGAATTCATTTCAACAACTAATGCGGTTGCATTTAGTGTTTTAATGTTCCATGTTTGTCCCGGACCTTGAGGGGCATTTAGTTTAAGAATCGTTTGCTGTGCGTTTTCAAACTTCCAAGTACCGCCGGCATTACCCATATTAGGGATAAGAAAAGAGTATTTATCGTCGTCCCAAAACTGGTAGATAGAACCTACTAAAAAATGGCCAGGTTGTTCAGCCCCGTCAATAAATACTTTTTGGGTAATCCACTTATCCGCTGTCAATGCAGGCTTGTTATTCACTGTAGGAGTAGTGTTGGTAGGTGCTTTGGTTTCTTCGTCTTTTTTGCAAGATGCAAACGCTAACAGTAGCATTACTAAAATTGTTAATGATTTTGATACGTTTTTTTTCATGGTGTTTAATTGCTTTAAGTATATTGTTTTGTGTTTAGTGAGAAAACTCTGTTATCCATACCCCGCTACTGCCTTGATTTTCTTCAACCACCATTTTAGTTGTTGAGATAGAAAGTACTTTCCATGTACTGGTTCCGCTTTGGTTAGTTATCTTGATACTTTTCTTAGTTGTAGGTTCAAACGCCCACGTACCGTCGGCAGAAGGGAAACCGGGTATTGAAAAGAAGTAGGTATTGGGTAAATTAAATTTGTACGATGCCCCAAGTAAGAAGTGACCGGTTTGTTCTACCCCATCTTTGGATAGCTTTTTAATAAACCAACCCATATCGGTAAACATTTTGGTTGTATCTGCTACCGGAGGTGGGTTATTACCTCCGTTATTGTTTCCGTTATTGCCTTGCCCGGGAGTATTTTTAACCGTTGGCTCAGGACTTTCTTCTTTTTTACTGCAAGCGGATACAACAAACAGCTGTATCAGCAGTAAAATAAACATGGTTTTTAATTGGTTCTTTTTCATGGCTTTTTCATGAAAGACCCTTGCAGCTTATCCCTACGCTGCCTGTAAAAAACCTACAAACCCCTTGTATTATACGGCTTTGCCCAATTGTTCTACCAACATGCAAAGGCTTACTACTAAGCTCAATATTATTTTGGCAAAAAAAATCCCCTGCCGGTTTTGGCAGGGGACAGATAGAGGTAGGTAGTTATGTAATTAAGCCATTATTGTTTCACTATTTGGGCGGTAGCTTGTCCGTTGTTTACAGACAATGTATAATTGCCGGGTGGTAGGCCTGCCAAATTAATTTCAGTAGTAAACTCACCCGCTGGTTGCTGTCCATAGTTGCGCTCAAACACAACAGTTCCTGATGAGTTAACAACATTCACTGCTACCGGCATCGGCTGCGGCAAATCCATACTCATCGTAAAGGCCTCATTAAACGGATTGGGCACTACTCCAATACTCATGGGTCCTTGGGGGTTTCCGTTATAGTTGGTATAGGTGCGATAGCAACACAATTCAAACGGCTTAATACAAAGCAATTTGCCCGTAACATCATACACTGCCAAATACCGTTTAATACAGTATTTTATAGTAATTGATGTACCGGGTGCAGGGTTAGGAGCTTGTATGATGGGCGTACAATGCCTGCCTTGATAAATAGTACTTGGGGGTGAAAAGATTGGAGAATAGGATGAAGGTACCTTATGCAAACTATCATACACGCCCCAATATCCTATATTACAATCCTCAGAAGCAGCAGGGTACACATTTATATCCCAACAACAACGGTCAATAACTGAGTGTGGTGGTGGTGGCACGTAAGTAGCAGTATATGCCACAATATCACAGCAATTGGGGCAAGTTTGTATTACTTCTTTATTACAAAGTACCTTACCTGAGCTGTCTTTGATAAATACCATATACCTTGCTGTATCACTATTATCAGCGCATACATCAAAAAATATTGGACGGCTAATGCTAAAGGTATCATTGCCTGCATTTACCCAACCGCTATCCGTTTCGCGCATCAACTCAGCTGTAAAAGTTTTATTGCACGCAAATGCCCACACTTCTATGCGGTAACAACATTTAAACGGATCAGTTTCTGTGGTATCTTTTCGCACAAACACATTTACATTCTCACAGCAAGATTGTTCACAGTTTACTGTCTCTGTTTTAGAGCAAATAACTTTTCCTGTAGAATCCAGATATTCTATCCGAAGCTTCTGAGGACCATTGTTTGAAAACACATATGCCCCGATACAGAACTTCATCTTATTTGTATCCCCCATATCAGCACCGGGTCCTCCAATAGGAGTTCCTGTTTTAAAGCTATCTAAATATGCATAGCCTATTCCGCCAACAGTATCTTTATACACCCGCATTCCATAATAGGGACATTTAATGATTGAACTATCCCTAAAAGGCTCAATAGTAAAACAGCAATCGTATTCATCGGATGCAGCAGTGTCTTTTTTAATGATAGACGTATTTGCAAAGTTCTGATTGTCAAACAGGCTGTTACAATTACAACCAGATGATGATGAGTGACAAGGTTCAATTATTTTAGTTAGGGTATCACATATAACATCTCCGTTGTGATCTAAAAACTCAATTCGCAATTTTTTGCTTTTTGTGAAGTTTGATCTATTGACACAAAAATCAAGTACACTTGCATCAAAGACTGACCCTCTGCAAGACCATACCAAACCTAATGTATCCAAATAATCAGTGTATACTTCGGATGGATTGCTATCGTTATATATCCTTACTCCAAATGGTGAACACTTGAAAATATCGGGATCAAAAATCCAATTAAATTTGTAACAACATGAAGAATCGGTGCTTCCCTTATACGATATAACATTGTAATTAAGCATTACACCTACGTTGTTAAACAGTTTTTCACATGAATTACAACAATTCTCCATACACACATCATCAATGTATGTATATCCATAATGAGCTCCTTGATAGCAATCAGCATTTGTAAACTCAATAGTAACATCCTTACCAATGTATTGACAGCCCAAGTTTACCTCATACTTTGTCCAATCTCTATATACAACGGTTGACCCTCCTCCTAATGCTGTAAAAAACGGGTCGGTAGATGCTTCTCTAATGTAGCTATGTATAACATTACCGTTATTATCTAAAATTCTTAACATAAAAAATGGCTGTTGTCCGCTTGGATGACTAGGATCTTCAAAAATCAACGCATACCAAAACGACAAACAAGTACCCGTTACAGTAATTGTTTTAGCCACTCGCTCTGCCTCCGCATTAGAGCTATTATTTCCCAAACGAAGTGAATAATTGCCTGAATGAACTTTGTTCACGGCATTAACAACTGGATCATTTCCAGTGGTCATAATTGTATGACGGCCACTTACAACTCCGGTAGTAAATGTTACAGTATTATTTATAAAATTGTTTAAACCTGTATTTGAAGCAGTGTAACCTGTCCAAGAGGGAACGGTTCCATTTTCAAAGTCCCCAAAACAATCAATCCCCCCTGATTTACGTTCAAAGGTTCTGGTTGGAGTAGTTCGTGTTGTACCTCCGAACTTTCTGATATCCTCTTGATGCTGATAGTAACGGCGCATTTTTTCAACATAACTCTCAATTTCCTCTTGATGTACTCCGTTTCTTAAACCCTCTTGCCGCTCCTTTGTAGCGTCAAACCCCGGCGGGTCATTAATCTGGCCAAAAACAGACGAAAAAATTGTGATTAAGAGTAGTGTTCCTACGAGTTTTAGCGGTACAAAATGCCATTTTAGTGATAGTTTGATAGTTTTTTTCATAATAATGCAATAAGGTTAGATTGATATAACAATATTAACAAATTGTTACCAAATACAACATCTCACTTGTAAAACTTTTATTTACAAACACCTACAAAAAACAAAAAAGCCCCTTGCAAGCATGCAAGGGGCTTATAATTTCAATAATCTACGAGATAAATTTACAATATTATTTCACATACTTAAAGTCCATTCCCAAAAAGCGGGCTTGGGTTCCTAAGTCTTGTTCAATGCGTAACAACTGGTTGTATTTTGCAATCCTGTCAGTACGGCT
The DNA here is from genome assembly GCA_943370295.1 of Agrobacterium sp. 719_389. GTDB lineage: Bacteria > Bacteroidota > Bacteroidia > UBA8524 > UBA8524 > SB11. The sequence continues at coordinate 224,918 of CALRQL020000004.1, read as the reverse complement.
GGCACTACCGGTTTTTATCTGTCCGCTGTTCATCGCTACCGCCAAATCAGCAATGGTAGTATCTTCGGTTTCGCCACTACGGTGACTCATTACATTGGTGTATGAATTTCTGCTGGCAAGGTTAATGGCATCTATTGTTTCAGTAATGCTTCCAATTTGGTTCACCTTCACCAATATACTGTTAGCTATACCCTCGCTAATACCCTTTTGCAAACGTTTAACGTTGGTTACAAACAAATCATCACCCACCAACTGCACTTTGTTTCCAATAGTTTCAGTCAATTCTTTCCATCCCTTCCAGTCATCTTCAGCCAAACCGTCTTCTATAGAAACAATCGGGTATTTGCTGGTCCAGTCTTTCCAAAAACTTACCATCTCGCTTGAAGTAAGTTCTTTATTGTCTGATTTATGGAATTTGTACAAGCCTGTTTTGGCGTCATACATTTCGCTGCTGGCAGCATCCATAGCCACCCAAATGTCTTTACCGGGTTTGTATCCGGCGGCTTCAATAGCAGTTAATACTGTTTCAATAGCCTCTTCGTTGCTCTTAATATCCGGTGCAAAACCACCTTCATCACCTACGTTGGTGCTATAGCCTTTTTTCTTCAACACCATTTTCAGGTGATGAAACACTTCAATCCCCATACGCAAGCTTTCGCTAAATGTAGGAGCATTTACAGGCATAATCATAAACTCCTGAAAATCGATACTATTATCCGCATGGGCTCCACCGTTCAAAATATTCATCAACGGTATGGGCAATGTGTTTGCATTAACCCCGCCAACATAACGGTACAAAGGCATTCCGCAATCTTCAGCTGCTGCACGTGCGCAAGCCATTGATACTGCCAATATTGAGTTTGCACCCAATTTACCTTTGTTATCTGTACCGTCTAAATCAAGCATTACACGGTCAATCTCGTTCTGGTCGAAAATATACATCCCCTGCAACGCATCGTTAATTTCATTATTAACGTGTTGCACAGCTTTGGTTACACCTTTGCCCATGTAAACACTCTTGTCACCGTCGCGCAATTCAACGGCTTCGTGAATACCTGTTGAGGCTCCCGAAGGAACAGCAGCACGGCCAACAGCACCGCTATTGGTAATTACTTCGGCTTCCACTGTTGGGTTACCGCGTGAGTCAATTATTTGACGGGCAAGAACTTTAGCTATTAAACTCATATAGTTATCGGTTATTCGTTATTAAGTTGTTAGAACAGCAGTTAGCATTTGGCTTTTAGCGGTTGAATGCTTAAAACCTGCTAAAGGCTTTCAGCCAAAAGCTAATTGCTTTTATTTAGCCATCATTGCAATAAAGTCATCAAACAAGTAGCGGCTATCGTGCGGACCGGGGCTACTTTCAGGGTGGTATTGCACTGCAAAGGCATTTTTACCTTTTACGCGTATACCGGCCACTGTGTTATCATTCAAGTGTACGTGCGTTACTTCAACAGGGCTGTCGCTTACGTTATCCCCTTCAATTGCAAAACCGTGGTTTTGGCTGGTTATTTCGGCACGGCCCGTTTGAAGGTTTTTCACTGGATGGTTCAATCCCCTGTGCCCGTTGTGCATTTTAAAGGTTTTAAGACCGCAGGCCAATCCCATAACTTGATTACCCAAGCAAATACCAAAGGTTTTTTCGTTTGCGTCCAGTATTTGTTTTACGGTTTCAACTGCATAGGGCATTGCAGCGGGGTCGCCGGGGCCGTTGCTTATCATGAAACCGTGTGGGTTCCATGCTTTCATTTCCTGATAAGGAGTTTGTGCCGGGAATACTTTCAAGTAGCAACCTCGCTCTGCAAGGCAGCGTAAAATGTTTTTCTTTACCCCCAAATCCAACACTGCCACTTTAAGGGCTGCGTTTTCATCGCCATAAAAGTAGGGTTGTTGAGTAGTAACTTTTGACGACAACTCTAAACCTGCCATGTTAGGTACTTTGGCCAATTTGGCTTTCAACTCATCTATATCCAATATTTCAGAAGATATAATGGCATTCATCGCTCCTTTTTGGCGAATGTGACGCACCAGCTGGCGGGTATCTACATCTGCAATACCAGTTAGGTTATGCTCAGTAAAATACTCGTGTAATGAATATTTAGCCTGTTTACGAGAAAAGGTGTATGAGAAATTTTTAACTACCAAACCGGCAATCATAATTTCATCGCTTTCTACATCTTCTACTGCTGCGCCGTAGTTACCAATATGGTCACTTGTCATTACCAAAATCTGGCCATAGTAAGAAGGGTCGGTAAACACCTCCTGATAACCAGTCATTCCGGTGTTAAAACAAATCTCGCCTGTGGTAGTGCCCACTTTGCCAATGGATGTGCCGTGGAATATAGTTCCATCCTCAAGAAGTAAGATGGATGGCATTTTATTTATAGTACTCAATGTTACTTTTTTGGGGGGCAAAATTACATTTTTTTGTGCGATATAATAAAACCAAATGCAACGTTTTGGGTTTAATTGATTGACTAAGTATATAATCTACTTTGTTTACCTTGTGAAAAATATAATAATTGTTATACTCATTATGCTCACCAACCGCTTATCAATAGCGCAAACAACTGTTGAGCAAACTTCTAAACTTACCGCTCGTAAACTAGTGGTTGAGAAAATTGATAGCGTGGTGCAACAGGGTACCACAACCCAAAGCCCTATAACCTACTTTGCGGCCTTGTACAATACCATGCTTGTTGAAATACAAGCAGCCAATACAACAGGCCACTTTACCGATAGTGTGTTGATCGATTACATCCAAAAAAATTTTACTGCCTATTATCTTAATGCTCTAACGGCCTATCAAAACAACGATAGTGTCCCTTATGCTTGGATGGCAGCGTTGGATACTAACTATTGTAAAAATTGTGGGTATGTACAATGGCTGGCATTGGGCACCAATGCACACATTAACAACGATTTGTATTTTATTTTGCTGGACTATTTTGGCAAGTACGGCGTTGCCAACCACAATGCTAAAAAAGCACAAAAAGAGTTTTTTACAATATCCGCCCGAGAAACAGACCGCATTGTGAAGGTGTTTATCAAAACCGACCCAAAAATTAATTGGTTAGAAGGTGTTTTGATTAATACAGGAAAAAATGGGGTAAAGCAACAAATGAAGAAATACTTACGTATTACCTGGAATAATGCGCTGGAAGCTGCAACACACCCTGAAAAATTAGCTACTATCACCCAAAAGCAAATGGCCTTTGCACAAAAAAATGCCATCCAGTTCATTAAGCCAAAATTCCCTATCAAAACAGGCTTTAAAATGATGAAATCACTTGATAATTTACCATTTGCCACTAAAATCAGTATGCTGGCTCCTGTTCCAAAAAAATAAGCAATACAGTTTGCTCATTTTTGGTACTTTTATAATTAAATGCAAATCAACAAAGGCTCAGTTTTACTTTTCTTTCTCATTTATATTTCAACCTCAGCGCTAAACGCACAAGAAACTTATGACTACCCTACGTTTAGGCATAAACTTGATAGTTTAGTAAAAAACAAACAACAGCAACAAAGCTGTTATTATCATTTTGCCCGCCTATACCAAAGGGTATCAATAGGAGTTTCAGCACTCACAAAGGCAGGTAAGCTAAATGACACTGCTTTTATTGCAAAACTTGAAGGTCGTTTTGGTTATTACTTTCTCAAAAACTTTGATTCGTTAAATAACAGCGGAGTAACAAATTACTGCTGGCAACAAGCACTTGATACACAACAACACACCAATCATTATGCAACACCAATGATTATGGCAATGAGTGCGCACATTACGCACGATTTATTTTTTGCACTTACCGATATTTTTAAAACCCACCCCCCTACCAAGGCAAACAAAAAAGACTATAAACTGGTAGCCAAAATACACGAGAAAATTGTAGCGGATTACTTTGAGAACATTATGCCGCATTTAAAGGCTGATAAGAAGTGGAAACGTCAATCTATACGCAAACTATCTAAACAAGCCGCAAAAGGGCTTCGCATGGAACGTAATAGGGTTTGGAATGAGGCTAAGAAGGCCGCTGAAAATCCCAAAAAGTTTGCAGAGTATTATTTCCGCCATATGGCTTTATCACATAAAATGGCAGACAGAATACTAAAACCCAAAGGTTTATTGAAAACAGGCATCGAAATAGCGGATACTTTGGATAGTTTAACATTTGAAGAGAAGGCATTTTTGCTAAACAATGCCAGACCATAAGAATATAAAAAAGAAAACCCCGCTTGCGGCGGGGTTTAAATATCGATAAGTATTTTATACTTACTCTTTGGTTTCAGATTCAGTGCTGTTTTCAGGAGCGTTCTCAACAGCAGGTGTCTCTTCTTTAACCTCTTCTACTACAGGCTTAGTTTCGGCCTTAACAGCAGTTTCAGTTTTAGCAGTTGCACCAGTACCTCTGCGGCTACGACGTGTTTTACCTTTGCCTGCTTTATCAGCTTTAGCTGCCAACATGTATTCGTTGTAGTCAACTAATTCAATAATTGCAGTTTCAGCGTTATCACCCAAACGGTTACCGGTTTTTAAAATACGGGTATAACCACCGGGTCTGTCGCCAATTTTACCGGCAACTTCGCCAAAAAGTTCTTTCACAGCATACTTGTCGTGCAAGTAGCCAAACACCACGCGGCGTGAGTGTGTTGTATTGTCTTTTGCTTTTGTAATCAAAGGCTCAACAAACTTGCGAAGTTCTTTTGCCTTGGCTAAGGTTGTACTGATGCGCTTGTGCAATATCAGTGAGCTGGCCATGTTATTCAACATTGCCTTACGGTGCTCTTTGGTACGACCCAAGTGATTATCTTTTTTTCCGTGTCTCATTTCTTTATTTGTTATTGGGTTATTTAAGTTAGTCAGTTATTGTGATAACCTCATAACTGATAACCGGTAACTAAATTTTAATCTTCGTTCAATTTATATTTTGCAACGTCCATACCGAAAGTAAGGTTCTTCTCCCTTACCAATTCTTCCAGCTCAGTAAGAGATTTTTTACCAAAGTTGCGGAACTTTAACAAATCGGCAATGTCGTAACTTACCAAATCACCCAAAGTTTTAATCTCAGCAGCTTTCAAGCAGTTGTATGCACGTACTGAAAGGTCAAGATCAGCCAATGGGGTTTTAAGCAACTTGCGCATGTGCAACAAGTTCTCATCTACTTCCACAGGAGCAGCTTTAATTTGGCTGTCGATAGTGATATTCTCATCAGAGAACAACATAAAGTGTTGTATCAAAATCTTAGCCGATTCTTTCAACGCCTCTTCAGGTCTAACGCTACCATCCGTCTGAATCTCAATCATCAGTTTTTCATAGTCGGTACGTTGTTCAACCCTAAAATCGTCAACGTGGTATTTTACGTTTTTGATTGGAGTGTATATCGAATCGATAGGAATTAAACCTATCACGTGCTCTTTGGGTTTGTTTTCTTCAGCAGGAACGTATCCACGACCTTTGTTTACCGTAAGTTCAATCTCAAGGTTTACAAAAGGCTCCATGTTGCAAATTACCAAATCAGGGTTCAAAATTTCAAAAGCATTGGTGTAGCGGCTAATATCACCGGCCACAAATTGCTCTTTGCCTTTTAGTGAAACAAATATTTTTTCATTGTCACCGGCATCTGAAACTTTTTTAAACCTCACCTGCTTCAGGTTAAGCACAATTTCAGTAACATCTTCAACAACACCTTTGATGCTTGAAAACTCGTGGTCAACACTGGGTATTTTCACAGTGGTGATAGCATACCCTTCAAGCGAAGAAAGAAGAATTCTGCGAAGGGCATTTCCTATCGTAACCCCGTAACCTTTTTCAAGGGGGCGGAATTCAAACTGACCATAAAAGTCAGTTTCTTTGTGCATTATAACTTTATCAGGTTTTTGAAAAGCAAGTATTGCCATGGGGCTTAAAAGGGGTTTAGTGATTACTTAGAGTACAACTCCACTATTAGTTGCTCTTTAATATTTTCGGGGATTTGATCACGCTCAGGAAAAGCCATAAACCTACCTGTCATGCTGTTGTTATCCCACTCCAACCAATTGTATTTTCGGCTGCGACCAGATGAAAGAGCATCAGTAATTGTTTCAAGAGATTTTGATTTCTCACGAACACTGATTACATCACCAGGCTTCAATTGGTACGAAGGTATGTTAACGATATGACCGTTAACAGTAATGTGTTTATGACCAACCAACTGGCGTGCGCCGCTGCGGCTGGCAGCTAAGCCAAGACGAAAAACAGTGTTGTCCAATCTTGCTTCTAAAAATTTCAAAAGGTTTTCACCGGTGATACCGTCTTTAACGTTTGCTTTGTGGAAAATACCACGAAACTGACGCTCAAGAATACCATAGGTATACTTTGCTTTTTGTTTCTCAATAAGCTGAATAGCGTATTCCGACTTTTTGGGTTTACGGCGTGATTGTCCGTGTTGTCCCGGTGGGTAATTACGTTTATCAAGAACTTTGTCTGGGCCAAAAATGGCTTCGCCAAATTTCCTTGCTATCTTGCTTTTGGGTCCAATATATCTTGCCATTGTATCTTATTCTACGGGTTAAAAAATTATATCCTGCGGCGTTTTGGAGGACGACATCCATTATGAGGAATAGGAGTAATATCTTTAATAGAAATCACTTCGATACCTACGGTTTGAAGGGTACGGATAGCCGACTCGCGACCTGAACCGGGACCTTTAACAAACACATCAACCTTACGCATACCTAAATCATAAGCCACTTTACCGCAATCTTGAGCTGCAGTTTGAGCAGCATAAGGGGTGTTCTTTTTAGAACCTTTAAAACCCATTTTGCCGGCTGAAGCCCATGATACTACCTGACCGGTTTGGTTGGTAAGTGATATGATAATATTGTTAAAGGTAGCTTGTATGTGAGCCTGTCCGTGAGACTCAACTTGCACTACCCTTTTCTTTGCCGTTTTTTTATTAGTTGCCATTAGTTACTTTCTTTCAACTATTTATTTATTACTTGGTAGCCTTTTTCTTACCGGCTACAGTCTTACGCTTACCTTTACGGGTACGTGAGTTAGTACGTGTACGTTGACCACGCAACGGAAGTCCTTTCCTGTGCCTCAAACCACGGTAGCAAGCTATATCCATCAAACGTTTGATGTTAAGTTGCACTTCTGAGCGAAGCTCGCCTTCCACTTTAATATTGTCTGTAATAAAAGTACGGATATGGTTCAAATCTTCATCGTTCCATTCTGATACTTTTTTCCCCAAATCAATATTACCGGCCTCTAAAATACGGCGGGCACTGGTGCGGCCTATACCATACACATAGGTTAAACCTATTTCACCGCGTTTGTTTTTTGGTAAATCTATACCTGCTATCCTTGCCATAAATAATTATCCTTGTCTTTGTTTGTATTTGGGGTTCTTTTTGTTAATTACAAACAGCTTACCCTTGCGACGTACAATCTTGCAATCGCTGCTGCGTTTTTTTATTGAGGGTCTTACTTTCATTTTAGTAAAGTTACTTCTTATTTATAACGGTAACATATCCTGCCCCTCGATAAATCGTAGGGCGACATTTCCACCTGCACTTTGTCACCGGGTAATATTTTTATATAGTGCATCCTCATTTTGCCCGAAATAGTGGCAATAATCTCGTGTCCGTTCTCTAATTGCACCCTGAACATAGCGTTCGAAAGTGCTTCGGTTATTACACCGTCTTGTTTTATTGAAGGTTGTTTTGCCAACTTAAAGCGTTTTTAAAATGGGCTGCAAAAATATATTTTTTACTTTATATTAACAAATATTAAATAATTACATTGTTGGAGTTTGTGGAACCGATCGGCCTTTAATGCCTGATTTAACAAATCCGTCGTAGTGGCGCATCAACAAATGGCTCTCTATCTGCTGCAGTGTATCTAAAACAACACCCACCATAATTAGTAGTGATGTACCTCCAAAAAAGTCAGCAAACTGGTTGTTTACACCCAAAATGATGGCTATTGAGGGGAATATAGCTACCAAAGCTAAGAAAAGTGAACCTGGTAGTGTAATGCGCGACATTACGTTATCAATGAAATCTGATGTGTTTTTGCCAGGCTTGATACCGGGTATGAAACCGTTGTTCTTTTTCAAATCATCAGCTATTTGTGTGGGGTTAACCGTAATAGCTGTGTAGAAGTATGTGAACACGATAATCAATAAGGCAAATGTTAGGTTATAGGCCAATGAAGTATTATCTGAAAATACTTGTAAGAAATAACCAACTTCAGAATCAGAAAGGAATTGTGCTACGGTAATAGGGATGAACATAAGAGCTTGCGCAAAGATGATTGGCATTACACCGGTTGCGTTTACCTTCATTGGAAGGTATTGGCGCATGCCGCCGAATTGCCTGTTACCTTGTACACGTTTAGCATAGTTTACAGGTATTTTACGTGTACCTTGTACCAACATGATAACAATTGCTATCACAGATATAAGGGCAAACATTTCTACCAAGAAAATTACCAAACCTCCGCCTTTACCATCAAACTTAAAGCCTATCTCAGAGAATAAAGAGCCGGGGAAACGTGATATAATACCCACCATGATGATAAGTGAAATACCATTACCCAAACCTTTATCAGTAATACGCTCACCAAGCCACATTACAAACATGGTACCGGCAATCATTATAACCACTGAAGTGATACTAAACCAAACACCGGGGTTGTAGATAGCTGTACCAACTTCACTTTGTAGATTAGTTAGGTATGCTATTGATTGCAAGGCAGTAACAATAATGGTTAGATAACGAGTTATCTGATTCATTTTATTACGTCCATCTTCGCCCTCTTTCTGCATACGTTGGAAATAAGGCACCGCCACCGTTAATAACTGCACAATGATAGATGCAGAAATGTATGGCATAATACCCAGTGCAAATATTGATGCACGAGAAAATGCGCCGCCTGCAAACATGTTCAATAGGCCAAAAAGACCACCTGAACCTTGTTCAGCAAGATTTCCCAACTCATTAGGGTCGATACCGGGTAGGGTGATAAATGAACCTATTCGGTATATAAGCAATAGACCAAGGGTATTTATAATACGAATCCTCAGGTCGTCTATGCTCCAGATTTGTTTTAGCTTGGTTATAATTTTTTTCATCGATTATGCAGTATGCTCGGTTCCTCCAGCAGATTAAATATCTTTTTTCTCAGCATGCGGTTTTACCTCATGGGCGGTACCTCCGGCAGATTCGATAGCCTTTTTTGCAGTATCAGAAAAAGCATGAGCTTTAACCTCAAGCGCAGCTTTCAATTCGCCACGACCTAAAACTTTCACCAAATCAGTTTTTTGAACTAAACGGTGTTTTTTAAGCGTATCAAAATCAATTGACTTAAGGTTGTGCTTATCAGCAATCTCTTGAAGTTGGCTTAAGTTAAATACCTTGTACTCAACCCTAAATGGGTTTTTAAAGCCGAACTTAGGCATACGACGTTGCAAAGGCATCTGACCGCCTTCGAAACCTTTTTTGCGGCTGTTACCGCTACGAGACTGGGCACCTTTGTGACCACGTGTTGAAGTGCCACCACGGCCAGAGCCTGTACCACGACCAATACGCTTTTCTCTTTTTATAGAACCTTCAGCAGGTTTTAGTGTATGTAATCTCATTGTTTTAAACTGTTTCTACTTTTACCAAATGTTTCACTTTCTCAACCATACCTAATATGGCTGGGGTTTCATCGTGCTCAACGGTCTGGTTCATCTTACGCAAACCTAATGCTTGCATAGTCTTTTTCTGCCTTTCCGACCTATCGATGATTGATTTTACTTGTGTGATTTTAATTTTTGACATGATTTTTCCTCCTGATGATTAACCGTTAAACACACGTTTCAAACCAAGTCCCCTGTGTTGCGCCACGGTAAAAGGGTCGCGCATTTTCACAAGTGCGTCAATAGTAGCCTTCACAACGTTGTGAGGGTTTGATGAACGTTTAGATTTTGCCAAAACGTCAGTGATACCGGCACTTTCTAAAACGGCACGCATCGCACCACCGGCAATTACACCGGTACCATGTGAAGCTGGTTTTAGAAATACAAGACCACCACCAAACTTACCATATTGCTCATGAGGCACAGTACCATTAATAATGGGTACTTTTATAAGGTTTTTCTTAGCGTCTTCAACACCTTTGCTTATCGCATCGGTTACCTCGCCAGCTTTACCTAAGCCAAATCCAACTATACCTTGTCCATCGCCTACAACCACAATGGCTGAGAAGCTAAATGTGCGGCCACCTTTGGTAACTTTCGCTACACGGTTTATAGCTACAACCTTTTCTTTAAGTTCAAGGTCGCTTTGACGTACTTTTTTTACTGTTGCTTTTACCATCTTCGTAATTTATTAAAATTCAAGCCCCCCTTCCCTAGCACCATCAGCCAAGCTCTTCACGCGGCCGTGATACAGGTATCCGTTCCTGTCAAATACTACTTTTATTATTCCGGCTTGTTTGGCTTTATCAGCCAACTCTTTGCCTACCATAAAGGCCTTTTCAACCTTTGTTATTTTTGCGTTGTTAACCGCATCAATACGAGATGAAGCCGCAACAATAGTGTTGCCATCAATATCGTTTATCAACTGTGCATATATCTGGCTGTTGCTACGGAATACTGAAAGCCTTGGGCGTTCTGCGGTTCCTTCAACCCTGCTGCGTATGCTTTTTTTAAGTTTTAAGCGGCGCGCTTGTTTATTAGTTGCCATTGTTTTTTACTCTCTTTTTGCTGTTAATGGTTATTTTTTACCTGCCGACTTACCAGCTTTACGCCTCAATACTTCACCTTCGAACTTGATACCTTTACCTTTGTATGGTTCTGGTTTACGCAAGCTGCGGATTTTGGCAGCAATGTGCCCGATAAGTTGCTTATCGGCAGATTTTAAAGTAACTGTTGGGTTTTTACCTTTTACGGTTTCAGTGGCTATTTTCACTTCATCAGGTATTTGCAGATAAATCTCATGCGAATATCCAAGTGACAGTGAAAGTATTTGACCATCATTTGAGGCTTTGTAACCCACACCCACTAATTCTTGTTTGGTTTCGTAGCCTTTGCTCACACCAATTACCATGTTATTAATCAAAGAACGGTACAAACCGTGCATTGCTTTGTGGCGTTTTTGTTCGGTGGGGCGGGTAAGAACTACCTGACCATCTTCTACACTAACAGTTATATCTGGGTCAACTTTTTGGGTAAGAGTACCCATAGGACCTTTTACAGAAATTTCGTTTTTGTCGCTAACTTTAACTTCAACACCTTGTGGAAGTTTGACGGGTGATTTTCCTATACGTGACATTTCTCTTTTTCTCCTTTAAAATTAGTACACATAACAAATTACCTCGCCACCCACGTTGTTTAGGCGTGCTTCTTTATCAGTCATTACACCTTTAGAAGTTGAAATTATAGCTATACCTAAGCCGTTGATTACCCTTGGCAAAGCATCTGATTTTGCATACTGCCTTAAACCGGGCTTGCTAATCCTACGCAATGAGCGGATTGCCGGAGCTTTAGATACTGGATTGTATTTTAGGGCGATTTTGATTACGCCGGGGATTTGGTCATCTTCAAACTTGTAGTTTAAGATGTACCCTTTTTCGTAAAGTACCCTAGTTATCTCTTTCTTTAGTTTTGAAGAGGGTATCTCTACAATGCGATGGTTTGCTTTTATCGCATTCCTCAACCTGGTGAGGTAATCTGAAATTGGATCAGTCATTTTATTCTATCTCTTAAAATATGTTAAACATAAAACCGATATCCTGAGTATTACCAACTTGCTTTGGTAACACCCGGAATCATACCCTTAAGGGCCATTTCGCGGAATTGGTTACGGCAAATGCCGAACATCCTTACATAACCACGGGGCTTGCCAGTGATATTGCAACGGTTGCGCAAACGAACCGGAGCAGAGTTACGGGGTAATTTTTGAAGACCTTCGTAATCTCCGGCTTCTTTAAGTGCTTTACGCTTATCTGCGTAAGTAGCTACCAAACGTTCGCGTTTGCGTTGTCTTGCTTTTATTGATTCTTTAGCCATTGTATTTTATTACTCAGCGTTTTTAAATGGAAACCCGAATTGCTTCAACAGTTCAAGGCATTCAACATCAGTTTTTGCATTTGTTACAAAAGTAATGTCCATACCATTAATACGGTTGGTTTTGTCAATATTTATCTCAGGAAAGATAATTTGTTCGGTGATACCCAAGGTGTAGTTACCACGACCGTCGAAGCCTTTAACAGCTAAGCCGCCGAAATCACGTACACGAGGTAATGCGGTAGAAATCAACCTATCCAAAAATTCGTACATCTGCTCACGGCGTAGGGTTACCCTTGCACCAATAGGCATATTCTCACGAAGTTTGAAGTTAGAAATCGCTTTCTTTGATTTTGTAGGAACGGCTTTTTGGCCGGCTATCAAAGTCATTTCAGCAACGGCTGAATCAACCAGCTTTTTATCAGCAACAGCAGCACCCACACCCTGATTAATACAAATCTTAAGCAGTTTGGGAACTTCCATTACGTTTTTGTACCCAAACTTCTCAGTTAGGGCAGGCCTTACTTTGCTATCGTAATGCTCTTTTAAACGTGGGTTATACATATCGTTCGCTCTTATTAATTATTGTCTTTAATTTCTTCGCCTGATTTTTTAGAAAACCTTACCAGTTTTCCATCTTCACCGGCGCGTCTTCCAACACGGGTAGCATTCCCTTTCTCATCAACAATCATCAAATTGCTGATGTGGATAGGAGCTTCCTCCTTCAAAATAGTACCGGGTTGGTTAGCAGCCCTTGATTTTTGGTGTTTAGTAACAATGTTAACACCTTCTACTACGGCACGTTGGGTGGCAGTCAATACGCGAATAACGCGACCTTTTTTACCTTTTTCATCACCGGCAAGTACTTTTACAGTATCGCCTTTTTTTACGTGCAGCTTTTGCTGTTTGTTTGATTTACGTTCCATATTATAATACCTCCGGTGCTAACGATACTATTTTCATAAATTGTTTGTCCCTTAGCTCACGAGCAACGGGTCCAAATATACGTGTAGCGCGTGGCTCATCCTGCGAGTTTAACAACACACATGAGTTATCATCAAACCTGATGTATGAACCATCGGGCCTGCGAACTTCTTTGCGTGTACGAACAACAACTGCGCGAGAAACGGCACCTTTTTTTACACCGCCAGAGGGCATTGCGTCTTTAACCGAAACTACGATTTTATCGCCAACACTGGCATAACGTTTCTTAGTTCCGCCCAATACCCTGATGCACAGCACTTCTTTCGCTCCGCTGTTATCAGCCACTTTAAGTCTTGATTCCTGCTGTATCATTTTAATTAATTACTTAGCTTTTTCTACAATTTCAACCAAGCGCCAGCGTTTGGTTTTGCTCAACGGCCTGGTTTCCATCAGGCGAACGATGTCATTAACTTGACATTCGTTTTTCTCATCATGGGCATAAAACTTAAAGGTTTTCTTCACAAACTTGTGGTATTTTTTGTGTTTCATCCTACGCTCTACGGTAACCACGATAGATTTATCCATCTTGCTGCTGGCTACTTTACCCACAATCTCTTTGCGCATATTGCGCTCTATGGTATTGTTTTCCATGTTCTGTTCCATAAATTATTGTGCCTGCTGCTCCTTATTCCTTTTGCTAAGCTCTGTAAGATAGCGGGCAATAAGTTTGCGAGAAGCTTTTAATTTCATAGGGTTTTCTACGGGCGATACCGCATGGCTAAATTGCATCTTTTGCAACAATGCCCTCTCTTCCCTAAGTTTTTCAACCAAGTCAACGGTTGAAAGCTGCCTTATCTCTGTATTTTTCATAATTATTCAGCGGTATAATCGTGTTTAACCACAAATTTAGTAGCCACAGGCAGTTTTTGTCCGGCAAGACGCATAGCCTCTTGAGCTACATCTACTGGTACACCTTCGGCTTCAAATATAATGGTACCCGGTTTAACAATTGCTACCCAATATTCTGGCGCACCCTTACCTTTACCCATACGAACCTCAGCAGGTTTCTTAGTTACGGGTTTATCGGGGAATATGCGTATCCAAACTTTACCTTCACGTTTCATAAAACGTGTAAGGGCAATACGGGCAGCCTCAATTTGGCGTGCAGTTATCCAAGAAGGCTCCATTGTTTTAAGGGCAAATGTTCCAAAAGCAATGGTATGTCCGCGTTGGGCTATACCTTTTACCCTGCCTTTTTGTTGTTTTCTGAATTTTGTACGTTTTGGCTGTAACATTTCTTTAGTCTTTTAAAATCCTTTTGCTAACTATCGCCTTCCGCCTCCACGGTTGTTTCCACCACCACGGTTGTTACCGCCTTGGCCACCGCCACGGCGATCACCACCGCCACGGTTATCGCGGCGATCTCCACCACGGTTGTCACGACGGTCGCCACCGCGATTATCGCGACGGTCGCCACCACGATCACCTTTAGGTGCACGATCTTGGTTGCTAACAAAATTGGGAGAAAGGTCACGTTTACCGTAAACTTCGCCACGGCAAATCCATACTTTGATACCAATTTTACCGTATACAGTAAGTGCTTCGCTTAAAGCATAATCAATATCAGAGCGAAGTGTGTGCAAAGGAGTACGACCTTCTTTGTAAACTTCTGTACGTGCCATCTCAGCTCCGTTCAAACGACCTGATATCATAATTTTGATACCGGCACCGCCCATACGCATAGTTGATGCGATAGCAGTTTTAATTGCACGTTTGTATGAAACACGGGCTTCAATTTGTCCGGCAATATTTTCACCTACCAAAGCAGCATCCAGTTCTGGACGTTTGATTTCAAGAATGTTGATTTGAACATCCTTTTTGGTAAGTTTCTTGATTTCTTCTTTAATCTTATCAACCTCACTGCCACCTTTACCAATAACGATACCGGGCCTTGAAGTGTGAATAGTAATGATGATTCTCTTAAGGGTGCGCTCGATAACAATCTTAGCTATACCACCTTTTGTAATACGGGCATTTAGGTAGCGGCGGATTTTATCATCCTCAAATAGTTTATCAGCAGCTGTTTTTCCACCATACCAGTTAGAATCCCAACCTTTGATTATACCTAACCTAAAACCTATCGGATTAACTTTCTGTCCCATATTAGTTCTTATCTTCTTTTGAATCAACAATTAGTGTTACGTGATTAGACCTTTTTCTAATCCTGTATGCCCTTCCTTGAGGAGCTGGGCTTATGCGTTTCATCATCGGACCACCGTCAACAAAAACGGTTTTGATGAAAAGGCTGCTATCTACAACGCGGTCGTTTTTCTTTTCCCAGTTGTTTATTGCAGATAAAAGCAACTTTTCTAGCCTGATGGCATATTGGCGCCTTTGGTTGAATTTCAAGGTGTTTAGCGCCTTCTCAACCTGCATCCCCCTGATTTGGTTGGCAAGCAACCTCATTTTACGGGGTGATACTGGGCAATTATTCAATTTTGCTACTGCTTCCATTGGTTTGTCTTGCTATTTATTACTTAACAGGGTGAGTCTTAAATGTACGGGTGGGTGCAAATTCACCCAACTTGTGGCCTACCATGTTTTCGGTAACATATACGGGGATAAACTTATTGCCATTATGAACGGCAAAAGTGTGGCCTACGAAATCAGGTGTAATCATGCTGCGGCGAGACCATGTTTTGATTACTGATTTCTTTTTGCCTTCTGTCATTTGAAACACTTTGCGCTCCAATTTCCAGTCTACAAAAGGTCCTTTTTTAAGTGAACGTGCCATAGTATATTACCTTATTTCTTTCTTCTTTCTAAAATGTATTTACTTGACGCCTTTTTGGGATGACGTGTCTTATAACCCTTAGCTAACAAGCCTTTGCGTGAACGTGGGTGACCACCTGAAGCCCTACCTTCACCACCACCCATTGGGTGATCAACAGGGTTCATAGATACGCCTCGGTTACGAGGACGACGGCCTAACCAACGTTTGCGACCAGCTTTACCTAATACCACTTGGTTGTGGTCAGGGTTTGATACTGAACCAATGGTTGCCATACAAGCTACCAATATCATGCGGGTTTCGCCTGAAGGTAATTTGATAGTAGCATATTTACCATCACGTGCCAATAGTTGGGCTGATGAGCCTGCGCTGCGGCATATTTTAGCTCCTTGGCCAGGGCGCAACTCAATGTTGTGAATTGTGCTACCAAGAGGAATTTCTTCGATATATAGGGTGTTACCGGTATCAGGTGATACGCCACGGCCAGCATTTACTTTTTGGCCTACAACAATACCTTTAGGGGCAATGATGTAACGTTTTTCGCCATCGGCATATTGAACTAGAGAGATAAAACAAGTACGGTTTGGATCATACTCAACCGTCATTACTTCAGCAGCAATGTTTTGTTTATCGCGTTTAAAATCAATTATCCTATACTTTTGTTTGTGACCACCACCCATATAGCGCATGGTCATCTTACCTTGATTGTTACGACCGCCCGATGATTTTTTGGGAGCAATCAGGCTTTTCTCAGGATTGTTTCCTGTAGTAAGCTCGCTGAAAGCGTTAGCTACCCTAAAACGGGTACCGGGGGTTACGGGGCTTAATCTCTTTACTGCCATCTTACTTATACGTTTTCAAAGAAGTCGATATGTTGACCCTCTTTAAGTGTAACAAATGCTTTTTTAAAGGCAGGAGTGCGCCCGGCAAAAACACCTTTTTTGGTGTATTTGGCTTTTGCTTTGCCTGCATATATCATAGTGTTTACGGCTTCAACCTCAACACTGTACAATTTTTCAATTTCAGCTTTGATTTGGTCTTTAGTAGCTTGTTTTTCAACTACAAAACCATATTTCTTAAGCTTATCGGTAGCAACCTGGCTTTTTTCTGTAATCAGGGGCTTTTTTAATATACTGCTCATGTTCTTTCCTCCAATTATTTACTGCTAAGTATATTTTCCAAAACTTTTACTGAGTTTTCAGCCAGCACAAGGCTTTGGTTGTCCAATATGCTGTATGTGTTCAAATCAGAAGCTAATACCACTTTAGAGTTGGGTATGTTACGGCTTGAAAGAACTACATTATTGTTTACCTCAGGTAGAACAAAAACAGCTTTTTTATCGGCTAGCTTAAGATTTGCAAGAATGTTTACAAAATCTTTAGTCTTTGGGTTTTGTAGGTTGAAATCTTCAACTACTACAATCTCATTCAACTTAGCTTTGTGAGCTAATGCTGACTTACGAGCCAATTGTTTAACTTTTTTGTTTAGTTTGAAACCGTAGTCGCGAGGTTTAGGACCGAAAATACGTCCACCACCACGAAACAATGGAGATTTCATACTACCCGCACGGGCTCCGCCTGTACCTTTTTGCCTTTTAAGCTTTTTGGTAGTGCGGTTAATTTCCCAACGCTCTTTGGTTTTGTGTGTTCCTTGGCGTTGGTTAGCCAAAAACTGCTTCACGTCTAAGTATATAGCGTGATCGTTTGGCTCTATACCGAAAATAGCGTCGCTTAGTACAACTTTTCTTCCGGTATCTGCACCTTGTATGTTTAATACACTAAGTTCCATTTTATCTCTCTACAATTACGTATGAACCTTTGGCACCGGGCACTGTACCCTTAAGTACCAATAGGTTATGTTCTTTAATTACTTTCACTACAACAAGGTTAATGCTCAATACCCTGCTGCCACCTGTGCGGCCTGCCATGCGCATACCCTTGAATACTTTTGAAGGGAACGATGATGCACCCAATGAACCGGGAGCACGCAACCTGTTGTGCTGACCGTGAGTAGCCATACCAACCCCGCTAAATCCGTGGCGTTTAACAACACCTTGGAAACCTTTACCTTTAGAGGTACCGATTACGTCAACAAATTCACCTTCGTGAAAAATATCAACGGTAAGTACTTCACCGGGTTTCATATCATGCTCAAGGTCTTTGTCAATTCCTTTAAATTCAGCAAGTTTTGCTTTTGGCGTAGTACCTGCTTTTTTAAAGTGGCCTTGCATAGCCTTGGTAGTGTGCTTTTCGTTTTTCTCGCCATAAGCCATTTGTACTGCGTTATAACCGTCGGTTTCTTTGCTTTTCACCTGAGTTACTACGCAAGGGCCAGCCTCAATTACTGTACAAGCTACATTTTTACCATCTTCGGTAAAAATGCTGGTCATTCCTACTTTTTTTCCTATTAGTCCTAACATTGTGCTATCAAACTTTAATTTCCACATCTACACCGCTGGGAAGTTCTAACTTCATCAGGGCATCTACAGTTTTTGCGGTTGAGCTGTAAATATCAAGCAACCTTTTGTAAGAGCATACTTGAAATTGTTCGCGCGCTTTTTTGTTTACGTGGGGAGAGCGTAGCACAGTAAATATTTTCTTTTCGGTAGGAAGGGGTATTGGCCCGCTAACTACAGCGCCTGTGCTCTTAACCGTCTTCACGATTTTTTCAGCCGACTTATCCACCAGGTTGTAGTCGTATGATTTTAACTTTATTCTTATCTTTTGGCTTACCATTGTTATACTAAGCTTATTAAGCGTTTACTGATTTTCCTTTAACTTTTGCCAATACTTCCTCAGTTACGTTACGAGGAGCTTCATCATAATGTGAGAACTCCATAGTAGAGGTAGCACGACCTGAAGTGATGGTACGCAAAGTTGTTACGTAACCAAACATTTCTGAAAGAGGCACTTTAGCTTTGATAACCTGTGCACCGGCACGGGTATCAACACCTTCCATTTGTCCGCGGCGTTTGTTCAAATCACCCATTACATCACCCATGTATTCTTCGGGAGTAATTACTTCCAACTTCATTATGGGCTCAAGTAGTACGGGTTTAGCTTTGGCACACGCTTCTTTGTAACCCATTTTTGCTGCCAATTCAAATGACAACGAATCCGAGTCAACTGCGTGGAATGAACCGTCAAACAAGCGAACTTTAAGGCTATCTACAGGGTACCCTGCTAATACACCATTTGACATTGCTGCAGCAAAACCTTTTTGTACTGCGGGTATAAATTCTTTGGGGATAGAACCACCAACGATTTCGTTTACAAATTGCAAACCGCCTTTGTGATCAGCATCAGCAGGCATCACTTCAAACATGATATCAGCGAATTTACCACGACCACCTGATTGCTTTTTATAAACTTCGCGGTGAGTGTACTTTCCTGTGATAGCTTCTTTGTAAGCTACCTGAGGGGCACCTTGGTTACATTCAACTTTAAATTCACGTTTCAAACGGTCAAGGATAATTTCCAAGTGCAATTCACCCATACCTGATACGATGGTTTGACCAGTATCTTGATCGGTTTGTGCACGGAAAGTAGGATCTTCTTCAGTTAGTTTAGCCAAAGCCACACCTAATTTATCAACGTCGGCCTGAGTTTTAGGCTCAATAGCCAACCCGATAACAGGCTCTGGGAAATCCATTGCTTCCAATACAATTTTGCGGCTTTCGTCGCAAAGAGTATCACCTGTTTTGATATCTTTAAAACCAACAGCAGCACCAATATCACCAGCACCCAATTTATCGATAGGGTTTTGTTTGTTGGCGTGCATTTGGAATATACGTGAAATACGCTCTTTGTTACCTGAACGAGTGTTGTAAACGTATGACCCGGCAGTCAAAACACCAGAGTACACACGAATGAAGCACAAACGGCCTACATAAGGGTCAGTGGCAATTTTGAACGCTAGTGCTGAGAATGGTTCGCTTTCGCTAGGCTTAAACGAAATTTCAGCACCGGTATCAGGGTCAGTACCTTTAACGTTATCCCTATCAAGTGGGCTTGGCATCAATTCCATAACAAGGTCAAGCATTGTTTGCACACCTTTGTTTTTGAATGATGAACCGCACACCATAGGAACGATTTTCATATCTAGAGTAGCTTTACGAAGAGCATCCAAAATTTCACGCTCGGTGATTGATGTAGGATCATCAAAGAATTTCTCCATCAAACGGTCGTCGTATTCTGATACGGCTTCCAATAATTTTTCGCGCCATTCTGTAGCTTCATCTACCATATCAGCAGGGATAGGAACTACTTCATAGGTCATACCTTTGTCGTGTTCGTTCCACACCATACCACGGAAGTTGATCAAATCAACAACACCTGTAAACTCGTCTTCAGCACCGATGGGTAATTGCAAAGGAATTGCATTGCTACCCAACATGTCACGAACTTGCTTTACAACTGCTAAAAAGTCAGCACCGGCACGGTCCATTTTGTTTACGAAACCGATACGGGCAACGTTGTAGTTGTTAGCCAAACGCCAGTTAGTTTCAGATTGAGGCTCAACACCATCAACTGCGCTAAACAAAAACACCAAACCATCCAATACCCTAAGTGAGCGGTTTACCTCAACGGTAAAATCCACGTGACCGGGAGTATCGATAATGTTAATTTGGTATTTGTTGTCAAGGTAGTTCCAAAATACAGTAGTAGCAGCCGAAGTAATGGTGATACCTCTTTCTTGTTCTTGTACCATCCAGTCCATAGTGGCTGCGCCATCGTGTACTTCACCAATCTTGTGGTTTACACCGGCATAATACAAAATACGTTCTGTAGTAGTTGTTTTACCGGCATCAATGTGAGCAGCGATACCGATGTTCCTAACGTATTTTAAGTCGCGTGACATAAATTTTTATTGTTGTATTTTAATTTTTCTTGTTACTAAATATCTTACACCCTGAAATGTGAGAAAGCTTTGTTTGCTTCAGCCATACGGTGTGTGTCGTCCCTTTTCTTCACTGAAGCACCTTCACCTTTTGAAGCGGCAATAATTTCAGCAGCTAATTTTTCGGGATATGATTTCTCGTTGCGTTTGCGTGAGTACTCAATCATCCACTTCATGCCTTGCACTATTTTCCTTTCTGCGGGCACTTCAATAGGAATTTGGAATGTAGCACCACCCACCCTGCGGGCTTTAACTTCTACTGACGGCATTACGTTGTTTAGGGCTTTCTTCCATACGTCGATACCCCTCTCTTGAATTTTGCCTTCAACAATTTCTAAAGCTTTATAAAACAATGCAAAAGCAAGTTGTTTCTTGCCATCATACATCATATTGTTTATAAAGCGGGTCACCAATATGTCGTTATACTGGGGGTCTGGCGCCAATATTCTTTTCTTCGCTTTGGTTTTTCTCATTGCCTTAAAGTGCTATTATTTTTTGCCTTTACCTTTAGCTGCGGGAGCTTGTCCGGGTTTTGGTTTCTTTGTTCCGTATTTACTACGACGTTGGTTACGGCCTTCAACACCGGCTGTATCCAATGCGCCACGCACGATGTGGTAACGTACACCGGGAAGATCTTTTACCCTACCGCCACGTACCAATACTATCGAGTGCTCTTGCAAATTGTGTCCTTCGCCGGGTATATACGCGTTAACCTCTTTACCATGTGATAACCTTACACGGGCTACTTTACGCATTGCCGAGTTTGGTTTTTTAGGAGTTGTGGTATAAACACGGGTACAAACACCCCTGCGTTGGGGGCAAGAATCTAGGGCAGGAGATTTACTCTTAAACTCTATGGTTTTTCTGCCTTTTCTTACCAGCTGCTGTATAGTTGGCATATTTTATCTACAATTATTCTATTTTAAAAGGACGGCAAAGGTATGCCTTATTTTGCCCAAATACAACACACTACATAAATTTTTTAAATTTTCTTTACGCATAATTAACCGTTTAGCTAAATGGTACTTGTTGTGCATTGTAAAAAAGCTTACAAAGGTAGGGCAAACAGTTAGTATTATTAGTGTGTTTTTTTGAGGGACGGTAAATTAAATTTACTTTTGACCCTTTAATACACGAATGGCAGTTAATGATAATGTAAAGGCATGGAGTGCTTTTGCATGCGTAGCCTTCTTTTGGGGCACAACATATTTGGCTATCGGGGTAGGCATAAAAAGCTTCCCCCCTATTTTGTTTGCAGGGTTAAGGCATTTGATAGCCGGCTCGTTAATACTTACGTACTTTTTTATACGCAAATACCCGCTTCCGCCCAAAGACCAGTTTAAGCATATTATAATAATGTCGTTGCTTATGTTGGGTATTGGAAATGGATTATTGGTTTGGGCTCAACAATTTGTTAGCAGCGGACTTACTGCCATTATCAGCGCTACTTTTCCGTTTGCGGTTTTCTTTTTTAGTTGGGCATTGGGGCAAAGCAAGCCTAATGCTAAGGTAATTACAGGTATTCTGCTTGGCTTTGTGGGGCAAATACTTATTTTTTATGAAAAGCTTGATCTGCTGAAAAGCGAGGATTTTAGATGGAGCCTGCTGGCAATGTTTATTGCAATAGTTTGCTGGGGTTACGGTGCGGTGTATCGCAAAACGGCAACCATTACGCTTCACTCTCTACAGTTTTCAGGTTGGCAAATGGTTACTGCCGGGTTGTTTTTGCTACCGTTTGCCTTTTTTTCGGGTGAGTTTTCAAAACTAAACGTTGTAACAAATAATGCACTTTGGGCGCTTGCATACCTTATTATATTTGGCTCAATAGTGGCTTATGGCTCTTTTATGTATGTATTAAATAAACTGCCAGCCACAACAGTATCAATGTATTCACATATTAATACCATTGTAGCGGTATTTTTAGGCTGGTATTTTCTTAATGAACAACTTACCTTTAAAATAGCCATCTCAACTGTGCTTACACTTGCAGGGGTGTATTTGGTAAACAACGGCATTAATACAGCAAAAAAGCCGCAATAAGCGGCTTTTTTAATTATAGGCATAAATCAACTTTGTATTAATGTGAGGCATGAGTGGCCGTGCTATCGTGGTTGTGAGTTGTATCATTAGCAGCAGGCTCAGCCGGGGTTTGTGGTGCGGGTGGATTGGCTTTTAAGTAATCGCTCAGTGCTTGCAACGATTTCTCGTAGTTACCGCCTACCAATTTATCACCCCATAAACCAAACATATATTTAATAAGGATATTATTACCCAACTCTGATTCTATTCCCATTGTAACTTTTATTCCACCTTCTTGGGGTTCAAGTTTGTGATAAATTTTTGCCGGATTCATTCCTTCAAACTCCATAGTACCATCAACAACAGCCATCGGTTCTGATTTGGTAATAGTAACTTTGCCCGTACCAATCTGTTCGTTTTGACTTACCCAAGAGTATGAGGCTCCAACGCCTGAAAGTGCTTCGCTGTATGTTACCTGCCAGTTTGGGTCAGTCCTGTTCCACGCATTCCAATTATTCCAGTTCTTAAGATTATTTATTTGCTCAAAAATTTGCTCTTGGGGCGCATTAATTACTAATGAACGCTCAGTGCTGAATTTTGAAGGCATAAACAAGCCCACTATTACTAGTAAGGCTGCTAAAACAATAAGGATGATAAATACTGCTTTTAGAACTTTCATGCTTGCGTGTGTGTTTAGTTTTTCGGTAGTTAATATTCTACCGTCGAATATATATATTAAATCTAAATGCAAAAAAACTTTTTACCCCCTTGTACCAATGGGTGTATAGTATTTTGGTTACTTGTGCGCCCGGGTTATTTGTTTTTTACCTAACGGACCAGGTAACACTTCAATATGCAACCCAAATGTTTTTAGCATACGTTTAAAAGCACCCTTGGCACAATAGGTAACTAACACCCCGCCACTATCCATTGCATCTACCAGACGTTCAAGTATTTCGTACTGCCACACCTCTGCCTGTTTAGAGGGTGCAAAAGCATCGTAATAAACTAAATTATAACTGCTTGTATGCTCATACGTCATAATATCCGCCTCAATTTTCATTAGGTTAAAACCGGCTGCCAAACTACACATACTATCCCACGGGTAGGTATGCACGGCCAAATAAGCATCGGCAGTTTCAGGTACATCAGTAATTCCGTTATAATTCAACTTTGAAGCAACTTCAACAGGCACAGGATACTTTTCAATAGCCTTGTAATTTACTGTACTTTTACCAAGTTGCTTCCATTGTTTAAATGTAAGTATTGCATTTAAACCGCTCCCCAAGCCCATCTCAAAAATGTTTATTTCTGCGTCGCCCCGTTGTCTTAAATAATTATACCCTGCGTCGATATAAACATGCATCGATTCGGCCAGTGCACCGTTACGAGAATGAAAGGTTTCGTCAAAATAAGAGTTGTACAAACTTGACGAACCATCGGTGGTAGTTATTATTTCAAGCATTTAAAATGATTTACAAAAATACAGCTCCGTTTTAAATTACATGTAAAGTGTTTGTACAAAATACATTAATACAATGCTCAATACCTGCTATATTTGTTTGAAATGAAAACAGCCCTTGTTTTTGGTGCGACCGGCCAAACCGGTGCCTTACTAACTGATTACTTGCTTGCACACCCTGATTACGAAATCGTGAAAATAATTGTGCGAACCAGTACCGGAAAAAAGCACCCTAAGCTAAAAGAATTGGTAAACCCTTTGAGTAATCCTGAATTTATACAAAATGAAATAAGGGGCGATGTATTGTTTTGCTGTTTGGGCACTACCATCAGGAAAGCCGGTTCGCAAGAGGCATTTAAACAAGTAGATTATGAATTGCCTGTTTCGCTGGCAAAAATTGCAAAGCGAAATAACATTCCCTGCATGGTTACCATATCATCCGTTGGAGCTACCGCAAACAGCAGTAACTTTTATATACGTACTAAAGGGCAAATGGAAGAAGACATTGCGGCTTTAGGCATTGATAAAACTGTTTTTGTGAGACCTTCACTATTATTGGGCAAAAGAGAAGAAACTAGGTTTGGCGAGCTGATTGGCAAATGGATAATGACATTAGTAAACCCATTGTTTATAGGTAAACTTAAAAGGTATAAGGCAATACCCTCGGCCACGGTTGCAAAAGCCATGATACAACTTGCAGGGGATGATGAAAAAGGGCTTAGATTTGTGGAGAACGATGAGTTGTTTGTTATTGGTAAACTATGAACCGCATTGACCGACTTGTAGCCACCTTGATACATCTGCAAAGTAAGCGGATAGTGAAAGCCGAAGAAATTGCCAATCGCTTTGAGATAAGTGTGCGTACTGTGTACCGCGATATAAGGGCGCTTGAAGAAGCGGGAGTCCCCATTGGAGCTGAACCCGGAGTGGGGTATTTTATTGCCGAAGGCTACCATTTGCCGCCTGTAATTTTTAGCAAACAAGAGGCCGCTGCTTTACTAACGGGTGAAAAACTGCTTGAAAAATTGTCAGACAGTTCAATTTCTCAACCTTACGGGGCAGCAATGAAAAAAATTAGAGCCGTACTCCGCGGCAATGAAAAAGAGTATCTTGAAAAACTGGATTCATCTATTGTAGTATACAAACAATTAAAACATCCTGAGGGTTTCCCTAACCACTTTGTAGCCGATATACAGGATGCCCTTGCCCACCAGCGGGTACTTGAGGTTGAATATTTCTCGTTTCATAATAACAAAACATCTGTTAGAAAAATAGAGCCGCACGGCTTATGTTTTTATAGCGGCCACTGGCATTTAATAGGCTGGTGCAGGCTTCGGCACGATTTCAGAGACTTCCGTACCGACCGCATTAAAAGTATGCATACCACTGATGAGTTTTTTGAGAAAGAAGCTTTTGATGGCCTGCAACATCATTTTGAAACATTTATGAAACCAAAAAACGTTGAAAAAGTGGTAATACGGTTTACCAACAATATGCTACGTTTTGTTGGTGAGCAAAAGTATTACTTTGGCTTTGTGGATGAGAAACGCGACGAAGAAACTACTGATATGACATTTATGTGTGTGGTATCTGAAGGCTTGGCCAGTTGGCTGCTTGGATTTGGTAACGAGGTGACTCCCTTGTTTCCTGAATCGTTGAAAGAACTTACCAAAAAAATGGCCGCAGAGGTGTATACCCATTATCACTCGAAAATTAGCGAGCCCGTTTTAGCCGGTTAATTTATTTGAGCAGGATTAAAATTCTGCTCCGTTAAAATTACAGTTTGAAACAGACTTAAGTCCGTCTTGAACTGTAATTTAATAGTATTGGGTTTCAACCTGATAAAGATATATTTTCATATCATTCACACTGTTGACATAGGGTTGTCACACAGGCATAGTTGGTTTGCATCTACAAACTATAACACTATGCAAACTAAAACAATCAACCCTATTAATCTGCTTTATTACAGCACGGAAACTAAGGTAACAGACCTTGCCCAATACGTTGGGGTAATTGCCGACCGTTTGTACGCTGATGCGCTTAAAAACAATATGCGCATTGTAGGCCCTCCCTATTGGCTGTATGATGGATTTACTGGCGATGAAGCTCAGTTGTTCTCACTTGAAATTGCAATACCTGTTGAAACATTCCCAGAGAATTACACGGGCGAATTTGCCACTAAAAGCACTGAAGAATTTAAGTGCGTATGGGCGATACACGAAGGCGAGTGGACAAAAATCCCCGAAACATACGGTAAACTGTTTGGCTATATGGGTCAGAATGGTTTAACGCCTACCTACAAAAACCGAGAGATTTATATCCACTCTGATTTGGATGCCCCTGAAAGTATGATTACCCTGATACAAGTAGGAATTGAATAACCCCCAAAAAAAGAAAACTATGATACTGAACACCGGAATTATTACAGAAAAGATGCAAGAAAGTGTTGCATTTTACAGCACAGCATTTGGATGCAAGGTGCGTTTTGAAAACGAGTTTTATACAGTTATGGAAACTCCTGCAAAAAATGCTGAAATCAGCTTTTTGTTACCCAATCATCCTACACAAAACCCTATCTTTCATAAGCCCTTTGCCGGACAGGGTATTTATCTGATTGTGGAAGTTGAAAATGTGGATGCAGAGTATGAACGCATTAAAGCATTAAATATTCCCATTACGCTTGACATCAGAGATGAAGAATGGGGTGAGCGTCACTTTACTCTTACCGACCCTAATGGCGTAAATGTTGATGTGGTTACCTACCCCCAACAATAAAAAAGGAGGGGAATGCCCCTCCTTTTCATTTATAAAAGTCAAAGCTGTATTACCGGTTTATGGTAAACTTTTCCCAAACTATTTCATTGCCGCTATTGGCAAATACCATATAGCTACCAACAGGTATGTTGGCTACATCCAGTTCTATTCCCGCAGCACTGCGGTTAAACTGAATATTGATTTCTTTTGCTTCCATGGTAAACAACTTCACATGGGTTGTTCCGTAATCAGGAAGTGTTATTATCAACTTGTCAGAAGCAGGGTTAGGATATACCCTTACTTTGTTTTCTTGTACTTCACTAACACTTACATTACCGCCCCCGCCGCCGGTTTTTGATTGACTGCGATAACGCACAGATGTTGGTGTAAAATTGCCCATTAACTCCGTACCGCTTAATTCTAATACAGGTACCTTATCGGTTTTGGTAAGCCATTTATATTCTACACGGCTGGATGGGAACCCAAACGAAACCGGAAAGGGTTGTGTTACTGATATCGAATCGGTTTGTGTAAGTACTGATTTTACCCTGATACAATCCATCGGATTGCCATTTGGTAACGTTATTTTACCCCAGCCGTCAACATAGTTTTTACGTGTTCCGCTTTGTGAGTATTTGCCCAAGCCGGGTATTTGAACCACCACTCTAAAATTTCCGCTATCAGTTTTACCATAAGTAAGCGGAAACTTGTAGATGTGGTCTTCTTCGGTATAAAAGCCTGCCAATGGTATGTTGTTAAATTTAAACCCTGTTCCTTCTGCAGTAAAAGCACTATTGGTTGCTTTATAAAACGAGTACACGTCTTTAAAAGAAAACTGCCCGAAACCCAAATCATCGGCAATTTTTTGCCCCATTGTGTTTAAGAAGTAAAATGCATAAGGTGTTTGTGCTGAACGATAATACCTAACCATTGTACTATCGTTTTTAGTAAGGTTTGTAAAGTTCCAAATAGTGTTAGCACCTGTATTGTTTACGTTAACTCCTGCGCCTATCGGCTGTACAGTCATGTACTGAAAGCTATCTCCCGCAACTGGCATATCGCTTTTGGTGATGGTTATCTGAGCACTTAATGTACTTACACTAAATGCGGCTGTTAATAAGGTAAATAGTTTTTTCATAGTGTAGTAACAAAGTTAATCTGATTTGCTGATTTTCAACACTATTGACCGTTTCCTCAGGCAATTTGTTGCAGCAATGCCTGTTTTTATCATTAACAAAAAAGCCCCACTACGCAGAATTTTTGTGTCGTGGGGCTTTTGTAACGCTTGACTTTATATCAATTAAAACATGCTTTGGTTATATGTAACGGGGTCTGTCGCGTTCCTCAGGTTTGGGGTCTACCAATTTGCCTTCAGCTCTCAATTGATTTTCTTTTGATTTACGTTTACCCCTAAAGAACAAATACAAATTAGCAAACAGCATTACCCCTAAATAAATGGAGAACCTTCCCACTTTTAAACTCAGTATCTCAAACAAACCTTGCGTATTATACACCCCTGTTTCTGCTTTCAGCATCAGCAAGGCAAACCCGATATTGAGCAAATAAAACCCTACCTGAAACAGTTTGTTGGTTGCAAAGGCAATCTCCTCCCGCCCTCTGAAAATGTCCAGCATAAACACCTTGCCGTTGCTAAACAATACACGGGCCACGTAATACGTAAGCATAATTGTTACGGGTAAATACACACTGTAGGCGATAACGATGAATGGAGTATCCATGATTGATAATTATTAAGTTGATGATTTATTAAGGTTCTCGTATAATTCTTTTAGTTTGGGTGCAAACCGCCAAAAGGCATACATATTAAAGTAGTGGATAATGCCCAGTGCCATAATAATGACCCCCAAACGCAAAGCCAACTCATTAACCAGTTGACCGGTAGTTTCAATCGCATTCCACCAAGTGATAGAAACCGTAGCATAGCCCAAGTTGAGTAGGTAATAACCGGTAAGTAAAAATGTGTTGTAGGCGTGACCCAAGGCAGTGTTACCCTCAAAAATATCGGCTAAAAAGGCTTCACCGCTGCGATATAGCACCCCGCCTACATAAAACGTAATGTAAAATGTGATGGGCATGTAAATCAGGTATCCGGTGAGGTTAAGTGAAATCATTTTTATTTAACTTTCAAAAACATTTGAAAATTTATAACTTTAAAAAAGGGCCAACTGCCCTGTTCAAATCACACATCAAAGGTAAGTAAATTTTTGTATTTTCAAAACTTATTGAAAATTAATTTTAAAAAGGATGGACGACCTTTAAATAAAAATGCCACAACAACGCTAAGGCGCAAAGTAAATAGCGCCTTAGCGTTGTTGTGGCAAAATTGTTCACTTATAGATTGCTCAGGCCTTTAAGATGGTCCGCTATACAATGTTAGTTAGCAGATTATACAGTATAGAAAAACTGCTCTAATACAATTTTCCCGTTCCTCACCTCGTACAGCATTATTTCATTGATTTGGATTCGGCCGAAACCGCTAACGGAAATATCCATTTCTCTACCGACTGTAAAAAAGCTGCCTGCAACTTGGGGTGCAGTAGTGTGCATCCTATGAACGTCGGTAATGTTCTTTACAAAATCTTCGCCCTTTTTACGCACATTAGCTTTACCCTCAGCATAACCCATATAAGGAGAACCGGCGGGGTCAATACTTCGTACGTCCTCTGCAAAAAGTTCGTCTTGTATCTCAAACCATTTCTCTTGCATGGCCAGTTCATTAAACCTTGCGGCCACTTCTTGCACACCAAATGCAGCATTCATTGTTTCCATAGCTTCTACTCAATGATGTTAGTTAGAACTTACCCTCTCCCCTTTCGCAATCAGTTCTACCAAACTGCCTTTTATGTAATGGCTCCAACCGTCAAAACAGGCATTATAACATTCCACCTCGGGGTTAAGGCCGTGGTGAGTAAAAAGCAATTGGGTTTTGTCTTGCTCCCTTGTAATTTCAAAACTGATTTTAGTTCCTGTCCACTCGGTTTTATCCTCAATAAAACTTAGGTAACTATCCAAAACTAACCATACCACTTTTTGGTTGGGCACTACTTCAACCAAACGTTGTTTTGAGTAGTGCATATCGTGGTAACGGTATATAAATTCATCGTTCAATTTTTCTGAATCGCCCTCAAGGGTTTCAGACCACCAGCCGCGAACGTTATTAACAGCATTAAACACCACTTCGGGTGTTTGGTCAACAATAAGTGTAAAGGTTAAATCTTGTGTTTTCATAGTGATAGATGTTTAGTCGTTTGTTATAACAACTGCAAATATGGTGACTGCAATTAACCTTACAGGGGTGTAAAATAGACCATTAAGCGGGTTGATTTGGACAACATAAATCACCACCTTTGTTCAAAACCTATGAAACACCTTACCATAATAGTACCTGACGGTCATAACAATCTCAGCAGCATTGTTGGGACTTATAAAATATTTATGAGAGCGAATAAATATTGGAAAGACAGCGGCAGGGACGAGATGTTTAAAATTGAACTGGCAGGCATATCAAAAGAGGTAGAGTTTTTTGGAGGCTTATTTACTGCCCGCCCTCACACCGATATATCAGACATAGCCAAAACTGACCTTATTATTATCCCATCATTGAACCACAACTACAATGAGGCGATAAAAGACAACGCAAAAGTGATTGACTGGCTGGTGAATCAATATAAAAACGGGGCTGAGGCGGCGAGCATTTGTACAGGGGCCTTTATGCTGGCCGCTGCCGGATTGCTTGACGGCAGAACCTGCTCTACTAATTGGGCGATGGCGGATAATTTTAGAACAATGTTTCCCAAAGTGGATTTACAAACGGATAAGCTGATAACTGACGAAAACGGCATTTATACTTGTGGCGGGGCTTACTCTTTCTTAAACCTGATTATTTACCTTATCGAAAAGTATTACGACCGTACGACGGCTATTTTTTGTTCAAAGGTTTTCCAAATTGAAATTGACAGGCAAAGTCAATCGCCGTTTGCCATTTTCACAGGCCAAAAACAACACGGCGATGAGCTGGTGCAAAAAGCACAGGCTTATATTGAGCAGAACATTAATGAGAAAATATCGATGGAGCAGTTGTCGTCGCAATTTGCAGTTGGAAGGCGCAACTTTGACCGCCGCTTTATAAAAGCTACGGGCAATACTCCGGTTGAATATGCGCAACGTGTGAAAATTGAAGCTGCGAAAAAAGCATTTGAAACCACCCGCAAAACCATTAACCAAGTAATGTACGATGTGGGTTATTCTGACGTGAAGGCATTTCGGGAAGTGTTCCGCAAGATTACAGGGCTATCGCCGTTAGAGTACAGAAATAAGTATAATAAGGGAGTAAAATAGTAGCAAACCATAATATAAACATCGTGAATTTGTTTGAAAGTCAGCTGAAAAAGGCCAATATTGTAACATAAACAAATACTAACAATATGTGGCAACCATTAATTAACGCTAATCAATTAAATCATGGCTCGCGCTTAAGAAAAGTAATACATGATGGAGACTTTGTACACGAGTCAACATATGAAGTAAGTAGAATCGGGAACTTTTATTTTATGGCTACACAAATTACACAAAATGGTCAAGCTATAGATTTTGAGATGCAACCTGTAACCCCCTATAATATTGATGGGATTTCACATTACTTATTTGAAATTTGGTCTGAGTGAAATGAACGATATTTTAATAAATTTTAAACAACATAATCAATTTGTTTTCAAACCCAAAGAAAATTTTGGAAAAGTCTGCAATGCACCAACGAACAAAAGTGGTGTATACATTATTTATGAATTGAAAAAAGGGAAAAAGGAACTAATTTATATTGGTCGTTCAGGTTTTAAATCTCCTGACGGTTCAACTTTTATTAGAAAAGGGGGACTAAAAGATAGACTTGTGAATGGTAAACAATTCAAAGAACCAAGACGAACTTCTTGGAGCAAAAAGATGAATGCGGAAAACATTGATGCCCTCTATATTCATTGGTATGTGATAGATACCAATATATACTTTGACTGCCCACGAGATGTAGAAAAAAATTGTTACAACACTATTTTGACAAATATAACAAATTGCCTAAGTGGAATCACCAATTGTATTAAACATTTTGCAAGTCTTTAAACTTTCCAAATTATAATCATTTCAAAGTAACAATACTCACGCCTTGCCCGCCCATTTCAACGTGTTCGTCGGCAATAGATTGCACCACCTTTAGCTTTTTAAGGTAGTCGCGCAGCAGTTTGC
This sequence comes from Agrobacterium sp. 719_389, assembly GCA_943370295.1. Classification (GTDB taxonomy): domain Bacteria; phylum Bacteroidota; class Bacteroidia; order UBA8524; family UBA8524; genus SB11. The sequence continues at coordinate 192,775 of CALRQL020000004.1, read as the reverse complement.
GAAGGATACCGTCGCCTTTACCGTGTACAATGCGTAAACGCTCAAAGCCCAGCACTACCGCCTTATCAATAAAGTTTACCGCTTCATTCATAGCCTCCTCTCCCCTCATTCCACGCAAATCAATCTCAGGTTTAAACTCCAGCATCTTTTCGTTCAAGTCAAAGCCCTTAAAAGTTTCCTTTATCTTCTTGGCTTCCTTCATGCTTATTTTTTCCAGCTTATCAAGGGCAATGCTGCTGCGTAAGTCGCCAAACGCTACCACTGCTTTGTTACCCTTCACACTCACAATATCCCCCACCACAAACTGGCCTTTAATACGCACTTTATTCCCCTCCGCCAAACCATCCTGAGGCAGCACAGTTATTTTCTCTGCCATCACTTCCTCGTTCAACTTCTCACGCTTGGTTTCAAGGGTTTTACGAGCCTTTTCGGTTTGTTCTTTCTCTGCTTTCGATTCTTTAATAGTACGGATGGTAGTTTCAATCAACTGGTTCGATTGGTTGATAATCTCCAACGCATCTTCTTTGGCCTTACGCAACAGTTCTTTCTTCTTCTCCTCAATCTCTTGCTTCAACTGTGTGTAATGACTCATCAGTTTATCCACGTGTTCCTGCTTTTGGTCAAGCGAGGCTCTAAGCTCTACTACGTCGTTGCGCTCGCTTTCTAAGCGTACAATCAGTTCATCAACGTTCTTTTGCTTAGTACCAACCTTCTTGCGGGCTTTTTCAATCACACGTTTGTGTAAACCAATCTTTTCAGCCACTTCAAACGCAAACGAGCTACCGGGTTTGCCAATCTCTAACCTGAACAGCGGTTTCAACTGTGCGGTATCGTAGGCCATACTGGCGTTTACCATTCCTGCAGAATTGTTGGCCAATACTTTTAGGTTACTAAAGTGCGTGGTAATTACGCCATACGCCTTTTGTTGGTTCAACTCCTCCATAATGGCTTCGGCCATAGGACCACCAAATTGGGGGTCGGTACCTGTTCCCATCTCATCTACCAAAAACAGGGTTTTCCTGTCGGCAAAATTGATAAAATGTTTAAGGTTGGTAAGGTGAGAACTGTACGTACTAAGGTCGTTATCCAGTGATTGTTCGTCGCCGATATCAATAAATATCTGTCCGAAGATGCCCATTTGCGATTTCTCGTGCATGGGCACGGGTACACCGCTTTGCATCATGTATTGCAGCAACCCGAGTGTTTTAAGGGCTACCGATTTACCACCCGCGTTGGGGCCTGATATTACCATAATGCGTTGCTGGGGGTTCATGTCCACATCCAGCGGGATAATATCCATACCTTGTGCTTTGTGGTTCATCCACAAAATGGGATGGTAGGCGTTTTTCCAAACAAACGAGGTTTTGTTCTCAATTTTGGGAACGATGGCCTGAATTTGCAACCCGAACGAGGCTTTCGCCCGCACGAAATCAATCACCCCTAGTTTGTGGTAATACTCGGTAAGGATGGGTGCTTCGGGGGCAATTTCGGCTGATATCTGGCGAAGGATGCGTTCAATCTCGCGGCGGCGTTCTATTTGCAACTCGCGCAACTGGTTGTTTAGCTCCAATATCTCGGTAGGCTCTATGTAATACACGTGCCCCGTTGCCGATTCATCGTGTACCAAACCGGGTATTTTACGTTTATGTTCGGCCAAAATGGGAATTACCAAGCGGTTATCACGCACCGATACGTCGGTATCGGCAGCCCAGCCTTCGCTTTGGGCACGACGCAAAATGCTGTTTACTTTGCGTTGCAACTCACGGTTGGCTTCTACAATTCCGGCTTCAATATCCAGCAACTCGTGTGAGGCCGACGGTTTCATGTTCCCGTCTTTGTCAAGTATGCGATCTATTTTACGGATAATGGTATCGTCAAACTTGACGTCTCTAAACAACTCTGCTAATTGCGGGTACAAGTCTTTCTTAGTCTCCACAAAACGGGTTACCTGCCCGAAGGTGGACAATGAAAGCCGTATTTCGTGCAATTGGAATTCGCTCAGGAAAAAGCCTTCAACGCCCAAATGCTTAAAATGGCGGGTAGCGTCGATGTAATTATCCGAAGGAAAGTTATTCTCGGTTTGCAGGATGCGCAAAAACTCGTCGGTTTGTGCCAAGCGTTGCACCACTTTATCAAAAGCGGTGCTAAACTTCATTTTATCTACAAATGCCGCCCCTAAAGAGCTAAGGCATTTTTCGCGTATTTTATTTCGTATGATATCGAAGCCTAATTTCTCTTCGATGTTAAAAGGGTAATTCATTGTGAATTTATATCAAGGAATAATGAGCTACACAGGATAAATTGATGTGTAGGCTCATTGTGGTTTTGAATTAGATATTATTTATTTGTTTAAGAGATGTATTAAGGGTTGTAATATTTCCATCAACATACTCAATGGCACTCTGATTTAAAACGCCGAACTCATCATATATTTCTTTAATACTATGAAAATCTTTTATATACTTATATAGGTCTGAATCTGACCCTTTCACGGAATTATATTTCTTAGTAAGTATCTCTATAAAAGGTATAATCCAAAGGCTTACGATTTCTTGTAGACTACTTGAATTATTTAAATTCTTATTTCTATAAATCTCCATTAACTCTTCTTTTTCAGCATCAGTAAATGAAAAGCCTGATACATTCAAGTTACTCATAAAGTCGTGTACAGACTTTATTTCAACATTCCATCTACCCATTAATCCTCTGAAACGTTCCATTAATTCTTTGTACTGCTCTCCCATATCTTGCTCCACATTTTTAAAATATGAATGAAAAACAAAAAAATTATATAGGTTAACTTTATCCTTACGACTTCTATGGGCCATATAAAGTCTTTCTTTATTAAGAGCATCAAAAAAATCAAAGTTGAAAGCAACTCTATCAAAATTAACAATACTTATACTCTTTAGATTCTCCAATGATTCTTTATATCTATTATAATTAAGAATTTGATTTTCAATTGATTTAACCAATGATTCTTTATATGCGAAAAGCATCTTTCTGAGATTTTTTAAATCTCTTTTCAGTTTCCATTTTTCAATCAAAACTGATGAGGTAACCCCTAATACAAAAGTTATTATAGGCAATATATACCCCCAGCTAGAGATTATTATTGATTTCAACTCCAAAAGTTCTTCCCCCATGTTTTCACCAGTAAAGAATTTTCATTATTTAGTTTCAGATTACTCATATTGACACTACCTATCGGCAGGGTTCTTTTTGCCGTCCATTAGCTTTTCAAGGGTTTGTGTAAGGCGGGTTTGTTTGGTCTCTTCACGTTTTGCATCGCTTATCCATCGGGCATACTCCTTGCGGTTGGTAAACGAAAGCCCGTCAAACAACTGTTTTGCAGCAGGGTTGGCGGCCAATAGCTGCCCAAGCTCATCGGGCACATCCACCACACGTTCTTGAGTATCGCGCTCAACCACTACATGAATGGTATCGCCTACCTGTTTCCCGATTTTCTCGCGAATGGCTTTTAGTACGGGGAAAATATGACAGCCCGTGCCCATATTCATCAGCGAGCCCTTGTAAGATTCGCCTTCAATAAGGGCAGTAATAGGCACACGGCCTTTGCTGCCAAAAACTTCCTCTACGTTAAAAGGTACCTCGGCATATACACCTCCGCCATCACCGGCAGAAATTAAAACGGCATCAAATTCTATTTTTTTGTTCATTTCACTCACCCCTAAAGGGTATTTCAACTAATCTATCAATGGCTGCCAATATAAACGGGCAACGTTACTTTTCTGATAAATTGCTTACGTGGGGTGAGTGGAGGGAAGAAGCCCTTACCAGCCCAGCAAATAAGCAAATATCAAGGGGGCTACGATGGTGGCATCAGACTCAACAATAAATTTAGGTGTGTTGATGTCTAATTTACCCCATGTAATTTTTTCATTGGGCACCGCACCGCTGTATGAACCGTATGATGTGGTTGAATCGCTGATTTGGCAGAAATAGCTCCAAAACGGAACATCGTGCCACTCCAAATCCTGATACATCATAGGCACCACGCAAATGGGGAAATCGCCAGCAATACCGCCACCTATCTGGAAGAAACCTACGCCTTTGCCACCGCTGTTTTTACGGTACCAATCGGCCAACCATACCATGTATTCTATACCGCTTTTCATGGTGCTGGCTTTCAGTTCACCTTTAATACAGTAGCTGGCAAAAATGTTACCCATGGTACTGTCTTCCCAACCGGGAACAATAATGGGCAGGTTCTTTTCGGCTGCTGCAATCATCCAGCTGTGTTCAACAGGTATTTCGTAATTTTCTTTCATTACGCCGCTCAACAACAGTTTATACATATACTCGTGAGGGAAGTAGCGCTCGCCGCTGTCTTCGGCATCTTTCCATATTTTGTGTATATGGCGTTGTATGCGGCGGAATGCTTCCTCCTCAGGTATACAGGTATCGGTAACACGGTTAAACCCTTGCTCAAGTAAGTCCCACTCTTCTTTTGGGCTCAAATCACGGTAGTTAGGCACACGCTTGTAATGGGTATGCGCCACAAGGTTCATTATATCTTCTTCAAGGTTTGCCCCTGTACAGCTTATAATCGCCACTTTGTCCTGACGTATCATTTCTGCCAATGAGATGCCCAATTCGGCTGTACTCATAGCACCGGCAAGACTCACCAACATTTTACCGCCTTCAAGCAAGTGGGTTTCGTAGCCTTTGGCAGCATCAACCAAAGCAGCGGCGTTAAAATGACGATAGTGGTGGGTGATAAACTGTGATATAGGTCCTTTTGTCATGATTTGTAGGGTCTAAAAAATTTAGGGTGCAAATATAATTGGTGAGCAGCCAATGGGCAACTGTTAATTTATGGGGGTTTAGTGGTGAGTGATTAGAGATTGAAATACCCGCGAATGGTTTAAAACCATTCGTGGGTTGCGCGATATAAGAGCGGCGGGCTTTATGCCCGTCTTAGTGTAATCGCCGAAACAGCTTATTTGTAATTCCCCGAATATAAAATTCGGGCTATTGAGTATTAGCGCCCGAAGGGTTTTAAACCCTTCGGGACGTATCCCGCAAAAGAGGCGGGCTTTATGCCCGTCTCAGTGTAATCGCCGAAATTGCTATTTGTAATTCCCCCGAATATAAAATTCGGGGCTTTGGGGTATTTCCGCCTCGAATGGTATAAAACCATTCGAAACGAACACCTTCGAGGCGGGCTTTATGTCCGTCGCCAAAAAACAAAAAAGCCTGTGTGCAAATGCACACAGGCTTTAGTATCGGTTAATCTTATGGATTAATACGTTGAACGTAGTTTCATTGTATCGTGAATACGCTTTTCAGCAAGTGCTATTGCAGCAGCTTGCGGGTGAGTATTGTGCGCATCAGCGTGAGAATAAATGTTCAAAATGGTGTTGTAAATATTCTCAGCTTGTGAGTAGGCTTTCTCTTTGTTGTAGCCTGTCCACTCGCTGTAAACGTTAATCAAACCACCTGCATTAATTACAAAGTCAGGTGCATACAAAATGCCTTTTTCTTTCAGCATAGGTCCGTGTACCTTTTCGTCAGCTTGTTGGTTGTTAGCTGCGCCGGCCACAATGCTGCACTTCAATTGAGGGATAGTTTGGTCGTTCAGTATGGCACCCATAGCACAAGGTGCAAAAATATCAACGTCTAAGCCAAAAATATCATCTCCGGGTACTACAATAGCACCAAAAGTTTCGTTAGCTTTTTTAAGGATGTCTTGGTTAAGGTCGGTAACATAAATTTTAGCTCCCTCGTTGTGCAAATGCTCCAACAAGTGGAAACCAACTTTACCAATACCTTGTACTGCCACAGTTTTGCCTGCCAAACTGTCGTTACCCCATGCTTGCTTGGCAGATGCCTTCATACCCATGTAAGTACCGAAAGCCGTAACGGGCGAAGGATCGCCGCCGCCGCCTGTCCACTCGGGCAAACCTACAACGTGCTCAGTTTCCATGTTCACGTACTCCATATCTTTGGTAGTAGTGTTCACGTCTTCAGCAGTAATGTATTTACCGTTTAGGTTCTCAACAAAACGCCCGAATTTACGGAAAAGAGCTTCGCTCTTTTGTGTTTTAGCGTCGCCAATAATAACCGCTTTTGCTCCGCCAAGGTTCAATCCGCTAATGGCAGCTTTATACGTCATTCCGCGAGAAAGACGCAAAGCATCATTTATGGCATCCTTTTCGTTGTTATAAAGCCACATGCGGGTACCACCCAACCCCGGTCCCAAAACCGTGTTGTGTATGGCAATAATGGCTTTTAGGCCGGTGTGGTTGTCTTGGCAAAAAACTACTTGTTCGTGATCGAACGTAGAAAGTTGCCCAAATAGGTCAACCTGTGTGGCCTGAATGTTTTCTTTAGTTTCCAACATAATGTGATAATTTTGTGCGGTTTTAAAAAGATGCCGCAAAAGTAATTTTTTTTGGCTTAACATAACCCTATTTTTAATATTCCCTTGAAAACCTTATCTACCCTTAATAAATACCTGTTTAAGTACCGCTGGAAGTTGCTGTTGGGTACTTTGTTTGTAACCGTTTCTAACATTTTTGGCGTATGGATTGGCCCGCTGGTGAGCGAAGCCATGAGCGAAGGCAAAAAAATAACCGATGCACCCGGTTTTGTAATAAATGATAGCACCATTGAAGCAATTGGCCGCGTGAGCCTTTACTTTTTTATGCTGATTGTGGGCACCACGATACTAAAAGGCATATTCATGTTCTTTATGCGTCAAACCATTATTGTGGTATCAAGGCATATTGAGTACGACATGAAAAACGACATTTATGCGCAATACCAAAAACTATCACAATCGTTTTACCGCAAAAACAATACAGGTGATTTGATGAACCGCATCAGCGAGGATGTAGGGCGCGTGCGTATGTACATAGGTCCCGCCATAATGTACTTTATCAACACCATCACCCTGTTTGTGGTTGTTATCGGTATCATGCTTTCTATAAATGTTGAGCTAACGCTGTACTCACTGATACCACTGCCCATTTTGGCCATTGCTATCTACTATGTGAATACGATGATTGAGCAACAGAGCGATAAAATACAATCGCAACTATCAAAAGTAACCAGCTTTACCCAAGAGGCGTTTTCGGGCATCAAAATCATCAAAGCATTTGCCAAAGAAACCGCATCGCAACGTGCTTTTGAAAAAGAGTGCGAAGACTATAAAGAAAAATCGATGAAGCTGGTGAAGGTGGATGCGTTGTTCTTCCCTCTAATAATGATGCTGGTGGGGCTTAGTACTTTGCTAACCATTTTTATAGGCGGTAAGCTGGTAATTGCCGGAGAGCTAACCTATGGTAATATTGCCGAGTTTGTGATTTATGTGAACATGCTTACATGGCCGGTGGCATCATTGGGTTATATTACATCGCTGGTGCAAAGAGCCGCCGCTTCACAAGCCCGTATCAATGAATTTTTAGATACCCAGCCCGAAATTGTAAATACCAGCCACCAACCCTTTGATTTTAACAACGCCATTGAGTTTGTGAATGTGGGCTTTAAGTATGAAAATGCCAAACAAAAGGCATTAACCAATATTAATTTCAGTATACAAAAAGGACAAACCTTTGGTATTATTGGCTCTACAGGCTCGGGTAAAAGTACCATAGCATCGTTGCTATTACGTTTGTACGATGTGCAGGAAGGCCAAATATTAATTGACGGAAAACCTCTTAGTGCTACTAATCTTGAAGATTTTAGGGAGCGTGTGGGCTATGTGCCACAAGATGTGTTTTTGTTTAGCGATAGTATTTCTGAAAATATTGCTTTTGGCTTAAGTAACCGCGAAAACCCGCACGAGAAGGTGGCTCAAGCTGCAAAACAGGCCGATATTTATGATAATATTATGGATTTTCCGAAGCAGTTTGAAACCATGGTGGGCGAGCGCGGTGTAACGCTTTCAGGAGGCCAAAAACAACGTGTAGCCATAGCAAGGGCAATTATTAAAGAGCCTGAAATTTTATTGCTCGATGATTGCTTATCAGCCGTAGATACTAAAACCGAGGCTACTATTTTGACTAATTTTAAAGACATTTTTCAAGATAAAACTGCGATAATTATCAGCCACCGAATCTCTTCAGTAATAGGCGCTGACAACATTATTGTGCTTGACGACGGAGAGATAATAGAAACGGGAAACCACAAAACCCTATTAGAGGCAGGCGGCAAGTATGCCGAGCTATATTACAAGCAGATGCGCGAAGAGGTTGAAGACACCACAGCATAATATATCAAAAATCCCCTTTGCAGCAAAAAAAAAATCGACTAAAATTTGCAAATAATGCCAGCAACTTTCTATTTTTACAGAAATATTGGAGTAATTGCAGAACTAAACGAAACGCAATAGAGGATTAAAATGGAGGATTTTAACAAAAATGATAGAGATGAGATTTACTCAAAAAAAATAAGGGCAGGAAAACGCACCTATTTTTTTGATGTTAAATCTACCCGTGGGAATGACTATTACATAACCATTACCGAGAGCAAAAAAAGGCAGGATAACGGGATGTATGTGAAGCATAAAATCTTTTTGTATAAAGAAGATTTTAACAAATTTATGGATGCCTTGAACGACACCATAAACCACGTGAAAAGCGAGCTGATGCCTGAGTATGATTTTGAGGAGTTTAACCGCTCACAAGCTGAATACTCGGAAGACTACGACCGCGCTGACGAAGCATAAGACTTTTTCCTTAAAAATATTAACTGTCTTTTTGGGCAGTAAAAAAGCATTTATATGCCTTTGGTAATGTATTTTTGCCGAAGGCATTTTTTATTGAACCAAAATGAAACAAACGTATTTGTGGGGTGCGCTAGCCGGAGCATTTATCCTTATTGAAACCTTAGTCGGCAACCAATTAGATATTTTTAAAGACCCTTCTACCAAACTCTACATCTTAGTCATAAACCTACTAACCTTAGGTACCGGTATTTACCTTGCATTGAGGGATTATAAACAACGTAACAACGGGCACATTTCTTTTGCACGTTGTATGTTCAATGGTATTCTTATTTCTGCAATGGCGGCCATAGTTACTGCTATCGGATATGTTATCTATTTCAACTACATAAACCCTGAGGTTAAAGTAACTTATATGAAAGAGGCAGAGACCTTTTTTGTAAAAGAAAAAGACTCTACAGCCACCACAATTGCCCAATACAAAGAGAATTTTGTAGTGAACTATAATGATACTGTTCGCACCACCCAAGCCGACAGGCCTCGCATTGAGCAAATGGCTGCTGACTCAGCAAAAGTGGTACAAACCAAATTAGATAAAGCCGGACAGCTTTTCACCTTTTCAGGTGCGGTCATTTCATTCACAGGCCCGTTGGTACTTATCGGCCTGCTTTTATCCGTTATAGTAGCATCAGTAATAGCAACCAGAAAACAACAATGACAGTAATTGAAGCAGGCCAAACGGCTATAAACAAACCTTCGGCAGAAGTATTTGCTTTTTTGGCAGATTGCAACAACCATAAACAGCTAATGCCCGCACAGGTAATTAACTGGCAAAGTACTGAGGTAACTTGTAGTTTCACCATCCAAGGCACGGCTGATTTGGCATTGAGGATGAAAGAAACGATTGAAGATGCACTGATTGCTCTTGAGCCGGACGGCAGAAAACCTTTTGATTTTATGCTGAAATGGGTGATTAACCCTGCTGCAAACGGTTGCACTGTAAACGCCATACTTGAAGCTGATTTGAATATGTTTTTGAAGATGGTGGCAGTGAAACCCCTTGAAAACTTCTTAAAATATCAGGTTGAGCAATTAAAAACTGTGATGAATGGCTAGAAAAAAAGCCTCTAAAATACCCCACCCTAATGCGTTGCAACGCATACACGGTTGGTGGTTTTTCTTTTTGTTGGGGTTTGGTTTTATAGTGCTGTATCCTTGGTTTGCCGTTACACTTTCTCATAAAAAGATGTATCCGGCGGCCCACTTCGGGCGCAAAGTGTGGGGATGGTTCCTGATGACCTTATCGGGTTTATGGTTAAAAGTGGAGTTTGAGGAAGAATTCGACCCAAAAAAGACATACGTTGTGGTGGCTAATCATACTTCGTACGTTGATATTCCCGTTATTACTTGCGGATTGCCCGGGTATGTAACTTTTATGGCAAAAGCTGAGTTGGAACGGATACCCGTTTTTGGACGGTTTTTCAGAACAATGGATATAGGGGTTGACCGTAAAAGCCCGCACAATGCTGCGGCGGCTTTCAAGCTTGCCAACAAACGGATGCAGGAAGATGGTACAAGTATTGTGATATTTCCGGAAGGAACTATCGGTACGTGGGTACCCGATTTAGGAAGATTTAAAGACGGCCCATTTAAAGCAGCGATAGCATCAGGCGCTTATGTATTGCCGGTTACTTTACCTGATAACTGGATAAAAGTACCTGAATACGGACCCTTTGCTGCCCGCCCCGGAAAGCTGCGAATGTATGTTCATCGTCCTATTGCGGCTGCCCATCTAAAACCCTCTGATGCAGAGGAGTTGAAACAAAATGTTTTTCATATTATTGAAACAAAATTGAACGAATATGCAAGTAAACGATGAGTTGGTAAACCACCTTTCGCACTTGGCCAGGCTTGAGTTTGAAGCCGGAGAACGTGATGCCATTAAAGCCGATTTGGAAAAAATAATCGGTTTTTGTGAGCAGTTGAACCAAGTGGATACAGAAGGAGTTGAACCACTGATTTATATGACTGAAGATGTGAACGTGTTGCGTGCTGATGAGGTAAAGGGCCATTTGGATAAAGCAGAGGCGTTATTAAATGCTCCTAAGAAAGATAGTGATTATTTCCGCGCACCTAAGGTGATTGATAAAGGCTGAGTATTATTTCAACAACTTTTAATCGCAAACAAAAAAATCCATGAGTGCATTAATCCATTTACAACACATCCAACGCAGGTATATTATGGGCACCGAGGTGCTGTATGCCCTTAAAGATGTAAATATCGAAATATTTAAGGGTGAATACGTTGCTTTGATGGGGCCTTCGGGTTCGGGGAAATCTACCCTGATGAATGTATTGGGAGCTTTAGATACACCCACCGCCGGCACCTATATGCTTAACGGGAAAGACGTGAGCAGCATGGGGGATAATGAGTTGGCCGATATCCGTAATCAGGAAATCGGGTTTGTATTTCAAACGTTTAACCTATTACCCCGTTTATCATCACTGGAGAATGTTGCTTTACCGCTGATATATGCAGGGATAAAAAAAGAAGAACGCTTAGCACGCGCGATGGAGGTATTAAAATCAGTGGGGTTGGGCGACCGTGTTAACCACAGACCTAACGAACTTTCAGGCGGACAACGCCAACGGGTGGCTGTAGCCCGCGCACTGGTAAACAGACCCAGTATTATATTGGCCGATGAGCCTACCGGTAACTTGGATACCAAAACCTCGGTAGAAATAATGCAGTTGTTTGAAGATTTGCACAAACAAGGCAACACGATTATTGTGGTTACCCACGAAGAAGATATTGCACAGCGCGCCAAACGCATTGTTCGCTTACGCGACGGTTTGGTGGAGAATGCCGACGGTACAATACCCGAATGGCAATTGCCCAAGTTGGAAATGGCTTAGTACCTTTTCAACACTCGTCAGTTTATAATTTTGCTCATTGATTGCTTAAACTGATTGAACCAACATATGCTTAATTGTCAAACTAATTGAGTATTTTTTGTCTAAAACAAATTATGTCGTAAACAAACACATCGCATGACGACCTATAACACCATTGGCAGCCAATACAATCAAACACGTACCGCCGACCCGTATTTGGCGCAAACACTTTTTGGGTTATTACAGCCACAACCCGAAGGGGTTTGTTTGGATATAGGGTGCGGTACGGGCAATTATACTATCACGCTGGCCCACAAAGGCATTAACATGGTGGGTGTTGAACCTTCAACACTGATGTTGGAGCAAGCCAAAACCAAAAGTCAATCGGTGAAATGGCAATTAGGCAGTGCTGAGAACATTCCGTTTACGGACAATTATTTTGACGGGGCGATAGGCACTCTTACCATCCACCATTGGACTAATTTAGTCCTTGCTTTTAAAGAGCTGTACCGAGTGTTGAAACCCAATGCCCGTATGGTAATTTTTACCTCAACGGCTGAGCAAATGCAAGGGTATTGGCTCAATCATTATTTCCCTAAAATGCTTGAACGCTCAATCCGTCAGATGCCATCATACACCGCTATTGAGTCGGCGGTTTCGGAAGCGGGATTAAAAATTACTGCCAATCATAAGTACTACGTGAAAAACGACTTGCAGGACAAGTTTTTGTACGTGGGCAAAAATCAACCTAAACTTTACTTTGATGCTCTAATACGTCAGGGTATTTCTTCGTTTGCTGCCCTGGCAAACAAAGAAGAGGTGGAACAAGGACTTGCACAACTTGCTACTGACATTGAACGCGAAACTTTTGAAAAAGTTAAAGCCCACTACAACGATGAGTTGGGTGACTACTTGTTTGTAGTAATCGAAAAGTAAACTTAAAAGCTTTGTGTTAACTAATCAGTAACACGTACAGCCTCTATGATATTAACATAATCCAAATCAGGATTCAGTCTTTTAAATGTATAGTTGCTGTCAAACTGCAAATAATAGTTTTGGGCTTTGGTAGGGGCAAAAGTGATGATAAAGTACCTATCCACCGATTTAATTTTTTGTGGGTCTGGCTCCCATTGTATAGCATGTAAGGGTAAATACCCGTGCATGGCATATTTGTCAACTTCGTGTAAATACACTACTGCACTATCGGTATAATAATTTTGTTTAAACCACCCCAAATTTTGATTGGTATGATACGTAGTAAGCAGATTGTTGTAGTAAATATCACAGCGGTTTACTTCGTTTTTCAGGTCAACAGCCAACCGTGCCTCAGCACTTCTTTTGGCATCTTGCAATCCAAATAGCAAACCAACCATAACAACAAAATCAAACGAAGTGGCCATCATTGAACGCTTAATAAATCCTTCGTGTAAATAGGTATAAAAAACACCTGTGACGATGGCCAATAGCGGGCAAATCCATAAAAACACCCTATCAAAGGGTTTATCGCCCCGCAGGTAACTAAACACAAAGGGCAGCGCAATTACAACTGCCAGAACTGCCACGACTCGCATATCTGCTTTTTTGGCCACAGCAAACCATAACCCCCAAACTATGATAATGAGTGATATGAAATACGGCTTAAGTAAATACTTAAGTATTTGTAAGGCTTCACTCCATATCTCAACCCTGAACATCCCCGCTGATTTTACATAATCATTGCTAATTACTTGTTTAAAAACGGGTAGGTATAGCAAAATCGCCACCACTACTCCACTCCCCACAAACAATGCCGCCTTTGCATGGACTGAATTTACAGCCTGTTTAAAACCTTCCTTAGCTAATGTCCATAAACACATTGTTCCTGCAACGGCTAAGAATGCAATCACAGGGTATAGATTAGAAGGGATAGTATAAATAAACAATGCTGTGAATACACTTGCCCATACACCCGACATTGCTTTGCGGGTTTGGTAATAGGCTACCAGTCTGTTGGTTATCAATGTAATCAGCAATATACTAAGCCCATACCCTCTTACCTGCGTTGCGTAGTTATAAAAAGGCAGCATAGCCATAAGGGAAACCATGCCCACTACGCCCCATCGTTGTTTTGTAGCCCTGTTTACGGTGGCGGCTACAGTAAACAATGCTACCGAACTAAATAACGCGGGTAATAACCTAACTACCCAAATGGATTGTACGGCTTCAGCAAAGGTGTGTATGCCCCATAATTTCAGCCAGCCGTTCATCAACAGACTAAAAAAGATATGATTGTTGGGAACCGGGTAATCGGTAACCGTTTTTTTGAAGGGTACAAGAATGAACTCTTCTAAACTCATCACCTCATCGTACCAAAAATCGACCAAAAACAGGGGGCGCAAGTAGTGTAGATAGGCCACAACTAAAAACCAAAGCGCTATTACATTGAAACGTTTTTGTACTTGTGCCTTGTTTATCAATACTTGTGGTTTTTTAACCAAAATAAAACCCCACAGGGCGTAGTAAAAAGATATTTTTGAAAAAACTTTATAAACGTGAGTCAGGAAAACCCTTGGACGACCTTATCATCGGAGATTGTGCACGAAACCCCTTGGGTTCGCATTAACCACCATAAGGTAATAAACCCCGGCGGAAGTAATGGTATTTATACCGTTACTGAGTTTAAAAACCTTGCTATTGGAGTATTACCGCTTGACGATGACTATAATACTTGGATTGTGGGCCAGTACCGCTACCCTATTAACCAATACAGTTGGGAAATACCCGAAGGCGGTGGTCATTTGGATGTGGAGCCGATAGAGAGTGCCAAGCGTGAATTGCAAGAGGAATGCGGAGTTATAGCCCGTGATTGGCAGCTATTACTCACCAGCCATACCAGCAACAGTGCTACTAACGAATATGCCTATATGTATGTAGCAAAGGGATTGAGCTTTACCGAACCACACCCCGACGATGATGAACGTCTTGAGGTGCGCAAACTGCCTTTTGCCCAATTGTACCGCATGGTAATGGACAACGAAGTGACCGACAGTCTTACGGTAATGACGGTGCTTAAGGCCAAAATATGGATGGACGAGGGAAAGATTTGATAGCATGAGATTACTGCTGTTTCTTTTTTGTTTATTGCAGTTAGGCTGTTTGAAGCCTGAACAAAACCATAAATCCATTGAAGGGGAATGGTATTTAGTGAAAGACAATTACAAATCAGGATGGGTAATCTACACACTCGACTATCTGAATATTGAAAATGACAGTGTAACAGTTTTAACATCATGGCTTAACCGCATACAGGAAAAAGTGATTGTCACAGAAAATTCCCTAAACATTGGCACGCAATCTTTCCCAGCAAAGTTTTATCCTGATAGTTTGATAATAGAGGGCAACAGGTATGTAAGAGGAAAGCCTTCTTATTATTCTGAACCTCTTATGATTATTGATCTAATTACCGATAGCTGTAAAAAAAGTATAGAAATGAGAAGTATCATTGAAAATACCATTACAGTAGGCTATAAAAGGGGAACCGATACTGCCTTATATTACTGGCAAGGAAACTATTATAACGATTTAGATACTTTAACAAAACTCTTAACCCCAATTCATAGCTGGGAGCCTCAAACAGCAAACATAAACCTACTTTTTGAACGCGAACTAAAAATGGGTACGGTGGTTGATTTGAAAAATGCACTTCGCTCATTAGGTTATTTCAATATATACTTTAGAAGGATTTCGAAAGGAAAGGCTAGCCTTTTTTGTGACTTCGGCAAGTAGATATTTCTTCTGTCTAAGGTGGGTTAAAGCCCTCAGCAATAAAATTACAGGATATAAAATCCTGTTCTTTAAAATTTTAGCGCGGAGCAGGGTTTAAAACCCTGCTCCGCGCTGCAATTCTCAAAGCGATGGGCTTTATGCCCGTCGTAAAAACGCTCCTACCAAATTAAAACCTACACCTAATCACTAACCACCAACAACCAAAACCACTTTGGCTCAACATTTGTACATACAAATGAAATTTTAGAACAATGAGCCGAAAAGTAACTCAAAAATACGCTGCCACAAGGGAGTTATTAGCTCCGGGTATGTATATAAACCGTCCTTTACCCAATAGGGAACTGAAAAACTTTGACCCCTTTTTATTGCTTGACCAAATGGGGCCAACTGAACAAGCTCCGGGTCCCCAAAAAGGAACCGATGAACACCCGCACCGCGGTTTTATCACACTATCATATATACTTGAAGGTGAAATAGAGCATAAAGACAGCATGGGTAACCACGGCATAGCCGGAACCGGAGGAATGCAATACATGATAGCAGGGAGCGGTATTATCCATTCTGAAAAACAAAGCAAAGAATTTTCTTTACAAGGGGGAATGCTGCACGGTTTTCAACTATGGATAAACCTACCTGCAAAATACAAAGGTCATCAACCTGAGTACTTTAACCTGAATGACAGTGAAATACCCCGCCACACATTTGAAAACGGAGCTTACCTGAAAATACTTGCCGGAAGCTACGGAGACCTCGTTTCTCCCGTTAAAACCTTTAGCCCAGTATTTGTGTACCACTTGCATTTGCCTGCCAAAACCGAAGTACAGCTTCAAGTACCCCTGGATTATAAGATGTTTGCGTACGTTCCTAAAAATGAAGTGTTGCTGGGTGAAGATAAAACTCCGGTAAGCAGCTATCACATGGCGATATTTGACGACCACAGCGTGGGGCTGCCCATCAGCAACCCATCCGATGAAGACCGCGACCTGATGCTTTACGGGGGTGTGCCCATCGGCGAACCGATTGTTCCTTACGGTCCTTTTGTAATGAACAGTTTTAAAGAAATACAAACCGCTATTATGGATTACGAAGCAGGCAAATACGGCCAAATAGACTTTTAATAGTTTAGCAAGAGCCACTCGCCGAAAAAAACTACCTTTGCGGCTCGAAATTTGTAATATCGACCACAAATAATAAATAAATATAGATGGATGTATTGGTAATGGCCGGGCAGTTGATTCTTTCACTGGCCATTTTGGTAACCCTGCACGAGTTAGGACACTTTTTAGCCGCAAGGGCTTTTGGAATTAAGGTAGAGAAATTTTACCTGTTTTTTGATGCTTGGGGAATAAAACTATTCAGCTTTAAAAAAGGCGATACAGAATACGGTATAGGCTGGCTGCCATTGGGCGGCTATGTGAAAATTGCGGGGATGATTGACGAATCGTTGGATACCGACCATTTAAAACACGACCCTGAACCTTGGGAGTTTCGCGCAAAACCGGCTTGGCAACGCCTGATAGTAATGATTGGTGGTGTTACCGTAAACGCCATCTTGGGTATATTGATTTTTGCCTTTTTAGCTTTTGGCTACGGCCGTGAATCAGACCCGATGGAAAAAGCCATACACGGTATTGCTGCCCTTGATTTGGGACGTAGTGTAGGTTTTGAAGACGGTGATAAAATTCTTGAAATTGACGGCAAAAAAGTAACCACATTTAGGGAGGTTACCAACCCAAACCATTACTTAGACGGTGCTGTATATGCAGTAGAGCGCAATGGTAAAAGGATAGATATTACGCTTCCTAAAGGGTTTATAGACAGTATGGCGGATAATAAGAACAACTTTATTGCCATGCGTACAAAATTCACAGTAGACTCAGTAACTAAGAACGGAAATCAAAAGACTGCCGCGTTAAAAAGGGGGGATAAAATCATTGAGATTTATGGCAAACGGGTTGAGTATTTCCACGAGTTTACCAAATTGGTTAGAAACCACCCTAAGCATTGGGCACCACTAAAGGTGGTTAGGGGCAATGATACCCTACTGCTTGTAGCCAATATTGATAATGAAGGCCGGATTGGCTTAATACCGAAAACTGATTTGCCCGATACCGTTATTGTTGAGCGCTTTAGTTTTGGCCAAAGCTTTGGTGTGGGCTATGATTTAGCCGCTGAAAACCTAAGCCTAAACGTTCGCTTTTTTGGCAAAATATTCCAAGGCGAAGCCGATGCATCCAAGTCACTGTCAGGCCCTGTGGGCATTGCTCAGCAATTTGGCAGCGATTGGGACTGGCAACGTTTTTGGAACCTAACCGGTTTGCTTTCGGTAATCCTTGCCTTTATGAACTTGCTTCCCATCCCCGCACTTGACGGCGGACACGTAGTATTTTTACTGATAGAAATGATAAGCGGCCGCCCATTGCCCGAAAAATTCCTGCACGTGATGCAAGTAATCGGTATGGTGATATTGCTGTCGCTGATGGTGTTTATCTTCGGTAACGACTTTTATAAAATTTTCACCAAGTAAGGTTTGACATCTGTTAACTATTTTGAGTTCTTTGGCCTGCCGGTTGCTTTTAATATTGATGAGAAGCTGCTAAAGGACAAATATTACCAAAATACTCGCAGCTACCACCCCGACCATTTTGGGCAGGAAGACAGTGCTAAACAAGCTGAAATGCTTGAGATGAGCACCCTGAACAATAATGCCTACAAAACCTTAAAAGATTATTACCATCGTGTCCATCACATTTTGGATTTGCAAGGATTGGTAACTGAAGGAGATAAACACTCGTTGCCCCCTGATTTTTTAATGGAGATGATGGACATTAACGAGGCGTTGATGGAGTTTGAGTTAAATCCGGACAGAACCATGATTGCAGACCTGCAAAAACAAGTGGAGGCATTGCAAACAGACATAAACAGGCAACTTACTGGAACAGGTATAAAATTCGACGCAGCAAATGATACTGAAAAACAAACACTTCTGTTAAAAGCAAAAGAAATTTATCATAAACGTAAATATATTTTGCGCTTAATAGAAACTTTACAT
This sequence comes from Agrobacterium sp. 719_389, assembly GCA_943370295.1. Lineage (GTDB taxonomy): Bacteria > Bacteroidota > Bacteroidia > UBA8524 > UBA8524 > SB11. Next base: position 174,371 of record CALRQL020000004.1, on the reverse strand, counting down.
ACATTTGCAACCCCTTAATTATCCCTGCTACCCTGTAGCAGTGCGGTATTAAAAGGAAAACTACCTGCCCAGGTGGCGGAATTGGTAGACGCGCTGGTCTCAAACACCAGTGAGCTAACACTCGTACCGGTTCGACCCCGGTCTTGGGCACAACACCGAAAGCCTTTCAGAAATCCTGAAAGGCTTTTTTGTTTATTACTTAGTTCTATTTTTGTTTCATCATGCGTTACCTCACTACCCCTCCACCTCCTTCGCTGGCACTGTATGTGCGCAGTTTTTGGGTGCTTGAGGGTGAGGCTTCTGCACAAACGCCTTATATATACCGTTCGTATGCCGATGGTTGCCCTGAATTGATTTGCCACTACAAAGGCCGGTTTAATGAAATCACACCCAACGGCAACCTACCCTCTCCCCTGTTTCATTTACACGGTCAATCACAACATTACCGAAGGTTTATAACTACAGAAGATTTCAGCATTTTCGGGGTGTACTTATACCCTTTTGCAATCCCTTTATTATTTGGCATCCCTACCTACGAAACCAGTAACCAAGCCCCTGATTGGGAAACGCTTGTAAACAACGACAACCGTTTCCTTGAAGAGCAAATGATGCTTGCTGAAACTAATCATCAACGGTTACAACTGCTTTCAAACTTCCTGCAACAAAGGTTAAGTAAACAGTTTGTGCCGCATCCGGGAATTCTAACATCAATCAAACAAGTGCTGTTTGATGCTGAAACACGAAACGTAAGCTTATTAGCAGATACTTACAGCCTTTCAGTACGCCAGTTTGAGCGCAGATTCAAAGAATATTCAGGGTTCAGTCCCAAACTATACACACGCATTGCCCGCTTTCAACACTCACTAAAGTTAGGAAACGGCAGGCAGCCGCTCACCCATATTGCCCACAATTGCGGGTATTACGATCAATCGCACTTTATCCGTGATTTTAAAGCCTTTTCAGGACATCACCCCAAAACTTACTTTGGCGGCCACGCTGAGGGTGCTGAGTATATGAGTGCTACGTAAATGTCGTGTTTATACAATTTACTAAAAAACCTCACCCCTACCTTTGCCTTATAAAACCATAAACTATGACAACACTTAGTATCCCCGCAGGGCACCACACCGTAATGCCCTATTTAATTTTAAACAACGCATCGTTGTTTTTTGATTTTACAAAGGCTGTATTTGATGCCCAAGAAGTGAGCCGCTATACACGCGAAGGCAGTACTGAAATTATGCACGCCGAAGTGAGTATAGGCGACAGCCTGATAATGTTTGGGCAGGCAGGCGGTCCTTGGCAACCCTGCACAGCAGGTTTGTATGTGTATGTGGCTGATGCTGATGATTGCTATGCAAAGGCAATAACAGCAGGAGCAACCTCAATTTTTCCGCCTGAGAACAAAGATTATGGCCGCAGCGGAGGGATAACCGACCCCTTTGGCAACACTTGGTGGATTACCCAACTTTTATAAGTTGCAACAAACAAAAAACGCCGGGCAGTGTGTTTCCTAGCGTTTTTTGCTCAATTAAAACTTCTATTTATCTATGGATGACAATGGAAATTTACAAGTTGTCGTTCAATATCACCGCTGTGGTTTTTTGCAATTGCCAGCTCAAATACCATTTCTGAAGGGCTTTTAACATTATTAACCCAAAACGAGTTTAACACTATTGTATTGCCATGCAAATGGTCGCCGCCAAAAAACACCACACTTTGCGCAGTGGTATTGGTAATCTTCACATCGTAGCCGTGCAAATCATCCTGAGTAGTAACTGTGCCCTTGAGCCACACAGTATCGCCAATGTTAAATACAGTACCTTCTTTAGGCGATTGTATATCAAACACTGCTTTCTCAGCCGGATTATTTGACGGAGAAGGATTTTGTTCCTTCTTGCTACATGAAGTAATAAAGAACGCCAGTATGGCAGCCAAGGCCGCCCTTTTTATAAACGGTTTCATTAATTAGATACATTAAAACATATAAACGATGCTTGATGTGAACGAAATTTTTTCAGTAACACTTCCGCCACCCCAATTATAAATAAGGGGTTGTTTAACGCCCACCCCAACGGCCATCTTATAAAAATACACATCGGCCACAGCAGTAGCCGATAGGGCATCACCCCCCGTAAAATTTAAAAATCCGTCGGGTTTGTACCAATCACGCTCGCGGTGCTCATAGTTAATGCCTATTTGCGGTAAAAAACTGGTGTTACGGTAATCTTGCCAATAAAACAAACGCAATGCGCCGTTAAACTTATTACCGTACCAATACTCATTAGCCCCGGCATTGTTCACCGTATATCCTGCCTCAACATTTATCCCCGCCTTTTTATACCTAAGGGTATATAGCAGGTTGATAGGTACATCAAAAGAACCGGTGCCTTGCTGCATATTTTGAGGTAAAATGCCGTTAGCATCCCTTCTATCGGTTACCCCCAAGGGCAGTTTTATTCCTCCGCCAATTTGCAACGCGTGCTTAAACTTTCTTTTGGCACTATCAGTAGTGTTTAGCAATACATAATTGGCCATAAGCGTAATATCACCCAAACCCTGTGTTCGGGTGCTTATCCCGTCCTCATTTCTGGCAAAGTAGGTGTAGGGTACAAAGGCAAACAATTGCACCCTTTTGTGCGGCACATACCTGCCCCACAGGGTAGCTGTAGTAAAATATTCGGTTGAATAAACGGGCTTCTGCCCGTCAAACAAGGTTTGGTGTTTTGAGGTGAAGGACGTGTAATTATACTTTACCCCTACAAAGTGACGTCCAAAGCGGGGCAATATACCCATTGTGCTGCCCCCAACTGCGCAGCCGCATACTTCGCAGGCAAGCGCATTGACAACACACACCATTGCAACAATGGCGGTTACATATTTTTTCATTAAAACGGTTTAAAATGTTTGACGATTAAGAATTAAAAGATTTTCAGCAGTCAAACTTTTGCCTCGGGCGGATGGAAAACAGGTGATGTAAAATCGTAGGGTAAAAATAACTCTTCGGCAATATTATACAGTGCCGTATTGTTTGCCTCAAGGGGTTGCCACTGCAATTGCCCGGCCATATCAAACGCAGGTATCTCTATTTTTTCAATCCCTTTATGGGGTGTAAAAGGAGCGTTGTTTTCGTCGGCGTTTTCAAGTTGCTTTTCAAGATGGCAACTACCCCCGCAATCGCTATCAGGATTATCGCGGTTTTCGCAAAGGTTTTGGGCAATGTATTGTTGGTTGGCTTGCCAATATACCATAATAGCCACCTTTACAAGGAAAGGCCAGGCTAATACTAATGCACAAAATATGGCGAGCAGTTTTTTCAAACCAAAATCGGGAGCGAAAATACAGCAATATTGATGGCAGAAACATAACTTTCGGAACTTTTTTAAAACTATGAGCGCTACTGATAAAACCAAAATATCCCGCCTTGCCAAACGCGGTGATTATACCGAAGAAACCATTTATAACATTTTAGACGAGGGGTTGATATGTACCTTAAGCTATGCACAAAACAACCAGCCTTTTAGCATCCCAACCGGATATTGCCGCATTGGCAACTATTTATACATTCACGGTTCGGTAGGTAGCGGATACATGCGCCAAATGGCCGAGGGTATTCCCGTTTGTATCAGCGTAACCCATATTGATGCGTTGGTGCTTGCCAAATCTGTATTCCATCACTCGGTTAATTACCGCTCTGTAATTGCCTTTGCCAATGCAGAACTTGTGACCGATGAAACCGAACGCATGGATGCACTTGAAGCATTTACTGAGAAAATGATACCCGGCCGTTGGAAAGAAAGCAGATTGCCTAATGCGGGTGAAATGCGCCAAACCATGATTTTGAAATTTAAGTTGGATGAGGCTTCGGCCAAGTTGCGCCAAGCTCCTCCATCTGATGATGAAGAAGATTTGGACTTACCCTATTGGTCGGGCTTGCTGCATATTAAACAACAAGTGGTTGCTGCCACTCCTGACGATATTACCACCGAAAAAAGGCTCCACTATCCCGGTTATTACGGCGTATAAGTGGCGCTTACTTTTTTGAACCAACCCTTTCCAAATTCTAATGTATCATACATTTAGATTTTAGTAACTTCGCACCCCATATATGGACGGCAAACCTTACCTTGTAGGTATAACAGGCGGTAGCGCATCGGGCAAAACCCTTTTTTTAAAATCGCTTAAAGAAAAATTCGGGCCGGAAGAGATTTGTTTTATTTCACAGGATGATTATTACAAACCACTTGACCAACAGATGCGCGATGAAAACGGCGAGGTAAATTTTGATTTACCCGAATCGATTGATTTACAACGCTTTCACACTGATTTACTAAACCTTGCCGCAGGAAAAACCATAAAAAAACAATCGTATAATTTTAATAACCCCAACGAACCTGTTGAATGGCTGGATTTTAAACCAGCACCAATTATAATTATCGAGGGGCTTTTTATTTTCTACTACAACGATATTTTTGACATGTTGTCGCTTAAGTTATTTGTTGATGCTGACGAGGATTTGAAACTGAAACGACGTTTGCAACGCGATGTAACAGAACGCAACATACCGCAAGATTTGGTTTTGTATCAATGGCAATACCACGTTCAGCCGGCGTTTCAAAAATACCTGTCGCCCTACAGGGAAATGGCCGATATTATAATTTTAAATAACAGCCACTTTACTACCAGCCTGCAAGTAGTTGAAAATCATTTTAAGACTTTATTGGCCGACTCTAAAATCCAAACAGGTTAAACAATACATTTGCAATTATATGAATTACCGTTTTGCAGTAATAGGTATGGGACGCTTCGGCTCTAAAATAGCCCTTACTTTATCAAACAGGGGAGCCGAGGTAGTGGCTATTGATAGTGAAGAATCAAAAGTTGACCCTTTGCGCGATGATGTTGCCTACGCCATTACGATGGACAGTACCGATGTGAAATCATTAGAGGCTGTAAACATACGCGATATGGATGCTGTGGTAGTTGCCATCGGTGAAAACTTTGAAGCCCTGCTGCTTACTGTAGCTCACCTGATGGATTTGAAGGTGAAACGGATTATTGCCCGTGCGGGTAACCGACAACAACGCACAATACTTGAAAAAATGGGGATAAAAGAAATATTATCGCCCGAGGATGAAGTTGGAATTATTGTGGCTGAACGACTTATACACCCCAGTGTGATGACTTTTTTGCAATTACCTGATGATTACGAAATTGCAGAAATACGACCACCCAAAGGAGTATGGAACAGGACTGTTGGTGAATTGCACATGCAGGAGAAATATGAACTAAATCTTATTACTATAAAGCGTGAGTATGAGGTAATTGACGATGCAGGACTGCCCGCAAAAGAGGCTCATATATTTGGTATTCCAAAAGAAAATACAATTATTTACGATACTGATACCATCATTGTTCTTGGCAAAGAGAATGATATTGAGCGCTTTATAGAAATTAACAGCTAAATTATAATATCCTGCTTTTCAGGTTTTTGTAAAAAAAAACGGCAACGCTGTGGCGTGCATTGCACTTTTATACCACAACGTCTATATTTGCCGTTCTTTAAAATTTTGGTAAATACCGCATTAAAGACATTTATATATAATTAAGAGAACCGAATGAAAAATCAAGGCGTTGTAAAGTTTTTCGCCATCGCGCTGATACTGGTGTGCATATACCAGCTATCATTTACCCTGAAGGCTTACATGATTGAAAAAGAGGCTGATGAAGTAAGCATGGGCGACCCCGTGTTGAAACGTAAATTCCTCGACTCGATTGCCACTGAAAAGGTGTACAACCTTGGATTTAAGAGTTTTACTTATTTGCAGGTAAAAGAAGCCCAGTTGAACTTGGGTCTTGACTTGCAAGGCGGTATGAACGTGGTAATGGAAATTTCTGTGGCCGATATTGTCAGGGCTTTGGCCAGCGATAGCAAGTCGCCTGCACTTAATGCAGCCCTTGAATCTGCTACAGCAGCAAAATCTGTTAATCCTGAAGCAGATATAATTGATGAATTTGCAAAGCAGTTTAAAGCAAGTAACCCCAACCTTAAACTAAGTGCTGTATTCTATAACAAAGACCAACAAATTAGTCTTACATCAACCGATGACGAGGTAATACAATACCTTAAAACTGAATCTGCTGCATCGGTTGACAGGATTTATAAAATCTTAAAGACTCGTATCGACCAATTTGGTGTAACCCAACCAACTGTTCAGTTGCTTGGCAACTCAGGCCGTGTAATGGTTGAATTGCCCGGTGTTGATAATCCTGAAAGGGTTCGTCGTTTATTACAAAACACTGCAAAGCTTGAATTTTGGAACGTTTACAGCGTTCAGGAATTTGATACCCATTTTGGTAAAATCAGCGAGTATTTGAAAAATAAAAACAAGCTGAACGAGGCCGATTCAAGCAAGTCTGCCAACGACACAGCTAAACTTGCAGCAGCAACATCTACTACTGCCATAGGTGATTCATCAAAAACGGATACCAGCCTTGCCAAGAAAGCTGATACAGGTACTAAGGACAGTGCTACACTTGCCGCTGAAAAAGCACAAGAAAGAAACTTCCTTATAGAAGCCGGTTTCTTCCCTAACTATGCTCAAACAGAAGACGGTAAATACACATTTGGTGATGGTGCTCACATTGGTTCAGCTGCAGTTAAAGATACTGCTAAAGTGAACGCAATTTTGAGTGATCCTATATTAAGGGAACAAGTACTACCTGCTGACATGATGTTTGCTTGGGGCAACAAACCTGTTGACGAAGAAGGCAAAGTAATGTTTATGTATGCCTTGAAAGCAGAACGTGACGGTGGTGCTGCGCTTGAAGGTGATGTAGTAACTGATGCCCGCCCATCGGTTGACCAATTAGGTAACAATGAAATTAGTATGACGATGAGTTTGGACGGTGCGCAAAAGTGGAGGAAAATTACCGCCACTGCTGCTGCTGCAAAACCACAAAAAGCCGTAGCCATCGTACTTGACGGTTTAGTATACTCTGCTCCAACTGTAAACGGTGAAATCCCTAACGGACAATCACGTATCATGGGTAGCTTCACTCCTGAGGAAGCAAAAGATTTGTCAAACATTCTTAAAGCAGGTAAACTTCCTGCTCCTGCCCGCATTGTTGAAGAAGCAGTTGTGGGTCCTACCTTAGGTAAAGACAGTATCAGAAGCGGTATGCTTTCAATATTGGTAGGTTTCCTTGCGGTTATTTTAACCATGTATATTGTTTATAACACCGCAGGTTTAATTGCCGATTTAGCTGTGCTACTAAACTTGTTCTTCATTGTAGGTACTTTAGCTTCGTTCCAGGCGGCATTAACCCTTCCCGGTATCGCAGGTATCATCCTTACCTTAGGTATGGCTGTAGATGCTAACGTACTTATTTACGAACGTATTAAAGAAGAAATATGGGCCGGTCGCAACCTACGCACAGCCATTGCAAACGGTTACAAAAACGCTGCATCAGCCATTATTGACTCTAACTTAACCACTGCCCTTGCAGGTGCTGTATTGGCGGTATTTGGTTCAGGTCCTATATCAGGTTTCGCAATCACACTATTGATAGGTATTGCAAGCTCAATGTTCACTGCGTTTTTATTAACCCGTGTAATATTTGAGTGGATGGCTAAGCGTGAGAAAAACGTTTCGTTCTGGTTCCCTGCTACTAAGAGCTTGTTGCGTAACACTAACTTCGATTTTATTGGTAAAAGTAAAATGTTCTACACCATTTCAGGTATAGTAATACTTGCCGGTGTGGTATCAATGTTTGTTCGCGGCTTTGACACCGGTGTTGACTTTAAAGGTGGTTGGTCGTATGTGGTAAAATTTGAAAACCCAGTAGCCGCTGCCGATGCTCGCACAGCACTTGAACCAAAATTTGGTACCAAACCCGAAGTGAAAGTATATGGTACTGATAACTCATTAAAAATCACAACCACTTACTTAATTAATAGTCAAGATGCTAAAGCCAGTGAAATGGTACTTGCTAAACTTGATGAAGGTTTAAAAACTACCCAAGGTGGAAAATACGAAATACTAACCTCATACAAAGTAGGTCCTACAGTGGCATCCGATATTAAACAAGCCGCCATTATCTCAATCGTATTAGCACTTGTAGGTATGTTTGTTTACATATTAGTGCGTTTCAGGCGTTGGCAGTTTGCATTGGCAACTGTAATAATGCTTACCCACGACGTTATGCTGGTATTATCATTGTTCTCATTGTTGCACGGTATCGTTCCTTTCGGTCTTGAAATCGACCAAGCGTTTATTGCAGCGATACTAACCGTTATCGGTTACTCAATCAACGACTCTGTGGTGGTATTTGACCGTGTAAGGGAGTTCTTGGGTGAACACAAAAACGAGAAGGATACTTCTAAAGTAATTAACCTTGCTTTGAACAATACCCTTAGCCGTACGATAATGACTTCACTTACAACCATTATTGTTATTCTTTTGGTATTCTTATTTGGTGGTGAAACCATCCGTGGCTTTGCCTTTGCCTTAACAACTGGTATTATTTTGGGTACGTATTCTTCATTGTGTATCGGTAGCCCGCTATCAGCACAGTTGATTGAATGGGGTAACAAAAAAGCAGCTCAAAAAAATGGTGATAAGTAATCTTAACACCCCTTGATAAAAAAAAGACGGCCTGTATAACAGGCCGTCTTTTTTGTTTATGCACTACAACATTGAAGCTATTAAAATAGTATCGTTAAAATAAGTTCAAGCATAAAAAGTAGGAAATCAGTGGCAGAGGTTAGCCCTTTTTTAATAGCCCTCATGCTTTTATAAAATCTTATCTTGCCTTTTATCCGACGGTATTTACCTAACAGTTTTGAGCTACTAACCAATTTTTGCATCAAAAGCATAAACGACAAATTAAGTGCCAGCCGCCCATTATTCTATATTAAACTACGATGCTGATAATATGTGATAAGGTTTTATATGCTACCACAGTATTAAATAGTATTTTATTTTATTTTTGCGCACCCGAAACGAATAAACGATGAGAGAAATCCAATTCCGTGAAGCACTACGCGAAGCGATGAGCGAGGAAATGCGCCGCGACCCAAATGTATTTTTAATGGGCGAAGAAGTTGCCGAGTACAACGGTGCATATAAAGTGAGTCAAGGTATGCTGGATGAGTTTGGCCCCAGAAGGGTAATTGATACTCCCATAGCTGAGCTTGGTTTTGCAGGTATTGGCGTTGGAGCTGCCATGAACGGACTTCGTCCTATTATTGAGTTTATGACGTTCAACTTCTCGTTGGTGGCTATCGACCAAGTGATAAACAGTGCAGCTAAAACCCTAAGCATGAGCGGTGGGCAGTTTGGCGCACCGATGGTTTTCCGCGGACCAACAGGAAACGCAGGCCAGCTTGCTGCACAACACTCGCAAAACTTTGAAAACTGGTACGCAAACTGTCCCGGTTTGAAAGTAGTAGTACCCAGCAATCCATACGATGCTAAAGGTTTATTGAAAACTGCTATCCGTGATAATGACCCAGTTATTTTTATGGAAAGTGAGTTAATGTATGGCGACAAAGGCCCCGTTCCTGAGGAAGAATACTTGCTGCCCATTGGCGTAGCTAATGTGGTAAGACAAGGAACTGACGTAACTATTGTATCATTTGGAAAAATGATGAAGGTTGCTTACGAAACTGCCGATGAACTTGCTAAAGATGGTATTAGTGCTGAAGTAATTGATTTACGGAGCGTTAGACCTATTGATTATGACACCATTATTAACTCAGTAAAGAAAACTAACCGTTTGGTGATAGTTGAAGAGGCTTGGCCGCTTGCCTCTATCTCTTCAGAAATTTCATACATGGTACAACGTCGCGCATTTGATTACTTAGATGCCCCAATACAACGCATTACCAACCGTGATGTGCCTATGGGATATGCACGTGCAATGGTAGATGCTACCGTACCCACAGTACAACGCACACTTGAAGCCATAAAATCAGTAATGTACGCTTAAGGCCTGCATGCAAAAGAATAGTAAAAGCCACCTTTTCAGGTGGCTTTTGCATTTTAAAAACATCACAAAGTTAGTTGGCCCGAAACCAGTTTATGAAAATCTTCAAATGTTTTCATAAACACCTCAGTGCGTCGCTTATCAAATAAAGGCATCCCGCAATAATTCATTTCTATTAAGTCAATCTGTAAGTATTTACATATTTCGGCGGCAAATTCATAATCATACAATGGTCCTTCACCATCATAAAAAAACTGACCGAAATCGTTGTTTCCCTTCACCTTCCAGAAAATAGAAAACAGCTTCTTGTCATAAAAAAAATCATTGGGTTCAATCTTTAATCTCAAATTACCCCTTGCCTTATCTGATACAATTGCAAGATTAATCACGGGCAAGTGGCTCTCTGTAACCCTGTAATAATGACGATAATACTCCGTATCATCATTGTAGTGCTCTTTTTCGTAGTATGTTGCTGACATATTGATAAGTGTGTGGTGTTCCTTAAGCCCAATAAGGGTTATACATACTTACGACTTAAAACGGCTCATGGATTTACTTTTTTTGAAAATTTTTTACCAAAAAATTTAAACCGTTATTTCTACACCGTCAAAACACCCAAAATTGCGTTTACTCAAAAACTTAACCCTAAAAGATGTAGTAAAAGTGAAATTGTTTTCTATATTTGAATTGATAATGTATTAGAAGCTATCTCTTTATACATTATTGTGAAGTACCCTTTTAATTGCAGAACCACTATTGTATGATTCATTCAGCCCTAAATTTCCTTACTCAAGAAGTGAACCGGTACCTGAACTTAAAAACAGGTGGGGCAATGAGCGATTTGGCTGTGCTTACCAGTGTTGCAAACTCTAAAGGATTAGCCATACCAAATAAAACCATAGGGGTTTCATTGATAAACATCGAAGAAGACCGTGTATCAAAAGATCAGCAAGTAAAAGTAAGAAACACGGCCGGGGGTTTTGATAACCGAAATCCGGATATATACCTTAACCTGTATGTACTTTTTTCTGCCAACTTTACTAATAACGAATTGGCCGATACCGGAGACGATTATATTGAAGGATTAAAACAGTTGAGTAATATAATCGGGTTTTTTCAAAGCAAAAGCGTTTTCACCCCCGTAAACTCACCGCTGATGGCCACATTGGCTCCCGAGATACCCAAACTGGTGTTAGAGTTGTTCTCGTTTACGTTTGAGCAGATGAATAATTTTTGGAGCGTGGTTGGTACCAACTATTTACCCAGCGTGTTGTATAAAGTACGCATGATAACTATACAAGAAAACAGTATAGAACCCGCAGGATTAATTGAAAACCTTGGTATTGACGTAGCAGGTAAAAACTGATGGCAGGCTATCAAACATTAATAAAACTTGAGTTACTGCACAACTTTTACAAAAGTGGTGTGACAGATGATTTTGAGTTTGTATTAACAGCTGATATACAACGGTTGATGCGCCAACAACGACTGCTTTACAGAAATTTCGGGTGTGGTTTTACAATTTTGTACGAAAGCACACAACCCAATACACCTACTATTGAAATTGATAGTGATTTAACCTTTGTATTTGGGTTAGGTATAAAAAACCCGGGGACTTTTTATGGCATTACCGATTTGGATGAATCAGCACCTTCAACTGTATCGTATACAAACGGATGCCGCATGTTTTATTATACTGATGGGGCACTGGCCGATTTAAAGTATAAAGTACTGCATGGAATTTATCCTGAGCGGTTTAGCTTTAAATTTACTGAAAAAACAGCGTTTAAAACCATACAGGTTACCATTAAAGACCAAAACGGAACAACCGTAAATGCACAATACGATACAGCAGGCAGCCCGATAACAAGTCCCTACACCCTAAATGCTGATAATAACGGTGAAAGCGGCAACATACTGCGCACATTTACCGGCTTTTTTGATGTAAGTAAAACCGGTAGCGGATATTACACAATACTACTGAAGCGTGAAGATGCCACTGAAAAAACGCTGCAAGTTTATATACATGATGAATTGAGCCGTAGCAATGTTTCAGGAGTGGTACAACTATCATTGGCCAAGCCTACTCCTCCTTTGGCGGCAAAAAACCTGCGCGTTGACTTGAAACGTGCCGAAAGTATTTGGAAATACTACATAATAAACAAAAGCGGTATTGATTTAACGGCCACTGATTTAGTGCTTAGCGATAAAAGCGGTGATAGCGGCCCTATATACAATACCTATACATTCAGCGGCAACCCGGCTATGGGTGGTGGTGGCCAACCTTTACCAAATGTTGCTGATAGTATAAATAACCTCCCTACTATGGTATTTGAATCAACGGTGAAGATACCGTTTTACGAAGTGCCTAAGACAAAACTTGAATTGAAAAAGATACCCGACGGCTCGCCGACGGCAACAGCAGGGAACGTGCTGATAAGCAGTTTACCCAATCCGGCACCGGATGCACGGGTAGACGACAATTGCAATATTTACGTGTACATATAGTGGAAAAGGAAAGCGAATAGCTATCAAGCAGGAAAAGGGAAGATTTGAGATTGCATACCACGGTTTGACTTTATAAAAGGAAACAACAAAACGTAACCGAATACTATAACTATGGCAACATATACCACCCCAGGCGTGTATGTGGAAGAAATTTCTACACTGCCCGCAAGCATTGCCCCAGTAGCCACCGCCATACCTGCGTTTATTGGCTATACCAAACAACGAAAAGAAAACGGTGTAGACTTTGCCGTTAATACGCCAAAGCGTATTACATCGCTGCTTGAGTTTGAGCAGATGTTTGGCACTACGCTGAACGAGGCTTTTACAGTAAGTCTTACTGACCCACCTGCGGGCTCAAGCGATAATGCTACCCTAACCCTTAACAATCCATCGTCGTGGTCGCCATACTTGTTATACTATCAGGTAAAAATGTACTTCGGCAATGGGGGAGGGCCATGTTGGATAGTTTCAGTTGGCACCATGACACCCGGTGGCACTATTGATACTACTGCGCTTGAAAACGGATTAAAATCCTGTGAAAAAGAAGACGAAATAACCTTATTGGTTATCCCTGAAATTGTAAAAATAGCGGCTTCGGCATCTCGCAGGCAACTTAATGACGCCATGCTTGCACAATGCAATAAACTGCAAGACCGCTTTGCAGTAATAGATACCCTTGAAGGCAGCGCCAGCGATTCAATAAGCACTGTTGCAGGTAATTTCAGAAACAACGAAGTATCGTTAGCAAATCTCAAATACGGGGCAGCCTATTTTCCCTCGTTGCAAACTACTATTAACTATCTGTACGATGTTTCAGAGATAACTATTGCTGATACACGTACAGCGCCTGCAAACATCTACAACACAAAAAAAGTATCGTACTTAAACGGTACTTATATCCCTGCCGAAGGCACCATCTCAGTAGGTACCAACCCTGCTGCCAACAAAACACTCACAATAAATGGCACTGAATTTACTTTTAAGGCCGGTGATAATACCGGCAGCAATATAGAAATAGGCGCAAACGAAGGTGCAACGGCAATAAAAATTGCCGAAAAGATAAACACGCATGCCGCTACTAAAGATATTTTAACCGCCACTAGAGTAGGAACAACAGTTGAGCTGGACGCAAAAGACACTATGAATGGACCTGCGGGCAATAATATTACACTGCTATCAAACGATGCGGGTGTTACCGTGCCTGCAAAACTATCGGGCGGTAAAGACCTTAGCGACCTTGCTTTGTATAACAAGATTATTGCCCTGCTAAAAGAAAAAACACTTACGCTGTACCCAAGCGCTGCCATGTGCGGTGTGTATGCCAGTGTTGACAGAAACCGAGGAGTTTGGAAAGCACCTGCCAACTACAGCCTTGCAATGGTAAACAAGCCTAACGTGGATATTACCGACGATGAGCAAGGGTTGCTAAATGTGGATGCTACGAGCGGTAAGAGCATAAATGCCATCCGCACTTTTACAGGCAAAGGTGTATTGGTATGGGGTGCCCGCACACTTGCCGGAAACGATAACGAGTGGCGGTATGTGCCCGTGCGCAGGTTATACATCTTTGTTGAAGAGAGTATAAAAAAATCAACGGAGTTTGTAGTATTTGAACCTAACGACGCTAATACTTGGGTAAAAGTAAAGGGGTCTATCACCAACTTTTTAACCGGACTTTGGCGCGATGGTGCATTAGCAGGGGCTAAACCTGAGGATGCCTTCTTTGTAAACATTGGCTTGGGAGTTACTATGACTTCGCTAGACATATTGGAAGGCCGTATGAATATAGAAATTGGAATGGCCGCAGTACGCCCTGCTGAATTTATCATTTTGAAATTTTCGCACCTATTGGCAAAATCATAAACCTTATTAAACTATGGCAACTTATACAACACCCGGGGTATATATAGAAGAAGTATCCCTGCTGCCTGCAAGCGTGGCACCTGTGGCAACCGCCATACCTGCCTTTATAGGCCGCACACAGATAGCCCTTGACGGGCAAAAGAAAGCGATAACAAAACCGTTTCGCATTACATCAATGCCCGAATACGTTAGGTTTTTTGGCGAAGGTGCCAGCGAAAACGCGGTGCTTACAGTAGCCATTACTGATGATGGTACTGACGTAGCAACAGCCGTGCGCACCATTACCGTAACCGAAGACAATACAAAAGTATCGGGCAAGTATATGTACTACGCCCTGCAAATGTATTTTGCCAATGGTGGCGGCCCTTGTTATATTGTTACTATTGGTGATTACAACGATGGCGGCGGCTTTGATTTTGACACAGCGGTTTCTAACGCAATAAAATCGCTTGAAAAGCAAGACGAGCCTACAATATTGGTGTTTACAGATAAGCCAGCTACCAACTATAAAGTAGCTTACGATGCAGCATTGGCACAAGCGCAAAAACTAAAAGACCGCGTAGTGTTAATGGACATTTGGGGCGAAACAGGAAACAGCTTTAACGATGCTAAGAGCTTTAGGGATAACCACGTAAGCGCAAACAACCTTAGCTACGGCATGTGCTATTACCCCTTTTTGCAAACTACCCTTAAATACACCGTTGACGAATCAACACTAACGGTTACCCACACAAAAGCACATTCAGGCACCAGCTATAACGGCAACACATTAGCAGCCATTAAAACAGCTAACCCCAACTTGTACAGCCAGTTAATAGCCAAGATAAAAGAAAAAACCATTACCGTGCCCCCTACCCCTGCTATTGCAGGCATATATGCCCGTGTTGACAACCAGCGCGGAGTATGGAAAGCTCCTGCAAATGAATCGGTGTTGAGCATTGTTGGCCCTACCATTAAAGTAACTGCCGAAGAACAAGGGGTATTGAACGTGGATGCTACCAGTGGTAAAAGTATCAACGTGGTGCGCACTTTTACCGGCAAAGGAACACTGGTTTGGGGTGCGCGCACACTGGCCGGTAATGATAACGAGTGGAGGTATGTGAACGTACGCCGCTTTTACAACTTTGCCGAAGAAAGCATTAAAAAAGCTTCGGAGTTTGTGGTGTTTGAACCCAACGATGCTAACACATGGGTGCGGGTAAAAACCATGATTGAGAACTTTTTAACTACCCTTTGGCGACAAGGTGCCTTGCAAGGCGCTGTACCCGCTGATGCCTTCTTTGTAAACGTAGGTCTTGGTGTAACAATGACTTCACTGGATATACTGGAAGGCCGCTTGAATATAGAAATAGGCATGGCCGTTGTCCGTCCTGCCGAGTTCATCATCCTTAAATTCTCACACCTATTACAAAAATCATAAACACTAATCAATTATAAATACTATGGCAACTTATCCAGTTCCGGTATTCCACTTCCAAGTTGAATGGGGTGGCAGCCGCATCGGTTTCACAGAAGCAAGCGGACTAACCGTTGAAGTACAACCAATTGAATACAGGGAAGGCGTATCGCCCGAATACCACACCACCAAAATGCCCGGTATTCCTAAATACTCAAACATCACCCTAAAAAGAGGTATTTATAAAGGCGACAATGAGTTTTTTAAATGGTTGAACACCGTGAAACTAAACAACATTGAGCGTCGTGATATAACCATCAGCCTGCTGAACGAAGAACATGCCCCTGTAATGGTATGGAAGGTTCGTAACTGCTGGCCTTGTAAAGTTGAAGGACCAACGCTTAACAGTACCGGCAACGAGGTGGCAATGGAAAGCATTGAGTTGGCACACGAGGGATTAACCGTAGAAGCCGTATAAGCAATACCGTAGGGCAATATGTTTAAATACCCACCCATAGGGCTGCACTTTAGTGTAAATTTTATTGGCTTGGTGGCTCTGGTGCCGGGCATACCCGACATTGGCTTTCAGGAAGTGACGGGGCTTGATGCAACAGTAACTACAGAAGAGTTTAAAGAAGGCGGCGAAAACCGTTTCTCGCACAAACTACCCACTACAGCCACATTTAGTAACATAACACTTAAGCGCGGCATGCTCAACCATTCTCAACTAATTTCTTGGTTTAAACAGGGCGTTGAGGGCTTTCAATTCACCCCATCAGACCTGTTAATCACTTTACTAAACGAAGACCACGTGCCACTGCATGCATGGAATGTGGTACAGGCTTACCCTGTAAAATGGAGTGTAACGGGATTAAACGCTCAAGAACCCCAATTGATGGTAGAGCAGGTAGAGCTTGCCTACCAATACTTTAGAGCCATACCTATTATTTAAAATTATGCCTGTACAAATAAATGAAATAATAGTATCGGTTCAGGTGGGGCAAAGTACCGGAAGCTCTGGCACGCCTCCCACAAATGCCGATTTGGACAAACGCCTGAAAAAGGCCGTGGACGAGATAAAAACCATTGTAAAAGCAAAAAACGAACGATAACACATGGGAATTGAAAATGTATTTATGCCATCGGGAAACCTCACTAAAGTCCATATTGAGGCTTATAGTGATGAAACCTACTCACAAATGGTAGGCACCTTTGATGTATTGTACAACCCCAATACCTATGATGTTGAGTACAAAAACGAGTTTGATACAGAAAGGCCCGAAAATGCCACTGACAGTTTGCAACAATTTAAAAGCGCCAAAGGCAAAGACCTAACGATTGAGTTGCTATGGGATGCCACAGGAGCTTCGCACACGGGCAACGAAGCTGAGTTTGCACTGATACGTGCCGAAGGCCATGTAGAAGACTCGATACAACGTTTTTTACGCCTAACTTTTGAGTTGCAATCAAGTTCGCACCGTCCTAATTTCTTAAAAGTAAATTGGGGCACCTTGTTGTTTCAGGGAGTGTTAACCACTGCAAAGGTTACCTATTCTCTGTTTGCCCCTGACGGTAAACCATTGCGGGCTAAGGTAAACTGCACTTTTATGAGCCACAAGGCACTGGAAGAGCAAGCCGCCGAAACCCAACGTAACAGCCCCGACCTTACTCACTACGTTATTGCAAACGGAACTGACAACCTGCCCTACATGACGTTTAAGATTTATAACGATCCTCAGTATTACCTGAAAATTGCGGAGGTGAACCGCCTGAACAACTTTAGAAAATTAAAACAAGCCACACAGCTTGCTTTTCCACCCATAGAAAAAGTATAAACCCATGCCCGCCGCATTAGATATTGCATCGTTTGAGATATTGGTAAACGGAACAGCCCTTGGCGGGCAGTACGGTCTTTTGAGCATTGCCATCAACAGCAGTGTGAACAAAATACCCGTTGCCAAAATTGTGCTGATGGACGGTGACAATGCCACGCAGGATTTTCCGCACAGCAACGAAGACATATTTGCGCCCGGAGCTGAAATACAAGTGAACGCCGGGTACGGCTCTGATAAACAAGCTATTTTTCACGGCATCATTACCAAACACGGCATTAAAATAAACAACTATGAAAACCCGAGCCTTGAATTGGAATGCCGCCACAAGGCTGTAATACTAACCGGTGCGCGCAAAAACAAAGTGTACAACGATGTAAAAGACGCTGACATTTTTGATGAGTTGATAGGCGCAGCATCGATTGATAAAGATATTGAAAGCACCAGCGTAACCCACAAAGAAATGGTGCAATACAACTGTACCGATTGGGATTTTATAGTAACCCGCGCCGAACTGAACGGCAAATGGGTGCTTATCAACCAAAATAAAATAGAAATAAAAGCCCCCTCAGGGGGTTCAGCCGAAACTACCTTCAACTTCGGGCTGGATACTTACGAGTTTGAAGCGGAGATTGATGCCCGCGACCAGTTTCCTGCGGTAAAATCTAAAACATGGAACTATACCAATCAGGAGATTACTGAAAGCGAAGCCTCTGAACCCAGCTTGGCTACCCAAGGAGATTTAGACGGGAGCACTCTTTCGGGTGTGATGGAGTGGGAGGATTATACCGTGTACCACGGCGGAAAAATTGAAGAAACAGAAAACAAGGCTTGGGCCGATAGCAGGCTCCTATACAGCCGCCTTAGCAAAATACAAGGCCGCATAAGAGTTACCGGGCAGCATAAGTACAACACAGGCACATTAATAAACCTACAAGGGTTCGGAAACCGCTTTAACGGTACCACGGTAATCACTGCTGTGAACCATTATTTCAACAACGAAATGGGCTGGTATTGCGATTTACAATTCGGGATTACCAAAGATTTGTTCGCCCACCGCTATGACGATGTGGTTGAAAAACCTGCCAGTGGATTACTACCCGCGGTAAACGGACTGCAAATAGGCATTGTTACTGCCATACACAACGACCCCGACGGCGAAAGCCGCGTGAAAGTGAAATTACCCTTAGTGGATAACGAAGGAGAAGGTATTTGGGCGCGCATGACAGCCCCGGATGCAGGCGACTCACACGGCTGGATATTTTTTCCTGAACTGAACGACGAGGTGGTATTGGGTTTTTTGAACGACGACCCGCGCAATGCTATCATATTAGGAAAACTTTACAGCAGCGGTATTCCACCGATGATAGAAGCCACTGAAGACAATAACGAAAAAGGTATTGTTACCCGTAGCGGGATGAAGCTGGTATTTAATGATGAATCACCCAGCGTAACCATAGAAACTCCCGGCGGCTACAGCGTGGTAATTGATGAAGCCGAAGGCAGTATTGTAGCCAAAGATGCTAACAATAACACACTTACCCTAAGCAGCGACGGTATTACCCTTGAAAGCGGCGCTGATATCACCCTAAAGGCAACCGGAGACGTGAAAATAGAAGGCGTAAATGTGGAGATAAGTGCCTCTGCAAAATTTAAGGGAGAAGGTTCCGCAGGTTCCGAAGTATCATCGGGCGGCACCACCACCATAAAAGGAAGCATGGTACAAATAAACTGATAAACCAATGGCAGCAGCAGCAACAGTAGGAGACGCAAGTACACACGGGGGCAGCATTGTAGGCCCCGGTGTAGCCAATGTTTTGATAGGAGGCAAGCCCGCCGCCGTGCTGGGCGATATGCACACCTGCCCCTTACCGCCCCAATCGGGGCACGTACCGTCAAGCCCTTTTACAAGCGGCTCAGGCACTGTGCTTATCGGCGGCAAACCTGCCTTGCGCACTTCTGATACCTGTGCCTGCGGAGCCATGTCGGCAGTAGGCTGCCCAACTGTAATTATTGGAGGATAACACTGTGAAACCCGAAGCAAAAGATATCAATACATTTTTAGGCAGAGGATGGACATTTCCGCCCGCCTTCTTTAAGCATGCCGCAGGCGGTAATGCAGGCGTGCATCTTGCCCAAGGAGAAGAAGACATTAACCAAAGCCTCGAAATACTGTTCTCAACTGCCTTGGGTGAGCGGGTAATGCAACCCCAATACGGCGGCGACTTGCAGGACTTAATGTTTGAAGGCATGGACATAGGCTTGCTAACCCGACTAAAAGACCGTGTTCGCAAGGCTATCATCTACTTTGAACCCCGCATAAAACTGGATAATGTGAAAACCTTGGTTACCGAAACCGAGGGTTTAATTATGCTAGTGGTTGAATACACGGTGATAAGCACCAACACCCGCAACAACATGGTGTACCCTTTTTATTTAAAAGAAGCTACCGATATATAGTATAAACAATGTCGTTAAACTGTTTCACAGCAGGCGTACAACGCCAAGGCACCAGCCAGGTGAAAAGGCTTCCCGAAGGCCTGAAAGAGAAATTTGTGCAGATTGATGAACGCGATTTTAACGCCTTGCTGGAGTTTACTAAAGAAACAGCCAATCATTATAACTATTACGACCATACAAATACCCCCAATGGCGGCTGGAAAGAGTTTTTTACCCAGCAGTTAGACGAAGCCGGATATACCGCTCCCCACTTTGCGCTGTTTGCCGCATTCCTAGAATTGTTTGCCATTGCGCAAGCCGATTTAAATACGCTTGGCACTAAACACCTTGAGTTCTTTTATCGCGATGTATTGGGTTTTACCGAAAACGAAGCCATCCCCGACCAAGTGTACCTGATAGGTCAGTTGGCAAAACACATTGCCGCATTTGAGATTGAAGAAGGTACTTTGTTTAAAACAGGTGAAAAAGTAAACGGTGTTGAAAAACTGTATGCACTTACGGATGATTATAGTTTAAATAAATCCTCGCTCACCAGCATTTGCAGCATTTATGCTAAAAACAGCCGCCAACTGTTTGCCTCAGCAATAGCCAACAGTAACGACGGTAAAGGTGAAGAACTAACGAAAGAAGAAAGCGGATGGCTGCCCTTTGGCGATGAAAGCCGCGAAGAAACCCCGTTTGGGTTTGCTATAGAATCCCCTACCCTGCGCATGGCCGAAGGAGTGCGGATTGTGACCCTTACGTTTGAGTTAGAAACCAACATCCCCAACCCAACACCGCAGTTGCTTGCCATTACTGATTTTATCATTACCGCAACCGGAGAAAAGGGTTGGATAGAGCAAGACCTCACCGCTGCCTTGGCCACGGGAGCCGATGGAGCAGCAGGTGTACAATCAGCTACTCTTAGCGGGGCTACGTTTACCATTAAATTCGGTTTCTCAAAAGCGGCAAAAGCAATTATTGATTACGACTCCAAAACACACGGCGAAGGGTTTAATGCAAAATACCCCTGCCTGAAAATAACCTTTGCAAAAGGGACTACGAATGCAGCATTTGAACAGTTAAAAACACTTAATATTAAAAATGTAAGCATACAGGTTGATGTTACAGGGCTTAAGACCCTGATACTTCAAAACGAGCAAGGAGTATTAGACCCCGCCAAGCCGATGCAGCCTTTTGGTGCCCGACCTGTCATCGGCTCAAGGTTTTATGTAGGTAGTAACGAAGCTTTTTCAAAAAAAATCACTCAAGTAAAAGCCTCTTTTAAATGGCGCAACCTACCTGCTGTTAAGTTTGGTGACTATCATGCAAACTTTCATTCGGCAACGGTAAAACCCAAAACCAATGATTACAACGTAAAACCCTATCTACTAAGCGGCAACGACTGGGACGACGGAACTGCGATTTCAATGTTTGAATCTACAGACATTGTACCTACCTCACCCAAAACATGGGTAGCTTCGGGTTTCACAACAAGTACTATAGACCCAGATACGGATGCAGGGAAAAGGTATGCTACCACTTCAAACAGAGGGTATTTAGCTTTTGAACTAAATAGCTATGACTTTTTGCACGATGAGTATCAACTTTCGTATGGAAAAGGCATCATCTTAGGATTGGCTGCTACAGACAAGACAAAACAATTAGATTATGTTCCCAACAATCCTTATACACCTGAATTTGAGGAGTTTTACCTTACTTACACAGCTACAGAAACCATAGAGCTACTAAGTAGCCCAACCTCAAAGTTTTTCCATTGCGGGCCTTTTGGTTCGGCACAGCAAAATACCATATCGGGCGGCTTGCAGGTAAAACCCCTGCTACCCACCTTCAGTAACAAAGGCGAGCTGTATTTAGGTTTCGAGAACTGCGTGCCCCCACAAAGTGTGAACTTGTTGTTTCAATTAGCCGAAGGCAGCTCTAACCCTGAGGCCGATACCGCAGTTGTTGAATGGAGATATTTAAGCAATAACCAATGGGTAAACTTTACTGATGCCCAATTACAACGTGAAAATACCAACGGACTGCTAAAAACAGGCATTGTTACACTAAGCCTGCCGTCAACAGCCAATGCCGGCAATACATTAATGCCTGCCGATAAAATATGGGTTCGGTTATCTGTTGCGGCAAATGCCGACGCGGTATGCAAAATCATTCAAATACTACCGCAAGCCATACAAGCCGAGTTTTACCCCCACAACGGTTTAGAAGCCACGGGCGAAACCCTTGCGGCAAAAACCATCAGCAAACTGTTCACCCCCAACTCATCCGTAAAAGGAGTATCGCAGCCCTATGCCTCTTTTGGCGGAGCAGCCCAAGAAAGCGGAAGCACGTTTTATGTGCGGGTAAGCGAACGCTTACGTCATAAAAAACGCGCCATTACCATTTGGGATTATGAACGGCTGATACTGCAAAACTTTACAGGCATACACCGCGTAAAAGCAATCAACCACACCTATTACAGCGGTGCTGATAACGGCTACAAACCCCTTGCCCCCGGTTATGTAACCGTGGTAATGGTGCCCGACACGTATAACCAAAATGCCCTAGACCCGTTGAAGCCCAAAGTATCAAAAAGTACCTTGGAAGATGTGAAGGCATACCTTGCCACCTGTACAACACCGCATGCAAAAATTGAGGTACAAAACCCAATATACGAAGAGGTGGAAGTGCGATTGCAAGTGCGTTTTTACGACGGCGAAGACGTGGGAATATGTTTGGATAAACTTCACGAAAAAATTACTGAGTTTTTAGCCCCTTGGGCGTATAACAGCGATGCTGAGTTGCTGTTTGGCACCACCATACACAAAAGCAACCTTATTTATCACATTGAGCAGTTGGAGTATGTAGATTTTGTGCAGTGTGTAGAAATGCACATACACGCCCCCGCTTGGCTGAATGTAAACGCTAATGCAGATACCGATACAGCAGAGGCAACCACAGCAGCTTCGGTGTTTACCTCATACGCCACGCACACATTAACCCCGCTGGAGGGCAGCGGTTGTTTTTGCAGCAATTGCGGCAGCAACTTGGTGTACTCGCCCGTGTTTAATGAATTAGAAGAGTGCGGATGTAACAAATAAACGATTGTAGTAAATGACTGAACCGGTAACTATATCAAAAGCACCTTACGAGTTGGAAAGCATGCAGTTTGATACACTGCGTGAGAAGGGGTTGGAACGTATCACCGAGCTTAGCGGGGTTATATGGACCGACCACAACTTGCACGACCCGGGGATTACCCTGTTGGAAGCCTTGTGCTATGCCATTACCGATTTGGGCTACCGTCTCACTTTTGATATTAAAGACCTGCTTGCAGCAGGCCCTTCTGCCCCTGTAAGCGATTACCAGAATTTTTATACTGCAAGGCAAATACTGCACAATGCACCTTTAACCATCAACGACTACCGAAAATTGCTGATGGATGTGGTAATTGAAGAAACTGTTGACGGAACTACCGAACTACTGGGCATTAAAAACGCTTGGCTGGAAGTGGCAAGCGACGCTGAGGTATTGATTTATGTGAACCAACTGAAACACATACTTGAACACAAGCAAAGCTATGCCGGACAAGAATCGTTTTTTGTAAAAGGTCTGTACGACGTTTTGTTTGAGTTTGATGAATCGGCAGTGTACGGTGATTTGAACGAGAACACCCTAAAGGCTAACTATACTGTGGTTTCTCACCCTGACGACCCAAAAATGGAAGGCGTGCAGTTTCACATGGTTATCGGTTTTCCGCGTTGGGATAACAAGCAGGTGAATTTTGCCCAAAACGCATCCATCAAACAACATATTGAGTCATTCAGTTCTTACGAAGAAGAAGTACCCGCAGGCTATGAAGTTAAACTGACATGGGAAGCCGGAGGTTTAAAATTAGAAGGCACCAAACTTACTTCGGGCGGAACCGACCCTATTCTCGGTTTAGAGAAGATAGCCAAAGCCATCGACGACTTTATTTTTAAAGGCAGTACTGCTTTGGTAGAAACCTACAAAAAGAAAATAAACGTTATCCGCCGTATACTGGCCGCTGCACAGCGCAAATTACAAGCGCACCGCAACCTGTGCGAAGATTTTTACAGCGAAAACGCCCTTAGAATAGAAGAAATACTGCTGTGTGGGGATATTGAAATAACCGCTACCGCCAACCCTACCGAAGTTGCTGCGGCTATTTACCACGATGTGGCTCAATTCCTTTCGCCGCAAGTGTATTTCTATAGTCTGGAAGAAATGCAGGCCAAGGGGTATAACAGCGACGAGATTTTTGACGGCCCTGCCCTTGAAAACGGTTTTATAGACCCTGAAGAACTAAGTGCCACTGAGCGGGCAAAGTGCATACACGCATCAGACATTATACGCATTATAATGGATGTGAAGGTGGACGGAAAACGTCCGGTGATTGCAGTACGCAACCTGCAAATAGCCAACAAACCGCAAGACAATGCCGATGGCAGTGTTACCGAAAAATCAGTCCGTTGGTGCTTAGAACTGGCTTACAACCAATTATACGTCCCCAGATTATCAGAGGAACTATCAAAACTTACCTTTTATAAAGATACCCTGCCGTTTGGATATGACGAAGACGAAATGTTTGCGGCATTGGATGAATTGAAATCCACCGACCGCACACGCATACACCCCAACCCAGTGTTGGATATGCCCGTTCCCAAAGGCAAGTGGCGCGAAACGGATGATTATACCGCCGTAGCCGAAGATTTACCGCTTACTTACGGAGTAAATACGGCGGGCTTGAAATTCCCCCCGACAGACCCCGAAGCATTGAAAAAGCGGGAAGCACAAGCGAACCAGTTGAAAGGCTTTTTATTGTTTTTTGACCAATTGCTTGAAGGTTACCTGAACCAATTAACGGGCGTAAAAGAGCTGTTCTCAATGAATAAGGGAACAGATACGGACGGTAATCTCATATTTAATAAAACCTACTTTACAGCCCACCCGCTAACGTCGCACCCCAATGACGGGCATCTGATTGCCGACCCAACCACCATTGAGGAAAGTTTGCAAAATGCTGCGGAAACTCCCGCCGAGTTTGAGAAACGTAAAAACAAATTCTTAGACCACTTGCTGGCTCGCTTTTGTGAGCAGTTTACCGACTATGCCCTGCTTGCATACAGCATAGATGGCCCAAAAGCAGGCATGGAACTGATAAAGGACAAATTGGAGTTTTTAAACTTATACCCAGAGATAAGTGCCAATAGAGGCAAAGCCTTAAATGCACATGACGCTGTGATTTGGAACCAGCAAAACGTGAGCGGGTACGAAAAACGCACCTCGTTGCTATCCGGCATCAACGCGCGGCATCCCAATACGCTCTTCTTTACTCCCGATGTATTTAAGATTGCCGGTTTAAACTACACCGTACGTAAGACCGCTACTAATATTCCTCTTAAAAACATAACAGCTTTTGCCAATACAGATGCCTTGCTTGAGAACTTGGAAAGCGTTGTAGCCGCAGGTATTTTTAGAAACAACTACAGCATTAGTAAACAAGCAAGTAAGTTTATTTACACCCTGTATGCAGATTTAGAAAAAACGCAACCGCTGGCTATCAGCTATAAAGATTATAATACAACTGCTTTGGCCGAGGCTGATATTGCCGATGCCATTTTATTGTGCACCAACGAGTTTTTGCATCAACCGGGGGCTAACCGCAAAAATCTTACCCCTGCTATCAATGCTTACATTACTTCAACCGTGAGTGCTGATATGGTGGCCGACCCTCCGCAGTACATTATCAGCTACAAATTATATAAAAAGCCGTTTGCCTTTACCAACGTCAACCTGCTAATGACAGGCGAGTTGCGCGGTGAAGCCCTTAAAGGAGATTCACAGGCTACAGTGCTTCAAAAGGGTGAAGACAATAAGATAAACAAACTGTGGCAATTGCTTCGGTTCGCATCGGATGAAGATAACTACGGTTTCACTCCCGATGCTCCGCCGTATAGCAGCAACTATTACTTTATCCTAAACGACCGCAACGGTACCATAGGAAAGAGCTACGCCAAAGATTTTAACGCTCCGTTAGCCGCCGCCATTGAAAACTATCCGCAAGCAAGCGTTACCATTGCAGCTTCGGCAGCCAATAACGGCACACACAAAGTAACCAACGCAAAATCAAAAGGGCCTTTTATAGAAATCACCATTAATAAAACCCTTAGCGCTACCTCGCCGTTGGGAGTTGTTACGTTTGAGCAAAGCTATACAGCCGCATTAACCAAAACAGGCAACTGCCTGATAGTAACCGGACAAAACCTTACACAAAACATATACAACAACACCTCTATTGTATTTAAAAACCAAAACGGCGGTGCAGAAACCACCTATAC
Source organism: Agrobacterium sp. 719_389 (assembly GCA_943370295.1). Lineage (GTDB taxonomy): Bacteria > Bacteroidota > Bacteroidia > UBA8524 > UBA8524 > SB11. Next base: position 147,978 of record CALRQL020000004.1, on the reverse strand, counting down.
CATCACAGGCATAAAGTACAGCGGCGGAAATACCGAAATTAAAGTTGCTGAAAAAATTTCAGCAAATGCAAGCGGCACAATCCAATACAACTTAGTTTTTGATATTAAAAAAGTAAGCGGTAAAGTGCTTACCATACGTGGCGGACGAGACATTGCCGCTGTGGAAGACTGCGTGAAAACCTTACAAGACATTTTGCTGGAACGCGAAGGAATGCACCTAACCGAACACGTTTTGCTGCGCCCGCGTTACTCTACCCAAAAAACACCACCCGACGCGTTTGATGATACCCTGATGGGCATAAACACCGATGCTGATTGTGAAGAATGTAAAATAGCCGATACCTACAGCTTTGTGATGAGTGTGGTGATGCCCTACTGGCCGCAACGTTTCAGAAACATTTACCTGCGCGGTTTTATGGAAAAAACCATGCGTATTGAGGCTCCTGCCCACTTAGCCATGAACATTTGCTGGATAAACCCCGAGCAAATGGCAGAATACGAACTACGCTACAAAGAATGGCTGATAGCCCTAAACACCCTGCGCCATAGCGGCAACCCCAACGATGCCACATTGAAAAACAAACTAAAAACTGCATTAACCCACCTTATTGAAATAATAGAAAAGCTACGCACTATATACCCCGAAGGCAGCCTGCACAGCTGCGACGAAAGCGGCTCAGACACCTTTAAGGGGGCAATAGTGTTAAACAATACCATGCTTGGTACCATGTAAACCCATAAAAGAAAAAATGCGTTATGGCCACAATAAATAAATACCCGGTTTTTGAGAATAACCAAGTGCTTACTGCCGATCAGCTAAACGCTGTGCGGGCATATTTGGATGAACAAACCCGCATAACCCGCACCTACCTTATAGGCACGGGCATTGTTTGCGGTTTGGCGGTTACCATGCAAAAGGCGCAAAACAGAATCCATATTTCAAAAGGTACCGGGGTAACCTCAGAGGGTTTTTTGATTTCGCTGGGCGATTGTAATCTTGAATACTTTAGGAACTACACCTTACCCGAAGGCACCTCATATCCGCATTTTGTGCAAACCGGCAATCAGCTTTACCCCATGTACGAGCTGCTTACAAGCACGCACAGCAGCGAACCGTTGGTGAAACCGCTTAACCAGTTTCCGGATGCAAACTGGCAAAACTATGTAGTGGTATTGTATTTAGAGGAGTACGACAAAGACCTTAAATCGTGTTTGGGCAAAAGCTGCGACGAGATTGGTATTGAACGCATTTTTACCGTTCGTAAGCTGCTTATTTCAAAAACCCATTTAACCGAAATAAACAACACGGTTAATCCCAACTTAGCCCCTAACAAACAAGAGCCTATCTTTTTAAAGCAGTTTGATTTGGAGCGGCTGCCTATGCTACGTGCCATGTTAAACGCTCAAAAAGCAGGAAACGCAGGAAGTGTAATTTGGCAATACCTAAGTGTTTCAATGCTGGTTGTTAAAAACATAATGGAGGCCTGCTATGAAGCTTATGATGCGTTTCAGTTATTACTGCAAAAGAGTATACCCGCAAACCCCTTTACTGAACACGACCTTGCCAATTGGGAAACCAAATACCAGGATTTAATTGAAAAATACCTGCATGGCAACTTTGGCGTACAGTATTTCTATGATTTTTTGCACGATTTAACATTGGCCTACAATGAGTTTTGCTGTGCTGCATCGCACTTAAACAACCAATGCATACCCAACGAGAAATCATTCCCCATGCACTTGATACTGGGCGAAATATCTTGTCCGCTTTCACCCTTGCGTCAGCACTTTGTCAGCGCCCCCATCATCAACGAGCAAAAAGAACAAAACGAAAAAGTAAGCACCCTATATAAACGCATCATTGCTATGTTGTATGGGTTTGATGCCGATTTAGAAAACTTAACCAAAGAAAAAGATATACTGATTACCCCCTCAAAAGAAAAAAACACCCGTTTAGGACTGAGAGCCATACCGGTATATTACAGCCCCAAAAACGAAACGCCTTACGACTTTTCGTTAGCTGATGTTTGGGACGAAGAACTTTGCCTGCCCTGCCGTAAATTACCTGCGCATTTAACTGGTTACCATGCACAAGAGCCTATTGCTGCTCAGGATTTTCCTAAAGGTCCCCATGAAACACCATTGTATTACAACATCAACGATTACCCCTTTTTGCGCATTGAAGGTCATATTGGGCAACATGAAAGTGATGCAAGAAAGAGGCTGGATAAAATTGCCCGTATATTTAATCTTGATTTTACAACCATCACCTTATTTGTAGGGTTTGGCGGCACCATCAAAGAAGTACGTTGTGTATTTTCTGACCTTGAAACAGACTATGCCATTTGGCGTAATAAAATGCGTTTTGTACTTACCAACCTGCTTAAAGGCATAAAAACCCTTGAAAACATAAGTGGTATTAGCAAAGCAGTGAAAAAGGAAAGCGACTACTTTGATACACAAAAGAAAGAAGAAGAACTAAGAAAAGAAAGCGCTAACCCCGAAACAAGTGCGGCTGCCCCCGAAGGCGTTTTTAATAACAGCGGTTTTGAAGCCAAAGTAGAGACCCATGCAAAACCTCCGTCAGCAAGTAATAAATGGGCTGATTATGCCAAACGTGCCGTTTCCTTTAAAATTGAAAAAGGCGATGAGCAACCTACCTCAGAAGAAGAGGAGCTAACCAACCGCATATCTCAGATGCGCCAGTGTATAAAAGCGCTTATTGCAGCCATGCCGGGAGACTTGGAAAAATTTGATTTTGAACGCTGGTGCGATGCGTACCGTTGTGCTTTGAACAAATGGGTAGACTTAATGAAACAATTGGCCGGCAAGATAAACGATGAAAACAGCAGCGAATCAACCCGAAACGCATACAGGGCAATGATAGTAGGTATGCACTTTGCCGATGAATTTTTAAACTTCGTACTTATATATCCTTACCTAACCATTGCCACCATAAACGATACAATGGAACGCAGATTGGAGGCTTTGAAAAAAGAATTTAACCTGAGTAATACCCTAAAACTAAACCCCGGACTTGAACATACGGCTGGAGTTTACCGTGGACAAACGTTTGTATTGGTTGCTTTTGCTGAACCTGCCACTGAGGAATACAGACATGAGTTTAAAGAAAATGCATTTAAAAAAGAGAATGCTAAAAAAGAAGGGTTTGGAGCGCAAGGAATTATTGGGGGCGAACCCGACCCCTTTATCTTGAATGTATTTGAATCATATAAAGAACTGCAAGACAAAGGCTATTACGAAGAACTGTCTTCAGACATGGCAGGGCAGGTTTTTGCTGACCTGACCGGAACTGTATGCCAATGTGACCCGTGCAAGGATATAGACGTTGACAACTACAACGTTACCCCTATAGCTTTCCCTGTAACTCGCATAATTATCGAGAAGGAAAATGAGTTCCCTGAGTTGAGAATACAACTGCTAAACAACGTTTATAACCCTGATGAGTATGAACCTTTCTCGTCGCAGGGTGAGTTTGGTAATGTTAGCTTTGAGGAAGAAGAATATTTGCCCGAAGACGATAAGTACAGCAAAATATTGGTGTACACGCCAAATGCAGAAAAAATAAAAGAGGCTAAAAAACTTGTGTTGATAGATACCCTTAACTATGCCTTTATCAATAAAAATACAGGGGAAACCGTAAGTGAATCAACAATCACCATTTTTATAGGAGTTGAAGAGAGAAAAGAAATAAAGTACGGCGCAGTACGCGGAACTATTGATATTGTTACAAACGGTATCACTAGAATACCCTCTGCCACTGAACTTACTTTTAGGGTAGATGGTGTAATTGCCCCAATTGACGGAATTAACACACAATTATACCGCCAATTCTATACTATGAAACTGGCAGCGGGCACAAGAACCATTGAAGTTTCAGTAGCCGGAATGGGCGCTCAAAGCAGAACCCTATTCATAAGCAGCGATGAAACCAATCCCGCTGAAGCAAACTTTGTTTTCGAGAAATAAGACCCCTGTAAATGGCTGCACAAAACAACCATATCATAAACAAGCAAACCCTCAAAATACAAGTGGGTGATATGGCTGCGGCTACCACAGTAAATCAAGGTCTTCAACAATGGCTTCAGGCTGAGATGCCGCGTGTGCTGAATGACCTGCTTGACGACTATGCAGGCGATGAAACAGTGTATATCGACCGCTTAGAACTATCCCTTGATTTTAAGAACATTAGTGATTTTAATAGCCGTTTTTTAAACGAGTTTAAACAACAACTGCAAAAGCAACTGGCAAGGCAAACCACAACCGCAAGCAGCCCTGTATCTAACAACGTATTACCAGTACAAAAAGCCAATGCAGGCAAAAGCAGTTGGGAAACCCTGCTGTTTTATTTGCAAAACGGCACCTTCCCGTGGTGGTATAACGATGAAAACCACACAAGGTTGTTGCAAGATGTGTTTGACCAATGGAAGAATACCGCACAACAAAAAAGTGACGCGGCTAAACAGGTAAAACAATTACTGTTACAGCCCTTATATTTTCAGCGGTTTGTGGAGCTAATACCTCAAAACAGCTTTAAAAGGCTTGTCACAGTTCTTGGTAGTGAAGATGCCACACAGCTGTTACAGTTGGTGAATAAGTTGCTTACTACCGGCATAGCAAAAAATGTATATTGGTGTATAAGTTGGGTGTGTTTCCCGCTGTGGGTTACTCACACAAAAAACCAACCTCAAACCTTAGAAACAATTACATCTGCTATGTCGTATTGGCTACAACAAACCCAACATTATCACCCCATTTTACTGCAAAATGCTATTACGTTCTTGCAGCAAGAAACCGATACCCCAACCGATGCAGAAACATCAGGCACAAGTGCTTTAATACTAAAAACGGCTGCCTATTCGCTACTTCGTACCATAACAGCCCAACAAGCTGCGAATGACGGAGAGTCAAAAGACAGCGAAAATGATACTGCCCCCACTAAAAAAGGCTCGTCATCCAAAAAGACTGCAGCTAAAACACCCTCCACTAAAGAGGATAAATTAAGTGTAGATGCAAAACCAGATAACAAAACTTTTACCGAAGGCATCAGAATACAAAACTCGGGTTTGGTGCTGATATGGCCTTACTTGGGTAGGCTGTTCGAAACGACAGGTTACCTTACTGACGGAGTATTTACTGACGTTGCAGCACAACACAAAGCGGTTTTGTTGCTACACTACCTTGTGTATAAACAACTGCCCGAAGATGAAAGCCCACTGGTGCTTGCCAAAATACTTTGCGGAATGCACCCTGCTGAAACTGTATCAGTAAAAGGCGAGATTGACGAAAAGTGGAATGAAATCAGAACTGAACTGTGGAATGCCGTAAGAAATAACTGGGATAAACTAAAAAACACATCAATAGAGGGGTTGATTGAATCTTTTGTGATAAGAGAAGGGATACTGAAAAGTGCCCCGGCCACCTGGCAACTTACTGTTGAAAGAAAAACAATTGATGTTTTAATGAGTTCGCTACCTTGGCCTGTATCTGTAATTAAACTAAAATGGAGCAAAGAATTACTGACAGTAGCATGGTAGAAACCACCCCGGCAGGCACAATTGCCTCCACAATAGCCAATGAAATGCGTTGGCTATCAGCGGTATTAGACGCACGCGCACGTTTAAACTTTGGAAGCGATGTGGGTAACATTACCAACATTTATGAGGTAGAGCCACCCAAATTAAGTGGAGACAATGGGTCGCCATATTCACGCTATGTCAATGATTTTGAATTGGGATTTAGCGAACGACTTTTGCTGGCGTTGGCAATGGCTCCCCACATAAGCCCTGAAATACTGGATGTTTTCTTGATTACCAACCAAAACACAGGGCAGGTTTTTTCAGAGTTTGGCGGAAAAAAAGGCAAAACCGCCAACGGCTTTTTGCCCACCTTTGAAACCTTCTTATTCATTATCGCAGGACAAGATGCTGAATCGAGGTTTACTTATGTAAAACACTTTGGACCATCGCACTTTTTTTGGACAAACAGTGTATTAGAAAGTGAAAGCATTGACCCTTGTGAACCTTATACATCCTTTCCTATCACTATTACTCATAACTATTTAGAGTATTTTACTTTAGGCACTAAAAGCAAACCTCGCTATGGAGTTGATTTTCCTGCCAAGCTACTCAACACCCATTTAGAATGGGATGATTTGGTGCTTGAACAAGATACCATGGAAGGGGTTGAGTACATACAAACATGGGTAAAATACAACCAAACCCTTACCGAGGAATGGGGCATGAACAAACACCTGCGCCCCGGTTTCAGAGCCTTGTTTTACGGCCCGCCCGGTACAGGAAAAACCCTCACAGCTTCCGTTTTGGGTAAACAGGCAGGATTGGATGTTTACAGGATTGACTTATCAAAAATTATCTCAAAATACATTGGTGAAACGGCTAAGAACTTAGCGCGTATTTTTGATGAGGCCGAGAAAAACCAATGGATTTTGTTTTTTGACGAAGCCGATTCGCTGTTTGGCAAACGTACCCAAATAAACGACTCGCACGACCGATATGCCAATCAAGAGATTTCGTTTTTGTTGCAACGGCTTGAAGATTATGCAGGATTAACCATTTTGGCCACCAACCTGCGCAGCAATATCGACGAAGCCTTTGCCCGTCGTTTTCAAAGCATTATCCACTTCCCTATTCCCGATTCGGAACATCGTTATAAACTTTGGAAACAAGGCTTTTCAGACATTGTTACATTTGATGAAAACGTTGATTTTAAGCAAATAGCCTCAAAATACGAGATGAGCGGCGGAGTAATAATGAACGTAATTCAGTACGCTTCATTAATGGCACTGAGACGCGGAGGCTCCATCATTCGCAACGCAGATATTTTAAACGGAATTAAGTTAGAATATAAAAAATACGGACGTACTATGTAGCAAACACCTTCCTCTATCATGTCAGTCGCATTAGCATATAGTCCCAAGCCCGAAAAACCTTCAACCCGTTTGCAGGCAAAACTTCGTGTGGGCGGTGTAAACGACCGCGAAGAAAAAGAAGCGGACGCCGTTGCCGATAAGGTGATGCGGATGCCCATGTGCGGCAACCCCAAGGCAAGCAACATCAGCATGATGCCAGCCATCAGCCGCAAATGCACTGATTGTGAAAAAGAAGAAAAGGTAAACCGTAAGGAAGAGGAAGAAAAAGTTAGCAGGAAAGAACAAGAAGAGGAAGTACAACGCAAGGAAGAAGAGAAAGAACCCATACAGCGCAAAGCATCAGTCGCTACCAAAGATGAGCAACCCGGCACCGAAGAGCTGAAAATACAAACCAAAGGTGCAGCCTTACCCAACGGAGGTTTTGCCTCTTCAAAACTATCGTCATCCATCCAAAGTACAAGGGGCGGAGGCTCTCCCCTACCGCGCAGTATTAGCAGTGAAATGGGCTCAAAAATCGGAGCCGATTTCAGTAATGTAAAAGTGCATACCGGCTCTTATGCTCAAAACTTTAACAAAGGTTTAGGCGCAAGAGCCTTTACGGTAGGTAAAGACATTTATTTCAATTCAGGCGAGTATAATCCGCATTCAAACAACGGAAAATCGTTGCTGGCGCATGAGTTGACGCACACGGTGCAGCAAGGAGCTGTGGCCCGTAGAGAAACTAATAACGCTGCACCGGCTACCCAAGAAAAAGAACCCTTGGTGCAACGCGGCGTAGGCGATTGGCTCGCCGACCAAGCATGGAGTATTGCCGAGAGTATTGCCTCGCCTGAGTTTGTGCAAATGCTGCGCGAAATAAACGACAAGGGCATTTTTGGCTTTTTGCGTGAAAAACTTACGGGTGCGCTCAGCAGTATATTTAATACATTCCCCAATGTGGGCGAAGCGGTAACCTTTTTACGCACCGCATTTATCACCATGTACCAAGCGGTACAACCTATTATAACAGCACTTGCCAATGGAGATTGCGCCCCCTTGTTTGCAGCCCTTAACCAACTGAAAACCTACCTAACCACACTGGCCACTACTGCGTGGGATAAACTGGTAGAGTTTGTACGCCCTATTGGCGACTTTTTCAGTGGTTTGTGGGCTTCGTACGGTGCGCCTGTAATGGATTGGCTGCGAAATACGGCGGGCGAAGTTTGGACATGGTTGCAAAACCTTGGTACACGAATATGGAATTGGACACAGCCTATTCGTGATTACGGAGCCGCAGCTTGGAACTGGGTGAAAGAGAAACTGGGCATTGGTACTAACGAAGCAGGAGAAGCTAATGAAAACGGGGTTGTACAATGGCTGGGCAATAAGGTAGGCGAAGTATGGACAGGTATAAAAGATACCCTGCGGCCTGTAATTGAGCCGGTGCAACAAGTGGCGCAAAAGGTACTGGATATTTTACCCCTTAGGGCTATTACCAACCTTAGCGAAACCATACAAGGCTGGATGGCTAATGTAAACAGCATGGCTACCGCCATGGGCGATAACGGTGCCGAAGTAGCCGCCCAACAAGCTACCCTTAGGGATACTATACTGCCTGCGGTGATACAAACCGTAGATACATTTAAAACAAGGCTTAACGAGGCAGGTGCTTGGCTATCAGAAACAGTGGGCGGATTTGCTACCCGTATCGTTTCGTTTATAGATGGGCTTAGTTCTAATACCTGGTTGAGTTTTGCTTCATCGTTGCTGAGTTGGTTGCGAGACTCTGTAAACAACCTCTCCGATTGGGTGCAAAATACGGTTATCAACCTGTTTGATAGTATAGGCAGAGGCTTGCAATACTTGGTAAGCTTTATCCAGCCCATACTAAACATGTTGCAGCGGTTAGTAGATACCGTCACCAACCTGATGGGCCGTTTGGGCGACTTTATTTTAGGGCCTTTAAGGTTGATACCCGAATGTATCCTTAACCCGATAAAAACATTCATTATTGAGCAAATACTGGCGCGCATACCTTTATTCCAACAGCTATTGCAGGTGCGCGACGCTTGGACAAGGCTGCAAACCGTGGCAATGACCATTTTGTACCAAGTATTTGTAGATGGAAATATAGCAGGGGCTATATGGACGTTCTTCCGTGAAATGTGCCGCATTTTAGGCATCCCGCCTGATTTGATTGTGGATTTACTACGCAATGCCTCACAAGCTATTATGGATATTTTGCGCAACCCTGTGCAATTCTTCCTAAACCTGCTGGAAGGTTTGAAACAAGGCTTTATTCGTTTCTTTGATAATATACTTACGCACCTTGTCGGGGGCGTAGCTGATTGGTTGTTCGGACAGATGGAAGGCATGGGCATCACCCGTCCTGCAGATTTAAGCTTCTCATCCATTTTCACTTTTATACTTCAGATACTAGGCTTAAGTGTCGACCATATTTTTGAGCTGCTTGCACGCCGTATAGGCCCTGAACGCGCTGCCCAATTGCGCCGTGCATTAGAAGTAGCCACAGGAGTTTGGCAGTTTATCCGAGATGTTGTGGAGCGTGGCCCTGCCGCAATATGGGAACGCATCAGCCAGTTCTTAGATAATCTTTGGAGCGGGGTTATTGATGCAGTGGTAAACTTTATCAGTACCCGTATCATTGCCCGCGCTACCCAATGGCTGCTGAGCTTGCTTGACATTACAGGTATAATGCCTGTTATCAATAGTATCATCGCTATTTATAATGCCATACAAAGCTTTGTTGAGTACTTTGTGCCCATGCTCCGTATTGTGAACAGCTATTTCCAAATGCTGGGCAATATTGCACAAGGCAACTTAGGCCCTGCTGCTGAGTTCTTAGAAGGTCTTTTAGCCCGAAGCATCCCTATTATCATCGGCTTCCTTGCCAATCAGTTCGGCTTTAACCGCATTGGCGAACACATTCGCGGAGCCATCACTAACGTACGTGAACGGATAGATAATGCGATATTACGAATTATTGACGGAGCCATACGGGCAGGAAGCGCCATCTTGAACGGGCTGAGAAGAGGGGTTGCAGCAGTAAGAGATTGGTGGAGGGCAAGAAAAGAGTTTAGAGAAGGTGGGGAACCGCATTCATTGTACTTCCAAGGTTCGGGACCGGGCGCACAACTTATATTGGCCAGTGAACCTCAGCATATTGGCGGATGGATAACAAGACGGCAAAACGAACTTCAAACTGCAGGACAATTAGACGATGCCAAACGTGCTGCTTTGCGAACAATGAGAACATTATCTGAAGAGATGCGTGCCATTACTAACAGAGCAAGCACCGACCCTAATCCAAGAACTGCGGAACAAATAATGAACGACATGGCGGCTCAGATTGTAATTATTGGCGTTTCAGCCTCAGCAGCTACACATCCGGTACCCCGCATGGCATTCTCTGCCGGGTTCAATGATACCCCTGCACGGAGCAACAGGAATGTCAGGTTTTTATATAGAGATCGCAATAATCATGACGATGGCAGTAGACCAAATGCAAGTCGCAACCTTGTTAAAGCATTTAAGAAACTAGAACCTTTAGGACTTGCAACAGGTAGCAGTAGATGGATTCGTGCCCACTTATTAAATGACAATTTAGGTGGAAAAGCTACTGATTCTAACCTAGTACCCTTACCAGGTGGTGAGAATACTCGAATGGAGTCTTCTTTTGAAAGCGGTATGAAGGACGCTTATGATGAAAGAATATCAGCCTCAGATCCTCGTCCGAAGAATGTTTTGTGGGAGGACATTACCATTACTCCTGACACGGATCCTGACTTTGTGAGTAGCTTTACTGTTACTTGGGGCTATATGAATTGGGATGCAACTGCAAATAGATGGATTAAGAACACATCCCCTCAGGGAAATTTTACTCCATCAATCAATATAGGGTTACCTGCTCCTGTTGGCCCTGGATCTTTGTCTATTAGCGGATTAAGGAGTGGTACCATTTCTGATTCACAAGTTACAGCATACTCAATACAATCAACATTATATCGAAACTTGGTGCAAGCCATATTAACAGCACCTTCAGGAACTGCACTGGGTAACTTTATACAACTGCAAGCATTTATAAATACAAATTGGGCAACCGATACTCGAAGAAAAAATAATTATCTAAGAAATGCTCAAAGTGCCGAAACAGCAGGCCGAATTGTTTATTAACCAACGAATCCTGCCATTGATTCCCAAGTCGTGTTTTGTTTGATATGGCTCACCCATTTGGGGTCAGTAACTGTTAATTCAAATTCTGCATAAGGCACTTTATCCAAATCTTTCCAAAATTTCTGGTATTGGCTGTCTTCCAATGCAAATACACTTTCATCTACGGGGTAGTTTTTTGCATCAATCAACCATACATCCTCCACGTACAAATGTGCATTATTAATAACCCACTCCGCATCTGTCAAGTCGTTACGGTTTAAACTAAGAATTTCACCTGTATTTTTTTCTTTTGCAGCGTCGTACAATGCTTGCAAAAAATAATAGGGTTGCTCTATAAACGTATCAAGTTCTGGGTCAATTATCCAAACTCCCAACTGTAATTTATTTTCGGTCTTGGTAAGACATTTAAGTTTTATTGAAGCCATATTATTACTATTTCACCTTCCTTCTAAAATTCAAGGTATTATCGTTGCGGATGTAGGATGAAAAGGCGCTGTACACAAAGAAAGTACCCAGCCATAAACCCCAAGCAGTCCAACCGCTAATACCTAAATACCCATCCAAATTCCATGTGGCAATAAACAGCAGTATAAAAATGGGCAGGCTGTAAAACCAACTCACGCGGGGTTGTATTCCGCGTCCGCCTTGCAGCTTCACCATATTGTGCCTGGTTTGGGGTAATTGCGGATAGTTTTCCTCCAACTTCAATCCCTCGGTAAACGCAGCATCCAACAAGCGGTGATAAAGTCCTATATCAATATTCCAAAGAGTTACCATTCCCACAGAACCCGCATAGCCGAGTAGCGCAATCAAAAGTTCCTGCGGATAGGGTAAACTGTTGGCATTAGTGAGCACAAAACCGGCACCGCTGAAGGTAGCCAGCAGCCACCCCGATGCAAACTTCCTATACTCAGTACATAGCGTATTGAAGTGCTTTTCTTGGTCGGTTAATGTATTATTTGCGGCAATAATTTCTTGCCATTCAGCATTTTCCATACAATCAAAAGATATAAAGCGTACTAACTTATAATTTAGGCAATACTACCTTACGGGTAGATTCTAACTTGCCATCCAAATACAACACAATTTTATATTCGCCCGCTGACAATTCGGCATTACTCAACACAATTACATACGAGTGATAGCCTATAGTCATTTGTTCGTCTTTTAGCACTTGCCTCACCATCTTTCCTTTCTTGTCATACACCGTCAACGTTGCCTTCTGCACTTTTGATGAACCCCACTCTACCGTTTCATTCATCTTAGTTACCAGCTTCCCGTCTCTATATTCAGGCAAAGGTTGTCCGGTAGCTTTGCAAACGTAGCGTTGCAACAAGCCTCTTTTAGCAGTATCAGGACTATTCACAAAACTCACATCTAAATTATCACTAATACCCCAAACCGCATACTGCCCCGTAGTATCAAAATACTTCTTCTCATTAATCAGTTGCGCTATGCCCATCAAATAGCCTGTGCTCAAGCCGCCAACACTAAAACTCTTATCTTTAGTGGGCGGAGCATCAAACATTTGCATACACATGGCGTTTATATACTCTTTTATTTGCCCGCGGGCTTTCATTAAAAAGCTACGGTTTTCAGTCACAATCATGGTTTGCACGGTACTATCTGCAGGCACTAATTGCTGCCCAACCTCCAGCTTCACAGTAAACACTGTATTGGTATTGTTTATCAGCTTTAACAGCATACACTTCCCATAAGTATTCCCGCTATTGGGTTGCACCACATCAGCACCCTTAATCTCGGCTTTCACCATCTTTTTGGCAATGGCATCGGTAAGCGTATAAGTTGCTGTATCGGCAGAAAAACAAGCCGTAACTGAAATAAAACAAAACAGTAGCGTGTAAATATGTTTCATGTATATCAATTGCTGTGAAAAACAAATATACTGTGAAACCTCTTAAAAAAGATGCTATGCTGATTAGCAGAAAGTGGCTTTTATGCTAAGATTATTTCAACTGCAACGAGACCTTACTCACTGACGAGTTGAATTGAAACTTGGCATCATCAAATGAAGGCGGACCAAACGTGCCGCGGGCATTATTAGAAAAACCATATACCTCTGTAGGCACACCAAACAAACCTTTATCTAACAACCCGTTACTATTTTTATCGTGGTAGGCTGATATTGCATACGTACCGTGGGGTAAATCGGGCACTTCAACAATTACAGTGCTGCCGTTTACCGATACAACTTTACCCATGTACACGGTATTTTTTTCAGTAAACCCGTCGGCTTTATTGTATATACCAATCTGTATATCACCGCGAACTTCTTTTACTCCGCTCACTTCAATAATCAACTTACCCTTTTTTTCATTGGCAGGTATCATGCTAAGCAAACCTATTAATATGTTTATAAACATAGTATCATGAAAACCTTTCAAATCTCAAAAATGTTTTTCTCAAACAGAAATTATTTGAACTTATTGTGTAAAATTGCTTTGAATTGGCAAAGAGAAACCTGACATACCCCACTGAACAATTGCTTGTTGAAGCAATGCGACTTGGTAAACAAGATGCATATTCGCAACTTTATGACCAATATAGCAATACTTTATACGGTGTTGTATGTAAGGTGATAAAAAATGATGAGTTTGCAGCTGACGTGCTACAAGACAGTTTTGTAAAAGTTTGGAAAAACATAAACGGATACAACCCTCAAAAATCCTCACTGTTTACATGGCTGCTAAACATTACCCGCAATACTGCCATCGACTTTATACGCTCAAAAAATTATAGGGCGGGGCAGGAAAACCAAAGCCTTGATGATTCCGTAAGTATTCTTGAAAATAAAGAAGCTGACTCTATTAATATCAATACCATAGGTGTAAAAGCAAAAGCCCTTGCTATTGATGAAAAGTACAGCATTTTAATTGAAAAACTTTATTTTGAAGGGTACACACAAGAGGAAGTATCAAAAGAGCTTGGCATACCGCTTGGTACAGTAAAAACGCGTGTGCGTGCCGCAATGATTGAATTAAAACGGATTTTAAATTTTTTACTGCTGTGGACATTACTGAAATCATAAATAGCGGATTACTGGAATTATACGTACTGGGCCTTACCAATACAGAAGAGACCAAGCAGGTAGATGAGTGGCGAGCTCAGTTTGCTGAAGTGAACGCTGAAATAGCCACCATTGAAGGGATTGTGCAAAGCTACGTTCAGCAGTATGATACAACACCTCCTGCTGATTTAAAAGAAAAAATACTTGCCCGCCTATCCGAAGAAAAAGGAATAAATATACCACGCAAAGCAACCCTGCAAACCCGTTGGGTACAATATGGCATGGTGGCTTCGGTAGCTTTACTTATTGGCAGTGTGGTGCTTAATGTGGTTTATTATGGTCGCTGGCAGGACAGCCAAAAACAATTGGCAAGACTTGAAAGTGAAAAGCAAGAACTATTTGCCCAAAATCAAACTCAACGCACGGCTCTTAGTTCTGCAGAAGGTGAGCTGGGAGTTTTGAAAAGCCCTACCCTTAAAATGGTAACACTGGCCAGTGTAAAACCCAATGTGCCTGCACAGGTAACGGTGTATTGGGATACAGCTAAAAATAATGTGTTTGTAAACATAAACAACCTACCCCCCGCCCCTGCTGATAAGCAATACCAGTTATGGGCACTGGTGGATGGTGTACCCGTGGATGCCGGTGTGATGGAAGTGGATATAACTAACCTGCAACAACTGAAACAAATAAATAAAGCACAGGCTTTTGCCATAACGCTTGAAAAACGCGGTGGTGCTGTGAGCCCCACACTTGAAGAAATGATTGTACTGGGAACGGTTAAAGCATAAAAGCTTGTTATAACAAGCCTCATTCCAACAACAAAGGGCGGGACAATTAAGTATTGTTCCGCTTTTTTAATTTGTAAGGGTGTATTTATGCGGTACAATCAAAATTATGTAAATGAAACACCGCAAGCCCGTAAAATCTATATATTCGCATTTTAGATATTGACGGATGACATTACAAATAGCCGACAGGGTTAATTCATTTGCCGAATCGCAAACGCTGGGCATGGCCAAACTGGGCCGCGAGTTGGCCGCCAAAGGCCATAAGGTAATTAACCTTAGTTTGGGTGAGCCCGATTTTGATACTCCCCAACACATTAAAGAAGCTGCAATACAAGCCATTCACGATAATTATACGCACTACACCCCCGTGGCAGGTTTTCTCGATCTCCGTGAGGCGGTGTGTTCCAAGTTCAGCCGCGAGAATAATTTAACCTTTACCCCCGACCAAGTAGTAGTTTCTACAGGGGCTAAACAATCGCTGATGAACGTGGTGCTATCCATCGTTAATCCCGGCGACGAAGTAGTAATCCCTGCCCCTTTTTGGGTGAGTTATGCATCAATGGTTGAGTTTGCGGGTGGTAAACCCGTTTTGATTTATGCCGGCATTGAGCAGGATTTTAAGGTAACAGCTGAGCAAATTGAAGCCCACATTACCCCAAAAACAAAACTGATGATGTTTTCATCGCCCTGCAACCCAAGCGGCAGTGTATATAACCGTGCTGAGATGGAAGCCATTGCTGCCATGCTGGATAAATATCCGCAGGTATATGTGGTGAGCGATGAAATTTACGAACACATAAACTACGTTGGCAAACACGAAAGCCTTGCAAGTTTTGAGAACCTCCGCAACCGCGCTATTGTGGTAAACGGCGTATCAAAGGCGTATGCCATGACAGGCTGGCGTATTGGCTACATTGGAGCACCAAAACCCATTGCAGCCGCTTGCGAAAAATTGCAAGGACAGTTCACATCGGGCACCAACTCAATAGCGCAACGTGCGGCCATAGCTGCGCTAACGCAATCTATTGAGCCTACCCGCCAAATGTGCAACACATTTCACCAACGCAGAAATTTGGTGCTTGAGTTAATGAAAAACATATCTGGCTTTAAGTGCAATGTACCCGATGGTGCTTTTTATGTTTTCCCTGAAGTGAGTGATTACTTCGGCAAAAAGTATGAAAACACAACAATACAAACGGCTACAGACTTAAGTATGTTTATACTTGAGCACGCACACGTAACCACTGTTACAGGCGAAGCATTCGGCTGTAATAATAATCTTCGCCTTTCATACGCGGCAGGCGAAGCTGATTTGAAAGAAGCTTTTACCAAAATTGAACAAGCACTGGCCAAATTGAAATGAGTGTTGATTTTAACCGCCTGTTTGAAGATTTTAACCGCCTAAAAGTTCTGATTGTAGGCGATGTGATGATTGATGCCTATATAGTAGGTAAGGTAGAGCGCATTTCGCCCGAAGCACCTGTGCCCGTAGTATCGGTAACGGGAAAAGAACAACGTTTGGGTGGTGCAGCCAACGTAGCACTAAATGTAAAAGCATTGGGTGCACAACCTTATATATGCTCGGTAATTGGTGATGACGAGGGTGGATTTGAAATAAAAAAACTGTTTACCCAAGCCGGAATTAACCATAACGGGCTGGTAGCATCCCCTAGCAGACCTACCACAGTTAAAACCCGTATTATTGGCAATAATGCTCAAATGCTGCGCATTGATGAGGAAATAACCACACCTGTTACCACCGCTGAAAGTAATCAGTTGGTTGCAGCTATAGGTGAGTTATTGCCGCAAATGGACGTTGTAATTTTTGAAGATTACGATAAAGGAGTTCTTACAGCTGAAAACATCAAAGAAATTATTGCCTTAGCTCAACAGCATAATATTCCTACCATTGTTGACCCTAAAAAGGTAAACTTTGCCCATTATAAACAGGCTACATTGTTCAAACCCAACTTAAAAGAAATAAAAGAGGGATTAAAAACCGATGAAAACCTGAAAGACCTTGCGAAGTTAAAAGAGGCCATCGCCCAACTGAAACAGCTATTAAACAACCCTATGGTAATGGTTACCCTTAGTGAATTAGGCGTAATGATAACCGACCATACCGACTACCACCACATACCTGCCCATGTACGCAATATTGCCGATGTGAGCGGCGCAGGTGATACAGTGGTGAGTGTAGCTGCACTTTGTTTGGCTTTGAACACCGATATGAAAACCACAGCGTTTTTATCAAACATTGCAGGAGGATTGGTATGCGAAAAAGTGGGAGTAGTTCCTATTGAGAAAGACCTTTTACTGCACGAAGCCATCAGACTTTATAATTAAGTTTTACCACTATGGTAAAAGATACCGTTAAGCATTTCATATTTGAAAACCGCAAGCTAATTCAAAACATACTGCGGGTTTTATTAGTATTGGTTTCAATATTGGTAATAGGTACTACAGTATATTACCACGGCTTTCCGCACCCACAAGAAACCCGCGATTTATTGCTTACGGTAAACAAGCTGTTCTTCTTAGTTTTCATACTTAACTACACGGTAAAGGTCATTATTGCACAGCAGCCAAAGGCTTTTTTGCGGCAAACGTGGCTCGAAGCATTTTTGCTGATGCTGGTTATTTATGACGGTATCAGCTATTATGTGTTTGAGTTCCCCATCATCAATGCGCTTTTTTCATACTTGCGCATCGACCCGATGAGCACCAAGTACGCCTTCTTTATCCAGTTTTTCCTTATACTACTGGTAATCATAGAGTTTATTAAATCTACTCGCGATTTTGGTAAAATCCCGCTAAAACCGGGAGCACTGTTTGTGTGGTCGTTTGTGATACTTATTTTGGGCGGAGCCGGACTTTTGTGCCTCCCTTCTATTAACACCACCGGCACCAGCATGCGTTTTATTGATGCACTGTTCACCTCGGCCAGTGCTTCTTGTGTAACGGGTTTAACGGTAGCAGATACCGCTACCTATTTTAACTTTAAGGGTCAGATACTTATTCTGATGTTGATACAATTAGGCGGCTTGGGTATTATCACTTTTGCCACCTATTTTGCTACGTTCTACAAAAAAGGGGTGGGTATTAAGCACCAATATGCTTTGCAGCAAATGCTTGATACGGACTCATTGATAGGTTCTTACGGCTTAATACGCAAGATATTTGTTTATACCATCGCCATTGAAGCCATATCGGCAACCTGCCTGTATATGCTTTGGAACAATTATCCTTTTGCGTCAAGTGGCGATAAAGTGTTTTCATCCATTTTCCATGCGATTTCAGCATTTTGTAATGCCGGTTTTTCGTTATTCACCAACAACTTATACGAACCGGGCGTCAGCGATAAATACATTTTACACTTGGTAGTTGCTGCCACCGTTTTCTTTGGTTCATTAGGTTTCCCCGCCATGCGCGATATGTTTGAAGTGGATAACCTTCGCAAACGTCTTAAAATGCCTTGGAAAAAGTGGAAGCTAAGTACCCAAATAGCTTTTTATACCAGTATTGCATTGGTTGTTTTTGGTGCCATTTGCTTTTACTTTTTAGAGAAGAACAATGCAATAAAGGGCATGGAGCTTTTCCCTGCAATGGTAGCCTCGGTATTTCAATCCACCATCACACGTACCGCGGGTTTCAATACTGTTGACATGAGTATTTTAGGCACTCCCATCCTCATTATATTTATCTTCTTAATGTTTGTGGGTGCTTCATCAGGTTCTACAGGTGGTGGTATAAAAACCAGTACGTTTGTAGTGATTTTTGCTTCGATGTGGGCTACTATACGCGGCAAAAAGATGATTACACTGGGCAGACGCACTATTTCGCACGACTTGATTTATAAGGCATTTGCCATTTTTGTGTTCTCGGCTACGTATGTGTTTGTTTGTACATTTATACTAAGCATTACCGACCCCGATATACCGATCATACGATTGTTGTTTGAAGAAGTATCTGCATTTGCAACCGTTGGACTTAGCACGGGCATAACTGCCTCGCTTTCCGATGCCAGCAAAATAGTATTGATTATCAGTATGTTTGTAGGCCGTGTGGGTATATTAACCCTTGCCTTTGCTTTAAGTAAAGAAGTGGAAACCAACGCCTTCAAATACCCCAACTCACACATTATGATAGGCTAGTCCTGTGTGTTTACAGGCAATGCTTATTGTATTTCATCGTTAACAGCATTTATATTTTCTTGCCTTGTCATGTGTTGGGTTACCAACTCACCTTGGGCGTTTTGCTCCTTTAAACTCCATTTATCGGTAACGGTAGTTTCAAGCCACACCTTCCCTGATTTTCTAAAAACCTGTATGTTCAATCCGTAGTTATCGCTAAATGCCCGCTCTAAATCAGCAACGGCCATCATCGGATCTATTTCAATCAACCCGCTGTTATGCTTGCTCCTACACTCACCCAACGTTCTATTCTCTGAGGTAATCTGCATTTTAGGCGAGCCTTCGCCCAAATGGTGGGGTTTGCTGAAAAACTCAATTTTCAGGTAAGGAAACAACAAGTTAAACTCCTCTTTTATATGCTGTATCCTAGTAGTATCGTTTATAGTAATTACCATCTTAGTATTCTTTATACTCCTTGTGTTTCCTTAAAAAATAAGGCAATCATTACCCAATTGTATGGGCTACAATACAAAGTTAAAATGGCTTTAGCTGCCTAACTATGATAAATATCAGCCGTCAGCATTGAGAATAATCAATCTTTTGCCTGAGGGGTCAGTTCTTTAATGCAGCCAGCTTGTCTAAATTCAGAATATCAATTTTACCGGCTTTGATTGCTATCAGGTTTTCATCCTTAAAATCACTTAGAGTTCGGATAGCTGTTTCTTGCGATGTACCTACAATACCGGCCAAATCTTCGCGAGAAAGATTGATACTGAAATGCTCTTCGTTATTGGTGTTATAGCGGTGGTAAATGGCCACCAAAGCCTCGGCCACCCGTTTGCGTACCGAGTTATACGCCAGCTTTAATAAGCGTTCTTCTTTCTCTTGCAAACTGCCTGACAGCATTCTTATAAACTTACGCGCCACGCCACTGTTGTTGGTAAGCAGCGAAAAGAAATCATCCTTAGGTATCAGGTATATTTCAGCATCTTCTAACGCTGATGCAGTATCAGCATATTTGCCATCTTCAAGTAAAGGAAGGTACCCAAAAAAATCCCCGGCACCAAACAGCCCTGTTATAAATTCCTTGCCATCATCGTTGGTGCGGTATGTTTTCACCTTCCCCGAGTTGATGAAGTAAATGCCTTTGGGGTAATTATCCTCGTTATAAATTACTTCTTTCTTCTTGCAACGACGCAGCTCCTTGTTTTCCGACAATTTTTTTAAATCTTCAAACTCACGCGCAGTTGAAAAGAAATCCGTAAGACCGTCGATATTTTTGGTAAACTCTTTTTTAAGCAACTCGCTTTTTTTCAACCGGCTTTCAACGGCACTTAATAGCTCAATATCGTCAAACGGTTTGGTAAGGTAATCATCGGCTCCCATTTCCATTCCTTTTCTAAAATCGCTGCGCTCTGCCTTAGCTGTCAAAAATATAAACGGAATGCTTGCTGTTTCTTCGTTTTTAGATAGCAGATGTAATACCCCGTACCCATCTAAAACAGGCATCATAATATCACATATTATTAAGTCTGGTTTTTCTTTATGCACTAACTCAATCCCTTCTTTCCCGTTTACTGCCACAATAGCATTATACCCCGCCAACTCTAATATTTCGGCAGTGTTTTCACGTATCAGTTCATTATCCTCAATTAATAGTATTTTCTTGCTCATAACTGTTGTGATTAGGGAATTTTATTGTAAAAGTAGTGCCTTTGTTCAGTTCACTATCTACCTTTATTGTACCGTTCAACATTTCAACATATTTTAATACAATATTTAACCCAAGGCCCGTGCCTTGTATGTTGGTAACGTTGTGTCCTCTAAAAAACCGCTCAAAAAGGTGCGCTTGGTCTTCGGCTGATATACCAATTCCTTCGTCCTTTATGGTAAGTATTAAACCTTCCTCATCAGCTAAGGACATAACATGAATTACCGCCCCTTCAGGCGAAAACTTAATAGCATTAGAAACAAGGTTGAAAAGAATGTGGCGCTTGATTTTTTTATCAATTTGCAATTCTTCTACCCCTGTATGTACGTATGCAATTTTCTGATTCGCTTTGGCCAATGCCTGCAAGTCATTCACAATATCAATGGCAAACTCTTTAAAGTTAACCGTCTCAGGGTTTGCTACTACTTTACCTTCTTCCAATTTGCTGATAGAAAGCATATCGTTCAAAATATCCGTGAGACTATTTACTGATTCTTTGATACGAGCAATGTGTTTCACCTGCTTATCGGGCTCATTCAATTCCCCATATTTACGCACCAACGAAAGTGAAGACAATATACCTGCCAGCGGGGTGCGAAATTCGTGCGATACCAGTGACACAAACCTCGATTTAAGGTCGTTCAGTTTCTTTTCGTTTTGTAATGCCTCGTGTAACTCCTCTTTAGTTTTCTCTAACTCACTAATGGCTTCACGCAAAATCATGGTGCGATCCTCCACTTGTTTCTCCAACTCAATAGAGTAGTTTTTAAGTTTATCCTCGGCAATCTTACGCAGGGTAATATCCACAATAAACGCAATCACAAAAGTTTCACCGCCCGATGTAAAAGGGCTTAAACTTATTTCTAACGGAAACTCTGTATTATCTTTACGTTTACCCTTCAAATCAAGCCCAATGCCCATTGAGCGGGGGTGGGGGCCGCCGTAGTACTTTTCCCTATTGGCAACATGTGCCCCCCTATGCTTCATGGGTACCAGCATTTCAACCTGTTTGCCTATTAGCTCACCCTTTTCGTAGCCAAAAAGTCGCTCAGTGGCCGGATTTACCCTAATGATATCTCCAACACTGTTAGTAACCAATATACCTTCTGTGGCGTATTCAAACAGGGCTTCTAACCCTTCGGCATTATTCATTTTTTCAATATGGTAGGATGTACGCCCAAACATACGGTTTTTCAGAAAATTTTAATCCGCAAAATTCACCCCGTGCTACCACAAGAAATATGATGGAAATCAGTTTTAAACGTAATCACTGTATTCCAACGCATTATAGATTCTTGGCAATTAATACCGGTGTTGGGTCATTCCCTTCATCACTTGTTTCATAATCAGCACCTTTATGCTACGGGGTACTGTGCGCAATGAATATACCAATAGCTTAGTAAGCACACCGGGCAATACGGTTGTTCTTTTGCCCAATGCTTTTAGTATAGGCACTGCTACTTGCTGCGTGGTTAATGCAACCTTCATGTTCATATCTGCACGCTCACCAAAGCCACTTTTAACAGGCCCCGGTGCAGCAGCCAGCACATCAACGCCAAACGGCTTCAACTCGTGATAAATACCTTCGGCCAAGGTTTGTATGTAGGCTTTTGTGGCGGCATAATGTGCCGCATAAGGTACCCCCTGAAAACCAACCATTGAGCTAAGTAAAATAATGCCGCCACGTTGTTGGCTTGCAAATACTTTGCTAAAATGGTGGGTGAGCAACATCACTGCTTCGCAGTTTACGCGCAGCATATTCTGCTCGTTTTGAACGGACGATGTAATAAATGTGCCCGATGTACCAAAGCCCGCAGAAGCTACTAATAACCCTATGTTTACCTCATTGCAAGTTGCTATCAGTTTTTTCACGCCGTCTTCGGTTGATAAATCAAAACACGCTATTTTTATTTTTACCCGATAGCTTTGGATAAGCTCATTTGATAGTGTTATCAGCATATTTTCACTTCGGGCATTAATAATCAAATTAAACCCTGCACCTGCCAACAAAACGGCTATTTGACGACCTATGCCCGATGTAGCACCGGTAACTAATGCCCACTCGCCATAGCTGTTAAATAATCTGTTTTTATCTGTATTTGTAAGTTTCATTACTCTTAATTAGTTGATTTGAACCTTGCCTCGGCTTTATTTTTTATCGCACCAAGCCATTTATCATGCAGTTTACGAAGCTTGTTAGGCTGAAAAATTTTTTCAAAAAATGTTAACCATCCTTTTTGTGACTCGTCGGTAATTAATTTGCACCCTCCGGGTGTGGGAATTATGAGCCATGCGTGATACCCTTGAATACTGCTTCTAACCGATTCCCAACTTAATCTTGTATAAGGTTGAAACTCTTTTATGGTTGAGGTAAATGTTAGCCCCATTGTTTTCCAGGTAAATGCTGATGTTTCTTTCAACACTGTATCGGCAGGGTTTATGATATCCACCCCGCTGGCACCTTTGTACCATTGTGGCCAACTTTCTGCATCAATCAATAATTCCCAAACCACATAGGGCGGAGCATCAATTATTATTTCATTGTGTACATAAAAACTGCTTTTTTCAGGTATGTAATTTTGTGGCCAGTTAATGGTGAGTGAATCCTCCGTTTGAGCCATTAATGAAAATAATACTGTTAGCAAAAAAAGCGGGGCGATAAATAGTCTTTTCATGGTAAGTTGTTTTATCAACAAACTTACCCGCACTTAAAGGCCACAAACGATAACATTTGTTTATGTTTTTTTAATGGCTGCTTTTTTTAGCCTGCTAAGGTGTACAGAGGTAATACCCAGATAAGAGGCTATCATGTGCTGAGGCACGCGATTGTGTATATTTGGAAACGTATTTACAATGGTATCGTACCGTTCTTTTGGTGTGCGGGCGTATAGGTTTTGAATAAAGTTATCGTGGTAGATGAAATAAGATTCTGCCACCAATCTACCCAATTTATCGCCTTGTGTAAGATTTGCATATCCCCATTCAATTGCTTTGCGGGGTAGTACAATGGCTTTGGTAGCCTCAATAGCTTGCAGGGAATATAACGAGGGTTGTTTGAGTATAAAGCATGAATAATCAGCAATAAAACTGTTTTCAGCAGCAAAATAAATAGTGTGTTGTGTACCCTCTTGGTCGGTTACAATTACCCTAACAATGCCTTCACTGATAAAATATATTTCATTGGGTACTACATCGGGCACACTTAAAATTTCGTTTCGCTTAAACTCTTTGGTAAAACATTGTTGCAACAACCCGTCTATTTCGTTCTCACTAATGCTTATCATTCCCTTGATAACCTGCGCTAATTGCTGCATACCTGCTGAAGAATACATCTTCCCCGAAGATAATAGCTTTTTAGATTTTTACTGTTAGCGCAAGAAATGAATATTGGCCGTTTATAAAGTGAGGCTTAACATGGCAACACACCATTAGTGAGGTTTTTCACAACACTCCATTTCGTTGTTAGTGTTAATTTTAGGGCTTAAATAGGGCACACCTAAATTCATCCCCCTGATGATAAACAAAACTGCCACCACCGCAACAAAATAGGGAATGGTTTTTAAGATAGTAGTGCGTACGCCTTGCGTTACCCACCTTGAGGTAAATGATACTGCCAGCATCATAGGTAATGTGCCCAAACCAAACAATGCCATAAATGCAGCCCCTTGCAATGCGTGGGTAGTGGTTGCTGCCCCTGCAAGTGCCAAATATACCAACCCGCAAGGCAGTAGTCCGTTTATCATACCCACCGTAAATTGAGCTGTTAAACCGGGTTTGGTAATAAACTGCGAAAACATTTTTTGTATGCGTAAGCTGTAAGCACTTACTTTATTATTTGAGTTGGATAAGCGGAGGCCTGTAATTTTTATAACGGCGTATAGCAACAGCAATACACCGGTAATAATGGAGATGTATTGTTGTATGCCGGCTAATTGCAAGCCTTGCCCAAAGGCTCCTATCAGCAAGCCAATAATGGCATAGGTAAAAATACGACCGCTATTGTACACCAGCCTGCCTGCAATAAACTGTATTCGGGTTTGACCTACGGGGACTATCAGTGCAATGGGTCCACACATGCCCAGGCAGTGGAAACTGCCTAGTAATCCTGTGATAAATGCGGTGAGATACAGCATGATTGACGATTACTACATTTAAATGATTACCTCTTTTTCAAAAAAGTACTCTTTGCCGTCCATCTCCCATTGCAGTTTCACGCGCCAGTTTCCTTTAGCCATTTTGCTAAGGGGTATTAATTGCTTGTTATCAGCAGTGGGTTTTAAGGTTTCGGTAAAATCGGTTTTAGCATCCGATGGACGGAAAAAATACACCTGTCCCTCTATTTTAGTGGCATCTACCTCTTTAGGAAATACAACCTCTAATTGGCTGGTTGTGTAATTTACATTCACTTGCAGGGCATCGCCAAAGGCATCAGCGGCTTTTACTTGCTCAATGTGCTTTTCGTACTCAATACCTTGTTCGTAGTAGTCTTTGGCCACCAAATCTACTTTGTGGCTCATCATGTTTGTGGCAAGGGTAACAATAAAGGTTATAAATGTTACCATGCCAATCACTATTCCGGTTCCCCAGTTCAGTTTCATCGTTGTAATTATTTAGGGTTATTATTTACTATACAGTCTTTATTGGGCCTGTTCGGTTTTAACAGGGGCTAAAAAGGATGTTTTTATTTTGTCAATTTCTTTACCGTCGGCCATCACCTTCACATATACCACATTCATGTTCTTAGTTATTTTGTCTTTAGGTAACTCAATAAAAAAGGTGCCTTTGTATATTTCTTCTCGCTCCACATCAATGGCGCCGTTGGTAGTGCCTACTAAGGTTATTTTTGCCCCATCAAGATTTTCAAGACTTAACTGTACGGGCACGCCGTGAAAGGTTTTGTTCACCAATTCAAAATTGTACAGGTTGGTAACTGTGGTAGTATTTTCCTGAAACATTTTGCCGGGAGCGCGCAATACGGTAGCCTCAATGCTATCGCGAGTGGCTAATAAAAATATAAATACTCCGGCCAATACCACCAGTAATACGGTGTATGCCTTCATGCGGGTATTGTAATGAAAGTTTTTACCTGATTTTATCCCCTCTAACGATGCGTAGCGAATCAGTCCGTGTGGTTTGTTTATCTTATCCATTACACCGTCGCAGGCATCAATACAGGCAGTGCAGTTTACACACTCCAACTGTGTACCGTTGCGTATGTCAATTCCTGTAGGGCATACATCCACGCACAAGCCGCAATCCACACAATCACCTTTTGGAGTGGTATCGCCTTTGCGCAACTTTCCGCGGGGTTCACCTCGCACATCGTCGTAGGCAACTACAATACTGTCTTTATCCAGCAGCACACCTTGCAAGCGTCCGTACGGGCAAGCCCAAATGCACACCAACTCACGCAGTTTGCTAAATACTAAATAAAATACGGCAGTAAAAATCAGTATGGTCACCAAGCCGCCAATGTGGTTAGCAGGGTTGTCGATAATAATGGCAAACAGCTTATCGCTGCCTATTATATAAGCCAAAAAGATGTTGCTGATAAAAAACGAAAGGATAAAAAAGATAAAATGCTTGGCACCCTTTTTCACAATCTTTTCTCTATTCCAAGGTTGCTCGTCAAGTTTGCGTTGTTGGTTGGCATTGCCTTCAATCAGGTTTTCAATCTTGCGGAAAACCATTTCTAAGAAAATGGTTTGAGGGCAAATCCATCCGCAAAAAACGCGACCGTAAACGGCGGTAAATAGCACTATAAATACTATAAGCGTGAGCATAGCCAAGCCAAACAGGATAAAATCCTGCGGCCAAAAAGGCACGCTGAATACAATAAATTTACGCTCAAGGATGTTAAACAGCATTATGGGCCTGCCATTGATGCGTATAAAGGGGGCTGCCACTAAAAAGGCCAGCAAGAAATACGAAAGGTAGGTACGGTATTTATAGAACTTACCCTTTATTATTTTGGGATATATCCATCGGCGTTTGCCTTTATCGCTGGTATTGCCGAGTTGGTTGCGAAAATTATCGGCGGTTTGGGTATCAAAAACTGATGATTTTGACATAAAGGCGGGTGTTGGGTTGTTTTTTAGGGTTATTGTTGAAAAAAGCCGGGCGCGTAACAACCCTAATGAAATCGCAACCCGGCCAAGCACTTGCATTGCTGCAAGTGAGTATTTTAATCTGCTTATCGCATCGATGTTAAAGTAGTCTTAGCAGTATCTTTTGCTGTTGAGTCAGCAGGGCCAGCAGGAGTTGTTTGCCCTTCCGTCCACTTCTCCCCTTGCGGTTCTTTGGCATTAACAGGCTTGCTACCTTGCAGCGATAATACATAGCTGGCAATTTGCTGTATTTGAACAGGAGAAAAGTCTTTTTTCCAGCTCTTCATACCCTTCAGCTCTACACCGTCGGTAATAGTTTTGAAAACATTTTTAACACCACCGCCATGTATCCAGTATTCATCCGTAAGGTTGGGAGCTATGCTGGTACCTTCGGCCAATTTACCGTGGCAGGCTACGCAGCTTTTAGCA
This sequence comes from Agrobacterium sp. 719_389, assembly GCA_943370295.1. GTDB lineage: Bacteria > Bacteroidota > Bacteroidia > UBA8524 > UBA8524 > SB11. The sequence goes on along the minus strand of CALRQL020000004.1, from coordinate 120,693 downwards.
AACAGTTCCTGCCCTTTGGCAATCACATCTTTATCGGTTAATAGGGTAACCGTTTCAGCATTAATCTTATCCCCTGCGGTTTTTAGGTAGGCCTCATAATCAAGTTTAGCCTTCTCCATTTGCACCACGTACTCCTCGTTTTGCAGTTTCCCGCTATCAAGGACATGGTAATTAAGCCAATAGATTACGCCAAATGCTACTGTACCGTAAAACAAGGCCATAAACCAACCGGGTATGGGGTTGTTAAGCTCTTGTATATCATCGTATTGATGGTCGAGCATGCGCTCTTTATCAGTGGTGATGGGATTAACTTGAAAAATAAGACCTAGTGTAGATTGTGGCACATGGGCTGCATACGATGGGTCGTTATCAGAAAGAACCTTGTTACGTAACCTAAGTACTGCAAAGTACACAAACGTTACCATTAGCAACATTATCAACGAAATACCCAAGATGATGAATAATAAGGTATTACCCATACCGTCAATCATACTGCTCATAGTAAACGGCTCATCAGGGCTGCCCAGTTGTTGTGCAGCGGCAGGCAATACTGTAAGGGCAAACAAAGCAGGCAAGGTGTATTTTATATACTTTTTCATAAATGCTTCTCTTTTTTGGTGATTATTGATTTCCGCCTTCATCATTTAAGGGTACACGCTTCGAACGTTCTATGTAATCTTTATCAACCCTAAGCAGCCAAACTGTTACAGCGATAAAAAACACGAGGAAGATGAGAAACGAGGTAACCATATAGAAATCGGCCCCTTCAACTACTTTTAAAAACTGCTTAAACATGGCTAGGGTTTTATTTTTGAGAGGTTTGACGTTGGAAACTCATTTGAAAACTTTGTGAAGCCTCGGGCGATACATCTTTACCCAAACGTTGCAGGTAAGCAATAATGGCTACCATTTCTGTTTTATTAAGTGGGGTAATCATGTTACCGTTGTCATCGGTTTCACCGGCAATACCGCTTTTGTTTAATGAAACTACAATGCTGTCGGCTTGTCTTTGCAAATCGGCCATTGCTTCATTTTCGTAACCGGCAGGGTAAGGCACTCCCAACTTGCGCATTGCATTAATTTTATCAGCAGTGTTTTCAGTATTAAGTGCTTGTGTAGCCAGCCAGTTGTATTTAGGCATGATTGAGCCCGGCGAAGTTGACTGTGGGTCCATCAAGTGGCTGTAGTGCCAATCGTCACCCTTTTTCAAGCTACCCACACCTTCGCGGTGCAAATCGGGTCCTGTACGTTTACTACCCCACAAGAAAGGATGGTCGTACACATACTCACCTGATTTTGAATAATCACCGTAACGTTCTGTTTCGCTACGGAAAGGGCGTATTAATTGTGAGTGGCAGTTGTTACAACCTTCACGTATATACAAATCGCGACCTTCTAATTCAAGCGGGGTGTAGGGTTTAACACTGGCTATTGTAGGTACGTTTGATTTTACCAAGAAGGTAGGAACTAACTCAATAGCAGTACCAATCAAAATCACTACCAACGACCAGAATAACATTTGCATGGGTTTACGCTCAACCCAACGGTGCCAGTAACCATCGCTGCCGTGTGGCACGAAGTTCTTTTCAAGTGCAGGAGCTTCAGCGGCTTCGTTGGCAACCAAACTGCCGCTTTTTGCAGTTTTCACCAAGTTGTAAGTCATCAAGAATACACCTGACAAGTAAAGAGCACCACCGATACCGCGCACCGCATACATTGGAATTAATTGGGTTACTGTACTTAAGAAGTTAGGGAACTCTAAACGTCCGTCAGGGGTAAAGTAAGTCCACATCATACCTTGGGTAAAGCCGTTCCAGTACATCGGAATTGCGTAGAACAAAATCCCTAATGTGCCCAACCAAAAGTGGGTAGAAGCCATTTTTACTGAGTACAACTTGGTACCGTAAATCTTAGGAATCATATAATACAGCATGGCAAAGGTTAAGAAACCGTTCCAGCCCAACGCTCCTACGTGTACGTGTGCTACAATCCAATCGGTAAAGTGAGCAATGGCGTTAACGTTTTTAAGCGAAAGCATGGGGCCTTCAAAAGTGGCCATACCGTAGGCAGTAACACCTACCACCATAAATTTAAGCAAAGGGTCCTCACGCACTTTGTCCCAAGCCCCGCGAAGGGTAAGCAAACCGTTTAGCATACCACCCCAAGAAGGAGCAATCAACATGATTGAAAACACAACTCCCAGTGATTGTGCCCAATCTGGTAACGAAGAGTATAACAAGTGGTGAGGGCCCGCCCATATATAGATAAATATCAGTGCCCAAAAGTGAAGTATCGAAAGTTTGTATGAATACACGGGACGGTTTGCCATTTTAGGCAAGAAGTAATACATCAGCCCCAAAAACGGTGTGGTTAAGAAAAACGCAACCGCATTGTGGCCGTACCACCATTGCACCAGCGCATCTTGCACACCGGCATACCATGAGTAGCTTTTGAAAAGAGTTACAGGTAACTCAAAGCTGTTTACTATGTGCAAAACAGCAACGGTAACAAAAGTGGCGATATAAAACCAAATGGCTACGTACAGATGTCGCTCACGGCGTTTAAGTATGGTACCAAACATATTAATACCAAATACCACCCACACCAGTGTGATGGCAATATCTATAGGCCATTCAAGTTCGGCATATTCTTTTGATGTGGTAATACCCAACGGTAAAGTGATGGCAGCTGCAAGGATTATTAATTGCCAACCCCAAAAGTGTATGTTGCTAAGTGCATCACTGAACATACGGGTTTTAAGCAATCGTTGCAACGAGTAATACACCCCTGCAAAAATGGCGTTGCCCACAAATGCAAAGATTACAGCGTTGGTGTGCAACGGACGAATACGTCCAAAAGTTCCGTACTGGGTTAAATTAAGGTTGGGGGTAACCAACTGAAAGGCTATCAGCAGCCCTACTGTCATCCCCACAATACCAAACACCACCGTAGCAATGATAAAATTGCGGACGATGCGGTTGTCGTAGTTAAACTTCTCTACCTGGCTCATAAAAGGTCTTATTTTTTAGGTTATTGTGTGCAAAGCGTACTAAACACAGGGGCAAAGTTGCCATTACGAGCAGGCGATTAAAATGACGGTAATCAAACCAAAACATGACTTTCGTCAGTATTTATTAAACGCATCAAACCAACCGGACTATAAACAAAAAGGCGCAAAAGCACTTTAAAAATGCCTTCACGCCGTTTAAGTTATTCGCTGTTTAGTTTATCTGTCCTTATGGTGCTAACACACTATTGTGTTATCGGCTGTTGTTCAGGTTGCTCTTCTTTCGTCTCGTCTTCAAACAACACCCTGTATCCCGGGGTAACAAGATCGTCGTTTTGGCCGGTCTTTATGCTCCAAAAAAAGGCGCCCAAAAACACCAACGCCAATACAAGGCTGCATCCTATTAATATAAATATTACCGTCATTTTTTATGGCTTTTGACCTTTGGCTGTTAGCTGTTGGCTTGTTTGTTAAAAGTCAACCGCTTGTAGCTAAAAGCTATTTTAATAATCTCAATCTTTTTGCAAAAATGTTGGTCAAACCGGTGGTAAAGCTCACCACTGTTACTGAACTTAATGGCATCAGTATGGCAGCTACCAGCGGGCTCATAGTGCCCTGTACCGCAAAGTACAATCCCACCAAGTTATACAGCACCGATATTCCAAAGCTGCTGTGAATAACCGTTACGCAACGTTTTGTGAATTTTAAAAACACAGGAAAACGTTCAAGTTCGGCAGCATCCAGTACGGCATCGCAAGCAGGGGTAAAATTGCTTACCTCATCCGTAAGCGCCACGCCTACATCACTTTGTTTAAGTGCGCCTGCATCGTTCAACCCATCACCAATCATCATCACCTGTGCATTACCTGTTTGCAGGCTTTGCACAAAATCAAGCTTTTGCTGGGGCTTACAATTAAAGTGAAGGTTGCGGCTATCAAACCACCGGGTAAGCGCCTCTCGCTCTCCATCGTTATCTCCTGATAGCACGTGCAACTCATAATCGTTATCCAACTCTTTTGTAAGCACTTCAACTCCTTGCCTGTACTTGTTGGTAAAGGTGTAATAGCCCTTGGCTACATTGTTTATTAGTACATACACTTTGGTTGTGGTTGCCTCAAAAGAACCTGCGTTCTCATTGGGGGTCACAATCCCTAAAAACGCTGCACTACCAATTAGTACTGCATTCCCATCCACCACGCCTTGCATTCCCTTGCCTGCAAGCTCTTCGCAGGTTTGGGGTTGTGGTGTATTATTTATCTCAAGGCTTTCATAAATGCCCCTGCTTAGTGGGTGTGCACTGCTTTTTGTAATAGCGGCCACCCATTGCTTTTCGGTATCGGTTAAAATACCTGTAAAGGTTATTTGCTGACCGTTGTTTTGGGTAAGTGTGCCTGTTTTGTCAAACACAATGTGGTGGGTATGGGCTATTTTTTCAACTACAGCCGAGTTTTTTAAATAAAATCGGTTTTTACCCAAAATGCGTAGGGCATTGCCCATTGTAAACGGGGTTGAAAGAGCCAACGCACAAGGGCAGGCTATGATAAGTATGGCGGTAAATGCACCCCATGCTTTGCCCCCATCGCCCATTACTAACCAAAACAATGCTGTACCAATGGCAAGGGTAATCAATACGATTGTAAAATACCTGCTTACGGTATCAGAAAAGCTAACCAAGCGACTGGTATCGGCTTTCTTAAACGCATCGTTGTTCCATAATTGGGTAAGGTAACTTTGCGATACTTCCTTCACCACTTCAACTTCAATGGCGGCTCCCATTTGCCTGCCGCCTGCAAACACCACCTCGCCCAATACTTTATCAATGGGTTGGGTCTCCCCCGTTACAAAGCTGTAATCAATGCTGACAGTGCCACGCATCAAAATACCATCGGCAGGAATTAACTCACCGTGACGTATCAGCAAGCGTTGGCCTTTTTGTATTTGCCCTGCGGGGATTGATTTTTCTTTACCTGATACGATGGTAGTAACGGCCAATGGGAAGTAGGATTTGTAATCTCGCTCAAACGATAAAAAATCATACGTGCGGCTTTGAAACCACTTGCCTACCAACAAAAAGAAAATAAGTCCGGCCAAGGTATCAAAATAACCGGGACCAACCTCGGCTATCACTTCGTACAAGCTGCGCACTAATAATACAACGATTCCCAATGCAAGAGGAACATCAATATTTATGTAGCGGCTGCGAATGCCTTTGATGGCGGATGTGATGTACATCCACCCGCTGTAAAAGAACACGGGTAACGCCAATACAATATTGAGGGCATTGAAAAGCAGAGGGAAGTTTTGCCGAGAATAGCTATCAAACCCAAAATATTCAGGAAAGCTCAACAGCATAATGTTGCCAAAACAAAAGCCTGCTACTGCAATTTTTTTGATAAGTGAACGCTGGGTGCTTTTATCGTTTTTCTTCACCACATCGTTCAAACTCAACAAGGGCTCATAGCCCAATTGCGATAGCAGCACTACCAGTTGCTTTAACGAAATTTCAGCAGGCTTATAAACGATGGATAATTGTTTACGCACAAAATCAATACGTGACGAAGTGATACCCGTATTGAGGCGGTATAGTTTCTCAAGCAACCAAATACACGAGCTGCAATGCACCGCAGGGATATAAAAAGTTACCCTCGCGGTTTTACCATCATTAAAATCGTGTAGTTGTTCTTGTATTTCGGGCAGGTCTAAAAACGCAAACTTACTTTCGCTTATCGCTGTTTTTATAGCATTACCGGGCGTTTGCTCAATGTTGTAATAATTGCAAAGGTTGTTTTGCTGCAAAATACTATACACGGTTTTGCAACCATCACAACAAAACGATTTTTCATCGTAGTGCAAAGCACCGCTCTTTACTTCGTCGCCGCAGTGGTAACAAAGTACTGCCTGCTTTGGGGCATTAAGTACTGATGACATTCGGAAAATATGTTTAGGGTTGTTGATTAAAAGAGTTGAGAGTTATAGCCACTCAGCCGCAAAACGGTAAAATGCGTCTTTCATTTCTTTGTACAACTCCCCGTATCTAATCACCTCATCGGCAAGGCCATCGTTATCATCAAACAACACCCTATCAATTGCCACCGGGTTTTCTTTGGCATAATTAACCAGTTTTTCCTGATGTGAATTTATTTTATGACGTAACTCGTCATTTACCTCCTGTTGCCTGATAAACTGATTCTGAAACTGCTCAATACGTGCTGCTACCTCAGTTTTTGTGTTACGAGCCGCCAGCTCTTCCAAACGGTTTTTCAACAGTTCCAACTCTTGCCTGTAAAATACTAATTGGTTAAAGTGTACTTTATTTTCAAAATGTAAATCAGAAATATGCTTGCGATTGCTTTTTGCGTGGGTTGTCATACCAGTATTGTTTACTATGGTTTACAGCAGGCAAAATTACCTGCGCACCCAAGCAATGATTATGACATCCGTCATGTTTTGAAATGACTTTACGCACTGAAAGGCACCCAAACCAACAGCAGCTTTTATATTTTGCTGCGAATGGCTTCAACAGGATCGAGGCGTGATGCACGCCACGCTGGAATGAATCCAGAAATAATACCAATGAGTACTGACATGCCCGTGCCCAGCATAAAGTTTCCGGTAGATAAAAACAGATTAAAATCTAATACGGCACCAGCAATTTTAGTAAGTACCAATACCAACCCCACCCCTATTAAACCACCCAATAAACACAATACCACAGCCTCAGTTAAAAACTGAACCAATATGAATGAGTTGCGTGCGCCCAATGACTTTTGAATACCAATTTGGCCGGTGCGCTCTTTTACAGATACGAACATAATATTGGCAATACCGAAACCGCCTACCAACACTGAGAATATACCTATGATGAAACCGCCCACATTTACAGCCCAAAACAAGCCCTCTAACTGACTTGAAATCATGGTAATTTTATTAAGCGCAAAATTATCTTCTTCGGTGGGTTTTAACCTACGCACCGACCGCATTTTACCTTTAAGCTCATTCTCAAGGGCATCCAACGGCACACCCTCTGCGGCGCGCACCATAATCATAGGGTCGCTGCGATTATCGCTCAAACTCATCACCTGTGCCAACCAATTCACGGGTACAATTACAGTTCCGTCAAGCCCGATATCCAATACACTTTGCCCTTGCTTTTTCACCACCCCTACCACGCGCATTTTGCGTCCCATATAATTTACCTCTTTATCCACAGGGTCCGAAGTGCCAAAAAGATTTTCATAGATGTCGTACCCGATAATAACACAAGGACTACCGCTTTTTGACTCAAATTCTGAAAAATAACGTCCGTATTCTAACTCAAAATTATTTACCACTGCATAATCGTGCGATACTGCAATACCATCTACATCCTGCAAACTATTTGAGAAGTATTTAACGGTTTTGCCTGATATGGATTGCATAAAGGCCATGGCCATTATGGTATTATTATCAGTGAACGATTTTTGCAACGATGCCAGCTCACGTATCTGAGGTTTGGGGCGGTTCATGTATTTCCACCACTTGTATTCGCCGCCGTCGTCAGAACCCCAAGGCCATTTTTGCACATAAATAACATCGGTGCCTAATGAGTTTATACTGTCTTTTATATTACGCTCTAATGAGTTGGTAATGGATAATACCATGATAATGGCAAAAATGCCTATGGTAATACCCAAAATAGAAAGGAAAGTGCGCAGCTTGTTGAGTAACAACGCCTGAAAGGCAAAAAGGGTACTTTCGCCTAATAATCTTATAAATAGCCGCAAACTTTTCATGCCATACAAAGGAAAACAATTTGTTTTTCAAATGCCGTCAGGGTATCGATAAAGGACGACTAATTGTCGAGATAGGGATTTTCTTGTATCATCGTTCTGTAAAATTGTTATTAGAAATGTAAAACACTATATTTGCGCGCTTTAATTTCGGGCTAAGTATAGTCTATCGACTACAAAACGCCTGAATAGCAGCACACTAAACCCCAAGAGTTAGATGAAGTTATCTCAGTTTAAGTACAACCTACCCGAATCACTAATTGCAAAACACCCTGCTCCTAATCGCGATGAATCGCGCCTAATGGTTCTTGACCGCAAAACAAAAACTATTGAGCACAAATTGTTTAAAGACATCTTGAACATTTTTGATGAAAACGATGTGTTTATTTTAAACAACACCCGTGTGTTTCCTGCCCGTTTATACGGTAATAAAGAAAAAACAGGTGCAAAAATTGAAGTGTTTATGCTACGTGAGCTAAACAATGAATTGCGCTTATGGGACGTATTGGTTGACCCTGCCCGTAAAATAAGGGTAGGTAATAAACTATATTTCGGTAACGATGATTTAGTAGCCGAAGTAGTGGATAACACCACCTCACGCGGTCGTACCATCCGCTTTTTGTTTGACGGTACCGACGAAGAGTTTAGAAACCTTGTAGAAAAACTGGGCGAAACCCCAATACCAAGATACTTAGGTCGTGACGTTGAAAAAGACGACAAAGACCGCTACCAAACCATTTTTGCTACCGAAGAAGGAGCAGTAGCTCCTCCGGCAGCCGGTTTGCACTTCTCTCGCGAGTTGATGATGCGTCTTGAAATCAAAGGAGTTAAGTTTGCCGATGTTACCCTGCACATTGGTTTGGGTACATTTAGAGAGGTTGAGGTTGAAGACCTTACCAAACATAAAATGGACTCTGAAAATTACACTATCGGTCAAAAAACGGCAGATATTGTAAACCAAGCCATTGATAACAAAAGCCGTATCGTTGCGGTGGGTTCATCAGTAATGCGTGCCGTGCAATCATCGGTATCATCTATGAACCGTTTGAACCCTTCAAGCGGCTGGACGGATAAGTTTGTATTTCCTCCCTACGATTTCAAAATTTCAAACGCGTTTATCACCAACTTCCACCCTTCAGAATCAACCTTGCTAATGCAAACCGCTGCATTTGCTGATTATGATTTCTTAATGGAAGCCTACAAAGAAGCCATCAAAGAAAAATACCGCTTCCTTTGCTACGGTGATGCTATGTTGATATTGTAACAAATTAAGCTCTTATACCACAAGCCCGTTGCAATATCTGCAACGGGCTTGTTTGTTTTTATACTGTTATGATTAGAGAATTTACCCCTGACGATACTGATGCTCTATTGGGATTGTTACGTTTAAACACTCCACTGTTTTTTGCGCCTGAAGAGGAGGTAGATTACATTGGCTATTTGCAGCATCACATCCACAGCTACTATGTGCTTGAAGAAAACGACACCATAGTAGCGGCCGGAGGCATTAATTTTATGGAGGATGGAATTACTGCGCGGATATCGTGGGACATGGTTAGCCCTGATGTACATGGAAAAGGCTTTGGCAGCAAATTAACGCAATACAGGATTGAACAAATTAAAACCCGCCCGAATATAAAAACCATTGAAGTGCGGACGACACAGTTAGTGCATCCATTTTATGAGAAACAAGGTTTTACGCTAATGGAAACCGTTAAAGATTATTGGGCAAAAGGTTTTGACTTGTACCGAATGGAAATGAAAATACAGTGAGGAAAACAGCTAATTAGAACCTGTGAATCACCTCAAGGTTGTAGCCTTTTAGTTTTTCTTTGGCCTGCTCAAAGTTTTGAGTGAAGCCCAATATAAAACCGCCGCCGCCGCTGCCGCACAATTTCAGATAATAGGCATTGCTTTCAATCCCCTCTTTCCAAAGTTTATGGAATACAGGAGGTATCATGGGCTGGAAATGAGATAACAACAGCTGCGAAAGGTGTTTAAGACTGCCGAACAACGGTTTGTAATCACCTTTTAAGAAGGCTTGTATGCACTCGTCGTTATACTTTTTAAACTTAGTGCGCACCATATTACGGAACCCTTTTTCTTTGCACTGCTCTAAAAACCAGCTCACAAGGGGTTGGGTTTCGCCTATCTCGCCCGTATCTAACAAAAATATAGCTCCCTGGCCTTGGGCCTCGTTTCCGGGCAAGCCAACGGTATCCAAATCAGTTTTAGATTTGATTAGGATAGGAATGTTCAAATAACAAATCAGTGGGTCTAAGCCGGAGCTTTTCCCGTGAAAAAACGACTCCATCTGGCTGAAAATACTTTTCAGCATCAACAAGTCTTTGCGGTCGCTATTGTCTTTAGCAACCACTTTGGTAGTAGCGTAGCGTTCATAAATGGCAGCAACTAATGCGCCCGAACTGCCTACGCCATATCCTTGGGGTATGCTCGAATCAAAAAACAACCCTTTATCAATATCGGCAGCAAAGGCCGTTAAATCCAAATCAGCTATTAAGCTGCCGGTTGTTTGTAAATCACTAAGGTATTTATGGAAGGTTTTTAAATCGCTGTTAGACTTTGCAGCTAACTCAGGATTATTTTCAGGGTCAAAAGACATCTTGCCCCTGTAATAGTTATAAGGTATCGAAAGACCCATTGAGTCTTCGATGATTCCGTACTCGCCAAACAATAATATTTTGGCGTAAAAAAGCGATTCTTTAATCATTAGGCAATATGCTCAGGGCCATTTCCTACGCAGTCGCAAATATACTTTTTATTTTCACAATACATTGCCAACTCTTCTTCTATAAATTTCATAACCACACCTTTAGCATTTTCAGGATATAAAATATGTACGTTTGCACCTGCGTCTAATGTAAAATAAACGGGAACCCCATTTTGTTTGCGGAATTCTGAAATTTTTGTGATGGCCGCCAAAGTATTAGGCTTCATTAGTATAAACGGAGGCTCCGAGCACATCATCAAAGCGTGCAGCATCAGGGCTTCTTTTTCAACAATAGTCCCGAACTCTTGCAAATCACCTGCCCTCAACACCGATATAAGTTTAGAAAGGTTGTTCCTTGCTTCCTCAAATCGTTGACGGGCAAACGGGTGTCTATCCATCAGTGCATGTCCGTCAGTGCTGGATACACTTTTGCTGCCTTCGTGAATGATTAATATCGTGTCTTGAAAATTCTGGAATACCGGATGCACCTCAAACGGATAAGGCACTGCATAATCATCGCTGCTGCCCAATACCTCGCTATGCCTTCCCCATACTACCAAACCTCCGTACACTGAACGGCTGGCACTGCCTGAACCGATACGTGACAGACGGCTGGCACTTCGCAAAAACTCTTTTTCCTCCATCTTGGTGCCCAACAACTCTTTAAGAGACAGCAAGCACAATGAAAGAGCACTCATACCTGAAGCAGAAGAGGCGATACCGCTGCTGTGAGGGAATGAGTTATGCGTTTTTAAAGTGAATGAATATTGGCTGATGAATGGTAGTTCGGCGTGTATTTTACCAAAAAATGCTACCAGCTTTTTTGCAAATTTATCGTTGTGTTCACCGTCTAGCAGCACACGGATATCAAAACCTTCGGTTTCTTTTTTTGTGTACTCAAGGGTGCTTTGGGTAAAACTCTCGTTCAGCGAAAAACTGATAGAAGGGTTATTGGGCAACTGATTGCCGTGTTTGCCCCAATATTTAACCAATGCAATGTTTGACGGGCTTTTCCAAGTGAAACTGCCTCCGTTTGCATTGTTATTATTTTCTTTCTGTATCTGTTGCATGGCTTTAGCCCTTTATCATATCGGTATGTGCTACAATAGTAGCAAAACCTTTGGTTTCAAAATAATTCTTTATCTCATTAAAAGGTAAATGCGAAACCGCCATTACAAAATCACCGCCCCACGCGCCCAATGATTTAACACTCCCTTCAAAGTCGGCAAAATACAAATCCTTTGCTTTATCCAATTCCAAAGCTTGTGCCACAATAGCTTCGTGTTCGTCCATCAAGGCCATAAACTCCCCAACTTCATTGCATTTTAGTGCGCTTTGGGTGATGGATGATATTTTATCCACCTCTTTATCCCATAGACTGCTTTTTTGCTTAAAATGCTGTATCCCTTGCCTGCTATCTTGCTTCTTTTCAAGATATATATACGAGATATTATCAGCAAAGGATGGGTTAAAGGTTACTTTTTGCCAAACAGGTTTGTTATCGGCTAACCGATACAATACAGGCAACTCGCTGATTGCACAAGCTATATCATACCCGCTGCCCTTAAACGAGTTAAAAAACAACTCAAAAGCATCCACTTTTGCCCATTGGGCAATGCCTGCTATAAGGGTGCTGCTACTGCCCAGTCCCCAATGCCTCGGAAACTGAAGGTGTGTTTGAGCCTCGTAATAGTCGGCTTCGTTCAAAAAATCGGGGCTCTGTTCTTTTGCAACCATCAAAATGGTTTGCAGCGTGCGCGCTACAGCCGCATCGGTAGTGTGTTTTATATCCAGCCTTTCATCGAAAAACACCTCAAACCACAAATTATTTTCATGGTCGTAGCTTTTCCAGTTAAGGCCCTTTACAAAAAACTCTTGAGAAGAAACGGTTAACCCCTGTCCCAAACGGGTGGGGATGGATAAAGATTGAGCACCTTGTAATACAAAGTATTCGCCAAACAACAACAGTTTGCCGTTGCTATGGTAGTGCTGCATGAATTATTTTTTTAGTTGTGCTAAGGTTTCTACACCGCGCAATTCGCAAAACTTTTGTACTACACCTTGGTACGATACGGTATCGTGCTCAAAATGTTTTACAATCAGTTTTTTCTCTTCATCGGTAGCTTCTAATTGGTTTAAGATATTTAGCAAGTGCATTTTCATGTGCCCTTTTTGAATACCCGTGGTAACCAATGAACGCAAGGCCGAGAAGTTTTGAGCCAACCCTACGGTAGCTGTTATGCCCATTAATTCCTGCGCATTAGGATGCCCCAATAGTTCAAGTGAGAACTTAACCATGGGGTGCAATTGGGTCAATCCGCCCACAACGCCAAGGGCAAGCGGGGCATCAATCCAAAAACGGAAAATACCGTCTTTCACTTCCACATCAGTTAAACTGCGGTATTGGCCTGAGCGTGCAGCATAGGTATGTCCGCAGGCTTCTACTGCCCTCCAATCGTTTCCGGTAGCCAACACTACAGAATCAATACCATTAAAAATACCTTTATTGTGCGTAGTAGCGCGGTATGGCTCAATACGAGCCACATGAACGGCCATCTCAAATTTCTTTACAAACTCCTGCCAAGTGTAGTCTTTTTTCTCGTCTTCCAACATCTCTACAGGGCAACTAACTTCTGAACGCACAATGCACTCAGGAGTGTAGTTTGAAAGGATGCACATGATTACCGTAAAGTTCTTTTCAGCTTCGGTAAAACGGTCATCTGCATTTACAGCATCACGCAAGGTGCGCGAAAACTGCTCTAAACATGAATTGATGAAGTTTGCCCCCATGCTGTCGCAGGTTTCAAACGTTGCAAGCAGTTGGTAATAGTTAGGCTCTTCGAAGGTTTTGTTTACCAGCTGTATATCTAAAATACCGCCACCACGCTGGCGCATATTGTGCGTAAGGGGTGCGGTTTCGTCAAAAAAGCGTTGTTTAATCTCGTTAAAAAAGTTCAGCAGCTTTTCCCAATCGCCATAGTACGCAAAGTGCACATGACCGATTTTGGTGGTACTGATAATGGTGGTTTTAAACCCTCCGCGTGTCATCCAAAAATTTGCCGACTTAGCTGCGGCAGCTACCACGCTGCTTTCTTCAATGGCCATCGGCACGGCATACAGTTTCCCGTTTATCAAAAAGTTAGGAGCCACGCTAAACGGCAAATAAAAATTGCTTAGGGTGTTCTCGGCAAACTCGTCGTGCAGTTTTTGCACTTTCTCATCACGGTGCCAATACCCTGTAAGCAATTCGTATGCTTTTTCGGGGTCAGCCGTGTGGCTGCTCAACCACTCAAGTTTGGCTTCTTTTGATAATTTCGAAAATCCGCTGATGGGTTCCATTTCAATTTGTTAATTTAATGATTTATAGATTTGTTGAATTGAGAAAAATCAATCCACTAATCCGTCAATCTGTATTTCACTTCACCTTTAAATATGCATTTGCAAGCGCAAGGCCTTGCAACTGCTTCTCTATAAAATAATCCAGCTCTTCGTACGAAGAGGCGGCGTGTTTCAAAAACGATGAGGCTTGGCCGTAAATTGCCGGGCAAGTAATCTTATTAAGCAGGTAATGCCCGTCTAAAAATCCTTTTACCCCACCCGATATTATCACTTGCTTGCACAAGGCTTTGCTACCCAACTCTTGCAGTACAGTATTTGTAAACCCTACCATTTCTTCGGCACTATGACCAATGTAGGCAAGTTGTTCATATTGCTCTAAGCTCTCTCCGTTGCCGCGAATCATCTCCAGCTTGGCAAAATTAGTGCCACCCAGTGCTGCAAACTCTACCGCTTCAATTGGTAATGAGAATAAGGCTTTCAAGCTTTCCGGTCCCATCCCCTGCCCTACTTCTTTTACTATTAGCTTAATATCAAAAGCATCCAGCACCCGCTTAATGGTTTCAAGCGGCGAGTATTTAATACGGTCGCCTTCTGGCTGCAACCATTCTTGCATAGGGTTTATGTGTATAATCAACCCGTCGGCATCCAGCTTGCTTACCAATTCGGCAATTTTACGCTGACTGCCTGCGTCAAATAATTCTTCCACTTGGGCAATCCCCAAATTGGCATAAAAGGGCAGGTTATCCCCTATAATATGCCTCAGTGCAAAATCACCGAGGTATTGGTTACTATCTAAAATAATACGGCAGCTGCCTAATCCCATGCCCATGCCGTACTTATTACAAGCCTGTGCAAGATTATGGTTGATGGTTCCTGCCAATCCGGTGCCGCCAGTCATGCTCGAAACCCAAATAGGTGCGCCCAGTTCCCTACCTCCAAAACTTGTTTTTAACGAGATGTTTTCAGGATGTGCGGCCAATAACGGCTCGTAATAAAACCGTTGGTCGGATTGTATTTGCGATACTTGTGATTGAAAGGTCAAATCAATGTGAGCCTTCTTGCGTGCCGATGTAAGTTCTTGTTCCAAAAACTATTTAAGTTATAGTGGTAATAACCGTTTTAGCATGAAAAGGTTTGTATTACCAAACACTGGGACAAAGGTAGTGTAATGATTATTATTTTTTGTTCATTGGGTATAGGATATAAACCTGAGCGTATATTTTTAGTTACCAAGCCAACCAAAAGTAGTATGAGGCCGCTCTGCCAAAGATTCTTGAGACTAATAAATACTTTATTAAAATAACAATGCTATCCCTATGGGTTATTACATTATCGCAACATCAATTTATAATTGATATAAATAGACTACGGCTAATTCCCCATAAACACAGCCGTTTCAACATTATTTGTGTAATAGCATTTACTTTTTTGTTAACTGTTGAATAAAACCATGTAAGTAAAAATTTGAAAAACTAATATTGTACTAAAATGAACCTAATAGCTCAAACTACTAAACCTATGGAACAGAAAACCAATTTAAACCCTGTGCGCACTATGGCCGTTAAAATGATGGCATTATTAGTAGCGTTCACTTTTACTTTTGCCAAAGTAAATGCACAAAATGATGCTGATATGCTTGATAAAGCCATCGGCTCTGTAGTTACTGTTGCCGTTTACAAAACCGATGAAGCAAAAAAAGCGCTTGGTTACAGAACTAACAAAACCAATGCTCAAAAAGCTTACGAAAAACTACTTGATTTGGGTAGCTCTCAAATCTCAGGCTCAGGCTTTGTGGTTGAAAAGAACGGCAAGAAGTATGTAATTACCAATGCACATGTGGTAGAGAATGCTTCGGAAGAAGAAAATGCTTTGTATGTGTTCAGTATTGACCGCACCAAATATGAAGTGAAAATTGTAGGCGGCGATACCTATTTTGATTTCGCTGTACTAGAATTCATCACCCCCCCCGGAAAAGAAATTTCGGCCATTAAGTTTGCAGCAAAATCTCCCCGCATCGGTGATAAAGTATTTGCTATAGGTAACCCTTTGGGCGAATATCCTTATACCGTAACTGACGGTATCGTTAGTGCTAAAAACCGTGTACGTAACGGCATGACCGGTAAATTCGGTTTCTTGCAAAGCACTGCAACTGTTATTTGGGGTAATAGCGGTGGTCCTTTGGTAAACATCAAAGGAGAAGTAGTTGGTATTAACTCACAAATTGCTTTTGCTCCTCGTGGTGGCGATCCCTTATGGCAGCCACAAATCAACTTTGCTCTTGAGCATGAGATTTGCGAGCGTTTATTAAACGATGTTATCACTAACAATGGTTTGGTGCGCCGCGCCTATGTAGGTGTTGAAGTTACCCAATCGTTTGAATATGCTGAATGGATGAGCTGGTTTGGCGGTAGCCCTTGGATATTGTCTGATACTCTTCCTTTGGTTAAAAACGTAATCCCCGGTTCACCTGCTGCTTCAGTTCTTGCCAACAAAGTGGGTGCTCAAATCTACTCTGTAAACGGAGTAACTGTTCGTAGCAATAACGAAGTATTTGGTGAATTTGAAAAAGTTCGTCCGGGCGAAACTGTTAAAATGGTAATCATTACTGCAGCTGGCCAAGAAACGGTTGAAATCAAAACTACTGAAATCACTACCCGTAACCTTGAGCAATTGGCTACTTATGTATTAGAAGCCAGCGGCCAATACAAACTAATGAAAAACGACGACGGTAGCGTAGCAGTGCGCAGCACTTCTCAAAGCGAGCCAGTTGCTTCATTAGGCACCCGCAGCACAAAAGGTAATGTTGCCAAAGGCGGTATTAAACAAATCAGCGATTTTGAAGACGGTACTACTTACCAAATTCTTAGCGCGGGTGTTGCTTATACCAACTACACTTCAAAATACCGTGTGAAAAAATTAAGCGACTTGGGTGCTGCCCTTCGCTTAACAGGTGAATCTGGAAACATCCACTTGTTTGTAATGGACCAAGACAATCCTGAATCATGGGAACCAATGTCGATTATGTTTGACTTGAGCGGTAGCCAAGAAATCAGCCAAAACACTCTTTGGTATTAATATCTGACTAAACGGTTTCCGTACCTACAATATTGAACCCTGCCCCAAAAGGCAGGGTTTTTTATTGGTTGATATAATAAATACCTAAGGTTAGTATAAACTGTAAGTCGACCCTACCTTATTTATCGTTTGTGAGATTACAAACAATAAAAATTATGAAACTAAAATTTACACTTTATGCAGTTATTCTACTTTTAAGCACGGCCTCGCTATTTGGACAAAGCTTCTACGGTATAAAAACCGGCTTAGGCACTTATGTCCCACTCACCAACGGTACTCCTATTACATTAGATGATGCCCAAGGCGGCGGACGATACTTTAGCTACAATTTGGCGTTTAAAACCTTTGACCACGAAGCCAACTTTAAAGCGGGGGGTAACAGTTTGGGAGCTTATGTAGCTTTTGACGGATATTTGGCGGCATATACCAGCCCTTCGCAAAGCCATACCGTTATTTACCATGTTCTTTTATTGGAAGGTTCTAATACTGGATTTCGATTAAAAAACAACTCTGCAATGCTATACAAGTATGAGGGTGCACAAGGCGGCGGTATTCTGAAAGTAGAATGGAATAATATGGGAATTGTAAACCACCACGACTCGGAGTTCATTAATCTGCAATTATGGCTAAACGAAAGTGATAAGAGTATTACTTATTCATACGGCCCAAGAAGTATCAGCGGTACTTTAGGCAACCATGTAGGGTTGTTTTCTACCCTCAATGCACAGTTTGGCGTTTTTGATAACGCTATGTACTTTTTTGGGGTGCCACAACGATTTACAATAGTAAATGCAACAGGATTTAATGATATGCCCTCTTTATCTGAGTTGCCTGAAAACGGCAGGTATTTTACGTTTACTACCAATACAACAGGTATACAAGACGCAAATACAATTGCGCAGAAAGGGATTTACCCAAATCCGGCACAAACAGCCATTACATTGCCCTACGCAGGTATTTATACCATTACAGATATTACCGGAAAGCTGATAAGCACAGGAGAAACACTAACAGAAAATGCTACTGTTGACGTTGAAAGCCTAAACACAGGAATATATTATATTCAATATATAAAAGACGGTGTATCTATTAACGAGAAATTGATAATTGGTACCCGATAAAACTTACTTACCAATAGTTGAAGTGTATCGCCTTCTGATAATCGTGTAAACGGTTTCAGAAGGTTTTTTATTTCCAGTTAAGGGTTTCAAGCATCCGCTCAATGTCTTTCATAATAAACTCCTGCACGGGTGCAATAGAATCAACATTGGTGCGGTGGTTAAAATAAAACGCCCCGTCAAGGTAATGGCGCTTATTATCAGTGGCGTAAAAACGGAATGATGTAGCGGTTTCACCCTCTAAACTAAAAGTGGTAATGTACATGTTGCGGGCAGTATCATCCACCAGCATGGGGGTAATGTCTTGCGCTTTTATGGTATGTTCGTAGGCATATTTACGGCTTTGTTCTTCCAACTCAGCCAGCTTTTCGTTATTACCGTTAAAATCTTTATAGGTAAGGTGCAGTACCGCATTAAACTGCGGGTAGCGAACATTTAACCAGCAAGGCTCAGTATTTGAGCTTGAATCAGCAAAAACACCAGCATACGTTGGGTATTCAAAGGTAAAAGGGCAGTTGCTGTTGTATTGTACATACTGTTTCTCGGGTAAATCAATACGGAAAAATCCTTTGCGTTTAGGAGTATAATCTTGTTTGCAGGCAGCAAAAATGGCCACTAAACACAAAACGATAATGGTTTTATAACGCATGGTACAAGTTTAACGGAATTTGAGATATAGTAGTATGCCTTTGCTTAATCAAGAGGAATAATGGGCATTGTTTGGCGGCTTGTATCAACCACTTTAACTTTTACACGTTTTATCTTACGCTTATCTGCCGATTCTATTAAAAACCTGAAGTTTTCGTACTCTAATTTAGCACCGATGTTGGGTATTTTTCCTGCTATCTCCAGCAACAAACCGGCTAATGTATCGGCATCACCTTTCACATCGTCAAACGTATCAGTATCAATATCCATCAAACGACACATATCGTTTAGCTGCACCTTTCCTTCAAAAACAAAGGTACTGTCGTCCAACTTGCTGTAGTTGGTTTCCTCAACATCAAACTCATCGTTTATCTCACCAAATATCTCCTCCATCACATCCTCCATCGTTACCACGCCTGATGTACCGCCGTACTCATCCACTACCACAGCCATGTGCATCCGTTTTTCCTTAAAATCTTTCAGCAAATCATCGATTTTCTTGGTTTCGGGTACAAAAAAGGGCTTGCGCAATAAAGGTTGCCAGTTGTACTCATCCCCTTCGTTTAAGTGCGGCAAAAGGTCTTTGATACTTAATATACCTATTACTTTATCAAAGTTGTCTTCATAAATAGGAACACGCGAATAGCCCCACTCGTTCACCTTTTTCATCAATTCGGTAAACGTTAAGGTATTTTCAAAAGCCACCACATCCATGCGAGGCTTCATTATCTGCTTCACGGATGTATTGCCAAAGTTTACAATACTTTTCAGTATCCCCTTTTCTTCCACACTGCTCTTATCGTCAGTGGTGATATCAATGGCATGGTTGAGTTCTTCTACCGAAAGCATATGCCCCTTTTTGGTAATGCGCTTATCTATTATGGTAGATGAATGCTCTAACCAGCGTACGAAGTATTTTAACGGAAAGCTATGGCTAAGGAAAAACAACGGACCCGCCATTATTTTGGCTATTTTAAGACTGTTTGACAATGCATAGATTTTGGGCATAATTTCACCAAAAATCAACAGTAGGAAGGTTACTAATACTACCTGCACAAAGAAGCCAAGCAAATGGTATTGAGAAAAATCAAAAGCCAGCTCAAAAATGATGGACGAGATTAGTACAATACCTACGTTCACAAAATTGTTAGCAATAAGTATGGTAGCCAGCAGTTTTTTATGGTGGTCCATAAAATACACGATGGTATCAAAAGGCTTGCTCTTCATTTCCCTAAACTCATCAATGGTTTGGGGTGATAATGAAAAGAAAGCATTTTCTGATGCAGAAAACAGTGCAGAGCAACACAGCAAAAAAGCAATAGCCACAAGGGCTATTATGATGCTTGCCAATGCTGCGCCGTCAACATCAGGGCGCAACACCTGCATTATGATAATTGATAAGAACTGTGTTCGTTCGGAAGGAATATCCACGTAGGTATGATTTTAATTAAAACGGCAAATCGTCGTCGGGCATAGGTTCCGGTGCAGCAGGAACGTTATCATATTGCTGCGTTGGAGCACCGCTGTTATTGCTGTAATTACCTGTATTCCCGCCTTTGTTGTAAGAAGAGCCTGATCCTTCTTCGCCGCCACCGCCGGTACCGCCGCCTAAGAAAGTCATTGCGTTTGCGCGTATGTATTTGCTTTGGCGTTCTTGGTTAGAGTCTTTATCTACCCACTTATTAGTACGTATTTTACCTTCTATATAAAGCATCTTGCCTTTTTTCACATATTTCTCGGCAAGGCGAGCCAAATCGTCCCACAACTCTACGTTATGCCATTCGGTTTGTTCCACCAATTGGCCGTTTCTATCCCTGTATGATTCGTTTGTAGCTATAGTTATACGGGCAACGGCTTTGTTACCATCCAAATACTTCACTTCGGGGTCTTTGCCCACATTCCCTACTAAAATTACTTTGTTTACTGACATTTTATTCTACTCTTATCAAGTTTACTTACTTGTTTCTTTTTCAACATATTCGGAGATAAAACGCTCCATTAATTTAGATACTCCGTATTGATGCAAAGTACCTAAACCAACCTCAAAGATAAGTGAATTATTTATCAAAAAAAGAGGCTCAACCCCAATGTGCCAAAACACAGCATCGATATCACGATGCGAGAGTTTATGCACGGTGTGGTAACTTTTACGGATAAATTTAACCGCCTGACCGTTGATAATTTTTTCAAAATCAGAATGTTCTAACAGTACATTTTTATCCGCCAAAGCAGCTTGGGTTTCAATCAAAGGAAACTCAAACAAGTTAAGCCAAATATCTTTATTGGTGCGCTTTTGCAGATAGGTACTCCCCTCCTTATCAATAAATAAGTAGTTAAAGTACCGTGTCTTAACCGCCGTCTTTTTTGCCTTAACGGGTAATTGGGAGACCGTTTTGTCTTTAAAGGCTTTACAAGTAGTTGCAAAAATGCAGTTGCCGCAATCCGGGTTTTGAGGCTTGCAATACAGTGCCCCAAACTCCATCACCGCTTGATTGTAAATAGCAGGGTAAGTAGTATCAATCAGCTGGTTGGCCAATTCAAAAAACAACTTTTGCCCCTTGGTGCCATCAATTGGCTCATCAATACCAAAATAGCGGGCAAGCACACGGTACACATTCCCGTCAACTACGGCCACAGATTCATTAAAAGCAATGGAAGCAATGGCCGCTGCCGTGTATTTACCCACTCCTTTCAGTTTCAAAATCTCAGTATAGCTTGGGGGAAACTTTCCCCCGTATTCAGAAGCCACTGTTTTGGCGGCAGCATGCATGTTGCGCGCACGGCTGTAATACCCCAACCCTTGCCAAAGTTTTAGTATTTCATCCTCGGGGGCATTTGCAAACGCTACCACATCAGGATATTTATCCACAAACTTTTGGTAGTAGGGCAAGCCTTGCGCCACTCTTGTTTGCTGCAAGATGATTTCAGACAGCCAAATGCGGTATGCGTCATTAGAGCCCCGCCAAGGCAATTGGCGTTGGTTTTGGGCATACCATCCCATAATTTCATCACTAAACCCCATTTTTTATTTTCCCACAAAACAATATTAATGAATTGACGTTTTAAAAAGGAAATTTAACAATGTTATAAGTAGTTAGTTATCAAAAGCGTTAAATTTGCACCCGCTTAAGGGCGTTTTGAAACAAGTAAGACAGATTAAATCGTAAAGTGTATGACGAAAGCAGAAGTAATCAACGAAATCGTAAACAAAACCGGAATCGGCAAGGCCGAGGTACAACAAACCGTTGAAACTTTCTTCAAAGTGATGAAAACATCGATGGTAGAAGGTAAAAATGTTTATTTCAGGGGTTTTGGAAGTTTTGTTTTGAAGAAAAGGGCTAAGAAAGTTGCCCGTAACATCTCCAAAAACACGGCCATAGTGATAGATGAGCATTATGTTCCAAAGTTTAAACCCGCTAAAACTTTTGTAGATAAAGTAAAGAAAAGCGAAGCTGTAAAAACCATGCTTCCTGAAAACGCCTAATTAGCTTAGGTTAAAGTTTTGTTGTAACCTGCAACTGTTGTTTATTTGCAGTCCCTTTTCACCTAAAATAAAAAGAGATTGAAAGATAAACATATTGTTGCAGGTTTACTTTTTTTATGCTGTGCTGCCATAGTGGCTCTTCTTGCATACAAAGGGTTTAACTCTTCTAAAAAAACCCTTACCCCACACCAAGCCAGCTCTAAGTTCAACGCTGATTTTGCGGATATTATCTCGCAGGCAACCCAAAAACTTACTGATATTGAAAAGGCTTTTGTAAACGAGCAAGGCCAACGCGCAAAAAATACTGATACAGTAGTGGCGTTTGATGCGTGCCGTACTTTGGTAAAGTTTTGGGATTCGGTTGAACGTTTTGATGTAGCCGGTTACTATTATACCCAAATGTATGATAGAAACCCTACGGAGTTTAACCTGATGAATGCCTCGCAGCGATATTACGAACACGCAACAGTGGTTGCGGATAGTTCAGCATCAGCGTTTTTCTTAAAACGTGCTGCCGACGGATTTAAAAAAGCACTTAAACAAAATCCAAGTAACCTTGATGCAAAGGTTGGTGTGGCCATGTGTACGGTTACCGACCGAAATATGGTAATGCAAGCCATACCTATGTTAAAAGAGGTGTTGGCTGCTGATAGCAACCACATTAGAGCCAATTTTGTATTAGGGGTTTTGCAAATTGAGTCAGGACAATTGCCCAAAGCGTTGCATAGTTTTGAGAAATTAGTATCTTTGCAGCCCTTAAATGGAGAGTTTTATTTCTATCTTGCTGAAGTTCAGCAAAAAATGGGGAATACTCAAGCGGCCATTTTTAACTACGAACAAGCTAAAGTTCACTCTACGAATGCTGCAAGCAGAGAAGGGATTGAACAGATTATAAAAGAATTAAAAAAGTAAGTAACTAAAAGATTTTACAATTATGCCAAGCGGTAAAAAAAGAAAACGTCATAAGATAGCCACCCACAAACGCAAAAAAAGGCTTAGAAAAAACAGGCATAAAAAGAAATAAGCTGTTTTAGCTTTTTCCCTCTATTTTCTTTATAAATAGCTGAGAAGCAATAACACTCCGGCACTTTGGCTAATGAACTAATTGTAAATGCCACTGACTCGGGATTATTAATTGCTTTGCTCAAGGATAAAAAACTGGTTGAACTACACCAAGAAAACGGTGGAGGTCAATTTTCAGTGGGCGATATTTATCTTGGGCAAATCAAAAAAATAATGCCGGGCCTCAACGCAACGTTTGTAAACGTTGGGTATGAGAAAGATGCGTTTTTGCACTACCTTGATTTGGGACCACAAATACGGTCGCTTAACAAGTTTGTGAAATTTGCGCAACAGGGCGGCATCCGTACGGGTGATTTAACCACCTTTAAGACCGAGAAGGATATTGTAAAATCAGGAAAAATCACTGAGGTTTTTCAAAAGGGTAACCACGTGCTGGTGCAAGTGGTAAAAGAGCCTATAAGTACAAAAGGACCTCGCATCAGTTCAGAAATTTCGCTGGCGGGGCGATATATGGTATTGGTTCCGTTTAGTAACCAAATATCCGTATCTAAAAAGATTAAATCGTTCGAAGAGCGTTCGCGCCTTAAAAACCTTGCGGCCAGCATAAAGCCGCAAGGTTTTGGCGTTATTATACGCACGGTTGCAGAAGATGCCTCGGCGGCGGAGCTTCACAAAGATTTGCTTGACCTGACAAGCCGCTGGGACGAAATCACGAAGAATTTATACAAGGCTTCTCCCCCGTTTAGAATATTGGGCGAAATGGATAAAACTTCATCGTTGTTGCGCGATTTGCTAAACGAGAGTTTTACCAATGTGGTGGTAAACAATCAGAAAGTGTATGATGAGGTGAGGCGATATGTGGGGCAAATTTCTCCGGATATGGAGAAAATTGTGAAACTGCATACCGGCAAAACTCCTGTTTTTGAGCAATACGGGGTTGATAAACAAATAAAACTTTCGTTTGGTAAAACAGTATCGTTTCAGGGAGGTAGTTATTTAATTATTGAGCATACTGAGGCTTTACACGTTATTGATGTGAATAGTGGAAGTAAGAGCGATAATGATAACAACCAAGAAGAAAATGCACTTAAGGTAAACCTTGAGGCAGCGGCAGAAATAGCCCGCCAGCTTCGCCTGCGCGATATGGGCGGTATTATTGTGGTTGACTTTATCGACCAAAAAAACCAAGGTAATAAACGCATTGTGTATGATAGGCTGAAGGAAGAGATGAAGAGTGACCGTGCACGACACAATATTTTGCCGATGAGTAAATTTGGGTTGATACAAATTACCCGCCAGCGTGTTCGCCCCGAAATGAATATTGAAACGCTTGAAACCTGCCCTATGTGTAAAGGCACAGGACAAGCGGGTCCAAGTATTGTGATTACTGACGAGATTGAACAAAAACTGGCGTATTTGTTTAAGAACGTTAACATTAAAAATGTTACAATATCTACTCATCCGTATATAGCGGCTTATCTAAAAAGCGGCTTCCCATCCATCCGGCAAAAATGGTTTATGAAGTACAAACGATGGGTGAAAATTGAATTGGATAACACGTTCCATTTTGGTGAATATCATTTTATTGATAGCACCGTTGGAGAAGAGATTATCTTATAAGGGTTACTGAACCTTTGCGCGTTGGCTGTATGGTGCCGCATTCATAATTATAATCAATAACATAGTAGTAATTGCCTGTGGGTAACGGCTTACCTCTGTACAATCCTTCCCATGAAAAATTCTTGTCCTCGGTTTTAAATAGTATTTCTCCCCAACGGTCAAATAATAAACCATTAAATTTTCCAACCCCGCTTTCAGTGATATGGAAGTAATCATTCATCCCATCGCCATTGGGCGTGAAAGCTGAGGGTATGTACAAGTAGCTTTCTTCACTATCATAAAAGCCTATAAAAACACTGTCTGTAAACTCACAATCGCCTAATTTTACTTTCACCCAATATACACCGCTAGTATCCACAACAATTTTACGCGTAGTTTCTCCTGTAGACCATTGATAGGTGTCACCATCTATTACGGCATCCAATTGCCAATTCCTAAACTCAATACACCTTAAATCGGGGCCTAAAAAGTTATTACTTATTGCAGTTAGTGTAATGGAGCTGTCTTTTGAGTTGAAAATACAATTACCCATTTTAACTATTGCTGAAACAACTGAACCATTCTGAGTAATGAATGCCGAATCAGCATTAATGGTGTCGCCATCAACAATTAGCGCGGTTGTGTAACTGCATTTTACATTAATGCTTGAGCGGTCGATGTATACCATTGCGCTGCTGCACGACTTCACTTTTACGGTAAATGACACTCCTATTGTAACATTCTCAACATTGCCGCACCTTGGGGCTGTATTATCACAAAAACAAGAGGACGATACCGTTGCAGGAAACTCTGCAATCGCTCCATCAATTGTATAGTTTACAGGTATGTTTGCTATTGGTATATCTATGATGTTTATCGGGGCTGAAACTATATCACATCCTTTATCGCTAAAATCCATTGATACTAATACAGGTAAATTCTGAGTGCCGCCTTTGGTTGCTCCTGTTATTAAATACTTGCCATTTTCTGTTTTATGGGCTGTATAAAAAGTATTACTTTGGTTGGAACCGATTTGATACGCCGCTTCGTTAATACGGTTAAGCCCAGAATCCGTCAATAATAAATAGGCTGCTTTTCCTCCCGAAGTGAAGCCTGAAACTGTTATAGTTCCGTCTTTTAAATACACAGGATGGTAAAAACTGCTTTCGTTACTATTGCTGTATCTCTTTGCCTTTAATGGGTTGCCATTGTTATCAATTAACAGGGTAAACCCATCAAAATAAGTATGCCCGCTTCCATATTGATTGTGGTCGCTGCAATAGCCAGACAAAGCAAATTTATTGGCATTAATCTGTGTCATCGCCCAAGCATTTGTGGTACTCCTATCAACATTACTTGATGTTAAGCTGTAGTTATTACCCGGTAATTCCATACGGTACGATTGCACCCAATCAATTACCCCTGTAGCTGATACTTTAGCAACCATGGCAGCAAAATAGTCCCATTGATGCCCCACTTGACCGCAAAACATAAAACCTCCGCCTTGTACTGCAATTACCGAAGAAAAGTGAGGATAATTTCTGTTGGTATTGATTGCACTAAACGTTGTTTGTTGACCATTTGAATTTAAAAGTAACACGAACGCTCTATGCAACTCTCCTCCGTACTCCCAAGGATTGTAGGTTCCCCCTATGGCAACATTGCCGTTATCATCAACTGCTACGCAACGGGGTACTAATTGATTGTTGTTTCCGTAAGTTTTATACCAAATCAAATTACCTAAAGTATCCGTCTTTAATACAAAAAGTCCATCTCTATCGTTTACATTTTTGGCTCGCCCGCATATTACTACTGCGTTTTTATTTACCGCAATTCCAAAGGGTAGTTTCTCGGTGTTGGATGTAAAGCTAGTACTGATTTGCTTTTTATGATGCTTATCAAAACTCATAAAAGCTATATCAAGAACTGAACCCGAGCCTTTTAGTGGAAATGTAACAAACGTTGCTCCGCTGGGTAATGTAGTAATTTGTTGATATTTCCCTGAGTAAGGTTGACCGTTATTATCTAAAACAGTTAAGAAACTATTTTGGCCGTAACCTTCGGACGAGCTAAAAACAGCACATAAAATTGCACTAATCAATGGGAGGTAACGCAAACGCATGAACTTTTTCATTTTAACAAAGCATATTCATTGATTGAAAATCAATCTTTGCTAACTCACACTTACTGCCTGAAAAATACTGCTCGCTTCCTAAACTATAATAAAACAGATTCCCAAAGTGAATTATTGTCTATTACGACAAGCGGCTAATAGGTTAATAAGGTTGGTTACTATAAAAGACGTTGAAAAATTCTTTTAAGTTGTCCAATAAAAAAGAGCTATCAATAATTTAATACTGCGCCTTGAGTATTACCCACTGACTTAAAAGTGTTATGAATAGTAATAAAAATCCCCTGCACGGTAAGCCGTGCAGGGGATTTATGCTATAAAGGCACCTATTTATTGATTACCAAACGGCCTGTGCTACGCGTACCGTTGGCAATATTGCGAAGGGTGTACACATATATGCCGTTGGTTAATTCAGTGGTGTTAAGAGTTACTGAGTTACCCTCTATGTTATTTCCCACCCATACCGGTTTTCCGGTAATGTCAAACACTTCAATAGTGTTATTCCCTGCACTTTCCCAAGTAAATGTTACATCTGAGGTAGCCGGGTTGGGGAACACATTCACAGGTGTTTGCCCAATCGCTTTTGCTGAAAGCGGGCCATCAAATTCATAAATAATGTACCCTATTTGGGTTATTCTGTTTGGATCATGATCAAATCGCTCCCATTTACGTAATAAACCATCACTTCCATAAATGTATGTATAGTTATATGACTTCACCCATTTCGGATTCATATACACATCAATTTCAAGTAAGCGTTCCCTATCAAGACTATCGTATTGGTAGGTATATCTTTGGAACAAAATCCAAGATGAAGACGTTTTATCCCAAAGCTCGTATATTGTGGTATTAACATTGCCCTTTGCATTGTAGCTATAGTAACTACGATAATTAGGTGTGGCATTACCTAACGTATCTAGAGTGTAGTTACTAACGGTATCTTGTTTGCCATCCGTAGTATAAACGTATTCTTCTTTTGAGTAATTCCTCCAGTTTCCATTAGAATAACGCAACTCATAAATGGCATTTAGTTTCTTATCAGTATTGTACAAATATGAATAACGGTAAAGCGGTGCCCATTTCGTGCCATCGTGTAGTTCCCAATCATAGTAACTTCTGTCTCCGTTAGAATTATAGGAGAACTCTGCTTTAAAATAATTTACCCACGTCGCTTTAGATTCGTCGTAATATTGGTTGGTTTCTGTGGCAAGCCTGCCGTTGTTGTCATACGTATATATGCCTGTATCGTAAGGCACAAACTTGCCATCCCTAAAATGTTCGGTATAATAACTCACCTGTTTTTTCTGAGCAGAAAGTGGCAACACAAACAACAGAGCAATACCCATTGCTGTTAAAAAAGTAAACGGTCTTTTCATTTCTAAAATTAGTTTACTCTCCTAACGCGGGGCTTTATAACGGAGTTGTAAGATATAACCCCTATCGCATCTACGATTATACCAACACTGATATTGAAACTACATCATCATAACTATTGCATACTTGTCCTTTAAAATTATTACTGCGCAAATCTCAAACACCTATTTCTGCTTCTCAAACAAGTATTTACCTCCGCCTTGGCTAAAGTTAAACTTGTTTATCACCCCGTCTTCAATCATAAAGTCTATTTTTATACCTGCTGCCTTAAAAGTGAAGGAAGTCTCAGAATTTGCCTCTAAAGGGAATGCCCCTTGCCCGGTTGCTTGCCCTGTTAGTGCATCATCCACCGCCTTAATCGTAATCTTTAACGGAAAATTTTCAGCCGCATACACTCCTTCATAAGCTGCAAGCTGTTCAGGAGTGAAAACTACCTTTTCCATAGAGGGTACTTCGTAGGGTTTTCCAAAAGCAACACTTAATAATGCAATCATTACATCATTCATATTATAGTTTGAACCATTAATACTAATTGCAGCTGAAAGACTATCAGACGGGAAATAACCCAGTAAAGAGCTAAAGGCATCTATACCGCCGGTGTGCCCGTACGATGTATGTTCTCCAAACGGAAAGGTGAAGCACCCCATGCCGTAACCGTCTATCTGTTTCATCATTGCATCTAATGAGCTTTTACTAATAAGTTTGCCTTGAAACAATGCCTCGGCAAACTTGCTTAAATCAGTGGGGGTACTAACAATTGCACCTGCACCGTGCGGGATGCTCATATCCGTTTCGGCTTCTTCTTGCCAATCTTTACCGGTATAACTGTATGAAGAAGCTTCATTTTTCTTGGTGTCGATTGCGCTCCCAAAGTAAGTATTGGTTAGCCCAGCCTTTGCACAAATACGGTTTGTAAGTTCCTCTGCATAGGATTTGCCTGTTAAGTACTCAATCACATAGCCTAAAAGAATATAATTAGTGTTGCTATACTCAGCGTTTGAACCCGGAGCAAAATCTACCGGTAGCTTGTATATCAACTCAAGCATTTCTGCCTGTGTCTTCTTTTGGGTATAGTATTGCAAATACCCCGCATCGCTGGTAAGATTGTGTAATCCGCTACGGTGGTTTAATAATTGACCGATGGTAATTTTATCCGCACTTGGTACTTTGGGATAAAATTTATCCAGCTTAGTATCAAGGGTTAACTTCCCCTCATCCACCAACTGAAAAATCATAGTGGCCGTAAACATTTTTGTAATAGATCCTATGCGGTATTTGGTAGCAACATCAGCAGGTAATTTTTGGCTACCATCTATCTTTTTATACCCTATTGCCTTTGCATACAACACCTTGCCGTTTTTATAAACCACGGCACTGGCCATCATTTTGTTGTTTGCCTCAAGGGCAGTGAAAAGACTGTCTAATTTCTGAGTATTAATAGATTGTGCGCTACCTAAAAACGTAACTAACAACAGCAATAAAGTGGGTATCAGTTTTTTCATCGTGAATGAAGGATTAGTGAAGTAAAATTACCCCGCCTACTTATCACGGAAAAAAATAATCCATAAACGGCTGTAAGAAGCCGTTAGAAAGAAACTTTGAGATTAAATAAATACCGTAGTTGAGAGCAGCATACTCTTTTCAAACGCAGCGATATCAAGGCCGGTTTCAACGTTGTACTCCTGCATAAACTGTATCAGAAACTCCGTTGGCATATTGCCCACCAAATCATCATCGGCCATCGGGCAACCGCCAAAACCTTTAATAGCTCCGTCGAAACGGCGACAACCATTGTCCCAGGCGGCTTGCACTTTCTCGCGCCAGTTATCTTGTCGGGTGTGCAAATGCGCACCAAACTCAATGTTTGGATATTTTTTAATAAGATGTTCAAACAGATACGAAATAGTTTCAGGATTAGCCACCCCAACCGTATCTGACAAAGAAATGGTTTTAATGTCTAAAGCTGCCATCTTGTCCACCCATTCATCAACCACATCAGTGTTCCAAGGATCACCGTAATGGTTTCCAAAACCCATGCTAATGTATATTACCAACTCTTTGCCGGTATCCTTACACAACGAGTGAATATACTTCACATTCTCAAACGATTGGGCAATGGTACTGTTGGTATTTCTCACCTGAAAAGTCTCAGAAATTGAAAAGGGAAAGCCCAGATAATTTACCGCGCCATGGCTAACAGCTGCCTCTGCCCCTTGATTGTTGGCCACAATAGCCAGTAATTTAGTACGGGTTCCGCTACGATCGAGGTTTTGAAGTACCGTTTCGGTATCCCGCATCTGCGGAATAATTTTGGGTGACACAAAACTGCCAAAGTCAAGTGTATCAAAGCCCACACGCAGTAAGCCGTTTATATATTCTATCTTTTTATCCGTGGGTATAAAATGGCTGAAACCCTGCATTGCGTCGCGCGGACATTCGATTATTTTCACCTTATTGTCAAAAGTTTACACAAAATTTACTTACCCACCAAACCTACTAAAATTTAGCGGTGCACAAAAATACACCTGCTATTTATATATAATAATAGTGCCAACACTTAATTTTTCGTTGCCCCATTAGGTTTTTTAGTAACTTTGCTATCCTTTTTTAAAACCAAGAAAAGATAACTAACATTAAGAATTATCAACCCATTATAATGGAGACTCTGAACCCACAGGAAGAACTGGACAGGATAAACCTTGAAGTTGCCGAAACCCAAGAAGATTTAGGTGATGAACCGGTGCAGGAAAACCTTACTTATGAAATTAGTACCGACCATGATGACGACACTGTTGACTACGGCACTTTAGGTAAGGAAGAATTGGTAGAACTTGCCATAAAAGCCGCTGCACAAGAAGACTTGAAAGATGCGGGTGAAATAATGCGCAATATTCGTCCACTGCTTGATAATATTTTTGCCGACGAGTATAATGCTGCCCTTGCCGCCTTTATTGAAGAAGGTAACGACAAGGACAGTTTTGAATATAAGGGCGACGGATTAAAAGACAGGTTTTATGAAGCGTACAAAGCTTTACAACGCCGTCGTGCCCAAGAACGTGAAAAAGCCGAGCAAGAGAAGACCAAAAACCTTGCGGCCAAACGTGCTATACTTGAAAAACTAAAACACCTTACTGAAAGCGATGAAACGGCCAATAGCCTTGAAGAGGTAAAAGAACTGCAACGCGAATGGAAAAAAATCCGTGTAGTGCCTCAGGAGTTTGTGCAAGAGCTATGGGACAGCTACCGTTTTTATCTTGATAAATTTTACGACAATGTTTCTATTAACAATGAGTTGAAAGAACTTGACCGTAAGAAAAACCTTGAAAACAAGATTGAGCTTTGTAAAAAGGTAGGTGAGTTGCAGGAAGAAAAGTCGATTAAAAAGGCTTTGATACTGCTGAACAAATTACACGAAGAGTGGAAAAACATAGGGCCTGTGCCTAAAGAGTTTGCCGAAGAAATTTGGAAACGATTTAAAGAGGCATCAGACCTTGTATATGAGCAGAAAAAAGGTGAGATAGCCAAGTTGCAAGAGGTGCGTGAGCAAAACCTGCAACTGAAAACAGCCATTTGTGAAAAACTGGAACTGTTGGTGAGCACTACACCTGCTAAACCAAAAGAGTGGATTGAAATGACCAAACAAGTAAACGACTTGTTTGATGAGTGGCGTAAGATTGGTAAAGTTCCGCGCGAACAAAACGATAGTATTTGGGCGCGTTTCCGCGATTTACGCAATGGATTTTTTAACGAAAAAAATGCCTTCTTCCGCAAGCTGAATGCAGAGAAGACTGAAAATCTTGCTAAGAAAACCGCTATTTGCGAACGTGCTGAGGCACTAAAAGAAAGCGAAGACTGGCAAGGTGCCGCCAACCAACTGAAAAAAATGCAGGAGGAATGGCGCAAAATAGGTCCTGCACCTGAAAAAGTTTCGGATGCTATATGGAAACGTTTCCGTGCTGCCTGCGATAACTTCTTTAACCGCAAAGAAGAGCACTTTAAAGGCCAAAAAGAGGAGCAACAAACCAACCTGCAAAAGAAAACCGAATTGCTTACCCAGCTTGAAGGTTTGCTACAAAGCGAAGCCGATACTGAAGCTGCTTTTGCGCAAGCCCGCCAAATACAAAAAGAGTGGGGCGAAGTTGGCTTTGTACCTTTTGACAGCAAAAAAGACATCCAAGCCCGCTTTAGCGATGCGATGGATAAGCTGTACAAGAAGCTAAAACGCAACCCTGAGGAGATGAGCGAAGCAAGGCTGAAAGAGCATTATGAAGAGCTTGCTAAAATGCCTGACGCTAACATGAAGCTGAAAAACGAAGAGCGCAGGGTACGCGAAAAAATTAAGTTTTTGCGTGGCGATATTGAAACGCTTGAAAACAACATCGGGTTCTTCCGCCAAGGGAATACCAAAGGCAGCAGCAACCCGTTTGTGAAGCAAATTGAGGAGAAGATAAATAAAGCCAGCGGACAACTTGCACGCCTTGAGCGCGAGTTGAAAGTAATACGCTCGCTTGCCTAAGGGATATTTTGCTCAATACCGCTTTAAAATACCTTAAATACTACATTACATCGGTGGGGCCACATGGCATCCACTCCCCTTTTGTTTACGAACTGGCTACTAAAATTCTGCCTGATAAGCGCCCTTACGAGGGCTACAAACAGGCCGAGACAATTCGTAAACAATTACTAAGGGATACTACGCTTATTAATGTAACCGATTACGGAGCGGGTGCCGGAAATGACGGCAAAAAATTATATCAACGTACGGTAAAAGATATCGCCCGTACATCGGCCAAACCTCCAAAATTTGCAAAACTGCTACATCGTTTGTGCGCACACTACAAGCCAAACTACCTGCTTGAATTAGGCACTTCTTTGGGCGTAAGCACCATTTACCAAGCTACTGCAGTTGCAACCAACCACCCCACAAACTACACTTTCATAACGCTTGAGGGAAGCGAAAGTACGGCTGAAATTGCGCGAAAAAACTTTGCTGAATGTGGGCTAGATGCTAACGTGCAAGTGGGTGTCGGTAATTTTAATGATACATTGCCTTTGTACTTAAAACAGTTCCCTCAATTAGACTATGTGTTTTTTGACGGAAACCACCGCTATCAACCCACTATCGATTACTTTCATCAATGCCTTCCGTTAGCGCATGAAAACACCTTGTTTGTTTTTGACGATATACGCTGGAGTGACGAAATGGAACAGGCGTGGGAAGAAATTAAAAACCATCCGCAAGTAACGGTTACCGTTGATTTATTCTTTATGGGCCTTGTTTTTTTTAGAAAAGGCCAAGCCAAACAACATTTTACTGTAAGGTTTTAAACCATTAAACAATTATCATTTAGTTTTCTTTACCCTCTGATTCGGCAAGGCTATATAAACGAAAAACCCGCCTCCCGGCAGGTTTTTCAGAAATAAATAATTGCTTATGGTTACTTATGAATTTTTTCTTTTGTTAATTCTCCCCAATAAAAACCGGTGCTGATTTGAATTCTTTGCCTGATTGTACTTTAACAGTATAAAATCCGGCACTTAATCCTTCACCGCTAATAATATATAACTCGCTATCGGTAGTTACCTTGCGGGTTTCCATTACTTTGCGGCCTAGCATATCATACACATTAATTTCGGCACCCGCATCTTTAATAACGGGGAATCTTACGTATATGCTACGGCTATCAGTACTTATTTCAATTGGGTTTTTAGCACTTAAGTAGTCATCAAATACTCCATTTGAGTGGGTTTTCTTGAAGTGTAAAACAAACCTGTTAGTTAGTTTGGTACTACTTTCATGTGCAAAATTATATTTTTTATTTTGAAGTATATTAGTTTTTGTTCCTGTTTTTCTGTCTTCTAAAATAATTTCTTGAACTTGGTAAGGATTTGTAAACTCAAAATCCATTTCAAACGTACCGTCAAGCTTAGACTCAAAAGGCATTTCCACCGAATAGAAATCAGAGGTAATTTCTTTTAATACATTAAATACAGTGTGTTTTCCATCCTCGGTCAATGTATAAATATTGGGTGCATACGGATCGTTCATCAGCTTATGAGCATCCAACCTGTCAAATTTATTATCTCCTCTATACTGGTCAAACCATATATATGCTTCATCACTAACCTTCTCAGGGCTTTTTACTTTAATACGCAACATATCAAAGTCGTTAGTTTTACGCCCTATGTTGTTATACATAGAGTCGGTTGTGCGCCAGCTGTTATTCACCGTAAACGATGCGTTATCAATTGCTGCCCTCACATAAAACACATGGAATGGAGGGATAACACTGCGACCACCATTAGCAGTAAGCCCGTTATCAGCCCTATACATTGAGTACACACCTCTTTTTTTACACCCTCCGCAACCTACGCTATCATCCCAAGTACCGGTAATATCCCATATATAGTATGAGCTACCGCCTTCAAGGTCAGTTTGTTCTTTGCAGCTTATACCACTGGGATAAGGGTTTGCTATCATGTGCCAACCTACAGTATCATCATATCCTTGTCCTGTATAGCCGTTGGGATTGTTACGACCCAATGCGGTTGAAAAATCGCCGGTTCCGGGATAAGTTCCATTCACATCAATCATAAAGCTTGCAGCACTGGGCTGAAAACCATAGCTAAGCGGCCACAAGTAAATGGCGTAGTGCTTATTGTGCATTGTTTCATCCGCCGTTACAGGTCTCCAAGAGTTTACCAAACGGGTTTGGTCAAAATTCCAAACGTTCCAGTGTGTTGCAGGTGAATAAAATATCGTGATATCGTCATTAAGTTCATTGCTAAGGGTTGCATCTTTAAGCGGCGAGGTAAAATGCCTCCATTGCTCTAAAGATGACTGAACACCATCGCCCACTTGCATTTCCATATACATGGTATCTTCAATGGTTCCAGTGCCAATACCGGCAACTTGTCCGTATTGCGTTGGGCTCAGAGCCTTTAATTTTAAACGATTATCGTTTGCGTCTAACGTTCCTGCTAAGTGATAAACCACACCGCGTATTTGGGCAGTATCGCCGCAAACCAACGTAGCGCCGTTGCGGTTTAAGACTAAGTCTTTAAGTCTGTTTGTTACGTTTGGGGTAGATTGGTCTAAAAACAATGTATCGTTTCCGCCTGAACCATCAAATACCATTATTGAGTTTCCGTTGGCCCTAAAGCGTCCGCTGTTACCCTGGCCTTCAACTTTACCACTTTGGGTAATCCGAAAGTTACCCAAAAGCAAATTACCTTGTGAAAACAACGTTGTGTTAGCCACCGTCATACTGTCAAGCATAGTAATGTTGTTACTATTATTAACAGTGATTCCTGATAGCGACCTATTATTCATATTAACGTTTTGCGCAGCAGTTGCATTAAATATTACCGGTCCGCTGCCCTGCACATCTGAAGCCGAAACCCAGTTTGCACCTTTAAAAGCAACAACAGTGCCCCCTGTAATATAAACGTTAGTTGAAGCTTTTATCTCAACATCGTATTGCGAGTATCCTGCAAGGGCCGGCAAAGCCATCATTGCGGCAAGAGCTACTTTGATGGTATTTTTTGGCATAATAAACAGTTTCATATTCCGGTTCCTTATATATGGAGTTATCCCTTTTGGATGGTGATTAATTGTCGGTGTATGAGATTTCAGTCCAAGCTGAACCATTCCAAATCATCATAATAATATCATTCTCATACAAATCGCGGGTACCATCAGAGTTGGTGTTGTGTGTACCGGCGTTATCCACTATCCTTATGCCGTCAAAACCTCCCACTGTGATACATTCAATTATTATAATTTGCCCTATCTGCAAACCGGGGCTAAGAACTATTGAGCGTAGTGATGGTGAATTGTCTGACTCGATACGTAAGTATGAGCGGTTATCTACTTCGTATGGGAAGTTGTTTGAGTTTACAATAGTTACTGTACCCTCGGTTAATGTAGTACGGGGGCGTAATGAAAACCCACCATGCACGTCAAGTGCTGTAAGCGGGTCTTTGTTATCAATACCCACGTTACCGCCCCAAGTGGCTGTGATAACGTTTGAACGGTCGCAAAACTTGTGACCATTACCTACTACAAACAAGTGGTTGGTGCTATCCACCCAAAGACGGTTACCTGTTACGGTATCATTATATGAACCTAAAGCCACCATGTTGTATGAGTTAACAAACAAGTTTTCTCCGTGTGCACTGCTATGCACACCTTCAACCACGTTAAGTTCACCGGTAACTACACCGTAGCTTGCTGTGCCTTTTAAAATGTTATTACCGCCAAATACTGCGCTAAAATCAGCTCCGCTAAGCACTTTGTTATTATCACCGGCGGTGATGGTATTGCTGCTGTAAACGCTATCGGTTAACCCATATACTAATGAGTTAGAACCTGTGGCAACACTATTTCTGCCACCAACGAATGTACGAGTACCAGCTACAAAACGTCCTGTTCTGTTGTTGTTTACACGAATAACAAAATCTACCGAATCAGTAGTTCCGATAAAGTTAGAAGATGCATTTGTTCCTGCATTACCATTTATTGACCAAGTTGTGCTTAATGCACTTGCCAGCGAGCGTTTGTAAACAACTCCTGTCGGGTCTATTACTAATAAGGTATCAAGCGCGTTATGACTCATGCCCAAAACTCTTAATGGGTTTGATGAGGCAGCCAATGTTAAAGCGTTTGTTGGGGTAGTGGCTCCAATACCAAAATGTCCGCTGCTTGCCAATACCATACGTTGTACGTTATTAGAGCGGAAGTTCAAATCAGTAGCATCGGTTGAACCGATAAAGTTTGAGCCTGTAAGCGAGGAGTTACCAGTAATACTCCAAAAGCTACTGGTATTAGTGCAAGTACTTTGCCATGAGGTTCCATTGTAAATGTAAATGCATGAGTTGGTTGTGTTGTATATCATTAACCCCGTGGCAGGGCTTGATATCAAGTTCATTTCTGCATCAGTCATACGAGGCAAAAGAAACCCGTGTGTAGTTGACGATAATTCTAATATTGATGAACTGTGCGGAGAAGTTGTACCAATACCCATTTGGGCGTTGACAGTGGTAAACAAAGCTCCTATAAACAACACAGTTAAAATCGAACTGACAAAATTCTTCATCTTATTCCTAAAATTTTTGATGATGCAAAGATTAGAAGGAACTGAACAATGCCCTACCGAATTTATATGAATTGCGGTATTAATATACGAGCGGCTGGTTTTAAAAACTATCTAAAAAAATGTGTCCAAAATTTAAAGCTCATTTACGTGAAACACAATAAAAACAATGCCTGTATGGAAATCCATACAGGCATTTATACTTGTGTTACAAATCAGTATTAAAATAGTTTAAAGTTTGCCGAAAAGCCTTTCTTTTTATTGCCTGTTTTTTCTACAAACTTAACCCCGTATTGCTCCAGCTCTTTTAGCACGGGAATGTAAATCTCTTTTTGCACCGGTATGATAACCCCGCGCGATTTTACCTTATTATTTAATATTAGCTTGGCAGCCATAGCAAGCGGCAAACCCACTGTTTTGGCCATTGCTGTGTACTGGCTGTTTTCGCCCTTTACCTCAAGGCTTGATTGAACAATGTTCTCTTTCTTGCCCTTTTTGCAATGTATCTCATGATACATCACAATCATATCTTTGTCTTTGGGTTTTAGTTTAAGCTTCTTCTCAAGCAACTTCTGCAAAATTTGGGCAGGAGTTACATAGGTCATCCCTATTTTCTCATCGCTTAACAAACCAAGCCAATCTATTGCTTTGTACTCTTTATCGCCCTTTTCTATTTCAAAATTCTTCCACAAAAAGGCATCCAGTTCAGATTTAGCAGGTAAAAACGAACTTGCAAATTGCTTGTAGGTAAGCTCTGATGCATCCTCAATCACAAAAGAATCATCGGTAATGCCTAATGCCACCAAACAATTCCATTTTTTGCAAAATCCTTTATGGCGTAGTGTTCCGCGCAACACAGTTTTTGCATTTTTTATCCCATAAGGGTCGATGTATTTAAGCGAGTCACGGTTTACATAAGCATCGTAACCACCTTCGCCGGGCACTTTTATTTTCTCAATTTGTGAAAACACACGGCTGTAAGGCACATATTTTATCTGCCCTTCGTCCAGATAGCGCGATGTACCTTGTCCTGCCAACACCACATTTCTGGGGTTCCAGGTCACTTTATAATTCCACGGATTATCGTCGCTTTCAGGTGCAATCAAGCCTCCACAATACGATTTAAATACCGTAACCTCTCCCCCATCTTCTGCTATTGCATCAATCAGCTTTTTAGCACTCATGTGGTCAATACCGGGGTCAAGACCCATCTCAGTCAAAAAAACTAAGTCAGCTTTTTTGGCCGCATCAGACAACCCCCTCATTTCAGGGCTTGTGTATGAAGCTGTTACCAAATGTTTGCTGTATTTAATACAGTCTTCTGCAATCAAGCTGTGAAGGGTAGCCGGTAATAACGATATAACTATGTCAGAATCTTTTATATATTGCTCTCGCTCTTTCTCGTCGGTGGCATTAAAGGCAATAGGGGTACAATTAGCTAATTTAGCCGTAATTGCTTCCGCTTGTTTTTTATTTGCATCGGCAACAACAACTTGCCAGTTTTCAGCCTGTGAATGGTCTGAAAGGTACTTGACAAGATACGAAGATGATTTGCCGGCTCCTATGAGCAGGATTTTACGCATACAGGGCAAAACTAAAACAAGAATTTGAATTCTAATGTTAAATTTTACAATAGCTTAACACGCTATTAATCATTAATAAAAGATTTTTTATGTATCAAAAAAGTGCTGAAACAATATTGAAAGTATTTGCAAATGAGGATGAATTGCCCGAAAACCTAAGAGAAATATTGCAAAAAGCCCGAAAAAATACACAAAACTCTTACGCTCCATATTCAAAATTTAAGGTGAGTTGTGCCTTGCAACTTACCGACGGCACTTTGGTTATGGGCACCAATCAGGAGAATATTGCGTACCCGTCGGGCCTATGTGCTGAACGAGTGGCAATTTTTGCAGCTGGTGCGCAATACCCCCACACACCGCCAAAAGTTATGGCCATTACCGCCAAATCAGAAAAAGGAGCGGTTAACCACCCGCCCACCTCTTGCGGGGCTTGCCTGCAAGTAATGGCAGAATATGAAAACAGGTTTAAAACATCACTTACCATTGTATTATCAGGCGAAAGCGGTGAGGTATATGTGGCCGAGGGTGTGAAACAGTTTATGCCTTGGGGGTTTGAGAGTGACTTAGTGTAGATACCAGCTTATGTATTGATTTATAATTACTTAATGTACTTTTGAGAGATGTTGAATAAAGTTACGCGATGGGGCTTTGCGATAGTGCTTATCATAAATGCGCTCTCAGGGTTTAGTCAAACCCGACAAAATACCTTTTTAATAAGTGCGGGGAATAACGCCATATCAATGCCTGCATTCAAATTCAATCCGCTGCGACCTTCGTTCCAAGTGGGTTTTGAAAAGGTTTGGACGCTGAAAAAATTCAGCTTGGTTCAAAATTTCAGAGCCGGTTATTTCTATCAGCGTTTGGTGCATCACGGAGTACCTATTTATACCCAACTGGGTTACCGCTATACTTTTAAATTCGGGTTGCAAGCGGCTGCTTACCTTGATGCAGGCTATATCCACACGTTTACGGATGTGCAGGTGTATAAACTAAACAGCAACGGAGAATATGAACGTGCTGAGCGTGCAGGCAGAGCGCACGCCATGTTTGGCTACAGTGTATTGCTTTCTTATCCCTTTAAGGGCAAAAAGATTGCTTTCACCCCTTTTATCCAGCATCAGTTTTGGATGATGACCCCGTTTGTTAAAAGCTATGTACCTCTGCTGCCCAATAGCGCGGTACATATTGGCACTTATTTCACCCTAAACCGTTCTGCAAAATGAAGTACAAGCTACTGTATATATGCTGCATCGCAGCTTTGCTAACTTCATCATGTAAAGATGGGGCTGTCCCTCCTACCCAAACCTGTGAAATTGATTTTGTGGACAGTAGTCAAAACCACCCCAAAGCGGTTATCTATCAAAACATCTTAAATACGTATGTGAAAAAAGGATTGCCAGGAGCGGTATTATACATTCGCGATGACAACGGTGTTTGGATAGGTTCAGCAGGAAAAGCTGATATTGATAAGAACATTAACATGGCCCCTTGCGTAGTTTCGAAGGTGGCAAGTGTAACCAAAATGTTTGTGGGCACTGTGGCACACCTGATGGCCGAAGAAGGTAAATTTGATTACGACGATCCCGCTGCGGCCTACCTTCCCGCCGAGGTAGTTGAAAAAGTAGCCAACGCAAATTGCGCTACCATCCGCCAGTTGATGAATCATACATCGGGTATTTATGATCTTACCACTAACAGTAAGTTTTATTTGGAGGTTTTGAACAACCCCGACCAAACGTGGGACTCTGATGAGTTGATTGAGTTTGCTTACGGACAAGATGCCAACTTTGCCTGCGGCCAACGGGCAGATTATTCAAACACCAATACGATGTTGCTGGGCATGGTACTGAGCAAAATAGCAGGTCGCCCGCACCATGAGTTGGTGAAAGAAAAAATCCTTACCCCTTTAAACCTGCAACACGTGTATTATTACTCAAACGTGGGGTTGCCGGCCAATACTGCACAAGGATATTTTGATTTGTATAACAACGGCACTATAGTTAATGTGAGCAACTACAACACTGGTAGTGGTAACGGATACGGGGGTATGTATGCAACCGTTCGCGATATTGCCATTTTTGCTGACGCTTTGTTTAGGGACAAAACATTATTGAAACAAGCTACGCTTGATGAGATGCTTACGTTTAACGAGGAAGACCCCTACATATTTCTAGGATTGGGGGCTATGAAACGTTTCAGTTACAAAGGCGATACTAAGTTTGCCTACGGCCACACAGGGCGCGACTTGGGATACAGTGCCGATTGTTTCTATTTCCCTAATCAGAAAACTACTATGACCTTTATTGTAAACTACGGCACCAATGCTAAAAGCGGATTGAAACAAACGTTTTTAGACTTTGAAGATGCTGTGATTACAGAGATAACGAAGTGATTTAATCATAGAAGCTAATTGAGTATACTGTATCGGGAAACATTGTGTATTTAGTCTTTTTATTAAAAGCACTTACCCAATTGGGGTATAAGTAATTTACTTTCAATGCTGTATCACTAACTAACTCAAGTATCATAAAAGAGTTACCTTTTGCAGGATATTTATTCAACTCAAATGTATTGTTGATACCCATATTAATATTGCAGTCCCCGATTGTATCCCAATAAACAACCATTTTTTCATTTTTAATTTTACATGGAAAACTGTAATAACACTGGCCTGTGAACTGAATATCCATAGTATCTTTTGCAATCGAAAACCAGAACATAGGGTAGTCGCTATTCGACGACCACCATCTTCTCAAACCTTTATCCTTTAAGACCTCATTAATATTTTCATATTTAGGTCTTACAAAAACACCTTTATCAATGTTCTCATTATTATTAAAAGCCCCCGCTACAGCTAATGAGTCACTTTTTGATACTACTTCATCTCTTTTTTGCATACACGAGCTAAGTATTAATACTACTGACATTGTTACTAAAAACACTTTTGCCATTCTCTATGGATTATAGTTCAATAAACGTTACTCGCTATATTTTGTTATTAAATTAAATTCAATACATGACAAAGTAGACTTCTTTTTCTTTAGACACTAAGACACCAAGTCAACAAACTATTGCCCTTTGCGTCTTAGTGCCTTTGCAGCAATATAAATAATATGTTCAGCTACCTATCTGACTTTTGAAACAATATCGATTTTACCGCATCATCCAACTCTATTTTTCAATATTGGGTTTTAGTGTAAACACCTAACTTCGCAACCACGTATGGGAATTAAGTCGATACTTGCCAAACCGCTGGCAGCCATTGTTAGCAAGCAAATTAAAAAATGGGCCTCGCAACCTGTTGAAACCCAACAAAAGGTATTTAGCAGCCACATGGCCGTATTGGCGCAAACAGCCTTTGGCCGAGACCACGGTATCACGGCAAATACTACTTACGAGCAGTTTAAAAAACAAGTACCCGTGCGTGATTACGAAGCTCTGCGTCCCTACTTGGAGCGTGTAGTAGCCGGCGAGGAAAACGTAACTTGGAAAGGGAAACCTTTATACCTGTCAAAAACATCGGGCACTACATCGGGGGTAAAATATATCCCCATCAGTAAAGAAAGTATGCCCAACCACATTAACTGCGCCCGCAATGCGTTGTTGATGTATATAAACGAAACCGGAAATGCAGCCTTTATTGACGGCGGTTTGATTTTCTTATCGGGCAGCCCTGAGTTAGATAAAAAGAACGGCATTTTCACAGGTCGCCTATCGGGTAT
This sequence comes from Agrobacterium sp. 719_389, assembly GCA_943370295.1. Classification (GTDB taxonomy): domain Bacteria; phylum Bacteroidota; class Bacteroidia; order UBA8524; family UBA8524; genus SB11. The sequence continues at coordinate 77,995 of CALRQL020000004.1, read as the reverse complement.
AGTAAACCACCACGTGCCTCAGTACCTGCGCCGTAACCAACTACCCAGCTACACAACTAACTGCATTGACGATTGGGAAACCAAAGTAGATGCTATTGTGGGCGAAACCGTGAATAAGGACATGACGCTTATTAGCGGTATTCCGCCTTGGGTACAGATGTATTTTGATAAACTGACCGAGAAAACAGGCAAAAAGATTAAAGACATTTTCCCAAACTTCAGCGTGTTTGTGTATGGCGGTGTAAACTTTGAACCCTACCGCAAAAAACTGATTGACAGCATAGGCAAACAAATTGACACGATTGAAACTTACCCTGCATCAGAAGGGTTTATAGCATTTCAAGACAGTCAGAAAGAAGAAGGCTTGTTGCTGGTACTAAACGAGGGTATCTTTTTTGAGTTTATCCCAACGGCTGAATATTTTGACGAAAACCCCACCCGCATCAGTCTTAAAGACGTTCAAGTGGGCGTTAACTATGCAGTGATATTAAACACCAATGCGGGGCTTTGGGGCTATAGCATTGGCGATACGGTAAAATTTGTGAGCACTGCTCCCTACCGTTTGGTGGTTACAGGTCGTATAAAACACTTTATATCAGCCTTTGGCGAACACGTAATTGGCGAAGAAGTAGAACACGCGCTTATGAGCGTGGCTGCCGAAGAAGGTGTAGATGTGATTGAGTTTACGGTAGCTCCCTACGTTTCGCAAACTAAAGGACAAAGCTACCACGAGTGGTTTGTGGAGTTTGGTACTGAGCCTAAAGACTTAGCTGCCTTTGCAAAAAAAGTGGACGAAGCCCTGCAAAAGAAAAACGTGTATTACTACGATTTGATAGTGGGTAATATCCTGCTGCCTTTAAAACTTAACAGCGTACCCAAAAACACCTTTATTAATTACATGAAGGCCGAGGGTAAATTAGGCGGACAAAATAAAGTACCACGCTTGAGCAACGACCGAAAAATAGCTGATAAACTCACTGAACTGTCTTCTCAATCCTAACAATGAAGTACCTGTTGCTATTGTTGGCCGTGTTGCCCATCGCTTCATTTACATACATACATTCTAATCAAACAGAAAAGAACTGCGTTTACTTTCACACAGGGCGTTTTGGCACAGGAGACAAAAGTGAGCCCGAAGGGTATTACATTTTGGAGCGAAACGACAGCATCCAAAAAGAAATAATACACGGCACAAACAAATGGACTACGTATAAAATAAAGTGGACCAGCGATTGCGAATACACACTTGACTTTATTGACTGTTACCCCAAGAGCATGGTGTATATGCTTCCAAAAAAGGTAAAAACAAAAATATTGGAAACTCGCGGAGACTCTTGCTTTTATCACGCTTCGGGAAACGGTGCATCAGTAAAACTATGGATGGTGAAGCTGGATAAAGTCCAATAAATTTTTATCCTTTGCTTTAAACCCTGCCTGCCAACTATACGTTAAATGTGTTAGTTATGGCAAAAATTTACCCCCTGCTACTTCTAGTAACGCTCTTTTTCGCTTGCCAAAAAAAGGACGTAGAGCCCATTCCCCAAAAAACACTTGGTTGTACCGAGATTATGGAGCAAACACACACCTTGCGTTTATTGGCCATGCAATTGGTGTTTGAAACAGTAACAACAGATACTTCTCACCCTGATTATAATAATGTGTTATTGCCTGCAAAACTGTTAGACAAAACCACCGACAATTTAACAGCCATCAGCCAATTAAACGATAAAGAGTCTGACACCGTTTTTAACATGGCTCAAATCCATAAATACTTCCGTAATGATGTATTGCGGATGTTAACGGTAGAAGCACCCAAAACACCCTGCACTGATAAATTGAGGTATTATTCCATTACCCATCAATGTTCACCCATAGATAGTTTATTGGCCAAGTACAATTTTAGTACCCACAAAACTTCTGCAGAACCTTACCCGCCCGGTACAGGCGATATAAAATATACCTTTACGTTTTCGGCGTGCCTTCCGCTAAACACAGTAGCAATGGCAAAAAAACTAAAACAAACGGGACTGGTATATTCCGCTGTACCACTTCCTCAATTTGGTGGAACGAATTTGCAAGTTTTAGTAGAACGTACTGCTACGCATACCTTGTATACTTTTGGATATGGCTGGGACGATTGCCCAAGCGGATGTATTAGTTGGCGGTTTTGGAAGTTTAGCGTGAATGCTATGGAAAAAGCTTCTTTTATAGAGAGCTGGGGAGATGATAATCCTTTATTCTTATGAAAACGCTCGTATATTTGTTGTAGTTCAAAACATAAAACCAAACACTTTTTGTTTTGCATTAAAAATATTATTACCTTTGCCGTCCTTTTAAAACTGAAAGTATAATACGATGAAAGCTGATATACATCCAAAAAATTACCGCAAGGTTGTGTTTAAAGATATGTCTTGCGACTATGCCTTTATGACCCGTTCTACTGTTGAAACCCGCGATACCATTGTATGGGAAGACGGTAACGAATACCCTTTGTACAAATTGGAGATTTCATACAAATCGCACCCTTTCTTTACTGGTAAATCAAACTTGATAGACACAGCAGGACGTATCGACAAATTCCGCAAACGTTACGCTAAAAAATAAGTTTCGTTTTAAACTTATTTCATAATATTGAAGCCCCTGAAATATCAGGGGCTTTTTTATTATTGTAGCCCGATGAATATTATCCTTTTCGATACCAAACAACGCATTAACCTGCTTCCACTTACTTTTACACGCCCTATGGGTGAACTAAGGGTAGGTATATTGACTGCTGCTGAAAGGTGGAAACACCTTACCCAAGCCACCATCAGCTATAAAACCCAACCGTATCTTTCAACCTTATTCCCGATACAGTTGAGTGCTGATAACTGGTTTATCAATGGTGGGGTAATTGCCGATACCGAATTGGCAAAAGAAATTACAGCCCTTACTATTGGCGAAGCACTTTACAGTAATGGCTCATTAATAGCTGCAAGGCTTAACCAAGCCGACGGAGAAGGCTTTGATGCAAATACCTTCACCCCTGCCAATAAACGTGAATTTTACGGTGCGCTTGAAATTAAAGCCACACACGATGTGTTTATGCTGAATGATAAAGCACTTCGTTCTGACTTTAAACTGCTAACCGAAGGACGCAAAAGCAAAGCCATTAGCGATACTAACAGGGTAATTGCCCCTGAAAATATATTTATTGAAGAAAGTGCTATCGTAGAGTGCGCCAACCTTAATGCAAGCACAGGCCCTATATACATTGGCCCTGATGCAGAAGTAATGGAAGGCAGCAGCATACGCGGCCCGTTTGCCCTTTGCGACCACTCACAACTTAAACTAAATACTAAAATTTACGGCCCAACCACCGTTGGTCCGCATAGTAAAGTTGGAGGCGAAGTAACCCGCAGTGTAATTATGGGATACAGCAACAAAGGCCACGACGGCTTTTTAGGCGATAGTGTATTGGGCTACTGGTGTAATTTGGGAGCCGATACCAACAATAGCAACCTAAAAAACAATTACGCCGAGGTGAAACTGTGGGATTACGAAAGCAAACGCTTTAAAAAAACAGGCTTGCAGTTTTGCGGGCTTATTATGGGCGACCATAGCAAGTGCGGTATAAACACCATGTTTAATACAGGTACAGTGGTGGGAATTTGTGCCAATATTTTCGGAGCAGGCTTCCCCCGCAATTTTATACCTGATTTTGCATGGGGCGGCGCACATGGGTTTGAAACCTACCTGCCTGCTAAAGTATTTGAAACTGCCGAGCTGGTGTACCAACGCAGGGGGAAAACCCTTACCGATGACGAAAAAGCAATGCTTACTGAAGTGTTTAACCAAACCAAAGAAGACAGATTTTGGGAGAACGCTAAATAATTTCATGAGTAGCGTTTATGTTGGCTTATTAAGCCCATAAAAACAATGCTCAGAATGTTAACTTTAAACTACAAACTGAAAACTTAAAACTAAAAGATAGATGCGCAAAACGATTATCGCCGGAAACTGGAAAATGAACAAAACAGCCGAAGAGGCTCAAGGATTAGTATCAGAAATAGTGAACATACACCGTGATGAGATAAACAACGGTGCTGAGGTTGTAATTATCCCCCCTTTTGTTCACCTAAGCGGTACTTATAGTCTTATAAAAAACTCAGCCGTTAAGTTGGGCGCACAAAATTGCAGCGAACACGAAAGCGGTGCATATACAGGCGAAATTTCAGCGGGTATGTTGGTTTCATACAATGCCTCGTATGTGATAATTGGTCATAGCGAACGTCGTCAGTATTTTGGTGAAACCAATGCTCTACTGGCCAAAAAGGTAGATATAGCCCTTAAACACAACCTTACTCCTATTTATTGCTGTGGCGAAACCATTGAGCAACGCAATGCAGGAGAACACTTCAACGTTAACGAAACACAAATAACCGAAGGGTTATTCCACCTTAACGCTGATGAAATGAAAAAAGTAGTTATTGCATACGAACCTGTGTGGGCAATAGGCACAGGTGTAACTGCCAGCAGCTCACAAGCGCAAGAAGTACACGCATTTATACGCAGTACTATTGCTAAAAAATACGGAAACGAAGTGGCACAAAGCATTACCATACAATACGGGGGAAGCATGAAACCCGAAAATGCAGCTGAACTATTGGCACAACCGGACATTGACGGTGGCCTTATTGGCGGAGCTGCATTAAAATCGCGCGACTTTATCGAAATTATTAAAGCCGCCCGCTAATGCAATACTTAGAATTCAACATCCCCTGCAACGCCGAATTGGGCGAAATACTAATGGCCGAACTCTCTGAAGTGGGCTTTGACAGTTTTTTGCAAGACGAAGACCATATTAAAGGATACGTTGAGCAAGAAGAATTTGACCCCGAAGAGTTAAGGATTATTCTTGAGTACTACAACATCCCCCAAGATGCCATCCGCAAAAGCATGATGGAAAACAAAAACTGGAACGAAGCATGGGAAAGCAACTACCAATCGGTGGTAGTTGCTGATAAATGCTACATCCGTGCTGATTTCCACGAGCCTAAACCACAATATCCGTATGAGATTATCATACAGCCTAAAATGTCTTTCGGCACAGGCCACCATGCTACTACATCGCAAATGATGGAGCTGATGCTGGTTAAAGATCTTAGAGGCAAAACCGTATTGGATATGGGTTGCGGCTCAGGCTTGCTGGCCATACTTGCCTATAAAATGGGTGCAAAAATGATTACCGCTGTTGATAACGATGAGTGGGCGTATAAAAACACCCTAGAAAACATCGTACGCAACAAGGTACAAAGTACCCATGTAGTATTGGGCGAAATTGAGGATGTTGAACATGAGAAATACGACATCATCCTATCTAATATTACCAAAAACATTAACCTTGAATACATAGCCCACTATGCCGGAATGATGGAAAAAAATGGTAGGCTTATTGTATCAGGTTTTTATGAAAGCGACCTAGAGGATATTAAAAACCACGCAATAAAATTTGGTTTCAGGCTGTTAAGCAATAAGACCACTAATAACTGGACAGCCGCAATTTTTACTTATGATGAAGTTTTATAAAAGTATAACCGCGTTTTTATTTTTAGCTGCACTTATTACATTTTCAAAAACCGCCAATGCCCAAAAAAGCTTTGGCAGAGAGCCCGAAACCTTTATGAAGGAATTGGAGGCTTTTATGACCAAAGACCGCAACGAAAGCGGTAAGTTGGTTTTTGAAGCATTTAAGGCAAAGTGGGCGGCCAAAAGCATTCCCGACGACAACTTGCAACGCATAATAATTACTTGTAATGAAATGCTTGACAAGAAGTTGCGCCCCAACCCCGACTTTGAAAACTTCTTGAACACAGTGATTGCCTTTGTAAACGAAGGCAAGATGGAAAGCCACCACATGAAGTGGGACAAATTAGTACGCTCTTACTATAGCAAAAAGGGACGTGACTTGGCTTTGTTTATTGAAATATCGTTGGGGTTGCTTCAAAATGGCGCAAGTAGCAATACTAAAACACGCACCTGGTATATACTCTCAAAAGACTTTGATTTTGTAGAAACAAACGGCAGACCAACGGCCACTTTTGCCAAAACAGATATTAAATGTGTTAGCCCGCGTGACTCAGGCTTCTTGTATGAAACCAAAGGCACCTTTTTTATGGACGACCTTACCTGGGAAGGAAAAGGCGGAAATGTATCTTGGGAAAGAGCTGCACTTGACCCCAAAGTGTGCTTTGCCAAACTGGATAAGTACGCCATTAATTTTGAACGTGGCGAATACCGAGCTGATTCAGTAAAATTTTACAATAGCGAATACTTGCCCGGTGAAGTATTTGGACATTTGGATGAAAAGATAATGGACCAAGTGAGCAGTGCTGAAAAAGCCAGCTATCCTCGTTTCACCTCCTACAGAAAAGACCTTATCATCAACAAATTTGTTGAAAACGTGCGCTATGTGGGCGGTTATGCCCAACACGGAGCCAAGATACTTGCCAGCGGTGATGAGAAAAACCCCGCTACCTTCCGCTATTACTATAAAAACCGTTTGGTATTGAAGGTTTCGGGCGAAGAGTTGTTTGTATTTAAAAACGAAAAAGTAGTAACCGACGATGCTTCTGTTACCATTTTCTTAGATTCAGGAACCACTATTTTCCACCCCCGCGTAAACTTTAACTATCAGGTAGCCGATGAAAGGGTAACAATTACCCGCGGCTCGGAGCCTTTGTTTAGGGCACCTTTTATAGACAATTATCACAACATGGAAATCCATGCGGATGTGATTACCTGGAACATAAAAGAACCCAAGATTGATATTAAAATGATTTTGAAGGACGAAGCTGCCACCTTCTATTCATACAATTTCTTTAAAGAATACCGTTACGAAAAACTGCAAGGAATGCTTGCCTACAACCCCTTGCAAAAAATTAAACAGTATTGCGATGAAAAGAAAGTAAAAGAATTTTACCTGAAAGATTATTCAAAATGGGCAGCAAGTACCGTTGATAATCTTATCCCACAGTTTATCACCCTGCACGATGCAGGCTTCATAAAATACTACGGTCCTTCTCAATTTGTACAGATTTATGAGAAAACATTCAACTATGTAAACTCTCACTTTGGCCGTACTGATTATGACGTAATCAGCTTTCAATCTGTTATCGGTGGTTTACCCAATGCCAGCATTAACCTTGAAAACTTCGATATGAAAATCGAAGGGGTGCCGCAAGTAAAATTCTCTGATTCGCAAACCGTATTTGTAATACCTACCGAACAACGTTTTACACTGCGCGGAAACCGCGAAATGAAACTGGAAGGTAAAGTAAGGGCAGGTCGTTTCGAGTTTTTTGGTAAAGGTTTTAGCTTCAACTACCAAAAGTTTACAATTGACATGAACAACGTAGACTCTATGCGTTTGTTCTTCCCAGATGAAAACAACAACCTTGTAAAAGTAAACTCGGTACTGCAAGACATTAGCGGTACGTTGTTTATTGACCAACAATACAACAAATCAGGATTGAAAGAATATTCTGAATACCCCATTTTTAAAAGTAACAAGGGTTCAAAGGTTTACTACGATTACTACACCACATTTGGCGGGGTATATAAACGCAGTAACTTTTACTTTAGCGTTGACCCCTTTACCATCGACAGTTTAGATAACTTCTCACGTTCGGGTCTTCGTTTCCCCGGTACGTTTACTTCGGCGGATATTTTCCCTGAAATGCGCGAAACTCTTGTTCTGATGGACGATTACTCGCTTGGGTTCATCAAAACAGCTACCCTACCCATGTATAGGGGCACAGGAAACACTACCATGACCATGAACCTGAGCAACAAAGGGTTGTTTGGTACAGGCGAAATCAGCTTTGCGGGTTCGGTAACCAAATCGGATAAGTTTACACTGTTCCCTGATTCTACCAATGGTTTTAGTGAATCGTTTGATTTGAAAGAAAGTACACTTAACCCCGGTGTTAAAGGCAAAAACGTTTACACCCACTGGGAACCCTACAACGACCGCATGAGCCAATTTACCATTGATGAACCCATGAGCCTATATACCGATGCTAAGTTTTTTGGCGAGTATATTTTGGGTAAAAAAGGTTCAAAAGCCAATGGTGATATGCACTTTAACGATGCCATACTTGGTTCGCGAAACATGAGCCTTGGCCAAAAGAAATTTAACGCGGATACCTCTACCCTTGTTATCAAATCAATTGATACCAGTAAATATGCATTTAGGGCTATAAATGTGAAAGCCGACGTAAACATGGAAAAACGTATCGGTGACTTTAAAGCTTTAGGTGATGGTGCCAACTCTGAGTTCCCTTACAACTCATACAAAGGCTCGCTAAACGAGTTTAAATGGGATATTAAAGCCAAAACCTTGCGCTTTATTGCCCCTCCGGGAACACCGGAAGAGAAGCAATACTTTGTATCTACCAATGGTGCGCAAGACTCGCTTAACTTCATGTCGAAGGATGCATTGTATGACTTAAAAGACTTTGTACTGTATGCTAATAAAGTGCCTTACATAAACATTGCCGATGCCCGCGCAATCCCTGATAGCGGCAAGGTTGTAATACGCCAATATGGTGCAATGGATACTTTGCGCAAAGCAAAACTATTGGTTGATACTGCCAACAAATACCACACTTTGTACGATTGTAAACTGTATGTAGCCGGCAAATACCAATACTATGGAGATGGCTATTATGACTACGTTGACCGTTCAGGCAAAAAGAACAAAATATTGTTTAACGATGTAAGAGCTGAAAAGCTGACCAAACAAACGGTTGCCAGAGGTACTATTAACATTCCGCACGATTTCACACTATCGCCGCGCATAAAATACCGCGGGGATGTGATACTGACTGGTGCTAACCGAGGACTTGATTTTGACGGGTTCTTTATGGCCGATACAGAAGTTGACCCCCCGCTTACTTGGTGGGTGCGCCACAGGCAGATTATCGCGCCTGACTCTGTGTTCTTACAAGTGGTTGAGCCAAAAAACGATGATAAAAAAGACCTGTTCACCGGTTTCTGCGTAGCAAACGATACTGCACTTATGTACAGCAACATATTTAGCCGCAAGCGTAACTACTCTGACGGTGAAATATTAAATGTAAACAAAGGCGTATTCTTCTACGATGATGCTGCCGGCGAGTTTATCTACGCTGATTCACAAAAACTATACGCGAATAGTCCTAAAGGAAACTACTTTAGCTATAACCACAAGGATGGCGAAATGTATGGCGAGGGTAATGTAAACTTTGGGGTGAACACAGGCGAGCTTAAAATGAGTACTGCGGGTAATGTTACCCACTCATTAAAAGACTCTTCGTTTGAGATTAAATCAATCCTGTTGCTTGATTTCCCCTTCCCTGAGCCTGCCCTAAAACGCATGTTCGACCAATTGGTAGCCAACGGCACGGGAAATATCTCTTCAAACGAAACTGAACCTTTCTTAGAAAAAGCGTTGGCAGAGATATTGGACGAAAAAGCATTTGCCAAAGCCAAAGAAAGTATCGAAAAAACAGGTCGTGTAGAACCTATTAGTGAGTTGGCCAAAACACTTTTCTTTACCGATGTTGATTTTGTTTGGAGTCCCAAAACCAAATCGTTTAAGGCTGAAGGAAACTTTGGTTTATCAAACCTTGGTAAAGACAAATTAGGAAAGAAAATGAGCGTGAATATAGAAATTGAGCGCAAGCGTAGCGGTGATGAAATTACCTTCTACATTGAATCGGGTAGTGATGATTGGTATTTCTTTAATTATGTTCGCAACAAATTATATGTGCTTTCAACCGATAATGACTTTATGAACATTATCAAAGAAAACCTTGAAAAGTACACCAAAGACACATTTAGTATAGGTTTAGCCACTGAACAGGGCAGAAAGAAATTTTTGCGTAGTTTTGAAACCGAATAATACACCATGAACGAATTGCTTTTAATCACCTTATTGAGCCCTGTGGCCTACCTTTTGGGATCTATTCCCAGCGCGGTTTGGATAGGCAGGGCTATGTATGGTATTGATGTGCGCGACTATGGCAGCGGCAATGCCGGAGCTACCAACACCTTTAGGGTATTGGGCAAAAAAGCAGGCAGCATCGTGCTGCTGATGGATATGCTAAAAGGCTTTTTTGCAGCATACTTAGTAAATTTAACAGGCGTGGTGCCAAAGGATAACCCCTTTAAATATGTGAACTTGCAACTGCTTTATGGTTTATTGGCAGTTGTGGGACACTTGTTTCCCATTTTTGCACAGTTTAAAGGCGGTAAAGGTATCGCTACACTGTTTGGAATGATTGTGTGCATTGATTACCAACCGGCTTTGCTTTGTTTGGCCATATTTTTGTTTATTCTCTTTACAACACGATACGTATCATTAGGGTCTATACTTGCAGCGGTATCATTTCCGTTTCTTATTGTATATGTATTTCACGAAAAGGTACCCCTGTTTATCGCCTTTGGTATAACAGCTGCGTTTTTGGTAATTTTAACCCACCAAAAAAACATTCGCAAATTGGTGAACGGTACCGAAAACAAAGCCAAGATTTTTAGAAAACATAGGCAAAACCAATAAATATAGGAGAGTAGTTTTATGAACATGAGCGGAACTTCAATTGAAACTTTTGAAGATGTTGACCTGCTTGAGTTACTTACCGAAACACGCAAGCTGGTTTTATACAATGACGATGTTAATACTTTTGACTTTGTTATTGATTGCCTGATGGAAATATGCAAACACGATGAGTTGCAGGCTGAACAGCTTGCCGTATTAGTACACTATAAAGGCAAAGCCATTGTAAAAGAAGGTGAAGCTGAAAAACTGGCTCCCATGTGCACAGCACTAACCGATAGGGGATTGTCAGCCGTTATTGAGTAATAAAAAAGTAAAGTAAAAGAAAGCGTTTGCCTAAAACGCGCTTGCCGATTTATTTAACTGCTCGTCAACCACGGCAAGTCCCTCCTCAAAACTATGGGGCTCAAATCCCAGTTTCTCCCGAGATTTCGTAAGGTCGAAACCGGTTCGTGGCGGACGCTTAGCAGGTTGCGTAAACGTACTGCTGTCAGCTCTGCCTATCAGGTTTTTATCAAGTTCCCAAAAATCAGCCACTCGCTGTGCCAACTCGTACACATTCATAAAATCCTTACCGCTAATGTTATAAATCCCTTGGGCTTGTTTCATTTCAGCCAGGTAACAACCCATTGCTAAATCTTCAGCAAGTGTAGGGGTGCGGTATTGGTCGTCAACCACATTAATTTGCTTGCCCTGCTCAAGTGAGCCTTTGGCCCAAAGCACAATATTGCTGCGGCTCATATCATTAGCAACACCGTATACTAATACGGTTCGTAATATTGCCCAGTTTTTACTGTTTTCAATAATATATTGTTCAGCCTTTAGCTTACTTTCACCGTAATAACTCAACGGATTTGGTGTGGCCTCTTCAGTGTAAGGGCCATTTTCACCATCAAAAATAAAATCGGTTGATAAATGTATAAGGTGTACATCAAACTGATTGCAAGCCTCCACCAAATATTTAACAGAGTCAACATTCAACTTATCACAAGCCTCATTTTCATTCTCGCAAGTATCCACGTTGGTCATGGCGGCAGTATTGATAACTGCCGTGGGGCAATACCGCATAATATTCAGTACCACCTCATCCTTATTGGTTACATCCATTTCCTGATATGTATACCCATATCCTTCAAACGCATTGTAGCGGTTCGCCCCCCGAGAAGTAGCTATAAGCTGTGCATCCCTCTTCCCCAGATATAAATCAAGTAATTTTTGACCCAACAACCCATTGCTTCCTGTAATTAAAACTCTACGCATACAAATTGTTCGTGCACGGACCCTCCTGTCCGTCATCTGCACATATTGCAGATTACAATTATAGTTTATAAAAAGCTAACTGTTTTGGTTTTTTATCGATTAGGTTAACTGCATAGCTAACATTACACCAATTTTTACAAATAATATCTCAAAAATTACACCACAAAAACCATTAAAATAAATGTTAAAGCCATTTAAATAATTTAAGTGTGTAATTGGTTTAAGTGCATTTATCTTTGATGTTGAAATAACCTACGAAAATGAAAAAACTACTGTTTTTATCACTCACTGTGCTACTTGGCATGGTAAGCAGTTGTAAGAAAGATAGCAACAACGCTGCCCCAGCTAAAAGTGCTTCAACTATTAATGAGTTAAATCCTTCTGCCGCTTTTGACTGGAGTACCACCCAACAAGTTACATTAGATGTAACCGGACAACCCGTTCCTGTTGAAATTAAACACCTATTAAAAGTAAAAGACCAAAACGGGGTATTGCTTTTTAGTATTTATCACAAAATGAGCAACAACTTAAACATAAAGTTTGATATGCCTGCCGATGTGAAAAAAGTAACTATTGAGTATGGAAAAATCACAAAAAGCATTGATGTTGTTGCAAAAACCATCAAATTTAAATTTGCCCCCGAAATTGGCAATGAAGATTAATAAATATTAAACAAGAGTAGTACTAATGAAACGTATATATACATTCATAGCCATATTTTTAGGGCTTTGTAGCTTAAGTGCTAATGCACAGTTAACGCTAAATTTTGAAAGCGGTGACCGCAGTAAAGAAACCGGCAACTGCTGGGTGTTTGGTGCTGTAAGTTACAGCAGCACATCAGCACATCTGATTACCGATAAGTGGGTAGGGCGCAGCAACTCAATGTCTAACCCTTCACCCTTGGCCTCTTGGATAAAATCTCCGTTTCTTAAATTAGGAAGTGGTAATATTACTTTTAAAGCAAAGCTTGAGAACACATCGGGAACTACAAAAACGGTTCGTATCAGGTTTATTACGTACAACCCAAATAATACAACAACCGGAGAAGGTGCCGTTTATACTGACTCGTTTAGTTATAACTGGTCATCGATAAATACTAGTGTTCAGAGTATCAGCTATGCAATACCCAGTGCTATTGCAAACAACAACACTCCCTACAAAGTAATGATTAGCTTTTTGGGCACAGGTGGTAATAACCGCTGTAACATTGATGATATAGTGATACCAGGCACTTATTGGGCCGACCCTTCTAATAACTGCTTACCGCTTTCAACCATTGTTGATACTGATAGCGACGGTGTGGCTGATGAAGACGATGCTTTTGACGAAGACAGGTACAGGGCATTTAAGTATTACTTGAGAGGCGAACAGTTTAGTACCCTTTTGTGCGAAGATTTATGGCCCAACCGCGGCGATTTTGACTTTAACGATTTGGTTGTTGACTATAGGTTGTTGGTTGTTGCCAATGCGGATAATAATGTGGTGGAGCTAAAGTTTGAAATTGTAACACGAGCCATTGGCGGCAGTTTCCACAACGGCTTTGCCTGTGAGCTTACTGAAATTGATGCCTCAAGCATTATAAGTGTAACAGGAAACAAATTGAATGGCAAAGTATTTAAAGTTAGAAGCAATGGTACTGAAGAAGGACCTGCGTATGCGAGTATTCCATTTTTTGATGATGCTTACAACGTACTAACTTATCCCGGCGGTACAGGGGGGATAAACACTAACCCTGCATCACCAAATGCTGCCTATGATAGTATGACTGTAGTTGTTACTTTTATGGATAAAGGCCAACCTGCTGCAGGTGGTGCCATATCATATGAGAACTTTATTAAAATAGACCGTATTAATCCGTATTTAGTTGTTAACCAAGACCGTACCAAAGAGATACATTTAATTGATAAACAACCTACCTCAATGGCTACGCAAAAATTATTCGGCACAGGTGATGATGCTTCTGAACCCGGAAGTAACCGTTATTACCGTTCTCAAAATAATTTGCCTTGGATGATTTCAGTATCAAGGAGTATACCTTATGCCGCTGAAAAAGTTGAGTTCTCTAACGCATTCCCTTACTTTGTGAAGTGGGCCGAAAGCGAAGGAAGAAGTTACGAAGACTGGTACATGGATCAAAGCGGATATCGTAACCAAAAATTCATATATAGCCGATAGATTATAATTAACATAACTAACAGATTATAAAACAGTAAAAGCAGGCAAATGCCTGCTTTTACTGTTTTACATACACTAGTTACCTATAAAAAGGGTGATTTCACTCTGTTTTATGCAAAAACGATAGGATAAGTTTGAAACGGTATTTTAATACAATACCCTATCATTTATTGTATTGTTTATAAAAAGCTAAAGGGCGGGCAGCCGGAGTTTTTTAAAATTTTTTGTGTGTAAAACAAATGCATCCCTATCTATTGCATCATGCCTGCCCTTTTTATTACCAATTGGCTTTATAATTCTTAAAAAATTTTAACGCTTTAAATTTTATCTTTGCAAATTCTTTATGGTAACAACAACCGAGGAAACTATTGCACCGCAATCAGTTGCGGCAAATGTGCAACAACGCAACCTGTATATTGAAAGCTACGGGTGTGCTATGAACTTTAGCGATAGCGAGATTATTGCCTCTATACTTTCAAAAGAAGGCTACAAAACCATCACCAACGACGAAGGCGCTGATGTAATTTTTTTAAACACTTGTGCCATACGTGAAAATGCAGAAAGCAGGGTTTGGAATAGGCTTGCGGAATTAAAAAGCATGAAAAAAACCAACCCCGACCTTGTGGTGGGTGTGTTGGGATGCATGGCCGAACGTTTAAAAGCTAAGCTGCTTGAGCAAGAAAAGATGGTAGATATTGTAGTAGGACCTGATGCTTACCGGGATTTACCTAACCTGCTTGCTAAAGTTGAAGACGGCCAAAAGGCTGTGAATGTGTTACTTTCACGCGAGGAGACCTACGCAGAGATTACCCCTGTGCGCCTTAATACAAATGGTATTAATGCCTTTATATCTATTATGCGGGGCTGCGATAACATGTGCAGCTTTTGCGTAGTACCTTTTACACGCGGACGCGAACGCAGCCGTGATGCACACTCCATTGTGGCAGAAGCTGCCGAAATGGCAAAACTGGGTTACAAAGAAGTTACTTTATTGGGGCAAAATGTTGACTCGTATAAATGGGCAAATCCTGAAAACGAAACTGAGACGGTAAACTTTGCACAATTACTTGAGATGGTGGCATTGGTAAGCCCTGATTTGCGTGTGCGTTTTTCAACCTCGCACCCAAAAGACATTACCGATGAGGTTTTGTACACTATGGTAAAGTATGAAAACATTTGCAACTACATACACTTACCGGTACAAAGCGGTAACAGTCGTATATTAGATTTGATGAACCGCACATACGACCGTGCGTGGTATATGGAACGTATTACCAAAATACGTGAAATTATACCTGATTGCGGCATCAGTACTGATATAATAGCCGGTTTTTGCAGTGAAACCGAAGAAGAACACCAAGATACATTGAGCATTATTGAGTGGGCTAAATTTGATTTTGCGTATATGTATGAATATAGCGAGCGTCCCGGCACTTTGGCGGCTCGTAAATATCCTGATGATATACCTGCTGAAGTAAAAAAACGCCGCTTACAAGAAATTATCGCACTTCAAAACAACATGTCGAAGCGTAAAAACGCTGAGTACATAGGTAAAGTTTGTAAGGTACTTATTGAGGGCGACTCAAAAAAATCAGCCGATGAATACAAAGGCCGTAACGACCAAAACGTAACGGTTATTTTCCCGAAAGAAAATGCAAAACCCGGCGATTATGTGAATGTGTTGATTGAACGCAGCACAACCACCAGCATTATTGGCCGTATTGTGAATTAATGAAACTACGCGCCAAGCAATTTATTGACGGTGTACTGGGTAGCCTGCTGGTTATTTTTAACCTGATGCTGGCACGTCCGCTTGGCTTACTATTACGCCGCAACCACACTCTTCACAAAGCTCCTGATTATATTATTGTAATAAAAATGCTGGGGCTTGGTAGCTTGTTGCTTGCCAGCGATGCATTGGTGTCATTAAAAAAGCGATATCCAAATGCCAAACTTATATTAATAAGCGGCAAGGGCGTGGTACCCGGTATAGTTCCTACAGGTCTTTTTCATCATGTTTGGGTAATGGATGATAGCAGTTTCACAAATTTATTGCGT
Organism: Agrobacterium sp. 719_389; assembly: GCA_943370295.1. Lineage (GTDB taxonomy): Bacteria > Bacteroidota > Bacteroidia > UBA8524 > UBA8524 > SB11. The sequence goes on along the minus strand of CALRQL020000004.1, from coordinate 61,923 downwards.
TCATCCATAGGAATACTCGGCAAAAGCTGGAGACTAAAAAACCGTTGGCTGGTTGATTTGGAGGTATACTCAAAACTTACCACCATCTTTTCATTGTGGACCATGTCGCTCAACCGTTTTGGGTTTCAGCTAAACAAAGTACACTTCCGTAATTTCCTAAATACCCACAATTGCTATTTCAATCAGTTTTGCAATGTGCAAGATAATTACCGCAGCCTTGCACGCATGATGGGTGTTGAAGAGTTTACTGAATTTTCAATACCAGTAAAAGACAGCTCCGGACGCGCCAATGAAGCAGGAAAGAAATATATTGCCATTAACAATACTTGCAGCGAACTGGGAGGTTATTTAAGAAAAATCCCGGCAGCAACGTTACAAGCCATTTGCACACATATACTGCAAACCACTCCATATAATATTGCTTTCACAGGAGCACCTTCAGACTTTGAAGATAACGAAGCGTTTATTAGCCAATATTTAGACAATGCAGGTGAACGAGTAGAAAACATTGCAGGCAAGTATGGATTTGCTGAGTATTACCGCTTTTTGCACGAAGAATGTGTGTTGATGCTCACCATTGATTCTGCACCATTATTTATAGCATTAAAAACCGGGCTTCCTACGGTATCAGTATGGGGGCCAACTAACCCCACGCACCGCTTGGCAGCCAACACAATAAACAGCACCCGCCATAAAGTGCATTACTTGGCGGTAGAGTGTTCTCCCTGCCTGCACCACACCAAAGTACTACCTTGCGGCGGCAACAACTTTTGCATGAAAAATATGGATGCCGCAAATATACATACTCAGATACAAAGTGTAATTTCGGCACTTTAATATGCACGAATCTTCCATTACCAAATATCGTTGGTTCATTTTTGCCTTTTGCTTTGCCTTGATTATTTGGCGGGCGTTCACCGTTACCACCGCTAACGGCAATGGCCGAGATAATGTTTTCGGCGATTCTTACAGCGATAAAAACGTGCTATCGGCTGCCCGCTATTACTACGACTACGGATTTAACGGCACCTACTGGCTGCCCACCCAACAATACGAGGGGAAAGGTGATACCAGTTTCAATGTGTACACGCACTATCCTCCCCTGCCCGATATACTTGCCGGTATTTACGGCAAGATTTTAAACACTACTTCTGAACCTGTATTGCGCATCTTCCCCATACTTTGGGCAATGATGTTCTTTTTTGTCATTTATCGGGTGCTTGAGGTTATTTTAAAAGATAAAACGCAGGCCTTTATTGGGGGCAGCATATTGGTGCTCTCCAATTATTTTATCACTTGGGCCGATAACCTGCATAAACATACGCTGGAAGAGTTGTTGAAATGGCTGTATGTGTATTGCATCTATAAATACTTTAACAACAACGAACGCGAAAACAAATGGATAGCTTGGATGTGCATTATATTCCTGCTGGCTATTAATGTATCGTTTGAGCCGCCTACTTATTTGGCCGTTGTTAGTATCGGTTTCAGCTTGTTATACTCACGCAAGTTATTTACAAAAGTTACCGTATTACCCGGCATTGCTGCCGTTACGGGTTTTATGCTGCATATGTGGCAAAATGCCGCATACTGGGGCAATTGGGTAGTGGCCTACGAGGATATGATGGCCGCCTTTAAACTACGTACCACAGGCGAAGAAACCGAAGGCTTTACCGTGAGTGAAATAGGCAACAAAGACTTTAGCATTTTTGATATAGCCTTTGAGTGGTTTAACCGCATGGAACGCTTTTACCTTATTCCCGGTTGGGCAATTTTACTATTGGCCGCATGGGGAATGTGGCACATGTATAAACATCAACGCCAATTATTCTTCATTGCATTAATACTGCTGCTGGCTTCAATTTCGTGGAGTTTTGCCATGTCTCATCACGCATACGTTCACATGTTTACCAGTAGACAATGGGGCATTTGGATTGGCTTGATTTGCGCTTATACCTTACCACTATATTATGGTGAAGTGAAAAAGGCCTTTGCAGGTAAACAGCATCCGCAAATTACCTTTCACACATTATTTATACTTTACATAGCTGCTATGGCTGTGAGCCAGCAGGTATATGGCCTGTATTTAAAAAACGGATTCGCCTTCGGCTACCTGTAATATGCAAATCACTCTCGAAGATTTTAAGCGCAACAGTCAACGGCAAAAAGAGGAAAACAAGGCATTTTATTCCTTGCTGAAACGCCGTAAGCCCAAAAACCTTGACGATAATTTCCATGAAATGCACGAGGAAGTGTTTGCCGAAACGGATTGTTTACAATGTGCCAACTGCTGCAAAACTACCAGCCCATTGTTTACCGACCGAGATATTGAGCGCGTAGCAAAGGCATTGCGTATGAAACCCGCCGATTTTATTGCTGAATATTTGAAGATAGATGAAGATGGTGATTATGTGTTGCGTTCGGCCCCATGTCCCTTTTTAGATGGTGATAATTATTGTTCGGTATATAAAGACCGCCCGACAGCTTGCCGCGAATACCCCCATACCAACCGCAAACGGATGGTGCAAATTTTAGATATCACTTTCCAAAATACTTTAATTTGCCCTGCTGTGCTTGCCATTACTGAAAAACTAAAAAAAGTATATTAGGCTTTACAACCTCTGCTAAAAAATTATCGTTTCAATATAACACAAGGGCAAATTGCGCCGACTATATAAACCAATGCCATATATTTGCAGGCTAAGTTTTTTTTGATTGGCAAAAAACTTCTATTATTGAAGTTTGAATACGCCCTAATAACACCAAACTGAACGAATAAGTGAATATGAAAAAACTTCTATTAACAGTTTTACTGGCAACTGCGGCAAGCTATGCAGGCTTTGCACAGGTGCACCAATGCGCCACTGACGATATTTACAAGCAAATGGTGGAGCAAGACCCCACTATTTTGCAGCGCAAAGAACTATTTGACCAACAAGCACTTGAAAAAAGTAAGGAGTTGGTGAAGAAAACAGGGCAAATACGTATTATTCCCGTTGTATTTCACATTTTCCACAAAGCAGGTAACGAAAACATTTCTGATGCCCAAATACAACGCGAGTTGGATATTTTGAACGAAAGTTTCCGTCGTACTAGTCCTAAATCAGCACAAACCCGTGATGTATTTAAAGGCGTGGCTTGCGATATGGAAATTGAGTTACGTTTGGCTCGCAAAGATCCAAAAGGTAACTGTACCAACGGTATTGTAAGGATTTATGAAGAAGAGACCGAAAACGGTACCAACAACATAAAACTTAAAAGCGTATGGCCTACCGACCGTTATTTGAACGTATGGGTTACCGAAGAGATTGTAAACAATACAAACCTTCCCGGTATCGCCGGTTATGCTCAGTTCCCATGGTCGGGTAGCTACAACACTGATGGTGTTATTATCCGTTCAGATCAAATTGGTGATATTGGAACCAGCAACCCCGGTAATGCAACAACAGTTACTCACGAAATTGGTCACTGGTTAGGTTTGCTTCACACTTTCCAAGACAGCTGCTTGGGTGGTGATAAAGTTGACGATACCCCTCCATGTGCTGATAACAGGTCTACAATTCTTAGCTGTGATTACAACAGAAATACTTGCGGCACAGATAATCCTGATTTGCCAGACCAAATAGAAAACTTCATGGATTATACCATTGGTACTTGCCAAAACATGTTTACTATTGGCCAAAAAGCTCGTGTAGATGCTACTATGGAAAACTGGAGGCCTTACCTATGGTCAGTACAAAACATGATTGCTACCGGCACTGATGTTCCTAACGCTCCAGCTACCTGTGCACCAATAGCTGATTTTTACTCACTTGACAACCAACGTTCACGCAGCCAATTTGCTTGTGCCGGTGGTACAGCGGTTGATTTCAGAGACAACTCATACAATTTCTCAGGAACTATAACCCGTCAATGGATTTTTGAAGGAGGTACGCCTGCAACTTCATCAGCAACCAACCCATCCGTATCATACGCACAAGCCGGCAAATTTGATGTTACTCTGATTGTGAGCAACGCAAACGGATCTGATACATTGGTTATGGAAGACTATATTGAGGTTATTCCTACTACTGCTCCTCAAACTGGTCCTTATACACAAGATTTTGAATTCCCTGTATTCCCAACCGATGGTTGGTTTACTAACAGCACCACTTTCACTGATTACCGCATTGTAGATGTTGGTCAAGGTACCGTGTTTGAAAACAATTCACGTACATTGATGGCTCCCAATGGTAACGGTATTTCAGGCTCAAGGTTTGATTTGTATTCACCTTCACTAAACTTGGCAGTAATGCCAAGCCCGGTAGTATCGTTCCATTATGCATTTGCACAACGTTTAAATGCAGCAGGTAACGGTTTAACTGCTGACGCATTGAGGGTTTATTACTCAGCCGATTGCGGACAAAGCTGGTTGCAACTATGGGCTCGTTCAGGCGCTCAATTAGGTACAGTAGGGTCGGGTACTCCCGGCAACACTTCGTTTGTACCTGCAGACCGTTCAAAATGGCGTCAAGTTGTAATAGCACTTCCCGGTACTATTACTGCTGCTCAACGCCAAAATATTCGCTTCCGCTTCCAATTTGTAAGCAACGGCGGTAACAACTTCTACATTGATGCAATTAACTTCGGTTTCCCTTCATCAGTTGAAGATGAGTTTTATACTTCAGAAGAAAACTTTAACGTGTACCCCAACCCTACGGCTAATAAAACTACTGTTGGTGTTACTTTAATGCGTGATAGCGAAGTTAAAGTAAGCGTAACTGACATTTTGGGCCGTGAGGTTGCTGTAATTGCAAACGGTAAATTTACCCAAGGTGCACAAGAGTTTACTTTTGACGCCGCGCAATACAATGCAACTCCCGGTTTGTACTTCGTACAACTGAATGTGAACGGCAATATATTCACTAAAAAATTAATGGTTGAGTAATCATCAACCAGCTAAAAAAAGAAAGGCTGCCCTTGGGCAGCCTTTCTTTTTTTATAACAATTCGCAATGGTTAAAACTCTTGTTTACTCCATGCTTTAAAGAAATCTTTTTGAGCTTGTGTGGGGTTTGTTTGCTTTACTAAACGATATTCATCAAAATACGTTGTTAACCCCGCTGTAAGCTGTATGGTTTTATCAGCATAAATGGTATGCACCCCTATTGTTATTCCATTAGGGTTTAAAGCAAACACTTCCTCAAAATTAATATCTGCCACGTACTCAACGCCGTTGATAGATGTAATAAAAGCTCCTAAAGCAATTCCTGCTTTGTCAGCCGGGCTGCCCTCGGCAACAGCTACAACTGTTAAGTGTCCGTTTGAACGGACTGCTTTTACTCCATATAAACGTTCAAGTACATCTGCAATGGGGTTAACCACCAGTGCTAAGCCTAATTTATCAAGTGTTTGCGGCAATTGCTTCTCAATATTGCCTTTACCCCAGATAATGTCTCTAAAATACGCCTCCATATCTAAACCACTTACTTCCTCAATGGCTGCCCTGTAATCTTCTTCGGTATATCCTGCACCGTTCATAAAACAGCGGTCATACATTAGTTTAAGAACAGTATCCATGTTGGCCTTGTTGCCGGTAGCTTCCCTAATTGCTACATCAGCAATCAATGCAGCCAACATACCCTCTACATAAATTGATACTTTACGCCCGGGTGTTCCGGGTACATAGCCATCCAGCCATGTATCAAACGATGAATCGGCTACCGAATAGTTGTAGCGGCCAGTATTGTCAAAATGGCGTTGCAAGTCTTTTGAAAATTCGCTCGCATAAATATCAAAACTATTCACCCCTGAGCGAAGCAGCATATAATCACCATAATAGGTGGTAATACCTTCGTACACATAACCCAGCGTACTGTAGTTTTCTTTGGTATAATCATAAGGCAGCATTACTGCCGGCCTCAAACGTTTGATATTCCAGAAATGGAACAACTCGTGCGAACAAATTGCCAACAAATCTCTGTGTTTTTCGGGCGTATGAAACTCTGTGCCCGGTCCCATTGCTATTACCGTACTATGGCAATGCTCCACCCCATGCCTGAAGCTGTTAGGCATCAAGTGAATTAAGTAGTGGTATCCGTTTGAGGGGAAATGATTAAACACAGCAACCTGTTCACGGGTGTAGGCGGCCACTTCTTCCACAAAACGGTGTGCATCCAACGTGTGTTTACCGCTAATCCAAACGTGTTGGGTTACACCTTCAACATCAGTAGTGTAATGCTCTAATGTTGGAGATGCCATGAGTGGCGAATCGGCTAACTCATCAAAGTTTTGCGCCTTCAGTGTCTTTCCTTCTACAGGCAAAGCGCAGGCAATAATGAAACTATCAGGAATATCAAGCGTTAACTCGCAGGGCTCATCCATACTGGTAGTTTCATACACCAAACAGTTAACGGGATTCACGTATAACATGCTCTCATCGGTGTATGTTGAACCTGCATCCAATACGGCTGCAAAATATTGGTAGCTGATGGTTATAGCACGGTTTCCAAGTGTTTGAACCTGCCATAAATCTTTGGTTACTTTAAAAAACGGAAGTTCGTTTCCATTACTGTCAAGCACGGTAAACTTGCGTACGTTTTTGGCAAAATTGCCTAATTCATATCTACCGGGCCTCCACGAAGGCAGTTGAATTTCTAAAATATCTTGCTCAACATTTTCAAGCGTTGCTTCAATGGTAATATAGCGTTGGTGGGGTTGTGTGCGAAAAATTGTGTACTTCATCCACTGCAAAGGTAGGATTTAGCTGCGGGATATAAAAAGCGGGGGCCTACCATCCCGGCAGGCCCCGCACCAAACTAAGCGTGAATAAAATTTCTTAAAATCCGCCAAACGATAACCCAAATGAAAACGGGTTAAGTTCAGGGCCGGCCCCCTCTCTAAATAGTGGGGTGAAAACGTAGTTTCCAAACAAGGTTATGTTTCCGTAGCCCACCTTAACAAACGCACCGTAGCGAAGGTTATTGAGCAAGAAATCATCGTACAGTTTGTTTTTGCGTTTGCCGTCGTCTTCACGCACGGTTTTGAAAAAACTGGTGAGCCTGTAGCCCGCATGTGCACCCACGGTAATATGACCGGTACGGGTACTGCCGGGTTTAAAGTTGAAACGTAAAGCCACCGGAATACTTAGAAATCTTGTGGTGAGCTTATTACGCTTGAAACCTTCGGTATTGCGACCGGGGTATTGGATGCCGGTTCCGAATGAGTCCACTTTAAAATCGATATCGTTGCTAAAACGATAATCATTGTTATCATAGTTAATTCCATATACAAAGTTTACATAGTGCCTGTATAGGTTTATTTTTTGCTGGTATATACCCACGTTTACATGCACCGAGCGCCAAGGATCAAGTTCAAGATTACTAAGCGAAGTGGGCATTGACGGGCTGCCTTTGTATAACAAACCGTTTAGACCTATATCAAATGCAAACCAATCGCTTTCAAAGTTTTTAAGACGTTTGGCAGGTTTGGGTTCTTTACCTTTGTTCACAAAATCGCCGTTCTCAAAGTCAAAGCCCATATCCTCTACTAGGTCTAAAGGAACACGGATTACCTTTTTAACTTCGCCTTTGGTGTTTTTTGTAATTACTTCAACATAATCACCCGAGTCGCTTTTAATTGTAGTTACCACCACAATCTCTTGCAATGAGCTGCTATCCCCTGTGGGCGGAGTATCTGCACACATCTCCATATCATCAAAATCCCAATTTTCAAACCCCAATGCCTCCATGTTTTTAAACATTGCTGATAATCCTGCCATATCAATGGTGGTTTTACCTTCGGCGGTTTCAATCACCAACTTAGTACTGTCGGCCTTGGTTATTGTTGTTTTTTGGGCAAAAGCTGTCAAGCTCACCAATGATAGCATCATTGGCAGTAAGAATTTTCTATACATAGTTTTAATATTTAGTGTTAATTTTTAGTATTTACCTGCTGGTAAATACACGGCCCTCCCATTCGTATTTTTCAGTTTCAAGGGTGATGGCCCAGTAATCTTTACCTTTATTGTCTTCTTGTTTTTCGATGTTTACGCGTGGTTTTTGTAAATAATCTACCAAGTTGCCAATCTTATCCCCCACTTTGGCAAACCATCCTTTTTTATTTGCCGGTTCAGGTGCAATAAAGGCCATGTCAGACAAGGGCATTTGCAACTCTTTTATTTCACCTTGTGTTGGGGTTAAAATGCCGGGTATTTCGTAGCCTTTACTTTGTAGTGTTGTGGCGGCTATCAACTCTTTAGTAACATCTTGTGTTTCTACCTCCATGTTATCAACGGGAGATGTACCTTTATCCTCTTTTACGCTTTTGTCATGGGGTTGTGGTACAGAAACATACACTTTCTTTTCGCTGTGTATTTTTTCGTTTACAGTACTTGTCTTATCCTCTGTGCCGCTTATTACAGGTGCCTTTGCAGTTATTTCTTTATCAGTAGCTGTTGTAGTGGCTACTCCACCTTCTGTAACAGTATTCTGAGGCGCATAAAACAATACTGCCAATACTATACTTGCTGCCACAGCTGCCGGCCATAGCACATAACGCAAGGTTACTTTTTTGGCGGCAGGCACCGGTTTCTTTAAAGCCGCTTTGTTTTTATATACAGTAGCGGTTTCTGGCATTAGTACTGTGCTTTTTAATTGCCTGTACTCGCCCATCATAGCAATATCTTCGGCCAATAAAGCCTCAGCTTTAGCCCTCTCATCACCTGTAAGGTCACCTTCAAGGTAAGCCAATAGCAGCAACTCTCTTTCGTTCAGTTCTTCTTTCATATCAGCACTTCAGGTTTTCCAATAAATTCTTTTAATGCAGTGCGTGCGCGGTATATATACACCTTCACTTGCTCAATGGTTAGCCCCGCTATTTCACTAATCTCCTCATAACTATAGCCCTCATAATCGCGAAGCAATACCACCGTGCGTTGTTTTTCTGGCAACCGTTCCAAGCCTTTGTTAAGAGCTTCACGCAAACCGCTGTACTCGTTGGCAGGCAATTCACTGTCGTGTACCCCTTCCTCTATTTGCGTCCATCGTTTATTTTGCCTTATCACATCAATCATGTTGTTATAGGCTATTTTAAACAGGTAGGGTTTCGCTTTTTCAAACAACACTTCACTGCGGCGCACCCACAGTTTTTCAAACGTATTCTGAACAATATTGTCGGCCTCAAACTCATCCCTCATGTTTTTAAGGATAAACCTGTAAAGGCCGTCAGCATACATATCCACGCATTGGTTATACTGCTGTTCTGTCATTGTTCTTTCGTTATACGGCGAAGTGTTACTGAAAGTTACACTAATTTATAAAAATTTTTCAAGCTGGTGTTTTTCAATACATTAAAACAACTGTCATGGTACAATTTATATACAACTTATTGTGCCTTGTCCCCCAAGGATAATAGTAATAACTACTAAAACACAAAGGCATCCAAATAAACCTGCTTTGGTATTTGGATGCCCTTGCAACGTATTATTATTAAAAATTCAAAGGGGTTGATACGCTTAGCTTAATAGCTAAGTTTTTAGCAGGTTTATCAAAACTATAGGGGCCGTAACGGTAAAATGCCCCGATGCCATAGCCTACAAATTGTATTCGCACAATATTATCTATCCGGATGCCGCTTTCAAAAAAGCCTTTATCCGCAGATTTCAGCGCAAAGTTTTTGTGCGCGCCATTGTTATCAAATCCACTGATATACATATTGGTTACAAAAATTACATCAGGGCTAAATTTTTTGGTTTTAAACAACAGGCTGCCAAAGTTGTGGCGAAAAAACAATGCGGCATACCTATCGCCAAAAAACTCGTTGAAGCGCATGGTTTCAAACGCCCACGAGGTAACAATGCTAAGGTTTTTGTTATTAAAGCCTGATTTACCAAAATGCAACTCGGTATAGGGCACATTACCTTCGGTATTGCCGGCCATTACACGCATGTAGCTATGCCCTGCATGGCGCACTCTGAAATCATATTCAGCAATTACATCAGTACGGAAAAAATCAAATTGCCCATCCATTACGTTAGAAAATCCTTTGGTAAAGGTGGTGTATATAATAGGCCATTTGGTATCGCGGGCTTTTAATTGGCCGAATGAACGCACCAGCTTTTCACCCGGTGCCCAACGCAACGATACTACAGCATTTGCAAAACGATAGTACTGTTGCATACCATCGCCGTATCGGTAGGTAGATGTTGCCAGTTTATTTACTCGCTCCACGCCTACTTCGGCAGTTATATACCGTAATAAACGGGTGCCAAAAGTGGCTTTGCTGCGCTCTACCCTATCCATCACAGAAATGTATAAATAGCGCATTGATTCTGTTTTAGGAACGGTGTATTGCCCCACGGGCTGCATACCGGTCTCCATCACATCGTTGCTGTACAATACATCAAAATATGATGATTTTGTTTTGTTAAAGAACAACGTGCCATTACCCCCAAATTTGCTATGTACATCTTTAAAACCGTAGGCATAAAAACCACCCAAGCTAAACCTGCGGCTGAGCCTATCGTTAGTGGATAGGCGGGCACCTAAACGTATACCCTCAAAATTGTTAAAAGACAATATATCAGCTAAGTGTACATTTAGAAAACCAATAGGCAGCTTCCCTGTTTGGGCTATACGTAAAAACTCCAGCCTACGGTCAAGATTAAGCTCTTTTCCTACACTATCAACAATCACATACGTTAAAGAATCTTTAGCACTCAGCTTTTCCTGCCTGTTTTTATCCCAAAACTCAGCATCCTTATTCAGTGCATCAGGGGCATAATCAAGCTCAACATTATCAAACTGTTTCTTTTTAAGTGCCGGCGCTAAGTTTACGGCGTACAAGGTAGTTTTGGCTTTACCCAAAGGGGTTAGCTTGTAGCTTCTGTTCTTGGTAGTATCCTCAAGCGCTACTGAAATTCCTGCAAAAACAAACTCAGAGGTAAACAATGACGGGAAATAAACGTCTTCACCCATTTTTTGATAATTCTGCACTACTTGGGTTGAAAACCCTCCCGTTTCTTCCATTTTGGCAGTAGCTTTCAATACAGCAAAATTTTGGGTATGTATGTAAAGTAACCCGCTTAACCCATCAAAATTCTTATCTTTTCTGGGCTGATAATAAATTACGTAGGCAGCTTCCCCCGCCTCTTCAACGGTATCTTGTAAAATAAAAAGGTATTTGCGTGTATTGCCTTCAGCTATTGGGCTTAGGTATTCTTTACCTAATATTTTTACATAGTTTTTATAAAACGAAAACGACTGTATCTCTGTTGCCAGCAAGGCATACTGTGCATTCTGCAACCCCGATATTCTGCTGGCCTCTACGGTTTCTTTGTATTTTCCGGGTTTCATATACAGCTTTTCCGTAATGCTCTCCATTAAAAACAAATTCATTTTATTCACCAGCGTATCCTCAAAACTGTCAAGGGTATCGTTTTCATTAAAAAACGCACTGTCAATATCACGGTTAATATTTACCACAAACTTATTGTAGCTCTTGTAGCTAAATGTTTCAAGATTTTCGGGGTCATGCTTTTTCCGGTTATCGTTTACTTTCCGCATTATCACATCGGCGGGGTTTTCACCGGGCATCACCACCGTCTCTTCAAGCGATAACGAAAGCGGTTTCAACTTTACTTCCAATCGGATTGACTGAGTTATTTTCACTTCATATTTTTCATACCCCATGTAGCTAAATACCAAAACACCACCACTTGAGGGCAGGTCAATAATAAAGTTTCCTTTCAAATCAGTATAAGTACCGTTTGTAGTACCTTTTAGGTAGATATTCACGTAAGCCAATTGGCTTTTATCCGAAGCGTCAGAAACAGTACCTTCAACAGTAATATTCTGCCCTATAGCCGCGTAGGAGGTAATTGCTGTAAAAAGGAGGATGAGTAGTTTTTTCATTGTTTGCAATTACGAATAAAGGGATGTTTTTGTTACAAACAGAAAACACATGGATAAAGTCAGCCTTTTATTCGACTTTTGCTAAACAGATGGATGAAAAGCCTTCAACTATAATGCTATTTTTTAAGCTGGTACGTTACCCCAACCTGCTTATCATGGCAGCCACGCAGGTATTTGCTGCTTTTTGTTTATCTACTGAGCCGTTTTCGCCGTTTACTAACGCAGGATTTATTTTTACATTACTTGCTACCCTTCTTATTGCCGCCGGCGGATATATTATCAATGATATTTTTGACGCTGCCGCCGATGGTGTAAACAAACCCGATAAAACCTTTATTACCCCTGCTAACCGTAATTTTTACGCCCAGGTTTATTACGGACTAAGCGTTGTGGGCATTTTACTTGGCCTAGCGGCCAACGTATTTGTAGGCGTTATCTGTGCTGCTATGGCGGTACTTTTATACTTGTATAGCTACCGATTGAAAAAAACGGTGCTGCTGGGTAATATTGCCGTGGCATTTATGAGTGCAGTAACCCCGGGTATACTTATGTATGTGCTACCCAATCCCAGCAGGTCGTTTATTGTGCTGTATGCAGGCTTTGCGTTTATCACTACACTGGTGCGCGAAGCTGTGAAAGATATTGAAGATGAAGAAGGCGACCGCACTGCGGGTTATACTACCCTGCCTGTAGTATATGGTGAAGCCATTGCAAAAAAAGTAACCTCTATTATGGCCGCGGCACAAATACTGCTGTTGCTGGTGTTTGCCATCTGGTGTTTGGTATCGCTGCGTTTATGGGCATTTTATTACTTAGTTGCCTTAGTAGCCATACCATCGGTTGGGTTGGGTTTATTAATTTTTTGGGCAAAAGAGAAAGACCATTACTCACAAGCAAGTTTGCTGTGCAAATTGATAATGATTACGGGCATAGCCTCGATGTATTTAGTTAATTAGTTATTATAAAATATACCCGCTTCGTGATGTTATTTTAAGAGAACAAGATTTTAATCTTGTTGTTAAAAGTAAACAGGTAAGGAATGAAAAAACTGTTATTAGCCTCACAATCACCACGCAGGCAGCAATTGCTGTACGATGCAGGTTTTGATTTTGAGGTGGTAAAGATTGATGTAGAAGAGGATTTCCCTAGCCAATTGAAGGCGGAAGAAATACCGATGTTTTTGGCTGAAAAGAAAGCCAACGGCTATACAGGCGATGTAAGCAATGCTATTGTGATTACTGCCGATACTACGGTATGGGTGGATGATAAGGTACTAAACAAACCCGCTGATTTTGAAGAGGCATTTGCCATGATTAAATCACTTTCGGGCAAGGCACACCACGTATATACTGGGGTATGCCTGAGTACAGCAGGGAAACAGCATACTTTTTTTAGTGATACCGAGGTGTATTTTGCCCCCATACCAGATGAGGACATTGCCTACTACATCAACACGTATAAACCTTACGACAAAGCCGGTGCCTATGGCATACAAGAATGGATTGGCTACCGCTTTGTACAAAAAATAAACGGCTGCTATAATAATGTGGTGGGATTTCCCATTGCTCAATTTTGCAGGGAGATTGAAAAATTCACACTGATAACTGATAACCGATAACAACTCCAATGGCAGGAAATTCATTAGGCGTATTATTCCGTATTACCACCTTTGGCGAGTCGCACGGCGAAGCGGTGGGTGTTGTTATTGACGGTTGCCCCCCCGTACTTGAGGTGGATATTGATTTTATTAATGCTGAAATGGCACGCCGTCGTCCGGGGCAATCAGCCCTTACCACCCAGCGGAACGAGAGCGATGAGGTACAGATCTTGAGCGGAGTCTTTAACGGTAAAACCACCGGCGCACCCATTGCCATTGTTATCCCTAATAAAGACCAACGCAGCGGCGATTATGAAGCCATGAAGGATGTTTTCCGCCCTTCTCACGCCGATTATACCTACGAAGTAAAATACGGCATCCGTGATTACCGTGGCGGCGGACGTTCATCCGCAAGGGCAACTGCTGCGGTTGTGGCCGCCGGTGCTTTTGCAAAGCTGTTGCTAAAACAACACAACATAGGCATACAGGCATTTGTGAACCAAGTGGGCAAGGTTGAAACTCCACTGGCCTATACTGAACTGGATTTATCACTTACTGAAACTAATCCCGTACGATGCCCGCACCCTGAAACAGCCGCTAAAATGATTTCACTGATTGAAGAGGCAAAAGCAGAGGGTGATAGTTTGGGCGGTTGCATTACTTGTGTGGTGAAAGGCGCACCCGCAGGATTGGGCGAACCTGTTTTTGATAAACTGCAAGCCGACCTTGCCAAAGCCATGCTCACCATAAATGCCACCAAGGGATTTGAATACGGCAGCGGCTTTGCAGGCACCCGACTAAAAGGTAGTGAACACAACGATAGCTTTGTTGCTGATAACGGCAAAGTGGCTACCATCACCAACCATAGCGGAGGCATACAAGGCGGCATAAGCAACGGCATGGATATTTATTGCAAAGTGGCTTTTAAACCCACTGCCACCATTGCTAAAAATCAAAAAACGGTAGACAATGCAGGCCAAGAAGTAGACTTAGCCGCTAAAGGCCGCCACGACCCATGTGTTTTGCCCCGTGCTGTGCCCATTGTAGAAGCGATGGCAGCCCTTGTATTGGCCGACCATTGGTTGAGAATGAAATAACTACAGTAATTTCAACTAATTAGATAATTATGTAAAAAGGGCTATTTTTGGCCGTTTACTAAACCTATACATCCATGTTTAAAAAACTTCCCTTGCACACAAAAATCCTTATCGGGTTGGTATTGGGTATTGTTTGGGGCGTTATAGCCGCTAACTTAGGCTGGGCGCAAGCCAATAGCTGGTACGTAGCCCCGTTGGGTAAAATATTTGTAAACCTGCTAAAGCTGATAGCCATTCCTATGATTATCACCTCACTGGTAGTGGGAGTTGCCAGTCTTAACGATATTAACAAACTGGGACGCATAGGTGGCCGTACCTTGGGTATATTTATCATCACTACCGTTTTTGCGGTTACAATAGGTTTAGTACTCGCGTCTATTATCCGTCCGGGCGACGCTTTGTCAGAAGAAACAAAAAACAACCTGATAAATTCTTATCAAAGTTCAGCAGCTAAAAAAACCGAAGCCGCCCAAACCCTTACCCAACAATCGCCTTTGCAACCGTTGGTAGATATTTTCCCTGAAAACCTTATTTCGGCAGCTTCAAACAACCAAATGATGCTTTCAATGGTAGTAATAGCCATCCTATTTGGAATAGCTACCATTTTAGTACCTGCTGAAAAATCTCAACCCTTGATTACCTTAATGAACAGTGCAAACGAGGTAACGCTGAAAGTGGTAGACATTATAATGTTATTGGCCCCCATAGGCGTTTTTGCTCTTATATCATCAGTAATTACCGATTTGGCCGGTAGCAACCCTGCCGAAGCTGTAAACCTTTTATTGGCTCTCGCACAATATTGCGGAGTTGTGTTACTGGGATTGATATTGCATGCCGCCTTGGTGTATATGCCCATGGTTAAAATTTTAGCCAAATTAAATCCCTTGTGGTTTCTTAAAAAGATGCGCCCTGTGCATTTGCTGGCTTTTAGTACCAGCAGCAGTAATGCTACACTACCCCTAAATATGGAGAACACTGAAAAGAACATGGGGGTGCATGAGGAAATAACCAGCTTTGTATTGCCCTTGGGAGCTACTGTGAATATGGACGGTACCAGCCTTTACCAATCGGTTGCCGCCATCTTTATTGCACAGGTGTTTAACATTGATTTATCATTTATCGACCAATTATTAATTATAGTAACCGCCACACTGGCCTCCATCGGCTCAGCGGGTGTTCCCGGCGCGGGCATGGTAATGTTGGCCATTGTACTAAACTCAGTGGGTATTCCTGTAGAAGGTATTGCCTTGATTATGGGCCCTGACCGTATTTTAGACATGTGCCGTACTGTAATAAATGTAACCGGAGATACTACTGTTGCTACAGTTATTGCCCGCAGAGAGGGAAGGATAGTTCCGGTTGAATAATTTTTTCTTTTACGTATCAACATTTCAAAAAAACACACAGTCTTTACATTTGTCATTTATCGGTAAAAAATTACCTTTGGCAGATTTCGGTAATACCCTAGTTCCTTCATAATTTGAGCACCACAAGAGAAATGAAACGTTATTTAGTAGTATTTGCAGCCTTGTTTGCCGTTAGTGCAACATTTGCACAACACCAACACGAGCCCTGCATTACAGACCACATCACCACTGATTATCTTAAAAATAATCCGGCTGCACAGCAGCTAAAAGAGCAGTTTTACACTCAATACGAGCAGTATCTACAAAATCCGGCCAATACTTCACGCAAAAGCGGAGCAAAACGTATTATCCCCGTTGTTTTTCACGTAATACACATGTATGGTGATGAGAACATTTCTAAAGCCCAAATTGAAGACCAGATAAGGGTTTTGAACGAAGATTTCAGCTATATGAACGCTGATAAATCAAACATCCGCTCACAGTTTTTAGACGATGCCGCCGACGCTCAGATTGAGTTCCGTTTGGCAACCGTTGACCCCAGCGGTAACTGTACCGATGGTATTACCCGCACCTATTCAACGCTAACGGTTGAAACTCGCGATGAAATTAAAAGTCTTATCCGTTGGGATAATAAGAAATACCTTAATATATGGGTAGTGAAATCTATCCGCTCACAAAACGGCGACCAAGGAACTACCTTGGGTTTTGCCTACCTACCTTGGAGCTTGCCCAATACTAACAATGTTGACGGTATTGTAATTCGTGCCGATTATGTAGGAACTGTAGGCACCAGCAGCCCCGCAAAGGCTGGCCGTACGCTTACACACGAAGTAGGACACTACTTAGGTTTATTACACCCGTTTGAAAACGGTTGCGGTTCTAATTGCAGCAGTTCAGGCGACAGGGTGTGTGATACCCCTCCGGTAGCTTCTCCTTCGTTTGGATGTAACAAAACAGCCAACACTTGCAGCAACGATAGCCCTAATGAGGTTGACCAAATTGAGAACTTTATGGACTATGCCGACGGTAACTGCCAAAACATGTTTACCTGGGGACAAAAAACCATTATGGATTTGGTACTAAGCAATGCTAATTACCGACAAACACTGGTTTCATCGGCCAACCTTATTGCCACCGGTACCGATGTAATTAAAACTCCTTTGTGCAAACCCGTTGCTGATTTTAACTCAGTAGCCCGTGTGGTATGCGCAGGTAACTCAATAATACTTAACGATGTTTCATGGGGTGGCAAGGCAGCAAGCCGCACATGGACAATTACAGGCGGTACTCCTTCAAGTTCGGGTGATTCTGCGGTAAGCGTTACTTTTAATAACGCGGGTAACTATAACGTAACCTTGCAAGTAACCAATAGTGCAGGTCAATCATCAATAACCCGCCAAAATATAGTTGTGGTGATGCCTGCTACAGCTACTACCAAAGCCCCAACAATTGAAGGTTTTGAAGCGGCTACATTCCCTCCCACAGGTTGGACAAACAGCAGCAACGTAACAGCTAAATGGGAACGTACAGCGGTAGGTAGCGCAACAGGTAGTGCCAGCACAAGGGTTCTTATTAACTCTTCAACCGCTACTGATAATGTTTATACGCTTACACTTCCAGCTGTCGATTTAAATACATCAACCACTGCTACCCTTGATTTTAAAGTAGCTTACGCTCAACGTACCGGTGTAACAAGCGATCGTTTGCGCATACTATATTCAACTGATTGCGGTAATACTTGGTCATTCCTTTCACAACGTACAGGCAGCACGCTAGCCTCAACCTCCACCAATTACAATGGCACTTCATACGTACCGGCAAGTGCTGCTGAATGGAGGTTGATTTCGCTACCACTAAGCAGCATCAGTGCAGGTATGCGTAAGAATGTAATCTTCAGTTTTGAAGCATACAGCAATGGTGGTAACAATATTTATTTGGATGACATTAATATAGGAGGTGCTGTTACTTCAGTAGAAACCTTCACCAAAGAAGAGTTGGGCATGAGTGTGCAGCCTAATCCTTCAAGCCAAAGCACAACATTATCGTTCACATTGCCCAGTCCATCCACAGTGGATATGAAAGTGTATGATATAACAGGCAAACTGGTGTACGATTTTGGTTCATCAAACCTTGAAGCAGGTTTCCAACATTACCAAATAAACAAACTTGACAATAATTTAACCAACGGTATATACTTTGTGAAACTGCTGGTAAACAATACTCTTTATACAGAAAAACTTGTGTTCGTGCAATAATATTGCAGCACACAAAGTTGTAATTTCAATTATAAGTCTTTTCTTTGGCGGCTGGTAACCAAACAGCCGCCAAAGTTGTTTTATAAGGTATGGTGAAAAATTTAGTAATTGTAGAGTCTCCCGCAAAGGCAAAAACCATTGAGGGCTTTTTAGGAAAAGACTTTACTGTAAAGTCTTGCTTCGGGCATATTCGTGATTTAGCAAAAGACCACAACGGTGTTTTGATTGAGAAAAATTTTGAACCGATATATGAAGTTCCCGATGACAAAAAGCAGGTTGTAGCAGAACTGAAAAAACTTGCGAAGGAAGCCGAAACGGTATGGTTAGCATCCGATGAGGACCGCGAGGGGGAAGCTATCTCTTGGCACTTATCAGAGGTACTGAAACTGGAGGAAAAGCGCACCCGCCGCATTGTTTTTCATGAGATTACCAAAACCGCCATCCTTAACGCCATAGAAAAACCCCGCAACATCAATAAACACCTTGTTGATGCACAGCAAGCACGCCGTGTGCTTGACCGCATTGTGGGTTTTGAAATATCACCCATCCTTTGGAAAAAAGTACGTCCGTCATTGTCGGCAGGACGTGTACAATCGGTTGCAGTTCGCTTGATAGTAGAGCGTGAGCGCGAAATCATGGAGTTTAACTCTACGTTTGCCTACCGCGTAGTAGCAGAATTTACCGACCGCAATACCAAAAAGGTTTTTAAAGCCGAGCTACCCCAACGTTTCAACACAAAACAAGAAGCTGAAAAGTTTCTTGAGCGTTGTAAAAATGCCACGTTTGAAGTTAAAAATATAGAAACTAAACCTTCTAAGCGTACTCCGGCAGCTCCCTTTACCACCAGTACCCTACAACAGGAAGCCAGCCGTAAGCTGGGCTTTAGTGTAGCACAAACCATGCGTGTGGCACAAAAGCTATACGAAAGTGGATTGATTACCTATATGCGTACCGACTCGGTAAACCTTTCTGATTTGGCCTTAAACACCGCCAAGCAAGAGATACAAAGTGCCTACGGCGATAACTTTGTACATACCCGCAAGTACCAAACTAAAACCAGCGGCGCACAAGAAGCGCACGAAGCGATACGTCCTACTTATTTCAACCGTCACACCATTGATGGTGAAAGTGCCGACCGTCGCTTATACGAATTGATATGGAAACGTGCCATTGCCTCACAAATGAGCGATGCCCTGTTTGAAAGAACCACCGTTACCATTGGCATCTCTACCACTTCTGAGACATTAGTGGCTCAGGGTGAAGTATTGAAGTTTGAGGGCTTTTTGAAAGTGTACCTTGAAGGTACCGACGATGAGCACGAAGACGAAGGTAACGCTATGTTACCCCCATTGAAAAACGGGGACGTATTGGGTTTGAATGCACTCACCGCTACCCAAAAATTCAGCCGACCAGCCCCACGATACACGGAAGCCAGTTTGGTAAAAAAACTGGAAGAGTTGGGCATCGGCCGTCCTTCTACCTACGCTCCTACTATCTCAACCATACAAAAACGTGAGTATGTAGTGAAAGAAGAGCGCGAAGGAAAAGAACGTCATTACGATGTAATTACGCTGGCCAATAACAATATTACCCACAAAACCCTTACAGAAATAACAGGGGCCGAAAAGGGTAAATTATTCCCAACGGACATAGGTATGTTGGTTACCGACTTTTTGCTTAAGCATTTTGACGGGATAATGGACTACCACTTTACTGCACAGGTAGAAGAGCAGTTTGACGAGATTGCACGCGGAATGAACGAATGGACCAAGATGTTGGGCTCGTTTTATACACCGTTCCACAAAACCGTGGAGCAAACTACCACTGAAAGCGGCAAAGTAACCGGGGAACGCCACTTGGGTACCCACCCTGAAAGCGGGAAACCCATTATAGTGCGCATGAGCCGTTTTGGTCCTGTGGCACAAATTGGTGAAGGAACTGACGAGGAAAAACCACAATATGCCAACCTGCGCAAGGGGCAAATGCTTGAAACCATTACCCTTGATGATGCCCTTGAACTGTTTAAACTACCCCGCACCGTGGGCGTGTTTGAAGATAAGGAGATGAAGGTGAGCATAGGCAGGTTTGGTCCTTATATATCACACAACAGTAAATTTTACAGCATACCCAAAGGTGATGACCCTTACACGATTGATGCCGACCGTGCTGTTGAAATTATGCTGGCTAAACGCAAAGCTGATGCTGAGAAACTGATAAAAGAGTTTCCATCGCATGAAATTCAAATTCTAAACGGACGTTGGGGTCCCTATTTTGCAAAAGGCAAAGACAATTACAAATTGCCAAAAGAACTGCAAAAAGACCCTAAAAGCATAACTCTGGAGCAATGTCTGGATATTATAGCTAAAACTCCTGCGGCACCTGCCAAAAGAGCTGCGGCTAATAAAAAGGCCACTGCTAAGCCTGCCGCACCCAAAAGTGGTGGAAAAAAAGCCGGCTCAACTGCTAAGAAAAAATCGAAATAGGTTTTTATTTGTGCCGTGATGATTACGGAACGTGAACTTGCGGCAATGCTATCTTTATTGGACGACACCGACGAGGAAGTAGTGAAGTCTGTAGAGGGGCATTTATTGTCGCTGGGAACCGATGCGGTAACCCTGCTGGAGAAGTATTGGGATTCTGATGCTGACCCGCGGGTACAGGAAAAGGTGGAGCGATTGGTAAACATCATCCAGTTTGATGCGCTCAAAAACGAACTGATAGCGTGGAAAAACACACCCGACAAAGATCTTTTTGAAGGTTTTTACCTGATTACCCGCTACCAATACCCTAATCTTAACAAGCAA
This sequence comes from Agrobacterium sp. 719_389, assembly GCA_943370295.1. Lineage (GTDB taxonomy): Bacteria > Bacteroidota > Bacteroidia > UBA8524 > UBA8524 > SB11. The sequence goes on along the minus strand of CALRQL020000004.1, from coordinate 40,913 downwards.
GAGCTGGATAATAAACTCAATAAAATAAAGCTGGATGCCTGGCTGGAGTTGAAATATGACTTAACCGCACTGGAAAAAGTGCGCATCCTTAATCATATTTTTTACGACGTGAACGGATTTAAAGGTGACACAGCCACTTACCATTCGCCGCAGAACTCGTTTATAAACACCGTGCTCGAACGTCGCAAGGGCAACCCTATATCATTAGCCATTATTTATTCTATCATCGCACAGCGGCTTAATATCCCGATTTTCGGAGTGAATTTACCGCAGCACTTCATATTGGCTTACATGGATAATTATCCCGACCAACCGTTGGAATACCACGAAGAGCCTCCACACCTGTCGCCAGAGCTGTTTAGTGATGTAATGTTCTACATTAACCCATTTAATAAAGGGTTGGTATTTAGCAAATACAACGTGGATGAGTTTTTGCGTCAACTGCGTTTAGAGCCGTTGGACAGCTATTTCTTACCCTGCTCGAACGTTGAGATTATTAAACGCGTGGTACGCAACCTTGTAACGGCCTACACACAAACCAACCAACGCGACAAGGTGGAGCAACTTGCCCAAATAATGGAGACCCTAGGCGGAAAAATCGACCTAGATGCCCCTGAAAACCCATCAGATTTAGGGGATGAGGAATAACTTTTGCCGCAATACACCCCAAAAACGGTATGTTTTTCACACTTTAACTATCGTGTTACGCTGTTACGGTGTTACGGTGTTATTTTTGTTACGTGCAACGCAAGGGTTTCAGCCGTTTATCAGGTTTTTAATCCGGTTATAACTTCACAAACTTCCAATTTTACAAAGAACATACCCTGTAATTGGAAAACATGTATTCTGGCACTCCGCCTTTTCACTCCTCCCTGCTATTTGGGCAATCACTCCTCAAACTCTTTACAAAACCCGCTTTATTATCTATTTGCAGGATATAAATACCTGCCGCCATCGGATTATAAAACAAACTAAGTAGCTTTATTATTTTGTTTTCCATAAGCCTATTCATAATCTGGGGGCACCGGGTCATAAATGCTTTCATAACACGAGGCATATATATCAAACAGGTCCCCGTCAGATAAATCCTTCCAATATCCATAAGGGTATTCATCAAAAACCCACTTGGAGGCACACTTAACCGTTTGTTCATCCACTTTCATTTCTGCCCCCTCCTCTTTCAATCTTCTTTCGCACAAGTCACGGATTTTTTTCTCAAACTCGACCTTGTTTTGTGCTGTCCACGCATACCAGACATTTCTCTTTTCTTGTGTTATCCGATATTTTCTTGCTATAACATAGCCCCCAACAGACACAAATGGGATTACAGCTATAATCAGCATACCCCAAGAAAACCTATTAAAAATATATCTAATTGCCTCGAAAGTAAGACCAACCACCCACCAAGAAACGGTTCCTTGTAAAGCTAATAATGCACTTTCTGCTATAGAATTGTCGGAAAGGAAAACAACACCAAGAAAAATAATTACCCAAAGCCCCGCGAAATAAGGGGCGGTCTTAATCAACATGGTAAAAAACTCTCTTAGATTAAATTTTTTTTCCATAGATAGCTATTAGTTTAGCGAATCAAATATAAAAATTTCACCTACCATATTACAAGTGGATGAAAACACCTTCGGAAAAAGATGTGGTGGACACTCTTTCTGCCGGTCTTCAAAAAGTTAAAGAAGAAAAAAGAATATTATTCAAAGAGAGATATTGTATAACACAGGCATCCATATTGCCCGAATAGAAGTATGTGATATGCCAATATCCATTTATTCACTCAAAAGAATTTGACACCACTACAAAATTAGCATCAAAGATTTTTTGCAAATTATTGCGAGTTATATGAACGACAGATGTTAGAAATAATATAATATTTTTCACTACCCTTATCTAATGATATTGTCTGTTTTTTCCTTGGGTCTGAATAATATTCGCTTGTAATGGTAAGCGGGTATCTCTTTCCAATATTTAGGTTTGTAGTAAGTTGAGATTTAATAGTATCTTTTAGAAAGATGGGTATCACCTGCCCATCTTCATACTTCGAGTGTCCTCAGTATGACCCTGCACTACGCAAGCCGTGCACGTCAACCTGTCATTCTGAACGAAGTGAAGAATCTTTGTACGATTGTGTTAATACCTTTGGGTTAAGAAATTTTGCTACGCTCAATTAGACATTGCATTCCAATCCTACGCGACCTTCGTCAGCTTGATATAAGCAAGGGATTAACTTAAATACTTCCCAACAATAGGCATCCTGCGGCCACTGCCAAAGGCTTTGTTGGTTACCCGCAAAATAGGAGGAGTTTGGTAGCGTTTATACTCGTTGGTGTTTACCATTTTCAATACCCTTAGTACCAGCGCTTCGTCGTAGCCTTGCGCTATAATTTCAGCAGGCCCTAAACGGTCTTCTATGTACAACGAGAGTATCGTGTCCAACAAATCGTATTCAGGTAAGCTGTCAGTGTCTTTTTGGTCGGGGCGTAGCTCTGCACTGGGGGCTTTGGTCAAAATATTATCGGGTATCACTTCCCCGTTTTTATTGATAAACCTTGCCAAATCGTACACCTGTGTTTTGTATACATCCCCTATCACACTAAGTCCGCCGCACATATCGCCGTACAAAGTACCATACCCTACTGCCAACTCGCTTTTATTACTGGTATTCAGCAGTATATAACCATATTTGTTGCTGATTGCCATTAGCAATATGCCACGGCTACGGCTTTGTATATTCTCTTCGGTAATATTAAACGGCTGGCCTGCAAAAATATCCTTCAACGTATCGTTAAAGGCATCATAGGGTTTATTAATCGGGATAATATCGTACGGGTTACCCAAGTTATTGCACAACTCCACAGCATCGTCCACACTTCCCTGACTGCTAAACGGCGAGGGCATCAAAACTGCCCGCACATTCTCAGCACCCAACGCCCTTACAGCAAGTGCCTGTACCACCGCTGAGTCAATCCCGCCGCTGCTGCCAAGTATTGCTTTTGTAAACCCTGATTTTCTAAAATAATCCCGTATGCCGGTAACTAATGCATCGTGCACCAACTCTATGCGCTCGGTAGGTAAAAAGCTATGGTCGTCGCCAATTTGGGTTAGCTGTCCGTTTTCAAAATCATACAGCTTAAACTCTTCATCAAAATATGCCAACTCATCCACCACCGTTCCGTTGGGGTTAATGGCCATACTGCCGCCGTCAAATACCAGCTCGGTTTGTGCGCCCACATGGTTCACATACAGCAACGGCAGTTTGTATTTCTGCACGTTCTCCAATAAAATATTCTTTCGGGTTTCAATATGAAACTGCCCAAACGGAGACGCTGCAATGTTTACCATCAAACGGGGCTGTTGTTTATACAATTGTTCCATCGGCGATTGAGGATACAATCTTTCGTTGCCGATGTTCCACAAATCCTCGCACACCGTAAGAGCAATATTTAAGCCTGCCACCTGCACGGTTTGAAAAAAGGTATTCGGCTCAAAATAGCGGTACTCATCAAACACATCGTAAGTGGGCAGCAGGGTTTTATGTACAATGGTTTTCACCTCCCCGCCTTCCAATACGTATGCACTGTTGCGCAAGGGTTTGCCTGCAGCGGTGTTTCGCGAAGGTGCGCCAACAATTGCAGCAATCCCTTTGCACTCAGCCGCTATCAAATCAATGTGTTCTTCGCTTAAGCGTATAAAGTCATTAAACTCTAAAAAATCTTTCGGAGGGTACCCTGTAAGGCATAATTCAGAAAACACCACCAACGCAACACCTTGTGCTTTTGCTTGCTGTATGGTATCTATAATTTTGCGGGCGTTGTTATCAAAATTGCCTACGTGGTAGTTTAGCTGTGCCAGCGCTATCTTCATCTATATTCTCGCTAAATATAAAATCCCACCGGCAACGCCAATGGGATTTCAAAAATAAGCATATTAACGGGGCTTAGAACAACAAGCCTACGTTTATACCAAAATAGTTGTTGTAAGCCTTTGTGTTGGGAGCCGACATCATATTAAACAACCCTGCACTGTAGCGCAAACCGCCAAATACTACGGTGTTTTTTGACAGTGCGTATTCATAGCCTGCACCCACCAACAACGGAACCCTTAAAAAACCTATATCGTCGTCTTCAACAACGCTGTTGTTAATATCAAAATCGCCGTCTTTGTCGTTTACATCACGGTCTTCACTACCGCCTTGGGCATTGGTAAAAATGTCTTTGTTAATATCCGCCCTGCCCCTCCACAAAAAATTAAGCGCCAACCCTGCATCAAAATACACACGGCTATAGCCAAACTCGTCAGTACGAAGTTTTATTGTTAGAGGAATATCAATGTAACGGGTTTTGTAGGTGTACTCTATATCGTTGAACGTAGTTATACCCCCTTTTACCCTTAACGAATCGTACCCGATTTTACCGCCCATTTGGGTAATGTGCAGACCGCCGCAAAACGCAACGTTTTCACTTAGATTTTTCTCTACAGTAATACCTCCACTGAACCCCACACGCGAACCTTTTGATGAAATATTTCGACTGTCTGGGCTCATCCAGCTAACTAAAGGCATCACCGATATTGAGAAACGGTATTCCTTATCATTGAACATGCTGATGTCATTTGATTGGATGGGTGTGATGCGTGTGCTGCTATCTTGGGCACGAGAATGCAAAATTGTGATAGTAGATAGAGTAAGCAAGATAAGTTTTTTCATATTTTTGGCGTTCTTTGAAACGTATGATTACAAATTTCTGTAAAAAACGACTATTTTCTATAACATCGGTCATTATATTATTGTTCGGAACTTCGGGCTGCAAAGAAAATCGTTTAAAAATTGATGTTTCTGAAGTAAAAGCGGAAGTAACTTTCAAAAGGTTTGATAAAGACTTAATGGCTATTGACACCAATGCCATGCAGGTAGCTTTTACTAACCTCAGCAAAAAATACCCTGATTTTTTCCCTTCTTATTATTCTGAGATTATTTCATTAGGAAATTTTGACGACAGCACTGCCCCCGATAAACTAAAGCAGTTCATCAACTACCAACCTACACAGCAATTATTTTCAGTAATTGAAAAGAAGTTCGTTTCAGTTGATGAATACAATGCTCAAATAAGCGAGGCGTTTAAACACGTTAAGCATTATTTTCCGGATGATACGCTGCCTGAAATTATTTATTTCCCGGGGATATTAAACAACGGTTGTATTTATTACGGAAAACAAATTGCCGTAGGCTTGGATATGTACTTGGGCAAGGATTACCCCTACGAAAAAATGCCCCACCTTACCAACTATTTAACGGTGAAAATGCGCCCCGAATACCTGACCCGAAATGTAATAAATGCGTTGGGTTATTACCGATACGAACGCTTTTTAAAGGGCAAACGTTTTATCGACCAAATGATACACGAGGGTAAGTTAGCCTATTATATTGATGCCATGATGCCCGAAGCACCTGACAGCATTAAACTGGCACTAAGCGGCGAAAACCTGAAATGGTGCAAGGATAACGAATGGCAAATTTGGGCACACTTTGTTGACCCTAAACTGAATGTATTGTACAACAACAACCCTGAAGTAATTATCCGTTATTTTGAGGAAGGGCCTTTTACTAACGCTGATGGAGTGCCCAACGATGAAACCCGTTCATCACCGCGTTTTGCCGTGTGGGTGGGAAGGGAAATTGTGCGCCGCTACTTGGATAATAACCCTAAAATTACCCTTGCCGAATTAATGCGCGAAACCGACAGCGATAAAATATTGAAAGGCAGTAAATACCGCCCTTAATTTTTAATAATTGTTGTTTTCTTCAACGCGATACCGGTTGCATACCCCAAAATAGGGCCGCCAGCCAACATCAATCCTAAGTTAAGAAAGAACTGACTTAAATTACCTATTGATAATTTCATGGTGTAATTAATCGCTGAAAATGCCAACACAGCCAATAACCAACCAATAATGTTTGTTATTACCCAGTTTTGGGTGTTAGCAATATGTGTTCTCAGCAAATTTTGCTGTAATAGACCAACGGAAATACCTCCAAGTGCTACACTAATTAATATATAATAATCTCCTATTGATTGGTTACCGAAATGCGTTATAAAATCAAAAATTAAAAACGGGCTTACTAAACCCAAAGTGGTAACCCAAATCCAATTAAATGTGACAGGAATTTGCTTTCTCAAGGCCAGCCATTGCGCTAATCCCACTCCAAGCCCCATGCCTAAACCTACAATAAACTGCCAACCTTCAATACGTAAAGAATCAAACAATACCGATAGGGTTAACACCAGAACAATACCTAAGAACCATCCGGCAAAATTCATCAACAACCATTTTTTAACGGTAATCATAGTTTTACTATTCGTTGCTTAAATTAAATCCGTTTAAGAGAAGCAGTTTGTAAACGAGACTCTATCTACCTCATAATCTGCATAAAATCATCCCAAAACGTTGGGTACGATTTTATTATTACTTGGGGATTATTGATTTTTATTTCGGATAAAACTATTGAAAAAACCGATAATGCCATTGCCAGCCTATGGTCGTTGTAAGTATCAAACTCAATCGTTTTACTACTGTTTAACGCTTCATTATTAGGGATTAACTGCCAATACTCGCCGTTTTGTTCAAACACTACCCCAACTTTTTTCAGTTCAATAGCAAGAGCAGCGGTACGGTCGCTCTCTTTTATAGCAAGGCTTTCAAGCCCGTAAAAACGGGCAGGTATTCCCATTGCTCCGCACAGAGCTACGAAAGTAGGGCCTAAATCGGGGCAATCGGTAAAATCATGCTCAAAATGGTTAGTTACCGTCCCCCCGTTTTTAATCAGTACTCCACTGTTTGTAAACGTTGTATTTACCCCAAACTCTTCCATCAATCGGGCTACCACACTATCCCCCTGCAAACTATCGGGCAATAATCCGTTTAGTTGAATTTCTGCACGGTTGGCAACGGCTGCCACTGCATACCAGTACGAGGCCGCCGACCAATCGCTTTCAACGGTAGTCTTTGTCGCCTTGTACTTCCCTTCGGGGATTGTTACCACATTGCCTACAAAACCTGCCAGCACGCCGCATTGCTGCATCAGCCCTGCGGTAAGCGATATATAAGGTTTTGATGTTATTTTACCCTCCAATTTCAGGGTAAGCCCGTTTTTTAGGTACGGTGCTATCATCATCAATGCCGAGATGTATTGACTGCTGATACCGGCATCTATGCGTATCTCACCGCCTTTTAGTTGTGTGCCGTTAATCAGCAAGGGCGGATATCCCTCGTTGTGTAAATATTCAATATCAGCCCCTAATTCTTTTAGTTTTTCAACCAAAACACCAATGGGACGTTGGTACATCCTTTCCGTGCCTTTTAGCAGCCATTTTCCTTCGGTAGTGGCAAAAAAAGCAGTTAAAAAACGCATCACGGTACCTGCATCGTGGCAGTCAATTTCTACTACGGAATCAGTATTAAAGGATAATTCACCCAAAATACTGTGCAACAAACGGGTATCATTGGCTTGTGAAAGATTATTAATGGTAATGGCATTTGAGGCCAATGCATTCATCACCAACAAACGGTTGGCTATGCTTTTGGAAGCAGGTAAGGCTACAACTCCCCTTACTTCATCGTTGTTGACTGCAAAGGTTATTTGTTCCATTAAAAGAATTGTTTGTTAGATATGATACCCTCTCCTGCTCCCCCGTAGTAGAGAGAGAACTCCCGAAAAGGGTGTATCAGTAATTCGTTAAAACTTAATATCCAGTATTTTCATCAAATACTGCCCGTAACCGCTTTTCATCAAAGGGTCGGCAAGTTTTTGCATTTGGGCACGGTCTATAAAACCCATACGGTAGGCAATCTCTTCGGGGCAACCAATTTTAAGGCCTTGCCTTTCTTCAATCACCTGCACAAAAGTACCTGCCTGCATTAGTGAGTCAATGGTTCCGGTATCCAACCATGCCGTTCCCCTGTTCATAACGGCTACACTAAGTTTGCCCCGCTCAAGGTACACTCGGTTAATGTCGGTAATTTCCAACTCGCCGCGCGATGAGGGTTTTAAATGCCTGGCTACATCCACTACGTGGTTATCGTAATAGTACAAGCCCGGTACCGCATAGTTTGATTTTGGATGTGCAGGTTTTTCCTCAATACTGATGGCGTTCATGTCCTCGTCAAACTCAACTACGCCATAGCGTTCAGGGTCGCTCACGTGGTAAGCAAACACAATACCGCCGTCGGGGTTGTTGCAGGCTTGCAAGGTTTTTGAGAAACCTGAACCGTAAAATATATTATCACCCAAAATAAGGGCTACTTTGTCTTTACCAATAAAATCGGCTCCAATGGTAAATGCTTGTGCAAGTCCTTTGGGTTCGGGTTGTTCGGCGTATTGAAATTCGCAACCGAACTGGCTGCCATCTCCCAATAGTTTTTTAAACAACGGCAAATCATGCGGGGTAGAAATAATAAGTATTTCACGAATACCCGACAACATTAGGGTTGTTAACGGGTAGTAAATCATGGGTTTATCATACACGGGCATCAATTGTTTGCTGATGGCTATGGTAAGCGGGTGCAACCTTGTGCCCGACCCTCCGGCAAGTATTATACCTTTCATACTGCAATTATAATGAGTTTGCTGTTAATTGATGATGATTATAGGCTGTTATACCACTGCAATGCCTGTTTTATTTCGGCAGGGGTGCAGTAGTTATCTATCGACCCCATTCCTATGGTACGCAGCAGGGTGAAATTAATACCCGCTTGAGTGTTCTTTTTATCGGCACCCATTAGTTGCAACAATTCGTCAAAACTGCTTTCTTCAATTTTGGGTAGAGTATAGTGCTTTTTAATTCCCGCTACTACACTTTGCAGTTCTTCGGCCAATAATCCTATTTCTTGCGAAAGATAGGCTTCGCATAACATTCCCAATGCCACAGCTTCGCCGTGTAATAAGTCTTTGTTGTGTTTTAAAAACCACGATTCAACAGCGTGGCCGATGGTATGGCCGAAATTGAGCAATTTACGGTTGCCGTTTTCGTGCATATCTTCTTCTACAATATGGTCTTTAATTTCAACGCTGGTGGTTATCCATGTTTTAAACCTGCGGGGATTAAACTCCTGCAACTCGCCCCAATGGATGGCGTCAGCAATCAGAGCGTGTTTCAGCATTTCAGCAAAACCCGCTTTTAGTTCCCGTTCGGGTAATGTTTGCAAAAACGGTGGGTGGATAAATACTCCTAACGGCTCTTTAAATACTCCGATGTAGTTTTTAAGTCCTTTGTAATCTACCCCCAACTTGCCGCCCACGCTGGCATCAACCATGGCAAGCAGTGTAGTAGGCACGTTGATGAAATAGATGCCGCGCTGAAACAACGATGCACACAAACCGCCCATATCGCCCCCAACCCCGCCGCTAACGTTTATCAGCAAACTTTTACGGTTGGCGTGTTTGGCTATCAGGGCATCAAAAATCAGCTCGCAAGTGGTAAGGGTTTTATGTTGCTCACCTGCGGGGATAACGATGGTTTCAAAATCAAACCCTAGCAATAACGGCACACAATGTTGCACCGTATTTTCATCGGCCAGCACAAAAATGCCTTCAAAATCGCGCGAGTTAACAAAATTGGCGAGGTACTCTATACCGTTATCGCTTATTACAATGTGGTCGTTAATCAGTTGCATAGGGGTAGCTTTTTGGTTGCTGTAAAATACAGTTTTTGGTTGTGAAAACAAATGAGGGTTGAACATTATTAGGAATGTTTGTCCTGTCATCCCGAACTTGGTTCGGGATCTCATTGGAATTCATCGTGAATTGGCACTACGATGTTGAAACAAGTTCAACATGACGGGGTGCAAGTAGTGCCACAAAAACCTGTCCTGCTGACGTAGGAAGCATCATATTACAAATGTGATTTGCGTTTTGCGACCACCCCCGACTTCCCGATACCCATTAAAACGGGCTCTCCGTTACTTCTCGCTGCCTATAAGATAAGCTTAATGAGTATTTCAACCATAGAAAAAACCTACATAAAAACATTATTTCTATTGATTTTTCAATAATTTTTTATTATATTAACCCTATGAACATAATCAATAATTTAAAACATACCACAGAGTACTTGGGGGGAACCGTGAAACATTTAAACCAGCTATTACAAAAAGAAGGTGAAAACTTTACAAACATCAAAGACCTAATATACGTAACCTGCTACAGCGATATAGAAAAGTTAGAAACTCGACCAACAGTAAAAAACATTAATACTATTAAAAAAGATTTTGGGACATCCCAAAACAACTATACACATCAAAACAAAAATGGGTATTTAATAATTATAAACAATGAATTATGTAAAAAAATTAATTTATCAAAAAAAGAAGTAACGGCTATTTTATTACATGAATTAGGACATATTTTGAACTATTATGTAGAAGAGCGGATCCCCACTCCAATGGAATTATTTACCATAGGACAAAATAAAAGCTATCAGGATTTGATTAGAGATAATAATATTTTAAGCAAGGAGTTTTACGCTGATTATTATGCAAAAAAGTATGGCTACGGAGAACATTTAATAAATGTTCTCGAAAGAATTAATAATAACACCAAAGTTGAGGCAAGGATAAACAAATTAAAGAGTAGTGAAGAGTTTACTGGCACTATATGGGGATTGACGAATTAGAAAATTATTAAAACAAAAATCCCCGCCCTCTATTGCTACAAAGCGGGGAATATAATTTTTAGTTTAAAGATATTTCGAACTTGTTTCGGGATGACGGGATGCTGAAATCAATCATCAAATCAACCAATCCCTAACCACCTTATTCCACTTCTACCACGTCGTTTCTAAATACAAACTGGTTATCAAACATATCCAACACAATGTGGCTGTCTTTGGTTACGGTACCGGCCAGTATTTGTTTCGAAAGTTCGTTCAGCACTTTTTTCTGCATTACCCGTTTTAGCGGACGCGCTCCAAATTGAGGGTCGTAGCCCAACTGTGCCAGCCAATCGAGGGCTTCGTCCGTTGCAGTGATTTGTATGTCCTGTTCGGCCAGCATATTTTGCAGGTGACAGAATTGCAGGTCGACAATACCGCGTATGTCTTCACGGGTAAGCGGTGCAAACATGATGGTTTCGTCGATACGGTTCAAAAACTCAGGGCGTATCGATTTTTTAAGTACATCGTACACTTGGTTTTTGGTTTTTGCCAGTATTTCCTCTTTGTTAAACTCGTCCAGCTCTTCAAAATTCTCTTGGATAATGTGCGAACCTATGTTGCTGGTCATTATCACAATGGTGTTTTTAAAGTTGGCAGTGCGGCCTTTATTGTCAGTTAAGCGACCTTCGTCCAACACCTGTAAGAGGATGTTAAACACGTCGGGGTGGGCTTTTTCAATTTCATCCAACAACACCACGCTGTATGGGCGGCGACGAACGGCTTCGGTCAATTGTCCGCCTTCGTCATAGCCCACATATCCCGGAGGGGCACCAATTAAGCGCGAAACGGTGTGTTTCTCTTGGTACTCGCTCATATCTATGCGCACCATTGCATTGTCTTGATTGAACAGAAACTCAGCCAGTGCCCTTGCCAGCTCGGTTTTACCCACACCTGTTGTACCCAAAAAGATAAACGAACCAATGGGTCGTTTGGGGTCTTGCAACCCGGCACGACTGCGGCGCACCGCATCGGCAATAGCGGCAATGGCTTCCTCCTGTCCTACCACACGTTTGTGTAGTTCGTCTTCAAGGTGCAGCAGTTTTTCGCGTTCGCTTTGCAACATACGGGTTACGGGTATGCCCGTCCAGCGGCTCACCACCGAGGCGATGTCCTCAGCATTTACTTCTTCTTTCACCAAACGGCTACCCTCTTGGGTTTCGTGCAATTTGGTATTAAGTTCAGCCAATTTGGTTTCAGCCTCTTTTATGCGTCCGTAGCGTATTTCTGCCACTAATCCGTAGTCGCCGGCACGTTCGGCTTGGTCGGCCTCCTGTTTCAGGTTTTCAATTTCCTGTTTCTTTTGTTGTATGCCTTCTACCACTTCTTTTTCGGCCTGCCAACGGGCACGCAACTGATTGCGTTGATCGGTAAGATTGGCTATTTCTTCACTTAACCCTTTTAGTCGGGCTTCGTCGTTTTCGCGTTTCAAAGCCTCGCGTTCAATTTCAAGGCTCATTATCTCGCGTTCAATTTTATCCAGCTCTTCGGGCACGCTGTCTATCTCCATACGAAGTTTTGCAGCGGCTTCGTCCACTAAGTCGATGGCTTTATCGGGCAAAAAACGGTCGGCTATGTAGCGTTGCGACATTTCCACGGCAGCAATAATAGCTTCGTCTTTTATGCGCACTTTGTGGTGCACCTCATAGCGTTCTTTCAATCCGCGAAGGATGGAAATAGCGTCTTGTGTATCGGGTTCATCCACTACCACTTTTTGGAAACGACGCTCTAAGGCTTTGTCTTTCTCGATGTACTTTTGGTATTCGTTCAGCGTGGTAGCACCAATGGCTCTTAGTTCACCACGGGCAAGGGCGGGTTTAAGAATGTTTGCGGCATCCATAGCCCCTTCTCCCCCACCGCCGGCACCCACAAGGGTGTGTATTTCGTCAATAAACAACACGATTTGACCGTCGCTGTTTATTACTTCTTTTACCACCGATTTAAGGCGTTCTTCAAACTCGCCTTTGTATTTGGCACCTGCGATCAGCGAGCCCATATCCAGCGAGTATATTTTTTTGCTCTTTAGGTTTTCAGGCACATCACCATTGATGATACGATGCGCCAACCCTTCTGCTATGGCCGTTTTACCCACACCGGGTTCACCAATCAATACCGGGTTGTTTTTGGTTCGGCGCGAAAGGATTTGCAATACACGGCGTATTTCTTCATCACGGCCAATTACAGGGTCGAGCTTGCCTTTTTGAGCCAGTTCGTTCAGGTTTTTGGCGTATTTGTTTAAGGAGTTGTATTGCTCTTCGGCACTTTGGCTGGTTACTTTCTGACCTCCGCGTAATTCGGCTATGGCTTTTTTCAGCTCCTTTTCATTCACCCCGGCATCTTTCAGTATCTGAGCGGTTTTGTCTCTGCCTGCCAACAGCGCTTGCAAAATATGCTCTACCGATACAAACTCATCGCCACCGTCACGGGCAATGGTTTGGGCTTTTACCAATGCGGTATTGGCATCACCTGTTAAAAACTGGTTGCCTGCCCCGCTCACTTTGGGCATACCGTTTAGTGAGGCATCTATTACTTCTGAAATGCGGTTTTTATTTACGTTGAGTTTCTTGAAAAGATAGTCGAAAACGCTTTCATCCGTCATCAGCAATCCTTTCAGCACGTGGGCAGTATCAATCCCCTGATGCTGTTTTTCAACAGCCAGTTGCTGCGCCATTTGTATGGCTTCTTGCGATTTTATTGTGAAATTGTTTAAGTTCATAATTACTCGGATACTCTACAAAAGGTTTACCACGCTGTTAAACTGACTTTTTGACTTACTTTCAAAATTCAGCTTTATCTTATTAAGACAAAATGACTTTAATCAGTTGATTTAAAAAACTTTAGCCTGAAATTATTGCAGAATTATTGTTGAATGAAATAGCAACGGGTTAAACCTCACATTATACCAACGGGTTAAAACCCGTTGCTTTTGCGATTACCCGAAGCGTGCGGACTTAAGTCCGCACGCTTCGGGTAATTTTTACAGGGCGGGATTTCAATCCCGTTTACACATCCTTCCCTAAAATATCTAAATATATCATTTCGTTTTCAAAATCCCTTTCGGTATGGTGCTTCTGCTGGTTTTGAATGTAGGCTACAACTTTCCGAACCATAAAAGAACTAACCGAAAAAGCTCCGTAACCTTCTTGCCACTCAAAATTGGTTAGGGTTAGCTGTTGTTGATTTATCCAATGGGCTGTAATTCCTTTAATATGTTTTACAACATCACTAATATTTTGTGATGGATGAAGCCTTAATAGAATATGAACATGATCAGGCATTGTATTCGCTTCAATAACATCATACCCCTTTAATTCGGCAACCTCTTCAATCTTATGAAGTAACAATGGCCTTAATTCATCACAAACAAGAGGCTCCCGTTTCTTTGTGCCCCACACCAAATGCACCCAAATTGAAAGTTTGTTTCTCATTGGGTTTTCATTCTACAAGATTTTGAAAGGTAAATGGGAATTCATTATAGCAATGGGTTGAAATCCACTGCTTCATCATATACGGAGTGTTGAAACCTATTGATTATACCAACGGGTTAAAACCCGTTGCTTTTGCGATTACCGATGGCGAGCGGACTTAAGTCCGCTCGCCATCGGTAATTTGTGACAAAGATGGATTTCAATCCATCTAATCAAAACACATCTTTGAATTTAGCAAGAATTGTTATTGTATGTTATGCTATCCATTCCACAGTTCCCTTACCCACCGTGTCACTAATAAGAAAAGATTATTGTAGTTTATCCTCTATAATGAAAAAGACAACGGACGCATGTAAAACAAAAAATCCCGGCCTTTGAGCCGGGATTTTTAAATTATAACTCTGTTAGAAGTGATTATGCTGTTGCTTGTGCTTTAGGAGCAGCTGAAAGAATTTCAGCTGTTACACCGTCTGCATACTGTGTAAAGTTTTTCACAAACAACTCTGCCAAATGGTTGGCTTTGTTATCGTAAGCAGCTTTATCAGCCCAAGTATTGCGTGGGTTCAATATTTCAGCAGGTACGTTAGGGCAAGTAGCTGGCATTGAAAGACCAAACACAGGGTGGTTTTCAAACGCTACGTTGTCCAATTCGCCATTAAGGGCAGCAGTAATCATAGCACGGGTGTATGATAATTTCATACGTGAACCTGTGCCGTAAGCACCACCTGTCCAGCCGGTATTTACCAACCAAACGTTTGCACCGCTTTCTTTCAATTTTTCACCCAACAACACCGCGTATTTACCGGGGTGCAAAGGCAAAAATGCTTTACCAAAGCAAGCTGAGAAAGTAGCTTGAGGCTCAGTAACACCGGCTTCAGTACCTGCAACTTTTGCAGTGTAACCTGAAATAAAGTGATACATGGCTTGCTCAGGAGAAAGTTTTGAAATTGGAGGCAACACACCGAATGCATCGGCGGTTAAGAAGAATATGTTTTTAGGCGTAGTACCGATGGAAGGCACTGCAATATTATCCACTGAATAGATAGGGTATGCAGCGCGGGTATTTTCGGTAACGCTGGTATTAGTGTAATCAGGAGTGCGGGTACCCTCGATAAAACGAATGTTTTCAAGCAAGGTACCAAACTTAATGGCATCAAAAATCTGAGGCTCTTTTTCTTGGGTCAAATCCACACACTTAGCGTAGCAACCGCCTTCAAAGTTAAATACGGTGTTACCGCTCCAGCCGTGCTCATCATCACCAATCAGCTTACGGTTAGGATCGGCGCTAAGGGTAGTTTTACCCGTACCGCTCAAACCGAAGAAGATAGCAGTATCGCCTGCTTCGCCAATGTTTGCCGAGCAGTGCATAGAAAGTACGTTTTTCTCTTGAGGAAGAATGTAGTTAAGAACGGTAAAGATACCTTTCTTCATTTCACCTGTATAACCGCTGCCACCAATCAAAATAACCTTACGGCTAAAATCAATCATGGTAAAATTGTGTTGGCGGGTACCATCCACAGCCGGGTCAGCATGAAAACTAGGTGCATTAATAA
This sequence comes from Agrobacterium sp. 719_389, assembly GCA_943370295.1. Taxonomy (GTDB): domain Bacteria; phylum Bacteroidota; class Bacteroidia; order UBA8524; family UBA8524; genus SB11. The sequence continues at coordinate 25,220 of CALRQL020000004.1, read as the reverse complement.
TTACCCACTCATTGTCAAAGTTTTTCAACTCTTCAGCAGTTGGGCGCAAAAACAAGTTGTGGCAAAACAGGTTGTTGTATGCTTTTTCAGTAAATACTTTAATGGTAAGGCGGTAGTTAGGATCGGCGCAGGCAATGGCATCGCGCATAAATACCTCTTTACCTGTCCAATGGTTTATCACCTTGTTCAATAAAGTATCAAACTTATCACTGTCAAAAGGTTGGTTCACATCACCCCACCATACAGTGTTTTCGGTTTTTGCATCTTTCACGCAAAATTTGTCCTTGGGCGATCTTCCGGTAAACTCTCCAGTATCAGCAGCAAGTGCGCCGCTATCGGCAAGTTGTCCTTCGCCTCTTTGCAAGGCAGCCTCTACAAGTTCAGCAGGTGTAAGGTTGCTGTGCGCTTTGCTTACTTTGCTAAGTACTTTCTCAATTACTTGATTCATTGGTTATTGTTGTTGAAAGAGTGTTTAAGTAATAAACTGCAAAGGTACTAAATATTCTCTTTATTCATAAGTACCTGCACAGCATCTTTTAGTGATTTGATTTTTAACTTTTTATATAACTAAGCCCCTGGTATCAGGCTGTAGTTGAAAACTGCAACAATACATCCGCCAAAGCAAAAACAGTATGACATAAATCATGTAAAAGACTGAGAATGTTCATACCTGTTAACAAGCGTTAGTTTCAATTTTGTCAAGCAAATCAAACAGCTATGCCATATTACATGCAAATGGGCAAGGTACCTGCCAAGCGGCACGTGGTCTTCCGTAATAAAAAAAATAACGAATTGTATGCCGAGGAACTTTTTGGCACACAAGGGTTTTCAGGGGTTTCATCACTGGTGTATCACACTCACCCGCCTACAATGGTTAAGGAAGTAGGAACCCCTTACAGCGTAGCGCCCGAAATAGCCATTGAGGATAATATGCAAGCGCTTAGCTTTAAAGGATTTGATGTGGGTGCTGAAAATGATTACCTGCAAAGCCGTAAAACGCTGTTTGTAAACACCGATTTAAGCATTGGTCTTGCTGCACCCCGCTACAGTATGGATGAATACTTCTTTAAAAATGCTGATGCCGATGAGATGCTGTTTGTGCACAAAGGCAGTGGTAAACTGCATACTATGTACGGGCAAGTGCCTTTTGAGTATGGCGATTATATAATTATTCCCCGCGGTACAGTGTATAAATTAGAATTGGATGATACCGACAACCGCTTATTATTCATAGAATCGCGTTCGCCTATTCAAACTCCTGAGCGGTATAGCAATCGTTTTGGACAATATTTAGAACATTCGCCTTTTTGCGAGCGTGATTTTAAAGTGCCTTCGCATTTGGAAACTTATGACCAAAAGGGAGATTTTCTAATCAACATTAAAAAGAACAACATCATATACCCGTATGTATACGAAACCCATCCGTTTGATGTGGTTGGTTGGGACGGTTATAACTATCCCTACGCATTCTCAATTTTTAATTTTGAACCGCTAACAGGTCGCATACATATGCCACCTCCTATTCACCAAACGTTTGAGGGACACAATTTTGTGGTGTGCTCGTTTGTTCCCCGTTTATACGATTATCATCCGCAGGCAATTCCTGCCCCCTACCACCACAGCAATATAGATAGCGACGAAATACTCTACTACGTTGATGGTGATTTTATGAGTCGCAACAACATACAAAAAGGGCAGTTAACCCTGCACCCCGGAGGTATCCCACACGGGCCGCACCCCGGTGCAATAGAGCGAAGCATAGGCCAGAAAGAAACCCAAGAATTGGCCGTAATGATTGACCCCTTTAACCCCGTAAAAATAACCCGCACCGCTCTTGAATTAGAGGTGGACGGCTATTACAAGTCATGGTTGTTCAATAACCCCAAAAAAGAAATTTTAGAAACCGTATAAAGAACTTTTGACTCACCCCGACTTTTAAGAGTGCTGACAGTGGCAATAAGTGCCCCTCTCTAATTGCAATTAGAGAGGGAAGTTTTGAGGACTGAACCACTTATAAATGTTTTGGGTGAGTTAAAAACAAAAATAAAACCCGTATGAGCACACCCGTATTAACCGACGTTGAAAATTACAGCTATTCGCTGGAGAAAATTTTCCCCGATGCTGAAGACTTTTTGCCCATTAACGGCACCGACTATGTAGAACTGTATGTGGGTAATGCCAAACAGGCAGCCCATTATTATAAAACCGCGTTTGGCTTTCAAAGTCTTGCTTATGCTGGACTTGAAACCGGATTGCGCGACCGTACCTCGTATGTTTTGGTGCAGGATAAGATACGTTTGGTACTAACCTGCCCTATGAAGGATGATGGCGTAATAAGCCAACACATAGCCAAACATGGCGATGGTGTAAAAGTAATTGCCCTTTGGGTGGATGATGCCCGCAAAGCGTTTGAAGAAACCACTAAAAGAGGTGCTGAGGTGTACATGGAACCTACTGTGGTAAAAGACGATAACGGGGAGATTGTAAAAGCAGGCATACATACCTACGGCGATACTATCCATATGTTTATTGAACGCAAAAACTATAAGGGTGCTTTTATGCCCGGCTTTGTGAGGTGGGAAAGCGAGTACAATCCCATACCAACAGGTTTGCGCTATATAGACCACATGGTGGGTAATGTGGCGTTGGGCGAAATGAACAAATGGAGTGCTTTTTACCGCGATGTAATGGGCTTTGCAAACCTTATCAGTTTTGATGATAAAGACATTTCTACCCAATATACTGCGTTGATGAGCAAGGTGATGACCAACGGTAACGGTCGCATAAAATTTCCGATTAACGAACCGGCAGTGGGGCTAAAAAAATCTCAAGTAGAAGAATACCTTGATTTTTATGGTGGTCCCGGTTGCCAGCACATAGCAGTGGCCACCAATGATATTGTGTTTACCATCAGCGAGATGCGTAAACGTGGAGTAGAATTTCTTCACGTGCCCGGTGAGTATTACGATACAGTGCCCCAACGGGTGGGTATTATTGAAGAAGACCTTGCCACCCTTAAAAAACTGGGAATAATGGTGGATAGAGACGAAGAAGGATACCTGCTTCAAATATTTACCAAACCTGTTGAAGACCGCCCCACCCTGTTTTTTGAAATTATCCAACGCAAAGGAGCCAAATCGTTTGGCAAAGGAAACTTCCAAGCCTTGTTTGAAAGCATTGAAGCCGAACAAGAGCGGAGGGGGACTCTTTAGTTTAAGAATTATTGATTTGTTGATTTGAAGATTTAACCCAAGCGTCCTTGCGAGGAGTGCGATAGCACGACGAAGCAATCCGTCTGATACCAATCGTAAAGAATTGCTTCGTCCCGAATGTCTTCGGGACCGCAATGACGAATAACTTAATAACTGATAACTAACTCGCCATGATAAATTTTGAGTACATAGAAGCCAATAAGCAACTGTTTCGCACACAGTTTTTAAATGCACAACCGTTTCCGCACATTGGGATTGATGGTATTTGTGATGAGGCCAAACTGACGGAGTTGTATAACAACATTCCTGAAATTGAAACCAAAAGTGCTGATTATGTTTTTGCGGGTAAGAAGTACGAAAAATCAAAATTTAAACAACTGGGCGGTGTGTTTGAGGAATTGCACAACGACCTTACCAGCGAACGGTTTAACAGTTGGTTGTGCTATGTAACGGGTGAAGATGTTTTTATTGACCCGCAGTTCTACGGCGGAGGAATACACCAAGGCCGCAAAGGCAGTTTTTTGGATATGCACGCCGATTTTAACTACCACCCGCTGCACGAAAAATGGTTTCGCAACCTTAACCTACTGTTATACATTAATAAAGACTGGAAACCTGAATATGGCGGACAACTGAGGTTGGAAGACAGCCGCACGGGTGAAAAAACTGAGGTGGCAGTGCCTTTTAACCGTTTGGCGATTATGCATTGCCGGGGCTATACGTTACACGGTTACGACCCGATTAGCTTTCCTGAAGGTACGTACCGCACCTCTATTGCGGCGTATGCCTATACCCTGCACGAGCACGCGTTAGAAGCTCCCCGCACAACGGTGTGGCACGTGAAACCCGAAAAAAGTTTTGGCAAGTACCTCATCAGCAAAATTTGGATACCCGCTGTAAAACTGAAAAGCTTTTTTACCAAAAGCGAAACGGCGAAGCATTAATTAACTGACAGCATATAAAATGCTGCTCTTTTAAATATACTTAATATCTCAAAAGTAAGGGGTTGAACCCTCCTTCTGTTACAATTACCTTCTTGTGCAGGACTTAAGTCCTGCACAAGAAAGTAATTACAAAAGAGATAGGTTTTAACCTATCGTGGCAAAAAACACCACAAAACGTATATTAGAGGGAGCGTAGCCACCTCTAATAGCAATGGCTTCATGTCCGTCGCAAATAATAATATTATTTATTATATTTGATTTAACAAACCCTATCATATTATGAATAATGAAGAAGTTGATGCTATTGAAAAGTATATATCATTTAGAAACGCTGAACTTGAAAAATTAAATAATTTGATCAAGGAAAAAAGGAATCATTTACCTGAACCTAAATCAATCATCTTACATCTGAAAAAATTAGACTATGAGCCTTATTCTAAGACATGGAAAGACTATTTAAAGCAAGAAAAAGACTTATCTGAATTTCTAAAAACCAATGACAATAAAGATGAAAGATTTATCTACAAAATAGATATTATTTCATCAAACAATATTATTGACGCAGCTACTAATTTTAAGAAAAACAATAAAGAAATCGCTTTATCGAGAATAAATGAAGGAGTAAAAACTAATGTTCTTTACATAGGCAGTAGTGAAAAAGGGATTGAAAAAAGACTAAAGGAACACTTAGGTTTTGGCGCGAAGTCTACCTACTCAATGCAATTACATCACTTGATCAGAGAATCAAATCTGACAGAATTATCAATCAAAATTAATACTTACTCGTTTAAGATCGAGATAGGTTCAACACTTTTAAAAAACATAGAGTTTGCACTTTGGCATAAATACAAGCCCATTCTTGGCAAAGGAGAATTGGATTTGAATACAGAAAAATTATAAAAATCGTAGTTGATGCCCCCCATGGTTTAGACCCATGGGAGGTTGTCCCTTTAATAGCGATGAGTTTCACGCCCTTCGCAAACAACAAAGGCCACCCATTGGGTGGCCTTTGTTTTATATTTCAATATTAAAAAACTACTCAACCAGCAGTTTTGCAGTAGAAGTGCCTTTTGTGCCTCGCACTTGCACTAAATACATCCCTTTTGCTAAACCATCCAAATTAATAACGGTTGATTGCAAACCCGATGAAGTCAACAACTTTTCAGTACGTTGTACTTTTCCGGTCATATCGCTAACAGTGCATTCCAACGCATCTGCATCATTCACCCAAACAGTTACTTCGCTACGCGCAGGGTTGGGATATACATTCACTCCATAGGCATTATTGGGAACAATAACACTGGTAGTACCGCCGTTTCCGCCTGCGGTGTCAACAATCAAAGTAAATCTGCGGATAGTGTCGGGCTGTTGAATGGGAATAAACCCGATTTTAGCATACGCAACCACAGCCATTTCAACAGGATAAACACCTTTTTGTTGTGCAGTAGGATTGCCGGATACCTTAGCACAAAAAGTTTGCTGAGGCACGAAATTACAGTTGGCCACATTACATTGGTAAGTGAACCCCGAAGGCAAGCCTAAAACTGACACCAAACGTATCGAATCAAAAGTTGCCTTTACAGGAAAACCATTGTAAGTAATGTTTGTATCGTTAGGTATTCTGAAATGTAACACCATTTCATACGATTGGCCTATAACGGCGGTATCCAAATCTTCGGGATAATAGCCGGGCTGGGTAATCGTATTATCAGGGGTGCATTGCGCTGATGCTGATAGTGCCGCCAATACAATAACGGCAAGCAGGTAAATTTTTTTCATAATTTTAAAGTGCAGTATGATTAAACTTGTATAAATCCTGTGCAAATTAGTATGAAGCCATGTCATAAGCAATTTTGTTTACTCTTAACTTTCATCATTGTTGCTATCAGCGCAAACAGCCAAACCACTTTTGTGCTTAAAGGCAGTATTAAAGATGCGCAAACAGGTGAAGCACTTTATGGTGCCCAAGCTTATTCCTACACCGCTTCAAAAGGAACATCCACTAACGAAAACGGCGAGTATCAGCTTATCCTGCCGATAGCGCAATCCAATACTATTATTTTCAGCTACATCGGTTATAAAAAAGATACTTTTGAGTACAACCCGCAAACCCACGCAGCACTTATTAAAGAAGGGGTTTTGCTGAAAGACATATTGCTGGAAGACGGAGCCCACATTTTTGACCAAGTGGTGGTAACCGCCGGCCGCAGCGAACAGAACCTGAAAACGGTAACAGTAAGTATGGAGTTGCTGAAACCCTACATATTGGAAAGCCGCAACAATGTAACCCTTGATGATGCTATTGACCAAATACCCAGCGTGAGTTTTGTTGACGGGCAAGCCAATATACGCGGCGGTAGTGGCTGGAGCTACGGAGCAGGCTCACGCGTACTGGTGATGCTGGACGAAATGCCGATGGTATCAGGCGATGCAGGGCAGGCACAATGGGGCTTTATCCCTGTTGAAAGTATTGAGCAGGTAGAGGTGATAAAAGGAGCTTCATCAGTGCTTTATGGCTCATCGGCGTTAAACGGAGTGATAAACATCCGTACCCTTCGTCCCAAAGAAAAACCCTACACCAACGCGGTAATCTACAGCGGAGTTTATACCCCGCACGATCGCAAAGAAGGCTTGCGCTGGCAAGGCGACCGTATTTTGCAACGCAGCGGTGCCAATGTGGTGCATGCCCAACGTTGGGGCAGATTTGATGCTACATTAGGCATAAATTATTTAAACGACGATGGCTACCGCATGGCAGACCATGAAAAGCGCGGTCGTTTTACGTTCAATACCCGCTACACGCCTAAAAAGATTAAAAACTTTTACTACGGACTGAACGGTAATTTTCAGTTAGGTACTGTGGGTACATTTTTATTGTGGGAGAGTTTTGACAAAGGCTATACCCAATTAGACTCAGGCTACAGCAACACCAATGGAACACGACTGAATTTAGACCCGTATGCCGTATTTTATACCGGAGAAACCCGCCACAGCATCCGCGGGCGGTATTTTTATTTAGATAATCGCGTGGATAACGGCGACCCGAAAAACGACCAATCCAACAATTCGGATTATTACTATACTGAATACCAAGCCCAACACACCTTTAAATCTATTGAACTTAGTGTGGTAGGCGGGGCTGTTTTCAATTACACGGTTACTCAATCGCCCGTTTTTCAGGGGTTTCACTATGTAACCAACTATGCCCCCTTTGTACAGGTAGAGAAAAAATGGAAACGTATTACGGCCAATGCGGGTGCCCGCTACGAAAGTTTCAGGCTGGATAATTATACCGAAGCCAAACCTGTGTACCGTGCGGGTATCAACGTTGAGGCTACCAAAGCTACATTCCTGCGGGCTTCCTACGGGCAAGGCTATCGCTTTCCAAGCATTGTTGAGAGCTATATTAAAACTTCGGCAGGGCCGCTGCAAATTTACCCCAATCCACAGCTAAAGTCAGAAACAGGATGGAACGCCGAAATAGCCGTAAAACAGGGCTTCAAAATAGGCAAGTTTACAGGATTTGTAGATGTAGCCGGCTATTGGATGGAATACGACAATATGATGGAGTTTACGTTTGCCACTTGGGGCAGCCCCTTTACTTCACCGTTTTTTGGATTGGGCTTTAAATCGGTGAATATTGGTAAAACCCGCGTAAACGGTGCCGATGTCAGTTTTGGTGGTGAAGGCAAGGTGGGCAACAGCAAACTTACTTTGTTTGGCGGCTACACGTATGTGAACCCGACTAACCTGAACCCCGCTGCCGTATATGCAACTGATTTTAACGGAGCACCGCTTAAATACGACTCTACCAGCAGCGATGTAACGGGCAAAACGCTAAAATACCGTTTTCGCCACCTTGCCAAACTGGATGCCCAACTGGAGTGGAAACGCTTTATGTGGGGTGCCAGCGTGCGCTACAACAGCTACATGGAAAACGTTGACCGCATTTTTACCGAACCGTTTTTTGCCCTTTTTGTTCCCGGCATTAACGATGGACGCAAGCTGGGTGAAAAGGGGGATTACATTATTGATGTACGCACCGCCTACTCTATTACCTCGGCGTTAAAAGCCAGCATTATTGTAAATAATTTGCTGAACAGGGTGTACATGACCCGCCCCGCCGACCTTCGCCCACCACGATTAGTGGTGTTGCAGTTTAATTACAAAATCGGCGGGTAATCCTGAGTTTGTCAAAGGGTGCAGAGGTTGTCATCCCGAACTTGGTTCGGGATCTCATTGGAATTCATCGTGAATTTGCACCCCGTCATGTTGAAACAAGTTCAACATGACGGGGTGCAAACAGTACCCCCATAAACCTGTCCTGCTGACGAAGGAAGCATCTTATACAAATGTGTTTTAGCTTGAATTGACACAGTTAGGATAAAGAATTTCGCTGCGCTCAATTTGACAGTGGGGTGTCTAGGCTATGCTTTTTACCATGCTTACTGAAGGAGGAAATAAGTTGGTAGATGACAAAAATTAATAGTTAAAGATCTGTCAACAGCCCCAAAGGCGCAAGCATCCGCATAAAAACTTCTAACAGTGTTATAACCAAAAAATCCCGGCCCAAAAGGCTGGGATTTTTTTTATTTTTGAAAAACAATCTTTTTATGAATATTGATAAGGAGACTATTCGAGCAAAGTATAAGGCAACATTTATTAAACAATCCGTTAGTATCGATGGCCGAGGCTTAACTAAAATTCCCGAAGAAATATTTCTTCTTCCAAATATAAAGTCTGTAACCATACAGAAAACTCAGGCAATAGAATTTCCTACAAATTTTTCTGAGAATACTAGTATTACTGAGTTAAATATTGAATATAATAAAATTGTTGCTTTACCTGATAACATACATGAATTATTTCCAAATTTAAGTTCGTTAAAAGCTGCCCATAACAAAATCACTAGAGTTCCTGAAGAAATTCAACAAATAAAGCTTGTAACGTTGGATCTATCCTATAACAAAGTAAAATCATTTCCAAAGTTACCGTCATCATTAATCCACCTTAAGTTGTCAAATAATCTCATAAAGTTCTTGCCGAAAGAGATTTCATTTCTTCAAAAATTGCAGGATCTTGAGTGTGCATCAAATAGATTTACCTCCTTTCCGGAAGAAATAGCTAGTTTAAAACAGCTTCGGCTTATAAATTTTGACAATAATAAAATTGCGGAAATACCCGAGTCAATTTCTTCTTTAACTGAACTTTTTTATTTGAGTTTGGCAAGCAACAAAATAACATCAATACCAAGAGCATTGATGAATTTAAAAAAGCTAGATCGGCTTATTTTGAGCGATAACCCGCTTGAGTCTCCTTATGATTCTCTTGTGAAAGAAGGCCTTTTGGCGATAATGAGATTTTTTTGGGTGCCAACCATGTTCAATAATACAGAGAATTCAAAAGGAAAAAATAATATCGAATTTGATGTCCCGTTAAAAATTCGTACAGCTTTCAAACAGTATATAATGTACTTCCAAGACTACGCTAAAAACTTTAAAGATATAGAGATAGAGCTTAAGGTTGAAAACCGTGAGAGTAAAGTTGAATTAATTTTTAGTGAAGATATAGATGAAAATATTATATCTGATTTGTTAGGGGAATATTTAAATTTTATTGGTACTCATATTGAAAGCATTAGACCAAATTTTACTTCTGAAACTAACAATGAAATAAAAGAATTTCACCTTTTAGAGCTTAAACAACAAGTAACTCATTTACAGATGCAGCTTCAATTTAAGGAATATGAAGTTAAAGTTTTAGAACGCCAGTTAGGAGACTGGAAGGATAATAATAATAAACTATTGGATATTCAATTCGAAAAAAGTAAAAATCCTACCCCCTTATTAATTCAAACAACTGCAATTGCCAGTCCAACTCAAACTAACACAAACCAAATACAAATAGATATTCATAACGAGCTTCCACAGCTTCAAAAAGAACTCTTAGAGCTTATGAGTTCTTTACCTGATTTACCGACTATCGAAGCAAAAGAACTGGAGAAGTTAGACGATGAACTATTAAGTGCTGATATTGAGAATGACCCTAAGAAGGAGCTAAAGAAACCTGCAACTAGACTAAAGCGTTTATTAGATGCAATAAATGAAGAAGACTCTACATTAAACAAAGCCGTAAAAGCAGGGGATAAAACCATCAAAGGGGCACAAAAATTGGCAAAAACATATAATAAGATTGCAGAGTGGCTGGGTATGCCTCAAGTGCCTAAAGTTTTTTTAGGTAAGAACCTATAACTTAAATAGTATACTTGTGTATAAGACTGTATTTAGTAACGAACGGCAAAGAAAATCATTTCAAATTATCGGGCAGTTGGTAGCCGGCCATCCATCGCACGGTGCGGTCGCGTTTGCGTTGCAGTTTGGGTTTCAGCACCGCAGGGTTGCGTTCGCGCGGGTTGGGAAAACACACCACAATAGCAGCAGCTTCCTTCGCCGATAGCGTTGCGGCACTTTTACGGAAATAATAATTCCCTGCCGCCTCAATGCCATATACCCCGGTGCCCATTTCAATGCTGTTCAGATAAATTTCCATAATGCGGCGTTTCGTCCACATTGCCTCAATCAAAAACGTAAAAGGTATTTCAAGCCCCTTGCGCACATAGCGGGTAATGTCCTTACCGGGGAAAAGGAATACGTTTTTTGCTGTTTGCTGGCTAATGGTGCTGCCCCCGCGCATGGGCTTACCGTCGTCGTCGGTGTTGTTTTCGTAGGCGTCTCTTATTGCTTTCAGCTCAAACCCCCAGTGGGTATTAAAATTAGGGTCTTCGGCAGTCATTGCGGCCACCACAACGTTTTTATTTATTTTTTCGTAAGGCACCCATTGGTGTTTAATGCCTTCAAACCTAATCACCATCAGCGGGGTTAGTGGCACAGGCACAACGCGGTACAGCGTGGCTGAAAGTAATGCTATTTGAAAAAGCAGGATGGTAATGTTTTTCGTCCACCAAAAGGTTTTTCGCAGTACCTGCTTTGCGTTGATGCTGTTGCCCATGCTGCAAAAATAAAACTTATCAGCGAGTTGAGTTTATATGCACCAATGATATTTATGCGTTTACCAAATGCTATCTTTGGGTATTAATCATTATGAAAAAGCTTATAATACTCTTGGCAATGTTACCTGCCGTGTTGTTGTTTTACGGTTGCCCTGTTGGGTTAGACCACTCTGCGGGAACTCCCGGTACTGAGAAAATAGATAAGGCACTTATCGGAACTTGGGTAACGGATAAAGCCGAGCATGAATTTAAAAAGGTAACCATTACCAAAATTGATGATTTCAGCTATAAACTGGTGGTAGAAGAAAAGGGCGAAATGTATGCCGTTGAAGGGGATGAGTTTACCGGATGGATAACTACCATAAAAGGGCAAAAGTTTTTATATGCCAAGCCCACCGCAGAGGATAAATACTATTTGTACCACTATGAGGTTGACGGGAAAAAACTAGTTACACACGATGTGAGCTTGTTGGATGGCGGTGTAGATGCCGTTAAATCAACAGAAACCCTTCGTAAACAAATTGAAACCTCATTGGGTATGGATGACTGCCTTAGCGAGGAAACCACTTTTACGAAGCAATAACCGACTTAACCTAATACTAACAAAAGCAGCCTTTGCGGGCTGCTTTTTGTTTTACATAGAAATGCTAACTTGCAGGAAAAGGCATTAACCGATTGAAATAACTATGAAATACAGGCAGCTGGGCAATACAGGCATTTATATCTCGGAAATAGGCATGGGAATGTGGCTTAACTTTAAAGTGGGCGGCGATAAAGATACCATGTACGGCATACTGAACCGCGCGTTGGACAACGGTATCAACTTTTTTGATACGGCCGATATGTACTACAAAGGCGAGAGCGAAAAGGTGTTGGGCGATTGGATGGCGGGCAAAAACCGTCAGGAAATTGTGGTAGCTACCAAAGTGTTCGGGCCGATGAGCAATCATTGGATGGCTCAGGGACTTTCGATGCGGCACATCCGCAATGCTTGCGAAGACAGCCTGCAACGCCTGCGTACCGATTATATCGACTTGTACCAATGCCACCGATACGATATTGATACTCCGCTGGAGGAAACCTGCTATGCCATGCACAACCTTGTGGAGCGCGGCTACATTTTGCATTGGGGAGTAAGCCAGTGGACGGCAGTGCAAATTCTTAATGCTATTAGAATATGTGAACGCAACGGTTGGCGCAAGCCCATCAGTAACCAACCTATTTACAATATGCTGAACCGTAGTCTTGAGGTAGATGTGATGGACGTTTGCCACAACGAAGGCTTGGGTTTGGTATGTTACTCGCCGTTGGCACAAGGCTTATTGACGGGTAAATACACTCCTGATACCGTGCCCGATGATTCACGGATGGCAGACGAGAATATCGGAGCGTTTTTCCCCCGCAAACGCATGACGGATGAGTTTTTTGATATGCAAGAGCAGCTTAAAAAAGTAGCGCAAAGCCTTGATTGCACCATGCCTGCATTGGCCTTGGCGTGGGCACTCAGCAAAAAGCCTGTTACTTCGCTTATTATAGGCGCATCGCGCCCTGCACAAGTGGATGATAACTGCGCGGCCATAGAAGTTGAAATTTCGGCGGAAACGGATGCCCAAATTGAAGAAATATTGCAAAACGCTCCGGTAGACCAATACAGCGGTGTGCGCGTAGGTTGGGGTATTGTTAAAAGAGGGTATTAATATTTACCATGAGTTACAGGGAAATTACACCGATACCTGCTTTGCAACCGTTTATAAAGTTTTTTTGGACGCTTGAAATTGGTACGGGAGAGCTTGGGGTAGAGCGTGTGTTTCCTGATGGCTGTATTGAGTTGATTTTTCACCTTAAAACCCCGTTTTCAACAGTTACCAAAGAGGGTATCTTTATCCAGTCGAAGGCACTTATTGTAGGTCAAATTACCAAAGCCATGCATTTTTTGCCTTCACCGCAATCGCAAATTCTGGCACTACGGTTCACCCCGTTTGGTTTGGCAGCTTTTACCAATATCCCTATCGACTTGTTTAGCGGCACTGAGGTTGCAGTGGATGATATTTGGGGCGAAGATGCCCGCATAATTACCGAACGGGTAAGCACCCTTACGGTAGATGCCGCTGTTGAGGTATTACAGCAATTTTTACTGAGCAAGTACCGCCACAAGCACATCAATACACAAATAGGTAAAATTGCAGGAAATATACTGACAAGTGCGAGTGAAAAATCGGTGCAATATTGGGCCGATAATGCAAACCTGAGTGAGCGGCAGTTTAACCGAAATTTTAAGGCCAACGTGGGTGTTTCGCCCAAAGAGTTTATAAAGATTGCTCGCTTTAACAAAGTACTGGCGATATTTGGTAACGAAACGCCTGCAAACTTGGGGGCTTTTGCCCAGCAGTGCGGTTATTACGACCAAGCGCATTTTATTAAAGATTTCAGAGAATATACAGGAACTACTCCGGGTAGCTTTGCCCAAGACAATAAAACATTTATACCTTTTTAAGAACGTCCGATTTTTACAATACGGCAGTTATCAGGCGTACTAATTTCGCATCACTATAAACATCAAAACAACTATGGAAAATTTTGTAAACTGGTTCGAAATTCCTGCGCTAGATTTTGACAGGGCCGTTAAATTTTATTCAACTGTATTGGGAGTGAACATTACTGCTAACGAATTTATGGGCGCACAAATGGGGTTTTTCCCGTCTGATGGTACCAATGTGTCGGGTGCTATTATCACCGGATCAAACTATTCACCTGCAAACGGCGGGGTATTGCTTTATCTTAACGGTGGCGCTGACTTGAGCGTTCCATTGGGTAAGGTAGAAGCCGCGGGCGGTAAAATTATTGTGCCCAAAACTCAAATATCCGACGATATGGGATACTTTGCCATTTTTAATGACACAGAAGGCAATACGATGGCCTTTCACTCAATGAGTTAAGTATGAAAACAGTTTTAACAATATTGGCTGGTTTTTTTGTAGCGATTTCAATCAACGCCCAAACCAACTTGAACGTAAGTGACTTAAACTGGTTGGAGGGAAATTGGCAAATTGATATCAGCGAAGCTAACATTAAAGTGTTTGAAACTTGGAAGCGAGGTGAAGGAAATAGCTATCTCGGTGAAGGGTATGTGCTGAAGGGCAAGGACACCATTGTGCGGGAGGTGATAAAGATTGAAAAAATAGGCCAGCATTGGGTGTACATTGCTCAAATAAACGACAATGCCCCCGTGTTGTTTACACTAAAAACAGAATCAACCGCCAAACAACTGGTGTTTGAAAACCTTGAACACGATAATCCCCAACGCGTCCGCTATACATTTATCAGTAAGGGCGAAATGATGGCCCGCACCGAAGCTGTTGTAGAGGGTAAAGAAGTGGGTGAAGATTATCCTTTTGTACGCCGTTAGTGCTTAAAGGTAATTGTATGATTTACGGTGGTACTACCTTGCAAATCAGTAAAAGTAAGTACCATTTCAGTTGAAGTAAGGGTGGTGATGTTATATGCAAAGCCACCCATATTTAATTTTCCTTCGTTATTACTGAACGACCAAACGCTAATTTGTTCCTGAGGGTCATTTGCGTCACATTTTGATGGCCCTTCGTCAATGGTAACACTACCTGTTGTTGCAAACGTTATAATATCGTCTTTCTCGCATTGGGGTAAATAGGCGTAATAATCGGTAAAAGTATTTCCCAAGCTGTCTTTTAGTCCGGGGGCTACAGTCCAACTTTTATATTTCCAAGGCTTTGCAGTTAGCAACTCTTTTTTCGAAGCCTGAGGTGTATTAGAAGTTGCAGATGAATCATCCTCTTTACTGCAAGCGCTTAGTAACAACAAAACAAAAGCGAATAAGGGTAAATATATTTTCATACGGTTAACTATCGTGTTTAAAAGAGTATCAACAGCGGTTAAATTGTTGCTTGCCAATATCAAATATACCCAATACCGCAAAAAAAACTTTATTTGCGGACGTAATGTCGCCACAATTTCAAAAAATAGCTAAGCTATATCTGTTGCCGGTACTGCTGGCAGTTTTGGTGTACTTCCCGTTGTTTTACAATCTCGATCGTCTGCCGCTGATGCAATTTGATGAGGCAAGAGTAGCGATGAGTTCTTACGAAATGAGTGAAAACTACAACCCCTTAGTGGTTCATTACGGCGGCGCGCCCGATATGTGGAGTACCAAGCCTCCGCTGACTAATTGGGCACAGGTTTTCTTTATTAAAACATTGGGGCTAAACGTGCTTTCAGTTCGGCTGCCTTCAGCATTGGCAGGGTTATTTACTTGTATTTTATTATGGTTGTTTTGCATACGGCACCTCAAAAATTATTGGATGGGGTTTGTATCAGTGTTGGTGCTGGTTACCTCGCGGGGATTTATTAATAACCACGTTACCCGCACCGCTGATTATGATGCCATGCTGGTATTGTTCACTACAGCGTCTTCAATCGCATATTATTTTTTTATCGATACCCAAAACTACAAATACCTGCGGTGGTTCTTTATTATACTGGCGTTGGGGGTGATTACCAAATCAGTAGCAGGGCTATTCATGTTACCCGGGTTATTAATGTTTACATTATTCAGGTATAAATCATTGGTATTTCTAAAAAACAAAAAAACATACCTGTATGCACTTTATTTTATTATTCCTGTTGTAATTATTTATTTGGGGCGAGAATTATTAAACCCCGGCTACCTGAAAGCCTCATGGCATTGGGATATTGCAGGCCGTTTCAACGAACAGCTAACCGGCGACAAGCCTTATTTTGGGTATTACCTGCATTTAATGAAAACCGAACATTATCTCCATTGGTTTTGGATAAGTGCAGCCGGGATTATTTTGGGTTTGCTCAGTAAAAACAATCAGATTAAAAATGTAACCCTTTTTATTACCTGCACCGCATTAGGCTTTTTGGCGGTTGTGTCATCGGCCAATACGCAAATGCTGTGGTACAATGCCCCTGTATATCCTTTTGCGGCATTACTCGCAGCCATCGCCATTTATTGGCTGGTAGAGGTACTACAAAACGTAGTGCAAAATCTGTCGTTTAATATTGTTCCGTATATATTAGTAATAGGGTTGATGATTACTCCGTATAAAACGATCTTCAACCATGTTAGTCCGCCAAAATTTCAGTATGACTGGGAGTATGAAGCACAAGCCCTTAATTTTTATTTAATTGATGCCTATAAAGCCGATAAAAACCTTAATGGGTATTTTTGGGTAGATAATGACGATTATAACCCCTACATTGATTTTTATATCCGGATGTTTGAGAAAAATAAAGCTCAAATCATAGCACCTAAAAAGCTGAAAGACTTGAAAACAGGGGATACAGTAATTGGCTTTTTAAACGATATAAAACCCAAAATTGAGGCTGCTTATACTTATACCCTGCTTGAGGAGAAAGACTTTGTTAAAGTGTATAAAATAACGGGGAAAACCCTTCAATAAGTTAGGATTTGCTCTTTACGCTTTTGGGGGCAAAGAAATAAATCCATAATATTCTCGAAAACTTAAAATTAAAAGTTGACAGCAGGATAATGACTGCTACGGTAGGCCAAATCACACGGGTATCTAAACTGCCTTCAACCAGCAAACTCCATGTAACGATGGTGGCAATAATTTCAGCTACGGTAAAGGCATAGCTCACAAACATTGCACCCCAAAAGAACCCTGCTTCTTTTTCAAATACATATCCGCAATGGGTACAACTTTCATTCATAGCAGGCGGTTTTATACTTAAAAAACTTGACGATTGAAAAATAGCACCCTTGCCACACACCGGACAAACCCCTTTTGCAATTTGTTGTATCGCATTCATAACGTTGTAAATTATTGACGCAAAGGTACTGTGGAGTTAAACAGCGTTTGTTGAACGACTTACTCATATAATAGAACTATACAGACATTTTGGTACTTTTGGAATTGTTAATGAAAGTACTGCCCGTTTATAAAATTGAGAACTTCGAGTTTTACCATTCGTCGTTCTATGCGCGACAGTTAAAAGAACATATCGAAAAACACGGGTTTATTCAGCATCCTCATAAGCATGATTTTTACCTTGCTGTATTATTTACGCAGGGCACAGGTACACATGAAATTGACTTCATTAGTTATCCCGTTGCAAAAGGGGCTGTTTTTTTAATGAATCCGGGGCAAGTCCATCGATGGACATTGACTGATAAAACTGAGGGGTATATATTCTTTCATACCAAAGAGTTTTATGATATCACTTGCGCCAATAAGCGCATTAGCGAATTCACGTTTTTTTCGTCTGCAGGAGTTAGTCCTTTTGTGCTGTTGAATGATGGACAATTGGAACAAACCGAAGCTTTGTTTAAAAGGATTTTTGACCAAAACCAAGCTGCTGATTCAACCCATAAATTTGAAACACTGGGGGCATTGTGCAACTTGCTGTATCTTGATATTGAAAGTGTGTATAGCCACAAAGAAACGGTGAGTAAACAATCAACGCTCTATTTACACAAGTTGAGTGCTTTACGGCAGTTAATAGACCTGAATTATACCCGATTAAAATACCCAAAAGACTACGCTGCGTTGATGAGTATCAGTGCAAAACACCTGAACCGCATTTGTATAGAAACGGTAGGCAAAACCACCGGAGATTTAATTGCCGAACGTTTGGTGTTGGAAGCTAAGCGGGTATTGGCCTATTCTGACAAACCTATCAAACAAATTGCTGAACAGCTGGGCTTTGACGACTCTGCCTATTTTATCCGTTTTTTTAAGAAACATACTGCACAAACACCTGCTAAATTTCAGAGTGGGTTTTGACTCGCGGACATTATTTTTTATCGCAAAAAAATAAATTTATTTACCATAATACTTAAACCTCGCCTATCGGTGAAGGGTTCTAACAGAAGCCCGTTAAAATTAAAATTGCCTTTAAACCTTACAGCATCCGTACTTTCAATATAGCAATATCCTTCATCGGCATTAATAGTTTGGCGGGTACTGTCGTATTCTAGAATTGGAGAAATAATAAAAATATTGTCTGAATCGCCCCTATTTACAATCACTTCAGCATTAATAAGAAAGTATTTGCCATTCGCTGTAGAATCCCTGTCGTAACGCAGAATTTTTGACCAACCGTTTGCGAAATCAAAAAAACCGGCCCTTCGACTACCTCCAACGGTGTTTTTAAAGGGAGCAAATAAATTAATAGTATAAGTTATCAGGCTTGTATCACCATGCTTGCCGTGGCCGGGCACTACTGTTTTTGCATTTGGATAGGCTGCTTTCACTTTTTCCATTGTGCTGCTCCATTCCAGTAAATGAGCATCGCCAAGATTTCCCGGTGTTGCAGCTAAACATTTCATCGCACAACCGCCAAACAAAATTTCTTCGTAGGGTAACCATACCATTATACCGTCGGCAGTGTGGGCAGGGCCAAAGTATTTAGCTATGATAGTTTTGCGCCCTATTAAAATACTTATTTCTTCATCAAAACCCACATCCGGAACAGGCAATTGTTTTTGTGCGGCCGTTAGTTGAGTTTTTTTACACGCGTATGCTTTTATACCTTGTTCTTGCAAAACATCAATTCCTCCCATACCATCAGCATGCCAGTGGTCTACAACACAAGCCACCACATCGGCCTTTAGTTTCTTTTCAATCCATAACACAAGCTCCTTAGTTGCTGTATCTGTAGGAGGAGTAGAAATTATGGCCGCCTCTTTTCCGTCAACATACACCAAACTGTTGCAATACCCATGACCTTCAATAAGGTAGGTGCGTTTGTTTAATTTGGTGTACGTTAGATGGTCTGAAATTTTATTTGGCTTCTTTTGGCTGAAACTAACCAATGAAAACACACAAAAAATAATAAGTAAGACCGGTTTTCTCATTAGCACAAAGGTACTTTTCTAAACACTGTTTAGTTTACTTTAGGAACTATTTGTAATGATATGACCTTTTGAACAACAACAACGTTGCTGAACATATGAATGTGTTTTGTTGGAAGATGGATTTCAATCCATCTTTGACGCGATTACCGATATCGTGCGGACTTAAGTCCGCACGATATCGGTAACTGCAAAAGCAACGGGTTAAAACCCGTTGCTAAATAGTTATTTATTACCGTATTTTTTTGGTTTTATCTCAATCATCCTCCCAAATACGGGTAGTCCTTCCCTCTTGCCGTATTACCTCATACCCTTTACGTTCGGCCAGTTTCAATAGTTTTTGTCGTAATTTCTTTGGGTAAAAATTTACAGCTACGTTCTTTGTATTGGCTTTGTAGTCAACCACCCCTATTCTTCCCAAAATTTCATATGTGGCTGATGCACAACGCATCCCCAAAAAAGCATAATCATACGGAGGACTTGTGGTGTATGCCGCGTGTATTTTTAGCAACGAGTCGTATTGTGCTTTACTTAGGGGTATTACAATGGTAGTGTATTTAAGAGTCGCGGTATCTTGCACCCATTCTTGCAGCGGCTCACTTACAAATTCTGAATGCAGCTTACTTTTTGACACAACATGTAAACTGCCAAAAGGCTCAAAACCCACCACATTACCACCGGCCTCAATACTCACATGGCCGCCGTGTATGCCTCCAAACCAAGGTTTCTCTGTCTCTTTGTATTTTTTCTTAGGCTTTGACCCATACAAAAAATGGACTTTTATCTTAACGCTATCATCAGCTACTGTATCAGATTGTGCGTATACTTTAGCAGTTAACAGGATAGCGATAAGGACATACAAGCACTTTTTCATACTTTAGGAACGAACCTTGAGAAAAGAAAAGTATATCGCTAAGTTTGTATAAACAACGTACCCTTGGCCCCCGCTGTAACCCGCCGTGTTTGGATACTTTCGCTCATCAGCTTATTTACTGATATGGCCAGCGAAATGCTATACCCTGTAATGCCGTTATACCTCAAACACATTGGTTTCACCATGGCTTTTATCGGTTTTCTGGAAGGAGCAGCTGAGCTTACCGCCGGAATTAGCAAAGGATATTTTGGTAAACTTTCTGACGACCTTCAAAAACGGGTTCCGTTTATCCGTTGGGGATATGCGCTGAGTGCTGCCGCAAAACCACTAACGGTATTGTTTGCACATCCTGTATGGGTACTTTTTACCCGCACTGCCGACCGATTGGGCAAAGGACTACGCGCAGGCGCTCGCGATGCTTTGTTAGCTGATGAATGCACACCACAAAATCGGGGGCGTGTATTTGGCCTGCACCGCAGCATGGATACTTTAGGAGCTACCTTAGGAGCATTATCTGCATTTATTTTATTGAGTTTAGAACCTTCTAATTTCAAAAATGTGTTTTTATGGGCAATACTACCGGGCATTGCAGCTATTTTTATGTGTTTTCTTCTCACCGAGTCAAACAAAACAACTTTAAATACCGAAAACAAAACCAGAACGGGTTTTTTAAGCCATTTTAAATACTGGAAAACCGCAACACCACAATATCGAATGCTTACCATCGGAATAATTATTTTTTATCTTTTTAATACTTCCGATGTATTTTTATTGTTGTTTTTAAAACACAAAGGGTTTAGCGAAACCTTTATCATCGGCAGTTATATTTTATACAATGCCTTTTATGCGCTCCTCTCCTACCCGTTCGGGCATTTATCTGATAAAATAGGGTTTAAAAAAGTGTACATAGCCGGTTTAAGCTGTTTTGCAATTACCTACGCCCTACTACCCTTTGCCGTAAACTATTGGCACATAATTATACTGTTCTTGATTTACGGGGCATTTTCAGCATTAACCGATGGAATCAGTAAAGCTTGGATAAGCCACCTTTGCCAACCAAACGAAAAAGCCACCGCTTATGGCTTTTTGGGCAGCAGTATCAGCATCATTCTGGTATTTGCCAACACTGTAATCGGTTTTTTGTGGGATTCCATTAGTCCGTCTGCAGCAATTCTGCTATCAGCCATCGGAGCAGTGTTTTGTATTTTCTATTTTATCCGCTTGGTAGAAAATACACAACCTGCAAATAATAACCGTTGATACCAATCGTTATAAAAGAATGAAACCTAACCTTTACTTGCTTTGCATTATTGTTGCTGCATGCTCATTGGCAGCAAACGCCCAAACAACAGAGCGCTTGAGCGAACAACGTTGGGAAAAAATAACGGGGTGGCACATTGGCATGGGTTACACAGTTGCAAAAAACAACAGCTTTAATGTAGATATTGGCCGTTACAAAACCTATAAACGCAGCGGAGGTAAAAAAGGATGCGCCTTCGGTATGCCTCCCTTTGTACACAGAGGTATTGGCTTTGATTACATCACTAACAGTATTAACCCCTCATTCGCATTCAGGATTTACGGCCAAATGGAAATGCTGGGAGTAGCAGGCATGCGCATGGATATTGTAAATACTATTGAAGAAAGTCGCCATAGTACCCAAATACGCCCTTCATTAGGCGTATCGCTGGCATACTTTTTAGATATTTATGTTAACTACACCGTAGGAATTATCAACCGTCGTTTTCTTAAAGACAATGTGGGTATTAGTCTTCGGTTCAACTTCAATCCTTCACTAAATAAACAATTGTACCGCGCCCATACGCCCAACTATAAGTAGTGATTTTTGGTTTACTCGCCGTAAAAACTCTTACTTTTGCGGCAGTTTTATGCATTTTAACCGTAAGCACTATTCAGACGAAACCCTTTTAGGGCTTTATAAATCCATCTTATATCCTCGCATGATTGAGGAGAAAATGCTCATTTTGCTGCGTCAGGGCAAAGTAGGCAAGTGGTTCAGCGGTATAGGGCAAGAGGCCATTGCTTGTGGCGTTGCGGCTGCCTTGCACCCCGATGAATACATATTGCCCCTGCACCGTAATTTGGGTGTTTTTACAGGCCGCAATATTCCTTTTAGCAAATTGTTTGCTCAATGGCAGGGTAAAAAAGAAGGGTTTACCAAAGGCCGCGATCGTTCATTCCACTTTGGCACCAATGAGTATCATATTGTAGGAATGATTTCGCATTTGGGTGCAATGCTGGGTGTAGCCGATGGTATTGCATTGGCGCACAAACTAAAAGGCGAAAAGAAACTTGCCGTGGTATTTAGCGGCGACGGTGGTGCAAGCGAGGGGGATTTTCACGAAGCGGTAAATGTTGCTGCTGTGTGGGATTTGCCTGTAATTTTTGTGATTGAAAATAACGGCTACGGGCTATCAACCCCCAGCAATGAGCAATTCCGTCAAAAACAGTTTATTGATAAAGGTATTGGCTACGGTATTGAAGCCGTGCAAGTAGATGGTAACAATATTTTGGAGGTGTACGACACTCTTGTTACCTGGGCCGAAGATATACGTAATAACCCCCGCCCGATTTTGTTTGAGGCAATGACTTTTAGGATGCGCGGGCACGAAGAAGCTTCGGGAACTAAATATGTGCCGCAGGAGTTGTTTGATGAATGGGGTAAAAAAGACCCTGTTGTTAATTATGAAAACTACTTGAAAGAAATAGGATTGCTTGACGATGCTAAGGTTGCAGCCATAAAAGCTGATTTTAAGCAAACGATGGAGGCCGGACTTGAAGAAGTATTTGCCATGCCCGAAGTAGTTTGTGATGAAGCAGAAGAACTTGCTGATATGTACCAACCTGTTGAAGTTGTTTCATCAGGTGATTACGGAACGCTAAAAAACGTAGTGGTGAAACCTGCTACGGATAAAATTACTGAGAAAAGGTTTATTGATGCCCTAAGTGAGGCAATGGCACAAAGTATGGAACGCCACCCCAACTTGGTGTTGATGGGACAGGACATTGCTGAATACGGCGGGGCATTTAAAATTACCCAAGGTTTTGTAGAAAAATTTGGCAAAGCACGTGTGCGTAACACCCCGTTGTGCGAATCGGCTATTGTGGGTGCTGCTTACGGCCTTAGCATCAAAGGCCATAAAGCCATGATGGAAATGCAGTTTGCTGATTTTGTAACTTGTGGTTTCAACCAAATTATTAATAACCTTGCAAAAAGCCACTACCGCTGGGCACAAAACGCTGATGTGGTGGTGCGTATGCCTACAGGTGCAGGAACGGGTGCAGGCCCTTTCCACAGCCAAAGCAACGAGGCATGGTTTTTCCATACTCCCGGACTTAAAGTGGTGTACCCAAGTACTCCGGCAGATGCTAAAGGTTTATTGTGTGCCTCTTTTGACGACCCGAACCCCGTTATTTTCTTTGAGCATAAAGCATTGTACCGCAGCATTGAAGAGCCTGTGTACGATGATTATTATACCATTGAAATTGGTAAAGCCCGCACGGTAACCGAAGGTGATGAGCTTTCAATTATTACTTACGGAGCAGCCGTACATTGGGCGGTTGAAGAATGTAAAAAACAGGGTATTAATGCAGATATTATTGATTTGCGCACTCTTTTGCCCTGGGATAAAGACGCTGTAGAAGCAACAGTGAAGAAAACGGGTCGTGTGCTGGTATTCCACGAAGACACCCTTACCGGTGGTATTGGAGGCGAAATAGCGGCTTGGATTGCTGAAAATTGTTTCCAATACTTGGATGCTCCCGTAATGCGGGTAGGCAGCTTAGATACGGCCGTGCCCCTTGCTAAAGACCTTGAAGAACACTTTTTACCCAAAAAGCGTTTGACCGAAACTTTGGAGAAGTTGAAGGCGTTCTAAACATCCAAGAAACCTCCACATTTTCCAAGCTTTTGTTGCATTAGTAACTGGCTAATGTGCAAAACCTATTTATGCGTTATTAAAACAGGTTTTAAATAAATATTTAAGCCATTCGCAGGTTTCCAATCTTAATTGAAATTCCTATTAGGAATACTATGACTTCTTACATCAACCCAATTACCTCGCTATCAAAAACACAGCTGTGGTGGCCACCACACCCACGGTAAAACCACCCAATCCCCATTTCAGTCTGTCTTTCCATTGGTTTTTCTTTTGCTCTTCCAACAGTAACTTAGTATCTGATAACAGTTGCTTAGTTTCAACAAGGTTTACCGCCACAGCACCTAATGTATCGCTCAACTGGTTCAAACTTCCTTGTGTGATGGTAAGAAACTGTCCCGTGTTATTACTCAAACTGTCAAACTTATTTTTCAGTTCATTAAAGCGGTTATTTTGTTCGCCAATTAAACTATCCTGCGTGTTAGATAATGCCGAATAGGTTCTCATAATCTCAGCGCAACTGCGGTTGTTTTGCAAACTCTTGCGGTAATTATCCAGTACATTTTGGTTTAGCAAGTAAGCACCGCCATTGCACCCAATAATCACAGTATCGCCAAAGTTAACCCGCTTTATACTATCGCTGCTGTTGCAAATCTCAAAGGTTTTCAGGCGGCCCTGTGCGCTACTTTGCAATGCAAAAGCAGCCATCGCAATTAATATAATCAGTTTTAATTTCATGGGTAGTTATTAATCGGTAATTACAAAATCAGGTAGATTATTAGCTGTTGTATCAATAGTATGATACAACTCGTCTAAGCGGCTTTTTAAACTATCGCGGTACTTTTTGTAATCAGTAAGCCCCTTTCTGTTTTCTAAATCCAAAATCTCAACACGACCTTGTATGTCTTTAATGTACACTTTAAACACATCAATATCATTACGTATCGAGTCTATTTTATTGCGGGTATAATTAATCTGCATCAGCGATGAATCAAGCTTTCGCTGCGATTTATTAATATTATCAATAGCTTTATCCAGATTGCCGCTATCTCCTTTAAATAAATTAAAAACAAGGTTTATAGCTAATAAAGCGGCCAGTACAATCAACAGAATTTTTAGATATTTTTCCATCACAACAGGATTATTGTTACCAATCAAATATATAGAAAAGTATGTTTTGTGTCTCAATTTTGCGCAAACACTCAAATCATACAACATAAAAAGGCCGGTGCATTATTGCACCGGCCTTTTTATGTTGTATGTCCCGTCCTGAAATAAGTTGACACCTAAATCAACTTATTATGTTAAAATCAGAACAACAGACGAACAAGCGTAGCCAACGAGATTACAGTTTAGCCTTTAAATTGCAAGTGGTATCTCAAGTAGAAAAAGGCGAGTTCAGCTACAAG